>JBASAF010000014.1:0-575952 GCA_049650465.1 Rhodanobacter sp. | reverse complement strand
CGCATGGTGTGGTCTCCTCTGGCTTCGTAACCCGTGAGGAATGACCGCATCATGCGTGCACTGTTCCCTCAATCCACGCGCAAGGTGTTGATTGAGTGGGGAGATTTGTGGGGAAACCTCAGGGTCTGACAACTGGTTCTCCAAATAGTGATGAGAGACGTGTTCGTAAAAGCTCGCGATATCTGTTTGAACGATGACGGCATCATCCGCCGCGTTAGACGCCGCCTCAGCAGTTGACTCACGGAAAGCGCGCCACGAAGAGTCGCGATCAAACAATTCTTCGCCACCATCAGGCAAAAATCGATACGACCATGCGGCACTGCTTCGATACGGAGCCAATGCATCCGCGACTGCAATACCAAGACCATTGAATTACAGATTCCAAAACGGGTGGATTTTTGTAGCCGTGCGAAATCCTGACGGGCCTGCCGGAGCGAGAAGTCGCTCATTAAATACAGTAAGGCTACTTATTCTGTTTTTAGTGTTTTCAACGCTGTCTCTTTCCAACTGCTGAAAATAATCAAATGCAATTTGCGCCAGATCTTGTTGATTATCAGAAATAAATCGTGTGTCAATATCAAATGGCAACATATCGTTGTCACCATGTGCAGCAATGTCAGCAGCTGCCCGAGCGAAGTGATCAAGAGTTACTGACATCCCTAGTCCCCTTTCAGCAGCCTTGTGGAGTCAAACGGTATGTAGATGAATCAAACCATCGGCAACTTCAACCCTTGCTCTCTCGCACACTCCACCGCAATCTCATACCCCGCATCCGCATGCCGCATCACCCCGGTCCCCGGATCGTTCCACAACACCCGCGCAATCCGCTTGTCCGCCGCCTCGGTGCCATCGCAGACGATCACGACGCCGGAGTGCTGCGAATACCCCATCCCCACCCCACCGCCATGATGCAACGAAACCCAAGTCGCCCCACCCGCCACATTCAACATCGCGTTGAGCAGCGGCCAGTCGGAGACCGCGTCCGAGCCATCCTTCATCGCCTCGGTCTCGCGGTTCGGTGACGCGACCGAACCGGAATCAAGGTGATCGCGGCCGATCACCACCGGCGCTTTCAGCTCGCCGTTGCGGACCATCTCGTTGAACGCCAGCCCCAGCTTGTCGCGCAGGCCCAGCCCCACCCAGCAGATGCGCGCGGGCAGACCCTGGAAGCTGATGCGCTCTTTCGCCATGTCGAGCCAGTTGTGCAGATGGGCGTCGTCGGGAATCAACTCCTTCACTTTCTGGTCGGTCTTGTAGATGTCTTCCGGATCGCCGGAGAGCGCAACCCAGCGGAACGGGCCGACGCCGCGGCAGAACAGCGGGCGCACGTAGGCGGGCACGAAGCCGGGGAAGGCGAACGCGTTTTCGCAGCCGACGTCCTTGGCCATCTGGCGGATGTTGTTGCCGTAGTCGAAGGTGGGGATGCCTTGCGCGTGGAAGGCGAGCATCGCGTCGACGTGGGTTTTCATCGACAGCTTGGCGGCGCGCGCGGTGCCGACCGGGTCGATCTTGCGGCGCTCGAACCACTGCTCCAGCGTCCAGCCCTGCGGCAGGTAGCCGTTGACCGGGTCGTGCGCGCTGGTCTGGTCGGTGACGGCGTCGGGTTTGACGCCGCGGCGCACGAGCTCGGGCAGGACGTCGGCGGCGTTGCCGAGCAGCGCGACGGATTTTGCCTCACCGGCTTCGGTGTACTTCCTGATGCGCGCCAGCGCGTCGTCCAGATCCGTGGCCTGCTCGTCGACGTAGCGGGTCTTCAGCCGGAAGTCGATGCGGCTTTGCTGGCATTCGATGTTGAGGCTGCACATGCCGGCCAGCGAGGCAGCCAGCGGCTGCGCCGCGCCCATGCCGCCGAGGCCGGCGGTGAGCAGCCACTTGCCTTTCAGGTTGCCGCCGTAGTGCTGGCGGCCCATCTCGACGAAGGTTTCGTAGGTGCCCTGGATGATGCCCTGCGAGCCGATGTAGATCCACGAGCCGGCGGTCATCTGGCCGTACATCATCAGGCCCTTTTTATCGAGCTCGTTGAAGTGCTCCCAGGTGGCCCAGTGCGGCACCAGGTTGGAGTTGGCGATCAGCACGCGCGGGGCGTCGGCATGCGTGCGGAACACGCCGACCGGCTTGCCGGACTGCACCAGCAGGGTCTGGTCGTCCTCCAGCTCGCGCAAGCTGCGCAGGATCGCGTCGAAGCACTCCCAGTTGCGCGCGGCGCGGCCGATGCCGCCGTACACCACCAGCTCGGCCGGGTTCTCCGCCACCTCGGGGTCGAGGTTGTTCTGGATCATGCGGAACGGCGCCTCGCTGAGCCAGCTCTTGCAGGTGAGCGTGCTGCCGCGCGGGGCGCCGATGGTGCGGGTGGTGTCGATGCGGGTGGGTGCGTTCATGGCGATGCGCTCCGGTGAGACAGACCGCCGAGTATAGGTCAGCGGCTGGCGGGGCCATCGCGGCTCAGGGTGCGCCCCGGCGCGCGTCGATGCCACTGCTTTTGCGCAGCGCCACCCTCGCCCGGATATCCAGGATGATCTTGGCCATCTGCGGATCCTTGCCGAAGCGCGCCTCCAGTTCGTCGGCGGTGACGTCCAGGCCCGCGCGCGGCTGGCGATCCTGGATGTTGGCGCGCAGCAACCAGCCTTCGGGTCGGTTCGGCTGCTCGCGTATCAGCTGGTTCGCCACCGCCCAGCCCTTGTCCCAGTCGTGCCCCAGGTTGACGAAGAGATCCGCCAGGCGCAGCAAGGTGCCCACGTCGCCCGGCCGGATGGCCAGCACCGCGCGGTAATCGCGCTCGGCATGGGTGAAATCCGACTGCATGGTGTAGGCGTAGCCGCGTGCGGCCAGAGCGTCCGCATCGCGCGGCGATCCCGACAGTACCCGGCCAAGATCGGCCACCGCCCAGGCGCCCTCGTCGAAATCCACCAGGGCCCGGCTGCGCCGGATGCGCCACTCGCTGCGCCCCGGCTCGAAACGCAGCGCCTCGGACAAATAAACCCCGGCCACGGCCTCGTCATGGTGGTCGTCGGCGAGCGTGCCGACGTGCGCCAGATAGCCCTTGGCAGACAGTTCACCCAGCGCGCGCGGGTACGCGCCAAGCGCCTCGGCAATCGTGCAATCGCAGTTGGCCACTTCGTAGTACGGCCGTTCCGACTGCAGGATTTTCAGCAGGGGATTGGCCGCGGCGTGTGCCTGGGCCTGGGCGGCGAGCCGGTCCATCGCTTCCAGCGAGCCGCCCCATTTCGGCTCGCGCGCGGCGATCGCGTCGACGTAGATGGAGAAATTGTCCGGCGCAGCGGCCAGGCCCGCGCGGATCGCCGCGTCGGTGTAGGCCTCGCCGAAACCCAGGCGCCCGGCGCGGATCAGCGCGTGATGCGCCGGCGTGACCTGCGGGTCCAGCGCGATCGCGTGTCGCAGGTCGTTGTCGGCCTGGGCCAGCAGCCGGTCCATCGCCTCGATCTGGTCCGCCGGCGTGTCGCGGATGTAGGCCGTGCCGCGGGCGCGCCATGCCATCGCCACGTAGGCCGTGCCGCTGGCCGCCCAGGCAAACGCGCTGCGCGGCGAGTCGCGCTTCCATGCATCGAGCGTCGGTCGGATATCGAACGACCCGTTGTCGAAGTCCTTCAGGTAGATGCGGTCGAGCAAGCCGCGCGAGGCCGGATCCGTCTGCTGGGCATGCAAGGCGGCGGCGAGACGACGGTCGAGTTCGGCGGACTTGCCCTGCTGGACGAGCTCGCGCACCTCGGCAAACGTCATCGTCGGTTGCAGCCGGTAATGGCAGTACGCGCGCACCGCGTCGCGGGACCAATGACTGCCGGGCGGGTCGGGATAAGCCAGGCAGCTCTGCAGCGGATCGGCCAGCGCTTCGGCCTTTTTCGCCGCCGCGAAGAAGGCGTAGCCCTCCTCGCGGGTGAACTTGCGCGGCGCCGGCAGCGGACGCGGAGCCTCCTGCTTCGCCTGCGCCAGCTCGGCGTCATGGCGTGCCTGCGCCAACGCCGAACGCGCGATCCATGCCACCTCGCCGATGCCAAGCAGGACGATCGCCCCGATCAGCAAACCACGTTGCCACGCTTTCATGCGAGTGCCTCCCCCAAGGCGATCCCCGCGTGACGATACACCTTGTGCCACGGCAGCATGCCCCGACGGCGGCGCGGCCGGCACGCGTAACGCATTGCAGGCAGCGGGCGAATACCCGGGCAGCCGAGCCGCGTCCCGCGTGTGGTCGGCCGGCCAGGCAGCGCCAGCGAATGGCGCTCGCACACACCCCTTCGGAGCCGAACATGCACGACCCTGCATCCCCCGATACGCCACGACGCCGGATCGGCGCGTGGAGCCTGATCCTCGGCACTGTCGCCGTCGCCGCCGTCGCGTTCGGCTACGTCGGCGGCTGGCTTGCACCGCACCGGCTCACGCCGGAAAAACTGGTGGACCAGCTGCAGCACGACGCCGGCACGTTCCCCGGCTATCGCCGCAACCATGCCAAAGGCGTATGCGTGGTCGGCCACTTCGACAGCAACGGCCAGGCGCAGGCGTATTCAATGGCGCAGGTGTTCGCGCCGGGGCAACGCACGCCCGTGGTGGGCCGCCTGGCGATACCCGGCGGCAATCCGTACGCCCCGGATTCCAGCGTGCCGATCCGCAGCATGGCGCTGCGTTTCGCGCTGGCGAACGGGCAGCAATGGCGCACTGGCATGAACAGCATGCCGGTGTTCCCGCTCGCCACGCCGCAGACGTTCTACGCGCAACTGCGCGCGAAGCAGCCGGACCCGGCCACCGGCAAGCCGAACCCGGCAAAGATCGCCGCGTTCTTCGCGGCCCATCCGGAAACCGCAGCGTTCCGCGCCTGGGCGAAAACCGCACGGCCGTCGGCGAGTTTCGCCACCGAAAGCTACTGGGGCCTCAACGCGTTCGTGTTCGTCAACGCGGCTGGCCAACGCCAGCCGGTGCGCTGGCGCATGGTGCCCGAGGCGAGCGATGCCGGGCGCGCCGCGAACGCGCCAGACGATGCGGACTACCTGGCCGCCGACCTCGCCGGACGCCTCGCCCACGGCCCGCAGCGCTGGCGTCTGCAGGTGACCCTGGCCAACCCGGGCGACCCTACCGACGACGCGACGAAGGCCTGGCCCGACGACCGCCGCACGATCGACGCCGGCACCCTGGTGCTGGAGCGCAGCGCGCCGCAGGCCAGCGGCCCGTGCCGCGACATCAACTACGACCCGCTGGTGCTGCCGGCCGGCATCGAGGCCTCCGACGATCCGCTGTTGTCCGCCCGCTCCGCCGCGTACGCGGACTCGTACCTGCGCCGTACCAGCGAGGAAGCCCACCTGCCCGGCACCAGCGCGCCCACGCCGGAGCCGAGCCGATGAACGCCGCTCCCGACCGGTTCACGCCCGCCGCGCGTGCCCTGCACTGGCTGATGGCGGTGATGATCGTGGCGATGCTGTTCATCGGCGTCGGCATGGTTGCCACGGTGTCGGCATGGCACCAATGGCTGCTCGCCATCCACAAGCCGCTCGGCATCGCGATCCTGCTGCTGGCGGTGGTCCGGTTGGCGGTGCGCCTGCGCCATCCGCCACCGCCGTTGCCGGCCGACCTGCCCGTGTTGCAGAAACTCGCGGCGCTGGCCTCGCACTGGCTGTTGTACTTCCTGATGCTGGCGATGCCGCTGATCGGCTGGGCGATGCTCTCGGCCGGCGGTTATCCGGTGATGCTCGGCGACACGCTGCGGCTGCCGCCGATCTTCCCGACCAGCCCGACTGCGTTCGCCGTGCTGCGCCACCTGCACGGCGCATTCGCGATGCTGCTGTTCCTCACCTTCCTGGCGCACCTGGGCGCAGCGCTGCACCACGGGCTGATCCGCCGCGACGGGGTGTTCGCGTCGATGTTGTCCAAGGCATCACCCGCGAGCGATGACAGCGACCCTGCCTGACCCCGTGCTATCCGGCACTGGCGTCGCGCCGGGCGGCGGCGGAAGCTGCGCGGCAACCCGGTCACCGGAGTCGCCGATGCCACGCTCGATGGGGTTGATCCTGCTGCTTGCCGTCCTGCCCGGCGCGCCCGCATCGGCCGCGGTGGCGCCTGCCGACCGCGCGGCCTGCGAGGTGTGGCAACGCGAACTGGCGTTTGCCCACAGCGTGCAGCGCCACGATGCCGCAGCGTTCGCCGCGTTCCTCGCCGAGGACAGCGTGTTCGACGCGACCGCGGACAAGCCGGTGCGCGGCCCCCAGGCGATCGTGCGGCACTGGACGGCGATCCTTGCCGGCAAGGCGGTGCGGCTGGACTGGTATCCGCAACACGTGATCGCCAGTGCCGACGGCACGCTCGCGACTTCCAGCGGGCCGTACCTGTTCGAGAACAGGGCCGGGAACGCCGGGTCGCGGTACACGATCGGCCATTTTTCCACCACCTGGCGGCGCGGCCCGGATGGCGTGTGGCGGGTCGCGTTCGACGGCGGCGACAGCGGCCGCCCGGCCAGCAACCAGGAGGCGACCGCGTTCCGCCGCGGCCGCCAGCGCGCTTGTCCGCGACCCGCCGCGATGGCGCTGCCGACGATCCGGCATTGAGGTCCGAAAACGGCCAGTTCCGCGGCAACGGCGGTGCTAGCCTGCGTCCATGTCCGAATCACCGACCGCTACCCTGCCCGCGCTTGCCGTCTGCGAACAGGCCCGCCTGAGCCGCGACGCCCGCTTCGACGGGCTGTTCTTCACGGCCGTCACCAGCACGCGCATCTATTGCCGCCCGGTGTGCCCGGCACCGCCGCCGAAGCCGGCGAATATCCGCTACTACGCCAGCGCCGCCGCGGCCGAAGCCGCCGGCTTCCGTCCCTGCCTGCGTTGCCGCCCGGAACTGGCGCCGGGCAATGCGAGCTGGCATCGCGGCGAACACGTGGTGGCGCGCGCGCTGAAACTGATCGAGGCCGGCGCGTTGAGCGAGCAGCCGCTGGCGGAACTGGCCACGCGCGTGGGCGTCGGCGCGCGGCAATTGCGCCGGTTGTTCGTGGCGCATCTCGGTGCGCCGCCGATCGAGGTGCACACCACGCGCCGATTGCTGTTCGCCAAGCAGTTGCTGACCGAGACCGCGCTGCCGGTGACCGAGGTGGCGCTGGCGTCGGGCTTCGGCAGCCTGCGCCGTTTCAATGCCGCGTTTGCGGCGGCGAACCGGATGCCGCCGCGCGAGTTGCGCCGGCAACCGCGCGCCGCGACCGGCGACGCGCTGGTGCTGCGGCTGGGTTATCGGCCGCCCTACGATTTCCAGGCCTTGCTGGCATTCCTGCGCACGCGCGCGCTGCCCGGCGTGGAACGGGTGGACGAGCACGCCTACGCGCGCGTGTTCGGCGACGCGGACGACGCCGGCTGGCTGCGCCTGAGCGCCGCGCCGGGGGGCGACCATGCGCTGCAACTCGAACTGCACGGTGCACGGCCCGCGCAACTGCTGCCGCTGGTCACGCGGGCGCGCCGGATGTTCGACCTGGACGCCGATCCGCGCGTGATCGCCGCCACGCTGGGCGCCAGCGCGGTGCTGAAACCGATGCTGCGCCGGCATCCGGGCCAGCGCCTGCCGGGCGGCTGGGACGGTTTCGAGATCGCGGTGCGCGCGGTGCTTGGCCAGCAGGTCAGCGTGGCCGCCGCCCGCACGCTCGCCTCGCGCATCGTGCAGCGCCACGGCAGCGCGCTGGCGATCCCGCTGCCGGACGGGCTGGAGCGGCTGTTCCCCACACCGGCGCAACTGGCCGATGCGGACCTGCGCGAGCTCGGCGTCACCACCGCGCGCGCCGCCGCGATCCGCGGCATCGCCCAGGCCCTGCTCGATGGCCGCGTGGATTTCCGCGTGGAACAGCCACTGCAGGAATTCGTGGCGCGCTGGGTGGCGTTGCCCGGCATCGGCGAATGGACCGCGCACTACATGGCAATGCGAGCGCTCAGCCATCCCGACGCGTTCCCCGCCGCCGACCTGATCCTGCGCCGTGCGGCAGCCGGCGAGGGCGCCGAACTGGGCACCAAGGCGCTCGCCGCGCTGGCCGAAGCGTGGCGACCGTGGCGCGCCTACGCGGTGATGCATTTGTGGCGCAGCGTCGGCGACGCCGCGACCGCCCAACGGAGCAAACCATGAACGCCGAAACCATCCACGTCGACGAGATGCCGAGCCCGGTCGGCCGATTGCTGTTGCTGGCCGACGCGCGCGGGCTGCGCGAGATCCGCTTCGAGACCGAGCGCCACCCGCGCCCGGCCTCGCCGCACTGGGTGCGCTCACCCGCGGCGCTTGCGTTCGCCCGCCGGCAACTGGAGGAATACTTCGCCGGCACGCGCACGCAGTTCGACCTGCCGCTACACCGCCAGGGCACGGCGTTCCAGCTGACGGTGTGGGAGGAACTGAGCCGCATTCCCTACGCCGGGACGATCAGCTACGGCGAACTCGCGCGTCGCATCGGCCAGCCGCAGGCGATGCGCGCGGTGGGCGCCGCGAACGGCCGCAACCCGTTGCCGATCGTGGTGCCCTGCCATCGCGTGATCGGCAGCAACGGCAGCCTCACCGGCTTCGGCGGCGGCCTGCCGGCGAAGCAGTTCCTGCTGGGATGGGAACGCCGCATCGCGCACGGCGACCTGTTCGGCGCTGGCGACGGGCGCAGCGCAGCGCGCTGATCAACCGCCGCTGCGCGAGGACGCCGGGGCATCCGTCGGGATCACCCGCGGCAATGCGCCCTGCGCCCGCTGCCGGTCGAGCAGATCCATGAGCGCGGCGCGGTCGCGCTCGCGCCGGGCCTGGTCGGCCAGTTCGAGCTGCCGTTGCAACAGCTCGTTCTTCGCGCCCGGGCGCTTCGCGTTGTCGGACACGTTCTGCTGCAACTGCTGCTGCAGTTCGCTCTGGCGCACCTGGTCGCGCAGCTGCTGCTGGTGCACGGCATGGCGGAACGCATCGCCGGGCACCGGCGCATACGTGGGCACCGGGATCGCCGGCGTGACCTGCGCGGCACCCGCGGCGCCGGAAAAGCCGAGCGCCAGCAGCATCGCCGAACGGGCGAGCAAGCGGGCTGGCGAGGCGTGGGCTGCAATTGTCATGACTCTGCGCGACCATGGGCGTTGGTTTGGCTTGAGTGTGCAACGACCCGCATGAACACAGTGTTTCGCCTGCTGCTTTGCGCAGCCATCGCCACCTGCGCCGGCTGCGCCCGTCTTCCCGCCACCGATCAGGCACACAACCGCTCCGGCGCAAGCGAACCCGCTCCGCTGCTGCTGATCTCGATCGACGCCTACCGGCACGACTACATCGACCGCGGCCTCAGCCCCCACCTGGAGAAGCTGGCCAGGCATGGCGTACAGGCCGCCTCGATGCAACCCTCGTTTCCGTCGCTGACGTTCCCGAACCACTACACCCTGGTCACCGGGCTGCGCCCCGACCACCACGGCATCGTCGACAACACCATGTTCGATCCGCGGCTGGGCAGGTTCTCGCTGGGCAACCGCAAGGCGGTGAGCGACGGCCGCTGGTGGGACGAGGCCACGCCGATCTGGGTGACCGCCGACGAGCACGGCATGCGCACCGCGACCATGTTCTGGCCGGGTTCGGAAGCCGCCATCCACGGCCGCCATCCCGACTATTGGCGGCCGTTCGACGACAGCGTCAGCGCCGACCAGCGCGTCGACCAGGTGCTGGCCTGGCTCGACCTGCCGCCCGCCGAGCGGCCGCGTTTCCTCACCTTGTATTTCGATGCCGTCGACCACGCCGGCCACAAATTCGGCCCCGACTCACCCCAGCTCGACGCCGCGTTGCACGCCACGGATGACGCGCTGGGCCGGTTGCTGCAGGGCCTGAAACAGCGCGGACTGTTCCAGCGGATCAACCTGATCGTGCTGTCCGACCACGGCATGGCCGCGGTGCCGGCCGGCAACACCGTGCTGCTGGACGACCTGCTGCCGCTGGACCAGGTGCAACTGGTGAGCGAGGGCATCGTGGCCGGCTTCAATCCGCGCTCCGACAGCGCGCAAGACCGCGCCCGCTTTGCCGCGATCGAACGCAAGCTGGAGCAGCCGCAGCAGCACATGCGCTGCTGGGACAAGACCCGGGTGCCGGCGCGCTTCGATTACGGCAGCAACCCGCGGGTGCCGCAGCTGATCTGCCTGGCCAACGTGCACTGGCGCATCGCCAGCCGCGCCAGGCTGGCCGCGAAGAAGGGCCCGCCCAGCCTGGGCAATCACGGCTACGACAATGCCGAGCCGGACATGCAGGCGATCTTCATCGCGCAGGGCCCGGCGTTCCGCGTCGGCGCGAAAGTCCCCGCCTTCCCGAACGTGGACGTGTATCCGCTGATGACCCACCTGCTCGGGCTTCCAGCAGCCGCGAACGACGGCGATTACGACGCCGTAAAGGGGATGCTGAAGTCGGCCACGCCATGAGCCCGGACTCGCGCCACCTTCCGCGTCACCCGTAGGGCGGGCACCGCCCGCCGCTGTGCACCGCACATCGGCGCTCACCGCTCTCGACTCCGCACATCGGCGGGCAGTGCCCGCCCTACCCCATCGCGCCCTTGCTCATCGGCGTCGGCGCCGTGGCCACGTTGACCAGCGGCGGCAGGCGGAACAGCCACAGCGCGATCAGCAGGCCGAGCAGCACCAGCACGCCGACGAACAACGCCACGCCCGCCCAGCCATGCGAGGCGTAGAACAATCCGCCGCTGGCGCCGGCAATGCTCGAGCCCATGTAGTAGCAGAACAGGTAGACCGACGCGGCCTGCGCCTTCGCCGCGCCGGCGCGGCGGCCGACCCAGCTGCTGACGATCGAGTGGCCGCCGAAGAAGCCGAACGTCACCGCCACGATGCCGGCCATCACCAGCCACAACGGTTGCGCCGTGGTCAGCGCCACCCCGGCCAGCATCAGCGCCAGCGCCGTCCACAGCACCTTGCGCCGGCCCAGCTTGCCGGCCAGGTGGCCCATCCACGCCGAGCTGAACGTGCCCACCAGATAGATGCCGAAGATCAGGCCCACGACTGCCTGGCTCAAGTTGTACGGCGGCGCCAGCAGCCGATAGCCGAGATAGTTGTAGACGGTGACGAACGCGCCGAGCAGCAGGAAGCCTTCGACGAACAGCCACGGCAAACCGCGGTCATGGAAGATGCCGTTGAAGCGTCCCGCGACCGTGCGCCAGCGCAACGGCTGCGGCGTGAAATGCCGCGAGGCCGGCAGCATCCGCCAGAACACCAGCGCGGCGACGAGGCCGATCACCGCCACCACCGCCACCCCGACGCGCCAGCCGAAGAAGTCCGCCAGCACCCCGGTGATCAGCCGCCCGCCCATGCCGCCTACCGCACTGCCGCTGATGTACAGGCCCATGCCCAGGCCGATCGACTCGACGTGCATCTCCTCGCTGAGGTAGGTCATCGCCACCGCCGGCAGCCCGCTCAGGGTCAGCCCCAGCAGCGTGCGCACCACCAGCAGCGCGGTCCAGTCCGGCATCAGCGCGGTCACCAGCACCAGCACCGCCGAGGCGAACAGCGACGCCACCATCAGAGACTTGCGTCCCCACGCGTCGGACAGCGCGCCGGCAAACAGCATCGCGAACGCCAGCACCCCGGTGGTCAGCGACAGCGACAGCGCCGCGCCTGCCTCGCTCACGCCGTAGTGGCGGCTGAACTCCGGCATCAGCGGCTGCACGCAGTACAGCAGGCCGAAGGTGGCGAAGCCGGCGGTGAACAGCGCGAGATTGGTGCGACGGAAGTCGGGCGTGCCGTGGTGGATGTAGCGCGCATCGGCGCCCGTGGATGAGGGCGCCGATGCGGGCGTCGAAGCTGTCGTCACGTCACTGCCTGCGCTGCGGCACGAACCGGAAAGGTCGGAAAGCTTAACGCACCCGCCGCGCGAAGAACGCGATGATCAGGCCGTACAGCAGCATCGCCAGCACGTTCTCCAGCAGCGACAGCGCGGTGAAGTGCGGATTGTTCGCGGCCGACAGCGGCACCACCACGAACTCCATCACCACGAAGACCACCACGCCGTAGGCCAGACCCGCGGCGATCCAGCGGCGGCACATCCACGCCAGGCGTTGCGCAGCCAGCACGAAGATCGCCGCGATCAGCAGCGACATCGCCCACTGCAGCACCAGCCCCAACAGCGACACCGGCAAGCCGCCGGCGAACGCCGCGCGGCCGAGCAGGCCGCTGGCGATCGCGCGCAGGACGATCAGCGGGTCGACCATGTTGATCAGCGATGCGGCGCCGATGTCGACCGTGCCGGCCACCAGGCCGCCCCACGCGATGGCGGTGCCTGCCGAACGTCCTGCCTGGTTCATGCACGTTCCCCGATCGCGGCGGCATGCCGCATGCGAGCGGGAAACATACTCCCGCGCCGGCACCGCCACCCCTGCCGATGGTCATCCAGATCGACGAGGGCGCGGCGGAGCTGCGCTCAGCGGTGGCGCCAGTGCCCCTCCACCCAGACATGCGGCGACGCCCAATGGCCCGGCACCCACACCCGTCCGCGTGCGGGCACCACCACGCAGCCGGCCAGCGTGGCGCCAAACAGCAGCAACAAGGCGGCGGCGGGAACACGATGCAGGAATCGACGCATGGCACGCTCCGGATGAGGGAAGTGCCTCCATCAACGGCGCCCGCGCCCCGGGGATGACAAGGATGTCGCGCGCGATGGCGAGCGTTCAGCCCGCGGCGATCCGCTGCACGGCCGTGCGGTAGCGCGTGGCGATGCGCTCCTCGTCGTGATGGCGGAAACCGCGCACCACCCAGCGGCCGGCCCGCATCACGTCGCGCACCAGCGGCGTGTTGCCGGCGAACAGCCAGCTGTCGAGCACGGAGGCCTCGTCGCGCGCGGCGAGCAGCGGCGAGTTTTCGTCCAGCACGATCAGGTCGGCGGAGGCCCCGGCGCGCAACTCCCCGCCCGGCACGCCGCTGGCGCGGGCTCCCCCGGCCAGCGCCGCCCGCCACAAGGTTTCGCCCACGCTGGCGCCGGGCTGGCGGGAGGCGATGTTGCGGCGGCGGGTGAGCAGCCGCTGGCCGTACTCGAGCCAGCGCAGTTCTTCCACCGGCGAAACGGAAATGTGCGAGTCCGAGCCGATGCCGAACGCACCGCCCGCATCGAGATAGGCCGCCAGCGGAAACAGGCCGTCGCCCAGATTCGCCTCGGTGGTGGGACACAGGCCGGCGACCGCGCCGCTGCGGGCGATCCGCGCGGTCTCCGCCTCGGTCAGGTGGGTGGCATGCACCAGGCACCAGCGGCCGTCGACCTCGGCATGGTCGAGCAGCCACTCGACCGGACGCGCGCCGCGGATGGCCAGGCAATCCTGCACCTCGCCGATCTGTTCGGCGATGTGGATGTGGATCGGGCCGCGCTTCACTCGCGGGTCGGCCAGCACGTCGCGCAACGCCGGCTCCGGCACGGCGCGCAGCGAATGCAGCGCGGTGCCGACGTGCAGGTCGCCATCCGCCTGCGCGTGCAGCGTGTCGAGCAGGCGCAGGTAGCCGTCCACGTCGTGGCCGAAGCGCCGCTGCCGCTCGCCCAGCGCACGGCCGTCGAAGCCGCCGCTCATGTACAGCACCGGCAGCAGGGTCAGGCCGATGCCGGCCTCGCGCGCGGCTTCGACCAGGGCCAGCGACATCGCCTCGGCTTGCGCATACGGCTTGCCGTCAGGCTGATGGTGCAGGTAGTGGAACTCGCACACGCGGGTGTAGCCGGCCTTGAGCATCTCCACGTAGAGCTGCGCGGCGATCGCCTGCAGCGACTCCGGATCGATCACCGCGGCGAAGCCGTACATCGCCTCGCGCCAGCTCCAGAAGCTGTCGTCCGCCCTGCCCCGGCGTTCGGCCAGCCCCGCCATCGCGCGCTGGAACGCGTGCGAATGCAGGTTGGGCATGCCCGGCAGCACCCAGTGGCCGGCCGACTCGGCCGCGCCTTCCGCGATCTCGGCCAACACGCCACCGGCGGCCACCGCAAAGCCGGCATCGCGCTGCCATCCGCCGTCGTCGCGCCACAACCGTCCTGCCCGGTAGCTGGTACTGCGGCTGCGCTCGTTCATCGATGGTCTCCGTGGCGATGGCCGCCAGTGTAACCGTGCCCCCGGCATGCCTTCACCTGAGCCTCGATGCGGCCGTGCATAATGCCCGCATGGCGGCCAAGACCAACGAAAACATCCCGCGACTATTGCTGCGCCAGGCGGTTCCCGCCGACGTGCCGCAACTGGTGGAACTCACCGGCCGGGTCTACGGACGCGAATGGGGCCATTCGGCCGAGATGCTGCGCTCGCAGCAGACGCATTTCCCCGAAGGCCAGTTCGTGGTCGAGTACGAAGGCCGCATCGTGGGCTACTGCGCCACCTTCCGCATCGACGAGGCCACCGCGCTCAGCACCCATACCTGGGCGCAGATCACCGGCGGCGGCATGGCCTCGCGGCACAAGCCGGATGGCACCTGGCTGTACGGCATGGAAGTGGTGGTGCACCCGGACTACCGCGGCATGCGCATCGGCCAGCGGCTGTACCGGGCGCGCAAACGGCTGTGCATGAACCTCAAGCTGCGCGGCATCGTGTTCGGCGGACGCATCCCGGGCCTGGCGAAGAACATCGCGCGCTACGGCAGCGCCGAAGCCTACGTGCAGGCGGTCGTGGACGGCCGGCGGCGCGACCCCACGCTGAGCTTCCAGTTGGCCAACGATTTCGAAGTGATCGGCCTGCTGCGCGCGTACGTGCCTTCCGACCATGAATCGCTGGGCCATGCCGTGCACCTGGTCTGGCGCAACCCGCAGCTGCTCGACCAGCCCGACACGCCCTCGATCCCCTCGCCGCAGCGCCTGCCCGACTCGGTACGGGTGGCCTCGGTGCAATACCAGCAGCGGCGAATCACCTCGTTCGATGAGTTCGCCACCCAGGTCGAGTACTTCACCGACATCGCCGCCGACTACAACGCCGACTTCGTCACCTTCCCCGAGCTGATCACGCTGCAGCTGCTGTCGATCGAGAACACCGAGCTGTCCCCGGTCGACTCGATCCGCAAACTCAGCCAGTACACGCCGCAGGTGAAGGAGCTGTTCAGCCGTCTGGCCGTCCATTACAACATCAACATCATCGCCGGCACGCACCCGACCGAGCAGGCCAACGGCGACATCCACAACGTGTGCTACGTGTGCCTGCGCGATGGCTCGCTGCACGAGCGCGAGAAGCTGCACCCCACCCCGAGCGAACGCAACGTGTGGAACATCGCCGGCGGCGACGGCGCGGCCACGGTGCCCACCGACTGCGGCCCGATCGGGGTAATGATCTGCTACGACTCGGAGTTTCCCGAGGTGGCGCGCCACCTCGTCGACCAGGGCGCGCTGATCCTGTTCGTGCCGTTCTGCACCGACGTGCGCGAGGGCTACCTGCGCGTGCGCTACTGCTCGCAGGCGCGGGCGATCGAGAATCAGTGCTACGTGGTGCTGTCGGGCAACGTGGGCAACCTGCCGGGGGTCAACAACTTCGACATCCAGTACGGCCAGAGCTGCATCCTCACCCCCAGCGACTTCGGCTTCGCCCGCGACGGCATCGCCGCCGACTCCACGCCGAACATCGAGACCGTGCTGTTCGCCGACCTGCACCTGCAGACCCTGGCCCGCGCGCGCAACGCCGGTGCGGTGACCAACCTCAAGGATCGCCGCTTCGACCTCTACGAAACCCGCTGGCGGCCCGCCCCCGGCGGTTCGTGAGACGGCGCACCGGCAACCTGGCCGAGGCATCGCGCACGCGGTGCCCCGGTGCACGATAATCGCGCCATCGCCCCCGAAACGCCGCCGCCCATGACCACGCCCCGCTGGGACCGCCTGCTGTTGAACGCCACCCTGGCGACGTTCGCCGACGACACGCCCTACGGCCTGGTCGAGCAGGCAGCCATCGCCATGCAGCACGGGCGCATTACCTGGCTGGGGCGAATGAACGAGCTGCCGGACGCGCCCGTGGCGCTGGCCGACGAAGTGGAATCGCTCGACGGCGCCCTGGTCACGCCCGGCCTGATCGACTGCCACACCCATCTCGTGTTCGGCGGCGACCGCGCCGACGAATTCGACCTGCGCCTGAACGGTGCCAGCTACGAGGACATCGCCCGTGCGGGCGGCGGCATTGCCTCCACCGTCGCGGCCACCCGCGCGGCCAGCGAAGAGCAGCTCTACGCGCAGGCGCTGCCGCGCGCCCGCGCGTTGCTGGCCGACGGCGTGACCACGCTGGAGATCAAGTCCGGCTACGGCCTGGAGCTGGACAGCGAACGCCGCATGCTGCGCGTGGCACGCCGGCTCGGCCGCGAGCTGGGCATCAGCGTACGCACGAGTTTCCTGGGGCTGCACGCATTGCCGGCGGAGTTCGGAGATCGGCGCGCCGACTACGTCGCGCTGGTCGGCGACATGCTGCGGACGTTGGCAGGGGAAGACCTGGTCGACGCCGTCGACGGGTTCTGCGAGACCATCGGCTTCAGCGGTGCGGAAATCCGCGGCCTGTTCAAGCAGGCCCGCGAGCTTGGCCTGCCGGTCAAGCTGCATGCCGAACAGTTGTCCGACCAGGGCGGCGCCGCGCTGGTGGCCGGGTTCGGCGGCCTGTCGGCCGATCACCTGGAACACCTGGACGAAGCGGGCGTGCGCGCCATGGCCGCCGCCGGCACGGTCGCCGTGCTGCTGCCGGGCGCGTTCTACGCGCTGCGCGAAACGCAGCTGCCGCCGGTGTCGCTGCTGCGCGACCACCACGTAGCCATCGCGGTGGCCACCGACTGCAACCCCGGCACCTCGCCGCTGCTGTCGCTGCGCATGGCGGCGGGCATGGCCTGCACGCTGTTCCGGCTCACCCCGGGCGAAGCGCTGCGCGGGGTGACCGTCAACGCGGCGCGCGCACTGGGCCTGGCCGACCGCGGCACGCTGGCCGTGGGCCAGCGCGCCGACCTGGTGATCTGGAACGCGCGCCAGCCCGCGCAGCTGTGCTACTGGATCGGCGGCAACCTGGCACGCCGCGTCTACGTGGCCGGCGAAGCGGTGTCGCGGCGCAAGTCCGCGCAGCGCACGGCCAGCGCCCAGCCGTAAGGCTCAGCGCGGCCGCGCGAGGCGTTCGCGCAAGGCGGCGTGGAAGGCCGGCGGCAGTTCCGCCTGTACCGGCACGCGCCACCAGTGCGGCCGCGCGAACGGCTGGCATTTCACCGCGTCCTTGTCGGTCATCAACAGCGGCAAGTCATCGGCGAAATCCAGCTCGGTCGCACTGAACGCGTGGTGGTCGGCAAATGCGTGCTCGATCACCCCGATGCCCGAGGCGCGCAGGCTGTCGAAGAAGCGCTGCGGGTTGCCGATCGCGGCCACCGCGTGCACCGGCTGCCCGGCGAAGCTGGCCAGCGCCCGCCGCTCGCCGCCTTGCAGCGCCACGGCCTCGTCGCCGCGCAACTGCATCAAATACTCGCCGGCCTCGGCGTTGCCGCCGTTGCACACCCGCAGGTCCACGCCGCGCAGCCGGCCCAGCGGTTCGCGCAACGGGCCCACCGGCAGCAGGTGGCCGTTGCCGAAGCGGCGGATGCCGTCGATCACGCAGATCTCCACGTCGCGCGCCAGTGCGTAATGCTGCAGGCCGTCGTCGGCCACCACCACGTCGCAACCGGCACCGAGCAGCAAGCGCGCGGCCGCGGGGCGGTCGCGCCCCACCGCCACCGGCACGCCGCTGGCGCGGATCAGGCAGGGCTCGTCGCCGACCTGGCGCGGGTCCGGCACGTCGCCGAGCAGCAGGGGCTCGCGTTGCGTGCCGCCGTGGCCGCGACTGACCACGCCGGGCCGGAAACCGTGCTCGCGCAGGCTGGCGGCCACGGCGATCGTCAAGGGGGTCTTGCCGGTACCGCCGGCGGTGAGGTTGCCGATGACCACCACCGGCACCGGCAGGCGTTCGCGGCGCAGCCAGCCGATGCGGTACAGCGCGCGACGCAGCCGCACCACGGCGCCGTACAGCGCAGCCAGCGGCCACGTCCACCACGGCGCGCGACCGCCGCCGTACCAGGCCGCCGCAAGCGTGTCGGACAGCGCCATGGCCGGGTCTCAGCTGCCGGCCGCCACGGCCGCGGCATCGTGGAACTGCATGCGGTGCAGTGCGGCGTACTGCCCGTCCAGCGCAAGCAGTTCGGCGTGGGTGCCGCGCTCGACGATGCGCCCCTGGTCCATCACTGCGATCTGGTCGGCGCCTTCCACGGTAGACAGGCGATGGGCGATCACCAGCGTGGTGCGATCCTTCATCAGCCGCGCCAGCGCCTGCTGGATCAGGCGCTCCGACTCGGTATCCAGCGCGCTGGTGGCCTCGTCCAGCACCAGAATCGGCGCGTTCTTGAGGATCGCCCGCGCGATCGCGATGCGCTGGCGCTGGCCGCCGGAAAGCAGGTTGCCGCTCTGCCCGATCGGGGTGTGGATACCCTGCGGCATGCGCGCGATGAACTCCATCGCGTTGGCCGCCTCGGCCGCGGCGACGATCTCCGCCTCGCTGGCGCCAGCCAGCTCGCCATAGGCGATGTTGTTGGCCACGGTGTCGTTGAACAGCACCACGCTCTGGCCGACCCAGGCGATCTGCCTGCGCAGCGAGGCCAGCGTGTAGCTGCGGCAGTCCTCGCCATCGAGCAGGATGTGCCCGGTACCGGGCACGTTGAAGCGCGGCAACAGGCTGACCAGGCTGCTCTTGCCGCTGCCCGAGCGTCCCACCAGCGCGGTAACCGTGCCGGGCGCGCAATCGAGATCGACCTTCTGCAGGGCGGGAGCATGGCTGTGCGGATAGGTCAGGCCGACGTCGACGAAATGCAGGTCGCCACGACTTCGCTCCAGCTCCAGCGTTCCGGCATCGCGTTCCGGCGGCAGGTCGATCACCGCGAAGATGTCCTCGGCCGCGGACAGGCCGCGCTGGATGTTCGCCTGCACGTTGGTGAGGCGCTTCAGTGATGGCAGCATGGTGCCCATCGCGGTGAGCACGGCGAAGAACACGCCGGGCGTCATGTCGACCAGCACCTGCGGCCGTGTGCCCAGGAACACCAGCGCCGCCAGCGCGCTGGCCGCCACCAGCTGCACGGTGGAGCTGGACGCGGCATTGGTGGCGGCGATCTTCAGGTTGAGCCGCCGCGTGTGCCGGGTGATCTGGTCGAAACGCTCGGCCTCGTGCGCCTGGCCGCCGTACACGCGTACCTCGCGATGGGCGCCCACGGATTCCTCCACCGTGCCGGTGACCGAACCCATGCTGCCCTGGATGCGTCGGCTGATCTGCCGGTACCGGCGCGCCACCACGGTGGCCACCAGCGCGATCGCCGGCACCATCACCAGCAGCGACAGGGTCAGGTACGGGCTGTAGTACAGCATCACGAACAGCATCGCGATCACGGTGAAGCCGTCGGTGATGGCGATCTTCGCCGCGCTGCTGGACGCCGCGGCGACCTGCTCGCTGGTGTAGGTGATGCGCGAGATCTGCTGGCCCGACGGCTCGCTGCCGAAATACGGCGCCGGCAGTTTCAGGTAGGCGGCGAACACCTCCAGCTGCAGCGCCTGCACCACGTGCCGGCCGATGTAGGAGATGCCGTAGTCGCTGACGAAGGTGCCCAGCGAGCGCACCAGGAAGATCGCGACGATCCAGATCGGCATCCAGAAGATCAGGTACGGATCCTTCTGCGCGAACAGGTTGTCGATCATCGGCTTGATCAGGCCGGTGAACAGCGCCAGCCCGCCGCCGTCGGCCAGCATGCCGAGGAAGGCCACCAGGCCGATCGCCCAGTAGCGTCGCGTGTAGCCGAGCAGGCGTTTGTAGGTCGGCCAGCTGCCCGCGTCTGCCGCGGTCGCCTGGTCCGCGTTCATTGCGCGGTGCCCGGTTTGCTTGGCGTGGTGGCGATCGACAGGCGGGTGAAGCCGAGCTGGCCGAGCGCATCCATCGCGGTCACCACGTTCTGGTTCGGGGTCATGGCGTCGGCGCGGATCGTCACCGCCTGATCGCGGCTGTCGCCGGCATTGCGCGCGATGGTCTGCTTGAGCGCCTCGATGCCCTCGCCCATCACCTCGTCGCTGCCGACGTAGAAGCGGCCGTCGCGGTCGATCATGATGGTCAGCGCCGGCGCGTTCATGTCGCGCTCCTTGACGCTGGCCTGCGGCAGCGTGACCTTCAGCCGCGAATGCTGCACGAAGGTGCTGGTGAGCACGAAGAACATCAGCAGGGTCAGCAGCACGTCGATCAACGGGATCACGTTGATCTCGAAATCGTCACCGCGGCGGTCGTTGCCGATGCGCATCGACGCTGCCTCAGCCCGCGCTCGGCGCGGCGGGCGCCGGCGTGCGACGTGCGCGCGTGGCGGCCGCCGGCGCGGTCAGGGTCAGGTCGTCCAGCAGGGCGGTGGCCTGTTTTTCCATCAGCACGCAGTAGCCGGCCACGCGCGAGCGGAAGTAGCGGTGCAGCACGTAGGCGGGGATCGCCACGGTCAGGCCGGAGGCGGTGCAGATCAGCGCCTCGCCGATGCCGCCGGCCATCCGCGCGGGGTCGCCGATGCCGCCGCCCATCACCTCCATGAACATGCGGATCAGGCCGATCACGGTGCCGAACAGGCCCAGCAGCGGGCCGATCAGGGCGATCGTGCCCAGCGTGTTGAGGTAGCGCTCCATCCGGTGCACCACGTGGCGGCCGGTGTCCTCGATGCGCTCCTTGATGATCTCGCGCGGCTGTCGCCGCACCGCCAGCGCGGCAGCCAGCAATTCGCCCAGCGGCGAGCCGTTGGCGAGGGTTTCCAGATGACCGGGATCAAGCTGGCCCGAACGCGCCCACTGGCGCACTTCGTCGCCCAGACCGGGGGGCAGCACCGAGCTGCGGCGCAGCGTCCAGCAGCGTTCCAGCACGATCGCCAGGGCGACCGCCGAACAGATCAGGATGGGCACCATCGCCCAGCCGCCCGCCATCAGGATATCAAGCACTATCAGTCCTCGCCGCACCACGCTCCGGGGAAGCGCGCATGATAGCAGCGTCGTCCGCGCGTACTGCGGCAGGTGTGGCAATCCCGGCGTCGCGCGACGCTACTCGCGCCAGTAGCGGGGCTGCTGCCGGCGCCAGCCGGGCTGGCGCCGCGGCGTTCCGTCAGCGGGGAACTCGACCTCCACGGCGCCCTCCACGGCCGTGTTGAACAACGGCACGCCCGCGTCGGCATAGCGCGCCACGACCTCCGCGCGCGGGTGCCCGAAGCGGTTGCGCCAACCGGCCGACACCAGGGCCAGCGACGGCCGCAGCGCCGCGATGAAGGCCGCGCCGGAGGACGTCTTGCTGCCGTGATGCGGCACCACCAGCACCGGCGGCGGCCCCGCCTCCACCGCTGCGGCCACCGCCGGTTCCGCCTTCGAGCTGATGTCGCCGGGCAGCAGCACCCGCCCGCCGCGCCCCTCGACCAGCAGCACGCAGGAGCTGTCGTTGTCGTGGTCGCCTTCGCCGGGGAGCGGGCTCAGCACGCGGAAGCGCACGCCATCCCATCGCCATGCCTGGCCGGCGACGCACTGCTGCATGGGCACGCGCACGCGGGCAGGTTCCCCGGCCAGCCGGCGTGCCTGCGGAAACGCCTCGGCCACCGCCCGCGCGCCGCCGGCATGGTCGTTGTCGCCGTGGCTGATCATCAAAGTATCGACACGGGGAAGGCCCAGCGCGCGGATGGCCGGCAACACCACCGCCTCGCCGAGATCGAAGCCGGAGGGATAGCGCGCACCGGTGTCGTAGACCAGCAGGTGGTCGCGCGTGCGCACCAGCACGGCAAGCCCCTGCCCCACGTCGAGAACCCACAGCCGGAACGCTCCCTCGGCCGGCACGCTGCGCGGCGGCAGCAGCAGGGGCAGGAACAGCAGGACGCCGAGCCAGCGCAGCGGCACCCCGCGCGGCATGAACATCCACAGCGCACCGACCACCGCCAGCAGCAGCGCATGGAGCTGCACGGTCGGCAGGTACCAATGCGCGCCGGGCCAGGTGGCCATGTGCTCGAACAACCACCACTGCGCATGCGCGATCCGCCCGGCCAGCCACAGCACCGGCGCGGCCAGCGGCGGACACAGGAGCAACAGCAGCACGCCGACCAGCGCGCATGGCACGATCACGAAGCTCACCAGCGGCACCGCCACCAGGTTGGACAGCGCGCCGACCAGCGACGCCTGGCCGAAGAACCACAGGGTCAGCGGCAGCAGCGCCACGGTCATCAGCAACTGGCCGGCCGAGAGTTCATGGAGGAAGGCCCGCCAGCCACGCCCGCGCGCCTGCAGGCACAGGATCAGGAACGCCACGCCGACGAAGGACAACCAGAACCCCGGCGCCAGCACCGCCAGCGGGTCGGCCAGCAGGATCGCGATCATCGCCAGCGCCAGCGATTGCGCCCCGCTGCTGCCGCGTCGGCTGCAACGCGCCAGCGCCACCACCGCGATCATCAGCAGCGTGCGCACGGTAGGCAGGCCGAACCCGGCCAGCGCACTGTAGACCACGGCAAGCAGCAGCGCTGCGGCGGCCTGTGCCTGCGGCCGCGGCAAGCGTAGCGCCAGCGGCGGCCACAACGCGTAGACCAGCCGGGCCAGCCACACGCCGAACACCGCCGCCACGCCGACGTGGAAACCGGAAATCGCGATCAGGTGCGAGACGCCGTTCGCCCGCGCCACCGCCCAGTCCTGCTGGCCGAGGCCACGCGTGTCGCCGACCGCGAAGGCGCGCAGCAACGCGGCATCGTGCGGGTCATGCACCCGCGCGGCGATGCCGCGGGCGATCGCCGCACGGATTCCGTCCACGCACCAGCGTGGGCCGGACAGGCGGCGGTTGCCCTCGTCATCGCGCACGTAACCGGTGGCGACGATGCCACGCTCCAGCGCCGAGCGCTCGCTGTCGGCGCTGCCCGGATCGAGCAGCGCGCGCGGACGCTTCAGCCGCAACAACAGCCGCCAGCGCGTGCACGGCTGCAACGGTGGCGCAGCTTCGTACCACGACACGGTGACCAAGCCATGCAGGGCCAGCGGCCGGCCGTCGAGTGTTGCGCTTTCCACCCGCAAGGTGAAGCGGCTGGCATCGGTGCGCGCCAGCGGCAGCCCGTCAAGGCTGCCGACGACGAGCACGTCGCGGCCTTCCAGCGCATGCGGCAACCGGGCCTGCATCGCCTGCGTGCCGCACCACCACGCCCAGGCGACGCCGAGCGGCAGGCCACACAGCCAGCGCCAGCGCGGACAACGCCACGCCCAAACCAGCGCCAGCACGATGAGCGGCAGGCCGATCCACGCTGGCGGCAAACGCGGCCACGCCTGCACCAGCAACACGCCCGCCAGCAGGGCCAGCGCCGCCGTGATCGCTCCGTGTCGCGCCATGCCGCGCCGCCCGTTCCATCCTGGAAAGCGTCGAGCCTAGCGCGAGGGCTGCGTCGCTGATGCTGAAAATGGTGTAGGCGCGCGCCGGGCGCTGCCCTTGCAGCGCGGGTCAGGCGCGCGGGCTTTCCTGCAGCACGCCGTTGTGCAGGACCAGGGTGCGATCCATCTTCGCGGCCAGGTGCGGATCATGCGTGACCAGGATGAAGCTGGTGCCGATCTCGCGGTTGAGTTCCAGCATCAGCTGGTAGACCTGGGCGGCGTTGGCCTCGTCGAGGTTGCCGGTGGGCTCGTCGCCGAGCACGCAGGCCGGGCGCGTCACCAGCGCGCGGGCCACCGCGCAGCGCTGGCGCTCGCCGCCGGAAAGCTCCGACGGTTTGTGGTGGGTGCGCGCGCCCAGGCCGACGCGCTCCAGCAAGGCGGTGGCTTGCCGCTGCGCCTCGGCGATGGCGGTGCCGCGGATGAGCAGCGGCATGCACACGTTCTCCAGCGCGGTGAACTCGGGCAGCAGGTGGTGGAACTGGTAGATGAAGCCCAACGAACGGTTGCGCACGCGGCCGCGCTCGGCGTCGGACAGGCGCGACAGCACGCGGCCATCCACCTCCACTTCGCCCGCGGTCAAGGTGTCCAGTCCGCCGAGGATGTGCAGCAAGGTGCTCTTGCCGGAGCCGGAGGCGCCGACGATCGCCATCGTCTGGCCGCGCTTCAGCTCGAAACTGGCGTCACTCAGCACGTTCGTGCTGAGGCCGCCTTCGGCATAGGTCTTGGCGACGCGGCTGGCACGCAGCACGTGTTCGGTCTTGGGGTTCATGGCGGCCTTATTCATAGCGCAGCGCCTGCGCCGGCTGCGTGCGCGACGCGCGCCAGGCGGGATAGAGGGTGGCCAGCAACGCGAACACGAAGGTCAGCAACGCAGTCCAGCCGACGTCGTGCCAGTCCAGCCGGCTCGGCACCTCGCTGATGTAGTAGATGTCCGGCGACAGGAAGGTGACGTGGAAGGTGTGCTCGATCCACTTGATGATGCCCGGCAGCTTCCACGACAGCAGCGCGCCGAAGCCCACGCCGAAGCCGATGCCGACGAAGCCCACCAGCAGGCCCTGCACCATGAAGGTGCCCATGATGCTGCGCGGCGTGGCGCCGAGCGTGCGCAGGATCGCGATGTCCGCCTGCTTGTCGGTGACCAGCATCATCAGCATCGAGATCAGGTTGATCACCGCCACCAGCACGATCAGCGACAGGATGATGAACATCACCAGCTTTTCCATCGACAGCGCATGGAACAGGTTGGCGTTCTCGTCCATCCAGGTGCGCACGCCGTAGTACTGGCCAAGCTGGTCGGCCAGTTCGCGCGCCACCGGGCGGGCGCTGAACAGGTCGTCCAGGCGCAGCCGGATGCCGGTGGGGCCGCCGAGATCGTTGAGCTTTTCGGCATCGCGCATGTTGACCAGGGCCAGGCCGGAGTCGAACTGCTCCATGCCGAGCTGGAATGTGCCGGTGACGTGGAAGCTGCGCATGCGCGGGATGCCGCCCATCGGCGTGGCACGCAACTCCTGCACCGCCATGGTCACGCGGTCACCCACGCCCACCCCGAGCTGCATGGCCAGGTCGCGGCCCAGCACGATGTTCCAGTCGCCGGGACGCAGGTCGGCGAGCGAACCCTCGATCATGTGCTGGCCGATGTCGACCACCTTCGGCTCCTGCGCCGGGTCGATGCCGCGCACGCGCACGCCGGCCGAGCGCTGGCCGATCAGCATCGCCTCGGATTCGACGAACGGCGCCGCGCCCAGCACGTGCGGATTGGCGTGCGCGATCTGCAGCGCGCGAGGCACGTCCCGGATCGGCCCGTCGACGCTGGTGATCGTGGCCTGCGACACCGCACCCAGGATGCGCGAGCGCATCTGGTAGTCGAAGCCGTTCATCACCGACATCACCGTAATCAGCGCGATCACGCTGATCGCGATGCACACGATGGAGACGGTGGAAATGAAGGAGATGAACTGGTTGCGACGCTTCGCGCGCGTGTAGCGCAGGCCGATGAAAAGTTCGAGCGGTCGAAACATGGGCGATTCGCTTGTGGTGGGATCGGGCGAGTCGCCCGGACCGGCATTATCGGCTATTCGCTCGGACCGCGCCGAGTCGACGAAGTTGCTTCACCAGCGCGGCAGCGCCTCGCCCGGCTGCATCGTCGCCAGGCGCATGCGCAAGCGGCGACGGATGTCCGCGTCGCTGTTGTCCGGCGCCAGCAACAGCATGCAGGAGCCGCATGGTACCGATTGCATGCGCAGCAGCAGGAAATCGCCCAGCACGCGGAACGAGGCCAGGCTGGCGGGATGATCCTCGCCGTCGACCGTGTGCAGCGTCCAGCCCGTCTCGGCACTCCAGCCAGCGGCCGTCACCGGCGTCACCGCCAGTCGGCGGCAGGCATGCCAGGTCGCCAGCACCACGGCGGACACCATGGCCACGCGCAGCCAGACCGGCAAGGCGCAGGTGAGCACGGCGACGGCGGCGAGTGCCGCGACCATGACCAGGCAGCGCGGCAGCAGTCGCGATGGCGAATAGTCAAAGCCGATGGCGGGTGCGGATGTCATCGATGATGACCTGCCAGTCCGCCCGTGCGGGACGGGCATGGCCCATGACCCAGTCCCACAGCTCGGGGTCCTGGACATCGAGCAGTTCGTCGAACGCCCGCCGTTGCGCCTCGTCGGCCTGCTCGAAGCACTGGTCCAGCCAGGCTCCCAGCATCGCATCCAGCTCGCGCGTACCGCGACGGGCGCGCCAGCGCAGGCGGCCCTCAGAAGTCATGAAACAAAGCCGCGCGCAGCGCCACGTTCGCCTCCCCTCCCCTCGGGGAGAGGATCGAGGTGAGCGGGACAACCTTGCGCCGAGCCATCATCAAGAACGCTCTCCGATCAACTTCCCGCGAGCACCGGCCCCTCATCCGCCCTTCGGGCACTTCTCCCCGGGTGGGGAGAAGGAATCACGGCGAACGCCGTTCCACCATCAGCTTCTTGATCTCGGCGATCGCCTTGGCAGGGTTCAGTCCCTTGGGGCATGTGCGCGTGCAGTTCATGATGGTGTGGCAGCGGTACAGCTTGAACGGGTCTTCCAGCGCGTCCAGCCGCTCGCCGGTGGCTTCGTCGCGGCTGTCGACGATCCAGCGGTGAGCCTGCAGCAGGATGGCCGGGCCCAGGTACTTGTCGCCGTTCCACCAGTAGCTCGGGCAGCTGGTGGAGCAGCAGGCGCACAGGATGCACTCGTACAGGCCATCGAGCTTCTTGCGGTCTTCCGGCGACTGCAGGCGCTCCTTGTCCGGCGCCGGGCTCTGCGTGCGGATCCACGGCTTGATCGAGGCGTACTGCGCGTAGAAATGGGTGAGGTCGGGGATGATGTCCCTGACCACCGGCATGTGCGGCAGCGGGTAGATCTTGACGTCGCCGCTGGCGACGCTGTCGATCGCGCAGATGCATGCCAGCGTATTGGTGCCGTCGATGTTCATCGCGCAGGACCCGCAGATCCCCTCGCGGCAGGAACGGCGCAGGGAAAGCGTGGGGTCGATCTCGTTCTTGATCTTCAGCAGGGCATCGAGAACCATCGGGCCGCAAGCGGCCAGGTCGACTTCGTAGCTGTCGATGCGCGGGTTCTGGTCGTCATCCGGCGACCAGCGATAGATGCGGAAGGTCCGCGGCTTCTTTGCATCCTTGGCCGGGTAATGCTTGCCGGGCTGGATCCTGGAGTTCCGTGGCAGCGTGAATTCACCCATGGCATTGCCCTTCCATATTCTCGAAAACGGGACGTGACATCGAACGCACCGGCTCAGTAGACGCGCTTGGCCAAGGGGACCGAAGCCACCTCGTCGGTCAAGGTGTTGAGGTGCACCGGGCGGTAATCGAAGCGGGTGGCGCCTTCGCGGTCGACCCACACCAGCGTGTGCTTGAGCCAGTGCTCGTCATCGCGTTCCGGGAAGTCCTCGCGGGCATGCGCGCCGCGGCTTTCCGGCCGCTGCGCGGCCGAGTGCATGGTCGCCACCGCCTGCTCGAGCAGGTTGGCGAGCTCCAGCGTTTCGATCAGGTCGGTGTTCCACACCAGCGACCGGTCGCTGACCTTGACGTCCTCGAACGTCTTGAACACCTCGGAAATCTTCCGGCTGCCCTCGTCCAGCGTCTCGCCGGTGCGGAACACGGCGCCATAGCGCTGCATCGTGCGCTGCATGTTGAGCCGGATCGCCGCGGTGGGCGTGCTGCCGTTCGCGTTGCGCAGGCGGTCGAAGCGCTCCAGCGCCTTGTCCAGCGCGGTGGCCGGCAGGTCCTTGTGCGGCGTGGCCGGCTGGATGATCTCGGCGCAGCGGTTCGCCACGGCACGGCCGAACACCACCAGGTCGAGCAGCGAGTTGGAACCCAGCCGGTTGCCGCCGTGCACCGACACGCAGGCCGCTTCGCCGATCGCGAACAGGCCGGGCACCACGACTTCCGCGTCGTCGCCGCGCTTCTGCACGACTTCGCCGTGGTAGTTGGTGGGGATGCCGCCCATGTTGTAGTGCACGGTCGGCAACACCGGGATCGGCTGCTTGCTGACGTCCACGCCGGCGAAGATGCGCGCCGATTCGGCAATGCCCGGCAGCCGCTCGTGGATCACCTCGGGGCCGAGGTGCATCAGGTTGAGGAAGATGTGGTCCTTGTGCTCGCCGACGCCGCGGCCTTCGTTGATCTCCACCGTCATCGCGCGGCTGACCACGTCGCGCGAGGCCAGATCCTTGGCGTGCGGAGCGTAGCGCTCCATGAAGCGCTCGCCTTCGGAGTTGGTGAGGTAGCCGCCCTCGCCGCGCACGCCCTCGGTGATCAGGCAGCCGGCGCCGTAGATGCCGGTGGGATGGAATTGCACGAACTCCATGTCCTGCAGCGCCAGGCCCGCGCGCAGCACCATGCCGCCACCGTCGCCGGTGCAGGTGTGCGCCGAGGTGGCGCTCAGGTAGGCGCGACCGTAGCCGCCGGTGGCCAGCACCACGGCATGTCCGCGGAAGAAGTGCATGGTGCCTTCGTTCATGTCCAGCGCCAGCACGCCGCGGCACACGCCCTCGGCGTCGAACACCAGGTCGATCGCGAAGTACTCCACGAAGAAGGTGGCGTCGTGCGCCAGCGCCTGCTGGTAAAGCGTGTGCAGGATGGCGTGGCCGGTGCGGTCCGCCGCGGCGCAGGTACGCTGCGCGGTGCCCTTGCCGTAGTGCGTGGTCATGCCGCCGAACGGGCGCTGGTAGATCCGCCCGTCGTCCGTGCGCGAGAACGGTACGCCGTAATGCTCGAGCTCGATCACCGCCTCGGGCGCGTGCTTGCACATGTACTCGATCGCGTCCTGGTCGCCGAGCCAGTCGCCGCCCTTCACGGTGTCGTAGAAGTGGAAGCGCCAGTTGTCCTCGCTCATGTTGCCGAGCGCCGCGGCGATGCCGCCCTGCGCCGCCACGGTGTGCGAGCGCGTGGGGAACACCTTGGTGATGCACGCCGCCTTGAGGCCCTTCTCGGCGAGACCGAAGGTGGCGCGCAAGCCGGCGCCGCCGGCTCCGACCACGATCACGTCGTAAAGATGCTGCTGAACCTTGTAGCTTTCCATGGAATCCCGGCCTCGCGTTTTCGTCTCAGGGGGTCAGCGCCACGCGCAGCACGGCCAGCACCCCGGCCAGCGCGCCCAGCACGGCGAGGAACTTGATCGCCGCCAGCAGCACGACCTCCTTCCAGCGGGTGTGCACGTAATCCTCGACCACCACCTGCAACCCCAGCACGGCGTGCCAGAACATGGTGAGCACGAAGGCGATCATCAGCAGCGCATTCCAGGGCTTGGCCACGGTCGCGCGTGCGGTGGCGTAGTCGGCATGCAGCAGGCCCAGCACGGTGACCACGAACCAGATGCCCAGCGCCACCAGCGCGGCAGCCGTCAGTCGTTGCACCCACCAGTGCTCCACGCCGGCCTTGGCCGAACCCAGCCCGCGGGCGTGCTTCATCGGATTGCGCAGCTGGCTGCGCACGTCGTCGGTTCCCACGCGCAGGTTCATGCCGCACCTCCGGCCATCAGCACCCATGCCCAGCACGCAACAGTCAGCACGATGCTGCCGGCGACCGAGAGCCAGCTGGAGCGGACGAACTGGGGAATTTCGTAACCGAGCCCGGCGTCCTGGATCAAGTGCCGGATGCCGTTGCACAGGTGGTAGAAGAGTGCCCAGCTCCAACCGAACAGGAGCACCATGCCGACCGGGCTGCCGACGATGGCCCTGAAGCGATCGAAGCTGTCCTCGCCGGCCGCGAGCTGCAGCAGGCCGCAGACCACCAGCAGCCCGCCGACCGCCAAGGCGATGCCGGTGGCGCGATGCAGGATGGAGGTCACCATCTGCACTTGCCACCTGTAAACCTGCAGATGCGGAGAAAGCGGTCGTTGCGTCTCTGCCATGGCGGCTATCCTCTGTGGAATCGCTGATTTCCCTGCTGCACCTGTTCGTCGATACCGGCCGGCGCCAGTGCGCCCGGGCCACTCAGAAGTCGATGCAGCGACCGTTCTTTTCCCAGTCGCCATAGCGCGTGGGATCCGGAGCCGGACGCTCGGCGGCTGCCTTGTCGGGCGACGGAACGACCGGTTTGGGGGTCGTCTCCGGCTCGACGGAGGCAGGCGTGGTTTCGACGGGAACTGAGGTATTGGACATGGTGTTTGTCAGCCGCTGAAGATTAATACTTGCCCCCAGACAGCACAACCGCCCACCGGGCTCTACGAAACCCAACCTCGACGCTGCCGCTCACTTGCGCAACGACGCAGTCGCCCCAAACTTGCCACCATGCAAGCGCCCCTGCCCGCCGAAACCCTGTTGCTCGAAGGACCCGATGCAGGCGCGTTCGCGCATGCGCAATTCAGCAGCAAGGTCGACGGCCTTGCCGTCGGCCGCTGGCAATTCAGCGCGTGGCTGGATGCGAAGGGCCGCGTGCGTGCGCTGTTCCATCTGGCGCGACTGGAACCACAACGCTATCTGCTGCTGCTGCGCGGCGGGGATGCCGCGGCGATGGTCGAGGCACTGCAACGATTCGTGTTCCGCTCCCGAGTCCGGTTGACCGCGCTGCCGGTGCGCAGCCTGGGCACAGGGCCCATGCAGGCGTTGCATGCCGTGACGGTCGAGGGCGACACCGTCTCGCTGGGTTGCGGCTCGCATGCGCTGCTCGTTTCCGCCAGCGCCTGCACGGACGAGGCGTGGCGCACGATGCAGTTGCGCGACGGCTGGCCGTGGTTGCCAGGGTCAGTGCCTGGAACCTTGCTTCCCACGGCATTGTCACTGCAGCGGCTCGAAGCGGTGGCGATCGACAAGGGCTGCTATCCCGGCCAGGAGATCGTGGCGCGATTGCATTTTCGCGGCGGACACAAGCGTCACCTGCACTGCGGCACGACGTCGCAGCCGATGCATGCCGGCGAGACATTGCGCGTCGACGATCGCGAGGTCGGCTGCGTGCTGGATGTCGTGCGTGCCGGCGGCGGGTTCGACGTGCTGCTGGTGCTGGAAGACGACGTTGCCACGCAACTTCGCGCAGGCACCACGCCATCGTTGCAGGATGCGCCTGCATTGACGCTCCAGGCGTCGTGGCCCGCGTGAGACACGGCACGCCAACACGCATGGATTTTTCGCAATGGCACTTGTCAATGACAGGTGAGTGCAAGTTAAATCCGCCCATCGCGGCACTTGCCAGCGGCGCTGCCCGCCACTAGGCTCCGCCGATCGAATATCGCGGCACCCGATCCACGGGGTGTCGATTGACGCGACGAACCGGATGAATTCCGTATCGGCGCGACCCGGCAGCAACAACGCCGGATGAGAACGGGCCTTGCCATCCTTCGAGGCAAGGCCGCCGGAAGCAACGTGACGCCCGCATGACGGCGCCGACTCCGGCACAACCTTCTGACCGGCTTTGCCAAGCCGCTCGAATCGCCACAATCCCGTGGCAAAGCACCCTGGCCACAAGTTTCGGCCCAGGTGGCAGATCCAGGTGGAAACGGCCTGCCCGCCCGTCCACCGCAACGGCGCACGAAGCTGGAGTCCCGGCCTCGCGCGTACAGCACGCTGGAGGCAGAACATGAAACTTTCCCTGCTGTTGTGGCTGACGACACTGATGCCCCAGCCGGTAGCTGACCAAGCCTGCTTGGCCACGACCGTCTATCTCGAAGCGCGCAGCCAGCCCATCGACGGCCAGCTTGCGGTGGCCGAGGTGGCCCTGCGCCGGCGTGATCGCGGGCACTACGGCAATACCGTGTGCAAGGTGGTCACGGCGCCGCACCAGTTCGCCACCACCACCACCTCCGGATCGTTCGAGATCAGCAACCTGCCCGCCTTCGTCAAGGCATGGGATATCGCCGGCAAGTCGATCCACAACTGGCAACTGCCGTTGGCGCAGCGTCGCATGCTGGTGCCGCACGCGGATCACTTCGCGACCACGGCGATCTCGCCTTCGTGGTCGCACAACAGGCCAAGCGTGACGATCGGCGACCACTCGTTCTACGCCGTAAACTGACCATCACGCCACCGCAAAAAAAAGGCCATCTCTCGATGGCCTTTTTCTTTTGGACGTCCAGACGTCCGTTCAACACGTCACCTCAACGCGGATACACTCGATCCCCGCGCACTTCGACGTAGTCGCCCTGACGCAGGCCCGGATTCTCCCGCTGCGTCACCGTCGCGTAACGGCCGTCGTCGAGCCGCACGACGATTCTCCACGCCACGTCGTCGTGGCCGCTGCGCTTGCCCACCTGGTTGCCGACCACGCCGCCGGCCACCGCGCCGGCCACGGTCGCGGCCTTGCGGCCGTCGCCCTTGCCGACCTGGTTGCCCAGCACGCCGCCGGCCACCGCACCGATGATCGCACCCAGGGTGCCGCCGCTGCCGTTGTTCTGCAGGTAGACCTGCTGGACCTCCTGCACCACGCCGCAGGTATTGCAGCGGGCCGGGCGATTGCCATAGGCGGACGACTGCCCCCCGTAGTAACCGCTGTTGCTGTTGCCGTAGGGTTGGGTCGCGCAGCCGGCGAGGGCCAGGCCCATCGTCATGGACGCGGCCAATGCAAGTTTTGCAATGCGTGCAGTCATCGGGTGCTCCTGTGGGTGGGTGGGCTCAATGAGCGCCGGATACCACGGTCACGCCTTCCTTCACCTCGACCCGGTCGCCCGGGTCGTGATCCATGCGGACCGTGCGGGTAACACCGTCGTAGACGTAGCGAACGTCGTAGCCGACGATCTTGGTGCTGGTGTTGTTGACCGTCTCGCACTTGCGCTCGACGCTGGTGGTGACCTGCCCTTTCTGGTGGGCCGCCTCGATCCGGTTGCCGGCGTAGCCGCCGCCGACCGCGCCGGCCACCGTGGCCAGGGTCTTGCCCTTGCCGCCACCGACCTGGTTGCCGACCAGGCCGCCGACAACGGCGCCGATCGCCGTACCGGCGATGCGATGCTGGTCCTTCGGCGGTGCCGTGTGCGTGACGGTCTCGTCGTGGCAGACCTGCTTGGGGTTGTTCACCGTGTTGCGCACGGGGTCGACCGAGACCACCTTGCCGTACTTCACGCCGGCATCGGCGCTCGCAGCCGTGTCGGCAGCGCCCGTCGCGCCAGCATCCGCGTTGCGGTTGCAGGCGGACACACCCGTCACCAGGGCCGCGGCGATCGCCGCCTTGAGTACATTGACCATCAACGTGTTCATCACCACCTTCTCCTCTGTTTGAGCGCAGCCTATAGCCCGGGATGTGCAGCGGACGTAACAACCTGCGCCGTCATTGAACCGATGCCCAACTGAATCGCAGCTAGCTCGGATTTATGACATTGTTTTCACGCGCATACCGTGCCTGCACGCGCAATTTCCGGATATCCCCATGCAACCGCTCGTCGACAGCCACACGCATCTCGACCTGGAAGCGTTCGATGCCGACCGCCCGGCGGTACTGGCGCGGGCTGCCGCGGCCGGCGTATGCCACATGGTGGTCCCGTCAACCGACCGCGAAAGCTGGCCCCGCGTACGGGAACTGTGCGATGGCCACTCCGGCATCCACCCGGCCTACGGGTTGCATCCCCTGTTCATGGACAGGCACCGACCGGAGCATCTGGACCAACTCGGCGAATGGCTGGGCGGTCATCCGGCGGTCGCCGTGGGCGAGATTGGCCTGGACTACCACCAGGCAGCGGCCGACCGCACACGACAGCTGCATTTCTTCGAGGCCCAGCTGCGGCTGGCACGCGAGCTGGACCTGCCGGTCATCGTGCATGCCCGCCAGGCGCTCGAGGAGGTGAGCCAGGCCTTGCGCCGCTGCGCCGGCGTGCGCGGCGTGGTGCACAGCTTTTCCGGCAGCGAGCAGCAGGCCGGGAAGCTGTGGGATCTCGGCTTCCATCTGGGCATCGGCGGTCCGGTGACCTACGAGCGCGCGCAGCGCCTGCGGCGCATCGTGGCCCGCATGCCGATCGGGTTCCTGCTGCTGGAGAGCGATGCGCCGGACCAGCCGGACGCCGCCCATCGCGGCCAGCGCAACGAGCCGGCACGGATCATCGAGGTGCTGCGCTGCGTGGCTGCTTTGCGCGGCGAGAGCGAGCAGCACGTGGCGCAGGCCACCACCGCCAACGCCCGGCGGCTGTTCGGCCTCGATCGAACCCCCTGACATCCGTCACTTGCCCGGACCGCTCCGCCCCTGCTAAGTTTATTCACTGGTGAATTATCATTCAGTGAAATGGCAAGCCTCGCAAATTGCATCGTGATGATGGACGAAGGCATCGACCGGGTGGGCCGGCTGGTGCCGGAGATGCCCGCGCCGGAGGCGCGGTTGTGCCGGCTCATGCTGATGCTCGGCGCCACCATCGAGCGCGAGCTGGAGTCCAGGCTCAAGCCCCACAAGCTCAACCACAGCGAATTCCTGACCCTGATGATCCTGTACAGCCGGCCGGACGGAAGCTCCACGCCCGGCGAGCTGTGCGAGTTCACCACCCAGGGCGCCACCAACATGACGCGCATCGCCAACACGTTGGTCAAGCGCGCCCTGATCACGCGCGGCAGCAGCAAGGAGGATCGCCGCCGCGTGCTGATCCGCATCACCGCGGCGGGCCGGCGCTTCGTGCAGAAGATGCTGCCGCCGATGTTCCCGCAGGTAAGCGCCATGTTCGCCGGCTTCAGCGCCACCGACATGCGGCAGTTCGACCGGCTGTTGCGCAAGCTGGCCGGCAACCTCGACCAGTCGGGCGGGCAGCGCCTGCCATGAAGGATTCCAGCATGAAACACGCCTCGCCAGGCGGCCGCGCGGCGCTTGCCTTCCTGATCGCCCTGACCCTGGCCGGCTGTGCCGCACCGGCAAAGTTGCTCGCACCCGACCTGCGCGACGAGGTGCCGCTGGCCGGGCTGCAGGCGCCCGAACGCGCCGGCTGGCCCGCGGCGCAATGGTGGCGGCAATACCACGACCCGCAGCTGGACGACCTGATGGATCGCGCCACCCGCCAGTCGCCGGATCTCGCCATGGCGCAGAGCCGGGTGGCCCAGGCCGAACAATCGGCGAGGCTCGCCGCGGCACAGCTCGGCCTGTCGGTGAACGGCAGCGCGCAGGTGGCGCGGCAACGACTGAGCGACCACGGCTTGATCCCCAGCCAGTTCCTGGGTTTCAGCTGGTACAACCAGGCCGACCTCGGCGCGCAGCTGAAGTACGACTTCGACTGGTGGGGCAAGAAGCGCGCCACGCTGGAGGCAGCGCTGGACCAGGCGCACGCGGCCGAAGCACAGCGCAGCGCGGCGGCACTGGCGCTGCAATATGCCGTGGCCGACACCTACTACGGCTGGCAGGCCGACCAGGCGCGCCTGCAGCTGGCCGACCAGGCGCTTGCCACGCAACGCCGGTTCAGCCGCATCGCCGACCTGCGCGTCAGGCAGGGCGTGGACCTGCCGGACGAAGCGCAGAAGGCGCGCGCGCAACTGGCCGCCGTGCAGGAAATGCGCGCGGCGCTGGAAGGCTCGGCGAAGATCCGCCGCGCCTCGCTCGCCTCGCTGCTCGGGGTGGCGCCGGAACAGCTTCCCGACCTGCAGCCGCGGCCGCTGCCGCGCGTCGACGAAGGCATTCCGGCGAACGCCGCACTCGACCTGATCGCGCGCCGCCCGGACATCGCCGCCAGCCGCTGGCAGGTCGAGGCCGCGCTGCGCCAGACCGATGCCGCGCGCGCCGAGTTCTTCCCGGACTTCAGCATCAGCGCGATGGCCGGGTTGTCGAGCATCGACCTGGGCAAGCTGTTCACCGCCGGCAGCCGCACCTTCTCGCTGACTCCGGCGTTGCACCTGCCGATCTTCAATGGCGGCGCGCTGAAGGCGAACTACGGCGTGAGCAAGGCACAGCTCGATGCGGCGATCGCGCAGTACGACAGCACCGTGCTGACCGCCGCCCGCGAGGTCGCCACGCAGGCGCTCGGCGCGCAACAGATCGCCGCGCGGCGCGCGGCCCAGCGCACCCGCGTGGATGCGCAGCGACAGCTGCTGGCCAAGGCACAGGCGCGCGCCGCCCAGGGCGTGCGTGACGCCCGCGAGAGCCTCGCCGCCGAGGCGCAATGGCTGCAGCAGCGCGATGCCGCCGTGCAATTGCAGGCGCAGGCCGTGGCGACCGATCTTGCGCTGGTCAAGGCGCTGGGCGGCGGTTACCGCGATGCCGCCGCTCGCCACACCGATTCCACCTCTTCCGTTACCGATGGAGCCCGTCCATGAGCGCCACTGAAACCGAGCGGCCGCCCGCCGACGCCAACGACAGCGGCATGGCCGCGAAAGACCCGGCCAGGCGTCGGCGCGCGCTGCTGATCGTGGCTGCGGTGTTCATCCTCGCCGGGCTGGCCTGGTTCGCGCTGTGGTTCTTCGTGTTCTCCACCCGGGTCAAGACCGACAACGCTTACGTCGGCGGCAACCAGGTGGCCATCTCCGCCCAGGTGCCCGGCACGGTGGTGGCGATCCTCGCCGACGACACCCAGCGCGTCGAAGCAGGCCAGGTACTGGTGCGGCTGGACCCCACGGACGCCAAGGTACGCCTGGAGCAGGCGCGCAGCGCCCTGGCCCAGGCCGTGCGCGGCGTGCGCCAGCAGACCAGCTCGGCCAGCGGCGCCGACGCCCAGGTCGACGCGGCGCGGCTCGCCCTGCAGAAAGCCGACGCCGACCTCAAGCGCCACCTGCCCCTGCTGGCGGCGCATGCCGAGTCGCCGGAAATCGTGCAGCACCTGCGCGACGGCGTGGCGCAGGCGCGCGCCGCACTGGCCGGCGCGCAGGCGCAGGCGGCCGCGGCGCATGCCGCGATCGAAGGCACCGACGTGGCGCGCAACCCCGGCGTGATGCAGGCGCGGGCCAACTTCAACGCCGCGTGGATCGCCGCGCAGCGCAACGCGATCTATGCGCCGGTCTCCGGTTACGTGGCCCAGCGTAGCGTGCAACTGGGCAACAGCGTGCAGCCCGGGCAACAGCTGATGACCGTGGTGCCGCTGCACGATCTGTGGGTGGAGGCCAACTTCAAGGAAAGCCAGTTGCGCCACATCCGCATCGGCCAGCCGGCCACGGTGGTCTCCGATCTGTACGGAGACGACGCCGTGTTCCACGGCAAGGTGATCGGCCTGGGCGCGGGCACCGGCAGCGTGTTCTCGCTGCTGCCGGCGCAGAACGCCACCGGCAACTGGATCAAGGTGGTGCAGCGCGTGCCGGTACGCATCTCGCTGGACAACGCCGAGCTGGACAAGCATCCCCTGCGCGTGGGCTTGTCGAGCGAGGTCACCATCGACATCACCGACGACAAGGGCAGCGTGCTGGCCGCCACCCCGGCGCAGCAGCCGGTGGCGCAGACCGACGTGTACACGCAGATGGCCGCGAAAGCGGATGCGGAAGCCACCGAGGTGATCCGCGCGAACCTGCCCCGCGGCGACCGCTGAGTCCAGCCGATGGCAGCCAACGCCGACGAGGCCACGCCCCTCAAGCCGCTGCAAGGCGGCGCCCTGGTCCTGCTGACCATCGCGGTGGCCTTCAGCACCTTCATGGAGGTGCTGGACATGACCATTGTCAACGTCTCGGTGCCGCATATCGCCGGCAGCCTCGGCGTGAGCCCCAGCGAGGGCACTTGGACGATCAGCTCCTACGCGCTGGCCAGCGCGATCATGCAGCCGCTGACCGGCTGGCTGGCGCGACGCTTCGGCGAAGTGCGCACCTTCATCAGCTCGGTGACCCTGTTCGTGGTGTTCTCGATGCTCTGCGGCATGGCCACCAGCATGCCGATGCTGGTGATCTGCCGCCTGCTGCAGGGCGCGGGTTCCGGCCCGATGGTGGCGCTGTCGCTGGCCCTGCTGCTGTCGAGCTACCCGAAGGCGAAGCAGGGCATGGCGCTGGCGCTGTGGGCGATGACGGTGGTGGTGGCGCCGATCTTCGGGCCGATCCTGGGCGGCTGGCTGACCGACAATTTCTCGTGGCCGTGGATCTTCTACATCAACGTGCCGGTGGGCGCGCTGGCGGCGCTGGTCACCTGGGTGCTGCTGCACAAGCGCGAGACGAAAACCTTCAAGATGCCGATCGACGTGATCGGGCTGACCCTGCTGGTGGTCGGCGTGGGCGCGCTGCAGTTCATGCTGGACAACGGCAACGACCACGACTGGTTCGCCTCGCCGATGATCCTGACCCTGGGCATCATCGCGCTGGTCTGCCTCACCTTCCTGATCGTGTGGGAGCTGCACGCCAAGCATCCGGTGGTCGAGCTGGCGCTGTTCAAGCGGCGCAACTTCACCGTGGCGGTGGTGGCGCTGTCGCTGGGCATGATGGCGTTCTTCGGCATCAACGTGGTGTTTCCACTGTGGCTGCAGATCGACCTCGGCTACACCGCCACCTGGGCCGGCCTGGCCAGCGCGCCGGTCGGCGTGCTGGCGTTCCTGATGGCGCCGGTGATCGGCGCCAACATCCAGCGGCTGGAGCTGCGCGCGGTGGTGACCTTCGCCTTCATCGTGTTCGCGGTGACCTCGTTCTGGTTCGCCAGCTTCGACAGCTCTGCCTCGTTCGGCACCCTGGTGCTGCCGCGTTTCGTGATGGGCATCGGCATCGCCTGCTTCTTCATCCCGCTCAACCAGATGTACCTGTCCGGCCTGAATCCGGACCAGGTCGCCAGCGCCTCGGGCCTGGCCAATTTCTGCCGCACGCTGGCCTCGAGCGTCTCCACCGCGGCGACGGTGACGCTGTGGCAGCATCGCGGCGAGTACCACCATGCCGTGCTGACCGAGCACATCGCGCCGGCGGCGCCTGCCGCGACAAGCTTCCTGCAGCGCCTGGAGCACGGCGGCTTTTCGGCGCAGCAAGGGTTGGACCTGGTCGACCAGCTGATCACCCGCGAGGCGCTGACCTTGTCGGTCAATGACGTCTACCTCGCCTGCGCCGTGCTGTTCGTCGCGATGATCCCGCTGCTGTGGCTGGCGCGCCCTCCGTTCGGCAATGCCGGTGGCGCAGTCGGGCACTGAAAACGGCGACTTTGCTGCGCCCGCATGCCGCAGCATGAAACGGCGGCGCCGACTGGTGCGCCGCAATATCTTCTGCTAGCTTGTGGCGCATGGCACAAACCAAACGCATCATCAAGAAGTATCCGAACCGGCGTCTTTACGACACCGAGATCTCCAGCTACATCACGCTGGAGGAAGTCCGCCAGCTGGTGCTGGACAACGAGGATTTCGAGGTCCGCGACGCCAAGAGCGGCGAGGACCTGACCCGTTCGGTGCTGCTGCAGATCATCTCCGAGCATGAGGACAAGGGTCAGCCGATGCTGTCGCCGCAGCTCCTCAGCCAGATCATCCGCTTCTACGGCGACTCGTTGCAGGGCTTCATGGGCCCCTACCTGGAGCGCAGCCTGCAGGTCTTTCTCGACCAGCAGACGCAGTTCCGCAGCCAGCTCAACAGCCTCATGGGGCAAACCCCATGGAACACGCTGAACGACCTGACCGAGCGCAACATGGCCGCGTTCCAGGCGATGCAGCGCGGCCTGATGGATACCGCCGCCAAGGTGATGCCGACCCCGCCGCCAGCCGGCACGCGCAGCAACAAGAAGCCCGGCTGACCCCCTGCGCCGCGACGGTCGCGCTCTGTCGCCGGCGCCCCAACCCTTCCCGGACGCTGCAGCACAACATGTGCTGCCCTGCAGCGTGAGCCGGCCAGCGAAGCGATCCCGATGAATCAGACCGACACTCCACGACGCGTTGCCATCGTCACCGGCGGCATCGGCGGACTGGGCACCGAAATCTGCCGCCACCTTGCCCGCGCCGGGCGCCAGGTGGTGGCGCTCGATCTGGCTGCGCGCAGCGAACGGGTCGCCGCCTTCCACGACGAACTGGCCGAATTCGGCGACGCGATCGGCTTCGCACCGCTCGACGTCAGCGATTTCGACAACTGCCGGGGGACGATCGCGCAGATCGAGGACCGGCATGGCAGCGTCGACATCGTGGTCAACGCCGCCGGCATCACCCGCGACGCCAGCCTGCGCAAGATGACCCCGCAGCAATGGCACGAGCTGATGCAGGTGAACCTGGACGGCGTGTTCAACATCTGCCGCAACGTGGTCGACGGGATGAGCGCGCGCGGCTTCGGCCGCATCGTCAACATCAGCTCGGTCAACGGGCAGACCGGCCAGTTCGGCCAGACCAACTACTCGGCGGCCAAGGCCGGCGTGCACGGCTTCAGCATGGCGCTGGCGCGCGAAACCGCGCGCAAGGGCATCACCGTCAACACCGTCTCGCCCGGCTACTGCGACACGCCGATGGTGGCGGCCGTGCCCGACGACATCCGCGCCCAGATCATCGCCGGCATTCCAGTCGGCCGGCTCGGCTCGCCGGCGGACATCGCCCGCGCGGTGGCCTTCCTCAGCGCCGACGACGCCGGCTACATCACCGGCGCCAACCTGCCGGTGAACGGCGGCTATTTCATGAGCTTCTGAGCGCCGCCCGAGGCCCGCTCAAACCGCGTCACGCCCGGCGGCAAGCGCCTGGCGCCGCGCCAGCCACACGCCGGCGGCGGTCAGCGCCAGGGCCAGCGCCTGGGCGAGCAGGCCCTGCAGCGTCGGGTGGATGCCCAGCAACGGGATCGAGACGAACGACACCGCATCGGCACCGATGACTCCGGCCTCCTGCAGTGCGGCAATGCCGTTGCCGGCAAACACCACCGCCAGCAACGCCAGCAAGGCCGAAGTCGCGGTGAAGAACGGCCCGATCGGCAGGCGCACGCTGTACTTCAGGATCGCCCACGCCACCAGCGCCAGCAGCAGCGCCGCGGTGAGCATGCCGGCGATCACGTAATGCTGCCCCTCGCTGCCCACCTGCACCCACAGGGTCTGGTAGAACAGCACGATCTCGAACAGCTCGCGATACACCGCCAGGAACGCCACTCCGGCCATGGCCCACAAGGTGCCCTTGCCCAGCGCGGCATTCACCCGCGTGCGGATGAACGCACTCCACGCCTGCGCGTAGGACTTGCTGTGCAGCCAATAGCCGACGTAAAGCAGCATCGCCGCGGCGATCAGCGCGGTGACGCCTTCGGTGACCTCGCGGTTGGCGCCGGAAATCGCCAGCAGGTAACTGGACACCACCCACGTGGCTGCACCCAGCAATACCGCCGCCATCCAGCCGAAATGGATGTACGGCATGGCATCGCGGCGCCCGGTCTTGTGCACGAACGCGATGATCGCCGCCAGCACCAGGATGGCCTCCAGGCCTTCGCGCAGCAGGATCAGCAGCGCGCTGAGGAAGGCCGTGAGCGGCGACAGCTCGCCCGCGGCAAGCTCCTGGTCGGCCCGGTCGAGCAAGCCCTCGATGCGCTCGATCTGCGCCGCGACCGCGGTCGCCGGCGCACCCCTGGCAATGGTCGTGCGCAGCGCCATCATCTGCGCCTCGACCTCGCGCCGCAGCGGCGCGTCGACGTTGTCGAGGCTCGCCTCGATCAGTTCGAAACCCTCCAGGTAGGCGCTGATCGCCAGTTGCCGCGCCTGGTCGCGGTCGCCTTCGCGATACGCCTCCAGGCTGGCGCGGAGCTTGCTACGGGTGATCGCCAGCGGCGTGGGCGCCGCCGCCTCGATCGACGCCGGATGCGCGGCCAGGTAGGCCTGCACCGCCGCCAGCTGCGCCCCGTCGCGTTGCGTCACTTCGCCCGGCGTCGACGTGACCAGGTCGCCGAAATCCTTGAACTGCGCCTTGCCGATGCCCTGCTGCCATGCCGCGGCACCGGTCTGCAGCTGCGCCGGCGTGGCGCGCAGGCCGGCCACGTAGAACGCCAGCGACCACCGCTCGGCTTCGGACAGTTCCGGGAACGGCCGCATCGGCGTGCCGGCCACGCCGAGGGTGATGGTGTTGTACAAGCCGTAGATGCTGCGCGCATCCATCCGCGCGGCGTCGTGGAAATTGCTGGGTACGGGATCGAGCCCGGCAGCCAGCACGCCATCGCCATGGCCGCTGACACCGTGGCAGGCAGCGCAATTGGCGGCGTACAGGCGCGCGCCCGCCGCAAGATCCGGCGCGTGCCGCGGCGCCACGCTGAGCTTCCACACCCGGATGATGTCCCAGCGCAGGGCATTGGCCGCCGCCGTCACCGCCCTGCCCTCGGCCTTGGCCGCGATTGCCGAGCGCAGCGCCTGCGCCTTGTCCACCAGTGCAGCCTGTTCCGGCTGCGCCGGCAGCTGCTGCAGCAAGGCCAGCGATTGCGTGGCGAATTCCAGCTGCTCGGCGTACTCGCCCTCGTCCAGCACGTTGCCGTCGCGCACGAACTCGGGGTAATCCACGCCGATGTAATCGAGCATGTGCACGATCGTCTGCGCCTTGTCCGCGCCGGGCGCGGCCGCCGTCGCCGGAGTCATGCCGCAGAGCGCGCACAGGCCCAGCAACCAGACAAGGCAGAACGACAACGAGCGGCGATGCACGAGCATGGCGAGACGTATTCCGGCGGTCGGCGATGGAATGGCGAAGGGCGATATTGTCGCGAATGAGCGCGACAACTGCAAATGAGAACGATTCGCGACATTGCAAGCCGCCTCCATGCCTTCCGTCCGCGGGCCCGCGCCGGTCGTCCCGGCAGCAGTCACTCGCCGGTTTGCAGTTGCCGGTCAGTTGCGGAAGAGTGAGCGCTCTTCTCCAGCGGATCGAGCATGTCCCGGCAACCCATCACCCTCATCGGCGGCGGCCTGGTCGGCGCCCTGCTGGCCGTGCGACTGGCGCAACGCGGCTTCGCCGTCGACGTCCATGAAAAACGCCCCGACCCGCGCCGGTCGGGATTCAGCGGCCGCTCCGGCGCGTCCTGCGCCCGCGGCACTCGTCCATCCATGGACAGCGGCGGCCGCTCGATCAACCTGGCATTGGCCGAGCGCGGATTGCAGGCGCTGCGCCAGGCAGGGTTGGCGCAAACCGTGCTGCAGCAGGCTGTGATGATGCGCGGGCGGATGGTGCACGACCGCGAGGGCAACAGCGCGCTGCAACGCTACGGCGTGGACGACAGCGAAGTGATCTGGTCGGTCTCGCGCGGCGCGCTGAACATGCTGCTGCTCGATGCCGCCGAGGCAGCCGGCGCGCGGCTGCATTTCGGCGAGGCGCTGGCCGGCGTCGATTTCGACACGATGCGCATCCGCCTGGCCACGGCCGACGGCGGGCAACGGGAGCTCCAGGCCGGGCTGCTGATCGGGGCGGACGGCGCCGGCTCCGCCCTGCGCGGCGCGATGAACGCGCACACACCGCTGGGCGAGCGGGTCGAACCGCTGGGGCACGGCTACAAGGAGCTGGAGATCCCGCCGGCCAGCGCATTGCCCGCGGCGCTGCAGCAGCTCGGCGGCGGCCGCGACCAGTACGCGCTGGAGCCGCACGCGCTGCACATCTGGCCGCGCGGCGGCTACATGTGCATCGCGCTGCCGAACACCGAAGGCAGCTTCACCGTCACTTTGTTCCTGCCCGCGCAGGGCGCCGCGCCCAGTTTCGCCACCCTGCCCGACGCCGATGCCGCCTCGGCGTTCTTCAGCGCGCAGTTCCCGGGGCTGTTGTCGCTGCTGCCGGACTTCCGCGCGGACTACGACCATAACCCGGTGGGCACGCTGTCCACGCTGTACCTGGACCGTTGGCACCTGGACGGCCGCGCCCTGCTGCTGGGCGACGCGGCACACGCGATCGTGCCGTTCCATGGCCAGGGCATGAACTGCGGCTTCGAGGACACCGTGGTTCTGACCGGACTGCTGGACGCCACGCCCAACGATCCCGCGGCGGTGTTCGCCGAGTTCCAGCGCCTGCGCCAGCCCGACGCCAACGCCATCGCCGCGATGGCGGTGGAGAACTACGTGGAGATGCGCGATTCGGTCGCCGACCCGCACTACCTGGCCAAGCGCGAGCTCGGCGCGCTGCTGGCCGCGCGCGTGCCGACGCACTACATGGCGCGCTACCGGCTGGTAACCTTCACCCACGTGCCCTATGCCTACGCGCTCGAGCGCGGGCGCGCCCAGGACGCCCTGCTGGAGCAGTTGCTGCGCGATACGCCTGCGGTGCGCGACGTCGACATCGACACTGCGGCCCGGCTGTTCGAGGCGAGCCTGCCGCCGCTGCCGGCGCTGCGCCATGGATGAGTCGCTGCGCGAGGCGTTCCTCGACACCAGCTACATGGTCAACCTGGACATGGTGAGCTGGGCGACGATCCGCATCGACCTGCCGTTGCCGGCCGAGCTGCGGGAACTGGTCGGCAGTCGGGCGTGGGGTTTCATCACGGCGTGGAATCCGCGGGCGAGTCGTCGCGCTCATTCGGAAAACATCGCCGCACAGCGGGAACTGCTGGCTGCCTTGCAAGCCTTGCCCGGAATCGCCGTGCGCCCCGCCATCGGCGTGGGCAACACCGGCTGGAGCGAGCCCAGCCTGTTCGTGGTCGGTGCGGACGCCGCCACACTCGACCCCCTCGCCCGCCAGCATGGCCAGCATGCCTACGTGCAGGGCCGCGGCGATGGCCCCGCCCGGCTGCGCTGGATGGCATAGCGCCACGCAGCGGCAGTGCGCCGCATGGACAAGCGCCACCGCCATTGCGGACAATCACGGAGATGACCGCCACGCCCGCCGCCGCGCCCCTGCTCGAAGCACGGGGCCTGAGTTTTCGTCGCCAGGACGAGCCGGTGTTCGCACCGATGGATTTCCGGTTGCACGCAGGCGAGCTGGCCCTGGTCGAGGGCGACAACGGCAGCGGCAAGACCACCTTGCTGCGCATGCTGGCCGGCCTGCTGCATGTCGGCGAGGGCGAATTGCACTGGCGTGGCGCGCCGTTGCAGCGCGACGCCACGCTCGGCGAGATCCTGTTCCTCGGCCATCAGCTGGGCCTGAAGGCCGACTTCAGCCCCAGGGAAAACCTGCGCGTGGCCGCCAGCCTGCACGGCTGCCGCGATGGCGCCAGCCCCGCCTCCGTGCTGGAGCGGATCGGCCTGCGCGGCTACGAGGACGAGCCGGTGCGGCGGCTGTCCGCCGGCCAGAAGAAGCGCGCCGCGCTGGCTCGCCTGCTGTTGCTGCCGGCCACGCTGTGGCTGCTCGACGAGCCCTACGCCAACCTCGACCGCGGCGGCATCGCGCTGGTGAACGGGCTGCTCGAGGAGCACGTCGAAGGCGGCGGCGCGGCACTGGTCACCAGTCACGGCGCGGTCGCCTTCCACGGTGGCGAGCCGCGCCACATCCGGATGCGTGCATGAGCGCGCCCGGCCTCGCGACGGCCTGCGCGGCCATGCTGCGACGCGACCTCGCCCTCGCCTGGCGCCGCCGCGGCGACATCGCGATGCCGGTGCTGTATGCGGTGATCGTGGCCACGCTGTTCCCCTTCGCGCTGGGCCCGGAGGACACGCTGCTGCAGCGGATCGCCGGCGGCGTGGTACTGGTCACCGTGCTGCTGGCGATGCTGCTGGCGCTTGACGCGATGTTCGCCAGCGACATCGAGGACGGTTCGCTCGAACAACTGGTGCTGTCGCCGCAACCGCTGGCCTTGCTGCTGGGGATGAAAATCCTCGCCCACTGGCTGGCCACCGCGCTGCCGCTGATCGTGATCGCACCGCTGCTGGCGGCGATGCTGCACCTGCCCGCCGCGGTGATCCCGGTGCTGCTGCTGGCGCTGCTGCTGGCCACGCCGCTGCTCAGCCTGCTCGGTGCGGTGCTGGTGGCGCTGACGGCCGGCACGCGGCGCTCTGGTATGCTGCTCGCCTTGATGCTGCTGCCTTTGTGCGTGCCGGCCGTGATCTTCGCCGCCGGTGCCGTGGCGGCCGCCCAGCAGGGGCTGTCCTGGCTGGCACCGATCGCCTGGCTGGCCGCTGCGCTGGTGCTGGCCGTGGTACTGGCGCCGCTGGCCTGCGCGGCCGCCCTCCGCATTGCCCTGGACGCATGATGTCTGACTGGATTCCACTCTGGTTGCACAAGCTCGGCTCGCCGCCGACCTTCTACCGCTTCGCCGGCGCGCTGCAGCCGTGGGCGATGACGCTGGCGCTGCTGCTCGGCGCCATCGCGCTGTACGGCGGGCTGGTGCTGGCGCCGGCCGACTACCAGCAGGGCGACGCCTACCGGATCATCTTCATCCACGTGCCCAGCGCGTGGATGAGCATGTTCATCTATGCGGTGATGGGCGTGGCCTCGTTCGTCGCGCTGGTGTGGCGGATCAAGCTGGCCGAGGTGGTGGCGATGCAATCGGCGCCGATCGGCGCGGCGTTCACTTTCATCACCCTGGTCACCGGTTCGCTGTGGGGCAAGCCGATGTGGGGCACCTGGTGGACCTGGGATGCGCGGCTCACTTCCGAGCTGGTGCTGTTGTTCCTGTACCTCGGCGTCATCGGCCTGTACCACGCGTTCGAGGATCGCCGCCAGGGCGCGCGCGCCGCCGGCTTCCTGGCCATCATCGGCGTGATCAACGTGCCGATCGTGCATTTCTCGGTGAACTGGTGGAACACCTTGCACCAGGGCAGCACCGTCAACGTGTTCGGCCAGTCGAAGATGGCGTGGGACATGCTGTGGCCATTGCTGACCATGACCCTGGCCACCAAGTTCTACTACGTGGCCAGCCTGTTCCGCCGCGCGCGCACCGACCTGCTGGACATGGAAGGCGGCAAGGACTGGGTACGCCGGATCGCGGAAGAGGAAGCCGACCGATGAGCGCGCTGCAGCACTTTCTTGCGATGGGCGGTTACGCCGCCTACGTGTGGCCGGCCTACGCGGTGTTCTTCATCGTGCTGATCGCCGACACCCTGGCGCCGCGCCTGCGCCGCCGCCGCGTGCTGCGGGAACTTCGCGCGCGGCTGGCCCGTCAGAGTGCCCGACTGCAGCGCCAATCCCCTCCCTCAGCTCCGTCCGCCTGACCGACGGCGACATGCCATGCCCATGAACCCTGTCCGCAAACGCCGCCTCGTCATCGTCCTGCTGATCCTCGCCGCGGCCACGCTCGCCACCGTGCTGGCGGTGGTGGCCCTGCAGAACAACATGAACTACCTGCTCACGCCGAGCCAGGTGCAGTCCGGCCAGGCCAGCGACTACAAGACCTTCCGCCTCGGCGGCATGGTCAAGGCCGGCTCGATCCAGCGTTCGAACGATTCGCTCAAGGTCACCTTCACCGTGGTCGACGCCGGCGGCGCGATGCCGGTGGAATACACCGGCATCCTGCCCGACCTGTTCCGCGACAACCAGTCGGTGATCGCCACCGGCCACATGGACGGCGCCCGCTTCGTCGCCACCGAGGTGCTGGCCAAGCACGACGAGACCTATATGCCCAAGGAGTTGAAGGACGCCATGGCAAAGGCGCACGCCGAGAAGCCGGGATTGGGGAAACGGGATTAGGGATTCGGAAAAGCCTCGCCCATCCATTCCCACCGTCACACGACCGTACGCAGGTAACGCCATGCTTTTCACGAATCCCGTATCCCGAATCCCGAATCCCGGCCTCCAGCCATGACCCCCGAACTCGGCCAACTTGCACTGATCCTCGCCCTGCTGCTCGCCTTCGCGCAGGGCGTCCTGCCGCTGATCGGCGCCTGGCGCGGCAACCGCGCGCTGATGGCGGTGGCGCGGCCGGCGGCGGCGGGACAGGCGGTGTTCGTGGCGATCGCGTTCGGCATCCTGGTGTGGGCCTTCGTGCATTTCGATTTCTCGGTGCAATACGTGGCCGACAACTCGAACCTGGAACTGCCCTGGTATTACCGCGTGGCCGCGGTGTGGGGCGCGCACGAGGGTTCGCTGCTGCTGTGGATCCTGATCCTCAACGTGTGGACGGTGGCGCTGGCCGCGTTCAGCCAGAAGTTGCCCGAGGTGTTCGCCTCGCGCGTGCTGGCGGTGATGGGGCTGATCGCGGTGGGCTTCCTTGCCTTCATCATCTTCACCTCCAACCCGTTCGGACGGCTGCTGCCGATGCCCGGCGACGGGGCGGATCTGAACCCGGTGCTGCAGGATCCGGGCATGACGATCCATCCGCCGGTGCTGTACACCGGCTATGTCGGCTTCTCGGTGGCCTTCGCCTTCGCCATCGCCGGCCTGCTCGGCGGCGAACTGGAACAGGCGTGGGTACGCTGGGCGCGGCCGTGGACGAACGTGGCCTGGGCTTTCCTCACCCTCGGAATCGTGGCCGGCAGCTGGTGGGCGTACGCGGAACTGGGCTGGGGCGGCTGGTGGTTCTGGGACCCGGTGGAGAACGCCAGCTTCATGCCGTGGCTGGTCGGCGCGGCCCTGATCCATGCGCAGGCGGTGACCGAAAAACGCGGCTCGTTGCGCGCGTGGACCATCCTGCTGTCGATCTTCGCGTTCTCGCTCTCGCTGCTCGGCACCTTCCTGGTGCGCTCGGGCGTGCTCACCTCGGTGCACGCGTTTGCCTCGGACCCGCGCCGCGGCGTGTTCATCCTGGCCTTCCTCACCATCGTGGTCGGCGGCTCGCTGCTGCTGTATGCCTTGCGTGCGCCGAAGGTGGCCGGCGGCAAGGCGTTCAACCTGCTGTCGCGCGAGACCGTGCTGCTGATCGGCAACCTGATGTTCGCCGTGGCCGCGGCGATGGTGCTGCTGGGCACGCTGTTCCCGCTGGTCGGCGACGCGCTGAACCTCGGGCGGATCTCGGTCGGCCCGCCCTATTTCGGCTTCCTGTTCCCGCTGCTGATGCTGCCGGTGGTGTTGCTGATGCCGTTCGGGCCGTTCCTGCGCTGGGGCAAGGGCGATGCGTCCACGCTCAGGCAGGTGGCGCTGCGCGCCGGCATCGCGGCGGCCGCGTGCGCGATCGTGGCGGCGTTCTTCGTGGATGGCCGGCTCAAGGCGATCGCGGGTGTCGCCGCGCTGATCTGGCTGGGCGTGGGCGTGCTGCTGTATGCACTCAAGCGCTGGCGCGACGTGCCGCGCGGCCGCCGCTACCCGGGCGAGATGGCCGGCATGCTGCTGGCCCATCTCGGCGTGGGCGTGTTCGTGGCCGGCGTGCTGCTGACCGAGTCGCTCAGCGTCACCCGTGACGTGCGCCTGGCCCCCGGGCAGAGCGAGCGGGTCGGCAGCTACGATTTTCGCTTCGACGGCGTGCATCGCGTCAGCGGTCCGAACTGGACCGCCGACCAGGGCGTGGTCACGGTGAGCCGCGACGGCAAGCAGCTGATCGTGATGCATCCGCAGAAGCGCACCTACCCGCGCGGCCAGGTGCAGACCGAATCGGCCGTGGACGCCGGCGTCTTCCGCGATCTCTACGTGGCGCTGGGCGAGCCGATGGACGCCGGCAACATCGAGGGCGCGTGGTCGCTGCGGCTGTACGACAAGCCGTTCGTGCGCTGGATCTGGGGCGGCGGCCTGCTGATGATGTTCGGCGGCTTCGTGTGCGCGGCGGACAAGCGGTTCCGCCTCAAGCGCACGGTGGCCGCCCCCGCCGCGGTGGACCTGCAGCCACAGGAAACCCGTGCATGAACCGCCTGCTTCCGTTCATCGGCTTCATGCTGCTGGTGGGCCTGTTCGGTTTCGGCATCTGGTGGAACACGCGGCACGACCCGAACGCGATCCCCACGCCGCTGCTGGACAAGCCAGCGCCGGCGTTCAACCTGCCCAAGCTGTACGAACCGGAGCAGACGGTGAGCAAGGCCGACCTGCTCGGCCAGCCCTACCTGCTCAACGTGTTCGCCAGCTGGTGCATCGAGTGCGGCGTCGAGCACCCGGTGCTGACCGCCGCAGCGCCCGGCCTCGGGGTGAAGCTGGTCGGCTACAACTACAAGGACGCCCCGGCCGACGCCAAGGCCTGGCTGGCCGCGCACGGCAGTCCGTATGCCTTGCTGATCGCCGACGAATCCGGCCAGACCGCGATCGACTTCGGCGTCTACGGCGCGCCGGAAAGTTTCCTGATCGACGCGAAGGGCGTGATCCGCTTCAAGCACATCGGCCCGATCACGCCGGAGGTGCTTGCCACCAAGGTGAAGCCCGCGATCGCCGCGATGCTGAAGGAGACGCCGTGAAGCCGGGAATCGGGAATCGGGAATTGGGAATCGCCAGGACATCGCCGGCCCACAGGTTGCAGTTCGCGTTCTTCATCGCGTTGCTGATGTGCGCGGGATTCGCCCACGCGCAGGCGATCGAGCCGATGCCTTTCGCCGATCACGCGCAGGAGCTGCGCTTCCAGCACCTCACCCATCAGCTGCGCTGCCCGATGTGCCAGAACGAGACGCTGGCCGATTCCAACGCCCCGATCGCCCGCGACCTGCGCAACCAGATCTTCAAGCTGATGCAGCAGGGCAAGAGCGACGAGGAGATCAAGCAGTACCTGGTCGCGCGCTATTCCGACTACATCCTGTACGACCCGCCGCTGAAACCGGGCACCTGGCTGCTCTGGTTCGGACCGCTGCTGATCCTGCTGGGCGGTGGTGCGGTAGTGGTGATGGCGATCCGCAAGCGCCGGCGCGACGGCGCAACGGCAATGACGGTCGGCGACGGCGCCGACGATGGGGACGATTGGTGAAGATCGCTTTTTTCGTGCTGGCCGCGCTGATGGTGGCGCTGGCACTTGCCGCACTGCTGGTGCCGCTGGTACGCCGTGGGCGCCGCGAAGGGCGCAGTCGCGGCGTGTTCGCGCTCGGTTTGGCCATTGCCCTGGTGCTGCCCATCGGCACCGGCCTGCTCTACCTGCTGGTGGGCACGCCGGCGGCGCTCGACGGGGTGTCCGCCCAGCCCCGTGCCCAGATCAGCCTGCCGCAGGCGCTCGCCCAGTTGCGTGAACACCTGGCGCAACAACCCGATGACCAGCAGGGCTGGATGCTGCTGGCGCAGACCAGCTCGATGCTGCAGCAGCCGGGCGATGCGCGCGACGCGTGGGACCGCGTGCTGAAGCTCGATGCCAACAACGCCGAGGCGATGGTGGGCTGGGCCGAAAGCGATTCCATGCTGCGCAGCGATCACCAGATCGAAGGGCGCGCCCGCGAACTCCTGCAGCGCGCCGTGAAGCAGCATCCGGACAACCAGCGCGGCCTGTGGCTGCTGGGCATCAGCGATTTCCAGCGTGGCGACTATCGCGGCGCGGCCGCCACCTGGCGACTGCTGCAACCGCAGCTGCAACCCGGATCCAGCGTCGCCCGGTCCGTGGCCGAACAGATTGCCGTGGCCGATGCCCGTGCCGGTGGTGCGCCTGCCAGCGCGTCCTCCGCCACGTCCGCCGGCGCGCCCGCGGCCCAGGGTGCCAGCCTGCAAGTGGAAGTCAGCCTGGCGCCGGCCCTGCAGGGCAAGCTGGCCGCGGGCGATGTGCTCTACGTGTACGCCCGCGCGCCGCAGGGTCCGCCCATGCCGCTGGCGGTCGCGCGGATCGATCCGGTCAGGCTGCCGGCCACGGTCACCTTGAACGACGCCATGGCGATGACGCCGGCATTCAAGCTGTCCAGCGCCGACAAGGTGTTCGTCGGCGCACGGATCAGCCACGACGGCCAGCCCACCGCGCAGGCGGGCGACCTCGAGGGCGATGCCGGCGTGGTCGACGTGGCGCGCAAGACGCCGGTCCGCATCAACATCGACAAGGTGCATTGAGCATGGGCGACGCACGACGCTTCGTCGCCCTGCCCTCGCCGTTCGCGATGAAGCGCGGCGGCGAACTGCACGGCGCCCGCGTCGCCTACGAGACCTGGGGCACCCTGAGCGCGGCCCGCGACAACGCGGTGCTGGTGCTCACCGGCCTGTCGCCCAGCGCGCACATGACCTCCAGCGAGGAGGATCCGAGCCCCGGCTGGTGGCAGGAGATGGCCGGCCCCGGCAAGGCGATCGACACCGACCGCTGGTTCGTGATCTGCGTGAACTCGCTGGGCAGCGACAAGGGTTCCAGCGGCCCGGCCTCGATCGATCCGGCCACCGGCCAACCCTATCGGCTGGACTTTCCCGAGCTGGCGCTCGAGGACGTGGCCAACGCGGCGCACGCGGTGGTGGAGCACCTGGGCATCACCCGGCTGGCCTGCCTGATCGGCTGCTCGATGGGCGGCATGAGCGCACTGGCCTACATGCTGCTGCACCCGGGCAGCGTGCGCGCGCACATCAGCGTGGACACCGCGCCGCAGGCGCAGCCCTTCGCCATCGCCATCCGCTCGCTGCAGCGCGAGGCGATCCGCCTCGACCGTCACTGGAACGAAGGCGTCTACGACGACGCCAACTATCCCGACATCGGCATGAGCATCGCGCGCAAGCTCGGCGTGATCACCTACCGCTCCGCCATGGAGTGGAACGGGCGCTTCGCGCGCATCCGGCTCGACCCCGAGCAGCGCGAGGACGAGCCGTTCGGCCGCGAGTTCCAGGTCGAGTCGTACCTCGAAGGCCACGCGCAACGCTTCGTGCGCCACTTCGATCCGAACTGCTACCTCTATCTCTCGCGCGCCAGCGACTGGTTCGACATCGCCGAGTACGGCCACGGCAGCGTGCTCGAGGGGCTCAAGCGCATCCACGTCGAGCAGGCCATGGTGATCGGGGTCAGCACCGACATCCTGTTTCCCCTGCAGCAACAGGAAGAAATTGCCGAGGGCCTGCAGGCCGCCGGCGCCGAGGTGCAGTTCGTGGCGCTCGACTCGCCGCAGGGCCATGATGCGTTCCTGGTCGACATCGAACACTACGCGCCGGCGATCGGCGGCTTCCTGGACCAGCTGGCCGGCGGCTGAACCACGCCGGCCACGGGAGCCCGGACCGGCACACTGCTAAGATGGTGCCTTCGATGCACCACCCGAGACCGCCATGCTTACCCTGGATTTTCCCGGCAGCCGCGCCCTGATCGAGGCGATCGACGCGGCCGTGTCCAAGCCCACCACGCACGAACTCACCGACCATCTGCGCCACAGCCTGTGCAAGATGATCCGCGAGCAGACGGTGACGCTGCCCGCCTGCGTGTTCGAGGCCAACCCGGAACATTACGCCCGCCGCGAGCTCTACCGCAGCGAGAAACACGGCTATTGCGTGGTGGCGATGACCTGGGGCCCGGGCCAGGGCACGCCGATCCACGACCACGACGGCATGTGGTGCGTCGAGGGCGTCTGGAACGGCTCGTTGGAGATCGTGCAATACGAATTGCTGGAGCATGACGCGCAGCGCTACTGCTTCCAGCCGGTCGGCTCGATCCAGGCCGGTGCCGGTTCGGCCGGCAGCCTGATCCCGCCGCACGAATACCACAGCATCCGCAACCCCAGCGACGACGCGGTCACCGTCAGCCTGCACATCTACTCCGGCCCGATGGTGCGCTGTTCGGTGTTCCAGCCGCTGCCGGAAGACCGCTGGTACGGCCGCGACGTGCGCCAGTTGGGACTCGACCGGGTGCACTGAACCCGGCATAATCCCCGGCTCACACATGCCGGTGTGGCGGAATGGTAGACGCGGCGGACTCAAAATCCGCTTGTGGTGACACAGTGGAGGTTCGAGTCCTCTCACCGGTACCAGTTGCCTGAAGGCCCCTTTCGGGGCCTTTGTCTTGTCCGCGGCCAACGGATTCCGGTGCCACATCGGCACGACTGGCCGACTTGCCGATGGCGTGAACATCGGCCCGGGACATGTCGAAGAAAAGCTCATTCATCGACATGTCGATGAATCGTACTGGATGCGGCGAGAGTGCCCGGGCCTACAGCTCCCGCACCACGCGGAAGCCCACGCGGCCGCTGCGCACCTCGCCGTCGGCGCCCTGGCGGTAGGCGGAGGTCACCTGGTCCGGCGAGCTGCCCCAGGAACCGCCGCGCAACACGTGCACGCGGCAGCCGGGGTTGATCCAGGCACTGCCGTCGTCGGGAGCGCGGATGTAGTTGTCGTGCCAGCAGTCGGCCACCCACTCGGACACGTTGCCGTCCATGTCGTACAGACCGAAGGGGTTGGCCGCGAAGCGCATCACCGGCGCCGGCCCCCAGTAGCCGTCGCGGTAGCCGCGGAACGCGTTGCTCCAGCGACGGCCGCTGCGCGAACGGTCGGCGGAGCCGGTCAGGTTCTCCACCTCCCGCTCCGGCGTGCCATCGCCCCACCAGTAGCGGCTGCTGGTGTCGCCGCGCAGCGCGTACTCGAACTCCGCCTCGCTGGGCAGGCGATAGTGCTTGCCGGTGCGCTCGCTCAGCCACCGGGCGTACGCCACGGCATCGTTCCACGACACGTTCACCACCGGCAGGTTGTCCTCCGCCTTGCGGCCCGAGTAGTCGTCCTGCCAGCTGGCGTTGGAATCGTCGCGCATGGCGCCGCTGCGCTCGTCGTACACGCTGGCTCCGCCAAGCCGGCTGGAGTCGGGTACGTAGCCGCTGGCGCGCACGAATTCGCGGAACTCGCCCACGCTGATCTCGGTGCGGCCAATTGCGAAGCCCTTGGCCAGGTTGACCCGGTGTTGCGGCAACTGGGCTTCGGTGCGGTCCTCGTTCTCAGCAGCGGCACCCATCAGGAACGAGCCGGTGGGTATCACCACCATCGCCGGGGACTTGCCGGCCAGGTCCACGTAACGGTCGGTGAACACCTGGCCCGGCTTGTAGTTCGCGTACAGGCGCGCGTTGGTCAGTTGCTCGTCCACCTGCGCCAGCTCGGGAAGGTCGGGATCGGTGGCGCGTGCCTGCGCCACCAGCCCGGTCGCCAGCTTGAGGTTGCCGCCATCCAGCGCCAGGCGAGCCTGGGCGAGCACGCCGCTGGCGCGTTGGCGACGCATGTCGTCGATGCGCTGTTGCACGTCGTGCATCTGCTGCGAACCCGGGCGAATCGTCTGCGCCTGGGCCAGCTCCCGTTCGGCACCGGCGAAATCGTTCTGCGCGACCGCCGCCAGGGCGCGGTCGAGCACCGCGCGTTGTACCTGGAAAATCCCCTGCTCGGCCACCGCGTTCTGCGGATCGAGCTGCTGCACCTGGCGGTACAGTTCGAGCGCGTTGTCGCCCCTGGGCTGATCGGCCTTGCCCTGTTGCAGCAGCGTTGCCGCCGCGGCCAGCATCGGGCGCACGGTGGCCAGGGTCTTGAGGTTCTCTTCCAGTTGCGCGACCTCCTGCTCCGCATTGGGCAGGGTGCGCAAGGTATCGAGCAGATCTTCCGCCGCATCGACGTCACCGACGGCGATGTCCTGGTCGATCTCCGCCACCAGCCGCGCGCGCACGTCGAACAGGCCCTGCACCGCCCGCCGGCTGTCCGGCTGCTCCTTCAGCGCCTGCATGTACAAGGCCGCGGCACTGTCCGGGTCGCCGGCCAGCTGGCCGGCGTGGAACGCCTTGCCGGCCCGTGCCAGCAACTCCTTCACCTGCGGCGATTCGGCCGACTTCTGCTCGGGCAGGTTGGCGTTCATGCGGTTGCGCGCCACGATCACCGCGGTGGGCGCCAGCGTCAGCGGCGGGCCGGCGTTCAGTTCGTTGATCGCCGCCACGCGCTGCGGCGGCAGGTTGCCGGTCGGCAGCGTGCCGCCCAGGTTCATCGCCCGCTGCGGCGACTGCCCCGGCGCCACGTGAAACCACTGCGGGAAAAAGTGATAGGTCAGCGCAATGCCCAGCACGATCATGCCCAGCGCCCCACCGAAGAAACGCTGACGGCGCAGGATGGCATTGCGTGGCATGGATGGGCGTCCCGGTTGCGGCCTGTTATCGTGCGCCGTTCACCATAGGCACAAACCGCCGACAGGGCAATCCGTGCCGGCGCCTTTCGAGAGGAGCCCCGATGTCGTTGCCCGAAACCGCCGCCGCCGAATGGATCGACCAGCCCGATGCGCTGCAATCCTGGCTTGCCGCCCTGCCCCCGGACGCGGCCATCGGCCTCGACACCGAGTTCATGCGCCGCGACACGTTCTATCCCCAGCTGGCCCTGCTGCAACTGGGCTGGAACGGCCGCCATGCGCTGGTCGATCCGCTGGCCTTCCCGATCGGCGCGGCGCTGCAGCCACTGCTGGGCGCAGGCGAGGCAGTGACCGTGATGCACAGTGCCAGCGAGGACCTCGAGGTGCTGGCGCCCCTGCTGCCGGCCGGTCCGCAGCAGTTGTTCGACACGCAGATCGCTGCCGCCTTCGTGGGCATGGGCCTGGGCGTCAGCTACCGTGCACTGGTGGTCGAGCTGGCCGGGGTGGAACTGGACAAGGGCGAAACCCGCTCGGACTGGATGCGCCGGCCGCTGACCCCCTCGCAATGCAGCTACGCCGCGCTGGACGTGGTCTACCTGAAGACCATCCACGAACAACTTGCCGAGCGCCTGCAGCAGCGCGGGCGCAGCGACTGGCACGCGCAGGATTGCGAGCGCCTGAAGTGCCGCGTGCTCCGCGAAGGTGACCAGCAACCCCAGCGCGCCCTGCGCGCGGCGGCGGAGTGGGCACCACCGGCACAGGCGCGCCTGCGCCGGCTGCTGCTGTGGCGGGACAGCTGCGCGCGCCGCCTGGACGTACCGCGTCCGTGGCTGCTGGACGATACCCTCAGCCTGAGCCTGGCACAGCAGCCACCGGCGGCGCTGGCCGAGCTGGAGCAACGCGCCCGTGGCCAGCGCGCGCTGCGTTCCGCCCAGCGCAGCGAATTGTTCGACGTGCTCGCGCCCGCCGTGACCACGGAGGAGATCGACGCAACCGCCCGCATCCCCGGCCATCCACAGGGCGTCGCCAAGCAGGCCCTGGCGGCGATGAAGCAGTCGGTCGACACGCTCGCCGCCGAACTCGACCTGCCACCCGGCCTGCTGTGCCCACGCAAGTTGCTGGAGGAATATGTGGTCACCGCCGAATGGCCCGAATCCCTCGACGGCTGGCGCCACGACCTGCTGCATCCACGCCTCGCCAACCTGTTGCCCGACCGTCCCGCGGCCAGCCAACCAGTTGCCAAGACCACGTCCGGCGATTAAGATACGCGGCTTCCCACGGGGTGTAGCTCAGCCTGGTAGAGCGCTACGTTCGGGACGTAGAAGTCGCAGGTTCAAATCCTGTCTCCCCGACCAAGTTGCATGAAAAAAGCCGGCCTCGTGCCGGCTTTTTTGTGCCATCGCCCGAACGGGTGACGATCCCTGAAGCGTCTCGCCGGTCTGGTCCCGGTCGCCTCTCCTCGTCGCCACGTTGCCTCGGGTTCGACGTTGCGGACGATCAGGATCGATCCGCGACGTCGGCGATCCGATGCTCAGGCGGCGCGCTCGGCCCGGGTCAGGATGCCGAGCAGGTCGGCCAGCTTGTCGCGCATCTCGCGGCGGTCGACGATCAGGTCGATCGCACCGTGGTCGAGCAGGAACTCCGAACGCTGGAAACCTTCCGGCAAGGTCTCGCGCACGGTCTGCTCGATCACTCGCGGACCGGCGAAGCCGATCAGCGCCTTCGGCTCGCCGATGTTGATGTCGCCCAGCATCGCCAGGCTGGCGGAGACGCCGCCGGTGGTCGGGTTGGTCAGCACGCTGATGTACGGCACGCCGGCGTCGCGCATGCGCGCCAGCGCGGCCGAGGTCTTGGCCATCTGCATCAGCGAGAACAACGCCTCCTGCATGCGCGCGCCACCGGTGGCGGAGAAGCACACCAGGGCGCTCTTGTCGGCCAGGGCGCGCTCGGCGGCGCGGGTGAACTTTTCACCGACCACCGACCCCATCGAGCCGCCCATGTAGGCAAACTCGAACGCCACCGCCATCAGCGGGCGGCCTTTCAGCCGGCCGCTCATCGCGACCATGGCGTCCTTCTCGCCCAGCTTCTTCTGGGTGGCGACGATGCGGTCGCGATACTTCTTCGAATCGCGAAACTTCAGCGGATCGGCGGGCTCCATGCTGGCCCACAGCTCCTGGCCCGAACCCTCGTCCAGCAACGCGCCCAACCGTGCCCGCGCACTGATGTAGTGATGGTGGGCGCACTTGGGACACACCATCAGGTTGCGTTCCAGCTCGGGCCGGTACAGCACGGTGCCGCAGCCGGCGCATTTCTCCCACACGCCCTCGGGTACCGAGCCCTTGCCGCCGCCCGCCGGAAGCGTGCGGGTACGCGGATTCATGATCTTTTGCAGCCAGTTCATCGCAACACCTCAAACGTTCCTGACCCGACGCGGCCAGGTGGCCGCCTCAGCGTGCATCCAGCGCCGCACGAATCGGCTGCAGGAAGCTGCGCGCACGCTCCACGACATCCGCCGCGTCCGTGGCCCCCGCCATGCGCTCGACCAGCGCACTGCCGATGACGACCGCGTCGGCGAACCCGCCGATCGCCACGGCGCTTGCCGCGTCACGGATGCCGAAGCCCACTGCCACCGGCGTGCCGGCCAGGGCTCGGATTTCGGCGACGCGCGCGGCGATCTCGTTCACGCTCAGCCGCGCCGCGCCAGTGACGCCGGCGAACGACACATAATACAGGAAGCCCTCGGCCGAACTGCACAACTGCGCCATACGCGAGGGTGCGGTGGTGGGTGCGGCCAGCAGGATCTGCTGCAACCCCGCTGCGCGCAGCGGCTGCAGCACCGCCGCTTCCTCCAGCGGGCAATCGACCAGCAGCACGCCATCGACACCGGCCGCCGCGGCTTCCTGCGCGAAACGCGCGTAGCCGTGGGCCTCCAACGGATTCAGATAACCCATCAGCACGATCGGCGTCTGTGCGTCGCGCTGGCGGAACTCAGCGACCCAACCCAGCACCTGCGCCAGGCCGACCCCCTTGGCGATGGCCCGCTCGCTGGCGTGCTGGATCACCAGGCCGTCCGCCATCGGATCGGAGAACGGCACGCCCAGCTCGATCAGGTCCGCGCCGGATTCCACCAGCGCATGCATCACTTCCACCATGTGTTCCGGCCACGGATCGCCGGCGGTGACGAACGGAATCAGGCCGGTGCGGTTGGCGGCTTTCAGCGCAGCGAAGCGGCGGTCGATGCGGCTCATACCTCGACTCCTTCGCGCGCGGCGATGGTGTGCACGTCCTTGTCGCCGCGGCCGGAGAGGTTGCACAGCACGATGCCGTCCCGCGGATACTCGCGCGCCAGCCTGATCGCCTGCGCCACCGCGTGGCTGGATTCCAGCGCGGCGAGGATGCCTTCGGTACGCGCCAGCAGGTGAAAGGCTTCCAGCGCCTCGTCGTCGGTGACGCCGACATAGTCGGCGCGGCCGCTGTCCTTCAGGAACGCGTGCTCGGGACCGACGCCGGGGTAGTCCAGGCCGGCCGAGACCGAGTGCGTCTCGGTGATCTGGCCGTTGTCGTCGCACAGCACGTAGGTGCGGTTGCCGTGCAGCACGCCGGGCCTGCCGGCGGCCAGCGAGGCGGCGTGATGGCCGGTGGCAATGCCCTCGCCCGCTGCCTCGGCGCCCACGATGCGCACGCCGTCGTCGTTGAGGAAGGCATGGAACAGGCCGATCGCATTGGAGCCGCCGCCGACGCAGGCGGTCAGCACGTCGGGCAGCCGGCCGTACTGCTCCAGCACCTGCGCGCGCGCCTCGCGGCCGACGATCGCGTTGAAGTCGCGCACCATCATCGGGTACGGGTGCGGGCCGGCGACGGTGCCGATGATGTAGAAGGTGTCGGCCACGTTGGTGACCCAGTCGCGCATCGCCTCGTTCAGCGCGTCCTTCAACGTCTTCGAACCGGACGTCACCGGCACCACTTCCGCGCCCAGCAGCTTCATGCGGTAGACATTGATCTTCTGCCGCTCGATGTCGACGGCGCCCATGTAGACCACGCACTTCAGCCCCAGCCGCGCCGCCACCGTGGCGCTGGCCACGCCGTGCTGGCCCGCGCCGGTCTCGGCGATGATGCGGGTCTTGCCCATGCTGCGAGCCACCAGCGCCTGGCCCACGGTGTTGTTGATCTTGTGCGCGCCGGTGTGGTTGAGGTCCTCGCGCTTGAACACGATGCGCGCGCCCCCGACTTGCCGTGACAGGCGCTCGGCATGGTAGATCGGGCTGGGCCGGCCGACGTAGTGCTTGAGGTCGCGATCGAGCTCGGCGATGAAGGCCGGGTCCTGGCGCAGGCGCAGGTAGGCTTCGGTCAGCTCGGCCAGCGGCGCCATCAGCGTCTCGGCGACGTAGCTGCCGCCGTAGTTGCCGAAGCGGCCGTGTGCGTCGGGGTACGCGTGGTAGTCCGCGATCTTGCTCATGTCGTCACTCGAATGATGGGGAACGCCCTGGCTCGACGCACCACCAGAAGCATCGCGCAAGGGTGCGTCCCGCGGGAAGACGACCATCTTAACGGATGGGGTTACAGATAACGCCGGATGGTTTCGCGGAACGTGGCCAGTTGTTCGGCCGTGGGCGTGCCGAGTATCCCGCGCCGTTCGGCGGGGATGTGCGCCGCGGGATCCTCGTCGCCGAACACGTAATGGTCCAGCAGCCCCTTCCAGGCGGCGCGCTCCGCCGGCGGCAGCGAGCGGAAGACGAGGATGCAATGCATCAGGCAGCCCAGCGCGGTGTCGGGCGCATCGCCGCCGGCCGGCACCGGCTTCCACCAGTAGTTCACCAGCGCGTTGATCCGCGCCAGCGACTCGACGTGGTGCCACCACATCGGCGGGATGTAGATCGCATCGCCGGGGTGCAGCTCGGCCACCTGTGCCGCTGCCAGGGCGTGCTTCAGGCGCGGAAAGCGCGGATCGTCCGGGCGATCGAGCCGGGCCAGGCCGATCGCCGCGCCGGTCGGCGCAAAATCGAGCGGACCGATGTAGAGGTTGCGCACCTGCTCGGGCGCGAACAGGGTGAAGCGCCGGACCCCGCACGCCACGCAGGCGATGTTGTGGTACTCGTCGAAATGCGCCGGCGTGGTGACCTTGTTGCCGATCCAGATGCGCGGCTCGATCGAACCATCGATGAAGGGAACCGCGTGATCCTCCAGCAGGCCGGGCAGGCAGCGGGAGATCAGCGCACTCTGCACCGCCAGACCCGGCGGATCCTCCTGGCGGCTGCAGGTCGCCAGGCGCTGCAGGGCCTGGGTGATCGAGACGCGATGGTGCGCGTAGTTGAAGCCGTCGAAAGCCGCGTTGTAGCCGATCACGCCGCCCTCGTCCGCCGGCAGCAGCAGCGCATCCACCTCGCTGCCGTTGTCGAGCCGCGCCAGCCCCTGCGCAAACGCCGTGTCCGACTGCCGCGACCAGGCCACCATCGGCCAGTCGCGGCACAGGCCGCGGATCACCAGCGGGCGCGCACGTTCCAGCAGCTCGGGGAGCCCGAGCGACGATGCATCACCCCGGTATTCCTCGATCACGCCCGGCATGCCGGCTGCTCCGCATCGGCCGCGCGCACGGCGCGGATGAACGCCTCCAGCCGCGCCGGATCCTTGACCCCGGGCGCCGACTCCACCCCGCTGGCCACGTCCACCGCCCATGGACGCGCCGCACGCACGGCATCGCCCACGTTGCCGGCATGCAGGCCACCGGCCAGGATCACCGGCTGGGCCAGGCCGGCCGGCAGCAGCGACCAGTCAAACGCCTTGCCGCTGCCGCCCGCCTCGCCTGCCGCATGGCCATCCAGCAGCAGGCCGGCGGCGTGCGGATACTCGCGCAGGCGTGGCAGCGCGGAGGTCCCCCCGCCCATCGCGATCGCCTTCAGGAACGGCAGGCCGAACTGCGCGCACCAGGCATCGCTCTCGCCGCCATGGAACTGCAGCAGCGTGGGGCCCACCTCGTCGATCACCTGCCGCACCAGCGCTTCGCTGTCGTCCATGAACAGGGCGACGGTGGCGACGAACGGCGGCAGCGCCGCGACCACTTCCTGCGCGCGCGCCGGCGTCACCTGTCGTCGGCTGCGCGCGGTGAAGACCAGGCCGATCGCATCGGCGCCGAGTCGCGCGGCGAGCAGCGCGTCGTCCGGGCGGGTCATGCCGCAACACTTGATGCGGGTCACTGGCTCACCTCCGCCGGCAAGCCCCAATGGGCCTCGTAGCGGGGACCGACGAAGGTCAGGCCGGAAGCCGGCGCCGTCGGCCCGGCCACCTGCCGGTCGCGGCCGGCCAGCAATTCGCCCAGCCATTCCACCGCCTGCTCGCCGCGGCCGATCAGCAGCAGCGAGCCGACGATGTTGCGCACCATGTGGTGCAGGAACGCATTGGCTTCGATGTCGACGAACACGTGCTCGTTCTCGCGCCGCACGCCGACCGCCAGCACGCTGCGGCGCGGGTGCGGCGCCTGGCAGGACAGTGCGCGGAATGCGCTGAAGTCGTGCTCGCCCAGCAGGGCCTGGGCGGCTTCGTGCATGCGCGAGGCATCCAGCGGCAGACGCTCCCAGGTAACGTAGCGCGCGTCCAGCGCGGCGCGCACCGGCCGGTTGAGCAGGTGGTAGCGATAGCGGCGGCTGCGCGCGGAGAAACGCGCATGGAAACTGTCCGGTACCGGCTGCGCCCACAACACGGCCACGCTGGTCGGCAGGTTCGAACAGGCACCGAGCACCCAGCCCCGCATGTCGCGCCGCGCGTCGGTATCGAAGTGCACCACCTGGCAACGCCCGTGGACGCCAGCGTCGGTGCGTCCGGCGCAAGCCACCTGCACCGGATGGTCGGCGACCCTGGCCAGCGCCTGCTCGACCGCGCCCTGCACGCTCACACCTTCGGTCAGGCGCTGCCAGCCGGAGAAATCGGTGCCGTCATACTCGATGCCGAGGGCGATGCGCATGGATGCCGCGGGTCTTCATGAAAGCGTCAAAGATTAGCAGGCGGGCGAGCTTGCGCCGCCGGAAAGAAACCGGGCCGGCAAGGCCGGCCCGGTTTCATCCCATGCGCGAGACGCTCAGCCCAGGCCGTCGAGCAGCTTGCGCGCCACGTCACGCTGCATCTGGCTGCCTTCCTTGAGCACTTCGCCGAGCATCGCGCGGGCACCATCGGCATCGCCCATGTCGAGATAGGCTCGCGCCAGGTCGAGCTTGGTGTCGACCGGATCGTCGCTGAACTCGACCGACTCCGCCGCGGGCGCGCCGGTTTCCGGTGCATCCCACGAGGGCGCCGGCGCGGCGTGCGGCTTGACCACGGTCACGTCGTCCGGCGCCACCGGCGGCGTGCGCGATTCTGCCGCCGAAGGCTGGGTCAGGTCGAAATCGAAACTGTAGCCGGTGACCTTCTTTCCGCTGGCGGGCAGCGAGGGCGGCAGCGAGGAAACCACGGTCGGCGCATCGCTGTCGTCGGCGTAGTCGTCGATGTCGAACTCCCGTGCCGCCTCGGATTCGACGTCCGCCGGTTCCGCATGGTGGTCGAACAGGGGGTGTTCCGGCGCGAGGTCCTCGCCCATGTGCACCACGTCCTGCCACTCGTCCTGCGACGGATCGGTGATGTGGGCGTGCATCGCCTCGGCCGCGGCCTCGAAGCGCTCCACGTCGCGCCGCGAGTAGTACAGGGTGACCAGTTCGAGGTGCAGGTAGATGTCGTCCGGATGCTCGGCCAGCTGGTCGAGCAGTTGTTCCTGGTCGGTATCGGCTTCGCCGTCGGCCAGCAGGTCGTCGTCAGCGGTCGGCGGCGTGGCTCCGAAACGATCCGCCAGCGAGGATCCCGCCTTGGCCGCGGCGGCGGGCTTGCGGCGACGGCCGAGGACGGCCAGCAGGATCAGCACGATCACCGCGCCGGCTGCAGCGGCCCAGGCCCAGGTCTGCATGTACCACGGCTGCTCCACCACGCGGGCGGGAGCCGGCGCCGGCGCGGGAGTCGCCGCCGGTTGGACTGCCGCCGTGGACGCGGTGGCCGGTGCCGGGGTGACGGCAGCCGCCGTGCCGGCCGCGGCCAGCGACGCCGACCCGGTCGATGCCGGTGTCATGCCCGCCGCCGAGGTCGCGGGCGCGACGGCGGAGGTGGAGGCTGCCGAAGCCAACGGGCTCGCGCCGGCCTCGGCGCTGCTGCCGGCGGTCGCCACCGCCGGTTCCAGAGCCGCGGGCTCGGCGGCCGCCGTGCCGGCGGCGGCCGGGGCAGCCGTCGGAGCGGCAGCCGGGGCGCCGGAGGCCTGGCGTGCCGCGGCCAGCTTGGCCTGCAGTTCGGCAATCTCGCTGTCCTTCAGCGAGAGCAGGTGTTCATTCTTGGCATTGATGTCGTTGAGGTCTTTCAGCCGCGCCTTCAGGTCGTCGCTCTGCTGCTGCAGGCTGGCCAGGCTCTCGCGGCTGCGCAGCAGCTCCTCGCGCAGGCTGGCAGCCGACTGGTCGGCCTTGCCGGCAGACCGCCCGGCGCTCGCGGCGCCACCCGCTTGCGCGGGCACCAGGGCCAGCCGGTCCTCGTTGCCGGCCGTGCCGGTGGTCGGCGAACCGGAGGATGAGGCGCGCGTGGCGGCGTCGGCCACCACGGCCGGCTGGCCCGGCGTACCGGCGCGCCAGTCGCTGTTCTGCCGGCTCACCTCGGCGGCCGCCGCGGCCAGGGTCATCGCCTGCGCCTCGGAGGCGGTGGGCACGCGCAACACCACGCCGCTCTTCAGCGCATTGATGTTGTCGCGGTAGAAGGCATTCGGATTGGCCTGCTGCAGGGCCAGCATCATCTGGCGCACGTCGACGCCGGCCGGCGCCACGTTGCGGGCGATCCCCGACAGCGTCTGCCCGCTCTGGACCGAGACGCTGCCGTTCTCGACAGCGGCGGCGGGAGCCGGGGCGCGGCTGACGGGTGCCGGTTTCGCTGCAGCCGCAGGCGCGCTCTGCGCGGGACGGGGAGCCGGGCTGGCCTGGCGCGCCGGTGCCGCGGGAGCCGGCGGCGGGGTCACCGCGGCCGCCACCGAGTGCGTGCCGGGCGGGTCGAGCAGGATCGCGTACTCCCGCACGCTCGGCCCGTCCTTGCCGTCCACCTCAATGAGGAGGTCGAGGTACGGATCGTTCACCGGCACGCTGCTGGTGATGCGGATCACCGGGTGCGCGCCGGCAGCCACGCTGAAATGCAGCGGGATGTCGGTGCGGCCGCCCACGATGCCGGCCCGGGCGAACTGCTCGCTGGAAGCCAGTTTCACCTTGAGGCCCTGCAATTCGGCCGGGTTGGCCGGATGCAGCGGAATCTCCGCCAGCAGTGGCTGTCCCAGCGCCGACTTGACCTGGACCTGGCCCAGGTCCAGTGCCAGGAGCTGACTGCTCCCCAGCGCCAGTGCCACCAGCATCGACAACTTCAACGAACGATTCATGCATGATCCCCCGAACAATCCCTGACGCTTTCTTGTTGAAAAGATGCCGCCACCAGGGCGGCGGCCGCGTCACCGTGCCGCCACTTTAGTTACAAGAAGGGCAATCAACAATAGCTACGACGAATACTTGCGACACATTGCTGCTGCCGGTTCTTGCCCCGGACGCGACTTCATGGCTGGTCGGCGGGCGCCTCGGCCCGCAACTGCGACAGCTGGCGGCGCAGCTCTGCGATCTTCGCGTCCTGCTGCTCCAGCTGTCGGCTGGCGCGCTGGCTGGCCGATTCCTGGCGCGCCACCTCCTTCTGCAGGCGCGTCACCTCGACCTGGTCGTGCTGCATGCGCTGCCGCACGGTCGGCAACGCATGCGCGGCCGCCGAACCGGCGCGGGCGACCTCGGCCGGCGAGCCGGCCCAGGCCGGCGCGCCCAGCAGGATGCCGATGACGGCAAGGGATGGCAGGACGGGCATGGTCAGAGAAAATCCTCGATCAGCAATTCGGCAATCTGCACCGCGTTCAGCGCCGCACCCTTGCGGATGTTGTCCGAGACGACCCACAGGTCCAGCCCGCGCTCGTGCGAAATGTCCTCGCGGATGCGCCCGACGAACACGCCATCGGTGCCCGCCGCCTGCGCCACCGGCGTGGGATAGCCAGCCGGCTTGCGCTCGTCCATCAGCACCACGCCCGGCGCCTGGCGCAGCAGCTCGCGGGCCTCGTCGACGGTGATCTTGTCGCTGGTCTCGATATGCACTGCCTCGGAATGGCCATAGAACACCGGCACGCGCACCGCGGTCGGGTTCACCTGGATCGACTCGTCCTCCAGGATCTTGCGGGTCTCCCACACCAGCTTCATCTCTTCCTTGGTGTAGCCGTTGGGCTGGAAGTCGTCGATCTGCGGGATCACATTGAACGCGATCTGCACCGGGAATTTCTTGCCCGGCTCCACGCTTTGGAAGTTCAGCAGGGCCGCGGTCTCGCGCCCGAGCTCCTCCATGCCGCTGCGGCCGGCGCCGGATACCGACTGGTAGGTGGCCACGTTGATCCGCTCGATCTGCACGGCGCGGTGGATCGGCGCCAGCGCCACCAGCATCTGCATGGTCGAGCAGTTCGGGTTGGCGATGATGCCGCGGTTGGTGTAGTCGGCGATCGCGTGCGGATTGACCTCGCTGATCACCAGCGGGATGTCGTCCTGGTAACGGAACTCGGAGGTGTTGTCGATCACCACCGCGCCGGCCGCCGCCGCCCGCGGCGCGTGCTCGCGGCTGACCGAGCCGCCGGCCGAGAAAAACGCGATGTCCACCCCGGCGAAATCGTAGCCGTCCAGCCGCTGCACGGTGACCTGCTTGCCGCCGAAGGTGATCCGCTCGCCGGCCGAACGCTCGCTGGCCAGCGGCACCAGCTCGCTGACCGGGAAGTTGCGCTCGGCGAGGATCGCCAGCAGGGTTTCGCCGACGGCGCCGGTGGCACCGACCATGGCGACCTTGTAGCTGCTCTTCTGACTCATGGGTTGCTCTGCTCGGGGGAAAAAGGCGTGCCGCTCACAGCACGTTCGGGTTGACGATGTTGGGCGGCCGCCCGGCATGCGGGCCGTGGCCGAACATCGCCAGTACATTGTCCACCGCCACCGAGGTCATCGCGCGGCGGGTTTCGGTCGTGGCGCTGGCGATGTGCGGGCTGAGCACCACGTTGTCGAGCGTGAGCAGCGCCGGATGCAGCTTCGGCTCGCCCTCGAACACGTCCAGCGCCGCACCGGCCAGGCGGCGATCGCGCAACGCGGCGGCCAGCGCGGCGTCGTCGACGATGCCGCCGCGGGCGATGTTGATCAGCATCGCCGTCGGTTTCATCAGGGCCAGCTCGGCCGCGCCGATGGCATGACGGGTGCGCGGGGTCAGCGGCAGGGCCAGCACCAGGAAATCGGATTCGCCCAGCAGTTGCCGCTTGTCGACATGGCGCGCGTGGCAGGCGCGCTCGATATCCTCGGGCAGCGGCGAGCGGTTGTGGTAGATCACCGGCATGCCGAAGCCGACGGCGCGATGCGCGATGGCCTGGCCGATGCGGCCCATGCCGAGGATGCCGAGCGTGCGCCCGCGCACGTCGGTGCCCAGCCAGGCCTTGAACTCGGTGGCATGCCAGTGGCCGGCGCGCAACCAGCGTTCGGCCGCGCCCATGCGCCGGGCCGCGCCGAGCAGCAGCGCCCAGGTGTAGTCGGCCACGCTCTCGTTGAGCACGTCGGCGGTGTTGGAGACCGCGATGCCAGCGGCGCTCATCGCATCGACGTCGATGTTGTCGTACCCCACCGCCAGGTTGGCCACGATGCGCAGGCGCTCGGCCTCGCCGACCTCCGCCGCGCCGATGCGGTCCTTGAGGCCGACGATCACGGCGTCCTGCCCGGCCAGCCGGGCGGCCAGCTCCTCGGGCGCGAACTTGCGTTCGGTCTCTTCCACGGTCACCTGGAAATGCGGCTCCAGCCGGGCAATGACGCCGGGGAAGGTGGGGCGGGACACCCAGACGCGCGGCTTGTCGGTCATCGAGCGGTCTCCGCTGGCAGTCGAACCTCAGGCGATCCGCGGCGCAACGGGTCCCACGTCGCCGCACTGCGCGCGATGGCGCAGGGCTTGGTCCATCAGCACCAGCGCCATCATCGCCTCGGCGATGGGCGTGGCGCGGATGCCGACGCAGGGATCGTGACGCCCCTTGGTGACCACCTCCACCGGCTCGCCGGCCAGGTTCACGCTGTGGCCGGGGATCAGGATGCTGGACGTGGGTTTCAACGCGATGGAAGCGGTGACCGGCTGGCCACTGCTGATGCCGCCGAGGATACCGCCGGCATGATTGGACGTAAAGCCGTCCAAATGCATTTCATCGCGGTGCGCGCTTCCCCGCTGGGCAACGGCGGCGAAGCCATCGCCGATCTCCACGCCCTTGACCGCGTTGATCGACATCAGCGCGGCGGCGAGATCGCCGTCCAGCTTGCCGTAGACCGGCTCCCCCCAGCCCGGCGGCACGCCGTCGGCGACCACGTTGACGCGCGCGCCGACCGAGTCGCCGGACTTGCGCAGCGCGTTGATGTAATCCTCCAGCGCCGGCACCTGCGCCGGATCGGGCCAGAAGAACGGGTTGTGCTCCACCGCTTCCCAGTCGAAGGCATCCGGCACGATCTCGCCGATCTGTGCCAGGTAGCCGCGCACCCGCACACCGAACCGATCGGCCAGCCATTTCTTCGCAATCACCGCGGCAGCCACGCGCATGGTGGTCTCGCGTGCCGAGGAACGCCCGCCGCCACGCGGGTCGCGGATGCCGTATTTCTGCCAGTAGGTGTAGTCGGCATGGCCGGGTCGAAAGGTTTGCTCGATCCCGCCGTAGTCCTTGCTGCGCTGGTCGGTGTTGCGGATCAGCAATGCGATCGGCGTCCCGGTGGTCTGGCCCTGGTAGACGCCGGAGAGGATCTCCACCTCGTCCGCCTCGTGCCGTTGGGAGGTGTAGCGGCTGCGGCCGGTGGCCCGACGTTCGAGATCGTGGCGGAACTCCTCCGCCGTGATCGCCAGGCCCGGCGGACAACCGTCGATCACGCAGCCGATCGCCGGCCCGTGGCTTTCGCCGAAGGTGGTGACGGTGAACAGCTTGCCGAAGGAATTGCTGGACATGGCGTGACCGGGCTCAAAGGCCCAAGCATACCGGCACCGCTCTTCGTGTAGGAGCCCGCTCGCGCGCGATGCTCCCCCAGATCCGGACTCCCCGCAAAAAGCATCGCCCGCGCGCGGGCTCCTACCGCGTTGTCATCGGCCAGTCGCGCGACAGCATCGCGAAGACCATGTCGTCGACCCACTCGCCATGCAGCCACAGGCTTTCGCGATGATGGGCTTCCTGGCGCATGCCCAGCGAACGCAGCAACGCCAGGCAGGCGAGGTTGCGCGGATCGACCGAGGCGTGGATGCGATGACGGCCGAGCGGACCGAACACGTGGTCGAACAAGGCACGCGCCGCTTCGCCGGCGTAGCCGCGGCCCTGCCCGGCTGGCGCCAGGCTGATGCCGAACTCGACCGAGTCCGTCGCATCCTCAGGCAGGTTCACGCCGAGGTCGCCGATCAGCCGGCCGTCCTCGCGCAGCCGTATCGCGCGCTGGAACCACCCGGTCGGGGTCGCCGCAGGCGATTGTCGTTCGATGAAGGCCTTTGCATCGGCCAGCTCGGCGGGCCGCCAGCCCTGGTAGCGGGCGACCGCGGGATCGCTGCGCACGGCGAACAGCGCCGCGGCATCGTCGGCGCGCAAGGCGTCGATCCACAACCGCGCCGTGACCAGTTCCACGCTTCAGCCCGGGCGGCGCGCGGCGGCCGCCGCGTGGATCGCCGCGGCATGCTCGACCAGGTCGCGCCGCTCCAGCGCGAACACGCCCATCTGGCCGACCTTGAACTCGATCCAGATGAACGGTATTTCCGGCAGCAGTGCGGCCAGCGCGTGCTCGCTCTCGCCCACCTCGACGATCAGCAGGCCGTCGTCGGTCAGATGAGCGGCCGCCTCGTCCAGCATGCGCAGGCACAGGTCCAGGCCGTCCACGCCGGAGGTCAGGCCGAGCTTCGGCTCGTGCGCGTACTCGCCCGGCAGCGCGGCGTATTCGTCCTCGGTGACGTAGGGCGGGTTGGACACGATCAGGTCGTAGGTGCGCCCGGCCACGCCCGCGAACAGGTCGGAACGGATCGCCTCGACCCGGCCCTCGACGTGCTGGAACGCGATGTTCTCGCGCGCCAGCGACAACGCCTCGTCGCTGATGTCGACGATGTCCACCTGCCACTCGGGGTTGTACTCGGCCATCGCGATGCCGATGCAACCCGAGCCGGTGCACAGGTCCAGTGCGCGCTCCACGTGGCGCTCGTCCAGCCACGGCGCGAAGCCCGATTCGATCAGCTCGGCGATCGGCGAGCGCGGCACCAGGGCGCGGCGGTCGCTCTTGAATTTCAGCCCGGCGAACCAGGTCTCGCCGACCAGGTAGGCCACCGGCAGGCGCTCGTTGACGCGGCGCTCGATCAGCGCCAGCACGCCCGCGCGCTCCTCGGCGGTGAGCCGGCCGGCGCCGTAGGCGGGCGGGATGTCCGGCGGCAGGTGCAGGCTGGCCAGCACCAGGTGGGTGGCCTCGTCGATCGGGTTGTCGTGGCTGTGGCCGAAGGTCAGCCCGGCCGCCGAGAAACGGCTGGCGCCGTAGCGGATGAAGTCGATGATGGTGGCGAGTTCGGCGGTCACGGGCAGCCCACGGCACGGCAAAAGGCCGCTGATTATAAGCGCGAGCCCCGTATACTGCCCGGATGACTTTCAACGTAATCCTCCAATACCTCCTGCCGCACCGCTTCCTGTCGCGCCTGGTCTACCGGGCCACGCGCTGGACGTTGGCGCCGTGGAAGAACTGGCTGATCGCCACCATCGTGCGCAACTACGACGTGGACATGGCCGAGGCGGCGCAGCCCGACCCGCTCGCCTACCAGCACTTCAATGCGTTTTTCACGCGCAAGCTCAAGGCGGGCGCGCGCCAGGCCGATGCCGATCCGAATGCCCTGCTCTCGCCCGCCGACGGCCGCGTGAGCCAGGCCGGCGCCATCGTCGACGGGCGGATTTTCCAGGCCAAGGGACAGGAGTACACGGCCGCCGAACTGCTCGGTGGCGACGAGGCCGCGGCGGCGCCGTACCGCAACGGCAGCTTCGTGACGGTGTACCTGTCCCCGCGCGACTACCACCGCGTGCACATGCCGTTGAAAGGAACCCTGCGCGAAACCGTGCACGTGCCCGGGCGCATCTTCAGCGTGGCGCCGTTCGCGGTCGAGGCGATCCCGCGGCTGTTCGCGCGCAACGAGCGGCTGGTCTGCCACTTCGATGGCGAGCACGGCCCGTTCGTGGTGGTGATGGTGGGGGCGATCCTGGTGTCGTCGGTGGCCACGGTCTGGGACGGCCTGGTGATCCCGCCCTACGCCGCGTCGATCCGGCGCAAGTCGTTCGCCGGGCAGGACATCACGCTGGAACGTTTTGCCGAGATGGCCCGCTTCAACATGGGCTCCACCGTGATCGTGCTGTTGCCGCCGGGCAGCGCCACGGTGGATCCGCTGACGCCGCAGCAGCACCTTCAGGTCGGCCAGCGGATCGGCCTGACCCCGGCAGCGGCGGGGAGCGACCCCTCCCAAAACTGACGCCACGCGTCATTTTGTGACGCTATGCGCGCAAATTCCCCGGGTCGCCGGCTAACCTCCTCGCGACGGCCCGGCCCACGCGCCGTTTCCGAACCTGCGCCGAGGGGAACCATGCAGATACTCAGTCCATTCTTCGTGATGGTGCGCGCGCGCCAGCTTGGCCGTCAGTTCCGCGATATCGAACGCAGCATCCGGGCGCTGCCCAAGCGCAGCCGCGACCGGTTGGGCATGCTCACCCTGCGCGAGATCGGGCAGGCCTCGCGCTGCGACTTCCCGCACCTGTACGGCACCGCGCCGGAATCGCGCTACCTGCCGTGGGGCCAGGGCACCGACCTCGGCTACGAGCGTGCCCGCTCGAACAACGCCGAGGTCGCCCTGCGCGGCATCGCGCTGTGGCTGGCCGTGGCCTACCACGAAACCAAGGCCGCCACCCAGCCCGCCCTGCAGGCCCAGCATCGGCAGTTGCTGCAATTGCTGCGCGAACTGAAGGAACTGCAGGGCAGCAGCAGCCGCAACGACACCGTGGACAGCTGGATGCAGGAAAGCGCCGTCGCCTGAGCGCACGGCGCCCCGTCGCACCACCTCAACGGCAGACCGGCACCTTCAGGTGCTGGCCGGTGCGGATGCGGTGGTGCGTGAGGTCGTTCAGGTCGGAAATCTCCTGCACGCTCGAACAGTGCAGCTTGCGCACGATGCTGATCAGGGTGTCGCCGTGGCGCACGCGATACGTCGTGGTCCTCCGCGCGCTCGCCTTGGCCGGCGCGGGCTCCGGCACCACCGGCACCGTCGCGCTGTGCAGGTCCGCCGCGAGTATCGGCCACGGGCCATCGACGCAGCGCGAGGCATAGGCACCTTCCAGCCGCCTGGGCACCTGCAGCGTGCTGCCCGCCGGCTGGGTGGCGTCCGGGTCCAGCCGTGGATTGAGGTTGCGCAGGGTGCGGAACCAGCCATCGTCCATGCCGTCGGCCGAACCCAGGCAAACGGTGAGCTCATCCAGTGACGCGGCGCGCTTCAAGGTGATGCTGCCGGGGGCGCCATCGATCTTCGGGAAGCGCAAGTTGTAGCTGTCCGGGTGCAGGAACAGCCATGCCGCCGCGAGCACCGCGGGCACGTAGTCGCGCGTCTCGGGCGACATCTGGTCGTAGATGCGCGGGTCGTAGAAACTCACCGACGGGTCATCGCCCACCGCGCGGCGCATGCGCCCCTCGCCGCCGTTGTAGGCGCCGATGACCAGCTCCAGGTTGTTGTTGAAGATGCGCAACTGCTCGTTGATGTATTCGGCATTGGCCCGCGCCGAGGCGGCGGGGTCGAAGCGCATGTCGAAGCCATTGTCCACGCCCAGCCCGAAGCGCATGCCGGTGGCGTACATGAATTGCAGCGGGCCGGACGCACCGGAGCGCGACACCGCGTGCACCTTGCCATTGGATTCCTGGGCCATCATGCCGAACAGCAACGCCTCGGGCAGGTCGGCCTTCTCGTACGCCGGCCACATCTCGTGGCGCAGGTACTGGTAGTTGACCCAGGCATCCATCAGGTACTGCCGACGCTGGGTCAGCCACATCTCCAGCGCGGCCTTCACCGGCCCGTTCATCGCGATCAGCTGCGACAGTTTCTGTCCGTGCAGCAGGGTCACGCTGCGCTGCGCCTGCGGCAGGCTGGCCGCTCCGGCATGGCCGATGGCAAGCAGCGCCTGCGACGAATCGACGTCGCCGGACAGGTCCGGGATGTCGTCGAAATGGCCATCCTTCAGGCGCAACAGGCGATCGAACACGGAAAAGAAGCGCTGCGGATCGCAACCGGGGGTGCTGGCGCAGCTGGCCGACGACTGCTTCAGCAGGTCGAGCGACTGGCGCAGGCTCAGCGCCGATGCATCCGCGTCGCCTTCGCGCGCCTGCTGCAAGGCCGTCTCGTAGCCCTTGCTGGCCTGCTCCAGCTGGCCATACAACGCGTTCACCGGCGTCGACGGCCTGCCGCCACCACTGCTGGCGCAGGCGCCCAGCAGGATGCAGGCCAGCACGACGGGCGCCAGCCGGCGCGAGCGAAATGGGGGGAACAACGACATGAAGAACTTCACCTGCAAAAAGGCTCACCATAGCCGGGCGGGCGGAGGGACTCAACGCACGGCGTCACAGCCGCGAGCCGCGCATCGGGTTGGCTACAATCGCGTCACCGCCAACGGAAGGACCGCCATGACAGACATCCTGATCGGCCGCAACGACAGCACCAGCGTCAGCCTCGATCCGCACTACGGCAACCGCCACGGCATGATTGCCGGCGCCACCGGCACCGGCAAATCGGTCTCGCTGATGGTGCTGGCCGAGGGGTTCTCGCGGCTGGGCGTGCCGTGCTTCCTGGCCGATGCCAAGGGCGACCTGGCCGGCCTGGCGACGGCCGCCGGCGAGCCGGGCGACAAACTCAAGGCGCGGTTGGGCAAGCTCGGCCTCACCGACTGGCGGCCGCAGGCGAACCCGGTGGTGTTCTGGGACATCTACGGCAAGCTCGGGCACCCGGTGCGCGCCACCGTCAGCGAGATGGGCCCGACCCTGCTCGGTCGCGTGCTGGAATTGAACGACACCCAGGAAGGCGTGCTGGAGGTGGTGTTCAAGGCCGCCGACGACCAGGGCTGGCTGCTGCTGGACCTGGCCGACCTGCGTGCCCTGCTCGGCTACGCCGCGGAAAACGCCAAGGCGCTGTCCACCCAGTACGGCCTGATCAGTACGCAGAGCATCGCGGCGATCCAGCGCGCGTTGCTGAAACTGGAAAGCGACGGCGCCGACCAGTTCTTCGGCGAGCCGGCGCTGGAGCTGGCCGACCTGATGCGCCAGGACATGAGCGGCCGCGGCATCATCAACGTGCTGGCCGCCGACCAGCTGATCCTGAAGCCGCGGCTGTACTCCACCTTCCTGCTGTGGCTGCTGTCCGAGCTGTTCGAGCAGCTGCCCGAAGTGGGCGACCTCGACCAGCCGAAGATGGTGTTCTTCTTCGACGAGGCGCACCTGCTGTTCGACGATGCCTCGCCGGCTCTGCTGCAGCGGGTGGAACAGGTGGTGCGGCTGATCCGCTCCAAGGGCGTGGGCGTGTACTTCTGCTCGCAGAACCCCGACGACGTGCCCGGCAACATCCTGGGCCAGCTCGGCAACCGCATCCAGCACGCCTTGCGCGCGTTCACCCCACGCGACCAGAAGGCAGTGAAGGCGGCGGCGGAAACCTTCGTCGCCAACCCGAAGCTCGACGTCACCGAGGCGATCACCAGGCTCGGCGTGGGCGAGGCGCTGGCCTCGACCCTGGCCAGCGGCGGCGTGCCCACGCCAGTGGAACAGGTGCTGGTGACCACGCCGTGCTGCCGCATCGGCGCGATCACCGACGCCGAGCGCAGCATCATCCGCCAGCGCTCGCCGGTGGGCGGCAAGTACGACACCGCGATCAACCGCGAATCGGCCGCCGAGATGCTGGCCAGGCGCGCCGAGGACAAGGCCGCCGACGCCGCCACCGTGGCGGCCGACGCGCCGGCCAGGGGTGCTGCTGCAAAGGAAGCGGAAGGGGGCTGGGGCGGCGCCATCCATGACGCGCTGTTCGGCACCAGGCGCCGCCAGGGGATGATTGAGACGATGGGCAAGCAGATGGCGCGCACCGCGGGCAGCCAGCTCGGCCGGCAGATCCTGCGCGGGGTGCTGGGTGGCATCTTCGGCGGCAAGCGCTGAGCGAGAGCCTTTTCTGATGCCACGCGTCGAGATCGTCGCCCCCGACACGCCATTTGCCCAGCGCCTGCGGGACGGCTTCGGCTACCCGTTGCGTGGCGCCGCCCTGCCCACCTGCGTGGCGCTGGCACTGATCCACTACGTCGGCTTGCTGCCCGGCTATGTCGGCTTGCTGGCCATCGTCCTGGTCTGGGCCGCCACCTGGCGCTATGCCGCCGAGTGCATGCAGCACACCGCCAACGGCTACGCCGATCCGCCCGATGTCGGCACCGATGGCAACAGCAGCGGCTGGGGACTCACCGCCGTCCACCTGCTGGTGGTTGCGTTGTGCGTGGTGTCCATCGTGTTCTTCCCGCGCCTGCTGTGGCCGGTGCTGATTCTGGCAGCCCTGGTGTTGCCGGCGATCGACATGTCGCTGGCGTTCGACGGCAACCTCGCGCTGGCCATCAATCCGCTCAACTGGCTGCGCGTGATGGGTGCGTTTGGTGCCGCCTACCTGGTTCCCGTGGCGATCAACCTGCTCCTTGGCATCCTGGTCGTGGTCGCCTCGGTCGCCACCGCGCAGCTGCCGCGGGTGCTCGCATTGCCGCTGTTCGCGTTCGCCTACACCTATCTGATCGTGCTCGCGTTTCATCTCATGGGCGCGATGATCCACCAGCGCCACGAGCACTTCGGCATGACGCCCGAAGCGCCGGCGTTGGCCAGGGCTTCCGGCCAGGATGCCGATGACGAACTGGTCGAAGCGGCGCGCCAGCAAGCCGCCGATGATCCGATGGCTGCCTTGCGGCAACTCGCCGGCCGCCTGCGCGAGCGCGCGGCACCACCGGCCGTGCATCAGTTCTATCGCGAGCTGCTGCAGCGGCAAAGCTTGCGCGACGACCTGCTGGTGCACGGCCAGATCTGGATCGCCGCGCTGATCGCCCAGAACGAACTTCGGCGCGCACTCGGCGTGCTGCAGGAATGCATCGGCATCGACGCCGGCTTCGTCCCCGACGACCCGCGGACCTGCGGCGTCCTGGCCGATCTTGCCGCGCGCATCGGCATGAGCCGCCTCGCCATCCACCTGGGCCAGGGCTACGTCGCGCACTGGCCGCGCGATCCGCAGGCGCCGCATTACGGCCTGCTGGCCGCACGCGCGTTGGCCGCCCATGCCGACCAGCACGCCAGTGCGGCGGCGCTGCTCGACCGGCTGATCGCGGCATGGCCCGAGCATCCTTTGCGCGAGGAGATCGACGCGCAGCGGCGACAACTGGCCAGCCCGTCATGAGCCGCTGGCGTCCGCCCTCGCCCGGCTCCACCGCGATCATCACCCGCGAGGGCTTCGAGCGGCTCAAGGCCGAACTCGACCACCTGTGGCACGTCTTGCGCCCGGAAGTGGTGAAGGCCCTCGCCGCGGCCGCCGCCGAAGGCGACCGCTCGGAGAATGCCGAATACACCTATCGCAAGAAGCAGCTCGGCGAGATCGATCGCCGCGCGCGCTACCTCAGCAAACGCATCCCCGCACTGAAGGTCGCCGAAGGCGCGCCGGGCGATCGCCGCGCCGTGTTCTTCGGCGCCCGCATCGAGCTGGAAAACGTGGCCACCGGCGAAACCCACCGCTACCGCATCGTGGGCCCGGACGAAACCGACGCGAAACGCGGCTGGATCAGCATCGACTCGCCGCTGGCGCGCGCCGTGCTGAAAAAGCGCGTCGACGACGAGTTTGCCGCCGAGCTTCCGGGTGGGCGCGCGGAGTTTGCGGTGCTGGCGGTGGATTACGAGGGAACCTGACGCGGCCGCGGCATCAATGCGGCTCCAGCAGCTCCAGGGTACGTCGATGGTTGTCCTCGATCTGCGCCAGCCTTGCCTGCCGGGCCTGCGGGCTGACCCACCGGCCCTGCTCCGCCTGCTGCCGCAGCAAGGTGTATTGCATGTCCACGAACGGCTGCAATACGTGGTTGGTCTCCGCCGCGAAGCCGCCCAGGTCCGGGATCCGCGCCAGCCGCTCGCGCTGGTGTTCGCCGACTTCACCAGGCGCCTTGCCGTAGGCCAGCAGGAACGCCGTCAGCTTGTGGCGCAACGACTCGGGCATGCCCTCGCGGACCACCAGCACGCCGGAGGGAATCAGCCGCGAGCGCCAGATCACCCGCAGTTGCGCGGCCTCGCGCGGGAAGTTGCGCCGGAACAGGTCCATGTCCGGGTTGTTGCTGCTGGCCACGTCCACTTCGCGGTTGACCACGGCGAGCAGGTTGCTCTGGTGGTCGCCCACCCGCACGCTGGCGAAATAGGTGTCGGAGTTGAGGCCGCGCGGCGCGAACACGTAGGCTTCCGGCGCCGTGTAGCCGGTGACCGAAAGATGTTCGCTGCGTGCGTAACGCCAGCCGTTCCCCGGTTTCGACAGCAGGTCGTCGAGGTCGCGGATCGGGCTGTCACTGCGCACCACCAGCATGGCGACGTTGCCGCTGACGCCGTCGTTGCGCACGAACTGGGCGAACACCTGCATGCGCTGGTGTGTCACCGCCTCCACGGCAAGCTTGCCGGAGAGAAAGGCCACGTCCACCCGCTGCGCACCGATCGCGTCGGACAGGCCGGCGTAGCTGCCCACCGACACGGTGGTCACCGGGTGGCCCAGCTGCTTGCGCAAGTCGTCCAGCAGCGGCCGCCATTGCTCCAGCGATTCGGCCGCGCTGCCGATCGGCAGGATGCCGAAGCGGATCGGCTCGACCGGCGCCGACGCCTGCGCCGCCCGCGCATGGCCGCAGGCGAGCAGCAGGCCCTGGGCGAGCAGGGCCGCAAGCATCCACGCCACGCCACGTTCGCGACGCCCATGGCGTCGCCGCAAACCCGCGATATCCAATGCCCTGCTCCTTCGAGCCCCGCTCCCCGGTGGCTTGTATATAGTCGGGATCGACCGATCCGGCAAGCGCGCGGGGCAGGCCCGGCGCCGCCGCGGCCGCCGCCCCGGATGCGCATGCCGGCGCTCCCGGCGCCTCAGGCCAACGGTGGCGGATAACTGCGCCCCGCCCGCACCGGCCGGAAGCATGCCGCCTCGCGGAAGAACATGTCCCGCGTGCTGCCCGGATGCCAGCCGGGCACACCGGCCAGCGGCAAGGGACGCAGATCCAGCGGATCGCGGAGCGCAACGCCGTCGCCGATGGCCCGCGCGCAGGTTTCGCGAGCCTCGGCAGCCGACAGCAGTGGCCCGGCGACCACCAGCGCCTTGCCCACCAGCAATTGGGCCGGGGTCAGCGCATGTTCGAGCAAGGCATGGCCGAACACCTCGACATGGATGCGGCCATCCAGCCACGCGTCGCGCTCGCGCCAGAACAGGCCATGCCAGTCGTGCGCATCCCACAGCGGCAGCAGCGACTGGTCGCGCAATGCAACCACCACGCCCGCCTCGTCGAAATGGGTCAGCGCGCATTGCGCGCGCGAGCGCTGCTTCGTGCCCATGCAGGCAATCCCGGCCACCTGCCGTGCATTGAGCGCGCGCTTGAGTGCCGGGTGGCGCAACCAGACCAGCGCATTGAACAGGTCATGCCAGTTGCGCTCGCGAGTGGCGATGAGGCCGCGGTCGGCGATGCGCTGCTCGTAGTGCATGCCGTCGGCGAGCAACTCGCGGGCCTGCACCACGAAGCGCTCGCGCATGCCCGCCGGGCGGATGGCGTTGAGCGCGTCGATGGCCGGCCAGTCGCGGCCTTCGGTCAGGCCGGCGTACTCACGCCATGCCGTGAGCGGCATCCGCCGGAACACCAGCGGATCGACCGCGTCACGGGCCGGTGCCACGTAGCGCATGGCTCGCTACACGATCTTCAGCGCCGGATGCGCGAGGCGCGCGTGCAGGTCGTGCTCGCTGGCCGCCTCGACCACCACGTCCACGAACTGGCCGGGCTTGAGGCCCTGGCCGTCGGCGATCAGCACGCTGCCGTCGATCTCCGGCGCATCGGCGGCGGAGCGTGCCACGGCGCCGCCGCCGTCCGCCTCGTCCACCAGCACCTTGAGCGTGCGGCCGATCTTGCGCTGCAGCTTGGCGGCGGAGATCTCCGCCTGCACTGCCATGAACTGTTCGAGCCGGTCCTCCTTCAGCTCCTCGGAAACCGCGCCGGGCAGCTCGTTGGCCCTGGCGCCATCCACCGGCGAGTAGGCGAAGGCGCCCACGCGGTCCAGTTCGGCCTCGCGCAGGAAGTCCAGCAGCTCCTCGAACTCGGCATCCGTTTCGCCCGGGAAGCCGACGATGAAGGTGCTGCGAATGGTGAGGTCCGGCACCAGCGTGCGCCAGTTGCGGATGCGTTCCAGCGTCTTGTCGATATTGCCCGGGCGCTTCATCAATTTCAGGATGCGCGGACTGGCGTGCTGGAACGGGATGTCCAGGTACGGCAGGATTTTTCCGTCCGCCATCAGCGGCATCAGCTCATCCACGTGCGGGTACGGGTAGACGTAGTGCAGACGCGTCCACGCGCCGAGTTCCGACAGGCCTTCGCACAGCTCGGTCATGCGCGTGCGGTAGCTTTTCCCGCGCCACGTGCGCTCGGCGTATTTCACGTCGACGCCATAAGCACTGGTGTCCTGCGAGATCACCAGCAATTCCTTCACGCCGCCCTTGACCAGCTTCTCCGCCTCGACCAGCACCTCGTCGACCGGGCGCGAGACCAGGTTGCCGCGCATCGACGGGATGATGCAGAAGCTGCAGCGGTGGTTGCAGCCTTCGGAAATCTTGAGGTAGGCGTAGTGCTTCGGGGTGAGCTTGACCCCCGTATCGGGCACGATGTCGAGGAACTTGTTGCGCTTCGGCGGCAGCGCCTCGTGCACCGCGCTCATCACGCTGGCGTAGTCCTGCGGGCCGCTGATCGAGAGCACGTCGGGATACGCCTCGCGGATCAGCTCGGCGCGCTTGCCGAGGCAGCCGGTAACGATCACCTTGCCGTTCTCGTTGAGCGCCGTGCCGATCGAATCCAGCGACTCCTGCACCGCCGCGTCGATGAAGCCGCAGGTGTTCACCACCACCGCGTCGGCCTCGCCGTAGCTCGGCACGATCTGGTAACCCTCGACCTTGAGCTGGGTGAGGATGCGTTCGGAATCGACCAGCGCCTTGGGGCAGCCGAGGCTGACGAAGCCGATCTTGGGGGCGGGCTGGGGCATGGCGGGCGGCTACCGGGAGAGGCGCGTAAACCGGCGATTATACGTGACGGCCGCACTCTCGCCGCTGCGGTTACCATCGGCGCATCACGAACTCATCGAGGCAGCGTCATGGGCCAGGACATCACCATCCCCACCGGCGGCACCCACTGCATCGGTGCCTACATGGCCACCGCCGAGGGCAAGCCCAAGGGCGGCCTGGTGGTGATCCAGGAAATCTACGGGGTCACCGCGCACATCCGCCGCGTGGTCGACCACTTCGCTTCGCTCGGCTACACCGCGATCGCGCCGGCTTTCTTCGACCACCTCGAAAGCGGCGTGGAGCTGGCCTATGACCAGCTGGGCACCAACAAGGGCCGCAACCTGGTCAACGAACTGGGGCTGGACCGTGCGGTGGAGGACGTCGCCAGCGCCGCCGAGGCCATTTCCTCGGCGGGGAACATCGGCACGGTCGGCTACTGCTGGGGCGGCACCGTCGCCCTGCTCGCCGCGCTGCGCCTGGGGCTGCCGTCGGTGAGCTATTACGGCGCGCGCAACCTGCCCTTCCTGCACGAAGTACCCAAGGCGCCGGTGATGTTCCACTTCGGCGAGAAGGACCAGCACATCACGCCGGAGATGGTGGAGAAACATCGCGTGGCGCTGCCGCAGATGGAAGTCTTCACCTATCCGGCGGACCACGCCTTCAACCGCGACGGCAGCAAAGCCTACCACGAGGCCAGCGCCAGGCTGGCGCTGCAACGCACGCTGGCCTTCTTCGACAAGCACCTGGCCGGCACATGAGCGACGCCTTCACCCTCGATCCGCGGCTGGCCGCCGACACGCGCCTGCTCGCCTCGCTGCCGCTGTGCGACGTGCGCCTGATGGACGATGCGCGCTACGCCTGGCTGGTGCTGGTACCGCGCCGCGACGGCCTGGTCGAGATCGCCGATCTGGGTGAAGGCGAGCAGGCCACGCTTTGGCACGAGGTGAACCGCGCCGCCGCGGCGCTGCGCGCGACCATGCCCTGCGACAAGCTCAACCTGGGCGCGCTGGGCAACATCGTGCGGCAGTTGCACGTGCACGTGGTGGCACGTCGGGAAGGCGATGCGGGCTGGCCCGGCCCGGTGTGGGGTCATGGCCAGCGCGAGCCCTGTGCCGAAGGCGTGCTGCACGAGCGGATGGCCGCGCTGCGGCAAGCTTTGGCGGCACCCGGTTAGCGTGCCGGCCGCAGCGATCCAGTTCGAGCCGCTGGCCGAGGATGCGCTGCTACTGCGCTTCGGCGATCGCATCGAGCCCGCGCTCAACGATCGCGTGCATGCCGCCGTCGCCGCGTTGCGCGATCTGCCGTCGCTGGAATGCGTGCCCGCCTATGCCAGCGTGCTGTTGCGCTTCGAGCTCGCGGCGTGGCAAGGCGACGATGCGGCCAGTGCGCACCAGCGCGTGGAACAGGCCGCACGCGCTGCGCTGCAAACCGGGCCGGCGCTTACCAGTGCTTGCCGCACCCACGAGATCCCGGTGTGCTACGGCGGTTCCCACGGGATGGACCTGCACGCGCTGGCGCAGCACCTGGGTCTGTCGGACGAAGCCGTCGTGGCGCGGCACACCGCCGCCGGCTACCGCGTGGCGATGCTCGGCTTCGCGCCCGGCTTTCCCTACCTGCTGGGACTCGATCCCGCGCTGGCGATGCCACGCCGGCGCGATCCGCGTCCACGCGTACCCGCCGGCAGCGTGGCGATCGGCGGCCTGCAGACCGGCATCTATCCGGCCGCACTGCCGGGCGGCTGGCACCTGATCGGGCGCACGCCGCTGCGCCTGTTCGACGCGGACGCGAGCGAACCTTCCCTGCTGGCCGCCGGCGACCGCGTGCGCTTCCGCGTGATCGGCATGGAAGAGTTCGCCGACCTCGAAGCGAGCTCCCGGCCATGAGCGTGCGCGTGCTCAAGCCCGGCCTGCTCGGCACGCTGCAGGATCGCGGCCGTCCCGGCCATGCAGCGATCGGCGTGGGCCGCGCCGGCGCGATGGACCTGCCGGCCTGGCGCCTGGCCAACGCGCTGGTCGGCAACCGCGGCGACGAGGCGGCGTTCGAATGCACCCTGCTCGGCCCGACCCTGCGCTTCGAGCGCGCGGCGTGGATCGCGATCACCGGTGCGCCGATCGCTGCCCGGGTCGACGACACCGACTTGCCGACGTGGGCGGCCTGCTGGCTGCCCGCCGGCAGCGTGCTGCAACTGGGCCGCATGGCCGCCGGCTGCCGCAGTTACCTGGCCGTGCGCGGCGGTTTCGATGTGGCCGCCGTGCTGGGCAGCCGCAGCAGCGACCTGCACGCCGGGCTCGGTCGCGCGCTGCAGGCCGGCGACATGCTGCCGGTCGGAGACTCGGCCAGCAGCGCGGCGCCGTCGGGACGTGCCCACGCCCTGCCGTGGCGACTCGATCCGCAGCCATGGTTCGACTTCGCGCAGTCGCCGCTCATGCTGTTGCCCGGCAGCCACCACGCGCAGCTCGACGAGGCCTCACGGCAAGCACTGCACGCCGGTACGTTCCGCGTCGCCAGCGACAGCAACCGCACCGCCAGCCGCCTCGACGGCGCGCGCCTGCAGCTGCGCGCACCGCTGGAGCTGATCTCCGAGGCGAGCCTGCCCGGCACCGTGCAACTGCCGCCGTCGGGCCAGCCGATCGTGCTGATGGCCGAGGCGCCGGTCACCGGCGGCTATCCGCGCATCGGCCAGCTCGCCACGGTGGACCTGGCGCGTCTGGCGCAACGCCGACCCGGCGATCCCGTATGCTTTCGCCATGGCACACTGGAGCAGGCCGCGGATCGCCTGAGGCGCCGCGAGCAGGCACTCGATGCCTTGTGCCGGCAGGTCGAACGACGACTGCAACACCACGGATTCCTCCCTCGCATGACTGGCCCCGCATGACGCGCATCGACCTCAATTGCGATCTTGGCGAATCGTTCGGTCCCTGGCAGATGGGCGAGGACGCCGCGTTGCTGGACGTGGTCAGCTCGGCCAACCTCGCTTGCGGCTTCCATGCCGGCGATTTCATGACCATGCAGCAGGCGGTAACCGCGGCGATGGAGCGCGGCGTGGCGATCGGTGCCCACGTCTCGTTGCCCGACCTGCAGGGCTTCGGCCGCCGCGAGATGCGCGTGACCCCGGCCGAGGCACACGCCATGACGCTGTACCAGCTCGGCGCGCTGCACGGTTTTGCCCGCGCCGCCGGCGCCCGGCTGAGCCACGTCAAGCCGCATGGCGCGCTGTACAGCATGGCTGCGCGCGATCGCGCGCTGGCCGACGCGATCGCCGCGGCGGTGTGCCGGTTCGACTCGCGCCTGCGCCTGTTCGGCCTGGGCGGCTCGGCCCTGGTCGACGCGGGCGCGGCGCAAGGCCTCACCGTGGTGGCCGAAGCCTTCGCCGACCGTCGCTATCGGGCCGACGGCACACTGCAGCCACGCAGCGAGCCGGGCGCGGTGATCGACGATGCCGAACTTGCCACCGCACAGGCGCTGCAGATCGCCCTCGACGGTGCCGTGACCGCCACCGACGGCAGCCGCATCGAGCTGCGCGCCGACACCTTGTGCCTGCACGGCGACGGCGTCCACGCGGTGCGCCTGGCGCGCAGCCTGCGCAGCGGGCTGGAAGCGGCCGGGGTACGCATCGCCGCACCGGGTGAGGCATGAATTACTGGCCCCTGCTCGGCGTGGCGGTGATCGTGGTCGGCTTCGCGCTGCGCTTCAACGCGGTGCCGGTGGTGGTGGCGGCGGCGCTGGTGAGCGGACTGCTGGCGGGTCTGTCGGTGGCCGACCTGCTCGCCCTGCTGGGCAACAGTTTCGTATCGCAGCGCATGCTGCTGCTGTTCGTGCTGACCCTGCCGGCGATCGGCCTGCTCGAACGCGCCGGCCTGCGCGAACATGCGCAACGCTGGATGGCGCGATTGCAGAACCTCACCCTGGCGCGGCTGCTGGTGGGCTACCTGCTGCTGCGCCAGTTGCTGGCCACGATGGGCCTTACCGGCGTGGCCGGCGCGGCGCAGACGGTACGCCCGCTGCTGGCCCCGATGGGCGAGGCCGCGGCGCAGAAGATCCTGCCCGGGCTGGACCAGGACGATCGCGAGGAGCTGCGCGCGGTCGCCGCGGCCACCGACAACATCGGCCGTTTCTTCGGCGAGGACGTGTTCATCGCGCTGGGCGCGGTGCTGCTGATCCAGGGCTTCTACGCCCAGCACGGCATCGAGCTGAGCCCGCTGGCGATCGCGCTGTGGGCGCTGCCCACGGCGGTGGCGGCGTTCGTCATCCAGTCGGTGCGCATCTGGCTGTACCAGCGCCGCCTGCAACGACGCGCCGCGGCGGACCGCGCGCGGGGCGCCTGAGCATGCTGCGCATCGAACAGGCGTACTGGCTGATCGCGGCGTTTCTGCTCTACAGCGGCTGGCGCAACCTGCGCGACGGGCACCGCTGGCATGCCGCGTTCTGGATCGTGCTGGGGCTGCTGTTCGGCGCCGGCGATTTCATCCTGGCGCAGTCGGCGGCCGGCAACGCCCTGCCGGCGCAGGTCGCCGGCATCGGCGTGATCGCGCTGGCCGGCCTGGCGCCGCGGCTGCGCCGCCAGGCGCATCCGGAAAACCGCACGGCCGAGCAACGCCTGCAGTCGGCGATCGCGCTCGGCCACCGGCTGTTCGGCCCGGCCCTGCTGATTCCGCTGGTGACCTTGCTGGTGGCGCTGTTCGGCGGCTATCTGGTGGTCGGCGACTTCGCGTTGTTCGCCCCATCGCAGATGACACTGACCGGGCTGGCGCTGGCTTGCGTGATCGCCCTGCTGGCCGCCGCGCGAGTGGCGCGCACGCCGCTGCGCGAAGGGGTGGCCGAAGGCCGGCGATTGCTCGACGCGATCGGCTGGGCCGCCCTGCTGCCGCTGCTGCTGGCCGCGCTGGGCCAGGTGTTCACGCAAAGCGGCGTGGGCGCGGCGATCGCCGCGATCGCCACCGATTTCCTGCCCACCGGCAACGCCACCGCGGCACTGGCGGTGTTCGCGCTGGGCATGGTGCTGTTCACCGTGATCATGGGCAATGCGTTCGCCGCGTTCCCGGTGATGATGGCCGGCATCGGCCTGCCACTGCTGATCCAGCAGCACGGTGCGCACCCGGCCATCCTCGGCGCGATGGGCATGCTGTGCGGCTACTGCGGTACCCTGCTGACGCCGATGGCGGCGGACTTCAACCTGGTGCCGGCGGCGCTGCTGGAACTGCGCAACCCCTACGGCGTGATCAAGGCGCAGGCCTGGAGCGCACTGTGGATCTTCGCCAGCACCTTCATGATGATGTGGCTGCTGGTGTTTCGTTGAAGGCGCGAGGCCCGATGAGCAAGACCCTGCCACGCATCCTGCTGACCGGCTTCGACCCGTTCGGCGGCGAGACGATCAACCCCTCGTGGGAGGCCGCGCGCGCGCTGCACGGGCGGCGCATCGGCGGGCATCGGGTGGTGGCGCGGCAGATCCCGACCGAGTTCGCCGCCTCGTTGCGCCTGCTCAAGGCTGCGCTGCGCGAGACGGCACCGGCGATCGTGCTGGGCGTGGGCCAGGCCGGCGGGCGCGCACAGTTGTCGCTGGAGCGCGTGGCGATCAACCTGCAGGACGCGCGGATTCCCGACAACGCCGGCGCCCAACCCATCGACGAGCCGGTGATCGCCGGCGCGCCCGCGGCCTACTTCAGCACCCTGCCGCTGAAGGCGATGCTGGCGGCGCTGCACGAGGCCGGCGTGCCGGCGGCGTTGTCGCAGACGGCGGGGACGTACGTGTGCAACCACCTCGCCTACGCCATGCTGCACTGGACCGCGCGCAAGCGCGGCGTGCGCGCCGGCTTCATCCACATCCCCTGGCTGCCGCTGCAGGCCGCATCGCGGCATGGCGCCGCCAGCATGGCGCTGGGGGAGATGGTGCGCGGCCTGGAGATCGCGTTGAGGGTGGCGGCCGTCACGCCGCGCGACATCCGCCGCGGCGCGGGCGCGCTCGACTGAAAACCGAGCCCGGTTTCGTCCACGAAAAAGCCCACGGCTCGCGCCACGGGCTTTTTTTCATTGCGCGAGCGGATGGCCGCCCGGATCAGTGCCCCGCCGCGTCGTACGAGCGACCGCTGGCGTCCGTGCCCTGGTCGCTTTCCGGCTGCCGCTCGGGCTTGTGGTAATCCTCGAGCTTGCGGGCCTTGACGTCGACCGGGCTGATCTCGGTGAGGCGGCCCTTGCTGTCGAAGAAATAGGCGCCGAAGTGGTAGTCGATCGCCATCCGCGCCAGGTATTGCAGATGCTTCTTGCCGACCTTGGCATCGTCGCTGTCGATCAGCAGCACCTTCTTGGGCAAGTGGCCCTGGTCGCGCAGGTAGGCGAAATGGCTGCCCACGTCCACCGCCGAAAGCACCCCGCCATCGAGCAGGAACTGGCCGTCCTTGTAAGCCTGCAGGGTGAGGTCGAACTGACCCTTCATCGACGCCGCCAGGCTTTGCTCGTGCTTGACCTGGTTGCGATGGCAACCGGCCAGCAGCAGGACGCTGCCCAGCATGATCGCGGCGGACATGCGGACAAGCAGGGTGGACATTCGGCTCATGCGGCTCTCCAGACAGGGCGTTTCGGGCAACGGTGGAGTCTAGCAGCCCGGCGCGGCGCGGGCGTGATCGCGGGAACCTGCGCTCAGGTACGCGGCAGGGTCACGCCCTGCTGGCCCTGGTACTTGCCGCCGCGGTCCTTGTAGCTGGTCTCGCACTCCTCGTCCGACTCGAGGAACAGCATCTGCGCGACGCCCTCGTTGGCGTAGATTTTCGCCGGCAGCGGCGTGGTGTTGGAGAACTCCAGCGTCACGTGGCCCTCCCACTCCGGCTCCAGCGGCGTCACGTTGACGATGATGCCGCAGCGCGCGTAGGTGCTCTTGCCGAGGCAGATCGTGAGCACCTTGCGCGGGATGCGGAAGTACTCGACCGTGCGCGCCAGCGCGAACGAGTTCGGCGGGATGATGCATACGTCCGCCTCCACGTCGACGAAGCTCGACGGATCGAACGACTTCGGGTCGACGATGGTGGAGTTGATGTTGGTGAAGATCTTGAACTCGCGCGCGCAGCGCACGTCGTAGCCGTAGCTGGAGGTGCCGTAGGAGATCAGCTTGTTGCCCTCGCGCAACTTGACCTGGCCCGGCTCGAACGGCTCGATCATGCCCTGGCTCTCGGCCATGCGACGGATCCACTTGTCGGGTTTGATGCTCACGCTGTCTCCGGTCGGTGGTATTGCGCCCGTCAGGCCGGGCGCAAAGCGGCAAAAATACATGGTCGGGACGCCACCGCGCCAGCCGGCCGGGTCCGCCACCCGCAGGAGCCCGCTCGCGGGCGATGCGTTTGCGCATCCCGAATCGCAAATCCCGAATCCCGGCTTTCAAGGCATCGCCCGCGGCCGGCTCCTACGATGGGCGCGGAATATCGGCAAGGACATCCAGCGCTGCGCGCAATTCCGCGCAGCGTTCCGCGCTGGCCAGCACCTGCGCCGCCGTGCAGCCGGCCCCGGGCAGCGCCACCGGCATGGGCCGCGCCGCCAGCAACTGGGCCGACATGGTGAAGAGGATCTCGGCCAGCGCCTCCTGCGCATGGTACGAACCGCGTGCGGCGGTGTTCAGCAGCAGCACCGGCTTGCCCGGAAACTCCAGGCTGCCGACCAGCCAGTCGAGCAGGTTCTTGAACGCGCCGGGCACGCCGTGGGCGTACTCGGGACAGGCGACCAGCAAGGCTTCGGCGCGGCCGACGGCGGCCCGCAGCTCCAGCACCGACCGCGGCAACGGCTCGGCATCGTCGTCCGGATCGAACAGCGGCAAGCCGCCCAGGCCGTCGTACAAGGTCAGCTCGAGCGTTTCCGGCGCCAATTGCCGGGCGGCTTCCAGCGCGGCGCGATTCGACGACACCCGACGCAGGCTGCCGCACAGGCAGAGCACGCGCCGTGGCGCCGTCATGCAGAAGGCACGCCCTGCACCACGATCTTGCCCAGCCCCAGCGACTTGTTGCGCGGCTGGCGCGACAACCGGCCGGCGGCGTTGCGCGCGATCTCGCGGTAACGCGCCGCGATGTCCGAATCCGGCATCGCCGCCACCGAGGGGTTGCCGCCGTCGGCCTGCTCGCGGATGCGGATGTCCAGCGGCAGCGAACCGAGATAGGCCGCGCCGTACTGCGTGGCCATGCGCTCGCCGCCGCCTTCGCCGAAGATGTTCTCCTCGTGGCCGCAGTTCGAGCACACGTGGGTGGCCATGTTCTCCACCACGCCGAGCACCGGCACCTCGACCTTCTCGAACATCTTGAGCGCCTTGCGCGCATCCAGCAGGGCGATGTCCTGCGGCGTGGTGACGATCACCGCGCCGGCCACCGGCACCTTCTGCGACAGCGTGAGCTGGATGTCGCCGGTGCCCGGCGGCAGGTCGACGACGAGGTAGTCGAGCTGCTCCCAGCGGGTGTCGGTGATCAGCTGCATCATCGCCTGGGTGACCATCGGGCCGCGCCAGATCATCGGCGTGTCCTCCTCGACGAGGAAACCGATCGACATCACCGGCATGCCGTGCGCCTGCATCGGCAGGATGCTCTTGCCATCGGGCGAGGCGGGCTTGCCGTGCACGCCGAGCATGGTGGGCTGGCTGGGGCCGTAGATGTCGGCATCCATCACGCCGACCTTCGCGCCCTCGGCCTGCAATGCCAGCGCCAGGTTGGCCGACACGGTGGACTTGCCCACGCCACCCTTGCCCGAGGCGACCACGATGATGTTCTTCACGTTCGGCAGCGGCCCCAGCGTGCCCTGCACCTTGTGCACGTGGATGCGGCTGGTGATCGACACCGTCGCCGACTCGATGCCGGGATCGGCCTGCAGCGCCTCGCGCACCCGCGCGGCGATCGCCTCGATCGCACCGGCCGCGGGGTAACCCAGTTGCAGGTCCACCGAAACTCGGCCGCCATCGACGCCCACGGCGCGCACGGCCTCGCCCAGCGGGGCGCCGGTGTGGGTGTCGGTCAGCCCGCCCAGGATCTGGCGGACCAGGGCTTCATTCGCCTGCGTCATGTCGGTTCGGTCATCGAGAGAGACGCCCATTATGCCAGCGCGCTGCAAACGGCCGGCTGACACAGATCAGCGTCTCGCCGGCGCGGCGGCAGCCATGGCGCAATGCAGCTTGACGACCTCGCCGAACCTCGCCAGTCTCGATTCCATACGCTTTCGTACGGGAGAGACGCCATGAAGTCAGCACGACGTTTTGCCTTCGCCACCTGCCTGCTGCTCGCCGCCGGTTCGGCGCTGGCCGCCAATGACACCCCTGTGGGCAACTGGAAAACCATCGACGACGAAAGCGGCAAGGCCAAGTCGATCGTGCAGATCACCGAGGAAAACGGTGAACTGAAAGCCACCATCGTCAAGCTGCTCAACCGCAGCCCCGAGGACATCGCCCGCGACGGCGAGGTGGCGCTGTGCAAGAAATGCGACGGCGAGCGCAAGGACAAGCCGATCGAGGGCCTGAACATCATGTGGGGCGTGCACCAGAACGGCGACGTCTGGGACGGCGGCCACATCCTCGATCCCAAGACCGGCAAGGTCTACAAGGTCAAGCTGTCGATGCTCGACGGCGGCCAGAAGCTGAAGGTGCGCGGCTACATCGGCTTCTCGTGGGTCGGCCGCTCGCAGGAGTGGGAACGCCAGCCCTGAGGTAATCCGCCAAGCCGGCTCCCGACGCCCCGCCCCGGCCTCCGGTGCGGGGCGTTTCCTGTGTAACGCCTACGCCCGCACCCACCGCGCGCACGCGGCGGTCAACAGCAGCAAGCCGGCCACCGTGGCCAACGCCACCGCCAGGCTGCTGGCCTGGGCCAGGAAGCCGATCAGGGCCGGGCCGCTGAGCAGGCCCGCGTAGCCGAGCATGGTCACCGTGGCGAGCGAGATTTCCGGCGATGCGCCCGGCAGCCGGCCAGCCGCACCGAACATCACCGGCACGATGTTGGCGGCGCCGAAACCCACCAGCACGAAGCCGAGCAGCGCCGCCGGCGGCCACGCCACCAGCGTCGCCAGCAGAAAACCGGCCGCCGCCAGGCCGGCGCCCAGGCGTACCGTCAGCACCGGGCCGATACGCGTCACCACCCGGTCGCCAACCAGGCGAACCAGCGCCATCGCCACCGAGAACCCGGCATAGCCAATACCCGCGGTGGCCGCATCGAAACCGCGGAATTCGCGCAGGAACACGGCGCTCCAGTCCAGCATCGCGCCCTCGGCCAGAAAGCTGATGAAACAGAGCAGGCCCAGCAGCAGCACGATGCCGCGCGGCACGGCAAAGGCCGCCCTGGCCGCACGCTCGCCGGTGCCGTCGAGCAGGCTCGACCACTGGGTCACCACCACCGTCGCCAGCAGCAACGCGACCAGCACCGCCGCGCCCGGCAACGACGCGCCCAACGCCAGCAACACGCTCATGCCCAGCGCCCCGGTCAGGCCGCCGACGCTGAACAGGCCATGGAAGCCCGACATCATCGGTCGCCCGGCGCGGCGCTCCACTTCCACCGCATGCGCGTTCATCGCCACGTCGACCGCGCCCAGCGCCATGCCGAAGCAGAGCAGGATCGCAGCCAGCGGGATGGCGGTGGACGCCAGCGCCAACCCCGGCAGCGCCAGGCACAGCAGCAGGCCGCCGACGCCGATCACCCGACGATGGCCGTAGCGCTGCGCGAGCCAGCCGACCAGCGGCATCGCCGCCATCGAGCCACCGCCGAAGGCCAGCAGGACCAGGCCCAGCGAGGCATCGTCCAGGCCGAGGCGGGCCTTCGCGTACGGCACCATCGGCGCCCACGCCGCCATGCCAATGCCCGACACCAGGAAGATCAACCGCGTGGCGCGCGCCGCCTGTGCAAGGCCGCCGCGATCCACGGCTGCCGAAATGACTCTGCTCACATGCGCTCCGAAACCCGCAACACCAGACACGGCACTGTACACAATCGCGCGGGCGCCGCCGATGGAGAAAGCCCGCATGCAAGCGTCACGCGCGCCGCCACACGGCCATCCGGACGGCCAATACCTGCAGAGGCGCATGCCATAATGCGCAGTCCCTCAAGAAAGCCCTGCACCTCATGAGTCGTCGCCTGCTCGTCACCCACGCCCTGCCCTACGCCAACGGCCCGCTGCACCTGGGCCACATGCTGGGCTACATCCAGGCCGACATCTGGGTGCGTGCGCAGCGGATGATGGGCAACGAGGTGCATTTCGTGGCGGCGGACGACGCGCACGGCACGCCGATCATGCTGGCCGCCGAGAAGGCCGGGATGACGCCGGAGGCCTTCATCGCTGGCATCCGGGCAGGTCATGAAGCCGATTTCGGCGATTTCCACTTCAGCTTCGACCACTACCACACGACCCACTCGGACGAGAATCGCGAGCTGGCCTCGCTGATCTACACGCGCCTGCGCGACAGCGGCTGCATCGCCAGGCGCAGCATCCAGCAGCTGTTCGATCCCGAGAAGCAGATGTTCCTGCCGGACCGCTACATCAAGGGCACCTGCCCGAAATGCGGCACGCCGGACCAGTACGGCGACAACTGCGAAAACTGCGGCGCCACCTATGCGCCCACCGACCTGATCAACCCGTATTCGGTGATGTCCGGCGCCACCCCGGTGCTGCGCGATTCGGAGCACTACTTCTTCGAGTTGGGCAAGTTCGAATCGCTGCTGCGCGACTGGTTCGCCGGCAAGTTCACCGAAGGCAAGCCGGTGGCCGACAGCGGCGTCGCCGCCAAGCTGCGCGAATGGCTGGATGGCGGCCTGAAGGACTGGGACATCTCGCGTGACGCGCCCTACTTCGGCTTCCCGATCCCCGACGCGCCGGGCAAGTTCTTCTACGTGTGGCTGGATGCGCCGGTCGGCTACCTGGCCAGCTTCAAGGCGCTGTGCGACAGGACCGGCCTGAAGTTCGACGACTTCCTCGGCCCCGACAGCACCGCCGAGATGCATCACTTCATCGGCAAGGACATCATCAACTTCCACGGCCTGTTCTGGCCGGCGATGCTGCATGGCGCGGGTTTCCGCACGCCCACCGCGTTGCACGTCAACGGCTACCTGACGGTGAACGGCGCCAAGATGTCCAAGTCGCGCGGCACCTTCATCCAGGCGCGCACCTATCTCGACGCCGGCATCCACCCGGAATTCCTGCGCTACAACTTCGCCACCATGCTCAGCGCGGCGCCGGTCGACGTGGACCTCGATCTCAAGGCATTCGAGGAACGGGTCAACTCGCACCTGATCGGCAAGTGGGTGAACATCGCCAGCCGCACCGCCGGCTTCGTGCAGAAGTTTTTCGACGGCAGGCTGGCCGACCGTTTCGAGGCGGAGGAAGCGGCGCTGTGGCAAACCCTGCTGTCGCACTACGACGGCGTCGACGCGTTGTACGACGCCGGCGAGTTCGCCGAGGTGACTCGTCGTTTCGTCGCCATCGCCGACCTGGTCAACGGCTACATCGCCACCAGGGCGCCGTGGCTGATCGCCAAGGACGACGCCCGCCGCGCCGAACTGCAGCAGGTCTGCACGCTGGCCCTGCACGGCTTCCGCCTGCTGTCCGGCTTGCTCAAGCCGGTGCTGCCGGCCACCGTGGCAGCCGCCGAACAATTCCTCGCCGCACCCGTCGCCAGCTTCGACGACGCCCGCCGCGAACTGCACGGCCACCGCGTCAACACCTTCGAGCCGCTGCTGGCCCGCCTCGATCCCAGGCGCATCGAGGCGATGGTCGAGGCCTCGAAAGAATCGCTCGGCACTTCGCCCGTCGAAACTCCCGCTCCGTCCAAAAAGAAAGCCATGAACGACAGCCCGAAACCTGCTGCAACGAATCCCGGCACCATCTCCATCGACGACTTCGCCAGGCTCGACCTGCGCGTCGGCAAGGTCACCGCCTGCGAAGCCGTGGAGGGCTCGGACAAGCTGCTGCGCTTCGAACTCGACGCCGGCGCGCTGGGCATGCGGCAGATTTTCTCCGGCATCCGCGCGGCCTATGCCGAACCGGAAAAGCTGGTCGGCCGCAACGTGGTGTTCATCGCCAACCTCGCCCCGCGCAAGATGCGCTTCGGCCTGTCCGAAGGCATGATCCTCTCGGCCGGCGACGGCGGCAGCGACCTGTTCCTGCTCGATGCCGACCAGGGCGCCAGGCCCGGCGCCAGCGTGCGCTGACACGCAGGGCGGGCACTGCCCGCCTTACGGCGAGCGACCCGCAGGAGCGCACGCGGTGCGCTCCCGCCCTCGATCCAGCGGACCGTTCACTGCCTCGTGTAGGTCACGAAGAAGCCGACCAGGTCGCCGTTCTCGTTGTACGGCGCCATGTCCACGTAGCGGTAGCCGCGCGCGGCGTAGTCGGCGTGGGATTTCGTGAGCTGGTTCGCCATGTGCTTCTTGCGGAAACCCAGCGTGGCGTCGACGAAGACGGTCACCGTGTCGGCGGTGGCGCTCGATTGCGCCTGCGCCGTGCCGGCATGGGTCAGGAGGATCGAGCCGCCGGCACCGAGCACGGCAGCCAGCAACAGGGAAGCGAGGAACGACGGTTTCATGGCGACACTCCAACAAGTGATCGGCAATTGCGGGACAATGGGCGTCGATTATCGCCCACCCCGCACCGCGCATGAGTGATCCCATCGCCGTCCTGGCCGACCGCATCGACGCGCTGCTGCCGCAGACGCAGTGCGAGCAATGCGGCTACCACGGCTGCCGGCCGTATGCCGAGGCGATCGCGCGTGGCGAGGCGGCGATCAACCGCTGCCCGCCCGGCGGCGCGGCCGGCATCGCGAAACTGGCGAACTTGCTGGGCCAGCCACCGCTGCCGCTGGACCCCGCCTGCGGCATCGAGAAGCCACGCATGCTTGCGCGCATCGTGGAAGCCGATTGCATCGGCTGCACCAAATGCATCCAGGCCTGCCCGGTCGACGCCATCATCGGCGCGCCGAAACTGATGCACACCGTGCTCGCCGACGATTGCACCGGTTGCGAGCTGTGCGTGCCGGCGTGCCCGGTGGATTGCATCGAACTGGTACCGATGCCGATGGGGCAGATCGATCAGGCGCACGCGGATGCGGCCCGCGCGCATTTCCGGCGCCGTGAACTCCGCCTGGCGCACGAGCGCGCCGAGCGCGATGCCGAGCTGGCCGCACGCAAGGCCGCGGTCGATACCGCCGCATCGACCAATCCGGTGCTGGCCGCGCTGGCGCGCGCGAAGGCGAAGAAGTCTTCATGAAGCGCAGCGACGTGGTGGAGCTGTTCACGCGCCTGCGCGAACTCGACCCCCACCCCACCACCGAACTGCTCTACACCAGCCCATTCGAGCTGCTGGTGGCCGTGGTGCTGTCGGCGCAGGCCACCGACGTGGGCGTGAACAAGGCCACCCGCCGGTTGTACCCGGTGGCGAACACGCCGCAGGCCATCCTCGACCTGGGCGAGGATGGGCTGAAGCGCTACATCAGCACGATCGGCCTGTTCAACGCCAAGGCGAAGAACGTGATCGCGCTGTGCCGGCTGCTGATCGAGCAGCATGGCGGCGAGGTGCCGCGTACCCGCGAGGCGCTGGAAGCGCTGCCCGGCGTGGGCCGCAAGACCGCCAACGTGGTGCTCAACACCGCCTTCGGCGAGCCGACCATCGCGGTGGACACGCACATCTTCCGCGTCGCCAACCGCACCGGGCTGGCGCCCGGCAAGGACGTTCGCGCGGTGGAGGACAAGCTGCTCAAGGTGATCCCGGCCGAGTTCAGGCAGGACGCCCACCACTGGCTGATCCTGCACGGGCGCTACGTGTGCAAGGCGCGCAAGCCGGATTGCCCGCATTGCGTGATCCGCGACCTGTGCCGCTACAAGCACAAGACACCGGCGGAGTAGCCACACCGCGGCACGGACCGGCGGGCGGTGCCCGCCCTACGACCCGCCTGGCCCTTGTAGGCATTCGGGCGCTCATCGTGACAAGTGCAGGCGTAGGGCGGGCATCGCCCGCCGGCCCCACCTCGATCAGGCGAGATCGTCGCCGAGCGTCAACCCGCTGCGGAAGCGGCGGAATTCGCCCGACAGCGGATCGACGAACGCCAGCTCCCGCGCCAGCAGCTTCAGTGGACGTCGATAGTCGTCCGCGGCTGCGACGGCCAGTTCGGGATACAGCGGGTCATTGCGGATCGGCGCGCCCAGCGCCGCCATGTGGATCCGCAACTGGTGTTTGCGCCCGGTCACCGGATGCAACGCGTAGCGCCAGCAGGGTCCACCGCGCTCGATCACCTCGATGCGGGTTTCGCTGTTGGGCTCGCCGGCAACCTCGCGCATGCGGAAGAACGGCTCGCCGCGGACGATGCGCGAACGTCGCAGCCACGGAAACGCCCGTGCGGGCAGCGGCGCGGCCCACGCCTCGTAGAACTTCCCGATCCGGCGCTCGCGGAACAACGCCTGGTAGGCGGCGCGGCTTGCCGGGTTGGCCGAAAACAGCACCAGCCCTGCGGTGGCGCGATCGATCCGGTGCAGGGGCACCAGTTGCGGATTGCCGAGCCGCCGCATCAGCCGCCGCAACAGCGTCTGCTCGACGTAGGCGCCGGCGGGCGTCACCGGCAGGAAGTGCGGCTTGTCCGCCACCACCAGATGCTCATCGGCGTGCAGGATCGTCTCGGCGAACGGAATCTCCGCCTCGTCCGCCACCTCGCGGTAGTAATGGAGGCGCATTCCCGCCCGGTACGGCGCGTCCACGCCGATCGCCACGCCGTGCTCGTCCAGCACGCGGCCACGCGCGATCCGGTCCAGCCATTGCGCGCGACCGATCGCGGGAAAGTGCGCGCACAAGGCATCGAGCGCGCTTCGCCACGGCCCCGGCGGCAAGTGCACCGTGCTGGCATCGCAGTCACGGCGGAAGGGAACATTCGGCATGATCGGGCCAGTCTAGCGGTACTCCGTCGGCAGTCCCGCGCGCCGACGCGTACAATGCGCGGCTGTTGTCCTTCCGGCGCCCGCATGGCACTCAACTCCACCATCTACAAGGTCGAACTGCAGGTCAGCGACATGGACCGGCATTACTACGCGACCCATGCGCTGACCATGGCGCGCCACCCCTCGGAAACCGAGGAGCGCCTGATGGTGCGCCTGCTCGCCTTCGCCCTGCACGCCGACGAGCGGCTGGAGTTCGGCAAGGGCCTCAGCGACGAGGACGAGCCGGCGCTGTGGCGCAAGGCCTATACCGACGAGATCGAGCTGTGGATCGAGGTCGGCCAGCCCGACGAGACCCGCATCCGCAAGGCCTGCGGCCGCGCGCGCCAGGTCGTGGTGATCAGCTACGGCGGCAACGCGGCGGAGACCTGGTGGAACCGCCACGCCGGCACCCTGGCCCGCCACCGCAACCTCACCGTGCTGGATATCGACACTGGCACCGCCGCCGCCCTGGTCACGCTGCTGCAGCGGGGCATGCGCCTGCAGGCGCTCATCCAGGACGGCCAGTTGCAGCTGATGAACGACGCTGATGCGGTGGCCATCGATCCGCTCGTGCGCATGGCGCCAGCCACCGTCGCCGCCTGATCCGGCCTCGTCCTCCACCCGCTTCACTACCTGCACCGCCACCTGCCCCAATCGGAGTTTCGCCATGCGCTGGTTGCTTTCCCTGCTCGCCCTGATCTCGCTCGCCGCCTGCACCGCGCCGGCGCCCATCCGCACCCACGGCAGCGTGGACAAGCTCACCGTCGTCGACAGCAAGGTCGGCACCGGCGCCGAAGCCGTCGCGGGCACCAAGGTCACCGTGCACTACACCGGCTGGCTGTACGACGAGACCGCCGGCAACAAGCACGGCAGCCAGTTCGACAGCTCGCGCGACCACGGCGAGCCGTTTTCCTTCGTGCTCGGCGCCGGCCACGTCATCGCCGGCTGGGACCAGGGCGTGGCCGGCATGCGCGTGGGCGGCAAGCGCACCCTGCTGATCCCCGCCGCATTGGGCTACGGCGCGCGCGGCGCCGGCGAGGACATTCCGCCGAACGCCTCGCTGGTGTTCGACGTGGAGCTGCTGGATGTCCAGAAGCCCTGAGGCGGTCTGGGGCGTGGCGGGCAGTGCCCGCCCTACGGGTGCACCGCCAGCAGCGTAGGGCGGGCACTGCCTGTCATCGTCACACGGCGAAACCCAAGGCGCCTTCCTACAATTCCCGCTCCGCGGCTTCCCTGCCCTGCTGGCGGATGATCGCCTCTTCGCGGGCGTCGATGATCGACTGCATCACGCTGTCCACGTCGGCGATGTGCTCGTCGAACTCGAATCGGCCGGTCAGTTCGCTGTCCGGGTGCAGTTCGCCCAGCTCGTACAGCGCCCACATCTCCTCGCCGTAGTGGGTGTCGAGCAGCTCGGGCGCGAAGCGCGACAGGCTGATGGTGATGTTGCCCACGTCACGGCGCAGCATGGTGCGCGCGCTGTTGTTGCCCGCCGCGCTGACCGCCTGCGGCAGGTCGATGATGACCGGGCCGTGCGGGCCGACCAGCACGTTGTACTCGGACAGGTCGCCGTGGATCAGCCCCACGCAGAGCATGCGGGCGACCTGCTGCATCAGGAAACGGTGGTAGGCGCGCGCCTCGTCGGCGGAAAGCTCGACCTCGCCCAGCCGCGGCGCCGAATGGCCGTCCGCATCGGTGACCAGTTCCATCACCAGCACGCCGTTGAAGTAGCCGTACGGCCGCGGCACGCGCACGCCGGCGGCGGCGAGCTGGTACAGCGCGTCGACCTCGGCGTTCTTCCATGCCTCCTCGGCCTCGCGGCGACCGAACTTGGTCGCCTTGCCCATCGCGCGCGCCTGCCGGCTGCCGCGCACCTTGCGCCCCTCCTGGTACTGCACGCGCGCCTGGAAGCTGCGCTGGGCCATGTCCTTGTAGACCTTGGCGCACCGCACCTCGTCGCCGCAGCGCACGACGTACACCGAGGCCTCCTTGCCGCTCTTGAGCGGCCGGAGCACCTGGTTTATCACGCCGTCGTCGATCAGTTCCTGCAGGCCCTTGGGGGTTTTCATCAGCGGCGTGGCTTCAATGCGTCAGGACGGAACGCCCATTATGGCCGACACCGCCCGCGCCGATGGCGAGGCTCACGCTCCGCGCGCCGTCGCGGCGATCTCGAACGAGCGCCGCCGCGCCGCGTGCTCGAAGATGTTGGCGGTCAGCATCAACTCGTCCGGCCGGTGGCGGGCCACGAAGGCCGCGATGCCCTCCTTCACCGTGACCGCATCGCCGACCACCTCGCAGGCCAGCGCGCGCTCGACCATCAGCTTCTCCGGCGGCGTCCAGTACGCCTCGATGTCGTCGATCGGCGGCGGGATCAGGCCGGGCTTGCCGCGACGCAGGTTGATGAAGCTCTGCTGCTGGGTGGTGAACAATCGCCGCGCCTCGGCGTCGCTGTCGGCCGCGACCACGTTGATGCCGAGCATCGCATACGGCTGCTGCAACCGCGCCGAGGGCACGAAGTTGCGCCGATACAACGCCAGCGCCTCGTCCATCGCATCCGGCGCGAAGTGCGAGGCGAACGCGAACGGCAGCCCCAACTGCGCCGCCAGCCGCGCACTGAACAGGCTCGACCCCAGCAGCCACACCGGCACCTCGATGCCGGCGCCGGGCACCGCGCGCACCGGCTGGCCGGGCTGCGCCGGCTCGAAATAGCCGAGCAGCTCCAGCACGTCCTGCGGGAACGCGTCCGCGCTGTCGAAGTAGCGCCGCAACGCCCGCGCCGTGGGCTGGTCGGTGCCCGGCGCACGCCCCAGGCCCAGGTCGATGCGGCCCGGATGCAGCGAGGCCAGCGTGCCGAACGCCTCGGCCACCTGCAACGGCGCGTGGTTGGGCAGCATGATGCCGCCGGCGCCCACGCGGATCGTCGAGGTGCCGGCGGCGACATGACCGATCAGCACGGCGGTGGCCGCGCTGGCGATGCCGGGCATGTTGTGGTGCTCGGCCAGCCAGTAGCGCCGGTAGCCGAGCCGCTCGCCCAGCTGCGCCAGGTCCAGCGTGTTGCGGAAGGCCTGGCCCGCGTCGCTGCCTTCGGTGATCGGGGCCAGGTCGAGGATGGAAAATGGAATCATGGCGCAGGTCCTGCTGACGTAAGCTTCCTATCTGGGGTCAAACGCGGCCTTTGCCAGCCTCCCGCGGGCACCGCGACCACGCCTCAACTTTCGCCCCCGCTGGCCGATAACGGGGACGAATCATCGACAACACTGCGCGGGCAAGGGGCAGTTCCCATGGTGGGAAGCATTTGGCGGCGCATGTTTCCGCGGCGCAAGGCAAAGATCACTCCGCGGAAAGCCGCCGCGGCGCGACCACTTGCGCCCGTGTCCAACACCCCCGCGCCCGCCACTGCCCATGTCGCGACCGAAGCGCCGTCCCTGGCGCTGATCGACGAACGCTTCCACCGGCTCGTGCTCGGCCTGCCGCCGGCCAGCCCGGACCAACCCCACGCCGCCGAACCGGCCCTGCTGCGGCGGCTGGAACTGCTCGGCGCACGCTTCGACCTGCGCACGCTGCCACGCCTGCCCACCGTGCTGCCGCAATTGCTGCGCACCCTCAAGAGCGACGAGGCGGCGGGCGCCGAGCTGGCCAAGCTGGTCGGCCGCGACCCGCTGATGGTGGGCGAAGTCATGCGCGCCACCAGCACGGTGTTCTACCGCTCGGCCCAGCCGATCAGCAGCCTGCAGCAGGCGGTGGTGCTGCTCGGCCAGGACGGCTTGCGCCGGGTGATCACCCAGCACGTGATGAAGCCGATCCTGCAAGGCAACACCGGCAGCATGGGCCACGCCGCGGGCGGGCGCCTGTGGGGCCACGCGGAACGCTGTGCGCACGCCTGCGCCTGGCTGGGCCGGACTACCGGCTGCGACGCGTTCGAAGCCTACCTGGCCGGCATCGTGCGCCACGCCGGCACCGGCGCGGTGGTGCGGCTGCTGGACCAGCTGATGTCCGGCGCCACGCCACCGCCACTGTCAGCTGCCTTCGTGCGGCATTGCGCGACGCTGGCCGCGGAACTCTCGCTGCAGGCCGCCCGCCAGTGGGAGCTGCCTGCGCGCGTGCTCGGCGCCCTGGGCGAGTGCCAGGGCGAGGTCGACGCATCCTCCTCGCCACTGGGCCGCGCGCTGGCGGTGGCCGACGGCCTCGCCAGCCTGAGCCTGCTGGTGGAAAACGGGGAGTTTCCCGCGGAATCCGAGCTGGCGCACAGCGTGCCGGGGGTCATGCCGCCGGCCGTGGTCGCGCGGTGCCAGCGCGACCTCGCCCAGCACTTCGCCGCCATCGCCGAGCATGCCTGAACCCGGGCGGTGAGGCCCGCACCCCGGCCAGCGGGGGCACCACGCAGACCAACGCGGGGACGCTGCCTCGCCCTCCGGGCAGCCGCGCGAACATGGCGGCTACATGTTGCGGAACAGGGTCATGAACGGCGCGCTCACGCTGAGCGTTTCCGGCCGCTCGCGCAGGCGCACGATGCCCTTGCCGGTCTCGTCGCGGGTGACGCCGGCGATCGCCTTCATGTTGATCACGGTGCCGCGGTGGATCTGCTTGAACACCGTCGGGTCGAGCACCTCCAGCAGTTCGCGGATCGGCGTGCGCAGCAGCGCCTCGCCTTCGGCGGTGACCACTGTGGTGTACTTGTTGTCCGCGCGGAAATAGGCGACGTCGTCGAGCAGGATCAGCCGCGTCTCCCGTCCGGCGCTGGCGGTCACCCAGCTCAACGGCGGTTGCTGCCGCGCCGGCCCCAGCCGGCTGCCGATCTGGCGGACCAGGTCGGCCAGCGAGGCTGCGGCCGAGGGTTCCGTACCCGTGCGCGACTGCACGCGTTCCACCGTCGCCCGCAACCGCTCCGGGACGACCGGCTTGAGCAGGTAATCGATCGCGCCACGCTCGAACGCGTCGACGGCGTACTGGTCATATGCGGTGACGAACACCACCTGGGTCGACGGGCATGCCTCGGCCGCGGCGCTGGCGACTTCCAGGCCGGTGAGCCCGGGCATGCGGATGTCGAGAAAGGCGACCTCCGGCCGATGCTCGACGATCGCCTCCAGCGCGCTGGCACCGTCCTCGCACTCCGCGACGATGTCCAGCTGCGGCCATGCCGTCTCCAGCGCCGCGCGCAGCGACTGGCGCAACAAGATCTCGTCTTCGGCAATCACGCCCTTAGCCATGGGCCCGCTCCTCGCTGTAGTGCTCCGGCACGTGGATGGTGGCGGCCACCCCGTGCGGGAAATTCGCCGCGATGACCAGGCTGGCCTGGCCGGCGTAGATCAGTTTCAGCCGCTCGCGCGCGTTCTTCAGCCCGATGCCAGCGCCGCTGGCCTGCGTGTCGAAACCCTTGCCGTCGTCCGCCACGGTGACAGCCACGCGGCCATCCTGGCGGCGCGCGAAGATCCACACCGTGCCGTCGCCGGGCCGCGGCTCCAGGCCGTGCTTGATCGCATTCTCCACCAGGGTCTGCAGCAGCATCGGCGGCAGCGGCGTGGCCAGCAGTTCATCCGGCACGTCGATCTGCACGTTCAAGCGTGCGCCCATGCGGATCTTCAGGATCGCCAGGTAGGCCCGCGAGCGCTCCAGCTCCTCGCCCAGGCTGGCAAGGGCGCGATCGGTGCGCGGCAGCGAGTGGCGCAGGTACTGGATCAGGTGACCGAGCATCGCATCCGCCCCGGCCGGATCGCTGCGCACCAGCACCTGTGCGCTGGCCAGCGTGTTGTACAGGAAGTGCGGCTCCACCTGCGCCTGCAGCAGGCTGAGCCTGGCGATGGCCAGCTCCTTCTCGGTCGCCGTCTGCGCGGCCGCCGCCTGCTCGCCGCGGCGGCGGCTGGCCACGCCGAGCGTCACCGCGCGCGCGATCGCCTCGAGGTTCTCCAGGTTGACGCCGTCATCCACCTGCAGCCAGTCGCTCCACGGCGCGCTGCACGGCTCGCATACCAGGCTGAAGCTGCTGCTGCCATCGCCGCGGTTGACCGTGGCCAGGATGCGGTTGCGCTGGCTGACGATCCAGCGCATCGGATTCCAGCGCCCCAGCTGGGCCAGGTCATAGGGGTCGGCGTAGACCGCGGTGGCGCGGATCTGCAGGTGGCTGCGCGCCGAATCCACCTGCTCGACGCCCGGCAGTCCGCGGATCGCGGCATCCAGCAGCTCGAACGCCTCCTCCGCCTCGAACGGCACCTCGATCTGCCGCCGCTGCCGGCTGGCCAGCACGGCGTTGCTCAGCTTGCCGGCGATCATGCGCACCCGCACCAGGTGCGAATGCGCGCGCATCACCACGAACACGATCACCACCAGGCCCAGCAACTGCACCAGGCTGCTCAGCCCCGACCAGATCCAGCCCACCGCCAACGTCGCCAGCAGCACCAGCAGATACCAGGCGACGATCAGGCGGAGGTAGAACAGCAGGCTTCGGAACACGGCAACCGTCCAGGCTGGGGAGATCGCCAATCAGACTAGCCGCCCCGCCCCGGAAAATCGCCCGCCTTGCGACGAAACCCGGCAGGATGCCGACAAAACCGACTTTCACGCGCACGAAGCTGGATGCAAGGCCAGCGCCGTGACGAATCGCCGGCCTGCACGGTCCAGATCCCTGCCCGGCGACCCGCCAGGTCGCCAGGTGTTACGGTCCAGCGAGCTTGCATGCAAAGCGGTCCGCAACGTAGCGCCCGGCCTCGTCAGCCGGGCCCAGAGGCAAGCTCGCCGCGTCAGCCAGATGCCTCGTTTTGGCTTAGTTGCCTTTGGCCTGGGTGGCACTACCCTGCATCAAGCTGTTCTGAAAGCCCTCTTGCGAGTTGCGGCGGATGTTGTCGATCTCCGCCTGCGTGCGGCAAACCTTCTGCTTGAAGTTCGTGCCCAGACGCTGCTCCCTCGTGCAGATCAGGCGATTGCCCTCGTTCTTGGTCAGCACTGCATTGATGCGCTCCTGCGCATTCATCAGGTCGACCTGTTCGCTGTCATTGAGCTGGCCGGCCGAGCCGCGCTTCTTCAACAGGGCCGCGATCCTGTCCAGGTCTTCGTTGACCGCCGTGCGCTCGTTCCCGCTCATGCCGCCATACTCGCCGCGCGGCCCAATCTCCTTGCGCACCTCCGCTGCCTGCTTGGCGAAGGCCTTCGGCGAATCGGTCACCACCTTCCAGTCCGGGCCCACGGCATGGCCCAAGGTTGGCAACGCGAACACGGCGCTGGCCACGATCCACAACAAACCCGCTTGCACTCTACTCATCGAACTTCCTCATGTGTTTGGCATGGAATGCGCCGATCGCACCCCCCGTGATCCGGCGTCACCCGCACGCCGATCTACTCTATGTACCACAGGAGACGCCGGAATTTTCGCGTCTTTCACGAAAGGCGCGGTAATGCCGGCCGTGCCGAAGTCAGCGGTCCACTCCCGGATGCCGGGCACGCCACGCCGCCAATGCCTGCTCATAGCGTTCGAGTTTCTCGTCGTGCACGTCGTAGACGCAGCGTACGCAGCCTTCGCCGCAACAGTCGGCGGCATCCGGTTCCGGCGGTGGCTGCGGCATGGGGTCGGCGGCATCCGGGCCGGGCGGGCGGAGATCGCCGGGCTTCATCGACGTGGCGTCATTTCGCCGGCTTGCGGAACCGGTAGATGAACTGGTCGGTGTGGCCGCGTATCGACTTGTCGAACACCTTGGTGGTGTGCGTGTCGGCGGGGTTGCGCAGGGCGTTGCTCTCGCCGTCGAAGACGAAGCCGGCGGCCTCGACCTCGCGCTTGACCACCTCCGGATCGATGCGGTGCAAGGTGTCGGTGTCGGCCAGGCCGGAGCCGGCGGGGGCGACGTGGTCGATCACCACGAACAGGCCGCCGGGCTTGAGCGCGTCGTAGACCTGCTTGTCGAAGCTGGCCATGTCGACCGGACCCATGAACGAGTCGTGGTAGTCATGGTAGTTCTGCGAGGTGAACACCAGGTCCACCGGCACCGGCACGTTCAATTTCGCCGCCGGTTGCTGCAGCAGGCTCACGTTGGCGTAATGCGGCGTGGCGGTCAGCTTCTGCCAGTTGGCCAGGCTCTTGGCGGAGAATTTGCCCATCTCGTCCGGCCAGACGGTGTAGACGTGGCCGGAAGGTCCGACGATGGCGCTGAACACCCGCGTCCAGTACCCGCTGCCCGGCACCAGCTCGAGTACCTTCTGGCCAGGCTTGACCTCGGCAAAGGTCATCACCAGCGCCACCTTGCGGCGGGCATCCTCGTGACTGTCCGCAGCCCGCGCCGGATCGTCGACGCCCTGCTGGACGGCGGCGGACACAGCCCCGCTGTGCAGGTTGGGCACCCGAGCCGGGGCAGCCGCAGGGAGTGCGAGCGTGAGCAACAAAGCGAGCATGGTCGGGCGCATGACGTTCTCCGCTGGTTGGTCGAACCACCATTGTGCTCCTGTTCCGGAACAGCCGCCCACGGTGCCGATCGGCACAGGCAATCGCCCGGGGTTGGGGTACGCTTTCCGTGCAGCCGACCCCGCGGTTGCAGTGAATCCCGCCGGTGCGCCCGCGAGGCCACGGGAGCGTTCCATGCCGTCGATGCGTTCCATCCTGATCGTGGCCGCGCTCGCCGGCGCGTGGCTGACCGTCCCGGCCGTGCCGGTGCAGGCCCAGTCGATTCCGGCGTGGCAGGAGCGCCAGATGGAGGCTGCGCGCAAATCCGACGCGATCATGCAGCAGGCCAGCAGGCGCACCGGCATGCTGGCCCAGTTCCAGTTCATGCGCGACGCCTACTTCAGCAGCAAGAACTCCGTATTCCGGGTCATTTTCGGCCAGTACCTGAGCTGGTATCAGAGCTTCATCGGCGATTACGACGACGCCGCGCGCATGTTCTCGATCGCCCAGCAACCACTGCCCGACGATCGCCCTTCCCCGCTGGACGATCCCGCCTATTCCGCCCAGCCGGCGCTGACCGCCATCCCGCAACTGGCCAGGGGCTACCGCGCGGTATTCTTCAACGAGGCGCACAACATCCCGCTCACGCGCACGGTGACTGTGCAGTTGCTGGCGAAACTGCGGGCCGAGGGTTTCGATTACTTCGCCGCCGAAACCGTCTATCAGACGGATGCGAAGCTGCAGTCGCGCGGCTACCCGACCAGCAACAGCGGGTTCTACACGGAAGAGCCGATCGCCGCGGAAATGGTGCGCACCGCGCTGAAGCTGGGCTACAAGGTCATCGGCTACGACGCGCTGTCCAACTCCACCGGCGATGCGCGTGAAGCGGAACAGGCCCGCAACATCTATCAACAGGTGTTCAAGAAAGATCCGGACGCCAGGCTGGTGGTGGACGCCGGTTACGCCCACATCCTGGAAGAAGGCGATTTCCAGGGCGGCATGTCCATGGCCGAGCACCTGTACCGGCTGACCCATATCGAGGTGCTGACGGTGGAGCAGACCATGCTGTACGGCCACCCCGAGGCCACCGACGACCATCCCTACTACGCTCCGGTCATGGAGCGGCTGCAACCGAAGGAACCGCTGGTCTTTGTCAGCAAGGATGGCAAACCCTGGTCGCTGCGCCCGGGCTACGACGTCAGCGTGTGGTTTCCGCCGCAGACCACCCGCCGTGGCCGGCCCACCTGGCTGGACCTCGGCGGCGAGCGCAAGCCGTACTACATCAGCGGTGAACCCTGCGATCGCCATTACCCGTGCATGGTCGAGGCGCGCTACGCCAGCGAGGGCGACGATGCCATCCCGGCCGACCGCATGGTGCTGGATCCCGTACCGCTCAACGCCCTGTCCAGCGAACGCGTGGTCACCGACGCCAAGGTACCCTTCGGCGAACTCTACCTGCGCCCCGGCAAATACCGCCTGAGCTACACCGACGCAAACGCGACCCGGCTGTTCACGCGAACCGTCACGATACGCAGCGACAACGAGGCGTCGACGAAGGACCGGGGTGGGTCTCCTGCGGATCCGCCGACTCGGTGAGAGCCGGCGGCGGCACGCAGCGACATCGCGGGCTTTCGGATCACCACCGCCGGTCCGCGGGAATGGGACCCATCAACTTGCAGTTCGGTTCGGGCTTGCTGGCGCGCTCGCAGGCAACGTCCCGCAAGGCCTTCGGATCCCGCGAGGGGCCGTTGGCTTGCTTCGCGTCGTCACCGGCTTCGACGGTGATGCTGCTCGAATACAACCGGGTGCCGTCCACGTCGGTGTAGCTCAGGCGGTATTTGCCGGGACGCAGGTAGAGGTCGCTGAAAGGCGCCTCGCCGGTCACCGCGCGCGCACCGGAGTCGGCGTCGGGAGGCACCGGATCGAGCACCAGCCGATCCGCGGGAATGGCATCGTCGCCCTCGCTGGCGTAGCGCGCCTCGACCAGGCACGGGTAGTGGCGGTTGCAGGGCTGGCCGCTGGCGTAATAAGGCACGCGCTCGCCGCCCAGCGATGCCCACGTGGGCCGGCCGCGGCGGCTGGTCGCGGGAGGGAACCACACGCTGACGTCGTAGCCCGGGCGCAGCGACCAGGGCTTGCCGTTCTTGCCGATGAAAACCAGCGGCTCTTTCGGGTGCAGCCGCTCCATGACCGGGGCGTAGTAGGGATGATCGTCGGTGGGCTCGGGATGCCCGTACAGCATGGTCTGCTCCACCGTCAGGATGTCGAGGTCGTACCATCGGTGCAGGTACTGGGCCATCGACGACCCACCCTGGAAATCGCCTTCCTCCATGATGTGCGCGTAGCCGGCATCGAGCACCAGCCTGGCGCCCGGATCTTTCGCGAACACCTGCCGATGGATGTTGCGCGCCTGTTCGGCCTGACGGGCATCGCCGGTGACGTCCGACAGCGCGTCGTAGCCGATGACCTTGTAGCCCAGCCTCAGCGCGGTACGCACCATCTCCGCGGCGATCGGTTCTTCCGTGTAGAAGCCGCTGTCGTCGATCGGATAGCCGCGCGACTGCAGCCCGATGTCCCGTGAATTGACGGTTTCGGCGGCAAAGTAGTTGAAACCCTCGGCATGCAGCCTGGCCAGCAGCTGCACGGTCAGCGTGCGGGTGAGCGGGATGTTGTGGGCCTCATTGAAGAAGACCGCGCGGTAACCCTTGGCCAGTTCCGGGATGGCCGTCAGCGCGGGTTGCGCGGTATACGCAGGATCGTCCAGCGGCGAGGGACGGTCACCGGCCTCGGCCGACTGCTTGATGGAGAAGCTTTCGGCGGCACCCCGGTAATCGCCGACGAAGGTCTGCGTCGAGCTGAGGTACTGGCCGAAAATGACCCGGAACGCGGGGTGGTTGTTGCCGACGTAGGCATCGTGCAGAAACTTGTATTGCGCCAGCAGATTCGGATACCTGCGGGCCTCGCGCATCAGCGCATCGGATTTCCTGATGGCGTTCATCTGCCGGGCATGCCACTGCGCCGCCGACTGGGCGTGGGCCGGCTGGCCTGGCCAGGCCAGCCATGCACAGCCGAGGATGACGGGTAACCAGCAAGGACGCATGCGACGCTCCGTGTTGCCGTGGAGTGGCCTCCAGTATGGCGGCAACGCGCCGGCGGTTGCACGCGAGGCCGTGCCGGTCCCGACGACCTCCCGTGTCGACCGGCACGGGGGCGCCGCCCCGGAACGGGAGCACAATGGGATCGGACCAACCCCACGGAATACCTGGTCGTAGCGCATGCATCGACCGCCGCGACCCCATCATCAGCCACTGAAAGGGGACCTTCCATGACCCGAACGAAAACGCGTGTGCTGCTGGCCATGGCCGGTGCGCTGGCCGCGTTCACGGCCGCAGCTGCCGAGCCCGGTACCCCGGCGCCCGACCTGCTCGGCTTCACCCCCGCGCATGCCGCCACCCAACTCGGGCTGGAGCAGCGTTTCGACGCGCAGCTTGATCCGGCCAAGCTGCGCGACTGGCTGAAACAGATGGCGTCGACGCCGAACCAGGTCGGCTCGCCGCACGACAAGGCGAATGCCGAGTTCATGCTGGAGCAATTCCGCGCGTGGGGCTGGGATGCGCACATCGAGACCTTCGAGGTGCTGTATCCGACGCCGAAGAAGGTCGCGCTGGAACTGCTCGGCCCGCAACCGTTCACCGCCACCCTGCGCGAGCCGCCGGTCGCCGGCGATGCCAGCTCGGCGTTGCCTGGCGCGCTGCCGCCTTACAACGTCTACGGCGGCGACGGCGACGTCACCGCGCCGCTGGTCTATGCCAACTACGGCATGCCGGACGACTACAAGGAGCTGGCCCGCCGCGGCATCGACGTGCGCGGCAAGATCGTGATCACCCGCTACGGCGGCGGCTGGCGCGGGCTCAAGCCGAAACTGGCGCAGGAACACGGCGCGGTCGGTTGCCTGATCTATTCCGATCCGCACGACGACGGCTACGCCCGGGGCGACACCTGGCCCGAGGGCGGCTGGCGCCCGGCCGAAGGCGTGCAGCGCGGCTCGGTCGCGGACATGCAGCAGTATCCCGGCGACCCGCTGACGCCCGGCATCGGCTCCACGCCCGGCGCGAAGCGACTGGCGATCAAGGATGCGAAAACCGTGCTGAAGATCCCGGTGCTGCCGATCTCCTACGCCGATGCCACCCCGCTGCTGAAATCGCTGGGCGGCCCGGTGGCGCCCGCGGCCTGGCGCGGTGCCCTGCCGCTGACCTATCACGTGGGCCCGAGCACGGCGAAGGCACACCTGACCGTGCTGTCGGACTGGAAGCGCAAGCCGATCTACGACGTGATCGCGAAGATCGAGGGCGCCAGCGCGCCGGACCAGTGGATCGTCCGCGGCAACCACCACGATGGCTGGGTGTTCGGCGCCTGGGATCCGCTGGCCGGCAACGTGGCCCTGATGGCCGAGGCCAAGGCCATCGGCGGCCTGCTCAAGCAGGGATGGCGACCGCAACGAACCCTGGTCTACGCCAGCTGGGACGGCGAGGAACCCGGTCTGCTCGGCTCCACCGAATGGGCCGAGGCGCACGCGAAAGAGCTGCAGGCCAAGGCCGTGCTCTACCTCAACTCGGATACCAATGGCCGCGGCTTCCTCGGCGCCGGCGGCAGCCATTCGCTGCAGCACCTGGTCAACCAGGTCGCCGACGGCGTGACCGACCCGGAAACGCATGTCAGCGTGGGCGAGCGCCTGCGTGCGCACATGCTGATCGAAGGCAGCGACCCCAAGGCCAAGCCCGAGGCCAAGGCAAACGCCAGGCTGGCGGCCAGCGGCGAGGATCTGCCGATCGAGGCGCTGGGCTCGGGCTCCGATTACAGCCCGTTCCTGGAGCACCTCGGCATCGCCTCGCTCGACCTGGGCTTCGGCGGCGAAGACGACAACGCGGGCATCTACCATTCGCGCTACGACTCGTTCGACCATTACATCCGCTTCGGCGATCCCACCTTCGAGTACGGCGTCGCGCTGGCCAAGGTGGCCGGCCACATCGTGCTGCGCATGGCCGACGCGGACGTGTTGCCGCTGCGCTTCGGCGATTTCAGCCACACGCTCGACCGCTACGTCGGTGAACTGCACAAGCTGGTCGACACCACGCGCAAGGCCACGGCGCAACAGCACCGCTTGCTCGACGCGCATGCCTACACGCTGGACAGCGACCCGACCCGGCCGTTGCTGCCACCGGCGCGCGACTCCGACGTGCCGGCGATCGAACTGGCGCCGCTGGATCGGGCCGCCAGTCAGCTGGAGCAGAGCGCGAAGGCGTTCCAGACCGCCTACGCGCGGCAGGCCGCCGACGGCTTTGCCCTGCCCGCCGCGCGGCTGCGCCAGATCAACCGGCAGATGGGCCGGATGGAACAGGCGCTGACCGATGCCGATGGCTTGCCGGGCCGGCCGTGGTTCAGGCACTTCATCTACGCGCCCGGCATGCTCACCGGCTACGGCGTCAAGACCGTTCCCGGCGTGCGCGAGGCGATCGAGGCGCGGCGCTGGAATGAGGCCGACCGCTACGCAAAGATCACCGCTCAGGTGCTAGACCAGTACCGCGCCCAGCTCGACCAGTTGACCCGTTTGCTGGCTCCGTCGAGCTGACCGGCGCCGACCACGGCGAATCCACGGACGGATCGCCCGCGGGCCGTTGCCCGGACGGCCGCTCGCCGGAGCCAGGACGATCATGCCGAGCCGTACCCTTCCATCGAGCATCCGCAAACTGGACCCCGGCGCGTTCGCGCTGGTGATGGCCACCGGCATCGTCTCCATCGACGCGGCCCAGCACGGCATGCCGGTGCTCGCGCGCGCGCTGTTCGTTCTGAATGCGCTGGCGTTCGTGGTGCTGCTGGTGTCCAGCGGCTTGCGGCTGGCGCATGCCCGCCGCGAGGTGCTGGACGACTTCGCGAACCCTGCTCGGGGCGCGGGTTTCCTCACCATCGCCGCAGCCAGTTGCGTGCTGGCCAGCCAGTGCATGCTGGTGGTGTCGCTGCCGGGTTGGGCGACCGCACTGACCGTGCTCGGTGCGTTCGGCTGGGCCTGCCTGCTGTACCTGCTGCTGCTCGCCGTGATCACCGGCCAGCGCAAGCCCGGCTTCCGGCGCAGCATCAACGGCGGCTGGCTGGTGGCGGTGGTGTCGACCCAGGCCCTGGCGGTGGCGCTCACCCTGCTGGTGGCGCACGCCGGCGCGGCACCCGCGCTCGGCTGGCTGTTCGCCGCGCTGTGCCTGTACCTGGTGGGCGCGGCGCTGTACCTGATCCTGATCACGCTGATCTTCTATCGCCTGCTGTTCCTGCCGCTGCGAGCCAGCGGTTTCACCCCGCCGTACTGGATCAACATGGGCGCGCTGGCGATCACCACGCTGGCCGGCAGCCTGCTGGTGCTGCACCTGCCCGGGCAGCCGCCACTGGACGCGCTGCTACCGTTCGTGCGCGGCTTCACCCTGTTCTTCTGGGCCAGCGCCACCTGGTGGATTCCCTTGCTGGCGATCCTGGAACTGTGGCGCCACGGCATGCGCCACGTGCGTCTTCGCTACGAGGTGGACGACTGGGACATCGTGTTTCCGCTGGGCATGTACACGGTGGGCACGAACGCGCTGGCGCAGGCGCTCGACCTCGCGCTGCTGCAGCCGGTCGCCGACATCGGCTTCTGCGTGAGCCTGCTGGCCTGGCTGCTGGTCGCCGTCGGCGCCCTGCTGCACTGGCGGCGTGCGCTGCGAAGCTGAGCGGGCTCAGGTGTCGGCCGCGGACGCCCGGCTGCCGGCGTGCCGCACCTGGCCATCGCCGCGCAGCACGAAGCGCTCGATGGTCAGCGCCTCGGCGCCCATCGGGCCGTACCAGTGCAGGCGCGTGGTGGAGATGCCGATCTCGGCGCCCAGGCCCAGCTCGCCGCCGTCGCTGAAGCGCGAGGAGGCGTTGACCATCACCACGGCGGAGCGCAGTGCGTGCACGAAACGGTCGGCGGTGGAGCGATCCTCGGTGGCGATCACCTCGGTGTGGTCGGAGCCGAAGCGGCGGATGTGCGCGATCGCCTGGTCGACACTGTCCACCACGCCGATCGCCAGCTTCAGGCTGAGGAACTCGGCGGCGAAATCCTCTTCGCCGGCCGGCGCCACCGACGGGCACAGCGCGCGCGTGCGTGCGTCGCCGAACAACTCGACCCCGCGCTCGCGCAAGGCGGCCACCGCGCGCGGCAGGAACGTCGCGGCCGCGTCGGCGTGCACCAGCAACGTCTCCAGCGCATTGCAGGCGGCGGGCCGCGAGGTCTTGCCGTCGAGCAGGATGTCCAGGGCCTTGTCCGGATCAGCCTGCGCATCGACGTACAGGTGGCACACACCCTTGTAGTGCTTGATCACCGGCACGCGTGCATGCTCGGTGACGAAGCGGATCAACCCTTCGCCACCGCGCGGGATGACCAGGTCGACGATGTCCGACAACTGCACCAGCTCCAGCATCGCTTCGCGACCCAGGTCGTCCAGCAGCACCAGCGCCTCCTCCGGCACGCCAGCCTCGCGCATGGCATCGTGCAGGCAGGCCGCGATGGCGCGGTTGGAGCGCACGGCCTCCGAACCGCCGCGCAGGATCACCCCGTTGCCGGCCTTGAGGCACAGCGCCGCCGCATCCGCGGTGACGTTGGGGCGGGCCTCGTAGATCATCGCGATCACGCCCAGCGGCACGCGCACGCGCTCGATCGTGAAGCCTTTCTCCGAGCGTTCGCGGTGCGTCACCCGGCCGACCGGATCGGGCAGCGCCGCCACCTCGCGCACGGCGTCGGCGATGCCCTGCACGCGGCCCTCGTCCAGCGCGAGGCGGTCGAGCATGGCCTCACCGATGCCCTTCTCCCGCGCCAGGCGCAGGTCCTCGGCATTGGCGGCGAGAATGGCTTGCGCCTGCGCCTGCAGCCCGTCGGCCATCGAGCGCAACAAGGCGTTGCGGGCCTCGGTGGAAAGCGCGGCAATCTCCACGGCCGCGCGCTGGCAGAGGATCGCGCTGTCGCGCACGGATGCGTTCATGGGCTCACTCCGGAATCGGTGGTGACGACCAGGTCGTCGCGATGCACGACGCGCTCGCCGTAGCTGTAGCCGAGGCGTTCGCGGATGTCGCGCGTATGTTTGCCCGCAATGCGGTTGATTTCGGCGGCGCCGTACTGGGTGATGCCGCGGGCCACCACGAACGGCTCGTCGTCGCCGTCGCCGACGATCTCGACCATGTCGCCGCGCTGAAAATCGCCGACCGCGTCGATCACGCCCTTGGGCAGCAGCGAGGCGCCACCGTCGCTGAGCGCGCGTGCGGCGCCGGCGTCGACGTGGATGCAACCGGGCACCGCCGGCACGTGCAGCAGCCAGTACTTGCGCGCCTGCAGGCGGGTGGCGCTGGTGCGCAGCAAGGTACCGTGCAGCAGGTCGCGGCCGAGCAGGTTGACCACCTCGCTGTCGCGGCCGTTGAACAGGATGGTCTGGATGCCCGCCGCCGCGGCCTTCTCGGCCGCCTCCAGCTTGGTGCGCATGCCACCGGTGCCGACCTGGCTGCCCGCGGCGCCGGCCATGCCCATGATCTCGGCGGTCAGCTCATGCACTTCATCGACCGGCTGCGCATCCGGATCGCTGCGCGGGTCGGCGGTGTACAGGCCGTCGATGTCGGTGGCGATCAGCAGCATGTCGGCGTCGATCAGCGCAGCGACGATGGCGGCGAGGTTGTCGTTGTCGCCCAGGGTGAGCTCGTCCACCGCCACGGTATCGTTCTCGTTCACCACCGGCATCACGTGGTAGGCGAGCAGCTCGCTGAGGGTGGCGCGGGCGTTGAGGTAGCGGCGCCGGTGGCGAAGATCGTCGTGGGTCAGCAACACCTGCGCCAGCGGGCGATCGAACAGGCGTTGCCACAACGCCACCGTCTGCGTCTGCCCCAGCGCGGCCATGGCCTGGCGCGCGGCACTGCTGGTGTCCTCCGGCAGATGCTGCATCAGCAGCCGCCCGGCGGCTACCGCGCCGGAGGAAACCAGCACGATCTCGCGGCCGGAGGCGTGGCACGAGGCGATGAACTGCGCCAGGCCCAGCGCGTAACGCGTGCTGAGCCCGCCGCTGTCGGCGGCGAGCAGGCTGCTGCCGACCTTGAGCACGGCGCGGCGCCAAGGGGGAACGGTTTGCTGGCGGAACTTTCGAATCGGGGTCATCGTCCTCTGGCAGGTGGGTCGCAAGCGGCTTATCCATGAAGACATGGCGACGACCCCGGCGATTGCAACCGCACGATGCCGCATCGACCGGCGGGCGCCTTCACGCCGGGTCCGCCACGCAGCTGTCGGGAACGCGCGCGAGATCATCGCGGTGGATCACTTCGGCACCGTGGCTGTAACCGAGCAAGGCCTCGATCTCGCGGCTGTGCCGGCCACGTAATCGACGCACTTCGGCGGCGGCGTACTGGCTCAGTCCGCGAGCGATGCGGTGCCCGCCACCATCGACCACATCGACCAGGTCGCCACGCTGGAACTCGCCCGTCACCGCGGCGATGCCCCCGGGCAGCAACGACGCGCGCCCGCGGACCAGCGCGGCGGCGGCGCCGGCATCGACCTGGATGCACCCGTTCGACGCCGGCGCATGCAGCAGCCAGTACTTGCGCGCCTGCATGCGTGCCCGCGGGGCGCGCACCAGGGTTCCACGCAACTGGCCTCGTGCCAAGGCTTGCACGGTGGCCGCGTTGCGACCGTCGAACAAAGCCGTCGCCATGCCGGCCGATCGTGCCTTGCCGGCCGCCTCCAGCTTGGTGCGCATGCCGCCGGTGCCGATCCCGCCGTGGCTGCCTCCGGCCATCGCCATCACGGCGGAAGACAAGGTGTCGACGTGCAGGATCGGCACGGCCGCCGGATCGCGGCGCGGATCGGCGCTGTACAGCGCGTCGACGTCGGAGGCGATCAGCAGCAGGTCGGCGTCGACCAGCGCAGCCACGATGGCGGCGAGGTTGTCGTTGTCGCCGAGCTTGAGCTCGTCGACGGATACGGTGTCGTTCTCGTTGACCACCGGCAGCACGCCGAGCTGCAGCAGCTCGCGCAGGGTGGCGCGGGCGTTGAGATAGCGCCGTCGGTTGCGCAGGTCGTCGTGGGTCAGCAGCACCTGCGCCACCGGCCGCGCGGAAAGTGACTGCCACAGCGCGATCATCGGCGCCTGGCCCAGCGCGGCCAGCGCCTGGCGCGCGGCGAGCCCATCGCCATCGCGTGCATGCTGGCGCAGCCGCGCGCGACCCGCCGCCACCGCGCCGGAAGACACCAGCACCACCTGGCGGCCCTCCGCGTGGCTGGCGTCGACGAAGGCGGCCAGGGCCTCGGCGCAACGCGGCGTGAGGCCGCCACCGTCGGCGGCGAGCAGGCTGCTGCCCACTTTCAGCACGGCGCGGCGCCAGCGCGGCAGCGCCTGTTCGGGCAGGCCGGTCTGCGTGTTTCCCGCGTCGATCGTTGCCATGCCCATGTCGCTCCGCTTCAGTCGCCGAGGGCGCGCAGGCGCGCGCGCAGTTCATCCAGTCGCAGGTCGTCTCCGGCGCCCGGCGAGACGCGCGCGCCAAGGCTGCCCTCCGGTGTGCGCCCCTGCCCCGCGGACGCCGCGGTTTCCGCTGCCGCGCGATAGGCATCGCGGAACGGCACGCCGGCAGCCGCCTGCTCGATGGCCACGTCGGTGGCGTACATCGCCGGCTCGATCGCCGCACGCATGGCCGTTTCGTTCCACGCGAACCGTGCCAGCAGGTCGGGGACCAGCTCCAGCGCCATCAGGCCGTGGCGCACGCCGTGGAAGATCGAGCCCTTGGAAAACTGCAGGTCGCGCTGGTAGCCGGACGGCAGCGACAGCAGCTGCTCGATCTCGGTGCGCGCGGCGGCCACGCTGGCGTAGCTGGCGCGCAGCAGCTCGATCACGTCGGGGTTGCGCTTGTTGGGCATGATCGAGCTGCCGGTGGTGTACTCGTCCGGCAGCTGCACGAAGGCGAATTCGGCGGTGGTGAACAGCGACAGGTCCCAGGCCAGCCGGCGCAGGTCGAGCAGCGCGCCGCCGATCGCCTCCAGCACCGCCATCTCGAACTTGCCGCGCGAGAGCTGGGCGTAGACCGGGCTGAGCTGCATGCGCGCGAAGCCGAGCGCGGCGGTGGTGTGTTCGCGATCGAGCTTCAGGTTCACGCCGTAGCCAGCGGCAGTGCCGAGCGGGTTGGCGTCGATCAGCGCCAGCGTCTGCCGCGCACGCAGCGTGTTGTCGATGAAGCCCTCGGCGAAGCCGGCGAACCACATCGCGGTGGAGGACACCACCGCGCGCTGCAGGTGGGTGTAGCCCGGCAGCGGCAGCACAGGCTGCGCGGCGCGATCGAGGCAGACTTCGGCGATGGCGCGGCAATGGCCTTCCAGCGCCGCGAGCTTGTCCTTCAGCCACAAGCGGGTGGCGACCAGGATCTGGTCGTTGCGGCTGCGCCCGGTATGCACGCGGCGGCCGGCATCGCCCAGGCGCTCGGTGAGCCGCGCCTCGATCGCCGAATGGCCGTCCTCGTAGCGCTCGTCCAGCACGAAGGCGCCGCTGACGAAATCGGCGGCGAGCGCATCCAGCTCACGCTTCAGTGCAGCCGATTCATCGGCACTGACCACGCCGATGTTGGCCAGTCCTTCCACATGCGCCTTGCTGGCGGCGATGTCGTGCAGGAAGAACTCGCGATCCAGCAGCACGTCGTCGCCGGCGAGAAACCGCATGATCTTCGCGTCGATGCGGATGTTGGATTTTTGCCACAGTGGTTGGGTCATCGTGAAGGATCCCGTAGGAGCGGGATGGCGGTGTATTCGTCCACGCCGATCGCCCGGTTGATGTTCTGCATCGCCTGCGTGGCGGCACCCTTGAGCAGGTTGTCCAGCGTGGCCACGACCACCACGCGCTTGCCATCCGCCGACAGCGCGAAGCCGCCGATCTCGGTGTGGTGCCTGTGCGCGATGCGGCTGACCCATGGCGCCTCGTCCAGCACCGACACCAGCTTCTCGTCGGCGTAGGCGTGGTGGAAGCGCGGCAACACCTCTTCGCGCTTCAACGCGCGGCTGAGGTACAGGTTGCTGGTGACGGTGAGGCCGCGAAAGTGCGGCGCCACGTGCGGCATGAACTCCACCGGAATGCCGAGCCGGAAGCTGGTTTCCTTCTCGTGCAGGTGACCCGTCAGCGCGTACGGCATCAGGTTGTCGCGCAGCTTTTCCGGATCGTTCTTGTCCGACGGCGTGGTGCCGGCGCCGGAGTAGCCGGATACGCCGAAGCACACCGGCGGCGCGGCCAGCAGATCCTTCAGCGGCGCGATGGAGAGCTGCATCGCGGTGGCGTAGCAGCCGGGGTTGCTGATGCGCCGCTCGCCGCGCCAGCGCTCGCGGGTGAGTTCGGGCAGGCCGTAATACCAGCGTTCGTCGAAGCGGTGATCGGCCGACAGGTCGACGATCAGCGGATCGACGCCGGCCTGGTCGAAAGCTTCGACGCAGGCGGCAGCCTTGCCGTTGGGCAAGGCGAGGATTACCACATCTGCACCGAGGGTCGGCAGCTCCTCGTGGGCCGGAGCGCTGTAGCGCAGCTCGCCGCGATACTCGGGCACGTGCGCGTCGACGCGCTGGCCATCGAGTTCGCGCGAGGAGACAAAGCCAAGCTCCAGCGCCGGATGAGCGGCGATCAGGCGGATCAGCTCGGCGCCGGTATGGCCGCGCGCGCCGACGATGCCGATGCGTTTCTTGTCCATGTCTTCAGTCCTTCAAGGTCGGCTGGCGTTGCGCGCAATGCGCCACGCAGCGGGAAATCGTGTCGAGCTCGTCGATGCCGTACCAGAACACCTTCCAGCGCGGCTGCTTGATGCAGCCGTCCGACTCGGCGTAGTAGAAGATGTTGACCTGGTTGTTGTGGCGCGAGCGCCAGAACAGCTTCGGGGTCTGCTCGCGCATCACCTGCCATACCGCCCGGCCCAGGCCTTCGCCCTGTGCGTCGTCGAGCACGGCGAACTTGTCCAGGTAGGGCAAGCCGTCTTCCAGGGTGAGGATCATCGCCGCGCGGTAGTTCTCGCTGACGTAGACGCGCATGGGGCGGGTGCGCTCGAAATAGTCAGGCACCAGGGTACGGCCGAAGCTCGATTCGATCAGCGTGCGCATGCGCGCCTGGTCGATGCCGGCCCAGGAATCGAAGCGCAGCACCTTCTCGCCGCGCCGCACCAGGGTGCCCGACCCCTTGTGGGTGAACAGCTCCTTGGCCAGTTCGGCGGGCCGGGTGATCGACACCGACGAGGCCAGCGGCAGGTCGGCCAGCAGGTCGGCGATCTGCTCGATCTTCAGCCGCATGCCGCCGTTGATCCACGGCTGCGCCATCAGATGGTCGAACTCGGTGCTGAGATTGATCGAGTCGATCACCTTGCCATCGCCGTCCAGCAGGCCGCCGGTACCGGTGAGGAACACGATCTTGTAGGGCTGCAGCACGCGCACCAGTTCATTGGCGGCGACATCGGCGTTGACGTTGAGGATCTGCCCCTCGTCGGTTTCGCCGAGGCTGGCGATCACCGGGATCGAATTCGCGCGCAGGCTGGCCTCGATCGGCGCCAGGTTGATGCCGTCGACCTTGCCGACCAGCCCCAGGGTGTCGCGATCCAGGTAGCTTGCCAGGAACACGCCTGACGGCACCGCGGTGGCGCGGGTGTCCATCGACTGCAGCGCTTCGACCAGCTTGAGGTTCTGCTGCATGAACACGCGGCGCACGATGCCCAGCGCCTTCGGCGAGGTCACGCGCAGGCCGTTGACCGTCTGCTTGACGATGCCGGCAGCAGCCAGTTCCTCGTCCAGTTGCGGACCGGCGCCATGCAGCACGATCGGGGTCAGCCCCACCTGCTGCAGGAAGGTCAGCGACGAGGCGAGGTCGACCAGTTCGTCGCGCAGCACCGCCCCGCCGACCTTGACCACGGCGAAGCGCTTGGCGTCGACCTCGGAGAAGCGCTTGAGGTACTGCTGGATCTCCTTCGCGCTGCCCATGCTCGAAAGCAGGCGCACGATGGTCTTGCGGGTGGTGTGCTCAGCCGTGTCCATTGTGTTTTCCAGTGCGTTCATCCGTGAACGCCAGAGTCAAAAACCGGCCGTCCCTGGCCGGACTTTTCAATGATTCGACAAACCGTTTGCGCGTAGTGTTCAAGCTGGTCCAGCGCGACCCACTCGTCGGCGCTGTGGGCCTGGGCGATGTCGCCCGGACCGTAGACGAAGGCGGTGCAGCCGGCGGCGGAGAACAGCGAGGCCTCGGTCCAGAAGTCCACCGCGTTGCCCACGGGGATCTCCAGTTCGTCGGCCAGGTCGCGGGCGGCGAGGCGGCGTACCTCGGCGGTGGCGGTATCACCCGCCGGCAGCGAGGGGCCGCGGAAGGTTTCCTCGAAGTGCGCAGGCGCGGGGTCGGCCAGGCCACGGAAGCGCTGCAGCAGGTCGTCGGGATGCATCGTCGGCAAGGGGCGCATGCCGAAGCGGAGCTCGGCGGCGGGCGCGACCATGTTCGCCTTGATGCCGCCCTCGATGCGGCCGATGTTGAAGCGCAAACCGGTCAAGCCGCCGAAGCGTTCGTGCGACTGCGCCGCCACGAAATCCAGCGCCGCGCCGCCCCAGCGCACCGCCTGGTGCAGCGCGCTGTCGGCGGGCTTCTGCTCGCCCGAGGCATGCCCCGCCTGGCCCGAGAACCGCATCAGCACCGACTGGATGCCGCGATGCGCCAGCACCGCCTCGCCCTTCGTAGGTTCGGCCACGATCACCGCTTGATAGCCCCTCTCCCCCCGGCGACCCTGAGGGAGTCCCCTTGCGGGTGAGAGGGGTTGGGGTGAGGGTACGGTCGGAGCCGGATCTCCCGCTTCGCCCGTACCCTCACCCCAGCCCTGCCCCGGGGGGAGAGGGGGAAAAGCCCGCAGGAAACCGGCGATGCAGCGCGGGTCGTTGGCTTCCTCGTCGGTGGTGAACAGCAGCGCCATGTTGCCGTCGCTGGCGTTCGCCACTGCCAGCAGCGCCGCCGCCGCGCCCTTGATGTCGCAGGCGCCGAGGCCGATCGCGCGATCTTCCGTCAGGCGCAGCACGTGCGGATCGGCCGTCCATGCCGGCGAATCCGGCACCGTGTCCAGATGCACGTTGAACAGCAGCTTCGGCTGGCCACGCACCGCGTGCAGGCTCACCGCGCCGGCGCCGAAGTCGGTCACCGTGATGTCGAAACCGGGCAACTGCGCGCGCAGGTAGTCGAAGACGCCGCCGGTGTCGATCGCGCGCGGCGGGTTGCGCGTGTCGAAGCCGACCAGCGCTTTCAGATGCTCCAGCGTCGCGCCGAGCAGCTTGTCCCGATTCTCCATGCCCTATTCCCCATTCCCTGCCCTGTTCACCTCGGCCCATAGCGTGGAACTCATGCCGAACAGCTTGATGAAGCCCTCGGCCTCCGCCACGCCCCAGTCGGCCGACTGCGCATAGGTGGCGCCCTTGGCGTTGAGGATGTGCTTCGACTCCACCGCCACCGCGCCGACGCTGCCGCCATTCGTTTCCAGCGTGACCGTGCCGTTGACGGTGGACTGGCTGGACGCCAGGAACGCTTCCAGGTCGGTCTTCAGCGGGTCGTGGAAGAAGCCCTCGTAGACCAGCTCCACCCACTTGCGCGCGACCTCGGGCTTGAACCGGTTCTGCTGCTTGCTGAGCACGGCCTCCTCCAGCGCGCGGTGCGCGGCCAGCAAGGCGGTGAGGCCCGGTGCCTCGTAGATGATGCGGCCTTTCAGGCCGATGGTGGTGTCGCCGGTGTAAAGGCCGCGCCCGACGCCGTACTGCGCGAACAGGCCGTTCAGTTTCGCCAGCATGGCGTGCCCGGCGATCTTCTCGCCGTCCAGCGTCACCGCCTCGCCGCCCGCGAAGCCGATCTTCACCTGCAGCGGTTTGGACGGCCATTCGGCGCGCGGCTTGCACCAGCCCACCGCGCCGGCGCCGGGCGCCTGCCACTGGTCGATCTCGCCGCCGGACATGGTCAGGCCCAGCAGGTTCTCGTTGATGGTGTAGGCCTGCTGCTTCGCGCGCACGCCGAAACCGCGGTCTTCCAGATACTTCTGCTCGTAGGCGCGGGTCTGCGTGTGCTCTTTCTGGATCTCGCGGATCGGCGCCACGATCTGGTAATCGCCCAGCGCCTTCACCGCCAGGTCGAAGCGCACCTGGTCGTTGCCCATGCCGGTGCAGCCGTGCGCGATCGCCCTGGTGCCGAGCTCGGCGGCGCGCTTCAGCGCCGCCTCGACGATCAGGTAGCGATCGGATACCAGCAGCGGATACTGACCCTGGTAGCCCTCGCCCGCCCACACGAACGGCTTCACGAAGCCGTTCCAGATCGCCGGGCCGCCGTCGACGGTGACGTGGCTGGCCACGCCCAGTTCCTTCGCGCGGTTTTCGATGAAGGCGCGCTCCTGCGCATCGACGCCGCCGGTATCGGCGAACACGGTATGCACCGCCCAGCCCTGCGCCTGCAGGTAAGGCACGCAGAAGCTGGTGTCGAGGCCGCCGCTGAAAGCAAGCACGATGTGCTTGCCTTCGGACTTCGGGATGCGGGATTCGGGATTCGGAGAAGCAGTTTGTGGTGACATGGAAGTTCTCGATAGGAACGGACAGTTGTCGCAGGGTTCGGCCTTGGCTCTTACGAATCCCCGATCCCCAATCCCGGATCCCCGCTCACCACTATCCGCGGCTCGCAGCGCACCGGGAAATTCACGGAGTTGGCGATGAAGCAGGCGTGGTGCGCGGCATCGTGGGCGGCCTCGGCCTTGGCCGGATCGCTGGCGGCGCTGATCGTCACCACGGGGCGCAGCACCACCTCGACGAAACGCCCGCCGTCGCCTTCGGTGGCCATGGTGCCTTCGGCCGCATCCACGTAAGCCGTCACCACCACGCCGGCCACGGTGGCCATGTGCAGGTAGGACAGCATGTGGCAGGTGGACAGCGCGGTGACCAGCATGTCCTCGGGGTTGTGTCGGCTGGCGTCGCCCCGGAAGGTCGGATCGGACGAGCCGGCCAGCTCGGGTTTCCCCGCGATGCGGATCACGTGGTCGCGGCTGTAGTTGCGGTAGCCGTCGGTGCCCGTGCCGCGGTTGCCGGTCCATTCCACGTCGACGCGATAGTGATGCTGATGGTTCATGGCGTTGGCTCCCGTCGGGTCATCAGTGCGGCCAGTTCCACGTCGCCACCGCCGCCGCGCTCGCGCAGCCCGGCGATCACGCCGGCACGATTGCGGGCGGGATGGTTCTGGCTCAGCTTGAACTTGCCTTCGATGCGATCGATGCTGATTTCGAGGCCGACGATCGCGCGCAGCGATTTCTCGATGTGGTCTTCCGGCGCGTCGCTGACCTTCCACGGCTGCGGCTGGCCCGCCTCATGGCGGTCGGTCAGGGTTTCCAGCAGGCGACGCAGCCATGCGGCGTCATCGACCACCCGCAACCGGCCATGCACGTGCACCACGGCGTAGTTCCACGTCGGCACTTCGCGCCCGGTCTCGTGCTTGCTCGGGTACCAGTTGGGGCTGATGTAGCCGTCCGGACCCTGGAACACCAGCAGCACCTCGGCGCCGTCCTGCCGCGCCAGCTCGTTGCCGCGCGCCACGTGGCCGTGCAGCAGGCCATCGACCAGCTCGAACGGCAGATGGTTGGCCGCCAGGCCGCCGGCCGCGTGGGTCACCACGGTGGCGAACGGACACGCCCGGATGAGCTCGTGCAGGATCTCGACCCGCGTTTCCTCGAAATGCTTCGGGATGTACATGGCTGGCTCAGCCCTGCCCGATCAGCGACGCCATCACCGCCTTCTGCACGTGCAGGCGGTTCTCGGCCTCGTCGATGGCGATGCAGTACGGCGCGTCCATCACCGCGTCGGTGGCCTTGACGTTGCGGCGCAGCGGCAGGCAGTGGCTGAACAGGCCGTGGTTGGTCAGCGCCATCTTCTGCTCGTCCACCATGAAGTGCCTGTTCGCCTCGCGGATCGGCTTCTCCTCGTCCCAGCGGCCGAAGAACGGCAGCGCGCCCCAGCTCTTGGCGTAGACCACGTCGGCGCCGGCGTAGGCCTCCTCGATGTCGTGGCTGACCTTCAGCGAGCCACCGTTCTGCTCGGCGTTCAGACGGCCAAACGCCATGTAGCGCTCGTCCAGCACGTAGTCCGGCGTGGGGCACAGCAGGGTCACGTCCATGCCCATCCTGGTGGCGATCAGCAGGGCGGAATTCGCCACCGCGGTGTTCAGCGGCTTCGGGTGGTAGGTCCAGGTGAGCACGTATTTCTTCTTCGTGAGGTCGCCCAGGTGTTCCCTCAGCGCCAGCGCATGGGCCAGCTCCTGGCAGGGGTGGGTGATCGTCTCCATGTTGATCACCGGCACCGTGGCGTACTGCGCGAACGCCTTGATCACCTTGTCCTGCCGGTCCACCGCCCAGTCCTGGAACTTCGGGAACGCGCGCACCGCGATCAGATCGACATAGCGCGACAGCACGCGCGCCACCTCGGCGATGTGCTCCTCGGTATCGCCATTCATCACGCTGCCCACCTCGAACTCGATCGGCCACGCGTCCTTGCCCGGCGCCAGCACGATGGCATGGCCGCCCAGCTGGAACGCGCCCAGCTCGAAGCTGGTGCGGGTGCGCATCGACGGATTGAAGAACAGCAGGGCGATGGACTTGCCGGCCAGCTGCTGGCCGCGCGGCGAGCGCTTGAACGCCGCCGCCTGATCCAGCAACGCGTCGATCTCGGCGCGACCGTAATCCTGGGTAGTGAGGAAATGCCTGATGGTCATGGAGTCGATGCCTTTTTCAAGAGATCCCGCCATGGGTGGCGGGGGTGTGGCGAATGGATTCGCGTCAGGTGGTGTGGTCCGGCCATGGATGCCGCTGTTGTTTTCGCGGAGGGCCGGGTGAAATGCGAACACAAAAAAACCCGGCGCCAAGGCCGGGTTTCGTCGTCGATGCACATGAAACGCGTGCGACTGCCTACCCGGCCATATGTCCAGCCAGCGGTCGGCGCGCACGCGAGGTCATGCCAGCAGCCGCGCGGGCGCTGGTCAGTACGGTAGCGGTATAGACGGCTGAAGACATGCAGGGTTTCCAGTGACTGGCAGCCATCATGGCGGGATTCCCGCTGCCGTGCAACAAAAATCTGCACGGCGGCCGATACCGGCTCCGCCGAAAGTCCCTGCCAGGAAAGAAAACGCCGCCCGAAGGCGGCGTTATGGATGGCTGGCCGGAGCGGCCTCAGTCCACCGGCGTGACCGACACCCGCACGCGCAGGCGCTCGCCGGGGTCGTAGTCCAGCCGCGACATGTAGACTTCGCCGCGATAGCGATACTCCACGTCGTAGCCGATGATGCGCCGCTGCTCGCTGATGGTGTTCACCTCGCGGCACTGCGTCTGGGTGGTTTCGTAGTCGCGACCGCGCGCGCTGCGATTGCCGATCGCGCCACCGGCCACGGCGCCGGCCACGGTGGCGGCCTTGCGCCCGTCGCCCTTGCCCACCGTGTTGCCCAGCACGCCGCCGATCACCGCACCCAGCACCGTGCCGGCGGTGCCGTTGCCGCCTTCGTGGCGCACGACCTGCTGGTCGTAGCACTCCTGCCGCGGCACGCTGGTACGCGTCACACCGTGCACCGGATCGGCACGCAGCACGTCGGCCCAGCCGTAATGGGCATTGCCGTCGTCATTGGGATACGGCGCGTTCTGCGCGTGCACGCCGGCCGTCAGCATGGCCAGCGCCAATGCGGAAACCCATAACTTGACCATGACCTGCTCCCGTGATGCGCATTCCACGCCACGCGTGGACTGACGGCATTGCAACAAATTCACTCTGAATACACGCTTAGGCTGGCCCGCCTGTTCAGCTGCGGCGACGGTTTGCCGCAGGCGCGACGACGCTCTCCGGCCACGCAGCTTCTCCAGGCCTTGGGCCTGCCGGGGCACGACCCGCATCGCCGCTTGTTAAGATGCGCAACCTGCCCCGCCCGACCGCCGAATCCTCGCGGATGTGACCGATGCCGATTTCGCTCTACAACAGCCTGACACGCCGCACCGAACCGTTCGCACCGCTCGACCCCGCGCGCGTCACGATGTACCTGTGCGGACCGACCGTCTACAACTACGTGCACATCGGCAACGCACGCGGACCGGTGGTGTTCGACGTGCTGGCGCGCTTGCTGCGGCGGCACTACCCGCAGGTGGTGTACGCGCGCAACATCACTGACGTGGAGGACAAGATCAACGCCGCGGCGCTCGCCGAGGGCGTGCCGATCTCGACCATCACCGACCGCTACGCCCGCGCCTACCGCGAGGACATGGCCGGGCTGGGCATCGCGCCACCGGACCTCGAACCACACGCCACCGCGCACATCGGCGCGATCATCGCGATGAACGAGGCACTCATCGCCGACGGCCATGCCTATGCGGCCGAAGGCCACGTGCTGTTCGACGTGGCCTCGTACCCCGACTACGGCGCGCTGTCCGGCCGCGACACCGAGGAACTGATCGCCGGCGCCCGCGTGGAGGTTGCGCCGTACAAGAAGAACCCCGCCGACTTCGTGCTGTGGAAACCCTCCACGCCGGAACTGCCCGGCTGGGACAGCCCATGGGGCCGTGGCCGTCCGGGCTGGCACATCGAGTGCTCGGCGATGTGCGCCGCGCAACTGGGCGAGACCATCGACATCCACGCCGGCGGCGTCGACCTGCTGTTCCCGCACCACGAGAACGAGATCGCGCAATCCACCTGCGCGCACGGCGGCAAGACCTTCGCGCGCTGGTGGATGCACAACGGCATGCTCACCTTCGACGGCCGCAAGATGTCCAAGTCGCTGGGCAACGTGCTGCTGGTGCACGAGTTGCTGAAGCTGCACCCGCCGGAAGCGCTGCGCCTGCGCCTGCTCAGCGGCCACTACCGGCAGCCGCTGGACTGGTCCGATGGCGCCATCCAGCAGGCCGTCAGCACGCTCGATGGCTGGTACCGGGTGCTGCGCGACCTCGGTGACGTGGCGATCGACGCGGCGCAATTGCCGGTGCCGGTCGCGGTCGAGGCAGCCTTGTGCGACGACCTCAACACGCCCCTGGCGCTGGCCGACCTGGCCGTGCTTGCCGACGCCGCGCGCCAGCAGGGCACGCCGGCGGCCAAGGCCGACTTGCTCGGTGGCGGCGCCCTGCTCGGACTGCTGCAACAGGATCCGGAAGCCTGGTTCAAGCACACCGGCGGCAACGAGGTGGATGCCGCGCGCGTCGAGGCCTTGCTGGAGTCGCGACGCGCTGCCCGCAGCGCCCGCGATTTTGCCCGCGCCGATGCAATCCGCGACGAACTGGCTGCGATGGGCGTGGTGATCGAGGACAGCGCGCAAGGCACGCGCTGGAGCATCGCCAAGGCGTGAGCGCGGGCATCGCGATGTCGCCAGGCGGCGCCATGCGCGATAATTGGCCGATGAACGACATCGCCAGTACAACCAGCGCCCAGCAGGCGCAACGGGACATCGCCGAGGAGTTCGCCTTTCTCGGCGACTGGAGCGAACGCTACCAGTACCTGATCGATCTCGGCCGGCAACTGCCGCCGTTCCCCGAGGAGCGCAAGACCGAGGCGTGGCGCGTGCACGGCTGCCAGTCGATGGTGTGGCTGGTTCCCAGCGGCAACGCGGCCTGCATGCACTTCGAGGCCACCAGCGACTCCGCCATCGTCTCGGGCCTGATCGCCCTGGTGCTGCGGGTGTATTCCGACCGCTCGGCCGCCGAGATCATCGCCACCGAGCCGGAGTTCATCCAGGCGATCGGCTTGGCCAAACACCTCTCGCCCACTCGATCGAACGGCCTGGCCGCGATGCTGGCGAAGTTGAAGGGATACGCAGCAGCAGCGGGACAGAAGTGAGTGAAGAGGAGTGAGAAGTGAGAGAAAAGCCGCAGAGCGACGCGCCGTTGCCTTCTCTCACCCCTCACTCCTCTCCACTCACTCCTCGCAAAAAAGCCCCGCTCGAAGCGGGGCTTTTGTTGAAAAGTCCGGCATGGATGCCGGGCTCGATCTTTGCGCTCATGGAGGAGCGCAAAAGTACTGCCAATCAATCCCCCATCTGCTTCTGCAGGTGTTCGCGGCGTTCCTGTGCATCGAGCGAGAGCGTGGCGATCGGGCGCGCGTCGAGGCGATCGACGCCGATTTCCTCGTCGGTCTCTTCGCAGAAACCGTAGCTGCCCTCTTCGATCCGGCGCAGCGCCTTGTCGATCTTGGAGATCAGCTTGCGGTAGCGGTCGCGGGTGCGCAGCTCCAGCGAGTTCTCGGTCTCCCGGGTGGCCCGCTCGGCTTCGTCGCCGACGTCGCGCACTTCCTCGCGCAGGTTGTCCATGGTCTGGCGCGACTCTTCCACCAACTGCTCGCGCCACTCGCGCAGCTTGTTGCGGAAATAGGCCAGGTGCCGCGGATTCATGTACTCCTCGTCGCTGGACGGGCGATAGCCCTTGGGCAGGGAGATCGTGCTGGTGGAGGGCAAGGCGTAGCGCCCGTCTTCACGGGTGACGCCGCTGTCGAGAGTTTTTGTTGCCAGTTTGTTCATTGGGGACGATGAGTTCTTCGATTTCTTGTGGGAAGTGGCGTGACGTCCGGGAGCATTGACCATGGCCGTGGCGCTGGCCACCTTGCCTCTGAAAAGCCTGCTCGCGGGCGAGGGGGAATGATGGTTCGCCGCGACGGGCGCCGGCTGCGCCGCGTGCGTGGCCGGCTTGTGTGCCGGCGCCGCGGGCGACGCGGCCTTGCCGTGCGCCGCCCTGGTCTCCGGCTTCCTTGCCGCGCCGGTTCGTGACGGCGCCTTGGCGGCTGCCTTGCCCGTGGCGGGCTTCTTCGCGGCGGGCCTGGCCACGGTCTTGCTGGCGGGCGCCTTCGCCGCCTTGCCTGACGGGGCCTTCTTCGCGGGAGCCTTCTTCACCGGGGCTTTCTTCGCAGCGACCTTCTTCGCGGCAGCCTTCTTCACTGGGGCCTTCTTCGCGGCGACCTTGCCCGCCGCTGCCTTGCTCCTGGTGACGCCTTTGCCTGCCGCGGCCTTCTTCACCGCGGCGCGGGCGGCCGGCTTGGCAGCCTTGGTGGATGCGGTTTTCTTCGGGGTGGCCTTGCCGGCGGTTTTCGCGGCGGCCCGTGCGGGGGATTTGGCGGCGACCTTGCCCTGCCCCTTGCCAGCCGTCGGTTTCGACTTGTCAGCCGTGCTGCCGGCCTTGTTCGGCTTCTTGCCTTTCTGCGCCTTGGCGGCGGTCGAACTCGCTTTGGTCTTCGCCATATCCCTTCACCCTGGTTGGCCTTGGGGGCCGCGTGTTATAGCCGATGCACCCACCACCGGCAAGCCTGCTTCTGGAATACTTGTACCACTACATGGCGCACGCCGCTTCGGTACCGTGAATATCCTCTCCCGATTGATACTGTGGTTGCTGGCTTTGTACAAGCGCTGGCTGAGCCCGCTGCTCGGCCCACGCTGCCGCTTCCACCCCAGCTGCTCCGATTATGCACGGATCGCGGTCACCCGCTTCGGCCCGTGGCGCGGCAGCCTGCTGACGGCGTGGCGCCTGCTGCGCTGCCAGCCGCTGTGCACGGGCGGTGAAGATCCGGTGCCGCAGCACTTCCATTTCGTGCGCTGCGGGGAACACCCGCCACCGGCCGACCCGGGCGCGCAGGATTCGCGCTGAGCGAATCAGGCCCTACGCCATGGAACCGTAGCCGCCCTCGACGCCCTTGCTGGCATACGCCACCGCGTCGTGCGGATGCAGGCTTTCCTGGTGTTCCACCCGGATGTGGAAATCGCCGAGACGGTCGTCGGCATCCAGCGCTTTCTGGATGCGCCGGGCGGCGTCCTCGCAGAACATCAGGTTGCTGCCGTTGGCCAGGGCGAAAGCCTGCTCGTCTTCGCGCTTCACCGCGGTCTGCACCGGCGTGCCGAGGGCGCTTTCGACCCGATCGATCAGCTCGACCAGGTGGAAGCCGGCGCCGGCTGCGGGGCGCACGCGCAGCCGTGCCACGCTGCGCTGGGCATGGGCGGCGGCCACGATGCCCTTCTCGCTGCCCAGCCACGCCAGCACGGCGGCGTGATCGAGCGTCTGCTCGGGCGCGAAGTCACGCGCGAACTGGTCCTGGATCAACTGGCGCGACAGCGCCGCCGAGGCCGGGCAGGTCGACGAGTAGACGACTTCGGTGCCGAACTCCAGCAGGAACTGGTCGCCGACGAGGCTGGCCTCGATGCACACCGGATAGGCGCGCCAGCCGCTGTTCGCGCTCTTCAGCGCCGGCCGGCGCACCAGGTGTTCGAAATGGATGCTGAGGCAGGCGCGATCGGACAGGTCCCGGTGCGAGTCGAGGAAGCCGCGCAGCAGCGAGCACAGCATGTCGACGCCGAGGGTCTGCGTGCTCAGCGCCTGCTCCACCTGCAGATAAAGCCGCGACATGTGGATGCCGCGCTTGTCCGGCCGCTTGAGGTTGACGAAGGCGCCGACGCGGGCGCTCGAGCGCTGCGGTTGTCCATCGCCCGCATCGAACAGCACCGGCACCTGGATCTCGGCCATGCCGACCCAGTCCAGCGCCCCGGCAAGATGCGGCTGTGCGTGCACGGCGACATCGGGGAGCAGGCGGACGGTGGTTTCCTGGTTCGGCATGGTGGTGATCCTGACATCGGCGAGACTCGCCGCGAAACGGGCAATCTTGGGGCAGGCCGGGCCCGTCACAATGGCCATGCCGGGGAAACACTGCGTCCGCACCGGAAAAACTACCGCGCCTGGCGCCGCCACGCACGGGCAGCCTGCCACGCCCGCCACGGCGTCGACCATGGCGTGCGCGACTGGCCATCGTGCAGGGCGGACAGTGCATCGGCGGCGCGCGACGCGTGCTGCGCCAGCGCGCGGGCGTGGCGCGACTCGACGGCGCGAAACACGCTGAGCGGTCCTTGCAGCGCATCCGCGGCGCGCCAGTCGCCCAGCAGGTCATCGAGCTGCGCGCTGATTGCCTGTTGCCTCGCCGGGCCGGGCTTGCGCAGTTGCGCGCGATCCAGGCCGTGGCGCGCCAAACGCGCCATCGGCAGCGGCAGGCGGTCGCGTTCGGCATCCGCCTCGAGGTGCAACAGGGCATGCAGCAGATGGTTGAGCACGGCAAGCCGGGTGGCGCGCTCAGGCGAGGCCGCGCTGCCATACCACCATGCCGTCTCCAGCGCGGCCAGCGCGCCGTGCAGCGGCACCGCCGCCTGCAACTGGCTGGCGTAATCGGCCGCCGTGCCCTGCTCCAGCTGGGCCATCGCCGCCAGCACCGGCGCCACCCACAGCTCGGTGGAGGTCGCATGGCCGCGTTCATCGTCGAACAACACCTGGGTAAGCGGATGCCGGCCACCGCTGGCGGCCGCGCCGGCCAGTTCTTCCGCCCACCAGCCGAGCTTGGCGGCGGCCACCTGGGGCTCGCGGATGCCATAGGCCGCGCTCAGCAATTCCTGCTCCAGCGCCGCCAGCGCCACGTGGCCGGGATGGCGATGACCGTCGACGAAGGCCAGCGCCACGCGCTGCTGCGGTTGCGCTGCCAGCCATTTGTCGATGAAGCCCTGCAGCACCGCGTTCTGTCCGGCCAGCTCGCTCATGCCGCCGCCGGCTCCAGTTGCAGCAGCTCGGCCAGCGCGGCGGCGGAATCCAGCACGGCATCGGCGCCCCAGGCATGCGGGTCGCCGCCGTCGAGATAGCCCCAGCTCGCCGCCACGGTGAACAGCCCCGCGGCCGCGCCGGCCTGCACGTCGCGGCGATCGTCGCCGACGAACAGGCACCGCGCCGGCGCCAGCCCCGCGCGTTCGCAGGCCAGCAGCACCGGGGCCGGGTCGGGTTTCTTCACCGGCAAGGTGTCGCCGCAGACCACGGCGGCGGCGCGCGCCGACCAGCCGATCCGGCGCAGCAATTCGTCGGTCAGGAATGCTGCCTTGTTGGTGACGATGCCCCAGCGCAGGCCGCGCGCCTCCAGTCGCACCAGCAGGTCGTCGACCCCTTCGAAGGGGCGCGTGTCGCGCGCCATCACCTGCTCGTACAACCGCAGGTAGCGGGGAACCAGCGCCTCGATAGCCACCTCGCCGCGCGCGGCGAAGGCGCAGCGCAACACCGCGCGGGCACCGCGCGAGACCACCTCGCGCACCGGCGCGTAGGCGGGCGGCGCCACGCCTTCCTCGGCGCACTGGCTCTGCAGCGCGGCGTACAGATCCGGCGCGCTGTCGAGCAAGGTGCCATCGAGATCGAACAGGACGCCGGCCACGGATGAGGGCAGCGGCTTGCTCATGCCGGCTTCTGCGCGCAGAGCAGGTAGTTGACGGCGGTGAACCGGCTCAGCCGCGCCTGGCGACGAAACGGGTCGTAGGCCAGGCCGCTGACGTCCTCCAGCTCCAGCCCGGCGCCGCGCAGCAGCCGCGACAGCTCGGAAGGCTTGAGGAACTGCGCGTAATGGTGCGTCCCGCGCGGCAGCATGCGCAGCAGGTATTCGGCGCCGAGGATCGCCGCACCAAAGGCCGCGGGCGTGCGATTGAGGGTGGACATGAACAGCCGGCCGCCAGGCTTGAGCATCGCGGCGAGGTCGTTGACCAGCGCCGCCGGGTCGGGCACGTGCTCGATCAGTTCCATGCAGCAGACCACGTCGAAAGTCGCCGCCTCGGCAGCCGCCAGCTCGGCGGAGGACTGCACCCGGTAATCGACCTGCAGGTTCGATTCGTGCAGGTGCAATCGCGCGATGTCGATCACCTTCTCGCCCAGGTCGATGCCGGTGACGCGCGCGCCGGCGCGGGCCAGCGACTCGCTGAGCAGACCGCCACCGCAACCCACGTCGGCCACGCGCGCATCGCGCAGGCCCGCACGCGCGGCCACATAGGCCGTGCGCACCGGGTTGAGGTCATGCAACGGCCGCGACTCGCCGTCGGGATCCCACCAGCGTGCCGCCAGCTGGTCGAAGCGGGCGATCTCGGCGGGGCTGACGTTGGCGGCGGTCATGTTCCACTCCACGATGAACACACGAGTCTAGCGAAAAGTGCGGCCAGGGAAGGCCGCTTCCTGATTGAAAGCTACGGCCACGGCTGGCCGCGTGCCGACCTTCGCGCTCACGGACGAGCGCCAAGGTTCAGGTCAGCCACTCGTGCACCGTGATGTCCCAGCCGCCACTCGCATGCGCGGGGTCCCGGTGCACAGCGCCGTCGCCTCGGCGAGGTCGGCGGCGCGCAGCAGGTAGGCACCGCCGGATTTGTCGCCGAAACCGCCGGACAGCTCCAGCTTGCCCTCGCCGCGCAACTGCTCCAGATACGCGCGATGCCGCGGCACCACGGCCAGGTCAAGCTGCGGACGGCGGATCAGCAACACAAGATAACGCTTCATCGAAAGACTCCCGTTCAAGCCGCGGCGATCCGTTCGCGCCACGCCCGCGTGCGCGCCAGGATCGCCGCGGTGTCCATGCCGACCAGCTCGCGCGCCGCCAGCTTGCGTTGCCCGGCGATCCAGACGTCGGTGACCTGCTGGCGGTTGCAGGCATACACCAGTTGCGAGGCGACGTGGAACAGCGGCTGGGTTTCCAGGTCGCTCAGGCGCACGGCCGCCAGGTCGGCCTGCTTGCCGGGTTCGATCGAGCCGATGCTGGCCTCCAGGCCGATCGCCCGCGCGCCGTTGAGCGTCGCCGCACGCAGCGCGAAGGCGGCGTCGAAAGCGGCAGCATCCTGCGCCACCGCCTTGGCCAGCTGCGCCGCCGTGCGCATCTCACCAAACATGTCCAGGTCGTTGTTGGAGGCGCAGCCGTCGGTGCCGATCGCCAAATTCACGCCCGCGCGACGGAACTGCTCCGCGGGGCAGAAGCCGGAGGCAAGCTTGAGGTTGGATTCCGGGCAATGCACCACCGACACGCCGGCGCTGGCGCAGGTGGCGATCTCGCCTTCGGTGACCTGGGTCATGTGCACCGCGATCAGGCGGTCGTTGACCAGGCCCAGCCGCTGCAGGCGCTGGAACGGGCGCAAGCCGCTCTTCTTTTTCTCTTCCTCGATCTCGTGCGCGGTCTCGTGCAGGTGCAGGTGTACCGGGATGTCGAGCTGGTCGGACTGCAGCCGGATGCGTTCGAAACTCTCGTCGGAGACGGTGTACGGAGCGTGCGGCGCGAATGCGGTGCTGACCAGCGCGTCGCCGCGGAAGCTGTCGTGCACCTCGCCGGCGCGCGCGAAATACTCGTCCTGGGAGTTCGCCCAGGCGGTGGGGAACTCGATCACCGGCAGGCCGACGACCGCACGGAAGCCCAGCTTGCGGTAGGTGGCACCAATCACGTCAGGAAAGAAATAGTTCTCGTTGGCGCAGGTGGTGCCGCCGCGCAGCATCTCGGCCACCGCCAGTTCCACGCCGTCGCGCACGAACTCCGGCCCGATCACCTTCGCCTCCGCCGGCCAGATGTGCTGCTGCAGCCAGACCATCAGCGGCAGGTCGTCGGCAAGGCCGCGCAGCAGGGTCATCGGGTTGTGCGTGTGGCTGTTGACCAGGCCGGGGATCAGCACGTGCTCGCCCAGCTCGACGCGTTCGCGCGGGGCGTAGGCGGCGCGCGCCTCGGTGATCGGCAGCAGCGCCACGATGCGCTCGCCGTCCACCGCCACGGCGTGGTTCTCCAGCACCACCGCGTGCGGTTCCACCGGCACGATCCAGCGGGCCTCGATCAGCAGGTCGACAGGCTGGGGCTGGTTGTCACTCATGGAAAACTCCGGTACTCGAATAAGCAAAGGGCGGCCGACCTTGCGGCGCCGCCCCTCGATCGTCATTCCAGCGAAGGCTGAACCTGGTGGCTTGTGCTCCAGCGTGCGAGAGGCCTTGCGTGCTGCGCACGAGTACCTGACTGGACCCCTGCTTTCGCAGGGGTGACGTATCGGCAAAGCCGTGCGCAAAGCGCACGGGCCAATACGTCACTTGACGCGGCTGTCGTACTCGCCGGTGCGGGTATCGACCTTGATGACCTCGTCCTGGTTGACGAACAGCGGCACGCGCACCACCGCACCGGTTTCCAGCGTGGCCGGCTTGCCGCCGCCGCCGGAGGTGTCGCCGCGCACGCCGGGGTCGGTCTCGACGATCTTGAGCTCGACGAACTTCGGTGCCTGCACCGCCACGATGTTGCCGTTGAACAGGGTGACCACGCACTCCTCTTCGCCCTTGAGCCACTTCCACGCATCACCCATGGCGGCCTGCGTGGCCGGCACCATCTCGAACGTCTCCATGTTCATGAAGTGCCACAGGCGGTCCTTGCCGATGCCGTCGATGAAGGAAAGCTGCATGTCGGTGTCGGTGACGTCGGCCTCCTCGAACGAGTCGCTGGACTTCAGCGTCTGCTCGGTGGTGCGGCCATCCTTCAGGTTGCGGATGCGGATGCGGGTGAACGCCTGGCCTTTGCCCGGCTTGATGAAGTCGGCCTCGGTGATGATCCAGGGATCGCCGTTGTGGAGGATCTTCTTGCCCGTCTTGACGTCGTTGAGGCCGAGGGTCGCCATGCGCTGTCTGCTCCAAAGGTAAAACCGTCCCGCGGGACGGCTAAAATGGGTATCTTTTCACGGGCAAAAGCCCGCCCAAGGCTCTCCATGATAACCGCAAGCCCCAGTGCCCGCCTATCGTCGCCTGCAACCGACTGGCGCGAGCTCTGGCGCAACGCCATCACCGACCCTGCCGAACTGCTGCAGGCGGTGGGCCTGGGTGACCGCACCGACCTGCTGCCGCCGGACGACGCCGGCTTCGCCCTGCGCGTGCCGCGCGGTTTCGTCGCGCGGATGCGCCGCGGCGATCCGCGCGATCCGTTGCTGCTGCAGGTGCTGCCCCAGCGCACCGAACATGACCGGGTCGCCGGCTTCACCCTCGACGCCGTGGGCGACCTCTCGGCCAAGGCCGGCCACGGCATGCTGCACAAGTACGACGGGCGTGCGCTGCTGATCGCCAGCGGCAGCTGTGCGGTGAACTGCCGCTACTGCTTCCGCCGGCACTTCCCCTACGGCGAGGAAATCGCCGCCGCCTCGCACTGGCGCGAGGCGCTGGAGCGGCTGCGCGCCGACCCGTCGATCCGCGAACTGATCCTCTCCGGCGGCGATCCGCTGTCGCTGGCCACGTCCAAGCTGGAGGAGCTGACCCGCGGCCTGGCCGAGCTGCCGCAGGTGATCCGCCTGCGCATCCACACGCGCCTGCCGGTCGTACTGCCCGAGCGGGTCGATGACTCCCTGCTGGCCTGGCTGGCCGGCCTCCCGCTGCAGAAGGTGGTGGTGCTGCATGCCAACCATGCCAACGAACTCGACGCCGGCGTCGACGCGGCCTGCGCCGCCTTGCGCGAGACCGGTGCGACGCTGCTGAACCAGTCGGTGCTGCTGCGCGGCGTCAACGACGATGCCGACGCGCTCGCCGACCTTTCCGAACGCCTGTTCGCCGCTGGCGTGCTGCCCTATTACCTGCACCAGCTGGACCGGGTCCAGGGCACGGCGCATTTCGAGGTGGACGACGGCGGCGCCCTCGCCCTGATGGAGGCGCTGCGCGCACGCCTGCCCGGTTACCTGGTGCCACGACTGGTGCGGGAGGTGGCGGGCGACCCGGCCAAGCGGCCGCTGTAAGCCGGCGGCGGCCAGCCTCGGGCCTGCCGAAGCGGTGGCGAGCGACAGCGGAATCCGCTACAAACACTCATTGCCATCGACCATGCGGACCCGTCTTGGGCGCCCGCCCTGCCCGGAACCTACGTCGCACCCCATGAAAAAAGACTTCGTCATCAAGATCCTGTTCGTGGAGAACTCCCTCGAGGAGGCCGAACAGATCATCAGCCTGATGCGCAACAGCGGCATCGCGGTGCGACCGGCGCGCGCCACCAACATCGAGCAGGTGCGCTCGGCGGTGGCCGAGCTGGAGCCTGACGTGGTCATGTTCGACCCCTCGGTCACCGACGTCAGCCTGGACGAAACCATGGGCGTGATGGAGGCCTCCGGCCGCGACTTCGCCCTGGTCGGCCTGGTCACCAACATGGACAGCGAGCTGGTTGCCGACCTGTTCGTCCACGGCGCGCGCGGAGTGGCCTCGCGCAGCCACCCGAAGCAGCTCATCGCGGTGCTGAAGCGCGAGTTCGAATCCCTGCATACCCGCCGCCAGGTGCGCTGGCTGCACACCGCGCTGCGGGAGACCGAGCGCCGCTGCGACGCCCTGCTCGACTCCTCCACCGATGCCATCGCGTATGTGCACGAGGGCATGCACGTGCGCGCCAACCAGGCCTACCTCGACACCTTCGGCTACGAGAGTTTCGACGACCTGCTCGGCATGCCCCTGCTGGACATGATCGACTCGGCCAACGCCGAGGAGATGAAGGCGCTCCTGCGCGGCCAGGCCCACCAGGGCAAGTTTCCCGCCCAGCTCCAGCTGCGCGCGCGGCGTGCCGACGAAACCCGCTTCGACGCCACGGTGGAGTTCGCCCCGGCCACCTTCGAGGGCGAGCGCTGCCTGCAGATCGTGTTCCGACGCCAGGTGGTCGACCCGGCCGTGCTGGAGCAGCTGCAGCGCGACCCGGTCACCGGCCTGTACAACCGCCAGCACATGCTGGCATGCATCGACGACGCGGTGACCGAAGCGGCCAAGGGCAAGAAGGGTCAGTCGCTGCTGCTGATCGAACCGGACAACTGGGCCTCGCTGGTCAACGGCATCGGCCTGGGCAAGACCGACGAACTGCTGGCCGGCTTCGCCGGGCGCATCCGCATGTTGCTGGGCGCCACCGACATCGCCGGCATGCTCGCCGAGCACACCTTCGGGGTGACCCTGGACTCACGCTCGGACGAAGCGATCCGCGAATGGATCACCAAGCTGCAGCACAGCGTCAGCAGCGAAATCTTCGATGTCGGCACGCGCTCGGTGACGGTCACCGCCAGCGTGGGCGGCAGCCTGCTCGGCGAAAAGAACGCCAACAGCGAACTGCTCCTCAACCAGGCCAGCCACGCCTTGCGCACCGCGCAGAACCTGGGCGGCAGCCAGGTGGAACTGCACGATCCGGCCGCCCGCGAAAAGGCCGACGAGGAGCGCGAGCGCTACTGGCTGGACCTGCTGCAACAGGCGCTGGCCGGCAACGGCCTGGTGCTCTACCACCAGCAGACAATCAGCTTGCAGGATGCCGAAGGCGAGTTCTCCGAAATCCTGTTGCGCATGAACGGCCCGCAGGGCGAGGTGCTGCCGGGGTTCTTCATGCCGATCGCCGAGAAGCACAACCTCACCGGCGCGATCGACCGCTGGGTGCTGGACCAGGCCATCCGCATCCTGCAGGCGCGCGAGCCGCAGGGGCAGCCGACCACGTTCTTCATCAAGCTCACCGCCGCCTCTCTGCAGGACGACACCTTGCTGCCCTGGCTGGAGGAGCGCCTGGGCAAGGCCCGGCTCAAGCATGGCCGCCTGGTGCTGGAGATGACCGAAAGCAAGGTGATGACCCTGCTGCGGCCGGCTCAGGAGTTCGTCAACGCATGGAAGAAGATGGGCGGCAGCTTTGCGCTGGAGCAGTTCGGCTCCGGCCTGAACTCGTTCCAGCTGCTGAACCACATCGATGCCGATTACCTCAAGATCGATCGCAGCCACATGGCCGACCTGCCCCAGCACGCGGACAGCCAGAAGAAGGTCGCGGAGATCTGCCAGCAGGCCCACGAGCTGAAGCGACTGACCATCGCCGAATGGGTCGAGGACGCGACCAGCACCTCGCTGCTGTTCGCCTGCGGCGTCGATTTCGTGCAGGGCAACTTCCTGCAGGTGCCGCAGCGGCTGGAGTGACTTTTGTTCCGGGATTCGGGATTCGGGATTCGGGATTCGGGATTTGCAAGAGCATCAGGCGGCTTTCGCCGGACGGCCAGGACCAGACAGCAAAAACCCCCGCGGATCGCTCCGCGGGGGTTTTTCATGCCGCCTTCGCGGCGCGAGGATTACTCGGCAGCAGCGGCGGCAGCGGCCTTGGCGTTCGCCTTGGCGGCGGCCGCGGCGGCGACGTCTTCCTTGATGCGGGCGGCCTTGCCTTCCAGGCCACGCAGGTAGTACAGCTTGGCGCCGCGGACCTTGCCCTTGCGCTTCACCGAGACCGAATCGATCGCCGGGCTGTGCGCCTGGAACACGCGCTCCACGCCGGTGCCGTGCGAGATCTTGCGCACGGTGAAGGCCGAATGCAGGCCGCGGCTGCGCTTGGCGATGACGATGCCCTCGAACGCCTGCACGCGCTCGCGGTTGCCTTCCTTCACCTTCACGTTGACCACCACGGTATCGCCGGGGCCGAAGTCCGGCAGCTGGCGGGTGATCTGCTCGGATTCGAACTGTTCAATGATCTTGTTCATGGCGCACCTGTCGGTTCACTTTGCGATATCAATGCTGCGGCCGTCACTTGGCCGCATCGTCCTGCCGTGTCGACTGCCCGGAGGCGTGTTCACGGCGAAATTCATCCAGCAAGGCCCGGGATGCCGCATCCAGCCTGCGCTGTGACAACAAGTCCGGGCGGCGCAGCCAGGTTCGTCCCAGCGACTGCTTCAGGCGCCAGCGGGCGATTGCCGCATGGTCACCGGACAGCAACACGGCCGGTACTTCACCCAGCGCATCCTGCACCGGCTTTCCGTAATGCGGACAATCCAGCAGGCCATCCGAGAATGAATCCTGCTCGGCCGACTGCGCGTCGTTCAACGCGCCTTCCTGCAAGCGCCCCACCGCGTCGATGACCACCGCCGCGGCAAGCTCGCCGCCGGACAGTACATAATCGCCGATGGAGAGCTCCTCGTCGACCTCGTGCGCCAGCAGGCGCTCGTCCACACCTTCGTAACGTCCGCAAAGCAGGCCGATGCGCGGCAGTTTCGCCAGCGCTTCCACCCTGCCCTGCGTCAGCCGCGCTCCCTGCGGACTGAGATAAACCAGATGCACCGGTTCCGGTGCCGCCTCGCGCATCGCCTGCAAGGTCGTGCGCAAGGGCTCGATCATCATCACCATGCCGGGACCGCCGCCGTACGAGCTGCTGTCCACGCTGCGGTGCCTGTCGGTGGCGTAGTCGCGCGGGTTCCAGGTTTCCACCTGCAGCAACTCGCGTTGCTGCGCGCGTCCCACCACACCGACGGCGGCGCACTGGCGCACGAAGTCGGGAAACAGGCTGACGACGTCGATGCGCATGATCCTGGATCCTTGAGCCCACAACCCGGGGACGTCAGAACTCGGGATCCCAGTCCACCACCATACGCCCTGCGGACAAGTCCACCGAACGCACATACGAACCCTGGACGAAGGGGATCAACCGCTCGCGCGACCCGTCCCTGACCACCACGACATCGTTGGCACCGGTGGCGAACAGGTGACTGACCCGTCCCAGCTCCACGTTGTCCGTGGTGACGACCTCAAGTCCTTCGAGATCGACCCAGTAATACTCGCCTTTGGCCGGAGGAGGCAGCTGTTCACGGGCGACATGGATGTCGGTACCGATCAAGGCTGCCGCCTGGTCCCGATCGTCGATCCCGGGCAGCTGGGCCACCATGCCCTTGCCCTGCAGCCGACCCTTTGCGCCGGAGATCTCCCTTTCCGCGCCTGGCGCTGCACCGAGCAGCCACGGCTGGTAATCGAAGATCCGCATGCGCGGCTCGGCGAAGGATTCGATCTTCAGCCAGCCCTGCACGCCGTACAGCCCGACGATGCGCCCGATCAGGACGCGCCGACCGGCTGTCGTCACGCTCAGGCGGCCGGCTGCTGCTTGCCGGCTTCCTTGACCAGGGCAGCGACCTTGTCGCTCATCTGCGCACCCTTGCCGACCCACTCCTGCACGCGCGCCACGTTCAACTCCAGACGCTTGTCCTTGCCGGAGGCGACCGGATTGTAGAAGCCGACGTTCTCGATGTTGCGGCCGTCGCGCTTGCTGCGCTGATCGGTCACCACGACGTGGTAGAACGGACGGCCCTTGGCGCCACCGCGCGAAAGACGAATCTTGACCATGGTAGAACTCCGGAAATTGCCGAATCAGCGGCAGGCACACGAGAGTCGTGCGCGGGAAACGGGGCATTTTAAAGGGGGAATGGGGAAAAGGGAATAGGGCATGGGGAAACGGCACCACAGACCCGTCCCGCTCGTCACCGCATCGGCGGCAATCCGCCCATGCCGCCCATGCCCTTCATGGCGCCGCGCATCTGGCGCAGCAGGCCCTTGCTGCCGCCCTTGCCCAGCTTGGACATCATCTTTTCCATCTGCATGTACTGCTTGAGCACGCGGTTGACGTCGGCCGGCTGGGTGCCGGAGCCGCGCGCCACGCGGGCACGGCGCGACCCATTGAGCAGGTCCGGGTGGCGGCGCTCCTTGCCGGTCATCGAGTTGATGATCGCGATCATCTTCTTCATCTCGCCGTCGTTGACCTTCGACTTGACGCTGTCAGGCAGGTTGGCGACGCCGGGCAGCTTGTCCAGCAGCCCCGCGAGGCCGCCCATGTTGCCCATCTGCTCCAGTTGGTCCTTCATGTCGTTGAGGTCGAAGCGCTTGCCCTTCATCACCTTCTGGGCAAGCTTCTGCGCCTTGTCCTGATCGACCTTGCGCTCGACCTCCTCGACCAGGCTGAGCACGTCGCCCATGCCGAGGATGCGCTGGGCCAGGCGGTCCGGGTGGAACGGTTCCAGCGCGTCGGTTTTCTCGCCGGCGCCGAGGAACTTGATCGGCTTGCCGGTGACGTAGCGCACCGACAGCGCCGCGCCACCGCGGGCGTCGCCGTCGGTCTTGGTCAGCACCACGCCGGTCAGCGGCAGCGCCTCGTCGAACGCCTTGGCCGTGTTGGCGGCATCCTGGCCGGTCATCGAATCGACCACGAACAGGGTTTCGATCGGCGTGATCGCGGCATGCAGGGCCTTGATCTCGGCCATCATCGCCTCGTCCACGTGCAGGCGGCCGGCGGTATCGACCAGCAGCACGTCGACCACTTCGCGCCGTGCGGCGGCGACGGCATCGCGGGCGATCTGCACCGGGTCCTGTCCGGCCGCCGACGGGAAGAACTTCACGCCGACCTGCTCGGCCAGGGTGCGCAACTGCTCGATCGCGGCCGGACGGTAGACGTCGCAGCTGACCACCATCACCTTTTTCTTCTTGCGCTCGGTGAGCAGGCGCGCCAGCTTGGCGACCGTGGTGGTCTTGCCGGCACCCTGCAGGCCGGCCATCAGCACCACCGCCGGAGGTTGCTGGGCCAGGTTCAGTTCGGTATTCGCCTTGCCCATCACCATGGTCAGCTCGTCGCTGACCACCTTCACCAGGGCCTGGCCGGGAGACAGGCTGCGGGCGACCTCCTGGCCGACGGCGCGCACCTTGATGCGCTGGATCAGCGCCTGCACCACCGGCAACGCCACATCAGCCTCGAGCAGCGCAATGCGCACCTCGCGCAGCGCCTCGCGGATGTTCTCGTCGGTCAGCCGGCCGCGACCGCGCAGCCGGTTGACGGTGGTGGCAAGACGTTGGCTGAGCGACTCGAACATGGCGAAACCAGTGGACGGGAAAGCCTCCGATTATAACCGACCCTCCCGGCGCCACCGCATGCACGTCGGCGCATGCCTGTGCGACACTGCACGGCCATGTCGGTCCACGTCCTCGCCCTGCTCGCCATCGCGCTCTACCTCGCCGCCGCGGGCGGGCTGGCGCGACCGCTGCTGGGTGGCGGCAAGCCGCTGAACCGGCTGTCGCTGAGCCTGGCCGGCGTCGGGGTGCTGCTGCATGCCGGCATCCTGCTGGGCATGCACCGGGGCGCACTGGACCTGCATTTCTTCGCCGCGCTGTCGCTGGTGGCCTTCGTGGTTTCGGTGCTCACCCTGCTGGTGAACCTGTCGCGACCGGTTGCCGCACTGGGCGTCATCGTGTTCCCGCTGACCGCCCTGCTGCTCGCGGTGGACAGCTTCCTCGCCCCACCCACCCTGCCGGTGCCGATGGACTGGCAGATCAAGCTGCACGTGACGGTGGCACTGATCGCGTTCGGCGTGCTGTCGATCGCGGCCGTGCTGGCGATCCTGCTGGCGGTGCAGGAATGGGCGCTGCGGCACCGGCAGTTCGGTCCCTGGCTGCGCGCCCTGCCGCCGCTGACGCTCACCGAGACGCTGCTGTTCCGCCTGATCAGCGCGGGTTTCGTGCTGCTTTCGCTGACCCTGCTGACCGGAGTGCTGTTCGTCGACAATCTGTTCGGCCAGCATCTGATGCACAAGACCGTGCTCTCGATCGCCGCCTGGCTGGTGTTCGGCGTGCTGCTGTACGGCCGCTGGCGGCACGGCTGGCGCGGGACCCGGGCAGTCAACCTGACCCTGATCGGCATGGCCGTGCTGGTGCTGGCGTTTTTCGGCAGCAAGGCGGTACTGGAACTGATCCTGCACCGCAGGATGTAACCGCGCTCAGCGGCAGGCGTCGATGGCCTCGCCCAGACGCTCCACGCCGACCACCTCCATGTCGCCGACCCTGCCTTTCTTCGGCGCGTTCGCCCTGGGCACGATGGCGCGGCGGAAGCCATGGTGGGCGGCTTCCTTGAGCCGCTCCTCGCCGTTGGGAACCGGGCGGATCTCGCCGGACAGCCCCACCTCGCCGAAGGTGACCATGTGCTCCGGCAGCGGCCGGTCGCGCAGGCTGGAGAGCACGGCCAGCAACACCGGCAGGTCGGCCGCGGTCTCCTGCACGCGGATGCCGCCGACCACGTTGACGAACACGTCCTGGTCGTAGGCGGCCACGCCGCCGTGCCGATGCAGCACGGCCAGCAGCATGGCGAGGCGGTTCTGCTCCAGGCCCAGGGTGACCCGGCGCGGATTGCCCAGCGAGGACTGGTCCACCAGCGCCTGCACCTCGACCAGCAGCGGGCGGGTGCCCTCGCGGGTCACCATCACCGCGCTGCCGGAAGTCGGGCCGCTGTGCGAGGAAAGGAAGATCGCCGACGGATTCGGCACCTCGCGCAGGCCCTTGTCGCCCATCGCGAACACGCCCAGCTCGTTGACTGCGCCGAAGCGGTTCTTGAACGCGCGCAGCACGCGGAAACGGCTGCCCGATTCGCCCTCGAAATACAGCACCGCGTCGACCATGTGCTCGAGCACGCGCGGGCCGGCGATGCCGCCCTCCTTGGTGACGTGGCCGACCAGGAACACCGCCGTGCCGGTTTCCTTGGCGAAGCGGGTGAGCTTGGCGGCCGACTCGCGCACCTGCGACACCGAGCCGGGCGCGGCAGCCAGCAATTCCGTCCAGATGGTCTGGATCGAGTCGATCACCAGCACCTTCGGCCGACTGGCCATGGCCTGTTCGAGGATGCGTTCGATGCAGGTCTCGGCCAGCGCCTGCAGTGGATCCAAAGCCAGCCCCAGGCGCTGCGCGCGCGCGGCCACCTGGGCCAGCGACTCCTCGCCGGTGACATAGACGCTGGGCAGTTGCAGGCCCAGCGTCCCGAGCACCTGGAGCAACAGGGTCGACTTGCCGATGCCCGGATCGCCGCCGATCAGCACCACCGAACCCTGCACCAGGCCGCCGCCAAGCACGCGGTCCAGCTCGCCGATGCCGGTCAGCGTGCGGGCATCGGTGGTCAGCATCACTTCGGTCAGCGGCGTGATCTTCGGCGCACCCGCGGCGGCGCCGGCATAGCTGGAGCGCTGCGCACCCACCGACGCCTTGGCCGCCGTGGCCGGCTCCAGCACGATCGCGCTGAGCGTGTTCCACACCCCGCACTGGACGCATTGCCCCTGCCACTTGCTGTGCTCGGCGCCGCATTCGGTGCAAACGTAGGCAGTCCTGGCTTTGGCCATTGGGAGTCCGCTCCTTGTGAATGGTGCGGCCAAGGATGGCCGCTTTGTGATTTTCGCGCTCACGGATGAGCGCAAAAATGATGATCAGCCTTCGTCCTCGACGAACAGCACCCGACGGGTCATGCCGCAGGTGAGGTCGTAGGCGATCGTGCCGGCAGCGTCGGCGATGGTTTCGACCGGAAGCTGCGGCCCCCACAGCGTCACCCGGTCGCCGATCGTCGCGCCGGGCGCCTCGCGCAGGTCGAGCGTGATCAGGTCCATCGAGACGCGGCCGACCAGCGCCACGCGCCGGTCGCCGACCAGTACCGGCGTACCGGCCGCGGCGCTGCGCGGGTAGCCATCGCCGTAGCCGACCGCAGCCACGCCCACCGGCATGTCCTCGGGGCAGGTCCAGGTGCCGTTGTAGCCGATGCACTCGCCCCGGCTGATGCGGTTGATCGCGATCAGCCGGGTGGACAGCGTCATCGCCGGGCGGAAGCCGAAGTCGCCTCCAGGCCGGCCCGCGACGACCGACAAGCCGTACAGCAAGCCGCCGGTGCGCACCCAATCGCCGCGCGCGTCGGGCCAGCCGAGCACCGCGGCGGAATTGGACAGCGAACGCGGGCCGGCGAACGAACCGGTCACCGACGCGAAGCGATCGATCTGCGCGGGCGTCTGCGGACCGTCGAACACTTCCGAATCGGAAAAATGGGTAAGCAGGCCAATCTCGGGATCGACCCCGGCCATCGCGGCGAGCTGCGCGTGCACCGCCGCGACACGCTCGGGCGCGAAGCCCAGCCGGTGCATGCCGCTGTCGATCTTCAGCCACACGCGCAGCCGCCCCTTCGCCCGCGGCATCCCGGCCAGCCACGGCAATTGCGCTTCGTGATGGACCACTGCCTCCAACTGCAAGCGCTGCATCTCGGCCAGGTCGCCCGCGTTGTCCGGTCCGGACAGCACCACGATGCGCTGCCGGTGCCCCGCAGCGCGCAGGCGCAGGCCGTCACCCAATGCGGCCACGGCAAAACACTCGGCCTCGCCGTCCAGCGCACGCGCGACCCGCTCCAGTCCGTGGCCGTAGGCATCGGCCTTGACCACGGCCATCACCCCGGCTGGTGCAGCCATGGCCTTGAGCCGCGCCAGGTTGTGGCGCAGCGCACCGAGATGGATGGTAGCGACGGTGGTGCGGCTCATGGGAGCCGAGATCTGGAATTCGGGATTCGGGATTCGTGAAAAGCCCGCGATCCGTTGCCACGAATCCCGAATCCCGAATCCCGAATCCCGGCCATCAATCGAACCCGCCCACGAACGAGTCCGGCGCGTAGTTCACGAACTTCGTGTAGTGGCCGAGGAAGGTCAGCTTGCAGGTGTCGGTGGGGCCGTTGCGTTGCTTGCCGATGATGATCTCGGCGATGCCCTTGTCGGGCGATTCCTTGTTGTAGTACTCGTCGCGGTAGATGAACATGATCACGTCGGCGTCCTGCTCGATGGCGCCGGACTCGCGCAGGTCGGACATCATCGGACGCTTGTCGGCGCGCTGTTCCAGCGATCGGTTCAACTGCGACAGGGCGATCACCGGCACGTTCAGCTCCTTGGCAAGTCCCTTGAGTGAACGCGAGATCTCTGAAATTTCGGTGGCGCGGTTCTCCGTGTTGCCGGGCACCTGCATCAGTTGCAGGTAGTCGATCACGATCAGGCCCAGGCCGCCGTGCTCGCGATGCAGCCGCCGCGCGCGCGAACGCAGCTCCACCGGCGACAGGCTCGGCGTGTCGTCGATGAAGATCTTGGCGTCGGAAAGCAGCGCGATCGCGTTGGAGACGCGCGGCCAGTCCTCTTCCTCCAGCGTGCCGTTGCGCAAGTGCTGCTGGTGGATGCGCCCCACCGAGGAGATCAGGCGGAACGCCAGCTGCGAGGAGGACATCTCCATCGAGAACACCACCACCGCCTTCTTGCTGCCCAGCGCGGCGGTCTCGGCGATGTTCAGCGCAAACGCCGTCTTGCCCATCGAGGGGCGTGCCGCGACGATGATCAGGTCCGACGGCTGCAGGCCGGAGGTGAGTTCGTCCAGGTCGGTGAAGCCGGTGCTGACGCCGGTGAGCTGGCCGCGATTCTGGTAGCGCTCGGTGAGCAGCTTGAAGGCATCCTTCACCGCCTCGCGCATCGAGACCGAATCCTTCTTGCCGCGCGCGCCGGATTCGGCGATGTGGAACACGCGCTGCTCGGCGCTTTCCAGCACCTCGTGCACGCTCTTGCCCTCCGGCCGGTAGCCATCCTCGGTGATCGAGGTGCCGGCGTCGATCAGCTGGCGCAGCACCGACTTCTCGCGCACGATCTCGGCATAGGCGGCGATGTTGGCCGCGCTGGGCGTGCTGTTGGCCAGCTCGATCAGGTAGCCGGCACCGCCGACCATCTCGGCCAGGCCGTTGCTCTCGAACCAGTCGCCCAGGGTCACCGCGTCGCACGGCATGCCCTTGTTGGCCAGCTCGTTGATCGCGCGCCAGATCAGGCGGTGGTCCTTGCGGTAGAAGTCGTCCTCGCCCAGCCGGTCGGCCACGTTGTCCAGTGCGCCCGGGGCCAGCATCAAGCCGCCCAGCACCGCCTGCTCCGCGTCGATGGAATGCGGCGGCACCCGCAGCGCTTCGATCGCCGGCGAAGAGGACTTGCGTTCGGGTACGAAGGACATCGACTTGCCTCGGAGAATTGCCCCGCGAGCGGCACGTCATGCGCCGACACGTCGCGGGTAGCCAAACGGACACCATGATGCGCGGCGGCGTCTCAACCGTCGAGACAACAACTCTGTGGATATGTTGGGGATTGATGGGGATAAAGCGGGGATTCGGGATTCGGGATTCGGGATTCGGGATTCGGGATTCGGGATTCGGGATTCGGGATTCGGGATTTGGGATTCGGGATTCGGACAAGCGGCGCTGCACGAACTTGCGGCATCCGCTTTCAACGAATCCCCAATCCCGAATCCCCAATCCCGGCCCCAAAAAAACAAACGGGCGCCTCGCGGCGCCCGAGCGTTTCCGATGGACCGGAACTTACTTGTCGCTGACCACGATCACCTTGACGGTGGTGTGGACGTCGGCGTGCAGATGCACGGCCACTTCGAACTCGCCGGTGTTGCGCAGCGGGCCCTCACCCAGGATCACCTCGCCCTTGTGGACGGCGTGGCCTTCGGCGGCCAGCGCCTCGGCGATGTCGCGCGGACCGACCGAGCCGAACAGCTTGCCCTCGGCGCTGGCATGCGCCGGGATCGTCACCGACACCTCGGCGAGCTTGGCCTTGCGGGCCTCGGCATCGGCCAGCACCGCGTTGGCCTTGGCCTCGTACTCGGCGCGACGCTGCTCGAACGCGGCCAGGTTGGCGGCATTGGCACGCGCGGCCTTGCCCTGCGGCAGCAGGTAGTTGCGACCGTAACCCGGCTTCACGGTGACCTTGTCACCCAGGTTGCCGAGGTTGCGGACTTTCTGCAGAAGAATGAGTTCCATGATGCTTTCCTGTTCGTTAGCGCCGGTGTGGCCCGACGCAGCCAGAGGACGGTTGTCCGAAGAGCCGGGATTCGGGATTGGGGATTCGGGATTGGGTAAAAGCAGCAAGCTTGCCGCCTGCGCTTTTCCGAATCCCGAATCCCGTCTCCCGAATCCCGGACGACGTCATCAGACGTCGTGGTTGTCGGTATACGGCAGCAGCGAGAGGAAGCGCGCGCGCTTGATCGCCGTGGCCAGCTGGCGCTGGTAGCGCGCCTTGGTGCCGGTGATGCGGCTGGGCACGATCTTGCCGTTCTCGGTGACGTACTGGCGCAGGGTGTTGAGATCCTTGTAGTCGATCTCCTTCACGTCCTCGGCAGTGAAGCGGCAGAACTTGCGGCGGCGGAAAAACTTGGACATGTCGGTGCTCCCTGATCAGTCGTCGCTGTCGCGATCGTTGTCGGCGTGGCCGTGGCCACGGCTCTCGCCATCGTTGTCGTCGTCACGGCGACGGCTGGACTTGGCGTCGTCCTTTTCCTTCGACTTCAGGATGAAGGACGGCTCGACGTCGGCCTGGTCGCGACGGATCACCAGGTGGCGCAGCACGGCGTCGTTGAAACGGAAGCCGGACTCCAGCTCGTTCAACGCGTTCTGGCCGACCTCGATGTTGAGCAACACGTAGTGCGCCTTGGCCAGGTTGACGATCGGGTAAGCCAGCTGGCGCCGGCCCCAGTCTTCCAGGCGATGGATCTTGCCGCCGTCGGCCTCGATCAGGGACTTGTACCGCTCGAGCATGGCCGGAACCTGCTCGCTCTGGTCCGGATGGACCATGAATACGACTTCGTAATGACGCAGGGTCATTGTGGGTTGACTCCTTGTGGATGCGGCCCGGGGGCCTGGCAGCCTCCCGTCGATGCGGTGAGGCAAGTGTCCCGCCCACGCCCTTTCGGGTGCGGACAGAAGCGGAATTGTACGATGCGCCGCGAGGGCCCCGCAAGTGATTGAAAAACCGGGCCTCCGCCGGGTGCGGCGCTCAGCTGACGGTGAAGCTCTCGCCGCAACCGCACTCGCCGGTGGAGTTGGGGTTGTGGAACACGAAGCTGGCGTTGAGCCCGTGGCGCTGGAAGTCGATGACGGTGCCGTCGACCAGGGCCAGGCTCTTGTCGCTGACGATCAGCGGCACGCCGTCCACCTCCAGCAACCGGTCATCCTCGCCCATCGACTCGGCCAGGTCGACCACATAGGCAAACCCCGAACAGCCGGTGCGCTTGACCCCGAAGCGCACACCCGCGGCGGCGGGCGTGGAAGCGAGGAAATGGCGCATGCGTTCGTTGGCGGCGGGGGTGATGCTGATGCTCATGGCTGGCAGGTTCGACCTCATGGAATGAAGCCCGGGTGTCGCGACCCGGGCAAGCCCTACATTATCATGCGGGTTTGGCTGCGCGGCGCGCGTGCCACCCATCCCGCGCGCCGGTCGGCGCGCAAGCAGCAGGAGTTTCCATCCATGGCCGTGGTCAGTGTGAAGCAGGCGTTGTCCGGCACCGTCGAAGCCGGCAGCCCGGTGACCGTGCGTGGCTGGGTGCGCACGCGCCGCGACTCCAAGGCCGGGTTGTCCTTCGTCAACGTCACCGACGGCTCGTGCTTCGATCCGATCCAGGCCGTGGTGCCGGCCACGCTGGGCAATTACGAGAGCGAGGTGAAACACCTCACCGCCGGCGCGGGCGTGATCGTCAGCGGCACCCTGGTGCCATCGCAAGGCAAGGGCCAGCGCTTCGAGGTGCAGGCGGACGAGGTGGTCGTCACCGGCCTGGTCGACGACCCGGAAACCTACCCGATCCAGCCCAAGCAGCACTCGATGGAATTCCTGCGCGAGGTCGCCCACCTGCGCCCGCGCACCAACCTGTTCGGCGCGGTCACCCGGGTGCGCCACACCATGATGACGGCGATCCACCGCCACCTCACCGAGCAGGGCTTCTTCTGGATCAACACGCCGATCATCACCACCTCCGACGCCGAGGGCGCCGGCGACATGTTCCGCCTGTCCACGCTGGACCTGGCCAACCTGCCGCGTGACGACAAGGGCAAGATCGACTTCCGCAAGGATTTCTTCGGCCGCGAGGCGTTCCTCACCGTATCCGGCCAGCTCAACGTCGAGGCCTACGCGCTGGCGATGAGCAAGGTCTACACCTTCGGCCCCACCTTCCGCGCCGAGAACTCCAACACCCCGCGCCACCTGGCCGAGTTCTGGATGGTCGAGCCGGAGATCGCGTTCGCCGACCTCGCCGCCGACGCCGACTGCGCCGAGGCCTTCCTCAAGGCGATCTTCAAGGCCGTGCTGGACGAGCGCCCGGACGACATGGCGTTCTTCGCCGAGCGCGTGCAGAGCGATGCGATCACCCGGATGGAAGCCTTCATCGCCAAACCGTTCGAGCGGATCGACTACACCGACGCCATCACGATCCTGCAGAAGTCCGGCCAGAAGTTCGAATACCCGGTGGCCTGGGGCATCGACCTGCAGACCGAGCACGAACGCTACCTGGCCGAGAAACATATCGGCCGTCCCGTGGTCGTGATGAACTACCCCGAGGCGATCAAGGCGTTCTACATGCGTCTGAACGATGACGAGAAGACGGTCGCGGCGATGGACGTGCTGGCGCCGGGCATCGGCGAGATCATCGGCGGCAGCCAGCGCGAGGAACGCCTGGACTACCTCGACCGCCGCATGGCGCAATTCGGCCTCGACCCCGCCGCCTATGGCTGGTACCGCGACCTGCGCCGTTACGGCACGGTGCCGCATGCCGGCTTCGGCCTCGGCTTCGAACGCCTGCTGGTCTACATCTGCGGCCTGTCCAACATCCGCGACGCCATCCCCTACCCGCGTGCCGCCGGCACCGCCGAGTTCTGACGCCCATGACGTACCGATTCGCCGCCCTTGCCGCCGCGTTCACTGCCGTCCTCGCGCTGACCGGCTGCCACGCTGCCAAATCGCTGCTGCCGCCCAACCTGCGGCCACCGGCGGAGGATCCGGGCGATCCGCTGAAGATCGCCCAGATGCACCTGCAACAGGCCACGCCCTGCTGCAGCAGCTTCGCCGATTTCTCCTACCGCAGCCTGCTGCCGTGGCAGCCGCAGAAGTTCACCCTGGGCAGCGGCAGCATGGTCGCCAACCTCAACGGCACCAAGAGCTATTTCCTGGCCTTCCGCCTGCCCACCGGGATGAAGCTGCCGTACCGCGTGGCGCTCAAGTCGGAATTGAACGGGCGCTGGCTGCACTCCAGCTATCTGTTCGCGCCCACCGTCGTGCTGCTGGACGACGGCTTCCAGCCGATCCGCTTCGATGACATCCGCCTGTGCGAACACATGGGCTGGAGCGACGAGACCACCGGCGCGTTCGGCAGCTTCAGGATCGACAGCGACAAGGCCCACTACCTGCTGGTCTACAGCTCGGCCGACCAGCAGGCCGGCAAGACCTACTGGGAGCAATCGCCCGCCTCGCTCTCCAACACCACGGCGGCCACCTTGCAGATGAGCTCCACCGGCAGCTTCAGCATCCCGCACGGGCCGGACGGCTCGCTGTGGATCGGCGTGATGAACTCCACCTATCAGAAGGCCATCGACAGCGCCGTGTGCGGCAAGTCGCCCCACGGCGATGGCCTGCTGAACGACCTGCCGCTGCCGTGGAGCGGAAAGCGCAGCAGTTCGTCGTGATCGTGCTGTACCTGTTGCTGCTGGTCGCCGGCGTGAGCCTGTTCGCGCTGTCGTTCGTGGCGCAATACCGGTTGGCCGCGCTGCTGCGGCAGCGCTATCCGCAACACTGGCGGATCATCGCGGCGGCCGACCATGCCAAGCCCTCCGCCTGGCGGCGATGGGCGCGGATGCAGCAAGTCCTGCGCTCGCCCGCGTTGCCGGCACTGGGCGACCGCTCGATCGACCGCTGGCGCAACCTGTGGCGAGTGGGTCCGTGGCTGGGCTGGTTATGCTGGCTGGGCGCCCTGGCTACGCGGCTGGCGTCCTGAATCTTTCGCGGAGGCACTACCCATGCAACTGGATCTGAGCGGTCGTCACGCGCTGGTTTGCGGCGCATCCCAGGGCATCGGCCGCGCCTGCGCGGTGGAGCTGGCCCTGCTCGGCGCGAACGTCACCGTGCTGTCCCGGCGCCCCGAGGTGCTCGCCGACGTGGTCGAGAACCTGCCGCGCCTCCGCGACACGCAGTGCCACGACCTCCTCGTCGCCGACGCGGGCGACATCGACAGCCTGCGCGAACGCGTCGAGGCGCTGGTCGCGGCCGCGCCCGTGCACATCCTGGTCAACAACAGCGGCGGTCCGCCGCCGGGCAGCATCGTCGACGCCAACCCGACGGACTTCCTCGACGCCTACGGCAAACACCTGCTGGCCAACCACACGCTGGCGCAAACGGTGATCCCCGGCATGCGCGACGCCGGCTGGGGCCGCATCGTCAACATCATCTCCACCTCGGTGAAGGAACCGATCCCCGGCATCGGCGTCTCCAACACCACCCGCGGCGCAGTGGCCAGCTGGGCCAAGACCCTCGCCGGCGAACTGGCGCGGTCCGGCATCACGGTCAACAACGTGCTGCCCGGCTCCACCCATACCCCGCGGATCGAGCAGATCGTCAAGGCACGGGCGCAGAAATCGGGACGCGGCGAGGCGGAAGTGGCGCGCGAGATGGCCGCGGAGATCCCGATGGGCCGCTTCGCCGACCCCGCGGAAACCGCGGCCGCCGTGGCCTTCCTCGCGTCGCCCGCGGCCGGCTACATCACGGGCGTGAGCCTGCCAGTCGATGGGGGACGCATGCGTTCGCTGTGAGCGCGGTGCGCGAGACATCCCGCGACCTGCGATCCATCCACCCATGGCTGCATACGGCGGCGTCCGGTGCAATTGTCGCGTGCGGGATCTAAGATGACGCAGATGTCCATTCTGCGCCTTGCCAACCTGATCGACGGCCGCCTGCGGGCGCCCATCCACGACAGTTGGCTCGATGTGCACGAACCCGCCACCGCGCAACTGCTGACGCAATGCCCGGATTCCGACGCCGCCGATGTCGAGGCCGCCGTGGCTGCGGCCGGTTGCGCAGCGCCGGGCTGGGCGGCCACGCCGATCGAGCAGCGGGCGCGCCTGCTGTACCGGCTCGCCGACCTGATCGAGGCCAGGCTGGAGGAATTCGCCACGCTGGAATCGCGTGACAGCGGCAAGCCCCTTGCACTCGCGCGCCGCCTCGACATCCCGCGCGCGGTGAGCAACCTGCGCTACTTCTCCGGCGCGATCACTGGCTGGAGCAGCGAGTCGCATGCGATGGAAACCGGCACGCCAGGCGCCGGCGCGATCAACTACACCTTGCGCCAGCCGCTGGGTGTGGTGGGCTGCATCAGCCCGTGGAATCTCCCGCTGTATCTGTTCACGTGGAAGATCGCGCCGGCACTGGCTGCCGGCAATGCGGTGGTGGTCAAGCCCTCGGAGGTCACGCCGTGCACCGCTGCCCTCCTGGGCGAACTGAGCATCGAAGCGGGTTTCCCGCCGGGCGTGCTGAACATCGTACATGGGCTGGGGCCGAAGGTCGGCGAGGCCATCGTGGCGCATCCGGCGGTCAAGGCGGTGTCGTTCACCGGCTCCACCCGTACCGGTGCGGCCATTGCCGCCGCCGCGGCACCGGCGTTCAAGAAGGTGTCGCTGGAGATGGGCGGCAAGAACCCGGCGATCGTGTTCGCCGACGCGGATCTTTCCGACGCCAACCTGGACACCATCGTACGCTCGGGTTTCGCCAACCAGGGAGAGATCTGCCTGTGCGGCTCGCGCCTGCTGGTGCAGCGCTCCATCTACGACGCGTTCCGCGAGCGCTACCTCGCCCGCGTGCAGGCCCTGCGCGTAGGCGATCCGAACGATGCCGACAGCGATCTCGGCGCGATGGTGTCGCAGGCGCATTACGACAAGGTGATCGGCTGCATCGCGCAGGCGCGCGGCGAAGGCGGCCGCGTGCTGTGCGGCGGCGAGGCGATCCACTTGCCCGGCCGCTGCGCCCGGGGCTGGTTCATCGCACCGACGGTGATCGAGGGCCTGTCCTCGTCGGCGCAAACCAACCAGCAGGAAATCTTCGGCCCGGTGGTCGCGCTGATCCCGTTCGAGGACGAAGCCGAGGCGCTGGCGATCGCCAACGACAGCCACTACGGCCTGGCCGCGTCGCTGTGGACGCAGGATCTGTCGCGTGCACACCGGCTCGCCGAGCGGCTGGCGTTCGGCATCGTGTGGATCAACTGCTGGCTGCTGCGCGACCTGCGCACGCCGTTCGGCGGCGTCAAGCAATCCGGCGTCGGTCGTGAGGGCGGCACCGAGGCGCTGCACTTCTTCACCGAGCCGAAAAACATCTGCATCGCATACGGCGCCGGATCCTGACGCGCCACGCCATCCGTTCGAACCGCCTGGAACCTTGATGAACTCACTGAAAGATCTGCTTGCCAACAACCGCCGCTGGGCCGAACAGGTCACCACGCAGGACCCGACCTTTTTCGAGAAGCTCTCGCAACAGCAGGCGCCGCAGTACCTGTGGATCGGCTGCTCGGATTCGCGCGTGCCGGCCACCCAGATCGTCGACCTGCCGCCGGGCGAGATCTTCGTGCACCGCAACGTCGCCAACGTGGTGGTGCACACCGATCTCAACGCGCTCAGCACGATCCAGTTCGCGGTCGACGTGCTCAAGGTCAAGCACATCCTGGTCGTCGGCCACTACGGTTGCGGCGGCGTCGGTGCGGTGCTGAAGGAGAGCCGGCTGGGCCTGATCGACAACTGGCTGCGGCACATCACCGACATCGCCCTGAAGCACTCGGACAAGCTCGACCCGAACCAGTCTTTCGCCCTGCGCCACGCCCACCTGTGCGAGCTCAACGCGCTGGAACAGGCACTCAACGTCTGCCACACCACGGTGGTACGCGAGGCCTGGGAGCGCGGCCAGCAGTTGGCCGTGCACGCCTGGATCTACGGCCTGGACGACGGCCACATGCATGATCTGGGGCTGGACGTGCGCGGGCGCGAGCAATTGCCCGAAGCCTACGAGCAGGCGGTGACCCAGTTGACCCGGCGCTGGACCGGCAACGCATGAGCGGCGCAGGCATCCGCACCGATGCGGCGCCGCAGCCGGTGGGTGCCTATCCGCACGCACGCCGGGTCGGCGACCTGCTGTTCCTGTCCGGCGTCGGCCCGCGCCAGCCGGGCAGCAATGCCATCCCCGGCAACGTGCACGACGCGGACGGCAGGCTGATCGACTACGACATCGAGGCGCAATGCCGGCAGGTCTTCGCCAACGTGCGTGCCGTACTGGAAGCCAGTGGCGCGCAGTGGACCGACCTCATCGACGTCACCGTGTTCCTGACCGACATGGCGCGCGACTTCGCGGCCTACAACCGCCTCTACGCCGAGCACTTCGCCGGCGTGGATGCCTGCCGCACCACGCTGGGCATCCACAGCCTGCCCACGCCGATCGCGATCGAGCTCAAGTGCGTGGCGGCGCTGCCGGCACAAAAAACCCCGCCGGCCTGAGCCGGCGGGGCAGACAGCCAAGCGCTGCCAGCCGGGGATATCAGCCCGCGGTCGGCGCGGCAGCCGCCTTCTTGTGGCTCTTGTGATGCTTGTGGGCCTTGTGATGGGCCGTGGCGTGCGCGGCCATCTTCGGCGCTGCCTCGGTCGCCGGCGCGGCCTTGGCAGCCGGCGCAGCCTGGGCTGCCGGTGCCGCAGCCTGCGGGGCAGCGGCCTGGGCCAGCACGGAACCGGAAAGCGCCACGCCCGCAACCAGCAGGGAGGCAATCAGAACATTACGCATCATGGTGACGAACCTCGGACAAGAAATGCCGCGAGCCCGGCCGGAACCCGGCGCCTCGGGTGGCGCGACGGCGGGACAATGCGGCGCGCCGGGCATACGGTCGCTGAATGCACGGGGCCATGTCGCCACGGGCGCCGCGTGCCGGATCTTGACAGCGGCGAAGCACCGCCCCCGGCCAGCAACTTCTTGCGTTCAAGCCAGGCAAACGCGCAACAGTTCTCCGATCAGCGCCTGCACCTGCGACGCCTTCGACGCCTCGTAGGCAAAGCTCGCCTCGTCCATGTAGTTGAGCTGCACCAGCTCCAGCTGCACGGCCTGCACGCCGGTATCCGGACGGCCGTAATGACGGGTGATGTAGCCGCCCTTGAAACGGCCGTTGACGGCCACGCTGTACCGCGATTGCGCCTGCAGGCGTTCGACCAGGCGCGCCTGCAGGGCTCCGTCGCAGCTGGCTCCGTCGGCGGTGCCGAGGTTGAAATCCGGCAGCCTGCCTTCGAACAGCATCGGCACGCGACCCCGGATCGAGTGACCTTCCCACAACACCACGCGGCCGTGTTCCGCCCGCAGGCGCGCAATTTCCTGCGCCAAGGCATCGTGGTACGGCTGCCAATAGTCGTTCATGCGCCGTTGAACTTCGGCGGCGTCGGGCACGGCGCCTTCGCGATACAGCGGTTCGCCATCGAAACCGAGCAGCGGCACCAGGCCGGTCTCGCGCTGGCCCGGGTACAGGGCGTGGCCATCGGCCGGCCGGTTGAGGTCCACCACGTAGCGCGAGGCCAGGGGCTTGAGCACGCTGGCCCCCAATGCCTCGGCCAGCGGTTCGTACAAGCGCGCCACGTGCCAGTCGGTGTCGGGCGAGCGGCGCGCGGCCGGTTGCATGCGCGCGGCGATGTCCGCCGGAATGAAACTGCCGTCGTGCGGCAGGCTGATCAGCAGGGGTACGCGGCCCCGGTGCAAGGTGAAGGTATCCATCGCTCCAGTCTAAGCGCCGGGGACGGGCCTGGGAATTCGGATGCGCCCGAGCCGCGGCATGGACCCGGGTTGCCGCCGATGCCGGCCGTCAATCCATCAGCACCAGCTCTTCGGCCGAGGTCGGGTGGATCGCCACGGTGGCATCGAGATCACGCTTGTGGATGCCGCGCTTCAGCGCCACGGCAAATCCCTGCAGCATCTCGTCGGCGCTCGGGCCAAGCAGGTGGATCCCGACCACGCGTTCGTCCTCGCCCACGCACACCAGCTTCATCAGGCTCTGCTCGCGCTTGCCCACCAGCGCCCAGGCCATCGGCGTGAAGCGGCTGCAGTGCACGCGCACGGCCTCGCCGTGACGTTGCCGCGCCTCATGCTCGGTGAGCCCGACGCGACCCATCGGCGGCTTGGAGAACACCACGGTGGGGATGTTGCGGTAATCCATCCGCGCCTCTTCCTGCCCGCCGAACAGCCGGTCGGCCAGCGCGCGCCCGGTCGCCACCGCCACCGGGGTGAGTTCGTGCCTTCCGGTGACGTCGCCCACCGCGTGGATGCCTGCGACATTGGTGTCCTGCCAGGCGTCGGTTGCCACGTGGCCCTTGTCGTCCAGCGCCACGCCGACGGCATCCAGGCCCAGCGCTTCGGTATTCGGCACCCGCCCTACCGCCCACAGCACCGCGTCGTAGGGGCCCCGCGGAGTGGCCACCGCGCCGTCGTCGAGCACGATGCCGTCGTCCATGCGACGCGCGGCACGCACGTCGGTGTCCAGGTGCACTGCGATGCCCTGGCCATGCATGTGTTCACGCAGCGCACGCACGAGCTCCGCGTCGAAACTGCCCAGCAAGCGCTCGCGCGCCAGCATCTCGACGCTGCAGCCCAGCGCGCGCAGCAGGCCGGCGAACTCCACGGCGACGTAGCCACCGCCGACGATCGCGATGCGCCGGGGCGCGGCGTCGAGGGCAAAGATGTCGTCCGACACCAGGCCCAGCTCGAAGCCGGGGATGTCCAGGCGGCGCGGCCGCGCGCCGGTGGCGACCACCACATGTGGCGCCTGCACGCGGCTGCCATCGGCCAGTTCCACCGTATTCGCGGCGACGAACCGCGCGTGCTGCTGCACGACCTCGACGCCGGCCTCCTGCAGGCGTTCGGCATAGCGCCGGTCGATCCGCCCGATGTAGGCCGCGCGCACCTCGCGGAAGTGTCGCCAGTCCAGCGGCCCGGGCTGCGCGTCGAACCCCAGCGCCGTCGCCCAGCGCTGTTCCTGCGCCCACTGCGCGGCGATCCACATCGCCTTCTTCGGCACGCAGCCGCGATGCACGCAGGTGCCGCCCAGCTCGCGCGGTTCGATCAGGGCCACGCGGGCCCCATGCGCCGCGGCGCGGAACGCCGTGGCCAGGCCGCCGGAACCGGCGCCCAGCACGATCAGGTCATGGCTTGCGGTCATCGCATCATCCTCGGCGTTATCGGGTGGCGCCCGCGCAGCCCCACGATGGCGGCAGCCCCGACCGGGCGGGCGCACCAGCTTCCGCGTCATCGGCAAGGCCCGCACGGTGCGTCGTTCGTCGCCCGATGGTAGCAAGTGGCGCCACGCCTCCGCCCGGGCGCAGGCACTCCACTATTTTCTGAACACTTTCTCCCAACCCATTGATTTGATAACCTCGGAGCGACTCAAGCCGAGATCGCCCCATGCCAACGGATCGAGTATCCCGCCTGCTCGCGAACACCACCCCGCGCGGCTGGACGCGGCAACTCCTGCTCTGCGCCCTGCTCGCGCTGCTCGCCGCCTGCGCCAGCAGCCCGCACCGGCGCGAGCCCACCTACAAGGTTTCCCACTCGGCGCTGGCCGACCTGCCGCCGCGCGCGCCGTCGGCCGCCAGCGCGGGCGAGGCCAACGACATCCTGTTCCGCGCGATCGGCCTGGTCGGCACACCGTACCGTTGGGGCGGCAACACGCCCGCCGGAGGCTTCGATTGCAGCGGCCTGGTCGACTACATCTATCGCGAAGCCACCGGCATCAGCCTGCCGCGCACCTCGCATGCCATGGCCTCGATGCACGGCCGCAAGGTGAAGCGGATGACCCAGCTGGCCAGCGGCGACCTGGTGTTCTTCGACATCGGCGGCAGCATCAGCCACGTCGGCGTGTACGTCGGCAAGGGGCGTTTCGTGCATGCGCCGAACAGCGGCGGCACGGTGCGGCTGGACGACATCGACGGACCGTACTGGGGCGATCATTTCGCATACGGGAAACGGGTGCTGGATTGATTACGGCAAGGCGCCGTGGACGCCATGCGCGTTGCCTTTGGCCAGGGCCAGCCCGCCGAGACGGGAGGACGAACGGAAAAACGGCGCCGAGGCGCCGTTTTTCGTTGATTTGACAACCTGCCGATCAGTGCGCCGCACTGCCCGGCGGATGCGCGTGGCCGTGCTGCAGCTCTTCTTCGGTGGCATCGCGCACCTCGCCGAGGCTCACGTCGAAATGCAGGTCCTTGCCGGCCATCGGGTGGTTGAGGTCGACGTCGATCGTGCTCATGCCGACCTTGTGCACTGTGACCGCGCGCTGGCCGCCCTGTTTCAGCTGCAGCACGGTGACCATGCCCGGCTTGAGCCGGTTGGCCTGCGGGAAGTACTTCTTGGACATGCGCTGGATCTGTCCTTCCTGGCGCTCGCCGTACGCCTCGGCAGCAGCCACGTCCACCGCCAGTTCCTCGCCGGACTCGTGGCCTTCGAGGGCGGCCTCCAGGCCGGGAATCAGCTGGCCGTGGCCGAGCAGGACCCACAGCGGTTCGTCGCGGTCGTGCGAACTTTCCACCTTGTCGCCGTCCACCGTCAGCGTGTAATGCAGGGAAACCACCTTGTCCTTTCCAGCTTTCATCGTGTGTCTCGCAAGAGGGCGCAAACCGGCGATTCTATCAGGTGCCCTGCCCGCCGAACCGCGTGCCGCGCACCTCCGGCCCCAGCCACGCCAGCAGGGCCAGCACCACGGCGACCGCCGCCATCCAGCCCGCCATCACCAGCGCGTAGTTGCCGCCGCTGCGATCGGCCAGCCATGACTGGGCGGTGGCCGTGCTCGCGGCCAGCAGGTTGCCCAGCTGGTAGGCGAAGCCGGGCAAGGTGCCGCGTACCTCGTCGGGCGACAGCTCGTTGAGATAGGCCGGCACGATGCCCCAGGCCCCCTGCACCATCACCTGGATCAGGAACGCGCCCAAGCCGAGCAGCACCAGCGAACCGCCATGCGTCCACAGCGGAATGCACGGCAGCGCCAGCAGTGCCGCCACGATCATCGCGCGGCGGCGGCCGACGCGCTCGGACCAGGCACCGAATGCCAGGCCACCGGCGATGGCGCCCGCGTTGAGCAGCATCGTCAGCAAGGTCACCGTGCCGACCTGCATGTGCAACTGCGATTTGAGGAAGGTCGGGTACATGTCCTGCGAGCCGTGGCTGAACATGTTGAACGCCATCATCAGCAGCATCATGTACAGCAGCCGCTTCCACTGCCCGCGCATCGAGTCGAGCAGGCCGCGCCGTCCGTCGCCGCCCGTTTGCCCGCCCTGCCACACCGGCGACTCGGGCACCTTGCTGCGCAGGTAGAGCACCAGCAGGGCCGGCAGCACGCCGACGACGAACATCGCGCGCCAGCCGAAACCCAGCACGTCGAACACCACCCAGTAGGCGATCGCGCCCAGGAAGTAGCCGCACGGATAGCCGCTCTGCAGCAATCCCGAAACCAGCCCGCGCGAGCGCGCCGGGATGCTCTCCAGCGCGAGCGAGGCACCGACGCCCCACTCGCCGCCCATCGCCACGCCGAAGGCGAAACGCAGCACCAGCAGCACGGTCAGGGTGGGGGCAAAGGCGCACGCAAGCTCCAGCACCGAGAACAGCAGCACGTCGAACATCAGCACCGGTCGACGCCCGTAGCGGTCGGCCAGGCGACCGAACAGCAGCGCGCCGAGCGGGCGGGCCGCCAGGGTCAGCAGGATGCCCAGCGTCACCTCGGTCTTGTCCACCTGGAAATCGCTGGCGATGTCGCCCAATACGAACACCAGCAGGAAGAAGTCGAACGCGTCCAGCGTCCAGCCGAGGAAGCTTGCCGCCACCGTGTGCCGCTGGGCGGAGTCGAGTTGGCGCAGAGGTGCGAACCATGACATCGGGGAACTCCTGGCAGCGGGCGGCAGTGCGCACGGTATGCACAAGGCGGGCGCGCCACGCAACCCCGCACTGCCTGGCCAAGCTTGCTAGGCTGGCTTCACCTTCGGCACGCGGGACACGCATGGATCGTCACACCCGGCAACGCATCGCCCGGCTCTACCGGGGCAGCCTGCAGCGCGGCTACGTGCGCGGCAAGCTGGCCAGCGATCCCGTCTATGCGGCCGTGGCGGCACGGATCGACGGCACCGCGCTCCCGCTGCTGGACATCGGCTGCGGCATCGGCCTGCTGGGCCAGTACCTGCACGCGCAGGGCCACGACCGCCCCTACCTCGGGCTGGACCACGACCCGCGCAAGATCGCTGCGGGCCAGGATGCGGCGCAGCGTGCGGGTCTCGATGCCGTGATGCGGCTGCAACAGGCCGACGTCGCGGAGCTGCCGCCGCAGCAAGGCCATGTCGCCCTGCTCGACGTACTGCACTACCTGCCCGCCGCGCGCCAGCCAGCCCTGCTGCGCGATGCTGCGCGGCACTTGTCGCCGCAGGGCTGGCTGATCATCCGCAACGTGCTGCGCGAGCCCAACTGGCGTTTCCACGCCACCCGCATCGAGGAGTTCTTCCTGCGTGCCTCCGGCTGGATTCCCGGCGGGGCACAGCATTATCCGAGCGCCGGCGAAGTGCGCGCGCCGCTCGAACAGGCGGGGCTGGAGGTGCGCATCGAGCCGCTGCGTGGACGCACGCCGTTCAACAGCTACCTGGTAGTGGCGCGCCACCCGCAGTGACGCCATCCCGCTGGGCAGGCGCCCGCGCGCCGAATCGGCTATACTCGCCGGATCGTCGTTACCGCGACGGTTGCGGCGACCGCCGCCCCCTTCCCCTTGATTCGCAACACGGTATGAACACTCCGGGTTGCCCAGGAGTGTTTTCATGTCCTTCGATTCGCTGGGCCTTGCGCCCGCGTTGTTGCGTGCGCTCGCCGATTACGGCTATGCCAAACCCACCCCGATCCAGGCCGCGGCGATCCCGCCCGCGCTGGAGGGCCACGACCTGCTCGCCGCCGCGCAGACCGGCACCGGCAAGACCGCCGCGTTCGCGCTGCCGCTGCTGCAGAAGCTGTCGACCAGCGGGCAGACCATGACCCGCCGCCCGCGCGCGCTGATCCTCACCCCCACCCGCGAGCTGGCCGCGCAGATCCACGAGAACATCCGCGACTACAGCAAGTTCATCCGCGTCAGCGCCACCACCATCTTCGGCGGCGTGGGCATGGGTCCGCAGATCAATGCGCTGCGCCGCGGCGTGGACATCGTCATTGCCACCCCGGGCCGCCTGATCGACCACCTGCAGCAGCGCACGCTGGACCTCTCCGCGGTGGAGACGCTGGTGCTGGACGAAGCCGACCGCATGCTCGACATGGGCTTCCTGCCGGCGCTGAAGCGCATCCTCGCCACCCTGCCGAAACAGCGCCAGACCCTGCTGTTCTCGGCCACCTTCGCCCCGGCGATCAAGACGCTGGCGCTGGATTTCATGCGCAGCCCGCGCGAGATCTCGGTCTCCGCGCCGAACACCGTCACCACCCTGGTCAGCCATCAGGTGCATCCGGTCGATGCCGCGCGCAAGCGCGACCTGCTGCTGCACGTGCTGTCGGCCGACACCCGCCGCCAGACGCTGGTCTTCAGCCGCACCAAGCACGGCGCCGACAAGCTGGTGACCTTCCTCAATGCGTCCGGCCTGCGCAGTGCCGCGATCCACGGCAACAAGAGCCAGAATGCCCGCACCCGCGCGCTGGGCGACTTCAAGAGCGGGCGTGTCACCGTGCTGGTGGCCACCGACATCGCCGCGCGCGGCATCGACATCGAGCAGCTGCCGATCGTGATCAACTACGACCTGCCGTCGGTCGCCGAGGATTACGTGCACCGCATCGGCCGCACCGGCCGCGCCGGCATGGAAGGCCTGGCGCTCTCGCTGGTCAGTCACGACGAGTCGGGGCTGCTGTACGACATCCGCAAGCTGCTCAAGCAGGACATCGCGATCACCGCCGTGGCCGGTTACGAGCCTTCCGCCCCGCTGCGGCTGGATGCCGGCGCACCGCGGCCGAAGCAGGGCGGCGGCCAGCGTCAGCAGTCGCGCGCACCGCGCCAGGGCAAGCCCGCCGGCGCGGCGCGACCGAACGGCTATGCGCCGCAGGGTCGCGGCGACCACGCCGCCGGCAACCAGCGCCGTCGCAACAACCGGCGCCCGGCCGCGAAGGCTTGATGGGCCGGGATTCGGGATTGGAGATCAGGGATTCGAAAAAGCGGAGCGTCGCGCACGGCCGCTCCTCCGAATCTCGAATCCCCAATCCCGAACCCCCGGCGCCAAACGCATCACCCGAACCCCCTACAGCAACCCCAGCGCTCTGCCGTGGTGGCGCAGGTGGTCGTCGATGAAGCTGGTGATGAACCAGTAGCTGTGGTCGTAGCCGGCATGCCGGCGCAGTTGCAGCGGCTGGCCCGCCTCGGCGCAGGCCTGGTCGAACAGCTCCGGCTTCAGCTGCGCTTCGAGGAAACCGTCGGCCTCGCCCTGGTCGATCAGGATGGTGCCGGGAAAGGTTTGCCGCTGCACCAGTTCGCAGGCATCGTGCGCGGCCCAGGCCGCCGCGTCGTCGCCCAGGTAGCGCGGCAACGCCTTGCGCCCCCACGGCACCTGGCTGGGCGCCACGATCGGGGCGAAGGCAGACACCGAGCGATAGCGCGACGGGTGCTTCAGGGCCAGGGTCAGCGCGCCGTGGCCGCCCATCGAGTGGCCGCAGATGCCGCTGCGCGCGAGGTCGGCCGGAAACTGGGCGCCGACCAGCGCCGGCAGTTCGTCCACCACGTAGCTGGCCATGCGAAAGCGCGTCGACCACGGCGCCACGGTGGCGTCGAGGTAGAAGCCGGCGCCTTCGCCGAATTCCCAGTCGCCGGTGGCGCCATCGAAGCCGGTGTCGCGCGGGCTGGTGTCGGGCATCACCAGGATCAGGCCCAGTTCCGCGGCCATCCGCTGGGCGCCGGCCTTGATCGTGGCGGTTTCCTCGGTGCAGGTAAGGCCGGCCAGGAAATACAGCACCGGACACCGTTGCCGCGCCGCCTGCGGCGGCTGGTAAACGGCGAAACGCATGGGGCCGGCGCAGGCCTCCGAATCGTGCCGGTAGAAACCCTGCACGCCTCCGTGCAGGCGCTGTTCGGAAATGGTTTCGATGGCCATGGTCTCCGTCATCGTCGTCGAGCGAACCGCCAGCATACCCGGCCGTCGCGACAGAAAGCCCGTTCAGCCTGGCCGGCCACGCGCGCTGGCAGAGGCTGGTAGAATCCACTCCTTGCGCGTCGCATTCACGGCGCTGCGTTTCGCTCCGAGGTTTCCCCCCATGTCATCCCCCACTTCCGACCACGCCCCGGTCCCGTCCGGCTTTGGCGCGCTGGCACTGCACCCCGACGTCCAGCGCGTGCTGGCGGACGTCGGCTACGAGGCGCCTTCGCCGATCCAGGCCGCCACCATCCCGCCGCTGCTGGAAGGTCGCGACGTGCTCGGCCAGGCGCAGACCGGCACCGGCAAGACCGCCGCCTTCGCGCTGCCGATCCTTTCGCGCATCGAGCGCAAGCCCGGCAAGCCGCAGGCGCTGGTGCTGGCGCCCACGCGCGAGCTGGCGATCCAGGTGGCCGAGGCGTTCCAGACCTATGCCGCGCACCTGAGCGGCTTCCAGGTGCTGCCGATCTACGGCGGCCAGAGCTACGGTCCGCAGCTGCATTCGCTCAAGCGCGGCGTGCACGTCGTGGTCGGCACGCCCGGCCGCGTGATCGACCATCTGGAAAAGGGCACGCTGGACCTTTCCGAGCTGAAATTCCTGGTGCTCGACGAAGCCGACGAGATGCTGCGCATGGGCTTCATCGACGACGTCGAGAAGGTGCTGCAGGCCACGCCGCCGCAGCGCCAGGTGGCGCTGTTCTCCGCGACCATGCCGACGCAGATCCGCAAGATCGCGCAGCGCCACCTGAAGGAGCCGGTCGAGGTCACCATCAAGGCGTCCACCACCACCGCGGCGAACATCCACCAGCGCTACTGGTTCGTCAGCGGCATGCACAAGCTCGACGCGCTGACCCGCATCCTGGAGGCCGAGCCGTTCGACGCGATGATCATCTTCGCGCGCACCAAGCAGGCCACCGAGGAGCTGGCCGAGAAGCTGCAGGCACGCGGCCTGGCCGCCGCCGCGATCAACGGCGACATCGCCCAGGCCCAGCGCGAGCGGGTGATCCAGCAGCTGAAGGACGGCAAGCTGGACATCCTGGTCGCCACCGACGTGGCCGCGCGCGGGCTGGACGTGGAGCGCATCAGCCACGTGCTGAACTACGACATCCCCTACGACACCGAAAGCTACGTGCATCGCATCGGCCGCACCGGCCGCGCGGGGCGCAGCGGCGAGGCGATCCTGTTCGTCAGCCCGCGCGAGCGCGGCATGCTGCACGCGATCGAGCGCGCCACGCGCCAACCGATCGAGCAGATGCAGCTGCCCTCGGTGGAAACGGTCAACGACGTGCGCATCGGCAAGTTCAAGCAGCGCATCACCGACATGCTGGCGCAGGGCGACCTCGGCCAGTTCCAGCAACTGGTCGAGCAGTACGAGCAGGAGCACAACGTGCCGGCGGTCGAGATCGCCGCGGCGCTGGCGCGCATCGCCCAGGGCGACCAGCCGCTGCTGCTGGCGCCGCCGCCCAGGCGCGAGAAATACGAACCGGCCACGCGCGAGCACAAGCCGCGCGAGCGCGACGGCGCCAGCCGCACGACCCGCGAGCCAAAGCCGCGCAGCCACGAGGGTGCGCCACCGCGCGAGTTCGCGGCGCGCCCGCTGCGCGCGCATGCCACCGAGCAGGGCAAGCGCACCTACCGCATCGAGGTCGGCCACGAACACGGCGTGAAGCCGGGCAACATCATCGGCGCGATCGCCAACGAAGCGGGCCTGGACAGCCAGTACATCGGCCGCCTCAGCATCCGCGACCACTACAGCCTGATCGACCTGCCCGAGGGCATGCCGAAGGAAATCTTCGAGCACCTGAAGAAAGTGTGGGTGGTGCAGCAGCAGCTGCGCATCCACGAGTGGGACGGCAACGACACCGGCACCGGCACGCCACCCGCGCACCGGCCCGGCGGTTTCCGGAAGCCCGGCGGCTCCAGGCCACGTCCCGGCGGCGGCAAGCCGCGGCGCAGCTGACGCCGACGCCGTAACATCGGCGGCATCGCCACCGCCGCGAAGCCGCCGCATGCCCCGCTCCGCCAACGAACACCGCCCCGCCGGCGACACCGGCCCGCGCCTCGACGGCCTGGCGCCAGCCGCGCTGCAGCACCTGCAGGCAGCCGCGCACGCGATCCGCGACGGCGCCGTCGACAGCGCCAGCCGGGCCCTCGACCGCGTGCTCTCCGCTGCGCCAGGACACCCCGAGGCCTTGCGCCTTTACGGCATCCTGCACACCCGCACGCATCGCCATGACGAGGCGCAGGCCATGCTGCAGCAGGCGATCGCGCAATGGCCGGACTACGCGCTCGCCCATTCCGATCTCGGCAACGCACGGCAGGCGGCGGGCGACATGGACGGTGCGTTCGCCAGCTGGCGCCAGGCCTGCGCGCTGGCACCGGAGGCAGCGATGCCCTGGTTCAACCTTGGCCGCAATCTGCAACTGCACGGCGATACCGCGGCGGCGATCGACGCGCTGGAGCGGGCGCATGCGCTGGCCCCGGATTTCCTGCCGGCGGCGATCCTGCTGGGCGATGCCCTGGTGCACGCCGGGCGCTTCGACGAGGCGGAGGCCCGCTATCGCACCGCACTGGCGCTGCACCCGGCCTGCGGCGACGCGTGGCGCGGCCTGGCCAACATGAAGACGCGGCCACTGTCCGAAGAAGACCGCGAGCATCTGGCGGCGGTCCTGCGCCGGCCCGACCTCGCCCCGGCCGATCGCATCGCCGCCGGCTTTGCGCTGGGCAAGGTGTGCGAGGACCAGCAGCGACACGAGCAGGCGTTCGCCGCGCTGAACGCCGCCAATGCGCTGCAGCGCCAGCTGGCGCCGTGGGACGCCGGCGCCTTCCATCGGCATGCCGACGCCATCCTCGCCGCCTCCGCGCGGCTGCCGCCGCCGGCGGACACCGCCCTGGGCCACGAAGCAATCTTCATCGTCGGCCTGCCGCGTTCCGGCTCCACCCTGTTCGAGCAGATCCTTGCGGCGCATCCGCAGGTGGAGGGCGCCAGCGAGTTGCCGGATCTGGAACAGGTGCTGGGCGAGGAGTCCGCGCGTCGGCGCCGGCCGCTGCTGCGCTGGATGGGGGATGCCGATGCCGACGACTGGCAACGGCTGGGCCGTCGCTACCTGGAGCGCACCGCCCGCTGGCGGGCGCACAAGCCGCGGCATACCGACAAGCTGCCATCGAACTGGCTGCTCAGCGGCTTGCTGGGCGCGATGCTTCCGGGCGCCTCCATCGTCGACGTGCGCCGCGACGCGCTGGAGGCCGGCTGGTCCTGCTACAAGCAGCAGTTCTACAAGCTGCCGCACTTCGCCTGCACGCTGACCGACATCGCCGCCTACATCCGCGACTACGAGCGGATCATGGCCGCGTGGCAGGAGGCCATGCCCCGACGCATCCGCACCCAGCGCTACGAAGCGCTGCTGGCCGCACCGGAAGCCGAGATCCGCGCCCTGCTGGCCTTCTGCGGCTTGCCGTTCGACCCGGCCTGCCTCGATTACCACCGCGCCCGGCGCAACGTGCGCACCGCCAGCGCCGCCCAGGTGCGCCAGCCGCTGCAACACGACACCGCCCGCGCCGACCGCTACGGCGCCCTGCTCGATCCGCTGCGTTTCGGCCTGGGCTTGCCCACGCTGGGAGATTAGGCCGCAGCGCCCGCGGCGCGGTGCCCCGGTACTGTCACGCGCTGCGCGGCAGCGGCGGTTCGCCGGCGTCGAAGGGGTCGAGCCAATCCTCCGGCTGCAGCACCGGCAGGCCGTGGGCCAGGCGCGCCTTGTCGCATTGCGGGCTGGCCTCGCCGAACTCCCACGAGGGTTGCACTTGGCGGCATACGGACGGCCGCAACGGGTAGATGCCGCAGCGTGCGGCCTCGCCGACCACGCCCTGCAGGGCAGTGCAGCGCGGCTGTGCGGCATGGGTGCCGCGCATCGCCACGCGGTGCGGGTCGAGTTTCTCGGTCAGCTCCGGCGGCACCTTGCCGCCGAGGAACGGCTCGGTCTCCGACCAGTGGAAAGCCACGCGGAAATACGCGCAGCAGGCGCCGCAACGCAGGCAGGGATGCAGCATCGCACGGGATCCGGAGGCAGCTCGTGGCGCACCCCTTGGCGCGCAGCGGACGGATTCTAGAGCGTCCGCGACGCGACGCGCATGGCGTCGCGATGGCCATTCAACACCCGCTCAGCGTCAGTCCGACGTCGGCAAAACCGCCCGATCAGGGCTCGCCCGCGAACGTGTTGCACTGGCTCACGTCGCCGCCCGCGAAGCCGGTCTTGAACCACTTGACCCGCTGCGCCGAGGTGCCGTGGGTGAAGGTGTCCGGCCGCACCCGGCCCTGCGCCTGCTGCTGCAAGGCATCGTCGCCGATGTGGCTGGCCGCGTTCAGCGCCTCCTCGATATCCCCCGGCTGCAGCCAGTTCAGCTTGCGCTGGCTGTGGTTCGCCCACACGCCGGCATAGCAGTCCGCCTGCAGCTCCTGGCGCACCGACAGGCCGTCGGCGCCGTCCATCGGTGCGCCGCGCTGCTGCAGCTGGCGCACCTTGTCGAACACGCCGGTGAGCTTCTGCACGTGGTGCCCCACTTCGTGGGCGATGACATAGGCGCGGGCGAAATCGCCGGACGAGTGCAGTTCGTCCTGCAACTGCTGGAAGAAGGCCAGGTCGAGATAGACCTTCTGATCGGTGGGGCAATAGAACGGCCCCACCGCGCTGGTGGCGCCGCCGCAGCCGGTGCTGACGCCGCCGCTGAACAGGTGCAGCTTCGGCTCGACATAGGTCATGCCGTTGGCCCGGAAGATCGCGCCCCAGGTCTGCTCGGTCGAATGCAGGATGGCGCTGACGAAGGCCTGCTGCTCGGGATCGACCTGGGCCGGCACGCCGGATGACGGCGCATACGACGACGTGCTGCCGCCCTGGTCGAGCAGGGCCAGCGGATTCTTGAAGAAGATCCAGCCCAGGATCGCCAGCACGATCAGGCCACCGAGGCCCATCCGGCCGCCCCCGCCGCCGAACCTCCGCCCGCCACTGCCGCTGTCGATCTCGACGTTGCTGCTGCTGCCGCCTTTTCGCCAGTCCATGATGCCCTCGCCCGGCGCCGTGCGGTGGCGCCATCGTGCGACGATAGCGCCACGCCCGCGATCGCGCCAAGCGATTCGCGCCTGTCGCCATCACCTTTCGAGGAATGCCATGACCCAGCTGCCCGCCCTGGTTACCCTGCTCACCGTCCTGCTGCTGTTCGGCACCACCTGGCTGGTCGGCCGCGCCCGCGGCAAGTACGCGATCAAGGCGCCGGCGACCAGCGGGCATCCGATGTTCGAGCGGGCCTATCGGGTGCAGATGAACACGCTGGAACAGACCGTGATGTTCCTGCCCACGCTGTGGCTCGCCGCACATCACGGCTTCACCGGCTGGGCCGGCATCGCCGGACTGGTCTGGGTGGTGGGGCGCGTGTGGTACGCGGCGGCCTACATGGCCGATCCGGCGAAGCGCGGCCCGGGTTTCGGGCTGGCCTCGCTGGGCTGGATCGCGCTGCTGGTGATGGCCGCGATCGGCGTGGTGCGCGCGATGACGGTGGGCTGACCGGCCCGGCTCAGTCCAGCAGCCCCGGCGCGACCGCGCTCAACGCCCACACCCGGTGCGGCACGGCCAGCGGCTCGTGCGGATGGCGGCTGGCCAGCATCGCGGCGAGTTCCGCATCGAAATGCCTGACTTTGGCAGCATCCAGCACCGCGCCGATGGCGGCACTGGCGCGGATCCGGCCGCGCCAGGCCTCATGGCTGTAGGGGATGTCCAGGTCGAACGACCAGGTGCGCAAATCGGTGAAGCCGGCCTCGGCCACGTCCTTCAGCCAGGCCGGGTAGAGGCCGCTGCCGCTGTGCAGCGTCCACGCCGGGTTGCAGGCCAGGATCAGGCGCTCGGTATCCTGCACGAGGTTGCCGTTCAGGGGCAGCCAGTCGAAATGGGCGATCAGCAGGTGGCCGCCCGGCCGCAGCCACCGGCGCACCAGCGCCGCGGTGCGCGCGCGCTCGAACCAGTGCCAGCATTGTCCGGCGCTGACCAGATCGAACGATGCCGGCGCGAAATCCGCGTTCTCGACCCGCGCCCGCACCTGCTTCACCTGCACGCCGGCGGCCCGGTCGAGCTGGGCTGCCTGGGCCAGCAACGGCGCGGAATGATCCAGCGCGGTGACCGTGCATCCGCGCAAGGCCAGGCCGCGCGCGACGGTCCCGGTGCCCGTGCCGAGGTCGAGCACGTCCTGTCCCGCGCGCACCGTGCCGTCCTGGAAGATGCGTTCGAAGAACGCATCCGGGAAACCGGCCCGGTGGCGCGTGTAGTCGTCGGCGGTCCTGCCAAAGTCGATAGCCATCGCAAGCCCCTGCGTATCGAGTCCTGCCATGATGGTACGCCATGCCGCCAACGCCGGCCCTGCCGGATGGCCGATTGCGCGCGATCACGGCAGCAGGCTAGCTTGCTGCCATGACCCGGGCCCCGGCACGGACCAGCCACGCAAGGAACTCCCGGCCATCGACACGCTCCCGACCACCATCGCCACGCCGCCGCGCGAACCGCCGGCACCTCCCGGGCCGTGGACAGCGCTGGGCTGGATCGCGCTGTACTTCCTGCTGCAGGCTGTCGGCAGCAGCGTGCTGGTGGTACTGATCGCCGTGGCCACCGGCCACCTGCGCGGCTGGCACGGTGCCGCCGACTTCGCCGGCCACATCCGCGCCACCCTGCAACCGCCAGGCATGCAGGCGCTGCTGGTGATGCTGTCGCTGGGCCTGGCCGCGGGCACGATCCTGCTGCTGGTACGGCGGCGCTCGCCGCGGCTGTGGTCGCTGGCGCAACCGCCGGGCTTCGGCTTCGTGCCGCCGGCACGGCTGGGCTTCCTGCTGCTGGCGGTGGGCGTCGGCCTGCTCGCGCCCGTGCTCGGCGGATGGCTGACGCAATGGCTGGCGCAGGGCCACCCGGTCACCCAGAACATCCAGCAGCTGGGCGAGAACACGCCATTGGGCTGGCGCATCCCGCTGACCCTGATGGTGGTGAGCCTGGGACCGCTGGTGGAGGAGCTGCTGTTCCGCGGCGTGTTGCTGTCCGCGCTGCGGCCGCGCTGGGGCCGGGCGGGCGCGGCGGTGCTGAGTTCATGCGTCTTCGCGCTAGCGCATCTGCCGGGGCTGGGCTGGCAGGTCTACGCCCTGCCCGCCCTGTGGCTGCTGGCGATGGCGCTGGCCTGGTTGCGCCTGCGTTCGGGCTCGATCTGGCCCGGCGTGGTGGCGCACGCAACGAACAACGCGCTGGCCGTGGCGGCCTGGTTCCTGGTGGCCCACGCAAATTGATCCGCGATCAATCTCCGAACTCGCGCAGCGCCTGCGCGGTCTCGAACAGGGGCAGGCCCATCACGCCGGAATAACTGCCGGCCAGGTGTTCGACCAGGGCCGCGCCGCGACCCTGGATCGCGTAGCCGCCGGCCTTGCCGAACGGTTCGCCGGTGGCCACGTAGGCGGCGATGGTTGCCGCATCCAGCGCCGCGAAACGCACCCGGGAAACGCTCACCGCCGCCAGTTCGCGCCGGCTCGACACCAGCCACAGCGCCGAGATGACCTCGTGCGTGCGTCCGGCCAGGCGAGCCAGCATCGCCGTCGCGTCCTGCGCGTCGCGCGGCTTGCCGAATACCTCGCCGTCGAGCACCACCTCGGTGTCGGCACCGAGCACGATCGCGCCGACGGTACCCGCCGCGAGAGACGCCAGCCCCGCGCGCGCCTTGTCGCGCGCCACCCGCTGCACGTAAGCCCGCGGTGATTCGGCCGCGTCGCGGCATTCGGCCACGTCCACCTCGACGACCTCGAAGTCCACGCCCAACTGCTGCAGCAGCTGGCGGCGACGCGGCGACTGGGAGGCGAGATGAAGCATGGGCGATTCCGGCAGGGCGAAGGGGCGGCCAGCATAGCGGCCGACAGGTCCTACAAGCCCAGGCTGTACTCGCAGAATCCCGATTCGCGCCGCCACCCCAGCGACTCGTACAAGGCCTGGGCCGGCGCATTGTCCAGCGCCGTGGACAGCGACAGGCTGGCCGCGCCGCGCTCGCGCGCCTGCTCCGCGGCGGCCCGCAGCAACGCGCCCGCCACCCCGCGGCGGCGCGCCGACGGGGCCACGAACAAGTCGTTGAGCAGCCAGGTGCGCACCGCGCGCACCGACGAGAACAGCGGATACAACTGGGTGAAACCCAACCCTGCCCCATCGTCGTCACGCGCCAGCAGGATCAGCGATTCGCCACGCTCGATGCGCTCGGCGAGAAACGCGCGCGCCCGCGGCAGGTCTGGCGGCTGGCGATAGAACTGGCGATAGCCGTCGAACAGCGGCACCACGGTGTCGAGGTCCGCCATCGTGGCGGGCTGGATGTGGATCGGCATGGGCTGGAAGCCTGGATCGGGGATGGCGCAACGGTATATCGATCAAGCCCGCCACGCGATTGTTCGCAACCAGCCTTGGCTCCTCAGCCTGGCTGGGCACCTCGCCCAACCGCGATCGCGATCGCGATCGCGATCGCCCCGAGCGTAGCGCAGCGAAGTCGAAGGGTTCGCCGCGTGGCCCGCCCTTCGACGTCGGCCCTGCGCTCAGGGTGATCGCTGGAAGGTCGATCAGGCGAAGTAGCCCATGGGGTCAGCCCCCTCATCCCCGGTGATACGGATGGCCCGCCGCGATCTTGCACGCCCGGTACAATTGCTCGGCCAGCACCAGCCGCACCAGCATGTGCGGCAGGGTCAACGGGCCCAGCGACCAGCGCTGGTCCGCGCGCGCCAGCACCTCCGGGGCATGGCCGTCCGGGCCGCCGATCAGGAAGGCGAGATCGCGCCCACCCATGCGCCACGCGGCGAGCTGCGCGGCGAGTTCTTCGCTGGACCAGGCCTTGCCCCGACCATCCAGTGCGATCACGTGGACGTCGTGCGGCAGGGCGGCGAGTATCGCGGCGCCCTCATCCTGGATCGCCCGCGCATCATCGCGGCCCTTGCCGCGAAGCCCGGGTTTCAGTTCGACCAGTTCCAGCGGCAGTTCGTGCGACAGCCGCTTGCGGTACTCGGCAAAGCCGTCGGCGACCCAGCCGGGCATGCGCTCCCCGACCGCGATCAGGCGCGCGCGCATGATTTGGCTTCCATGAGGCAAACCGCGCGAAGCGCCGGGTCTGCCTCCCCTCCCCGGCGGGGAGAGGATGGTGCGAGGCCGCGCTGGCGCGGAAACCCCGTCAAGTACACGCCCCGGTCGACCACCGCGCGAGCACCCGCGGGGCGATGGAGAACATCAACCCGCCCGGGCTGTTTCCACGTCGGCTTCATGTCCGTGGTCACCCACCGTCCACAGCCGCTCCAGGCCGTAGAACTCGCGAATGCGCGGCAGCATCACGTGGACGATGACGTCGCCCAGGTCGACCAGCACCCATTCGCCTTCGGTCTCGCCTTCCACGCCCAGCGGCATCACGCCCGCCTTCTTGGCGAACTTGCCCACTTCGTCGGCGATGGATTTGACGTGGCGTGCCGAGGTGCCGGAAGCGACGACCAGCAGGTCGGCGATGGAGGTCTTGCCGCGGACGTCGATCTCGCGGATGTCCTTGGCTTTCAGTTCTTCGAGCGCGTCGATGACGCACTTGCGCAGGGTGGCCGTGGTGACGGCCGGGGTGCTACGGGCTGTGCTCAAAAGGATGGGCCTCGAGGCAGTATCGTCGCGCGAAATGGCGCGGCCGCAGTATAACCGCCCCATCGTGAAGGCAAGTCAAGCCGCGGCGCCGGCAAGCAGGCACATCAGTGCGCCAGCGACCGTTTCGCCAGCCGGTATTCGTGCATCAGTCGCGCGACCAGCTCCGCCGCGGGCTGCGGGCGGACCAGGCCGGCGGCCTGGCCGCACCATTCGGAGAGCAGGTCGCCGCGCCCGGCCGCCGCCGCGGCACGGCGCAACGGCGCGGTCAGCGCGTTCAGCACCGGATACGGCAGGCCCTGTGCCGCCTGCGGCATGGCCTCGACGAAACGGTTGCGCCGGCCACGGGCGGCGCGGCCGGAGAAACCGCGGATGGTGGTGACCTGGTGCTCTTCCACCCCGGGCAGGTCTTCCTTCCAGGCCGCGGCCGCCGGGCATTCCGGACAGGTGAGGAAGGCGGTACCGAGCTGGCTGGCCGCTGCACCGAGGACCTCGGCCGCCACCATGCCGCGGCCATCCATGATGCCGCCGGCGGCGATCACCGGGATGTCGATCGCGCGAACGGCCAGGGGCAGCAGCGCGAACAGCCCGATCATCGCGTCCTCGGCCTCATGCAGGAAGGTGCCGCGATGGCCCCCGGCCTCGGCGCCCTGCAGGGATACCGCGTGGGCGCCGGCCACGGCCCAGGCGCGCGCCTCGGCCACCGTGGTGGCCGTGCCGATCACGCAGATGTCGCGCTGGCGCAGCTCGCGCATCTGCGCCGGCGCGATCACCCCGAAGGCGAAACTCGCCACTGCCGGTCGCGCCTCGCACAGGGCGGCGAACTGGTCGGAGAAACGCGGCGCCCAGCGCGCAGGCATGCTGGTGCGCACGTCGAGGCCTTCGCGGGCCATCAGCGCGTCGAGCTGTTCGCGCGCCCTGGCTACCGCCGCCATGTCGGCCTCGAACTCGTCGGGCAGCACGAACAGGCCGATCGCATATGGCCGGTCGCCCTGCGCGCGAACCTGCGCGGCCTGGTCGAGGATCGCCTGCGGCTCCAGGTAACCGGCGCCGAGCGAGCCCAGCGCCCCGGCATTGGACACCGCCGCCACCAGCGCGGGCGACGTGGACCCGGCCATCGGCGCCTGGATCAGGGGATGCTCGATGCCGAGCCGGCTGGCGAACGATGTACCCATGCCCGTGGCCTGCGGAAAGGACGACCCGAGTATCCACCGTCGCCGCGGCCAACTGAAGCCGCCGCGTGCCGGAAAACCCGCTGGGCCACCGATCCCGGACGGCACCGGCGCGGCTCGTGCACAATGGGCCGGGCTGATGCAGCGTGCCGAGCGGCAAGGGGCGACAGATGAATGCACGAATTCCGGGCCGCACCTCGCGCCCGTACGGGGTTTCAACCACGCTGGCCATGCTCGCGCTGCTGGCGCTGTGCCTGGTCCGACCTGCCGCCGCAGCCGCGCCGGAACAGGCGCGCTGGCAACGCCAGGCGCAGGCGGTGACGATCACCCGCGACGACTGGGGCATCGCCCACGTGCACGGCAAGACCGATGCGGACGCGGTGTTCGGCATGGCCTACGCCCAGGCCGAGGACGACTTCAACCGGGTCGAGACCAATTACCTCATCGCGCTGGGCCGGCTGGCCGAAGCGAAGGATGCCGACGACTCCGCGCTGTGGCAGGACCTGCGCCAGCGCCTGTTCATCGATCCGGTCGAATTGAAGAAGCTGTACGCGCAGAGTCCGCGCTGGCTGCGCCAGCTGATGGACAGCTGGGCGGACGGGCTCAACTACTACCTCGCCACCCATCCCGACGTGCACCCGCGCGTGATCACCCGTTTCGAGCCGTGGATGGCGCTGTCGTTCACCGAAGGCAGCATCGGCGGCGACATCGAGCGGGTGGAGCTGGCACCGCTGAAGGCGTTCTACGGCAGTCCCGACGACGCGCCGCTGGCGCAGGTGCACACGCAGCCCAGCTGGATCGAACCTACCGGCTCCAACGGCATCGCGATCGCGCCCAAGCTCACCGCCGACGGCCACGCGCTGCTGCTGATCAACCCGCACACCTCGTTCTTCTTCCGCTCCGAACTGCAGATGTCCAGCGACAAGGGGCTGAACGCCTACGGCGCGGTCACCTGGGGCCAGTTCTTCATCTACCAGGGCTTCAACCCGCACGTGGGCTGGATGCATACCTCGACCGGCGTGGACGTGGTCGACGAGTTCGCCGAGACGATCGTGCACCGGGACGGCAAGCTGTTCTACCGCTACGGCAAGGAACTGCGGCCGGTGACTTCGCGCCCGATCACGTTGTCGTATCGCGACAAGAACGGTGCGCTGGCGCAGCGCACGTTCACCGCGCACTTCACCCATCATGGCCCGATCGTGCGCGAGGCGGACGGCAAGTGGATCGCCGAAGCGCTGATGAACAAACCCATCCCGGCGCTGGAGCAGAGCTGGCTGCGCACCAAGACGCACGACCTGGCCAGCTACATGAAGGTCGCCGAGCTGAAGGCCAACTCCTCCAACAACACCTTGTTCGCCGACGACAAGGGCGAGATCGCCTTCCTGCTGCCGCAATTCGTGCCCAAACGCGACAACCGCTTCGACTACACCAAACCGGTCGACGGCAGCGACCCGGCCACCGACTGGCAGGGGCTGACCCCGCTGGACCAGCTGCCGCAGGTGGTGAACCCGCCCAACGGCTGGACCTTCAATACCAACAACTGGCCGTACTCCGCCGCGGGTCCGTACAGCCCGAAAAAAGCCGACTACCCGCGCTACATGGACAGCTTCGGCGAAAACCCCCGCGGCCTGCACGCGATCCGCCTGCTCGACGGCATCAGGCAGGTCACCCTGCCCTCGCTGATCACCGCCGCGTTCGACTCCTACCTGCCCGCGTTCGCGCGTCAGCTGCCGATCCTCATCGCCGACTACGACGCGCTGCCCGCCGACGATCCGCTGCGCGCGAAGCTGGCCGGCCCGATCCAGTTGCTGCGCGGTTGGGACTACCGCTGGGGCATCGCCTCGATGCCCACCTCGCTGGCGGTGTTCTGGGGCGACACGCTGTGGGACGAGGTGAGCAAGGCCGACACCGCCGAAGGCCTGTCGATCTACGACCGGATGGCCGCGAAAGCGGGTGCGCAGGCGCGCCTCCATGCCCTGGTCGAAGCCTCCGACCGGTTGAGCAGGGACTTCGGCAGTTGGGGCGTGCCGTGGGGCGAGATCAACCGCTTCCAGCGCATCAACGGTGACATCGTGCAGAAGTTCGACGACGCCAAGCCGAGCATCCCGGTGCCGTTCACCTCCTCGCGCTGGGGTTCGCTGGCCTCGTTCGGCGCGCATCGCTGGCCGGGCACCAGGCGCTATTACGGCACGGGCGGCAACAGCTTCGTCGCCGCCGTGGAGTTCGGGCCGAAGGTGCAGGCGCGGGCGATCACCGCCGGCGGCGAAAGCGGGCATCCCGATTCGCCGCACTTCAACGACGAGGCCGAGCGCTACACCACCGGCAACCTGCGCACGGTGTACTTCTGGCCGGAACAGTTGAAGAACCACACCGAACGCAGCTACCACCCGGGGAACTGAGCCCCGTCGCCACAAACTGAACGGCCACCACGGCCGACCACATAACCTTGCCATCGACTTGGTTATGACTCCCGGGAGCCTGGAAGGACCGCGGAGCGAGCCCATGAAGCGTGGCACGAAGTCACTGGTGGTGATCGGCAGCGTCGTGCTGGCGTTGATCGTGGTGGCGCTGATCGTGGTCGCCACGTTCAACTGGAACCGGCTGCGGCCGTTCATCGGCGACAAGGTCAGCCAGGCCATCGGCCGCCCTTTCTCCATCAACGGCGACCTCACCCTGGACTGGCGCCGCGACCGCGCGAGCAGCGGCCTGGCAGCCTGGGTGCCCTGGCCGGAGTTCACCGCGCGCGACATCCGCATCGCCAATCCCGACTGGGCCGCACGGAAGGACTTTGCGCACCTGGACGCCCTGCGTTTCCGGCTTTCGCCCTGGGCGCTGCTCGCACACCGCATCCACGTACCCAGCGTGCAGCTGGTGAACCCCCGCGTGGATCTGGAGCGCGAGGCCAAGGGCCGGGCCACCTGGCAATTCAACCCGCCGCCGAAAGGCAAGCCTTCGGCGTGGCACCTGGACATGGGTTCGATCGGTTTCGACCATGGCGTCATCCGGCTCGACGACGCGCCCACGCAGACGCGCCTCACGATCACCCTGCAGCCGTTGCAGAAGGCGATTCCGTACGACCAGATCGTGGCGCAACAGACTGCCGCTGCCCGCAAGCAGGCGCAGACCACCACCGGCAAGCCGCTCGCCAAGGCCTCCTCCGGCAAGGAACAGCCGGGCGATTCCAGGCGGCCCGTGGTCTACCAGTTCGGCTGGCAGGCCGAAGGGACCTACCAGGGCGGCAAGGTCACCGGCGAAGGCAAGACCGGCGCGGTGCTGGCCCTGCAGGATGCCAGCCGGCCGTTCCCGGTGCAGGCCGACGCGCATGTCGGCGACAGCCACATCGCCCTGGTCGGCACGCTGACCGACCCCCTGCACCTGGGTGCGCTGGACGTGCGGCTGTGGTTCTCCGGCAGCAGCATGGCCAAGCTCTATCCGCTGACCGGCATCACCCTGCCCGACACCCCGCCCTATGCCACCGAAGGTCATCTCAGTGCCACGCTGGGCGAGGATTCCAGCCGCTACCACTACCAGGATTTCCGCGGCCACGTCGGCGGCAGCGACCTGGCCGGCGACCTGCTGTTCGTCACCGGCGGCGCGCGGCCCAAGCTGAGCGGCAAGCTGCACTCGGAGCTGTTGCGCTTCGCCGACCTGGCGCCGCTGATCGGCGCGGACTCCAGCACCGCGAAGGTCGATCGCCCCGACACCTCGCAACCGGCCGACAAGCTGCTGCCGGTGGCGCCGTTCCGCACCGACCGCTGGCAAACCATGGACGCCGACGTGGACTTCAGCGCCACTCGCATCGAACACGGCGAGGCCTTGCCGATCGACTCGGTGCGCACGCACCTGGTGCTCGACAATGGCGCGCTGTACCTCGATCCGCTGGGCTTCGGCCTCGCCGGCGGCACCGTGCGCAGCAACATCACCCTGGACGGCAGCCGCACGCCGATGCATGGCGTGCTGGAACTCCACGCGCGCCACCTGAAGCTGAAACAGCTGTTTCCCAAGTTCTCGCCGATGAACACCAGCTTCGGCGAAATCAACGGCGACGCCAAACTCGTCGCCGAGGGCAACTCGGTGGCGGCGCTGCTGGGCAGCGCCGACGGTGAACTGAAGCTGCTGATGAACGACGGGGCGATCAGCAAGACCCTGCTGGAAACCGCCGGCCTCAACGTGGGCAACATCATCATCGGCAAGCTGTTCGGCGACAAGACGGTGGAGATCAACTGCGCTGCCACCGACATGGTCGCGACGAACGGCCTGTTCGACATGCGCCTGTTCGTGTTCGACACCGACGACGCGCTGATCAAGGTGGATGGCACGGTGAACATGGCCACCGAAAAGCTTGACCTGGACGTGCAGCCGCACACCAAGGGCCTGCGCATCCTCTCGCTGCGCTCGCCGCTGTACGTGCGCGGCACGCTCAAGCACCCCGACGTCGGCGTGCAGAAGGGTCCGCTGCTGCTGCGCGGCGCCGGCGCGGTGGCGCTGGGCACCGTCGCCGCGCCTGCCGCCGCGTTGCTGGCGCTCATCGCGCCCAGCCACGAGAACGAGGACAGCGGCGAGAACACCTGCCGCGCGGTGCTGCAACAGCTGCGCGACACCAAGCCGAAAGCCTCGCCAGCCAAAAAATGACGTCGGATGGGTGCCCAGCCTGCGACGGTGGCGGGCATTGCCCGCCCTACGCGGTCCGACCCATGCGCTGCGCACGCTGCGCGCGACGCTCCCCTCACGTACCAAAGAGCTCGCGCACAAGGTGCGCTCGTACAGGGACACGCGAGCCGCGCCAAGGCAGCGCTAGAATGCCGCGACTCCCCTCGCGCGCATGCCCATGCAACCCGTCAATCAGGCCCGTCTGCAGATTCATTTCTGCGTGTTGTTGTGGGGTTTCACCGCGATCCTGGGCAAGCTGATCACGCTGGAGGCGCTGCCGCTGGTGTGGTGGCGCATGCTGCTGGTGACGGGGGCCCTGCTGCTGGTGCCGCGGGTGCGTCGTCACCTGCGGGCGATGCCCTGGCGACTGATCGGCGCGTATGCCGGCATCGGCGTGCTGGTGTCGCTGCACTGGCTGACCTTCTATGCCGCGATCAAGCTGTCCAATGCCTCGGTGGGCGCCACCTGCATCGCGCTGGGGCCGGTCTTCCTGGCCTTCATCGAACCGTGGCTCGCCCGGCGCAAGTTCGATCCGCGCGAGTTGCTGATCGGCGTGGCGGTGGTGCCGGGCGTGGTGATGGTGGTCGGCGGCGTGCCGGTGGACATGCGCATCGGCATCGCGGTGGGCGTGCTGTCGGCGCTGTTCGTGGCGCTGTTCGGCTCGCTCAACAAGCGCATGGTCGAATCGGGCGATCCGCTGACGGTGACCTTCATCGAGCTGGGCACCGGTACCGCGTTCCTCACCCTGCTGGCGCCGCTGCTGCCGCACCAGGGCGCGCTGTTCGTGCTGCCGAACCTGCACGACGCGCTGCTGCTGCTGGCGCTGGCGTTCGGCTGCACCCTGCTGCCGTTCACGCTGGCGCTGGTGGCATTGCGCCACATGACGGCGTTCGGCACCCAGATGGTGACCAACCTGGAACCGGTCTACGCGATCGTGCTGGCGATCGTGCTGCTCGGCGAGCAGCACGAACTCGATCACTGGTTCTATCTCGGCGTGGCGGTGATCCTCGCTGCAGTGTTCGTGCATCCGCTGCTGCATCGCAAGCAGCGCGTCACCACCCAGCCGGAGCTGCTTGGCACCACCGAAAGCCACAGCATGGTCGACTGAGCGAACCTCGCGCACTACGCTGCCACGGCGCGCCAGCGTTGATTCATCGGGGCGAACACATGACGACCGCCAACCACCAGCACCACCGCGGCATCTTGCAGGCATTGGCCGCGGCAGCCTTGTTCGGCCTCGGCACGCCGCTGGCCAAGCTGCTGCTGGACACGACGCCGCCGCTGCTGCTGGCCGGGCTGCTGTACGCCGGCTCGGGGCTGGGCCTGTCGCTATGGCTGCTGCTGCGCAAGCTGCGCCGCCAGCGCGCCGCTGAGGCACCACTGACGCGACGGGACGCGCCATGGCTCGCCGGCGCGGTGCTGTTCGGCGGCGTGCTCGGTCCGATCCTGCTGATGCTGGGGCTGGCGCAGACGCCCGCGTCCACGGCCTCGCTGTTGCTCAACCTGGAAAGCGTGCTGACCGCCGTGCTCGCCTGGGTGGTGTTTCGCGAGAATGTGGATCGGCGCGTGTTCCTGGGCATGCTGGCGATCGTTGCCGGCAGCGTGCTGCTGTCCTGGCAGCGCCAGGCCGGCAGCGAGGTTCCGTGGGGCGCGCTGGCGATCGCCGGCGCATGCCTGTGCTGGGCGATCGACAACAACCTGACACGCCCCGTCGCCGGCGGCGACCCAGTGCAGATAGCCGCGATCAAGGGCGGCGTGGCCGGAATCATCACACTCACCCTCGCGCTGGTGATGGGCTATCGCTTCCCGGCCATCCTGCCCCTGCTCGCCACCGGAGCGCTCGGCTTCGTCGGCTACGGCCTGAGCCTGGTGCTGTTCGTGCTCGCCCTGCGCGGCCTGGGCACGGCGCGCACCGGCGCGTACTTCTCCACCGCGCCGTTCGTCGGCGCCGGCCTGTCGCTGCTGCTGATCGCCGAACATCCGCCGCTCGCGTTCTGGCTGGCCGGCGCGCTGATGGCGCTCGGCGTGTGGCTGCACGTCAGCGAGCGGCATGCGCACGAGCACGCGCATGAGGCACTGGCGCACAACCACCGCCATTACCACGACGAGCATCACCAGCACGCCCACGACTTCCCGTGGGACGGCAAGGAACCTCATACCCATCCGCACCTGCACGAACCGCTGGTGCACAGCCATCCGCATTATCCGGACATCCATCATCGCCACCGGCATTCCTGAGAACTGCGCGGCCACGCGGTGTGGATCCGACGCCCTGATCACCGAGGGATTCGACGGCGACTTCAATTGCGTCCCGCCGAGCCGCACAAATCTGCTGGATGACCTTAACTTGTGACTGGGCATGCCGCAGCACGGTTGCTGGTGCTGAATCGGCAGACGCTCAGGCTGAGGTGATGTGCTGGCGAATTGCTCAAGGACGAGTATCATCCTTGAATGACAATGAATCGTATTCGCAATATTTTGCGCAGCCTTTTCACGGCGATACTTCTGCTGTTCGGCATGACGGCCTTCCCGGTCACAGCTCAGGACGCGATGACCTCGGTTCCACAGACTTGGCAGATGCTTGATTACCTAGCGACCGATTACGCAGGCGCGGTGAAGAGTGGCGCTGTCATCAGCACATCCGAGTACGCCGAGATGCGGGAGTTCACGGCAACGGCGCGATCGCGCATCACCGCGTTACCACCGACCGTCGCCACACCGGCACTCTTGCAACAGGCGGATGCGCTGGTGGCCTCGGTCGATGCCAAGGCGACACCCGCTCAGGTAGCTACGCAGGCGCATGCGCTGGCCGATGCGCTACTCCAGGCGTACCCGGTGCCGACCGCACCAGAACACGCGCCCGATCTGACCCGCGGGACAACGCTCTATCAAACCCAGTGCGCTGCCTGTCATGGAGCCACCGGACACGGTGATGGGCCCGCTGGCCTGCAGCTGTCGCCCCGGCCGGTGAACTTCACCGATCAGACGCGGGCCGATCAGCGCAGCGCGCTGTCGTTATATGAGGTGATAAGCCAAGGCGTGGAAGGCACGCCGATGGCGAGCTACGCGCAGCAACTGTCCTCAGACGACCGTTGGGCACTGGCATACTACGTGGGCTCGCTGGCTTATACCAAGGAGGCAGTCACTGGCGCCGACACTTGGCAACACGACACCGCCGCACGGGCACAGATCGCCGATCTGAAGGAGCTGTCGCGTGCGCGCGTGGCGCAGTTGACGCCCACGCTCGGCGCGGAGCGTGCTCGGACGATCGTGGGTTATCTGCGGGCTCACCCGGACGTCATCCAGCAAGAAGCCTTGACTGGCATTCCTCTAGCGCGAGCGCGACTGGCGGCGAGTCTGGCGGCTTACCGTGCCGGCGCGGAAACGCAAGCCACCCAACTGGCACTGTCCGCCTACCTCGATGGTGTGGAACCGGTCGAACCGCAACTTAACGCACACGACAGTGCACTGCGCGCTCAGCTCGAAACAGCCATGGGCGCCTATCGCACTGCGCTGTCGAGCAGCGCTTCCATGGCGTCGGTGGTGAAACAGGCAGACGCTGTCGATGATCTATTGGTACGCGCGCAGGAGGTCACTACCGATGCGGCGGGCGACGTTGCCGCTATCTTTCTGGGGGCCTTCACCATCCTGGTTCGCGAGGGCCTGGAAGCCCTGCTGGTCGTGGTCGCGCTGCTCGCTTTTCTGCGCAAGGCCGCGCGACCCGAAGCGCTGCGCTATGTTCATGCGGGCTGGATGCTTGCGCTCGTCGCCGGCGGGATCACTTGGGCGATCGCCAGCTATGCGATTTCCATCAGTGGTGCCGGCCGTGAATTGACCGAAGGACTGTCGTCGCTGTTTGCGGCGTTCGTGTTGCTCGGAGTGGGTCTGTGGATGCACCAGAAAAGTATCGGCGGTCGCTGGCAGGCGTACCTGAAGGAAAAGATGGCGGCTGCGCTCAACCGGCGTTCTGCGTGGTTCCTTTTCGGGCTGGCCTTCATCTCGGTGTACCGCGAGGTGTTCGAGAGCATCCTGTTCTACGCCGCGCTGTGGAACGACGGCCAGGAAGTATGGCTGCTCGGCGGTATCGCGGCCGGCGCGGCCGTGCTGGGGCTGATCGCCTGGGTGCTGCTGCGCACCAGCCGGCGGCTGCCGATCGGCACATTCTTCTCCGCCAGTTCGGCGCTGATCGCCTTGCTCGCCATCGTGCTGACCGGCAAGGGGATCGCCGCCCTGCAGGAGGCCGGCTGGGTCACAGTAAGCGTCGCGCCGGTGCCGCATATCGAACTGCTGGGCATTTATCCGACGTGGCAATCCTTGCTGGCCCAGTTGACGATTCTGGTGCTGCTGGCGGTCGGATTCGCGTTCAATATCCGTCGCGGCCGCCAATCCTCCGCGTCAGCCACCACGACCAGGGAAGTTCTCCCCGATGCAGAATGAAGGCAATAGGGCATGACTGAATGTGGTTGTCACACTGAAGCCAGCAATGAAGCGGAGCGACGCATCCTCCACCTCGCGCTGGTTCTGAATGCCACGATGTTTGTGGTCGGCATTGTCGCGGGTCTGATCGCGCAATCGATGGGGCTGATCGCCGATTCGCTGGACATGCTCGCCGACGCGAGTGCGTACGGCATCGCGCTCGTCGCCTGGCAGCGCAGTACAAGCTTCAAAGCATCGGCCGCTTCCGTGAGCGGCACGTTGCTGCTGATCTTGGGCGCCGGTGTCGTCGCGGGTGTGGTGTGGCGACTCGTTGCGGGCAGTCATCCCGAGGGTGGTTGGATGATGGGCATTGCCCTCATCGCCTTGATCGTGAATGCCACCGTGTTGAGGCTATTGGAACGGTTCCGTCACGGCGAAGTGCATCTGCGCGCCACGTGGCTGTTCACGCGGGTCGACGTCATCGCCAACCTGGCAGTGATCATCTCCGGTGTGCTGGTGCTAGTCCTGCACAGTGCGTTGCCCGACCTGGTCATCGGTGCGGCCATCGCCTGCTACGTGCTCAAAGAGGCTCTAGGCATTCTGCGCGAAGCAAAGGAAGCGCGAGTTGCGGCCAGCGAATCGACCGTCAAGCCATGACCTCTCCGGTGTCAGGGCTTGGTCCGGTGGTGTATGCCGTTGACCTGCGACTGTTCCACGCCATCCATCCGTCCACACGGCCATCGCCCACGATGCTTCATCTGGCACGCGGTCTGGCCAATGGGCCGTTGATGCTGACTGTCGTCCTCCTTGCGGCGATGCTGGTGTTTCCCCGATGGGCAATGCGAGTGCCAGCTCTTAAAGCAGCAGGTGCTGCTGCCATGGCACTGCTCGCGAACCTGGCCATCGGCCTCTTCTGGGATCGAGCACGCCCCTTCGTGGCCGGTGTCGGCCAAGCCTGGGTTTCGCATGCGGCGACAGGCAGCTTTCCCAGCGACCATCTGACCGCGCAGTGGGTCGTCGCCGGCATGCTGTTGCTGGATCGACGCACCCGAGCATGGGGCACCGGGATCGCACTGTTCAGTCTGCCCATGGCATGGGCGCGCATCTACCTGGGCGTGCATTATCCCGGCGATATGCTGGGAGCCCTCGCGATGGGCGGGCTGGCCATGCTGAGTGGTTGGTTGTGGTTGCGTGCCAGCACCCCACCCGTCCAGCGGCGGTGACCATGCAGCCGCACATGCTGTCGTTGCTTTCCACCGTGGCTAGCGTCTGCCCGCGGCACACGCGATCGCTCAGGTCCACCGGCATCGCACGCGCAATGAGCTCGCTGGTTTGGACAAGACGGCGCGGTTCCTGTTGCAGCCACGCCGACGGAGAGTCATCGCGCGGAAGCGGCACCGGCGGGCAGTTTGGCGAAGCGGCTGTGGAGGTCAAACCTTTTGTGGCTCCTCGCACCCATGCCCACACGACGTTGTTTCGACCTGCAGTGTCACGTGATGAATGCCAAAGCGCGCTTCCAGCATCTGCGCCAACCGGAGCCGCAGCGCTTCCGCGTCTGATGCGTCGCCATCCATGATCACATGCGCCGCCATCGCCGAACGCGTGCTGCTCAGCGCCCATACGTGCACATCGTGCAGTGCAGCCACGCCTGGAGTCGCCAACATTTCGTTGCGAACCTCTCCAGTATCGACGCCACGAGGCGCCCCCTCCATCAGGACATTCCCTGCCTCTCGCAGCAGGATCAATGTCCGCGGCAATACCCACAAACCAATCAACACGGCGATAATGGGATCGGCAAGGTAGAAGCCGGTGAACTTGATGATCAACGCGCCGATGATGACGCCTACTGAACCAAGCATGTCGGCCCAAACTTCCAGATAGGCACCTTTCACGTTGAGGCTTTCACCGCTGCCGGCCTTGAGCAATCGCATCGAGATGAGGTTGATCACCAGCCCCAGTACCGCGATCACCAGCATGCCAGTGGAGGCCACCGAAGGCGGTTCGCTGAAGCGCCGCGCCGCCTCCCACAAGATGTAACCGGCGACGAGGAACAGCAAGCCACCGTTGACGAGTGCGCCGATGGCTTCCATGCGCGCGTAACCATAGGTGCGTTTCGCGTCGGGCGGACGTCGAGCCAGGCGCACGGCGGTCAGCGAGATCGTCAGCGCGATCACATCGGTGGCCATGTGTGCCGCATCCGACAACAAGGCCAAGCTGTTGGTAAGCAAACCGCCGATGATCTCGACGACAAGAAACGTACTGGTCAGGCCGAGTGCCCACCACAGCGGCGTCTCGTGCTTGATCTCTGTACCCACATGATCGTGTCCGGCACTCATCATTTGTCTCCGTTCGTGTAGCTGCACCACGCCATGCGGAACACCCGCCATGCCGAGCGTATAAACATCAGCAACAATGCCGATGCAATCAGCAGATCGGGCCAGCCTGCGCCGAAGATGCCGACGCCGGCGGCCGCTGCCAGCACGGCAATACCTTCGAATACGTCATTGCGTGAGCATTCCCAGGCCGAGGCCATGTTGACGTCGCCTTTGCGGTAAGGCAGCAGCAGGCGCAGACATGCGGCATTGGCGACCAGGTTCAGCAAGGCGGCGATACCGATCGCCTCGAAGATCGGCACGCCCGGATGCAGGAGACGCCAGCCAATCTGGATGGCGACTGCAAGCGCCGCACCAAGAATCAGTGCGCCCTTGAATAATGCCACCCGGGCTTTCGCGCGATCACTGGCACCAATAACCGCAAGGCTCAAGAGGTAGGTGAGCGCATCGCCCAGGTTGTCCAGTCCGCCGGACAGCAGCGACGACGAACCGCTGTAGATCGCCGCGGACAGCATCATCACGAAGGTGGCGAGGTTGGTCGCCAGAACGATCATCAACACCCGACGCTGCCGCGCCTGCAACGCGGCAATATCGATGGTGGTGGCACAACACGTATCAGTCATGAGCCGGTAATCCGATGGCTTGGATGCATGCTTCAGGCATTGGAATCTCTCATGGCGGCGGCCACTCTACGCGGCCGCCGCCGTGTTATGAAATGACACCGATACGGCGGCGGGAGTGCTCCCGCCGCCACGATCAGTCGTTGTCCACACGCCCATCGATCGGCCATGCCTGATCCACCGTGCTCTGGTAGACCCAGCCCGCCACACTCTGGCCGGTGCGCCCGTGCAGGCGGATCAACTGCACCGCTCGTTCGGCCTGATCGTCCTCGCAAAACACCAGCAGCTTGACCTGCTTGATGACCCGTTCGCCCATTTCGATCGAGTAGCTTTGCTCTTGCTCACTGAGCGCGGTCAGCAGGCCCTTTACGTCGCTCACCGACAGGTAACGGAACCCCGCATCCGCCAAGGCATGGATGACGTCAACGACGCGGCCGCGATGGATAAACGCTTTGACTTCTTTCATGGAGTGTTCTCCTTGGCGAGGCGCCGGGCGGCGCGTTCTTCGATCCAGTCGTAGAGCACCGGCAACAGCACCAGCGTCAGCAGAGTCGAGGTGATCAGACCGCCGACCACCACGGTGGCGAGCGGCCGCTGGGTTTCCGCACCGACGCCGCTGGAGAGCAGCATCGGCACCAGGCCCAGGATCGCCACGCTCGCCGTCATCATCACCGGCCGCATGCGCAGCGCCGTGCCGCGGATCACCGCGTCACGCACGGGCAAGCCTTTCTCGCGTTGCTCGTTCAAGAAGCTCACCAGCACGATGCCGTTCAACATCGCCACGCCGAACACCGCGATGAAGCCGATCGCCGAGGGCACCGACAGGTATTGCCCGGTGATCGCCAGGCCGACGATGCCGCCGATGGTGGCGAACGGCACGTTGGCCAGGATCAGCGCGGCGTACTTCACCGAGTTGAAGGCGGTGTAGAGCAGCACGAAGATGAAGAAGATTGTGGCTGGCACGATCAGCGACAGCCGCTTCAACGCCCGTTGCTGGTTCTCGAACGCGCCGCCCCATTCGCTGTAGTAGCCCGTCGGCAATTTCACCTGTTGCGCGATGGCGGCATTGGCGTCCTTGACGAAGCCGTCGATGTCACGGCCGCGCACGTCCATCTGGATCACCGCATAGCGCTGCAACTGCTCGCGGCGGATGAACGAGTAGCCTTCCGCATCGCTGACCTCGGCCACCTGCGACAGCTGCACCAGCGCACCGCTGGGCGTGCGGATCGGAATGCGCTGTATGGCTGGCAACGAGGCCTTGTCCGCATCGTCCAGCCGCACGGCAATGTCAAAACGCTTCACGCCATCGAGTAGCGTGGTCACCGGCTCACCACCGATGCCGTTCTTCACCACAGTGAGCACGTCGTCGGCGTTCAAGCCGTAACGGGCCAGCGCATCACGATCGACCTTGATACGGATTTGCGGTTTGCCGATGTTCGCCTCCAGAGCCAGATCCGCCACGCCGGGCACCCCGGCCAGGACGTCCTTGATGCGGCCGCTCAACCGATCCAGCTCGCCCAGGTCATCGCCGTAGATCTTCAGTGCCAGCGTGGCGCGCACACCCGAGATCAGTTCCTCGATGCGCATCTGGATCGGCTGGGTATAGCTCACCACCGCGGTCGGCAATACTGCCGACAACTCCTTCTGCATCGCTTCCTCGATGCTTTCCAGCGTCTCGCCCTTGCGCCATTGATCCTTGGGCTTCAGCGGTGTGTACATCTCCATGTAGTTCACGTCCGCCGTCTCGCCTTTCTCGGCACGGCCGATCATTGCCAGCGTGGTCTCCACTTCCGGAAACTTCTGTTTGACCAGCGTCGACACTTGTTTGGAGATGGCGATGGATTCGTCCAGCGATGCCGACGGAATCGAGGTGATGCGCCACATGATGGCGCCTTCTTTCAGGTTCGGCATGAACTCCTTGCCGAGGAACGGGAACAGCGCCAGGCTGCCGATCAAGGCCCCGGCAGCGATGCCCAGCACGAGCTTGCGGCGGGCGAGCGCCCACGCCAGCACCGTGGCGTAGTGGCGTTTCAGGAACGCGACCAGCCAGGTGTCCTTCTCTTCCTTCGGTTTCAACACCAGCGCGGCCAGCACCGGGATCAGCGTCAGCGCGAGGACCAGCGAGCCCGCCATCGCGAAGCTGATGTTGAACGCCATCGGCTTGAACATCTTGCCTTCCAACCCTTGCAGGCTGAACAGCGGCAGGAACACCACGATGATGATGAGGATGGCGAACGCCACCGGGTTGGCCACCTCGCGGGCGGCCGCCAGCACCGCGGCGGTGCGATCCACCGGGAGCCCGTGCGCCTTGCGCTCGGCCATGATGCGATAGGCGTTCTCCACCATCACCACCGCGCCATCCACCATCATGCCGATGCCAATCGCCAGCCCCGCCAGCGACATCAGGTTGGCCGAGAGGCCGACCTGATTCATGCAGATGAAGGCGATCAGCATGGCCAGCGGGAGCGCCACTACCACCACGATGGCGCTGCGGAACTCGCCCAGGAACAGGAACAGGATGATCGCAACCAGGATCGAACCCTCGATCAAGGCACGCACGGCGGTTTCCACGGCTGCATTGACCAGCTCGGTGCGTTCGTACACCGGCTTGACCACCACGCCCGGTGGCAACGCCTGTTCGACCGTGCCGAGCTTGGCCTTGACCGCATCGACCACGCTCTTGGCGTTCTCACCGATGCGAGCGAGTGCCATGCCCAGTACCACCTCCTTGCCGTCGCGGGTGACCGCGCCTGTGCGCGGTGCACCGGCTTCGACGATGGTGGCCACATCGCGCACGTAGACCGGTATGCCATCCTCGGTCTTCAGGACGATGCTGCCGATGTCCTTGGCGTCCTGCACCAGACCCAAGCCACGCACGAGGTACTGTTCGCGACCGACGTCGATGAAGTTGCCGCCGACCTGCGCGTTGTTCGCCTGCAGGGCCTCGATCACGTCCTTGAAGCCGAGCTTGTGCGCGATCAGCTTCAGCGGGTCGATGCGCACCTGGTACTGCTTTTCCTGGCCGCCCCAGGAGGTGACATCGTCCACACCCGGTGCGGTGCGCAGGATCAGGCGGATCGTCCAATCCTGCAGCGTGCGCAAGTCCATGTCGCTGGGTGCCCCGGTGCTGGCGGCGTCCTTGAGCTTGGCGTCGGCCCGTTCGACGGTGTACCAGAACACCTGGCCCAAGCCGGAGGTGTTCGGACCCATCTCCGGCTTGCCGTAGCCGGCCGGCAGGCGGTCGCCCACCTGCTGCAGCCGCTCGTTGACGAGCTGGCGGGCAAAGTAGATGTCCATGCTGTCGTCGAAGTACACCGACACGTAGGACAAGCCGAACAGGCTGACCGAGCGGATCTGTTCCACCTTGGGCAGGCCGGCCAGTGCCGACTCCACCGGCGTAGTGAGCAGTTGCTCCACATCCTCGGCGGCCAGGCCGGAGGCCTCGGTATAGACGTTCACCTGCACCGGCGTGACGTCGGGGAAGGCGTCGATGGGAAGCTGGCGTACGGCCTGGAAACCCAGGAAGCCGATCACCACGAAGGCGATCAGCACCAGCACCTTGTAGCGCAGGGAGAATTCAACCAGACGTTCCAGCATCATTCTTCTCCCAGCTGCGAGCGCAGCAAGCGGGCCTTCAACGCGAAGGCGCCCTTGCGCACGTAGGTGTCGCCGGCCTTGAGGCCTTGGGTGACCGCCGTCCAGCCATCCCGCGTGTCGCCGACCATGACCGGTGCCGGTTCGAACTGGCCGTTGCCTTTGGCGAGGAATACAGTCGGCTGGTTCTGCAGCAACACGATCGCTTCGGCGGGAACGGCCAGCTTCCGCACGGCACTCCCGGTGACGATGCGTGCCTCGACCAGTTCACCGGGATGCAAAAGATCCTTGCGGTTGTCGACTTCGATGCGTACTGGCACGGTGCGCGTACGCTCATCGGTCTGGTGCGAGCGCTGCACGACCTTGCCGGGTATCGCGGTGTCGTGCACGAGGATGCGGGCATCGGCATCGGGCTTGACCCGTTCGGCATCGGCCGGAGACATCTGGGCCACGACCCATACCGAATCTTCCTTGACCAGGGTGAACAGCGTGCGGCCCGGTTCCACCCGCTCACCGACCAGAAACTCGTCGGTGGTGACGCGACCGGCCGCTGGCGCGAGCAGTTCGAAGCTGCCATCGGCACCGGCCGAACCCTTGCGCAGCAGGCCACCGATCTGACCGTCGGACAATCCGTAGGCACGCAACTTGGCGCGTGCCTGATCGCGCTGCACCTTCGCTTCGTTGTAGCGCCGTGCCGAGACGGCCTGCGGTCCGAGCGCCGCGATGCGCTGCCAGTCCTGCTCGGCCACGATCAACGCGCCCTGCGTCTCGGCGACCTGCACACTGGAGAGCACCACCAACGGCGCGCCGGCTTTGACGACGTCGCCAAGCGTGGCCTTGCGAGCCAGTACTTGGGATTCCACGCGTGGCGATACCAGCACGGTGGAATAGGCATCGGCCTTTACTTCGCCGGGCGCTTTCAGTTCATCGGTCAAGGTGCGCGGAGCGGCCTTGTCGAGGACAATGCCGGCGTCCTTGATCGCCTTGGCATCGAGCGCCAGCGGATTGGCGGGAGCCAGTTCCTGTGCCATGACGGGGCCGGCCAGCGCCGCGAGCAGCGTCATGCCCAGCAGGCTGCGTTTCAAAAGAGAGCAATTCATCGGGGGATATCCTGATTGAGGCCGTCCTGAGTCGGACCGTCCTGAGTGCGGCCATCGAGCCAGTCGGTGAGACGGCCCGCAGCGGTGAGGTAGTCGAACCAGGTCTGCCAGGTCTGGCTTTCCAGTTCCTGGCCGGACAACGCGGTGTCCAGGCTCTGTTTGAGCTGTACGAGGTAATCGGACGTGCTGATTTCACCGGCACGCCAGAGCTTCTCCAGCAACGCGGTGCGATCCTCGAACGCGGCGGCACGGCCGCTGCGAAAGGCTTCGGTCGCGCTGCGCAAGGCTGCGTAACGGGCCTGTGCTTCCCGCAGTCCCGCGCGCAACACAAACTCGCGCGAGCGCACGGCAGCCGCCGCGGCGTCGGCCTCCGCCAGGGCAGCATCCACTTCGGCGCGTCCGCTGTTGAGCACCGGCAACGGTATGGATACGCTCAGACCGATCACCTGATCGGTGCGCGGCCCGCTGTGCACTTGGCCGCCGGTCAGGCTGAGCGTGGGGTCGGGAATGCGCGCCCTGCGGGCGACTTGCACGCCGGCCTCGGCACTCGCTTGCTGGGCGCGGGCCTGACGCAGTTCCGGCAGCTCGTCGACGGGCAACGGCGTGACATTGTCGAGTGCCGGTGACAGGCCCTCGGGCAACGGTGGCAGCGCAGTCAGCTGATCGCCGCTGATGGCCAGCAACGCCGCGCGGGCCGCCGCTTCGTTGCCTACGAGTGTGGCTTGTTGCACCTGCGCCTCGCCCAAGGCCAAACCGGCCAGATCGCGTTCCGGACTGCTGATGTCGCCCACCTTCAGCCGCTGCGCGGCCAAGTCATCGAAGCGCTGCATCAGCGCCAGGCGACGCTGACCCAGCTCGCTCTGTCTGGTCGCGAGTGCGGCCGTCGACCAGGCCTTCAGCCAGCGGGTTGCCACGTCGCGACGCACCCGGTCATAGGCCGCCTCGGCAGCCAGCAGATCAGCCTCTCCCTGGGTGGCCCGGGCACGACGCTTGCCGGACAAATCCAGCGCCAGGCTGATGCCGGCCGTGCGTCGATTGACGTCGGCGTCCTCCGCATCGAGCGACAGCGAAGGGTTGTACAGCGGCTGTGCAGCGGCACGCGCACGAGCTTGGGCAGCATCAAGGTCTGCCCGCGCGGCCTGTACCTCGGGACTGGCTTGCCAGATACGGCGCACCGCCTCCTGCAAAGGAGAAGACGCCAACGAGGTCGGTAGGGGAACTACCGGTGGGGAAGGATGGGATACGGGGGCGGCACTGAGCATCGCCGCGTACAACAGACACACGGCGCCGATCGGCACCGAACGAAAAACAGACATGAAGCGATCTCCTGAAAACGGTCACGAAGCGATGCACCGCACAAGCGGCGGTGTCGCGAAACGGAGCGGTTTCAGGCGATCGGAGGGCGCAGCAGCGAGCCGGTCGTGGCCGGCGTGAATCCCGAATGGAGGGTGAGCGGTGCGAAGCGTGCTTCCATCATGGCGAGGGGAAGCGGCGTGCTGGCCGGCAGCGTCACCGAATGCGCACAGGCACAATGGCAACTGCGCCCTTCACCCAGAAGACAGAGATTCGCATCGTCAGCCGATACCGTACTGACGGCGGTATCCGCCAACAGGGTGGTCGGGGCAGCAGCAGTCGCCGAAGCGAATCGCGCACTAGGCCCATCGGCCACGCAGATCGATCCGCTGATCAGCTTGATCAGCAACACGGCCACGGCCAACACCCACAATCCGCGGTGGCGGCGCAGGCGAGTCAGCAGTAATGGCGCAGACCGATACATTCTTCGATCCTATACGACAGCTGCGCTGTTAGACAATTTCACTTGGGCGCCGGTCGTGATGAATTCAGACAGCCCCTACCGGCGCCAGCCGACCCCTATGAAGATGGTCTACCCGCAGCACGACTTCTGTTGCTGGATCGGCGGGCACGGCACACTGCCCCAGGAACAGAACACGCAACAGTCGCCGGGTTTGGGCTGCAACAATTTGCCGCAGCCGGGGCAGTCGTAGAAGAACTGGCAGGCATCGGTCGGCATGGTTTCAGTGGCCTGGTGGCCGCAATGCGGGCAGGTCAGCGTGCTCTGCAGGATGAGTTCGGTCGTCAAGTGTTTCGCCGGAGAAATGAGAGTGAAGTGTTGGCATAGTCTTCGCTATGCCCCTGTCAATTGTGTCGGTTCAGCGGGCACCCGCCGTATCGCTGGCTGTGCGACAGGATGCGCTGGGAGCCGGCGCCAGCAGATCGCGGAGGGACACCGCCACCATCAGCAGCAGACCCGGATAGAGCAGCCATCCGGTGCGATGGCCACTGGCCCGCATCACGAATACCGCCAGCAGCACCAGCAGCGGGCCGAGCATACCGAGCGCGGCCCGCGGCCACCGCCGGTGACTGCGCCAGCCCAGCGCATTGGCGAGCAGCGCGATGCCCGCAAATGCCGGCAGCAGGATGCGGATGAACAGGCCTTCGTACGGGCTCAGTACGCCCAGCCCGATCGCCGCACCGAGGCTGGCCAGGGCGGGAAAGCAATTCACGCAGGCCGCTGCCGAGACGACACTGCCGATCAGTCCGGCCTTGTCGGCCAACCGGGTGAGCAGGGGCATGGAGGTTCTCCTTTAGCGTGGAATGCCGATGATCTAAGGTATTCCCGTAGTCAAGTACGGAGTCAAGCCCATGTCCTCCACGCAGGATACGTTTTCCATCGGCGCCTTCGCCAAGGCAGCCGGGGTCAATGTCGAAACGATCCGCTTCTACCAGCGCAAGCGCCTGTTGGCGGAGCCCACCCGTCCGCCGGGCGGCATTCGTCGCTACGGAAACGCGGAGGTCGCACGGGTGAAGTTCGTGAAATCCGCGCAGCGGTTGGGGTTCAGCCTCGATGAGGTGGCGCAGTTGCTGCGGCTGGAGGACGGTGCCCATTGCACGGAAGCGGCCGATCTGGCCGCGCTGCGGCTGGCCGATGTACGCAGCCGACTGGCCGACCTTACACGCATGGAGACGGCCCTCGCTGCGCTCGTCGAACAGTGCGGTGCACGTCAGCGCAGCGTGTCCTGCCCGCTGATCGCCTCGTTGCATGCCTGCTGAAATGGCGGCAGGCAGGATGCGACAGGCATGACGCCGGTGAAGTGCATCGGCTGGATGTCGTAGCCGCGCCCTGGTCACTCCGCCATGGGCCGTCGCGGAGCATGCCTTGGCGGCCTTGTCGTCGCGTCCGTTCAGTCCGCGCGTCGCGCGTGATCGGTTCGCTTCGCCGTGCCCTGGGTCAGCTCGGCACGCACGCAGTGCGCGTCGATGATCGACGTCACCGTGGCATACCCCGCCACCGCGAACTGTTGGCGGGGCGGCCCTTTGTTGGGAATCACGAAGGATGTCCGCAGGACCTCCAGTCGTGCACCAACCGCCGGCAGCGGCGTGACACGATAACAGACGTCCAAATGCTGGCCATCCACATGGCCAACCCAACCATCGGTGTAAGAATCGGCCGCGTACGCGACGCTACCCATGGTGAGGCCCGCGAGCAGCAGCGGGAGGCTGAGACAAGCAGCAAACGATTTCATGGGCGTTCTCCAAAATGACAACCGCAACAAACACCGCCACGCGCACGCATAACGTGCGTGGCGGTACTGCCTTCACGATCGCCGGCTGGCCCTCGACAGTTGAAGGCCAGCCGGCGACGTGGTCTGTCAACGTGCCGGACGGATCGCCGTCACCGTGCTGCCTGTGCTGGCCTGACGGAAGGTGAACTGCACCTTGTCGCCCACCTTCACGTGCTTCAGTAGCTCCGGTGAAGCCACCTTGAACGGCATCGTCATCGCCGGCCAGCCGATCGCGGCAATCGCCTCGTGCTGCAGCGTGATGGTGTTCTTGGCGGTATCGACCGCCTTGACTACGCCCACGCCCTGCACATCGGCGGGTGTGGCTTCGTGCATCCCAGCCATGCCCGGCATGTTGGGATCCATCTGCTGAGGGTTGGCAAACACCGGAGTAGCGATCAGTGCAGCGGCGATCGCGAGGGTGATGCATGGCTTTTTCATGGGTCAGTTTCCTTGCGGGTTGGGGTGAAGTGTGGTGTTTGTCTTGCTGGCTTTACGCAATCGATGGCGAACCAGCAGGCGGTACGCCGCGGGTATGACGAGCATGGACAGCAAGGGTGCGGTGACCATGCCGCCGATCATCGGGGCGGCGATGCGCTGCATCACTTCCGAGCCGGCGCCGTGGCCGAGCAGGATCGGAAACAGACCGGCGAGAATCACCGCGACGGTCATCGCCTTCGGGCGCACGCGCTGCACGGCGCCTTCGCGGATCGCTGCGTCCAGCGCTTCCGGGCCGGCGTGGGGATCGAGCGCAAGCTGGTGCTCCCAGGCATGGTGCAGATACAACAGCATCACCACGCCGAATTCGGCAGCGACGCCAGCCAGCGCGATGAAGCCGATGATCGTGGCCACCGACACCGCATGGCCCAGCAGCCAGATCAGCCACAGGCCGCCGACCAGTGCCAGCGGCACGCTGGCCATGATCAGCGCGGCTTCGCTCACCCTGCGGAAAACGGCATAGATCAACAGAAAAATGATCACCAGCGCAATCGGCACCACCAGCTTGAGTCTTTCCATGGCACTGGCCAGGTACTCGAACTGACCGGACCACGCCAAGGTCGTGCCCGGCGGCAATTTGACTTGCTGCGCCACTGCGCGTTGCAGATCCGCAACCACGCCGCCGAGATTGCTGCTGGCTGTGTCGACGTAAACGTAGGTCGCCAACTGGCCGCCCTCGCTTTTCAGCATCGACGGCCCCGCCACCACGGCGATGTCCGCCACCTGACTCAGGGTGAGCTGGGCGCCATCGGCAGCGACGATCGGCAGCTGCCGCAACGCCCCGACCGAGTCACGCTCGGCACGCGGGTAACGCACCACGATCGGATAGCGCTCGCGTCCCTCGATCGTCTGGCCGACCGGATCGCCGCCAACTACCGTCGCGATCAACTGCTGCAGCTGCTGTTGGGACAACCCGTAACGGGCGGCCGCATCGCGACGGATGTGCACGTCGACGTAGCGACCGCTGGCCGGGCGCTCGGCGATCGCCGAGCTGACGCCGGGCACGGTCTTCGCCACCGTCTCGATCCGGTCGGCCACGACCTGCAGCGTAGCCAGGTCGGTACCCAGCACCTTGATGCCGATCGGGCTCTTGATGCCGGTGGAGAGCATGTCGATGCGGTTGCGGATCGGCGGCACGAACAGGTTGGTCAGCCCCGGCACGTGGACGGCCTTGTCCAGTTCCGCCTTGATCTTGTCCATCGTCATGCCGGGCCGCCACTGATCCTTCGGCTTGAAGGTGATCGTGGTTTCGAACATCTCCAGCGGTGCCGGATCGGTGGCGGTATCGGCGCGGCCGGCCTTGCCGAACACGTGCTCGACCTCGGGCACGGTCTTGATCATGCGGTCGGTGAGCTGCAGCAGCTGCGCGGCCTTGCCCGAGGACAGTCCGGGCAGCGCGGTGGGCATGTACAGCAGCGTGCCTTCGTCCATCGCCGGCATGAACTCGCTGCCCAACCGGCCGAGCGGCAGCAGTGCGCTGAGCATGAGCAGCCCGGCCAGTGTCAGGGTCGCCTTCGGGCGGCGCAGCACCGCTTCCAGGATCGGCCGGTACAGCGCGACCAGGCCGCGGTTGAGCGGGTTGGCGTGTTCCGGCCGGATGCGCCCGCGGATCAGGTAGCCCATCAGTACCGGCACGAGGGTCACCGCCAGGCCGGCCGCCGCCGCCATCGCGTAGGTCTTGGTGAACGCCAGCGGCTTGAACAGCTTGCCTTCCTGCCCTTGCAGCGCGAACACCGGGATGAACGACAGCGCGATGATCAGCAGGCTGACGAACAGCGCCGGGCCCACTTCCGCCGCCGCCTCGACGACCAGCGACCAGCGTTCCTTGCCTTGCGGCTCCCTGCCCTCGTGCGCATCGCGCCAGTGCTCCAGGTGCTTGTGCGCGTTCTCGATCATCACCACCGCCGCATCGACCATCGCACCGATCGCGATGGCGATGCCGCCGAGCGACATCAGGTTCGCCGTGACGCCCTGCAGGTGCAGCGCGATGAACGCGGCGAGCACGCCCAGCGGCAAACTGACCACCGCCACCAGCGCCGAGCGCAGGTGGCCGAGGAACAGCACGCAGACCAGTGCGACCACCAGGAACTCTTCCAGCAGCTTGCCCCACAGGTTGCTCACCGCCGCGTCGATCAGCTGCGCGCGGTCGTAAGTCGGCACGATCTCGACGCCGGCCGGCAGGCTGCGCTGGAGTTCGGTGAGCTTCGCCTTGACCGTCTCGATGGCGGCCTTCGCGTTCTTGCCCGAGCGCAGCACGATGATGCCGCCGGCCACCTCGCCCTGGCCGTCCAGCTCGGCGATGCCGCGCCGGAAGCTCGGCCCGCGCCGCACCGTGGCGACCTCGCGCAGCTGCACCGGTACGCCGCTCGCATTGGTGGCGACCGGCACGCGCTCGAAATCCTCGCGGCTGCGCAGGTAGCCTTCGCTGCGCACCATCAGTTCCGCCTCGCCCTGCTCGATCACCGAGCCGCCGCTGGCGCCGTTGGCCGCGCGCACCGCGTCCATCAGTTGCGCTACGGTGATGCCACGCGCAGCCAGCGCCGCCGGGTCCGGCACGATCTGCCAGGCGCGTTCCATGCCGCCCAGGCTGGCCACTTCGGCCACGTCCGGCACGGTCTTCAGCTGGTAGCGCAGGAACCAGTCCTGCAACGCACGCAGCTCGCCGAGGTCGTGCTTGCCCGTGCGGTCGACCAGCGCGTACTCGTAGATCCAGCCCAGACCGGTGGCGTCGGGACCGAGCGACGGGTTGACCCCGGCCGGCAACCGGTCGCGCACCTGGCTCAGGTACTCCAGCACGCGCGAGCGCGCCCAGTACAGGTCGGTACTGTCGTCGAACAGCACGTAGACGTAGGAGTCGCCGAAGAACGAATAGCCGCGCACCGTGCGCGCGCCCGGCACCGACAGCATGGTGGTGGCCAGCGGATAGGTGACCTGGTCCTCGACCACCTGCGGCGATTGCCCCGCCCAGCTGGTGCGGATGATCACCTGGGTGTCGGACAGGTCCGGCAACGCGTCCAGCGGCGTGCGCAGCAGCGAGAACACGCCGGCCGCGGCCAGCGCCAGCGCGGCCAGCAGCACGAACACGCGGTGCGCGACGGCGGCGCGGATCAGCGCTGCGATCATGGGTGGCCTCCGCTGGGCATCGCGTGCCCCGCATGCGGATCATGCGAGCTTGCCGGATGGGCGGCACTGGTCCCCGGCGCGGGCGCGGCAGCGCCCTCGCCCAGGCGCTCCAGCGCACCGGACAGGCTGGCCTCCGAGTCGATCAGGAACTGGCCGGAGACCACGACCTGCTCGCCGCCGTGCAGCCCATCGAGGATTTCCGTGTAGCCATCGGCCGAACGCCCGGTGCTCACGGCGCGCGGGCGGAAGCGGCCGCCCGCCTCCGCCACGATCACCCGCGTCTGCGCGCCGGTGGCGATCAGCGCATCGCTTGGCACCACCGGCACCGCCTCGCCTTCGGCCGGATTCAACTGCACGGTGGCAAACAAGCCCGGGCTCAGCCGGCCGTCGGGATTAGCCAGCACGATGCGCGCGCGCTGGGTGCGCGTGGCGCTGTCGATGTCCGGCAGCAGCGTCTCCACGCTGCCGTGGAATACCTGCCCGGGGAACGCATCAACCGTGACGGTGACCGGCGTGCCGGCATGCACCGTGCCGGCGACCGCCTGCGGCAGCGCCGCCTCGACCCACACCGTGGCCAGCCCGTTCAAGCTCATCAGCGTCTGTCCGGCACCGACCCGCTGCCCTTCGCGCACCTCCAGCGCAGTGACCGTGCCGGCCTGCGGCGCGCGCAGGGTGATCGCCGCGCCCGCGCCGCGACGTGCCGCGCGAATCTCCGCGGCGGTCAGGCCGAGCGCCTGCAGGCGTTCGCGCGCCGCGCCGCGCAGGGCCTGCGCATCGGCCGACTGCGCGTTCTGCAGCGCGTCGTACTCGGCCAGCGCGCTGCTCCATTGCGGCGCCAGCAGCTCGGCCAGCGGCTCGCCCGCCGCCACCTTGGTGTACGGCGCGCGCACGTAGAGCTTGCTGACCACCGCATCGACACGGGCGCTGACCGTGACCGCCTCGCGCAGATTCCACGCCAGCGTGCCGGGCACGCGCAGCGCGGTCGACAGCACGCGGCGCTCGACCGGCGCCGTGCGCACGCCCAGGTTCTGCACGGTGGTCGGATCGATCCGCACCACGCCGCCTCCGGCACCGCCGGCGTCGGCGTACCTGGGCACCATCTGCATGCCCATCGGCGACAGGCCGGGCTTGTCGAAGTGCTGGTCGGGCAGCATCGGGTCGTACCAGTACAGCACCTTGCCGGCGCTGTCCGGCGCGGCCGACGATGCCGGCGTCGGCGCCGGTGTCGCCGTCTGACGGCGACCGCCGAGGTAGCCGACGGCCAGCAAGACCATCGCCACGACGACGGCGGCAAGAATGAGCAACGGACGCTTCATGGCGTCACCTCCGAAGGCAGCAGATAGGCAAGCGAGGCCCACAGTCGTGCATGCGCAGCCAACGCATCGGCATAACTCAGGCGCAGTTCGATCTCGGCGCGGCGTGCCTCCAGCCACGGTTGCAGCGAACCGCCGCCGCGGTAGCCGGCCAGCGCGGCGCGTGCGCGGTCGCGCGCCAGCGGCAGCAGGGTTTGCCGGTAGCGCTCGAGCTGCCGCCCCCAGCCTTGCCAGCTCGCCAGCGCCCGCGTCACCGCCTCGCGCTGGGCGCGCCGCGCGTCCTCGTGATCGGCCTGCACGGCATCGCGTTGCGCCTGCCGCGCGCTGATGCCGCGGTCCTGCCGGTTGCGGGTGAACAACGGCAGACTGACGCCCACCTCCAGCATCACCATGTCCGACAGGCCCGGCGCGCGCCTGCCGTAGCTGGCGCTCACACTCCAGTCCGGGCGCCTGGCCGCGCGCGCCTGTTCGAGCGCCGCCTGCGCCAGTTGCTCGCGCGCGGCCCACGCCTGCAGCGGCGCCTGCTGGTCGATGCTGGAAACCAGACGTTCGGCCTGCACTGGCAAGTGGCTGAAATCGTCGCTGGCAGCGAGCGCGCCGGGCGCCGTCCCCAGCCAGCGTTGCAGGCCAGCCTGCGCGGCCGCGAGATCGGCCTGGACCGCCTCCAGCCGATTGTCCAGCGTGGCCAGCTCGGCCTGCGCGGCCAGCGCATCGACCGCGCTGCCCTCGCCGCCGCGCAGGCGCGCCTGTGTGATGCGCACGGCCAGCGCCGCCTCGTCGTGCAGGTCGGCCAGCAAGGTCCGCTGCTGCTCGACTACCCATACGCCGATCCAGGCATCGGCAATGCGCTCGCGCACGCCCTGCTCGGTGGCCACGCGATCGGCCTGCGCCGCATCGATCCGCGCGCCGGCCAAGTCACGCTCCGCATGCCGTGCCGTGCGCGACGGAATGGCCTGCATCACGCCGACCGAGCGCTCCGTCATCCCGTCCGAACGCAGACTGAAAGCGCCCGGACCGGTGACCGGGAGATTGGCAAGCCCGAAGGTCAGCACGGGATCCGGCAAGCGTCCGGCGCGCGCGGCTTCCTCGCGTGCGGCTGTCGTGTCGGCGGCGCGCGCCTCCAGTTGCGGCGCCCGCGCCAGGCCCTGCCGCACCGCTGCCTCCAGCGTCAGCGGCGGTTCGGCGGCCGGCGCCATCGCAGCCACGCCCCCCAGGAGCGCGGCCAGGCCCGCCGCCAGCAGGCGCCGGGCGAAATGCATGGACAACATGAGTGAACACTCCGTCGATCTGAAACCTGCGTCATGCCAGAGCGGGCACGACGCCACGTCGGTGGCTACCGCGACGGGTCAGCTCAGATCAGGAGCGAACAGAACAACAAGCGGGGGATGGGTGGCGGCGCCTGCAGGCGGTCGCGTCGTGCCAGCGTGCGCTGCGACGACAACGCCACCGCGGCCACGGACGGCGACTGCGGCGGCAACGCGGCCAGCGTGCTGGCCGGCACCGAGGCGTTGCGCGCATCAACCTGGGTGGCGTGGTCGGGCTGGCAGTGCTGGCGGCACAGCGGATCGACCGGCGCCGCCGGCATTTCCTCGCAGCGATCGCCCATCGCCGCCATCGACGACGAGTGCGCCGCCACGGCCACCGCGGCCGTGCCGGCCGACGTCGGCACGCCGACGCACGCATACGCCGCCACCGCCACCTGCTGCCACGACAGCAGCAGCACCACCAGCCACGCAAGGCGGCAGCGGGTTTGCGGGCGGAGGCGGAAGGCGCGTTTCATCTCACGGACACTGTAACGTCAGGGGCAAGGGCGGCATTGACGCGGATCAAGCAGGCGACGCGAACCCTGGTGCCGGTGACGCTCACGCCTGCGGGCCGTGCGTCGCATAGACGCGGGTCGAGCCGTCGCGGCCGATCAGCACCACGTCGTAGCGTTCGGGTGCGCCCATCTCCATGCCGGGCGAACCCATCGGCATGCCGGGGGCGGCGATGCCGATGGCGTCCGGTCGCTCGGCGAGCAGACGGCGGATGTCTTCCACCGGCACGTGCCCCTCGACCACGTAGCCGTCGATCACCGCGGTGTGGCAGGACATGGCACGCTCCGGCACGCCGAAGCGCGCCTTCACCGTCGCCATCGGCCGGTCCTGGTGCACGGTGACGGTGTAGCCGTGCGCGCGCATGTACTCGACCCATGCGCCGCAGCAGCCGCAGGACGGATCGCTGTAGACGTCGAACGCGTTCGCCGCCAGCGCCGCCGGCGCGAACAATATTGCAAACAGCAGGCTGAGGCCTGCGCGGGGAAGCCATCGCTTCATCGTCATTCTCCTGCTGCCGGGGTGGTTTGCCACTGGACGGACACGATCTTCCAGCGGTCGCCGTCCTTCTCGAGGTTGAGCATCTCGCGGCTGCGCAACGTGGCCGGCTTGCCCTTGATGGAGGCCTGCAGCTCGCTTTCGCTGCCGACCATCGCGCTGTCGCCCATCGGCATCGAGCCCAGCGAGATCGGCGCCATCCGCGCGGTTTTCAGGAAGGCAATGTCCGCGCCCAGATGGTCGGCGGCGTATTCGTCGCGCGTCTGCGTGTGGCCGCCCTCGCTGATGCGGGCCTCGGGCGCCAGCAGCGCCAGCACGGCCGCACGATCGCCACGCTGCAGCGCCGCCTGGAATGCCCGCGCCGCCGCTTCGGCCGCCGGTACCGCGCCCGGCTTCATGCCCTCCAGCGACAGCGGCGCCTCGACCGCCGGCGCGGCGGTCTGCTCGTGGGCTTCGCCGTCCGCGGCGTGGCTGTGCCCCGCTTCGCCGGACATGGCCATGCCCTCCATCGCCACCGCGCCATGCGCGTCCTCGTCGGCGGCCGCGCCATGGCTGTGGCCGCCCGCCTCGTCCATGTCGTGGTCCTGCGGTGCCCGGGCCACGATGTCCTTGTACTGCGCCGGCGTCATGCCGGGCATTTTCTGCAGGAACGCGACCATGCTCCAGATGGTGGCGTCGTCGTGGCTGGCGCCCCAGGCCGGCATCGCGCTCATCTTGACGCCGTGCTTGATCACCCAGAACGCCTCGCGCGGGTCAGGCCGGAACTTCGCCAGCTCGGGCGGCTGCGGGTACAGGCTCGGGCGCATCTCGTTCTCGGCCATGCCCGGTGCCAGGTGGCAGCCGGTGCACATGGCCGCGTACTGGCCGGCGCCTTTCAAGATCAGCTGCGGGTCGTCGAGGTTCGGCACCACGATGTCCTTGGCGTGATGCTCGATCGAGCGCTCGCGCAGCGTCTGCATCAGCGCGTAGACGGGTTTGGTGTGGTGGTCGTCGGCGCCGATGTTGTAGACGCCGGACCAGACGAAGGCACCAATGCCGGCGGCGGCGATGACACAGAGAATCACGACGGTGATGATGAGTCGTTTCATGGGCTCTCCTCAGAACCAGATGCGCAGGCCGGCGACCCACTGCCGGTCGAAGACGGGACGATGATCGGTGCGGGCGTAATCGGCCGTGGCGCCGAAGCGCTGCGTCCAGACTACGCCGACATACGGCGCGAATTCACGCCGGACCTCGTAGCGCAGGCGCAGCCCCAGCGCCGCATCCGAAACGCCGCTGCCGATGCCGCGCGCCGGGTCGGCCTTGCCGTACAGGTTGACCTCCGCCTCCGGCTGCAGGATCAGCCGCTGGGTGAACAGCAGTTCGTAGTCGGCACGCAGGCGCGCCGCGGTGCGCCCGGCCGGCCCGACGTAGGCGGTGGCTTCGACCTCGAACCAGTACGGTGCCAGGCCCTGCACGCCGAACGCGGCCCAGTTGCGCGTCGGGCCTGCGCCGAAGTCGTGGCGCACGCCCAGTTGCGTGCTCCAGAACGTGGCAACGTTGCGATTCCAGAACGCCTCCACGTTGCCATCTTCGAGTCTGCCGCGGCTGCGTTCGCCTTCGCTGCGCAGCCACAGCTTGTCGCTGTCGTTGCCGTACCAGCCTTCGGCCTCCCAGCTCTGGCCGTTGGCATCGCGGCCGTGGAACGCTTCGAGTTGATCGATCAGCAGCATGCCGGCCGGCGCGCCGCCGTGCAGGTGCAGTCCATGCGTGGGGCTGGCGGCGATGCCGTCGGAATAATCGCCGCTGCGCGCATTCGCCGGCGCGCGGCTGCCCTGCATCGGGCCCATTGCCATGCCTGGCGTCGCCTCCGTGCCGTGTGTCGCGCCGTGGTCCATGCCGGGCATGGAGCCGTGATCCATCGCCGGCATCGCCTGGTGATCCATGCCGGGCATGGCGTGGCCACCGGCTGCGGGCGTGGCGGGCGGCGCGCCGTGATCCATCCCGTGTATCGAACCATGGTCCATCGGTGGCATCGCGCCGTGGTCCATGGGGTGCATGCGCTGCGTGCCTGCAGGCGCAACGGACGGCGCAGCCGGGGCGTGCAGCTGCTTCGCCGTCTTGACCGGCGCCTTGGCTGGCGGCTCGGCAGTACTGCTGGCGCTGACCGGCATCGGCACGTGGTGCATGCCGGCGTGGTCCATGCCCGGCATGGCGTCCATGGCCACCGGCGCCGTGCTGCTCGACGCGGCCGGCTCGCTCTGCGCCGCGGCCGCCAACGGCAAGGCCAGCAGCAGCGCGGCCAGCAGCGGGCGGTGCAGGGAAAGTGTGGTGATTCGACGCTTCGTGCTCATGCCACCACCACCTCGCGGAACATGCCCGCCTCCATGTGGTACAGCAGGTGGCAGTGGTAGGCCCAGCGTCCCGGCGCGTCGGCGGTCACCGCATAGGTGATGCGCTGTGCCGGCTGCACGTTGATGGTGTGCTTGCGCGCCTGGAACTGGCCGTGCGGGTTCTCCAGCTCGCTCCACATACCATGCAGGTGGATCGGGTGGTTCATCATGGTGTCGTTGACCAGCACGATGCGCAGGCGCTCGCCGGTGTTGAAATGGATCGGCTTCGCGTCGGAGTACTTGATGCCGTCGAACGACCACATGAAGCGCTCCATGTTGCCAGTCAGGTGCAGCTCGATCTCGCGGCCGGGTTCGCGCGCGTCGAGCGGGCCGCCGATGGTGTGCAGGTCGGCGTAGGTCAGCACGCGGCGGCCGTTGTCGCGCAGGCCGATGCCCGGATCGTCGAGATTGCTGCGCGGCATGTCGACGTGCATGTCCACGCCGGGACCGTATTCGCTGCGGGCGTGATGCACCACCGGCGCGGGCGTGGCCGTCATGCCGGCCATGGCGCCGTGATCCATCTGAGCGTGATCCATGCTGCCATGCTCCATGCCCGGCATCGCGGCTTGGCCGCCGCCGTGCTCCGCATGCGACATCGCACCCATCATGTCCTGCATGCCGAGCCACGGGCGCCTGTCCATCGCCGGCACCTCGGCTTCCATGCCGGCGCGCGGCGCCAGCGTGCCGCGCGCGTAGCCGCTGCGGTCGATCGACTGGGCAAACAGCGTGTACGCCCGCTCCTCCTGCGGCTCGACGATCACGTCGTAGGTTTCGGCCGCCGAGATGCGGAATTCGTCGACCGCCACCGGTTGCACGTCCTGGCCGTCGGCGGCGATCACCGTCATCTTCAGGCCGGGGATGCGTACGTCGAAGATGCTGGACGACGAGCCGTTGATGAAGCGCAGCCGGATCTTCTCGCCGGGCTTGAAGATGCCGGTCCAGTTGCCGGCCGGCGTCGTGCCGTTCATCAGGTAGGTGTAGGTGTAGCCGGAGACGTCGCCCAAGTCGGTCGGGTTCATGCGCATCTGATTCCACATCCTGCGCATGGCCAGCGCCTGGCTCAGGCCCTTTTCACGCACGTCGCGGAAAAAATCCGGCACGGTGGGCTGCGCGAAGTTGTAGTAGTCGCTCTGCTTCTTGAGCTTGGCGTAGATGCGTGCGGGGTCCTCGTCGGTCCAGTCGTTGAGCATCACCACGTAGTCGCGGTCCGCGGGGTAGCGCTCGGGGCCGGCCGGTTCGATCACCAGCGGGCCGTACAGCGCGTTCTGCTCCTGGAAACCCGAGTGCGAGTGATACCAGTAGGTGCCGCTCTGGCGCAGCTGGAAGCGGTACAGAAAACTCTCGCCCGGCGCGATGCCGTCGAAGCTGAGGCCCGGCACGCCGTCCATCCGGAACGGCAGGATGATGCCGTGCCAGTGGATCGAAGTGGGCACGCGCAGGCGGTTGGTCACGCGCAGGCTCACCGTAGTGCCTTCGCGCATGCGCAGCAGCGGGCCGGGCACGCTGCCGTTGACGGTGGTTGCCGGGCGCGTCGCGCCGGTGAAGTTGACGGTGCACTCGACGATGTCCAGCGCGAAGTCGGTACCGCTCAGCATCGTGGGCTGTCCCGGGCTGGTCAGCGCCCAGGCGTTCGAGGGACGCAACAGGCCGAGGCCGGCCACCGCGCCGCCCAGGGCCACGCCCTGCACGAAACGTCGCCGCGACAGGTCGGTCGCGGGCGACGGGGAAAATGGAATCACGTTGATCTCCTTCGGGGAGGGCACCGGAGACCGGTGCCGGCACGGGCCGCCGTCCACGCTCGCTGCCGTGCGGGCATGAAGGCAGGGTCGCAGCGAACGGGGATCAGGCGGCTGGCGGCCGCAGCGGCGCCGCGTGCACGACGGTGGGTGCGGACGCGAAGGGAGGGGAAACGCGCAGCGGTTCCGGCGCCACCGGCAGCAGAGCAACCAGGGCGGCCGCCGGCAGCATGCTGCCGCACGCCGCTGCGCAATGGGCCGATGTCATCGCGTCGTGCTGGCCGTGCGCGTGGTCCGCGCAGCAATCGGGCGCGGCCGGCATGGCGTGCTGGCCATGATCGGCCGCGTGCGCAACGGACGTCACCGGCGTGCCCTGCAGCACGTCGCCCACCATCCCGCGCGGCATGCCGTGCACCGGTGCCAGCGCGAGAATCAGCCACGCCAGCCATGCCATCGCCCAGAGGGACGGCAAGCGTGCGGCGTGGCGAACTGCGCGATTCATCGGCACAGCATAGGGTCGGTGCCGGCCGGTCTCAACTCTGGACATGGGTCCATCGGCCCGATGACCGGCCCCGCCGCCATTTGTCCGTCACCCGACGAATTACTTGGTATAACCCATGTGCAGCGTGATCTTGTCGCCGGCCTTCAGGTTCGCCACCGACGCCGGCGGGAAGTGCAGGCGCAGCGACATGCCTCCGGCGTCCGCTTCGACGATGCCGGTCTTGGTATCCACCGAGCTCACCGTGGCCGGCATCATGTGCATGCTGCCGTTCTTGTTGTGACGCATCATCTTGTGATGGGCGCCGCCCATCTGGCCCATGTGCCCCATGCTGCTCGACGCCGCTGCTGGCGCCATGCCTCCAGTGTCCTGGGCGCTGACCGTGCCGAATGCCAGGCAAAGGCCCACAGCGGCCGTCGAAACAACGATTCTTGGCAGGAACTTCATGATGATTCTCCGCGCAGGTGGACGGCCGGAGCCGCACGTCCGGCCGGTTGCAACGCTGCAACAAGCGGAGCCTGCACCGGCCCATGTGCAGGAAAGGTTACGCAGTACCGGGGGAGCACGGAACCGGCCCTCTATACTGGGCGTTCCCACCCCCGTGACCGCCATGAACTACCGCCACGCCTACCACGCCGGCAACTTTGCCGACGTCCTCAAACACGTCGTGCTGCTGGCGCTGATCGAATCGCTGCAGGCCAAGCCCACGCCGTTCTGCTACATCGACACCCATGCCGGCAGCGGCAACTACCCGCTGGACGGTTTCGAGGCGGGCAAGACCGGCGAGTTCAAGGACGGCATCGCGCGCCTGCACCCGGCGGAGAAACTGCCGCCGCTGCTGCGGCGCTGGCGCGACGACATCCTGGGCAGCGCCGACAACGCGCAAGGGCTGAAGCGCTATCCGGGCTCGCCGCTGCAGGTCGCCCGCCTGCTGCGCCCCGGCGACAGCGCCCAGCTGTGCGAACTGCATACCGAGGAGGCCTGCAAGCTGCGCGACCTGTTCCGCGGCAACCACCAGGTGCACGTGCACGAGCGCGACGGCTACGAGGCGCTGAAGGCGCTGGTGCCGCCGAAGGAAAAACGCGGCCTGGTGCTGATCGACCCGCCCTACGAGGCGCAGGACGCCGAATACAAGGTGATCGAGCAGGCCCTGAAACCGGCGCTGCAGCGCTGGCCCACCGGCATCTACGCCGTGTGGTATCCGATCAAGCTGCGCAGCCAGGTGCAGCCGTTCCTGCGCCGCCTGCAGTACAGCGGGGTCAAGCGCATCCTGCGCGCCGAACTGCTGGTGCACCCGGACGACTCGCCGCTGCGCCTCAACGGTTCGGGCATGGTCGTCCTCAACGCCCCGTGGAAACTGGACGACGCCCTGCGCGAACCGCTGCACGTGCTGGCCGGCCTGCTGGCACAGGAGCGCCCGGCCACGGTCAAACTCGACTGGCTGCTGGACGAGGCCGGCAGCCAGCTGAACACGCCAAGCCCCCTGCCGGCCTCGCGACTTCCGCCCAAACCGAACCGTCGCTAAGCTGGCTCCGTCCCCCCGCGCCCGCCCAGGAATCACGACCATGCGCCACCGCCCCGCTTCGCTGCTGATCCGGCTCGCCCTGCCCGTCGCCCTGCTGATGCTGGCCGCCTGTGCGCCCGCGCCGATCTACAAGACCACCGGCAACGCGGTACTTGCCACACCCGCGCAGGTCGCGCAGACGCCCGAGCGCTACAGCGGCAACGAAGTCATCTGGGGCGGCCGCATCGTGCACGTGAGCAACTTCCAGGACCACAGCGAAATCGAGCTGCTCGCCTATCCGCTGGATTCCTCCCAGCGTCCACGCGCCAACGACAGCGGCAACGGCCGTTTCATCGCCGTGCTGCGCGGCTACGTCGAGCCGCTCGATTACCCCGCCGGCGCCCTGATGACCGTCAACGGCAAGCTCAACGGCACGCGCGCCGGCCAGGTCGGCCAGGCCGACTACCTGTTCCCGCTGGTCGACGTGGCGCAATCGCACGTGTGGACCGCCGAGGAAATGCAGAAGGGCCGCAGCAACGTGCACTTCGGGCTCGGCGTGGGCGTCGGTATCCGCTGAGCTGCCGCATCGCGGCACGCCCTCGCCCGCTGCAACTCCCGCCTTCGCAAACCGCTGTCCGGCAGGTTCCTGGGCCAGCATCGCAGGAGCCCGCTGGCGGGCGATGCTTTTCAAGATCCGAGCCTGAAGATCCGTAGCGTTTCGCCCTCCTCCGGAGACCGAGCTTTCCTTCGCGCGACCGCCGCTTCAGCAGGGCGGGCATCGGCGCGGCCCCACCGTCGCCCGCATCCAGCCGTGAGGCCGGGCAAGCGTCCATTACAATGGCCGTCCGTTTCCCGTCCCGAGCCAGCGCATGTCCAGCCACGCCAACCCGATCAAGGCCATCTTCCTCGCGCTGGGCGCCAACTTCGCCATCTTCGTGGCCAAGCTGGTCGCCGCCGTCGTCACCGGCTCCGGCGCGATGATGGCCGAGGCGGTGCACTCGCTGGCCGACTGCGGCAACCAGGGCCTGCTGCTGCTCGGCATCCGCCAGGCCAAGCGCCCGCCATCGGACGAGTTTCCGCTGGGCTGGGGCCGCGCGCTGTATTTCTGGTCGTTCCTGGTCGCCATTTTGCTGTTCAGCGTGGGTGGCATGTTTTCCATCTACGAAGGCATCCACAAGCTCACCCACCCCGAACCGCTCAAGTGGCCATGGCTGGCGATGGGCGTGCTGGTGTTCGGCATCGTGGTCGAAGGCATCTCGCTGCGCGGCTGCCTGCATGAGGTGAACAAGGCCCGCGGCGACCAGGGCCTGTGGACGTGGTTCCGGCAGACCCGCTCCAGCGAGCTGCTGGTGATCTTCGGCGAAGACCTGGCTGCCCTGACCGGCCTGTGCCTCGCCGCGCTCGCCGTCGGCGCGACCATGCTCACCGGCAACCTGATGTTCGATGCCGCCGGCACCATCGCCATCGGCGCGCTGCTGATCGTCGTCGCAGTACTGGTCGCCATCGAGGTGAAGGCCCTGCTGATCGGCCAGGGCGTGGAGCCGCGCCGGCGCGACAAACTGATGCGCTTCCTGCAGGGCCGTCCCGAGATCGCCGAGGTGCTCAACCTGATCACCCTGCAGATGGGCGCCGACGTGATGGTCGCGGTGAAAGCCCGCATGCAGCCCACCGCCGGCAACCCGCAACTGATCGCCGCCATCAACACGGTCGAGGCGGCGATGAAGGCGGAGTTCGCCGACGTGCGCTGGAGTTTCTTCGAACCCGACCACGCGGACTGAACCGCCAAGATCGGCCCCGCGATCCCGCAAGACTCCCGGTAGAGTCATGCGCAATCCACTCCAGGAACAACTCCTCAAGGCCGGCCTGGTCGACAAGACCAAGGCCGCGCAGGTCGTGCGCGAGCAGGCGAAGAAACACAAGGGCAAGGCGCCGGCGGCGCCCAGTGCCGAGCAGGTCGCGGCGCAACGACTGCAGGCGGAGAAGGCCGAGCGCGACCGGGCCATCGCTGCCGAGCGCAACGCGCAGGCGCGGGCGCACGAGGCGCAGGCGCAGATCCGGCAGATCGTCGAGGCGCACAAGGTGAAGCGCGAGGGCGAGATTGCCTATCGTTTCACGGAGGGCAGCGTGATCCGCAGCGTGCTGGTCAACGAAGCGCTGCGCGCGCAGCTGGCCGCCGGCACGCTGGTGATCGTCCGCCACGGCGAGGGCCACGAACTGCTGCCGCGGGCGGCCGCCGAAAAAATCCGCGAGCGCGACGCGGCGATGATCGTGCTCGACCACGGCCGTGCCGACGCCGGCAGCAGCAACGAGGCGGACGACGAGTACTACAAGCAGTTCGAAGTGCCCGACGACCTGATCTGGTAACGCCTCGAAGGCGCCGCGCATCCCCGTTCCGGGCCTGCCGTGGCGCAACATGAAACGAGGCCAGGTGACGCCGTGCCTCACGCGACCATCATGGCCCGTGTGCAGTTTGCCATTGCATAATCATGCTGCATTGCACACAATACGCAAAAGTATGGAACAGCCATGATCCCTGTCATCGACTTCGTTGCCCCTGCCCCACACACCTCGCTGCCGCCACGCAGTGCCCTGCGCTTTGCCCGGCACGCCGCGGCTCCCGCCGGTGGCGAGAAGGTGCGCACGCAGGACGGGCGAGAGCTGGTCCTGCGCGCGATCGAACCGGGCGACGTGGCGGCGATGCAGCGCTGCTTCACCCGCCTGTCGCCGGAAGAGATTCGCCGGCGGTTCCTCCATGCGATGTCCGAATTGCCGACGCCGATGGCCCAGCAGCTGTGCCGGATCGACACGGCGCGCGAAACCGCCTTCGTGCTGATGGACGAATCGGTCCGCCCGGCCGAGATGCGCGGCGTGGGCCGCATCTACGTCGACCAGGCCACCGACACGGCGGAGTTCTCGGTGCTGGTGGAACACGCGTGGAGCCGCATCGGCCTGGGCGCGCTGCTGATGCAGCGGCTGGTCGACGATTGCCGGCGCCGCGGCCTGTACGAGTTGTGGGGTTACGTGTTGCAGGAAAACCGGCCGATGCTGCAGCTGTGCAAGGAGCTCGGCTTCACCCAGCGCGCGATTCCCGACGAGCCCGGCATCATGCTGATCACGCTCAAACTGTAGGGTGGCCACCGCCCGCCGCTCGCGCCCCAAGGTCCGGCGGGCCGTGTGCAACGCTGCGCCGCCCGTGCGGGCCGGGTCGCGGCGTTACACTTGTCGGCTATGCCCAGCCTCATCAAGCACCCGCCTCTCCCCACCACGCCCCGACAGCGCCGCTACTGGACGCCACCCCATGGATCGGCCCGCGCCTTGCTGCTGGCCGAGGCGGCGCGCACGCACGAGGGCCTGCTGGTAGTCGTCGCGCGCGACACCCAGCGCGCGCAGGCGCTCGAATCGGAGCTGGCGCTCTTCGCCCAGGGCCTGCCGGTGCTGCAGTTCCCGGACTGGGAAACCTTGCCCTACGACGCGTTCAGCCCCCATCCGGAGATCGTCTCCCAGCGCATCGCCACGTTGTACCGGCTGCCCGACGTGAAGCGTGGCGTGCTGGTGGTGCCGGTAGCCACGCTGATGCAGCGCATTGCGCCGCGCTCGCACATCACCGGCTCCGGCCTGGTGATGTCGAAGGGCCAGAAGCTCGACCTGGCCGCCGAGCAGCGGCGACTGGAAGCCTCCGGCTATCGTCACGTACCGCAAGTGGCCGAGCCGGGCGACTTCGCCGTACGCGGCGCCCTGCTCGACATCTTCCCGATGGGCACGGCCGAGCCGTACCGCATCGAGCTGTTCGACGACGAGGTGGATTCGATCCGCAGCTTCGATCCGCAGACGCAGCGCTCGCAGCAGCAGGTGGAGCGCGTCGACCTGCTGCCGGCGCGGGAGTTCCCGCTCACCGAGGACGCGGCGAAGGACTTCCGCAACAACCTGCGCGAGCGCTTCCCGATCGACGTGCGCCGCTGCCCGCTGTACCAGGACATGAAGGAAGGCGTGACGCCCGGCGGCATCGAGTATTACCTGCCGCTGTTTTTTCCTGCCACCGCCACCCTGTTCGATTATCTCGCGGACGATGCCCTGTTCGTGCTCGGCGAAGGCGCCGGCGAGGCGGCCGACCAGTTCTGGACGCAGACGCTGGAGCGCTACGACCAGCGCGCCCACGACATCGAGCGCCCGGTGCTGCCCCCGGACGAGCTGTACCTGCCGCCGGACAGGCTGCGCGAACAACTCAACAAGCGCCTGCGCGTGGACGTGGTGGAAGCCGGCCACGAGCACGCCATCGACACCGGCACCCAGCCGGCGCCGGAGTTGCCGCTCAACCGCAAGGGCGAGGAACCGGGTGCCGCGCTCAGCCACTTCGTGTCGAGTTATCCCGGCCGCGTGCTGATCGCCGCCGACTCGGCCGGACGGCGCGAAGCGCTGATCGAGACGCTGGCGACGGCCGGCCTGAAACCGCAGAACGTGGGCGACTGGCAGGCGTTCTCCCCAGGCGGCTTGGGCGAAGGCCAGGTGGCCGAACGGGATCTCCCGCGTTTCGCCATCACCATCGCGCCGCTGGAGCAGGGCTTTGCGCTGACCCGGCCGGCGCTCACCGTGCTCACCGAGCGCGAACTGTACGGCGAACGCGTGCGCAGCGAACGCGACCGCCGGCGCCGCCGCGGCACGGCGCGCGATCCGGAAAGCATCATCCGCGACCTCACCGAGCTCACCCTTGGCGCGCCAATCGTGCACGTGGACCACGGCGTGGGCCGCTACCAGGGCCTGGTCTCGATGGACGTCGGCGGCATGGATGGCGAGTTCCTCACCATCGAGTACGCCAAGGGCGACAAGCTGTACGTGCCGGTGTCGCAACTTGGCCTGGTCAGCCGCTATTCCGGCACCGCGCCGGAACTGGCGCCGCTGCACTCGCTCGGCGGCGATGCGTGGGAACGCGCACGCCGCAAGGCCGCCGAGAAAGTGCGCGACGTCGCCGCCGAACTGCTGGCGATCTACGCGCAGCGCCAGGCACGCGGCGGCGAGTCGATGCCGATCGACCGCCAGCTGGTGGAGGAGTTCGGCAGCAGCTTCCCGTTCGAGGAAACGCCCGACCAGGAAACCGCGATCGAAGCCGTGCTGGAGGATCTGGCCGCGCCGCGCGCGATGGACCGGGTGATCTGTGGCGACGTGGGTTTCGGCAAGACCGAAGTCGCCCTGCGCGCCGCCTTCGCCACCGCCACCGCCGGCAAGCAGGTCGCCGTGCTGGTGCCGACCACCCTGCTCGCCCAGCAGCACTACCGCAATTTCGCCGACCGCTTCGCCGACTGGCCGGTGCGCGTGGACGTGCTGTCGCGCTTCAAGTCCGCCAAGGAGGTGAACGAAGCGCTCAAGCGCCTGGCCGACGGCCAGATCGACGTGATCGTGGGCACGCACAAGCTGCTGCAGTCGGACATCAGGTTCAAGAACCTGGGCCTGGTCATCGTCGACGAGGAGCAGCGCTTCGGCGTGCGTCAGAAGGAGCAGTTGAAGAAGCTGCGCGCCGAAGTCGACCTGCTGACCATGACCGCCACGCCGATCCCGCGCACCTTGAACATGGCGATGGCCGGCCTGCGCGACCTCTCGCTGATCGCCACGCCGCCGGCGCACCGTTCGGCCGTGCGCACCTTCATTTCGGCGTGGGACCCGGCCACGATCCGCGAGGCGCTGCAGCGCGAGCTGTCGCGCGGCGGCCAGGTGTATTTCCTGCACAACGAGGTGCAGAGCATCGAGCGCACGGTGCGCGAGCTGGAGGAGCTGGTGCCCGAGGCGCGCATCCGCATCGCCCACGGCCAGATGCCCGAGCGCGAGCTGGAAAGCGTGATGGCGGATTTCCATCGCCAGCGCTTCAACGTGCTGGTATGCACCACCATCATCGAGACCGGCATCGACATCCCCACCGCCAACACCATCATCATCGACCGCGCCGACCACTTCGGCCTGGCCCAGCTGCACCAGTTGCGCGGCCGCGTGGGCCGTTCGCACCATCGCGCCTACGCCTACCTGGTGGTGCCCGACCGCAAGTCGATCACCGCCGATGCGCAGAAGCGCCTGGAAGCACTGGCCTCGCTGGAAGAGCTCGGCGCCGGCTTCACCCTGGCCACGCACGACCTGGAAATCCGCGGCGCCGGCGAACTGCTCGGCGACGAGCAGTCCGGCCAGATCCAGGAGATCGGCTTCGGCCTGTACACCGAGCTGCTCGACCGTGCCGTGCGCGCGCTGAAATCCGGCAAGGTGCCGGATTTCGACCTGAGCTCCGAGCACGAAACGGAAGTCGAGCTGCACCTGCCCGCGCTGATCCCGGACGACTACCTCGGCGACGTGCACACGCGCCTGACCCTGTACAAACGCATCGCCAGCGCGCGCAGCGAGGACGACCTGCGCGACCTGCAGGTGGAGATGATCGACCGCTTCGGCCTGCTGCCGGAGCCGACGAAGCAGCTGTTCGCGGTGGCCAGCCTGAAACTGATGGCCACGCCGCTGGGCATCCGCAAGCTCGACTTCGGCGCCAACGGCGGGCGCATCGTGTTCCGCGAGAAACCCGAGGTCGATCCGCTGGCCATCATCAAGCTGATCCAGACCCAGCCGCGCGTGTACAAGCTCGACGGCCAGGACAAGCTGAAGGTGATCCTCGACCTGCCCGGCGCCAGCGAGCGCATCCGCACGGCGCAGGAGGTGCTGGTGCTGCTGGGCGCGCGCCGACCGCGCTGAGCGCACGACCAGGCACCTCTCTTGCCCGCGCGCTGCCCCGGCCTTCGCCACGGCCCGGAGTGACCCAATGCGTCCGCTTCTGCCCCTCGGGGCGGGCAGCCGCGTGCCCGGCGGCCACGGCGCGCACGGAGCGCCTCCAACGGCCGGTCGTCCGCGGCATCGAGGCCTTGCCGCGGCATGGCATGACACGTGCTTGACATACCTGCGTTGTATCGTGCAGCGTTGGAGATTGGCCGCGGTTTCCCCAGACAGGCCAGGACCCACCTGCAAATCGAGCCATGGGCGGCAGTCGCCCTGCGCGCCCTGCCGCCACCGGAAACCACGCAGAACAGGAAAGCCGAGTGGAGAAGCCGGTCACATTGCCAGCAATCCAGCGCCGCGGCCGGTGGTCGCTCGTGTTCGGCTTGCTGTTGCTCTGGATCGGGGTGGCCCATGCCACCGGCATGCCGCTCAACGGCGCCTGGCAGGAGGTCGCCCCGGGCGACACGCCACAGAGCGTGATGGATGCCTATCGGGCGGGCCACCTGAGGAGTTTCGACCCGTCCATGCTGCAGCGGTTTCCGCGCAACGAGCTGGGCAGCTGGGTGGTGATCGCGGCGCAGCCGCCGTGGAACAACGAGGAGCGCGTGCTCACCGTCTACCCGGCGCCGATGGGCGCGATCAGCGTGTTCAACGGCGGCCAGGTGCAGCGACTGGCGATGAATGATTTCAGCGCCCACGGCCATGGCCACGGCCGGCTGGCGTGGCGCGTGCCGGCGGGCCTGTCCGCATCCACCCCGATCCTGCTGCGCGTGGAGCCGACCCAGACCGTCAGCGCACCGATCCGCTTCCGCATCCTGTCATGGGACAACTACCTGCAGCGCGATACCCAGTGGCTGGTGTTCGCCAGCACCTGCTTCGCGGTGATGCTGGCGATGGTGATGATGGCGTTGTTCTTCTCGCTGATGCTGCGCGACATCACCTACGCCTGGTATGCGGGCTACGTCGTCTGCTACGCGCTGATCCAGGGCATCCAGACCGGCTTCGTGTTCCATCCGCTGCGCTGGCAATGGCTGGCGGACTCCAGCAGCCTGGTCGGCGCGGTGGCGGTGGCGCTGTCGGTCGCCTTCGCGTCGCTGTTCATGATGCGGTTCTGCGACCTGCGCCGACACGCCCCGCTGCTGCAGGTGCCGGTGGTGGCCGTGGCGGTGGGCATGATCCAGCTGGTGCTGATGCGCTGCAGCGGCATCCCGTTGCTGATCTCGATGGCGCAGGCCCTGCTCAACCCGTTGCTGATGATCGGTGCGCTGCTGCTGCTGGTGGCGGGCATGATTGCCGCGGTGCGCGGCTCGCGCCAGGCCTGGTTCTTCCTCGCCGGCTGGACCCCGCTGCTGCTGCTGACCGCACTGACCAGCGCCCAGGTCAATGGTGCCCTGCCCCGGGTCGACTGGCTCAACGATCTCAGCCTCGCCGGGGGCGCCTTCGAAGCGGTGGTGTTGTCACTCGGCCTGGCCGATCGCGCGCTGCAGCTGCGCCAGGACCGCGACGTGGTGCAGGTGCTGGCCGACCACGACTCGCTGACCCGCCTGCTCAACCGTCGTGCCTGGACCGAACGGGCCAATGCGATGCTGGCCGGCAGCCAGGCGCCCTCGCTGGCCGTGCTGTTCCTCGACCTGGACCACTTCAAGCAGCTCAACGATCGGCACGGCCACAATACCGGTGACCGCGCGCTGGTGGCCGTGGCCACCACGCTCAGCGCCGAACTGCGGCCGGGCGACCTGTTCGGGCGCTACGGCGGCGAGGAGTTCGTGGCGATGCTCGACGGCATCGACGCGCAGGAGGCGATGCAGGTGGCCACGCGGCTTTGCCGCCGCGTGCACCGGCTGGAGATTCCGGTGCGCGACGAGGAGCAACTGCTCAGCGTCAGCATCGGCGTGGCCATGCGCCAGCACGGCGACACCCTCGAAGCGCTGATCGAACGCGCGGACCAGGCCATGTACCGCGCCAAGCTGCGCGGCCGCAACCGGGTTTGCCTGGACGAGTTCACCAACCGCGCCACGCGCGCACCCGGCGAAAAGCGCCTGCGCGTGGTGGAGACGCGGCGCGAGGACCGTTGAGGCCGAGCGGCGCGGTGCTCAACCGGCCAGTGCGTGCGCCGCCGCCACCACGTCGGCCTCGCCCGGCAACACCAGCAGGGCGGCACCGGCCAGGGGCGTGAACGTGTCGGCGCCAACCACCCGGCGCAGCGGCGTGGCGCCGCAGCCGGCTTCGACGATCGCGGTGATCACGCCCTCGCCCACGCCGGCGCTCTTGCGGCCCTCGTCCAGCACCAGGATGCGTTTGGCGCTCTTCGCCTGTGCCGCGATGAACGCGTCGTTGAGCGGCGCCAGCCAGCGCAGGTCGACCACGCGCACCTTCCACTTCAACTCCGCCTCGATCGCGCGCGCCGCGCGCAGCGCCATCGGCACGCCGTTGCCGAAGGTGAACACCACCAGGTCGTCGGCCGTCTCGTTGTAGATGCGGCCCTCACCCAGCACCATGGCGCGGTCCGGCGCGGGATAGTCGAACTGCCACTGGCCGTCGCCGGGCTCGTACAGGTCCTTGGTCATGTACAGCGCGATCGGTTCGAGGAAGGCGCACACGCGGCCATCGACCTTGGCCAGCGCCATCAGCGTGCGCAGCATCATCGCCGCGTCGTCGCCGCGGCTGGGGCAACCGACCACGAGCCCCGGGATGTCGCGCAGCGCGGTGACCGAGTTGTCGTTGTGGAAGTGGCCGCCGAAGCCCTTCTGGTAACCCAGGGAGGCCACGCGCATCACCATCGGGTTGCGGTACTGGCCGTTGGAGAAGAACTGCAGCGAGGCCGCCTCGCCGCGGATCTGGTCGCAGGCGTTGTGGAAATACGCCAGGTACTGGATCTCCGGCAGCGGCAGCATTCCCATGTTCGCGTAACCCTGCGCCAGCCCCAGGATCATCGTTTCGTCGAGCAGCGTGTTGAACACGCGGCTGCCCTTGAAGGTCTTGTTGAGGCCCTTGGTGACCGTGTACACGCCGCCCTTCTGCGCCACGTCCTCGCCGAACAGCAGGGCCTCCGGATACTTCGCCAGCAGGTCGTGCAGGGCCTGGCCGATCTGGATGGCCAGGTGCCGCGGCGGCAGGTTCTCGGGCAGTTTCGCTTCGCCACCGAACACGGCCAGGCGCTTCTCGGCATAGTCGGCGCGCTCGGCCTCGGCCTTCACCGCGGCCGGCGTGTACGGCGCCAGCGGGGCCATCACCTCGTCCAGCGAGGTCAGCCGGTGGCGCGCATCGGCGTCCTCGGCGGCGCCGAAGCAGCGCTTGCGGGTGGCTTCGTACAGATTCAGCAGCTCGTCCTTCGAGTACAGGCCTGACGCCAGCGCGATGGCAGCCGAGCGCAGCAGGGGATCGGAGCACTCGACCGCGAACAGCTCCTCGATGCTGCGCCATTCGATCTCGAAGTCGGTGCCGGCATGGCCCATCACGCGGGTGGTCTTCAGGTGCAGGAAGGTCGGCCGGCGCGTGCCGCGGCAATGCTCCACCGCGCGCTGCACCTGGGCGTAGCCGTCGGCGAGGTCCAGCCCGTCGGCAAAGAAGTAATCGAGGTTGGCGCGATGCTGGTAGTTGTTCGCGATCCAGCCGCTCGGTGTCTTCACCGAGATGCCGATACCGTTGTCCTCGCACACGAACAGCACCGGTGCCGGCAGCTTCTGGTACGCCGTCCACGCCGCGGCATTGAACGCGGTCTGTGCGGTGGCGTGGTTGCTGGAGGCATCGCCGAACGAGCAGATGGTGATGCTGTCCTCCGGGATCGGCAGCGGGTGACCGATGCGCCGCGCCTGTTCGATGGCCACGGCCGTGCCCAGCGCCTTGGGCAGGTGCGAGGCGATCGTGGAGGTCTGCGGCAGCACCCACAGCGGCTTGCTGCCCCATACCTTGTGGCGGCCACCGGAGGCCGGGTCGTCCTTGCTGGCGGCGAAGCTGAGCGCCGAATCCATCACCGGGTCCATGCCCGGAATCTTGCGGAAGCGCTCGGCCATGAAACCGCCGCTGCGGTAATGCAGGAAGGCCGGGTCGGTATGCCGGGTCAGCCGCGCCACCATCGCATTGCCCTCGTGGCCGGACGAGCCGATGGTGTAAAACACCTTGTTCTGCACGCGCAGCACGCGCGCCATCAGGTCGAGGTGGCGCGAGATCAATTGCGATTCCAGCAGCTCGCGGAATCCGCGTGCGTCCAGCGCGCTGCCGGGCAGCACCGCTTCACCATCGCGCGGCGCGTGGCGAACGTCGCCCTGCCACAGCTGCACGAACTCGGTGAAGTTCTGGTCGACGACTTCGGCGCGGTTGAAACCCTTGTGGCGGGAACTGAGGGCAAACGGAATGGACATGGCGGTCATCGGTGATGGGGTGGAATGTCTTGCGCAGGAGTCCGCTGGCGGGCGTTGCCCTTCAAAGGCATCGCCTGCCAGCGGGCTCCTGCGGCGGCGAATGCTGCATCGGGGTGTGGCCGGGCTGTGCCCGCACGCGATCGAGCCACGCACGGATGTGCGGGAACGCCGACAGCTGGAAGCCGCCATCGCCGGCGCAGTGGGTGTACGCGTACAGCGCGATGTCGGCGATGCCGTAGCGCTCGCCGACGAACCAGTCGCGCCCGGCCAGGTGCTGCTCCATCACGTCCAGCGCCTGGGCGCCCTTCTGCAGCAGCACGGGCAGCTCGGCCTGGCGCGGGTGATCGGGCGGCAGCCAGCCGCGGATGAAGCGGGCCACCGCGATGCACGGCTCGTGGCTGTACTGCTCGAAGAACAGCCACTGCAGCGTCTGTGCACGCAACCAGCGGTCATCCGGCAGCAATGGCGTGCCCTCAGCGAGGTAGCAGAGGATCGCATCGGACTCGGCCAGCCGGCGACCGTCCTCCAGTTCCAGCAGCGGCACCTTGCCGTTCGGATTCTTCGCCAGATATTCCGGCGTGCGCGTGGCACCGTGCGCGCTGTCCACCTCGACCCAGCGATAGTCGCGGCCCAGCTGGTCCAGCAGCAGCTGCAGCTTGTAGCAGTTGCCGGAGGCGCGCATGCCGTGGATGGTGATCATCGCCGCTCCTCGCTCAACGGTTCCAGCAGCGCCACGCGCCGAAGATCCTTGGGGCGACCGAAGCTCTCGCACAGGCGGATCTGCTCTTCGACGGAAGGCACCGGCACGGCCAGGCCATTCATGCCGGCCAGCACGAGTTTCCCCGGCACCACCGGCTGCCAGCGATCGTCGACATGAAGTTCGAGCCCGCCCATGACCTCGACCGGCGCGCCGGGGAAGCGGAAACGGGCGAAGTGCGAGCGGAAGCGGTCGGCGTCAGCCGGAGTGAACGCAAGGTCGCGCCGCGGCGCCCACTGCGCCATCAGGGTCTCGGCGTCGGTGCGCGAGGTCAGTACGTCCACGTCGGCCGCCTCGACCTCGGCACCGAGCAGCAGCGCCGCGACGCTGCCGATCAGGCACCACGGATCCACGCAGTGCACGTGCAGGTCCGGCACCACGTCGGCCAGGGTGGCGTACAGCGCTGGCGAAAGGTGGCTCATGCGCGACGTCGCCGCCACTGCTCGCGCGTCTGCGCCCAGATGTCCACCGGCAGATCCTCGTGTGGCGGCGGCAGCCTGCCGGGCCCGCGGCAGGTCGAGCCGAGCCGTTGCGCCAGCGCCTGCGAAGCGCGGTTGTCCGGGTGGATGGAATGGATCATTTCCTCCCAGCCCAGGTGTTCGAAAGTCCAGTCGATCGCGGCGGTGGACCCTTCCAGCGCATACCCCTTGCCCCAGGCGTCGCGCCGCAAGGCCCAGCCGACTTCGCGGCCGGGCCAGCCCTCGGGATGCCACGGGCCGAGTCGGCCAAGCCACTGGCCACTGGTCCTGTCGATCACCGAAAACATGCCGAAACCCTGGATTGCCCATGCGCCGGCCATGCACAGAAACCCGCGCCACGCCACCGCCCGCGGCTGCGGACCGCCGATGTGGCGCGCGTTCTCCGCGTCGGCCATCAGCGTCGCCCAGCCCTCGAAATCCTCCGGCCGGGTCGGGCGAAGGATCAGGCGCTCGGTTTCGATGCGGATGTCTTGGCAACCCATGCAGCACACTCCGGCCTCACTCGGCGGCGATGCCTGTCGCCGTCATTCCACTCCCGCGGGAATGACGAGTTGGCTGGCGCCGGTCACTCAGAACGCGTTGATCCCGGTCAGCTCGCGGCCCACCACCAGCTCGTGCACGGTCTCGGTGCCCTCGTAGGTGATCACCGATTCCAGGTTCAGTGCGTGGCGGATGGCCGAGTGTTCGGTGGTGATGCCGGCGCCGCCGAGGATGTCGCGGCACTGGCGCGCGATGTCGATCGCCATGCGGCAGTTGTTCCACTTGGCCAGCGAGACCTGGGTCGGCTGCATCTTGCCGGCGTCCTTGAGGCGACCGAGCTGCAGCGAGAGCAGCTGCGCGGTGGTGATGCGCCGCGCCATGTCGGCCAGCTTCAGCTGGATCGCCTGGTTGGAGGCCAGCGGCTTGCCGAACAGCGTGCGCTCGGCGGTGTAGTCGAGCACTTCCTTCAGGCAGGCCTGCGCCGCGCCGATCGGCCCCCAGGTGATGCCGTAGCGCGCCTGGGTCAGGCAGCCCAGCGGGCCCTTCAGGCCTTTCACGTTGGGCAGGCGCGCGCTGTCGGGTACGCGCACGTTGTCGAAGAACAGCGCGCTGGTGACCGAGGCGCGCAGGCTCATCTTCTTGTGGATTTCCTGGGCCTTGAAGCCGGCCGTGTCGGTCGGCACCACGAAGCCCTGGATGCCGTCGTCGGTCTGCGCCCAGACGATCGCGATGTGCGCCAGGTTGCCGTTGGTGATCCACATCTTGGCGCCGTTGATGACCCAGTCGCCGCCATCCTTCTTCGCATGCGTCTTCATGTTGGCCGGGTCGGAGCCGCCGTGCGGCTCGGTCAGGCCGAAGCAGCCGATCACCTCGCCGGCGGACATCCGCGGCAGGTACTGCTGCTTCTGCTCCTCGCTGCCGTAGGCGAAGATCGGGTACATGCACAGCGAGCTCTGCACCGAGGCGAAGCTGCGCAGGCCGGAATCGCCACGCTCCAGCTCCTGGCAGATCAGGCCGTAGCTGACGCCGCTCATGCCGCCGCCACCGTACTGCTCGGGGATCGTGGCGCCGAGCAGGCCGAGACCGGCGATCTCCGGGATCAGTTCCTTCGGGAAGCGCGCCTGGTCGAAGCAGTCGCCGATGATCGGCAGCACGCGCTCGTCGACGAAGCGGCCCACGGAATCCTGCACCATGCGCTCCTCGTCGCTGAGCAGCGCGCGGACATCGTACAGATCGAGCGGATTCAGACGCACAGCCATGGAAGCTCCGGAGCGGGCATGTAAAAGCCGGTATTGTAGCGCGACCCATGCGCCCGCACAGGCCGGGCGAGCCCGACGGATGCGTATGGAGCGCGCCCGTCCCGCCGCCCGTCTCCATCGCCCGCCCGCTCCCGGAAATCCATGTTCAAAGGTGTCCTGCTCGGCTTCATGGCTTTTGCCGCTTTCGCCGCCAGCGACGCGTTCGTGAAGTCGCTGCGCGGCTCGCTGCCGGCCTACGAGGCCGTGTTTTTCGGCGCCGCGCTGGGGCTGACGGCGCTGCCCTTCATCAAGGGAACCGACGACCGCTGGCGCGATGTGCTGCGGGCGCAGCGCCAGGGCCTGTGGCTGTTGCGCGCGATCGCCAGCGCGGTGGGCAGCATCGCGGCCGTCGTCGCGTTCACCGCGCTGCCGATGGCCGAGGCGTTCGCGCTGATCTTCCTGCTGCCGATCTTCGTCACCATCCTGTCGGTGCTGGTGCTGAAGGAGGTCGTGGGTTGGCGCCGCTGGTCGGCAGTGGTGGCCGGCTTCGTCGGCGTGCTGGTGGTGCTGCGGCCGGGCTTCCGCGTGCTCGGCATCGGCCACCTGGCGGCGATCGTGTGCGGGCTTTCCGGCGCCGTCTCGATGATCGCGCTGCGCCTGGCCGGCCCGCACGAAAAGCGCCTCACCCTGTACGGTGCCGGCATGGTCGGCTCGATGCTGGTCGCCGGCCTGCTGATGCTGGCCAACTTCCGCTGGCCGGACCTCGCCCAATGGGGACTGCTGCTGGGCTACGGCTTGCTTGCCGCGCTCGGCTCCGTGCTGCTGATGCTGGCCACGCAGAAGGCACCGGCCAACCACGTCGCCCCCACCCAGTACAGCCAGATGCTGTGGGCCGTGCTGCTGGGCTACGTGGTCTTCCACGACCGGCTGGACTGGCCGATGGCGATCGGCATCGCCATCATCCTCGGCGCCGGCCTGTTCACCTTCGTGCGCGAGGAACAGGTGACGCGCTGGTGGAAGCGCATCCGGATGATCTGAACCGGGCCGTTTTGGCGCAACCAGGGCGGAACATCTCCGCCTGCCCCTCAACGGTTGCTCACCCCGTGCGGCACGTGCCCGGTGGCCACGTGCTGCCGCGCCGATTCCACGTTGGCGGGCGAGTCGTCGAAGAAGATGTCGGCGCCGAAGGCGTCGAGGAAGGGGCCCTTGTCGCGGCCGCCGAGGAACAGGGCCTCGTCGATGCGCACGCCCCACTTGCGCAGGGTCAGGATCACGCGCTTGTGCGCGGGGGCGGAGCGCGCGGTGACCAGCGCGGTGCGAATCGGCGAGTCCTCGGCCGGGAAGGCGGTCTGCAGGTGGTGCAGCGCAGTGAGGAAGCCGCGGAACGGGCCGACGGACAAAGGCTCGGCGGCGTGTTCGGTCTCGCTGCGATGGAACGCCTCCAGGCCCTCTTCGCGCGACACGCGCTCGCCCTCGTCGCCGAACAGCACGGCGTCGCCGTCGAAGGCGATGCGCAGCTGCTCGCTGGCGCGTGGCGGCGCGGTGCTGGGCAGGATGGTGGCGGCCGCCACCCCGGCGGCGAGCGCGCGGCCCACGTCCTCGGCGTTGGCCGAGAGGAACAGGTCGGCCTTGAACGGCGCGATGTAGTCGGAGGTGGGCGCGCCGCTGGTGAACGCCGCACGGCTGATTTCCAGGCCGTAGTGCTGGATCGCATTGAAGATGCGCAGGCCGGTGTCGCCGGAATTGCGCGACAGCAGGATCACCTCGACCGGCGGCACGTCGCCGGCCAGCTTGTTCAACCCCAGCAGCTTCTGCACCAGCGGGAATGCCACGCCAGGCTTGAGGATGTCGTCCTCGTGATCGATCTGGAACGCGCGGTAGGCATCGAGGCCGTCGCGCTCGAACAGCGCGTGGCTGTCGCCGAGGTCGAACAGGGCGCGGGAAGAGATCGCCACGACCAGCCGGTTGTCGGTGGTGGAGGTGGCGTCGTGGGCGTCAAGGCCGGCGCTGGTCATGGGCGATCGAGATGGTTCTGCGAAATTCGGGGCTCGCAAGAGCATCGCGCACAGGGTGCGCTCCTACAAGGGGACTCACTCGGCCGCGAACTGCTCATCCAGTATGCGCTGTTCCAGATTGTGCTCGGGATCGAACAGCAGCCGCACGCCCCGCCCCTCGGCCTGGCGCACGACCACCTCACGCACGTCGCGCACCTCGTGGAAATCCGCGGTGGCGCTGACCGGGCGCTTGCCCGGATCGAGAATGCGCAGGGTGACCTGGGTGCGGTGCGGCAGGATCGCGCCGCGCCAGCGGCGTGGGCGGAACGGGCTGATCGGGGTGAGCGCAAGCACGTTCGCGTCCAGCGGCAGGATCGGCCCGTGCGCGGAGAGGTTGTAGGCGGTGGAGCCGGCCGGCGTGGCAACCATGATGCCGTCGCAGACCAGGTTGGGCAGCTTGACCGTCTCGTTGAGCTTCACTTCCAGGTGCGCGGCCTGGTTGCTCTGGCGCAGCAGGGACACTTCGTTGAACGCCTGCGCCCGGTGGCTGGTGCCGTCCGCGTCGGTGACCAGCATCTCCAGCGGATGCAGTTCCGCCGCGTGCGCGCGCGCCACCCGCTCGGGCAGGCCGTCGAGCTTGTGCTTGTTCATCAGGAAGCCGACCCGCCCCAGTTTCATGCCGTATACCGGCACGTCCAGCGCGTGGTGCAGGTGCAGGGTGCGCAGCATGAAGCCATCGCCACCCAGCGCCACGATCAGCTCCGCCTCGACTGCCGGCACGTCGCCATAGCGCTCGACCAGCTTGCGCCTCGCCTGCTGGGCGACACTGGTGTCACTGGCAACGAAGGCGATGCGCATGGGAAGCCGGGGTTGGAGGTTCGGGATTCGGGATTCGGGATTCGGGATTCGGCAGAGCGGCAGCGCCGCTCTTTCCGATCATCCCGGCAAGGCACGCGACAAATCAAGCTCGCGCGTACCCGCCTTTGCGTATCCCGAATCCCGTCTCCCGAATCCCCGCCGTCAGGCCACCGGCACCTGTGCCAGCTGGGCCAGGCGACGGACGGCGACCGAGGCGATCGGGTAGTCCGCGTTCTGGGTGAGGATTTCCGCCAGCATGTTGCGGGTGTGCTGCAGGGTGGCGTCGTCGCGTTGCAGCCAGGCCTGCACCGGCGAGAGATCGCCGGTCGCGCCGGCCATGCCGAGCACCTGCAGCGCCAACGCGCGATGCTGGTGGCTCAGTTCGTCGAGCAGCGAGCCGCGTGCCTGCGCATGCCAGTGGCCTTCCACCGGCAAGGCCTCGATCTGGCCGCGCAGCCACTCGAGATCCAGCACCTCGCCCAGCTCGAAGAACACCCGGGCGACCTTCTCCATCGGCTGGCCGCTCTGCTGCACGACTTCGACCATGTCCAGCGCGGCGCGCAGGTCCGGCATGCGGGCCAGTCGCTGGCCGAGCTCGGCCGGCATGCCCAGGCCTTCCCATTTCTCCTGGGTGCAGGCGAAATCGCCCTTGCCGGTGGGCGTGAGCACCTCGGGCAAGACCTGGCGCAGGGCGGACACGCCCTCCTGGTAGCGCGCCACGTTCTCGGCGATGTCGAGCGAGCCGCCGGGGCGGTTGAGCAGCCAGCGCGTCATGTGGCGCAGCAGCGACCAGATCTGCTTGACCGCGTCGACCTGGGTGTCCTCGGCGACCTTGCTGTCCAGCGCCTCGATCTGCGCCCACAGCTGGCGTGCGTCGAGGATCTCGCGCGCCGCCGTGTACGCCTTGGCGATCGCCTCCGGGCCTTTGCCGGTGTCCTCCTGCATGCGCATCATGAAGGTGGCGCCCATGCGGTTGATCGTCGAGTTGGTCACCGCGGTGGCGATGATCTCGCGCTTCAGGCGGTGGCGCTGCATGTGCTCGGCGTACTTCTCGTGCAGCGGCGCTGGGAAGTAGCGCACCAGCTCCTTGGAGAGGTACGGATCCTCCGGCACGTCCGAATCGAGCAGCTGCTGGTACAGCCGCATCTTGTCGTAGGACAGCAGCACCGCGAGCTCCGGCCGGGTCAGGCCCAGGCCGCGGCTCTTGCGCTCGGCCAGCTCGGCTTCCGACGGCAGGTTCTCCACCTGGCGGTCCAGCGTGCCCTCGTTCTCCAGCGTCTTGATGAAGTGCGCCATCGAGCCGATGCGGCCGATCGACTGGTGCTCCATCAGGGTGATCGCCTGGTTCTGCCGGTAGTTGTCCCACAGCACCAGCTCGGCCACCTCGTCGGTCATCGCCGCCAGCTGCTCGTTGCGGGCATCGAAGCTCAGCTCGCCGCGCTGCACGGCGTCGTTGAGCAGGATCTTGATGTTGACCTCGTGGTCGGAGGTGTCCACGCCGGCGGAGTTGTCGATGAAGTCGGTGTTGAGCAGCACGCCCTTCTGCGCGGCCTCGATGCGGCCCTTCTGGGTCATGCCCAGGTTGCCGCCCTCGCCGATGATCTTCGCGCGCACCTCGGCGCCGTCGATGCGCAGGCCGTTGTTGGCACGGTCGCGCACGTCGGCGTGGGTCTCGCTGCTGGCCTTGATGTAGGTGCCGATGCCGCCGTTCCAGAGCAGGTCGACCGGCGCCTTCAGCACCGCGCTGAGCAGGTCGTTCGGCGCCAGGTGCTCCACGTCGGGCTTGAGGCCCAGCGCCACGCGCACCTCGGGCGAGATCGGGATCGACTTGGCGCTGCGCGGGTAGACGCCGCCGCCGGCGGAGATCAGCGACTTGTCGTAGTCGTCCCAGCTCGAGCGCGGCACGTCGAACATGCGCTTGCGCTCGACGAACGAACGGGCCGCGTCGGGGTTCGGGTCGAGGAACACGTGGCGGTGGTCGAACGCCGCCACCAGCCGGATGTGCTCGGACAGCAGCATGCCGTTGCCGAACACGTCGCCGGACATGTCGCCGATGCCCACGCAGGTGAAATCCTCGCTCTGGCAGTCGCGACCCAGCGCGCGGAAGTGGCGCTTGACCGACTCCCACGCACCGCGCGCGGTGATGCCCATGCCCTTGTGGTCGTAGCCGTGCGAACCGCCGGAGGCGAACGCGTCGCCCAGCCAGTAGTTGTGCTCGATCGAGATGGCATTGGCGATGTCGGAGAACTTCGCGGTGCCCTTGTCGGCGGCGACCACCAGGTAGGGATCGTCCGCGTCATGGCGCACCACGTCGTGCGGGTGCACCACCTTGCCCTCGACCAGGTTGTCGGTGATGTCGAGCAGGCCGTTGATGAAGAGCTTGTAGCAGGCGATGCCCTCGGCCAGCACCGCGTCGCGGTCGCCGTCGGGGGACTTCTTGACGAAGAAGCCGCCCTTGGAGCCGACCGGCACGATCACCGTGTTCTTCACCATCTGCGCCTTGACCAGGCCCAGCACCTCGGTGCGGAAATCCTCGCGGCGGTCGGACCAGCGCAGGCCGCCGCGGGCGACCGCGCCGAAGCGCAGGTGGATGCCTTCCACGCGCGGGGCGCACACCCAGATCTCGCGGTACGGCACCGGCTTGGGCAGCTCGGCGACCTGGTGCGAGTCGATCTTGTAGCTGATGTAGTCGCGGTACGCGCCCTCCCACTGCTGGAAGAAACTGGTGCGCAAGGTGGCGCGGATCAGCCCCACGAAGCTGCGCAGGATGCGGTCCTCGTCGAGGCTGGCCACGTTCTCCAGCAGCACGCCGATGGCAGCTTCCACGACCTTGACCTGCTCGGCGCGCGGACGCGCCAGCGCGGCGCCCAGCTCGTCGATCAGGCCGGGCTGCGCGGCCTGCACGTTGGCCGGGATCAGCGTGCGCATCTCCACCGCCAGGGTGGCCCCGGCGATCTTCAGCTCGTCGGGCGAGAGCGCCTCGCGACGCGGGTCGAACTTGGCCAGGAACAGCTCCACCAGCAAGCCGGCGATCGCCGGATAGCGGTTGAGCGTCTCCTCCATGTACGCCTGCGAGAAGGTCACGCCGGTCTGCAGCAGATACTTGCTGTAGCCGCGCAGCATCGCCACCTGGCGCCAATCGAGCTTGGCGCCGAGCACCAGCCGGTTGAAGCCGTCGTTCTCCGCGGCGCCGCGCCAGACATGCTCGAACGCCTCCTCGAACAGCGCGCCGACCTGCTCCACGCTGAAGGCGAGCTTGCCGGTGGGCTGCACGTCGAAATCCTGGATCGACAACGGCGTGTCGCCGGGGATCTCGTAGACATGCTCGGTGAGCACGCGCAAGCCGAGGTTCTCCAGCTGCGGCAGGACCTCGGACAGCGAGATGTCGCTGCCGTTGCGGTACACCTTGAAGCGCAGCGACTCGGGGTTCTGCGGCGGGTGGTAGAACGACATGCGGATGCCGTGCTCGCCGCTCAGCTGCGACAACTCGTGGATGTCTTCCGCGGCCACCGCCGGGCTGACGTCCTCGACGTAGCCGGCCGGCAGCGCGCGGGCGTAGCGGTTGGCCAGCACCACGCCCTCGTGTTCGCCGCGCAGGCGCACCAGCGCGTCGCGCACCTCGTCGTGCCAGTTGCGCACGATCGCGGCCACGGCCTGCTCGAGTTCGGCGACGTCGTAGGTCGGCTGGTCGCCAATCTTCGGGCGCATGATCATGGTCAGCCGGGCCAGCGCCGACTCGCCCATCTCCACCGAGGAATCGCTCTGCACCGCGTGCAGCGCCATGCCCAGCGTGGCCTCGATGCGCTCGCGCACCGACGTGTTGAAGCGGTCGCGCGGCACGAACACCATGCAGGTGAAGAACCGGCCGTAGCGGTCGCGGCGGACGAACAGCCGCGTACGCGCGCGCTGGCGCAGTTCGAGGATGCCCATCGAGGTGTTGAACAGCTCTTCCTCGGTGCCCTGCAACAGCTCCTCGCGCGGCAGGGTTTCCAGGATGTGGCGCAGCGACTTGCCGGAATACGAATCGCGCTTGAGGCCCGAGCGGGCCAGCACCGCCTCGACCTTGTGCCGCACCAGCGGCACGTCCTGCGGCCGCGCCATGTAGGCGCTGGAGGTGAACAGGCCCAGGAAACGCTGCTCGGCGACCGCGCGGCCGTCAGGGCCGAACTGCAGCACGCCGATGTAGTCCATGTAGCCCGGGCGATGCACGTGGGAGCGCGCGTTGGTCTTGGTCAGGATGATCGCGTCGGTGGCGCCGGACTGCGGCAACTCGCTCGCGGCCAGGGTGCGCAGCGAGCGCGGGGCCAGCGAGCGGTCGGTCTTGCGCAGGATGCCCAGGCCCGAGGTTTCGCGCGAACGCAGCACGCGGTCGCCGTCGGCGTCGACCACCTCGTATTCGCGGTAGCCGAGGAAGGTGAAGTTGTCGTCCGCCAGCCAGCGCATGAACGCGGCGGCTTCCTGCAGCGAGGCCTCGTCCAGCGGAGTCTGCCGTTGCGGCAGTTCGTCGGCGACCGCCAACGCCTGCTTGCGCATCGCGGCCCAGTCGTTGACCGCCGCGCGGACATCCTCCAGCGCCGATTCGACCTGCGCCTTCAGCTGCTCCTGCTCGGCAGCGTCGGCGGCGCGGTCGATCTCGAAGTGCATCACCGATTCGGCCTTGCCCTGCTCGCCACCCATCCCGACCAGGGCGCCGCCGGCGTCGCGCGAGACGGTCAGCACCGGATGGATCACCGCATGGATCTGCAGGTTGGCCGACACCACCATGCTCACCGTGTCGATCAGGAACGGCATGTCGTCGGTGACGATCTGCAGCAGGCTGCGACCGGCATGGATGTCCGCCGGGCTCAACACCCGCACCGCGGCGCGACCGGCAGGACGCTGCTGCATGAATTCCAGCAGGCTGCCGACCAGCGCTGCCCACTGCACCGGCGTGTGCAACTGGACATCGCTGCCGGCGACCCGCGCGAAGAAGGCGGCGCAGAACACCTCGGCCTGGGCCAGGCGCTGGGGCGACATGCCGCTTTTCTTCAACTCGGCGAGCACTACGGACGGAAGGGAGGGGTCATTTGCCGCAAGGGTCGCATTCATGGCATCTGCTGTAGTTGGGACGAAGTGGAGAATCGGGCAATAAATCCGTTGAAGGATACGCTGCAGCACCGGCGAATCCAATTGCGCCGCCCCCGCGCGCCGGGCTGCCGGCACGACCGGCTCACGCAAAAAACGACCATGTTCCGCTGAAACCCGTCGACACGGGCTGAACAAACGTCGCGCCAGGGTGTCGTCAATCCCATTGACCGCCCCGCAATCTCCCTTGCCGGCACCGCGTCGAAGACCCGCGCGATGCGGCACAAGCCTCCCGTAATATGTATACTAGTGAGTCCATTATGGATCGGGCCGCCCCGCGAGCCACCCGATGCATGACCGTCCTCCACGACGAGAGGCTCATGCACGGGCGTGCGCGTGGCGCGCCACACCCGGCGGGGCCGCGCGGCATTCGTTCGCCTGCCGCACGGCGCCGAGCTCAACCCCATCCCCACAACAAGCACGTCAGGAATTCCGGAGTCCCCATGAAGCCTTCGTTACTGCGCACGGCATCGCTGTGCCTGGGCCTGCTGGCCCTGAGCGCCTGCGGCAAGAGCAGCGAGAACGGCCCGCAGAAGATGCCGCCCCCGGAAGTGGGCGTGATCAAGGCGCAGCCACAGAGCTCGCCGCTGACCCGCGACCTGGTGGGCCGGCTGTCGGCCTACCGCAGCGCCGATGTGCGCGCCCGCGTGGCCGGGGTGCTGCTCAAGCGCACCTACGATGAAGGCACCAACGTCAAGCAGGGCCAGTTGCTGTTCCAGATCGACCCGGCCCCGTTGAAGGCCGCGTTGAACGCCGCGCAGGCTTCCCTGGCACAGGCCCAGGCCACCTGGACCAACAACAAGGTCACCGCCGCACGCGTGCGCGAGCTGGCGCCCAAGGGCTACGTGTCGAAGGCCGACCTGGATAACGCCCTGGCCGCCGAGCGCAGCAGTGCTGCCGCGGTGCAGGCCGCACGGGCGAGCGTGCAGACCGCCCGCATCAACCTGGGCTATGCCAACGTCACCGCGCCGATCGCCGGCCGGGCCGGCCAGCAGCAGGTCACCGAGGGCGCGCTGGTCGGAAACGGCGAGGCCACCCTGCTCACCACGATCGACCAGGTCGACCCGATGTACGTGAACTTCACCATGAGCGTGGAAGCCCTCGAGCAGATGCGCCAGGCGCAGAACAACGGCAACGTCACCCTGGCCGAACGCAACAAGGCCAGCGTGCAGCTCACTCTTCCCGACGGCAGCGCCTACGGCAAGCCGGGCGTCCTGGATTTCTCCGACATCGCGGTCAACCCGGCCACCGGCGCGGTCGACCTGCGCGCGGTGGTGCCGAACCCGGATCGCACCCTGCTGCCGGGGATGTACGTGACGCTGAAGGCGCAGCTCGGCCAGCAGCACAAGGTGTTCCTGATCCCGCAGCAGGCGGTGCTGCGCGACACCGTGGGTGCCTACGTGATGGTGGTCGGCAGCGACGGCAAGGTGGTGCGCAAGGACGTGACCCTGGGCGGCACGTCCGGCAGCAAATGGGTGGTGCGCACCGGCCTGCAGGCCGGCGACCAGGTAGTGGTGTCGGGCATCCAGAACGCGAAGGTCGGCGAGCCGGCCAAGCCCACCCCGTGGCAGCCCGCCTCCGCTTCCTCGTCGGGCCAGCCGCCCGCCGCGCCGAACGGCAAGTAACGGAGTACCACGATGCCGAGTTTCTTCATCGACCGCCCGATCTTCGCCTGGGTAGTCGCCATCCTGATCTCGCTGGGCGGCGTGCTGGCCATCCTCAACCTGGGCGTGGAGTCGTACCCCAACGTCGCGCCGCCGTCGGTGACGGTGAGCGCCACCTACCCCGGTGCCAGCGCCGACACCACCGAGAAGACCGTCACCCAGGTGATCGAGCAGCAGCTCACCGGCATCGACCACCTGCTGTACTTCAGCTCCTCGTCCAGCTCCACCGGCCGCTCCAGCATCACGCTGACCTTCGAGAGCGGCACCGACCCGGACATCGCCCAGGTGCAGGTGCAGAACAAGGTGGCACTGGCCACGCCGCGCCTGCCCTCCGAAGTGACCCAGCAGGGCGTGGTGGTGGCCAAGGCCAACGCCGGCTTCCTGATGGTGGTGGCGCTGAAGTCGGAAAACCCCAACATCGACCGCGACCGCCTCAACGACATCGTCGGCTCGCAGGTGCTCGACCAGATCGCGCGTGTGCCCGGCGTGGGCAGCACCCAGCAGTTCGGCTCCGAGTACGCCATGCGCATCTGGCTGAACCCGGACAAGCTGCAGGGCTACGGCCTGTCGGCCAGCCAGGTGCTGGCCGCGATCAAGTCGCAGAACGTGCAGTTCGCCGCCGGCTCGATCGGTTCGGACCCGGCCGTGCCCGGCCAGGGCTTCACCGCCACGGTCTCCACCGAGGGACGCTTCACCACGCCGGCGCAGTTCGCCGACATCATCCTGCGCGCGAACGCCGACGGCACCACGGTCAAGCTCGGCGACGTGGCGCGGATCAGCTTCGGCCCGGGCAACTACGGCTTCGACACCACGGTCGACGGCAAGCCGATCGGCGCGTTCGCGATCCAGCTGCTGCCGGGCGCCAACGCGCTGAACGTGGCCACCGCGGTGCGCGGCAAGATGGACGAGCTGGCGCCCAGCTTTCCCTCGGGGGTGAGCTGGTTCAGCCCGTATGACAGCACCACCTTCGTGGAGATCTCGATCAACGAGGTGGTGCACACGCTGATCGAGGCGATCATCCTGGTGTTCCTGGTGATGCTGCTGTTCCTGCAGAACATCCGCGCCACCATCATCCCCACCCTGGTGATCCCGGTGGCCCTGCTGGGCACATTCCTCGGCATGCTGGTGCTCGGCTTCACCATCAACCAGCTGACCCTGTTCGGCATGGTGCTGGCCATCGGCATCGTGGTGGACGACGCGATCGTGGTGATCGAGAACGTCGAGCGCATCATGACCGAGGAGGGACTGTCGCCGAGGGAGGCCACGCGCAAGGCGATGGGCCAGATCACCGGCGCGGTGGTGGCGATCACCGTGGTGCTGACCGCGGTGTTCGTGCCCTCGGCGCTGCAGCCGGGCGCGTCCGGCATCATCTACAAGCAGTTCGCGCTGACCATCGCGATGTCGATGGGCTTCTCGGCCTTCCTCGCGCTCTCCTTCACGCCGGCGCTGTGCGCCAGCTTCCTGCAGCCGGAACACCACAAGAAGAAGAACGTCGTATTCCGCAAGTTCAACCAGCTCTTCACCTGGACCACGCACACCTACACCAGCCACATCGGCGCGGCGGTGCGCCACGCGCCGCGCTGGATGGCCGTGTTCGTGCTGCTCACCGTGCTCGCCGGCTTCCTGTACACCCGCCTGCCCGGCAGCTTCCTGCCGGAGGAGGACCAGGGCTATGCGATGTCGGTGGTGCAGCTGCCCCCTGGCGCTTCCAAGCAGCGCACCAGCGCGGTGATGCGGCAGATGCTGGAGGTCCTGAAGAAGGATCCGGCGGTGGACACCGTGCTGCAGGTGACCGGCTTCAGCTTCATCGGCGCCGGCGAGAACGCCGGCATGGCCTTCATCAAGCTCAAGGACTGGTCCGAGCGCGAGGGCACCGCATCGGACTTCATCCAGCGCGCGAACCGGTCGCTGTTCCAGATCAAGGACGCGCGCATCTTCGTGGTCAACATCCCCACGGTGCAGGGCCTGGGCCAGTTCGGCGGCTTCGACATGTACCTGCAGGACCGCAGCGGCGCGGGCCGCGACGCCCTCACCCAGGCGCGCAACACCCTGCTGGGCAAGGCCGCGCAGGATCCCGTGCTGACCGGCGTACGCCCGAACGCGCTGGAGGATTCCGCGCAGCTGAACCTGACCGTGGACCGCGTGCAGGCGCAGTCGATGGGCTTGTCGGTGAGCGACATCTACAACGCGATCGGCCTGATGCTGGCGCCGGTGTACGTCAACGACTTCACCTACGGCGGCCGCGTGAAGCGCGTGATCATGCAGGCGGACTCGGCCTACCGCATGAGCCCGGATGCCCTGCAGCATTTCTTCACGCCCAGCACGCAGACCACCGCCGCCGGCACGCCGCAGATGATCCCGCTGTCCAACGTGGTGCAGGCGGACTGGCACATGGGTTCGCCTTCGCTGACCCGCTACAACGGCTACGCGGCGGTGGAGATCGTCGGTTCGCCCGCCCCCGGCCATGCCTCCGGCGAGGCGATGGCCGAGATGCAGAAGATCGTGGACAACGACCTGCCGCACGGCTTCGGCTTCGACTGGACCGGCCAGTCCTACCAGGAGGTCCTCTCCGGCAACGCCGCCACGCTGCTGATGGTGCTGTCGATCCTGATCGTGTTCCTGGCGCTGGCCGCGCTGTACGAGAGCTGGTCGATCCCGGTGTCGGTGCTGCTGGTGCTGCCGCTGGGCCTGCTCGGCGCGGTGGTGTTCACCCTGCTGCGCGGCCTGCCCGACGACATCTTCTTCAAGATCGGCCTGATCACGGTGATCGGCCTGGCGGCGAAGAACGCGATCCTGATCGTGGAGTTCGCGGTAGCCGAGCAGAAGGAGGGGCGCACCCTGCGCGAGGCGACGGTCGACGCCGCCCGCCTGCGCCTGCGCCCGATCCTGATGACCTCGCTGGCCTTCATCCTGGGCGTGTTCCCGCTGTTCGTCTCCAGCGGCGCGGGTGCCAACTCCCGCCACGCGATCGGCACCGGCGTGATCGGCGGCATGCTGTTCGCCACCTTCCTCGGCGTGCTGCTGATCCCGGTGTTCTACGTGGTGGTGCGCCGCCTGCTTGGCGACAAGCTGGATGGCGACACGCCCCGCCCGGGCCTGAACGCACCGCACACGTTCGACTCCGATCCGCAGCGGGGGCATTGAGGCAGGAGCGAGTGGAGAGGAGTGCGGAGACAGAAGCGCGGTACTCCTGCGTACCGCTCGCTCCAAACAAGAAGGCCCCGGTTCCAGCCGGGGCCTTTTTGCTGATTGCTTCAAATGAGCGAAGTGATGGGGGATGCGAGCAGACTGTCTCTCGCTCCTGCCTTCGCTCACTCCTCGCTCTTCAGCGCAGGCCCGTCTCCGCCCGCGCGATCACCAGCCGCTGGATCTCGCTGGTGCCCTCGTAGATCTCGGTGATCTTGGCGTCGCGGAAGTAGCGCTCCAGCGGCATCTCCTTGGAGTAGCCCATGCCGCCGTGGATCTGCACGGCCTGGTGGGCGATCCACATCGCTGCCTCGGACGCGGTGAGCTTGGCCACCGCCGCCTCGGTACCGAAGCGGCCCCCGTTTTTTTCGGCCTCGCCCTTGGCCCACGCGGCGCGCAAGGTGAGCAGCGTGGCGGCGTCGAGCTTGCACTTCATGTCGGCGATCTTGGACTGGGTCATCTGGAACGTGCCGATGGGCTGGCCGAACGCCTTGCGGTCGCGCGACCACTGCAGCGTGGCCTCGTACGCGGCGCGGGCAATACCGACCGCCTGCGAGGCGATGCCGATGCGCCCGGCGTCGAGCACGCCCATCGCGATCGAGAAGCCCTTGCCCTCCTCGCCCAGCAGGTTCTGCTTCGGCAGCACGTAGTCGGTGAACTCGATCTCGCAGGTGGCCGAGGCGCGGATGCCGAGCTTGGGCTCGGTCTTGCCGGCGTGGAAACCCGGCAGCTGCGTGTCGACGATGAAGGCCGACACGCCCTTGGCGCCGATGCCCGGCGTGGTGATCGCGAACAGCACGATGTAGCGCGCCACCGGGCCGGAGGTGATCCAGCTCTTCTTGCCGTTGATCACCCAGTCGCCGTTGGCGTTCTTCGTGGCCCGGGTATGCATCGCCGAGGCATCGGAGCCGGACTGCGGCTCGGTCAGCGCATAGGCGCCGATGGCCTCGCCGGTGGCGATCGCGCGCACGTACTGCTGCTTCTGCTCCTCGGTGCCGTGCTTGAGGATGCCGTTGCAGAACAGCGAGTTGTTCACGCTCATCACGGTGGCCGTGGCCGCGTCGGCCGAGGCGATCTCGATCATCGCCAGCACGTAGGCCACCGGATCCATGCCGGCGCCGCCGTACGCCTCCGGCACCTCGATGCCCATCAGTCCGAGCTGCCCCATCTCGCGGATGTTGTCCAGCGGAAACTCGCCCTTCGCGTCGAGTTCGGCCGCCACCGGCGCGATGCGCTTGTGGGCAAAGTCGCGCGCGATCGACTGGATCGACAGCTGGTCTTCGGTAAAGCTGAAATCCATGGGGAAACTCCGGCCAAGAGGGGAAAGCCGGCCATTTTACCCGCAGACGCCGCCCGCACGAAAATCCCGGTTTTCGGGCGAAACCGACCGGCGGGACTATTCCTGCGCCAGTGCCCGCATCGCCACCGCTTCGTCCGCCACGGTGAAGTCGATGTCCTTCCGGGCCGTGGCGGCAGGCGTCACGGGATGGATTTCCACCGGCGGCAGCACCCGCTTGCCGAAGTACGCGCTTTTGAAATACCAGTTCTTGCGGCAGCGGATCGGCGGGCAGCCCTCGTAGAAGATGATCTGTTCGTCGTTCGGCAGGCCCTTCAGTTCCTGCGGCAGCATCAGCGCGCGACGCTCCTCGGTGTGGCTCCACGAGGTGCCGCCCTTGCCCACCGTGCGCTGGCGACGGCGCACGGTGGTGTCGCCCAGCATCTTCGAGTAATCCTCCGCATCCTGCTGCTCGCGCGGGGTGAACACGATGCTGGCGGCGTGGTTGGTCACGTAGTTCTGCGCCGCGTCCGCGCCGTAGGTGGCACGCAGCTGCGAGTTGCTCTGGATGATGGTCAGGTCGCGCACCCAGTAGCCGGCGGTGATCGAGATGCGCTCGGCCAGCGCGTTCACCCGCCCCATCGCGGTGAACTCGTCCATCAACAGCAGCACCTGGTGCCTGATGGACGGATCCTCCTGCGGCGTGGTCTTCAGGTTCTGGCCCACCACGGTGGAGAAGAAGATGTTGAGCAGCTTGCCCGATTCGCCCAGCTTCGCCGGCGGGATCACCACGTAGATCGTCATCGGTTGCCGGCGCAGGCTGGCGACATCGAAGTCGCTGGCATTGGTGGCGGCGGCCAGGATCGGGCTGACGAACTGCTGCAGCGGTTCCTGCACCGTGGCGATCACCGACGAGAAGGTTTCGGTGGCCAGGCCGGCCAGCCCGGACAGCGTGGTGCGCGTCTGCGCGCTCAGGCGGGCCGGACCGGCAAGCCATTGCCTGATCGTCTCCTTCAGGTCGCCGCCGCGGCCGTCGCCGCTGGAAAGCCGATAGATGCGCTCCAGGCTGGGAAACGAGGCGTCGACGTTGGGGTCCAGCCGCATGCCGGCGGCCACCCGCGCATCCCACTGCTCGTACATGAAGGAGGCGAAACCGAGGAACGCGCTGCGCGCCTGCGCGATCCAGAAGGGATCCTTCTGCGCATCGTCGGGGTAGAGGATCGCGGCAATGGTCTGGATCTCGCCGACCCGCACGCGCGGGTCGGACGACAGGCTCAGGAACGGGTTGAAGCGGTGCGTGCAGCCATCCTCGGCGTACGGAGCGAACTTGCGGATCGCCTGGCCCTGGCTGCGGCGGTACCCGCTGGTGGTCTGGAACAGCTCGCCCTTCAGGTCCATCACCACCGCCGAATGGCCGTAGCTGAGCAAGACCGGGATCGCGATGCAGCTGGTTTTGCCGGTGCGCGTGGGCGCCGTCATGATGACGTGCTGCAGACCGCGCAGATACAAGAAGCGGCCACCGGAACGGCCGACGATCACGCCGTCCTCGCCCGGCTTCAGCAGGCCCGCCCTGGCCAGGTCCGCGCGGCTGGCAAAATGCGCGTCGCCGTGGAACGCCCTGGCGCGGGGTTTGAGCACCAGCACCGCCACGATTGCCCAAGCCAGCAGCGGCAGCCCGAAACCGGCATAGCCGGCGAACCGGATGGCGCCCGCATAAGGCGCCAGCTGCGGCAGGTCCAGCACCCGCGCGTACTGCCACCAGGTGCCGAACTCCAGCGGAATCGACAGCTTCAACCGCCACAGCGTGAGCAGGCCGGCGAGCATGTTCCCGGCCGCCACGGCCAGCATTCCGGATACGACGACCACGACAGCGCGGGTCTTGCCATTCATCGAGCGTTCCTTGCCTGGATGGTCCCGCTATATTCCGTGCGTTTTTCCCGAGGCGCAATCGACCACGCGCCGCGGCAGGCGATCCCGTGGCCCGGTTCACGTTCGGGGGTACGGACCGGCGTGGCCTTGACGATCGGGCGGCCCGCGCCTAGCCTGTACATCTTTATATCGCGATACAGGGATAATAATGGACCTGGCTACCGCGTCCGCTGTGTTGCGCCTGCTCGCCGACCCCACCCGCGTGCGCCTTCTGGCCCTGCTGGAAAACGAGGAGCTGACCGTGGCCGAACTGGCTGCGGTGCTGCATCTGGCCCAGCCGCGCGTATCCACCCACCTGGCCAAGCTGAAGGAGGCCGGCCTGGTGCGGGATCGCCGCGCCGGCGTCTCCGCCTACTACCGCGCCAACAGCGAGGGGGACGAAGCCCAGCACGCCCTGGTGGTCTCGCTGCGCGCCAGCATCGACGATGCCCTGCTGCGCGAGGACGCCGCGCGCCTGCCCGGCGTGCTGGCCAACCGCGCCCGCGAGGAAGGCTGGGCCGACACCGTGGCCGGCGACATGGAGCGCCACTATTCGCCCGGGCGCACCTGGGAAACCTTGGCGCGTTCGCTGCTGCAATTGCTGGAAACCGGCGACGTGCTCGACATCGCCTCCGGCGACGGCATCACCGCCGAGCTGCTGGCGCCGCACGCGCATTCGATCGTCTGCGTGGACTCCAGCGAGCGCGTGGTGGAGGCCGCCGCGAAACGGCTCAGGGCTTTCGCCAACGTGCGCGTGGTGCAAGGCGACATGCACGCGCTGGAGCTGGGCAAGCAGCGTTTCGACCTGGTGCTGATGCTGCACGCGCTGACCTACGCCGAGCACCCGGCCAGGGCCGTGGCCGAAGCCGCGCGCCTCTTGCGTCCCGGCGGCCGCCTGCTCGCCGTGACGCTGGGCCAGCATGACCACCGCGCCGCGGTCGAGCCGTTCGACCACCGCAATCTCGGTTTCCGCATCGAGCAACTCGAAGGCTACGCGCGCAGCGCCGGGCTCGACGTGCTCAGCGGCAACCGGCTCAGCCGCGAGCGCAAGGCGCCGCATTTCGAAGTGATCAGCCTGCTGGCGCGCAAGCGCGCCTGACCCTCTTGTCTGCAAGGACGTTGCAATGAACACCCTGCCCTGGCTCCACCCCGATCGCGTCGCCGCCCTGCAACAGGCGCTGCGCCAACGCATCCTGATCATCGACGGCGCCATGGGCACCATGCTGCAGGCGCACCACCTCGACGAAGAGGGCTTTCGCGGCGAGCGCTTCGAGCACGGCCACGACGGCCACGCGCACGCGCACGACGGTCATGCCCATGACCATCCAGGGGGCTGCGACCTCAAGGGCAACAACGACCTGCTCACCCTGACCCGCCCGGAAATCATCCGCGGCGTGCACGACGCCTACCTCGAAGCCGGCGCCGACCTGGTCGAGACCAACACCTTCAACTCCACCCGCATCAGCCAGTCCGACTACAAGCTGCAGCACCTGGCCCACGAGCTGAATCTGGAAGGCGCAAAGCTGGCCCGCGCCGCCTGCGACGCGATGACGGCGAAGACGCCGCAGCAGCCACGCTTCGTGATCGGCGTGCTCGGCCCGACCAGCCGCACCGCCTCGCTGTCGCCCGACGTCAACGACCCGGGTTTCCGCAACGTGACCTTCGAGGAGCTGGCGGCGAATTACACCGAAGCGGCCAGCGGCCTGATCGACGGCGGCGCCGACGTGATCATGGTCGAGACGATCTTCGACACGCTGAACGCGAAAGCCGCGCTGTTCGCGCTGTCCGAACTGTTCCACCAGCGCGGCGCGCGCGTGCCGGTGATGATCTCCGGCACCATCACCGACCGCTCCGGCCGCACGCTCTCCGGCCAGACCGCCGAGGCGTTCTACTACTCGGTACGCCACGCACAGCCGCTGTCGGTCGGCTTCAACTGCGCGCTCGGCGCCGAGGACCTGCGCCCGCACATCCAGACCCTGGCGAGCATCGCCGAAAGCCATGTCAGCACCCACCCGAACGCCGGCCTGCCGAATGCCTTCGCCGAATACGACGAGACGCCCGAACACATGGCCGGCGTGATCGCCGACTTCGCCCGCGACGGCCTGCTCAACCTGGTCGGCGGCTGCTGCGGCACCACGCCGGCTCACATCAAGGCGATCGCCGAGGCGGTGCGTGATTGCGCGCCGCGTGCGCTGCCTTGCGTCGATCAAGCGGAGGCCGCATGACCATGACGCGCCACACCCGCCTGTCGGGCCTCGAACCGCTGGTCATCACGCCCGACCTGCTGTTCGTCAACGTCGGCGAACGCACCAACGTCACCGGCTCGGCCAAGTTCAAGAAGCTGATCAAGGAAGACCGCTACGACGAAGCGGTGGAAGTCGCCCGCCAGCAGGTGGAGAACGGCGCGCAGATCCTCGACGTGAACATGGACGAAGGCCTGCTCGATTCCGAAGCGGCAATGGTGAAGTTCCTCAACCTGATCGCCGCCGAGCCGGACATCGCCAGGATTCCGGTGATGGTGGACTCCTCCAAGTGGAGCGTGATCGAGGCCGGCCTGAAGTGCCTGCAGGGCAAGGGCGTGGTCAACTCCATCTCGCTGAAGGAAGGCGAAGAACCATTCCTGGAGCAGGCGCGGAAAATCCTGCGCTACGGCGCCGCCACCGTGGTGATGGCCTTCGACGAGAACGGCCAGGCCGACACCGTGGCGCGCCGCCTGGAAATCTGCGAGCGCTCGTACAGGCTGCTCACCGAGGAAGTCGGCTTTCCGCCCGAGGACATCATCTTCGACTCCAACATCTTCCCCGTCGCCACCGGCATCGAGGAGCACGCCGACAACGCGGTGAACTTCATCGAGGCGGCGAAGGAGCTGAAGAAGCGCTTCCCGCATTCGCACATCTCCGGCGGCGTCTCCAACGTGTCGTTCTCCTTCCGCGGCAACGACACCGTGCGCGAGGCGATCCACAGCGTGTTCCTCTACCACGCCATCCAGGCCGGCATGGACATGGGCATCGTCAACGCCGGCCAGCTGGCGATCTACGACGAGCTGGAACCCGAGCTGCGCGAGCGCGTGGAAGACGTGGTGCTGAACCGCCGCGCCGACGCCACCGAGCGGCTGATGGAGATCGCCGAGAAGCACAAGAAAGGCGCGCGCGAGCAGGACAATAGCAACGCCATGGCCTGGCGCGAACTGCCGGTGCGCAAGCGGCTGGAACACGCACTGGTGCACGGCATCGACCAGTTCGTGGTGGAAGACACCGAGGAAGTGCGCCAGACCGTCACCCGCACGCTGGACGTGATCGAAGGTCCGCTGATGGACGGCATGAACGTGGTCGGCGACCTGTTCGGCGCCGGCAAGATGTTCCTGCCGCAGGTGGTGAAATCCGCCCGTGTGATGAAGAAGGCGGTGGCCTGGCTGCTGCCCTTCATGGAAGAGGAGAAAAAACTCAGCGGCAACACCAGCAAGAGCAACGGCAAGATCGTGATGGCCACGGTCAAGGGCGACGTGCACGACATCGGCAAGAACATCGTCGGCGTGGTGCTCGCCTGCAACAACTTCGAGGTGGTCGACCTGGGCGTAATGGTGCCGGCGCAGAAGATCCTCGACACCGCCATCGAGGAACACGCCGACATGATCGGCGTCTCCGGCCTGATCACCCCATCGCTGGAGGAGATGGCCAACGTCGCGCGGGAAATGAAGCGGCGCGGTTTCAGCATCCCGCTGCTGATCGGCGGCGCCACCACCTCGCGCGCGCACACCGCGATCAAGATCGAGCCGAACTACGAGACCGCCACCGTGTGGGTCAAGGACGCCTCGCGCGCGGTGGGCGTGGCGCAGTCGCTGGTCAGCAAGGAGCTGGTGGACGGCTTCCTGGCCAAGGTGCGCAGCGAGTACGCCGAGGTGCGCGAGCGCCACCGGCACCGCGGTCCCGGCAAGAAACTGGTCACCCTGGAACACGCGCGCGGCAACCGCTTCAGCTGCGACTGGGCCAGCTACGACCCGCCGCAGCCGGTGCAGCCCGGCCTCACCGTGTTCGACGATTACCCGCTGGCCGAGCTGCGCGAAACCATCGACTGGACGCCGTTCTTCCAGGCCTGGGAACTGGCCGGCCACTACCCGGCCATCCTCACCGATGCCGTGGTCGGCCCGCAGGCCAGCGAGCTGTTCGCCGATGCGCAGGCGATGCTGGACAGGATCGTCGACGAGAAGTGGCTGAAGGCCCGCGCGGTGATCGGCTTCTGGCCCGCCGCCAACGTGGGCGACGACGTGGAGATCATCGTTGAATCGCTCCCCTCTCCTTCCGGGAAAGGGGTCGGGGGAGAGGGAAAAGTCGTGCTGCACCATCTGCGCCAGCAGGCCGACAAGCCGGTCGAGCGCCCCAACCTGTGCCTGGCCGATTTCATCGCACCGAAGGAGTTCGGCAAGCCCGACTGGATCGGCGGCTTCGCCGTCACCGCCGGTCTCGGCATCGAGCCGCACCTGGAGCGCTTCCACGCCGACCACGACGACTACTCCGCGATCATCCTGAAGGCGCTGGCCGACCGCCTCGCCGAAGCCTTCGCCGAACGCATGCACCAGCGCGTGCGCAAGGAGTTCTGGGGTTTCGCGCCCGACGAGGACCTCGACAACGACGCGCTGATCGCCGAGAAATACCAGGGCATCCGCCCCGCTCCCGGCTACCCCGCCTGTCCCGACCACACCGAGAAGGCGACGCTGTTCAAGCTCCTCGACGCCACGAACAACGCCGGCATCACGCTCACCGAAGGCTTCTCCATGTACCCGGCGGCCGCGGTATCGGGCTGGTACTTCTCGCACCCGGGCAGCCAGTACTTCGTGGTCGGCCGACTGAGCCTGGAACAGGTGCAGGACTACGCCAGGCGCAAGGGCTGGAGCCAGGCCGAAGCCGAACGCTGGCTGGCCGCCAACCTCGACTACGACCCGGACTGAGCGCTCACTCCGTAGGGCGGGCGCCGCCCGCCTGCTCCTGCTCGTGACGCGAACGGCGGGCCGTGCCCGCCCCGCGTCAACTCACGCCGGCGTCGCCGGTCATGCTGTTCTTGCGATGGCGCAGGTGCACGACCAGGTTGTAGACCGACACGAAGACCGGGAAGAAGTTGGAGAGGATGCCCACCGAGTCGTTCTTGCCGAACACGAAGTAGGCCAGCAGCAGCACGCTGCCGCACACCGAGAGCCACCAGAACGCCAGCGGCATCACCACGCGCTTGTACTTGCGCGTGTAGTAGAGCTGCACGAACCAGCGGCTGGTGAACATAAGCGTGCCGGCGAAGCCGACCATCTTCCAGGGCGTCAGCTCGAACTGCTGCAGCGCGTGGAGGATGCGGGCCAGTTCGGGGGCGAGGATTGCCATGATCGTGCACTTGCGTCGGGAAAGGCGACAAGTCTAGCAATTGGTCCCGACCCTCCGTCCGGTGCGGCCGGCCGGCAATGCGGCCCGGATGCCGGACCACGCCCTGCCCGGTTGACCGGCCCCGCCCATGCCCCTAAAATTGCGCGTTCTCGGCGGGCGATTAGCTCAGCGGTAGAGCACTGCCTTCACACGGCAGGTGTCGCAAGTTCGATCCTTGCATCGCCCACCACTAGAATCAACGACTTGGGCCACCTTTGCGGGTGGCCTTTTTCGTTGTACGGACGCTGGTACGGAAACAGAAAAGGAAACGCCACCGTTCCGGCAGCGTCGCGGTGTTGCTCAGTTGTCGCCCTGGTCATAAACGGCTAGGGGGCGGTCGAGGCCTTAGCAGAAATGTTCGTGGAGAAGCACTGGACCTGGCCGCGCATGAGGATCAGGTTCCACTCGCGCGCAGCGAGGCATCGCTGGCCATTGTTGATTTGGGCGAATCGTCCGCGCCCAAGGTCGAGTGATATTGCGTCACCGCTGCTTTCCGCGACCACCCGTAACCCCTCCGAACCAACGAACAGACCACCCAGGGCAAGTGCGGGCTCATCGTTCGTGGCGAAACCGACCCGTGCATTGCTTAGCCCAGCTACCCGCACTTGGAGCTTACAGTCGTCGAGGTGCAAAACCGATAGATCGCGGTTGAGCCGCGTCTCCCTCCATTGCACGCGGAAAGCATGCTCACCCACTAGGGGCACATAGACCCCGTGATGTGATTCAGGCTCCTGACCCTCCCATAAGGCGGTGATCGCCAAATCGCCTTCAGGCGAGATGATCAGCTGTCCGAGATCAGCCCCGGCGAGCCTTATCAGCTTTGAGGGAACGGGCAACAAAATGTCTTCGATCATCGGATGGCCCTTGTTAGTAGCGCGAAGCGGAGCGCCCGCTCGTCGGTTCCACCTGACTCGATGGTGTCGGCATGGCCAGACGCCTGGTCGGATCGGGCCGGACTCGCGGGCAAGATCAGGATGCATTACACCGCTATGCGTGGGCACCAGCGGGGCGCGTGCAATTGTGTAGGCGATAGCCTACTAACGGTCCGGCGCCGGAGTTGGGTGTACGTCCGGATACGTCGGCCCCGTGTCCCAACCTGGAACCCTCCTACAGCGAATATCGTCCTCTATTTGGATGCGCTCCCACATCCCCAGCTCGCGAACTTCGGAGTTGCCAACGGCGATGCCGTACCACCCTTGTCGATGCGCGAGAGCGCCGGTGACTCCCTCTAGCGTGACCGTGCCGTGGTAGGTCCAGCCATGCACGTTGCGTGTTTGCTCGGGTGGCACAGCATACGGCCGCCAGTCGGCTGTCAGATCGTAGGAGAAGGATTTCGCGCGGCGGACTTTGCGTGCCATGTCAGCCCGCCATCCGATGCTCGTAAAACGGACGCACGCGGCGGTCGAGAATGGCATACATGGCTTGAAGGTCTCCCGGGTCGGGGTTGAGCCATGCCTCAATGTCGCCTTTCTGGATAGGAACGGGGCACCGGTCATGGCCAGCGTCCATAACTTCTAATGGCGGGTCGTCCGTGATCGCGGCAAACGTATAGAAGCCGGGATTGTCCCCGGCTGCCTCGACGTAGGTCCACAGACAGGCAACAAAGAGATCCTCACCCGTCGAAGGCGTGAACAGGATTTCCACGTTCTGCTCGCGCTCGCCCGGCACCAATGGTCGCTGTTGCAGGTCGTGGAGGTAGACGCTTTCGTAAAAGCGATCCACGACCATGATGCCGTGGTTGTAGCCGAACACCTTGCGCCAGACGGTCGAGAGCTTGTCCCGCCGCGCGTTGTACGTGCCGGGCTTCTCGATTTCGTCCTCTTCTGTCCAGCCAGGCAGTCGGCAGCGGTAGCGCATGGGGATGACAATGCGCTCGCCTGTTTCGGGATCGCGAATCATCACCGGAGCGAAATGACCGGGCCAGATCCTGTCGATGCCATCCGCAGGTGCCGGAGAGGCCATTTCCTCCAGTTTCTTTTTGCCAGCGGTGATCTTGTTGGTTGCAACGCGGCGATCGTTCTCGGCCTTCTTTGTTGGCTTCGGCGAAGCCAATTTGGCATTGGCCTCGACAAGTCGCGCCTCCTGTACGCCAATCTCCGATGCGATCAAGGCGATCGCTTCCGCTTCTGCTTCTTGCGCTATCTCGACGGTGCCGATGTCAAGCATGCCGCTCGTGGCGTCGGTCATGGCGCGGCGCATGGCCTTCGGAACGACCTTCACCCAATTGCCCTTCTTCTTGGTCCAGCCGGCGAGCTTGGTGAACTCCTTGACGTTCAGCTTGCCGCCGAATCGCTCGTACTTGCGGAAGTCGGCCCAGATCTGCGCGGAGTAACACATCGCCTTGCCCTGCCGGTTGAGAACGCAAAGCATATCGCCTGGCAGCATCAAGCTGGGGTCAAGCCCTCGCGCAATGGCGCCCGGTCCGTCGGTTCCACCTGACGTAATAGCGTCGGCTTGCGCCGGACACATGTCGGATCGGGCCAGACTCGCGGGCAAGGTCAGGATGCAAGACGGTGATCAATGTGGATGTCAGGGATATCCTATGCGTTATGTACGCGCCGACCTTGCGCGTGACGCTAGTCGTCGGAAGGAATATCCGTCGTCAGCAGGTCCATCGTGCGGTTCCATCCATTTGCGTATTCAGGCTCTCGAGCAATCGGGGTTTGCCCGGCCGCTTTCCGCTGCACCTCGCGAAGTAGCTCGCGTATCTCGTCGGGATTCGGGGATGCGGAAATGAGCGCTAACACCGCCGCCTCCAGCGCCGCTACTTGTCCGTTTACTTCGAGCATGAACTTCCCCTTGCGGTTGATTGGTTGCTGGGCAGAGGTGATCCACCTTACTAAGCGGGCGGCATACTGCGCCAAGCCACTGGCCGCGAACGATGCGCGGCCAGTCGAGCCTACCTCAGCCCCCCACCGGAATGCCGCGACGTTGCAGGCCGAAGCGTTGCTGCATGGCTTGCGCGGTGCGGCCGCCCTTCGCTGTATCGCTCGCCACCGTCTGCAAAACGAATTCGGCGACGAGCTTGTTTCCGTCCATTCGCTGACCATCCTGCTTAGCTTGCATCGGCTGGCCGCTCTCGTTGCGCAACACCACTTGTAGCTCCACCGGCGCGTGACTACTCCCCGCCGACGCGCTCGTTCCAGCCTGTCCGCCTCGGGATGCCGGGATGACATGCCCGTCGCTGCCGGACAGCAGATAGGTGCGACCGCCGGACTGGTACAGCTCGGGGCGCCCATTCTCGGCCACTTCGTAGATCGACCCGCCCGACGTGGGGCCACCACTGGCGCGACCGCCGCCGTAGTTGTTCAGCAGCATGCCGTAGCCGCCGTCGCCGGCACCGTTGCCTCCCATGTTGCTGTAGTAGCTGCCGCTGCTGGCGGCACCCGACCCCATCGAACCCAGCACGGATTCAAAGATGCCAGCGATGGCCTTCTAGTAGGCGATCCGGGCCAGATCGCGAATCACCGACTCGGCGAAGTCCTTGAACGACAGCTTGCCCGTCACGGCGAACTACACAAACGCATCCGTCATGTTGGTGGCGGCATTGTTGAACAGATCGGCAACCTGACTGGCCGTGTCCTTGGCGCGGTCGCGGTAGTCCTCCATCGCACGCTTAGCGCCCGTGACCCAATTGGCCATCGCCGTGTCGCGTTCGGCAAACCCTTGTACGGCGGCATCCTTGGCTACCTGCTCATGAATCCGGGACTGGTCGATGGCGGCATCCAACGCCTGTTGCGCCACGACGGCATCATCACCGCGACTCTTGGCGGCGCGGTAGGCTTCTTCCGCACTTTTCCGAACGCGGTCATACTTATCCGAAATGGCGTCCAGCTGACTTTGCCGATCGTTCCACAAGCTGCCGTGACTCAGCCCTTCTACAGATCGCGCAATGTCCCGCGCCTGCTCCTGGGCCATCTGGGCGAATTGGCGCTGCATGGACGCGGCGCGCGCGGCAATGTCCTCCTTCTGGCGCATCATCTTGGCGTCCGCTTCCCGTGCTTTGGCCAGCCCGGTATAAGCGCCCGTCGTCTTGTGTACGGATTCGGTCTCGCTGTCCATCGCCTCCTTGCGCTTGGTCGATGCGCGTTCCGCCGCCTGCGTGGTCTGCTGCTGCGCTTGGTCGATGCGCTCGAATGCCGCACGGGCTTCCTTGTCGTTCGCGTCCAGCGAGTCGCCATAGGTGGACCATGCGGCACTGAACTTGCGCTGCGCGTCCTCCCACGCCTTGCCGGACTCATTCCCCAGCTTCTTCAAGTCATCCAGCGCTGCCCGCTTGGCAGACAGGGATGGCGAAAACGCGACGGCGAAGGTGTCCTAGATGCGCCGCTGCGGTTGCAGTGTGTCAGTAACACCTTGGACGATGCGCAGTTGATCCACCATCCATGCCGCCGTCGTGCCTGCATCGCGGATGGCAAGCTCTACCAACGTCCAGCCCTTCGCCAGCTCCGCCGCCGCCGGTCCCGTGCTAGTGCGCACCACGTCGGCCAGGTTGTCCAGGTTCTCGGCCGTGTCGCCTATGACGACATTCAAGGCCGTGCTGAAGGGGCCATCAGTAACGGCGGTTTTCAGGTTGAACCACGATGACTGAAGCCGGTTGATGTTGGAGTTCAAGCTATGCGACGCATCCTCCCAGCCCTTGCCCGCGTCCTCGAAGGACGCAACCAATGCGGGAATGAATCGGTCGGTCACCAGCGCGCCGGATTGCAAGAGTTGGTCAAACGACTTCCCTTGCAGGTCGGTGCCCTGAACCATCTTCATCACGGCCTGCTGAAACCGCTCTGCGGCGCCGGGGATGGCCTGACCCAACTGCAAGCGCAATTCCTGCGCCTGAATCTTTCCTTTGGAGAACATCTGTTCCAGCGCCAGCAACGCGCGGGATGATTCATCGGCGCTCAAGTGCAGCACCGTGGATGCCTTGGCGAAGGCGTCGAACAGCTGATATTGCTGCTGCATGGAAACGTGCATGGCCGATGCGGACGACGACAGGCGCGCGAACGCTTGGGCGGTCGGCTACAGGCTCAGGCCTAGTTTCTTCGATTCCGCCGACACAAAACTGAAAGCATCCGCTGCCTAGGTTGCGCTGCCGGTGGCGGCAATGAGTGTGTAGTGGATCTACTGCATCTGCACTTGCGCGCGGATCAGCGATGATGTCGCGTTCTTGATGGCTTGGAAGCTGATAAACCCGGCCGCCGCCGTCTTCATCAGGTCGAATGAACGCGCCGTTCTCGCCGCGTCCGCCCGAATGCCCCCAAGCGTTTTGTTGGCTGTGGCTGCCGCCTATGTCATGCCCGTGCGGAATGCCGCACTATTCAGGCGTAGCGTGGTGTCAAGTGTTGCGACGGTTGTCATATTGATATTCCTGTTTGTGGTGTGAGGTTCAGTTGCGTCGGATTTGTTGGAGCATTAATTCAGCCTTGCCCTTCACTCGACCATGCTCAGGCTCGGCGCCACGTGCGGCTCGGGTATCGGTTCGCCCTCGTCATCGAACAGCAGGCCGTGACGGAGCAAGTAAGCGTGTTGTGTCTCGAACGTCGCCGTGCGGTCGCCGAACCAATCGGGGATGCCGTGGTTGTAGTGCGGCCCGTAAGCGAGGACCTCGCACAACGGATTGCCGCCGCCGGTCAGTTGGCGCCGTGGCTCGATCATCTCGCCAGCGAAGCACCAGCCGGCATGGCGCCCAACGTCTTGTGCGCGCGGTGCGTCGAACTTCCACCACAAGGAGGGTCGGGTGCCGGGATACTGCGCGGCCCATTCTTCGGTGATGCGGTCGCCGTGCTCGCGCCACGCTTGGGCGACAGCGTCCCTCGTGTACTGCCACCGAAAATCATCATCGTGGGGCGGCTCGTCACGCAATAGGCGCATGAGTGCCGGGTCAGCCTCTTGGCGCTGTCGGCGTGAACGTCGCTTGATCGTTGTCATGCGGCCTCCAAAAGCTCGGCGCGCAGGGCCACGGAATCAGGCCATGCGGTCGTGCCAACGGCATCGGCGGGCCACGGGGAGGCGCCCTCAGCGTCCAGCGGGGACGATTGCCACGGCGGCAGCCTCAACAGGCGATGCAGGGCCAGGCGGTTGCAAGCCACAAACGCGGCCACGGCTGCCGGCGTAATGCGACCAGCGTGCTGTTTGTGGGTTCGGCGTCGAGTCGTGCTCACGTCATTACCTCCCCGGCGGTCGGCCCGGACGCTGCGGCGGCAGCACGTCCAAGTTCAATTGCTTGAATGCCGCCAGCATCGCGGCCCGTGAATCGCGTTCAGCGGCCACGGCAGGGTTCGGCTTCAGTTGCTGATAGCGATCCGCGACGCAAACGCCGTGCTTGTCGATCAGTGCGGCGGCTTCGCCCATGCGGTCAAACGCCCGCAATGCCGTTTCAAGCAGGAATGCGGCCCCGGCGTCGTCAAGGTCGAACTCGGCATGCAGCCGCTTCCACCACTATTTCGCCACGGGTGACAGGTCGGTCGGCGGTGTGCCAGATGGCGGTTTCTTGGTCATTTTGTCCTCGGACTTTTTCAAAGGAAAAACCTGTTTTTGTGAAAGATTAGGGACCCCGGTCGGTGGCCGGTGAGTGCCCGTCGATCTTCAACACTCCCCCCCCGCCACCATCAGCGCCCGTGTGTGCGCCGCTGCCGCTGATTCGGCACCTCGGCAATGGGTTGGCATGGCTTGGGCCAGGTCGCGCTTGTGCGGCCTTACAGCGCGCCTCAGGCGTGGTCACGTGTTCCACGGGTGTGCACCTATCGGCCATCCATCCGCATCGCACGCTGTCCGCTGCTTGGCATGTCCGCTGTCTTGTGCTGTCTTGCGTGCGTGGCACGACGGGCACAACGCTTGCAGGTTGGACATGTCGTCGGTGCCACCCTTGGCCTTGGATACCTTGTGGTCAACCTCAAGGTTCGGGCCGATCTACCCGCACGCTTGACAGGTGTACTTGTCGCGCACCAGCACACGCTCGCGCAGGCGTCGCCACGGTCTACCGCCTCGGCCTTGGCCCCAGCGGTTCATGCGGCTGTCCTCGCGTTCTTGTTGATCCAGTCGCCCACGGCGGTAAGGTCATTGGTTGCGAGCAACGTGGTCTAGCTATCGGCTGGCGTGACGCGGTAGCGCATGCCGTCGTGCAGGTTGAGAACGCGCTCGTCCCGTGCGGCTCGCAGCCAGTACCCGTAGGGCTTGAGTGAGGTAACCAGTTGAAAGAACTTCTAGGGCGGGTCGGGCAACGGTTGAGGCGTTGCGCGGGGTTTGCGTTGTGGTTTTGGCTGCCAGTAGAAACGGATTTTAGGCATGCTATTAATCCAGAAAAATGGCCCGGCGGTGCGATTACCGGCCAGGCCAAACATCCCGAGCGGGAAGGGTTAGCGCATCAGTTGCAAATGTGAGTGCGGGTCAACGGCCTCCGCGAGCGCCGCCGCCAAACCGCAGGCGACGGAGAACACGACTTCCGCGTCATCGCGGTCGGCGTCAGTGGCTCCAGGAAGGTCGAAGCGCCGCATGTGGCCACAGCTCAGCGTGACCAGCACGTGCGGGCCATCGTCGGGAGCGAAGTCCACGGATTCGCACCGAGTGCCGGGGTTTTTCTTGGCGATATTGGCGGCCCAGATGCAACACGCGGTGACGGGGTTCATGCGTCACCTCGCTTCACGGCCAATTGCCAGTCTCCACCGTCGCCTGGCCGCTCCGTAGTCGGACGGTTGCAGTGCCATAAGGCGCCCTTGTGCGTGACCAGATCGCCACGTACATAGTCGCTGGACGTTTGATAGACACCGGCAAACTTCACGGCGCGATTCTCCAATTCGCTCACGCGCAAAGCCAGCGGCCTAACCGCCCGCTCCACAAGGTCGACCACGCCATCGGCGAATTTCTCCATGTCCACGGCCATTACGACACCTCCACGGCGTTCGCGCCGAACACGACGTGGAACTGTCGCTCGACAAGCACGCCCGTCAGGTTTTGCTGCCACAGCGAGGTCATCACGGTAGAAGCCGTGGCCGGGTTGTCCGGCGCGCTGTCCATCTGGAGGGTGGCGTGCTCCGCGTGGTCCATTCGGATGCCGAGGTCTGCGAGGCCAACATGATCGGCCACGATGACGGTTGGCTTCGTGACCTGGCTCGTGCCTACCACGGTGACTCCAGGGAAAGGCTGCCCGCCGCTAACGGCCATGCGACCATCGCACGCCAGGGCCAGTTCGCGCGTCCAGTCGGCGGGCGCAGCCACAACAAACTCGCGCCCCGCACCAGCCGCCTTGAGGCCAGCGACCAGATCCTCCATGGCGGTATTGCCCCCTGTCGCAGGGGTGATCGTGAAGCCGGCCAGGAACGCGCCGTCGCTAGCAGCAATGGACGCCTTGCGAAGCTCCAGCTCGATCAGCGCGGATGCGGTCGGGTCACTCAACAACCCGCTGCCGAAGGCGGCAATCGCGATACCTTTCAGCGGCGTGGCGTTCGCAGTGTTGATCGTGAAATGGGTGACTGGCTTGGGCTTGCCCTCGGCGACACCGGCGCCTATGGCAGTCGTGGCCACGCCTTGATTGTATACGCGCGGTGGAATCGGTACGGCGTACAGCTTGACCGTATCCAGTACGGACGCGCCGACCAAACTGGTAGCGAAATCACTGGATAGGATTTGTCCATCGGCAGACAGCCACCCATCGGCAAATCTGCCGGCAGCCACGGCGGCCTTCGCGATAGAGTGAACTCGGCCAGGGTCATGCCCGGTCAGTTCCTCAAGCTCAATCGGACCCTATGCCTTGGCAACGGCAACGGCCAGCTTGCGGAAGTCGGCAATGGCTGCCGCATCACGTTTGGAAATAATCATCAGGTTTTCCTCGTTACAGTTCGGCCAGTGGAATGGCCCGATGCGCGGCCGTGAGCGCATCGGCAATAATCATCTCAAGATCGTGTTTCGCCGACGACAGTGAGGTGGCCGCTCATTACCCGGAGCGGCGACGGGAGACAAATCCATCATGGCGGTGTGAATCCGTCTGCATATCAGTATAGCGATCGGTGGAAGTTAATCGCCCGCGACCACTAATCCAGTCTGTCGGTGGCACGGTCGGATTACGTGCGTGGAACAGTTGCGCCATCGGCCCGGCCATTTCCACCGTGGTGTAATTCGGCAACCATGCGGAATCGGCAAAGCCACGCGCGAAGCTGCGCCCCGTCGGTGTCGGCCGCCAGTTGTCCACGTCGGCAAATAACGCTACGGCTTCACGATAGCGTCGGCGGTAGGCTCGCCCCGCCGCGTCTCGCAAGATTCCCCAAGAGCCATTCTCCATCTTGAACTGGCGCTCTCGCGCGCGAAGCGTGGGGCGCGTTGGCCGGTGGCGCTTCACCTGCCCGCCAGCCGTATAGCTTCCATCGGCGCGCTTGCGTCCCGTGCCGTCACCCCGGGTCTCGCCATACACCAGGATCAGTAACGCGTCGGCAGCAACGGCCAGCAGGAGTTCCATGTCCAGATCGTGGCCGCTGGCCAGCAGGTACGCGGCGCCGTATCGAATGCAGGACTCCAAGCCCGTCAGGTTGCGTTGCCATACCAAGGCCAGCAGATCCGGCCTTATGTCGTGGCGGCCCTTGCCGACCATGGAGAACCCCATATACCGGGCGGATTGGTCGCTTGACCTGCGGGCCACCATGCCCGCCTTCCTGGGCGCCTTTACGCCCGCATGCACCTTGCCTTCCTTGTCAACGTGAATCCACAGATCGCCCCGGCGCTCGACAGGCAGGTATTCCAGTTGCGTCGGTTTGTCCGAATCGCTCCCAGCGGAAAACGTCAGTTCGTCGGCAACGTCCATGCCCGCGTCGGCTGCGTCCGGGTCGTCCAGCCCCAGCGCGCTGTCGCGGCCCGCGCCGAATACCGGCACATCTGCTTCTTTCGCTTCGCCCCGCCAGGCGTTGGTCATCGGTCAGCCCACTTTGCGGAACGGGATCGGTGCGCACACAGGGCGCGGGCGCGGGCCCAAGCGCGGACGCCACAACCACGGCGGCACCACGATCAACTCGCAGTTGCCGCGCAGACGCATCCGCTGCGGCGGGTACTCTCTGAAGTTCCAGCCCTGCGAGCGTTCTGCCAGCGCCAGTAGCCTGTCCAGTTCAGTGGCCATCGGTGTCTCCGGTGTTCGTGGTTGGCGCGTCCGCTTTTGAGGCGGACGCCCTCGACTTGTTTGGGGCGCTTACGGTCAAGAGCCCTTAAAGCGGTGGATCAAGAGCCAAGAGCAAGAGCAGGGAAACCCCAACCCCCCTTGGTAATAGTTATAAGGTGTTCACGGGGCGAACAAGGAAGGTGCCAAAAATGGCCCTGACTTATTCACGGGGCGAACAAGTCAGCGATTTCTTGTTCACGGGGCGAACTAGCAGGGTCACCACTTGTTCACGGGGCAGTACTGCCTTATTCGCCCGGTGAATTAGACGATGCGTTTTCATGCCACCCTTTTCATGGACTCGCGGCGCTTTGTCCGCTTTCTTGATTTGCGTGTCCCATCGGCCCAATTGAACGGCTCCCTTACCTCTTTCCAGCTATTTAGCGGCGCGATGGTCGGTCCGATTAGCAGGGGCGGCTTGTCCTTCTTTTCGTCGATCCTTCGCCAGGTGAAGGCATGCAGATTCGGCTTGTTCAAACCTCCCTGCTGCGTTCGGACAAGTAGCCCGTAGTGCTCGCACTCGTTGACTGCTTTGCAGAGCGTGGACGACGATCCCCAGCCCACGTCCTTCATCAGTGACCACGACGCGCACAGGTAGCCGTTGTTGAGTCCGGTGTACTGGCGAGCAAGGTCAAGGATCAGCTTCGTTCCGTAGGGCGTCAGTCGCACGAAGTTCGGGCAGCGCAGCATGTCCAACGGCACCGCAAACGTCATGCCACCGCCGAAGTCATCCCATCGGTTGTCTTTTTTCTTCCGGTTCATGTGTTCCCTCCGCAACGGCCATCGTGTAAGATGGCCGCGCCAGTTCATCGTTGAGTTGTCGAATCAGCCCGCGCCGCAAACGCGGGCTTTTTCATTGGTGTAGTCCGTGTCTCCGGCATCCAGCAGCACCAGGGCCACACGTCGCCCCGCATAGCTCGCCGGAAGCGCCGTGAAGGGCAGGAACGTGCATTGGCTGGCCGTCTGCACGGTCGCAACGGGCGCGCCTTGTACGCGCTCCCTGAAGCCTTCGCGGTAGCCTTCCGATTGGTCGCTCATGTCCGCTCTCCCGCGACCATTCGGAGTCGCTGAACGTGTACCTGCGCCCCGTACAGGGCCAGCACGGCACCATTGCACCGGCTGCGGCTCGGATCGGCTGCCAAGGCTTCCAGCTCGGCCTGAATGCGCTTTGCCAAGGCGGGCAGTGCGGCTTGTAGCTCGCCCGCATCGGGTTCGGCGTACAGGCGACGGGCCAGGTCAAGGTCGCCGGTCATTCGGGAATTTCCCCCTTGATGTGATCAGCCGCCTCCGACAACGTTGAGGCCATCTCGTAGCAGTCGTGGACAAGGCGCCAAGCCCCGTCCAACGCCCGGTAGTCCGGTGTGTCCTCGTTGAGCCTTTCGCTCAGAACAGAGAGAACGCCTTCCGCACCGGCGAGACGATCACGGAGTTCGATGATGTCAGTCATGACTGCGGCTCCTTGTCTCCGGTAATCAGATCTTTGGCTTCTTTCAACATCTCCATGAGCATGTAGGCGATGCCGGACAACGTGCCTTCGCAGAGCTGATCCTGATTGCACTCCGAAAGCAGATCCGCGATGGCGCGTGCGTTGTTCAGTCGCAAACTGGCCTCATTGATCACGTCAATGGATATCGTTCGGTTGCTCATGCGTTTGCCTCCGTGTAATCGGAAAGGGTCGGCCAGGTCGTGGCCGCGTAGACGTGCAGGGCTTCCTCGATGGCCTCGTGGGCGCGGTGCAGCGCGGCTGCCTCGTCGCGCGGCTCACTGAGAACGCCGTAGTCGTTGACCGTGCGGGGACGCTTGAGCGCGGCCAGTGCGGTCTCGACGTTCTCGCAGATGGCGCGGGTCGCCTGTTCGGCTTGGTCGGTGTTCATGCTGCCTCCTTGATCGCGGATTCGATCTCGGCTTCACACAGAACCCGTTGTGCCAAGGCCGCGTCAGCGACCGCGCGGATGATTGGCCAGTGCGTCCTGCACAGTTTCCGGGCGTCCTTGAACCAGCTGTCATCTGTGGAACCCAACCGTTCCATGTAGCGCAGGTCGCCCAAGCCGTGCATCAGGATCGCGATGTCTTGACCGCAGCGTTTAAAGATTGCGCTGGCCGCAGGCCCCGCCGCTGCCATCAGTAACTTTTCCCTCGTCCTATCGACGCCGTCGTCGGGCCAGGAGACCATGCAGGCACCATCGCGCCCGTTGGTGCGAACCAGTGTGATGCCCTCGACGTAGCCGCCCAGCACTTTGGCAATGACCGCGTGCGCCGCCTCATGGACGGCTATGTGCATGGTGACCTTCATGCTGCGCCCCCCCGTTCCCACGGCGAGCGTGCTCGGGCCAGCGCCGCCTCGGCGGCCCTTACATCGCGCTCTGCCGCTTTTCGTTCATTGGCATCGACGGCGAGTTCAAGCACTTCGCGGGCGAAGTCCAGATTCGTCTCGGCGATGCAGATGGCTGCGATCTCGCGCTGTGACATCGTTGAAGCGTTCATGCGGCTTTGCTCCCCTGCAGGCGATCGGGAAGCGTGCGCAGCGATTCGGTCTTGACGTATCGCTTGCCGCCGATCTTGAACGTGTCGATCAGACCGTCGTTCATCAGTTCGTAGGCGACGGAACGGCAGATGCCGTACTTGGCGCACTCGCTGACAAGCGGGCGGAAGGTCGGGTCGATGGGGTCGGTGGAGCTGGGTTTGGTCATGGTCGGGCCTCGTGAGATTGAATAGGTTATGCAGTGTGCGTAACCTGTACAAACTCTAGCGAGGCTTTGTGGACGTTGTCAAGCAGTTTTCGTACACTGTCAAAACTGGAGGATCAATGACCACGAAATCGACAAAGCGGACCGCCGAGAAGCCGGCGCAGGCACCCCCCAAGAAAGCCGCCACCAAAAGGGCTCAAGGTAGGCCGAAGAAGCCAGAAGGCGAGAAACTGGAGCAGTTCAGCATCCGCCTACCTCCGAAGCTCAAGTTTGGTCTAGAGCTACTTGCTCGGGCTCAACATCGGTCCCTCAGCCAAGCGATCGAATGGGCGCTGCAAGTTGGCCTCAACAACTATGAGGTGGGTTACGTTGGCGGCGACAGCATGGAAAGCATCGGCACAATTGTTGAGCGAGCATGGTCTGCGCGCGAAGGATATGGCCGGCTGAAAGCTATCTACGACACGGCGGCGATGCTCTTGGACTTCGATGATTTGAAGGCCTGCGAGTTGATCGAGAAAAGTCACGAGGCGGACATCGTCCGTGAATCCATCCCCGTTGATATCGACATGGAAAAGCAGCCTGAAAAGTTCATGGAGGCAATGCGTGATACGCAGAAGCAAGAGCGTGAAAACGCTCAGGTTTTCGACACATTCTGCGAGTTGTTCTGGCCTGCGATACGCGCAGCTGCCAGTGATAGGGCGAATGCTGGTCAGAGCACGCAGGGAGTATCTGTCCTTCAATTGCTTGGATTGCGCCAATACTTCCTTGGTGCGGACACTATGCAGCTCTTGCGCCACATTACGAATGCGCTCGCCGGACAAACCCCGAAGACGACAGATGATGTGACGCTGATGCTCACATCTCTACAGAGGGAAAAGGAACAGTCGCGAGAGGCTCAGTTAGACGAATATTTCGCCACGAAAGGCAAAAAAGGAGAAGCTTAGTTCGCCCACAAAAACCCCGCACCAGGCGGGGTTGATAGCCAGCAGGCCGCCATCGTGGCGAGCGTGCAGGACTGGGGAAAGGCGCAGGCGGTTGGAAAGCCCAAATCCGGCAACGTTGCCGGATTAGATCGCGTGCAGGATCGTGCTGCCCAGTCCGGCGCCAGTGAGCGCATGGCGGCAACCGGAAACTTCAAGGTGAAGGGCTTCACCTTGAATCTGTAGCCGAGCGTGCGGCGAAGTCTGGTGCAAGCGAGCGCACGCCTCGCGACTGTTCGCGAGGGTTCCGGGAATGTTCAAGGGCGCATGGGACGGGGCACTTTGATTGCGGTTCTCACTCGGAACCGCAATCGGATCGCGGGCACGTGCGCGACGGGTCACAAGCAAAGGTGCAACGTTGCACCCTTTACAGCGCCAACCCCGCCATCGCCTTGGCAGCGTGCTCTTGCAGCAAGTGGCCGTAGTGCTTCTCGATCATCGCCAGGGACGTGCCGGCCATCCTGGTGACGGTCAGCGAGTCCATGCCGCCGGCTAGCATGTCTGTGATGACGGAGTGCCGCAGGGTGTAAGCACAGGTAGCGACTGGCAGGCCGGCAGCGGCCGCGGCCTTCGTGATTGGTTGCTTCCACCTTTCCTTGTGCCAGTGTGAGCCGTCCATATAGGCCACCAGCGGCGCGCCGGGCAGCTTCCCCTTGGCCTCGTCGCGCAGTAGCGACAGCGCTTCGGGAGACAGCGCGATGACGCGTCCGGCGCCGGCCTTGTCGCTCTCAATGAGCAGGCTGCCAAGTTTCGCTTCCATGTGGCCGACCTTGGCCGCAGCTAGTGCGCCAGGGCGAAGCGGTAGCAGGCAGAGCAAGCGCACGAAAGGTCGCGCATGCTCCGGTAGCTCGGCAAGTAGCGCTCGGCGCTGGGTGCGATCTAGGTAGAGGCCGCGACGAGTGGTAACCGCGAATGGTTTTACCCTTTCCCACTCCTGCACCCTACCCCCGTCCACGTAACGCGAAGTAGCGGCGAAGTTGAGCGCAGCCTTAAGCGAGGCGAAAGTGCGGTTTTTACTCGCGTCTGCCATGTCCAGCCCGTCCCGCCATACCTCGATCTGTTCCGTGCTTAGCTTCGCCAGCTTCACCTTGGCGATGGTGTGCCCGTAGACGGTGCGCTTGAATCGGCCCTCTGCGTCGTCGGCGTTGGCGTCGCCCTTCTTACGACGGCGATTTGCAACGTAGACCCGGCAGGCATCGGCCACGGTCTGCACTTCGGTGGTGTTTATACCGGCCTGCAGAGACTTCGCCCATGTGCGCGCGGCCTTCACTGCATCGTCGTAGGGGGTGGCGTCGGCGTGCCCGAGTGAGTGATAGCGCTGCCGCCCGTCTTCGTCACGCTGGCGAGCAATCCAGGTGCCACCATCCTCCAGCTTGCGGAAGCCGACAAACAGGCCGCGTGCAATCGGTGCGCCCCAGTACGGCTCACGCCGGACGGCTAGACGACTGCGGACGCGAACCTTGTCGATATCGAAACGGGCCATGATTTTCTCCGTACGGACGCGGTACGGAAAAACTATATCACACTCTGGCGGACACGCAAGGACTGAAAACAAGCCATTTCAACCACTTAATGAGTCCGTCAACGTCCGCAGAAGTCCAGTTTTCTGCCTTCACACGGCAGGTGTCGCAAGTTCGATCCTTGCATCGCCCACCACCGTATCGAAAACAACGAGCCCGGCATTGCCGGGCTTTTTGTTGGCGTCGGCAGGTGTCCGGGCACGCTGCCGCAGGGCCCATGCCGTGCCGTGGGGGATATCAACGCGACTGTTGCAGCACGTGGGCAACCAGCGCGTCGAGGAAGTGCTGGCGCAGGCGCCGGTAGGAAGCATCCTGCGGGCCCTTGAGCGCGGCGTCGTGCATGGCGTGGTGGCTGGCATCCAGGTCGACGAGGCCGGCGACATCCAGGTACCTGGCCGGCCCGCAGTTGTGGTCGGCGTGGGTGGCCCAGAAGGCGGGATCGGCCGGCAGCGCGACGAACTGCTCCTCCCACAGCAGCTCGCCGGCGAGCGCGCCCAGGCCGGTGCGCGGAACCTGCGCCCGCGGCGCAGGGCGATGGGTGCGCAGCCAGTCCGCCAGCGCCTCGCCCGGCATCGGCCGGGCCAGCGCGTAGCCCTGGCCGAAATCGGCGCCCAGCAGCGAGGCCGCCTCGATCAGGTCCGGCGTCTCCAGCCCTTCCACCACCACTTCGAGGCGCAGGTCGTTGCCGATGCGGATCAGCTGGCGGATGAAGCGCAGCGTGTTCAGCGGATCGCGCCGGGCCTGCAGCACGATCGCCTGGTCGATCTTGATGCGGTCGAAGGGCCACTGGCGCAGGCGGATCAGCGAGCTGTAGCCGGCACCCAGGTCGTCCTCGACCAGGCGCACGCCCAGGGTCTTGAGCGACTGCATGCCGGGCTCGTCCGGCGCCCCGTGATGCTCGCTGCCGAGCGGCGATTCCAGGATCTCCAGCAGCAGCGCGCCGGGCGGGCAGCCGCTTTCGGCCAGGACCGCCGCGGCAGCCGTGGCGTAGCGCGGATCCTCCAGCGCGGCGGCCGGCACGTTCACCGACATGTCCAGCGCATGGCCGGCCCGGCTCAGCGCGGCGCGACAGCGGGTGGCCAGGCGCAGGCCCTGGCGGAACAGCACGATCAGGTCGTCGGCATCCAGCGCGGGCAGGAAGCGACCCGGCGGCAGCAGTTCACCGTCGACGTCATGCAGGCGGGCCAGCGCCTCGAACTCGGTGACCTCGCCGTCGGCCAGCCGGATCAGCGGCTGGTAGTGCATCTGCAGGGCGTCGGTGGCGATCCGCGCGCGCCAGCGCTCGCGCACGAAGAACGGCAGCAGCTCGGCGCCCTGCCGGGGCGGCGACAGCCGCGCCAGCGCCAGGTCCAGCACCGACTTGACCTGCTCGACGAACGCGCGCTGGTCTTCGCTCTGCAGGCCGCCGGCATACGGGCTGTACAGCGACAGCAGCACCACCGGCCTGTCGCGCGACGGGCACAAAGGGATCGCCACGCTGGAAATCACCCCGAGTCGCAGGGCGATGTCGCGCCACCCGGCCATCGCCGGGTCGCTGCCGAAATGCACGCAGCGCTGGATGCTCACCGTGCGCCAGGCACGACCGCTCGGCCCTCCTCCTTCCGCGTGGTCCTCGTCGACGCGGATCGGCGAGGCCTCGCCGGCCACCAGCGCACGCAGGTAGGCAGCGAACGCGTTGCCCGCTACCGCCTCGTAGGTCAATCGTCCGGAGTCGTCCGGGCGCCCCACCGCGCAGGCGGGAAACTCCTTGTGCGAGGCGAGGATGTCGACCACGCCCTGGATCAGCCCCAGGTAGCCTTCAGCCGACCACGCCAGCGCATTGAGCCTGCCCAGCAAGGCCATGCGCTGGCGCTGCAGCGCCCGCATGCTTTCCAGTTGCCATTGCCGCTCGGTGCCCAGCCGCTGCAGCACCACGTCCAGCGCGCGGCGGTCGGGCGCGCCCAGCACCGTCACCAGGTCGCCGCGCAATTGCTCGATTGCCTCCAGCAGCCAGACCTCCTCCAGCCCGCAGGCGGCGTGGAACAGGCCCGAGCGCGTGGCGCGCCGGCGGTGCTCGGCGAAGTCCAGGTTCGCCCGGGTCAGCTCCTGCAGGTGCGCCAGCATGTGCGACTTGAGCACCTGATATTCGCCATCGGGCAGCGCGCGCAGCAACGCACCGATGCCCTCGTGTTCGAGCAGGGCCGCGCAGAAACTCTCCACCACCGCCGGCAGGCGCGGCTGCCAGCCGTCGCGGCACGCCAGCAGCAAGGCGGTGGCTCCCTCGCCGTATGGCGTGACGTGCCCCGCCGGATCTTCCGCGGCAAGTGCGCCATCGGGCCGTGCCATCGCCCACCAGCGCGTGCGGCCGCGCTTGCGCGCCTTCACCTGGTACATCGCCTGGTCGGCCAGGCGCAGCAGGTGTTCGCCGCTGGCGTGGCCGTCCCGCGAATACATGGCGATGCCGAGGCTGGCGCCGATCGGCAGCACCTTGCCGTCGATGGTCACCGGCTGCAGCAGGGAGGCGCCGACCCGCTCCAGCAGCTCGTCCAGGTCGCTCTCGTGTTCCAGGTCGTCGAACACCAGCACGAATTCGTCGCCGCCGAAGCGGGCCACGTAGTCGTCACCGCGCAACAGCCGCCGCAAGCGCTCGGCGACCTCGGCCAGGATGCGGTCGCCGACGGCATGGCCGTAGCGGTCGTTGATCGGCTTGAGGTCGTCCAGGTCGAGCAGGCCCACCGCGACGCGCCGCTCCTGCCGGCGCGCGCTGGCCAGCACGGCATCCAGGTGGCGATCCAGCGCGCGGCGATTGGGCAGGTTGGTGAGGTCGTCGTGCGAGGCCAGGTAGGCCTGCCGCTCCTGTTCCTGGCGCAGGGCGTGGCGCTGCGCGTGCTGGCGCAGGGCCAGGCCGGCGGCATCGGCGATCTCGTCCAGCAGGCGGCACATCTCCTCGTCGAAGGCGTCGGCCTCGGCAGTCACCACCACGAACACCCCGACCGGCGTGCGCGCCACCGGATCGGCACCATCGACCGCCGCGGCAAACAGCGGCCAGCAGCCCACCGCGCCGGCGTGGTCGCTCAACTCGGGACGCCATGGACTGTCCGGCGCCGCACCCGCGGCCGGCTTGCGCCGGATCACCGGCGCACCCTGCATGAAGGCCAGCGTCGGCGCGTAGACGACCGGCCCCTGCTGCTGCCGCGGCGGCATCGGCAGGGTCTGCATCACCTCGGCGATCGGCCCGACCAGGGCCACGCGGCGGAGCAGGTCCTGGCCCTCCTCGGCGGCGAACACGTCCACCGCCGCGGCGCCGGCGATGTCGGCGAGCGCGCGCGCCAGGGTGGGATAGATCGCCTCCGGGTCGGGCTGTTCGAGCAGGGCGCGCTGGATCGTGCGTTGCGCGTCGCGGTAGCGGCTCATGCGGATGCTGCGCTCCAGCAGCACCTGGTGGTCCCAGAACCGGCTCAGCTCGTCGACCAGGCGCTGCGCCCAGTCGAGCAGTTCCTCGCCCAGCGCGGGACCGCCCTCGCGCGAGTACGAGGCCAGCACCAGCTGGCCGCCATCGCGGGTACGCGACGCGGCCACGATGCAGGCGCCGAAGCCGTGCTTCCGCGCGGCCTCGCGCCAGAACGCGAATTCGCCGGAGGCCACCGGCGTGACCCGGGCGCGCTCCTCGCGCAGCACGATGCCGACCGGGCCGCGGCCGCCGGGCTCGTCCGCGGCGTCGCTCAATTGCAGGGTGGCCGCGTATGCCTGCGCCGGCCCGGCCGCCGCCACCACCTCCACGGCATGCGTGCTGCTTTCGCGGCGGCCGACCCACACCAGCGGCAGCTCCATCGTGGCGGCAAGGATGCGACTGACTTCGAGCAGCGCCTTCCGACGGTCGTGGTCGGGGGCGGCGTGCAGCAGGCTCAAGGTTTCCGCCACGCTCCGGTAGAAGCGTTCGCGCAGTTCGCCTGGCACGGCGGCTCGGTTCGGCATGGATTTCCTCGGCGGCTCCCTGGTCGTCGCGGACTTTCTCGGTGCTTCCCGCTGATCGCCACCAGCGCCGCGAACCGGCGGCACGGCGGCCCTCTGCTACCCCGGTGGAACGTGGGTCAGCCTACCGGAAATCGGGTCGGCGCAGCAGCCGTGCGCCACCCTCGAAACACCCGCATTCAGCGCCCCGGACGGGGCTGGTCGTGGCCCTGGCGCTGCTCCTCGACCAGGGCGCGCTCGACCAGCAGGGCGAACAGCCGGTCGCGGCGGCGGGCGTGGCCGGGATCGAACGGTCCGAGCGCAGCGCCCTCGAGCATCTCGCGATGGGCTGCGTGCAGTGCCGCCGGCACACCCTCCGCCACGCGCAGCCATTCCGCCACGCCGCTGCCGGCGCGCACGTGGCGCTGGCGTGCGTCGGGGACATCGAACAGCCCCGCGAAGCGCTCCTCCCAGCGCAAGGCGCTGGCCAGCGCGCCCAACGCGCAACGCGGCGGCGCACCCGCCCGGGAAGTCCGGGCGATGCCCAGCCAGTCGGGGAGCTCCTCCGGCGGCATCGGATGGGCCAGCGCGTAGCCCTGGCCGAAGTCCGCGCCCAGAATCGAGGCAGCCTCGAGCATGCCGGCCGACTCCAGGCCCTCGATAACCACTTCCAGGCCCAGGTCATGGCTGACCCGGATCAGCTGGCGCAGCACGCGCAAGGTGCCCAGCGGATCGCGCCGGGCCTGGGCGATGAGCGCATGGTCGATCTTGATGCGATCGAACGGCGACTGGCTCAGCCGCGCCACCAGGTTGCGGCTGAGCGTGCGGTCGTCGTCCAGCGCCTGGGGGTCGATCGACTTCAGCGACTGCACGCCGGTTTCCGCCAGCAGCGCCCAGCAGCCGATGCCGCTGGCGTTCTCGAAAGCCTCGAAGCGCAGCGAGCCGGGCGGACAGCCGCTGGCCTGCAGAATCGTCTCCACCGTGCGCGCGTAGCGGGCATCGCGCAGGGCGGCCACCGGCACGTTGACCGACATGCCCAGCACCAGCCCGCTGCGCGCCAGCGACTGCCGCCGCGCCACCGCCTGGATGATGCCGTCGCGGAACAGCCGCATCAGTCCCGCCGCGCCCAGCGCCGGCATGAAGCTCGCCGGCAGCTGCAGGCCGCCGCTGTCGTCACGCAGCCGCGCCAGGGCCTCGAAGCCGGCGATCTGGTTGTCGGCCAGCCTCACCATCGGCTGGTAATGCATGCGCAGGGCGCCCCCGGCCAGCATGCCGCGCCAGCGCTCGCGCACAAAGGCCGGCAGCAGGGCGGCCAGCTGGCGGCGCGGCGCCATGCGCAGCAGGGCCAGTTCCAGCGCCTGCCGGATCCGCTCGACGAACGCGCGCTGATGTTCGCCGCGGAAACCGCCGGCATAGCCGCTGTACAAGGCCAGCAGCGCCACCGGCTGCCCCGGCGCCAGGCACAGCGGCACGGCGACCTGCGACACGATGCCGTGGCGCTCGGCGGTGTCGCGCCACGACGCCATCGCCGGATCGGTGCCGTAGTGTGCGCTGCGCTCGACACGCCCGCTTTGCCAGGCACGCCGCAGCGGCTCCTCCCGCTGCATCGCGGCCGGGCCGACCCGCAGCGGCGGCGCCACGCCCTGGTTGGTGATGCGCAGGTACTCGGCCGGCACCGCGCCGGCCACCAGTTCGCTGACCATCTCGCCGGAGGCATCCGGGCGGCCGGCCGCGCAGACGACCAGTTCCTCGTGCGCCGCCAGCACCTGCACGGTGTCTTCCAGCAGGTCCAGGATGTCATGCGCCGCCCAGGCGGCCGCGTGGATCCTGGCCAGTGCCGCTTCGCGCCGGCGCTGCAGGTCGCGCATGCTTTCCAGTTGCCACTGCTGGTCGCGGGCGAGGCGTTGCAGCACGATCGCCAGCGCATGGCGCTGCGCGCGCGGGCCGCGCCCCAGGGTGCCACCCAGGATCGCGCGCAGCTGTTCCATCGCTTCGACCAGCCACGCTTCCTCCAGCCCGCACGCGGCCTGGCACACGCCGGCGCGCATCGCACCCGCGCGCTGGCCGGCCTCGTCCAGCTCGGGGTAGCACAGGGTTTGCAGCTGGCGGGCCAGACGTTCGCGAAACGCCTCCAGCGCCGCCGGCGGAAAGTCCCCCAGCAAGCCGGCGATGCCGGCGTGGGCGGCGAGCGCGGCGTGGAAGCGCTCCGCCACCACGGGCAACTGCGCCTGCAAGGCGTCGGCGCAAGGGCGCAGCACCGCCGTCGCCTGCGCGCCGTATGGCTCGATCAGGCCGGCGTCCTCGCCGGGCGGCTCCCGGCCGTCGCCCTCGGTCCGCGCCAGCGCCCACCAGGCAGCGCGTTGCTGCTTGTGCGCCTTGACCTGGTACATCGCCTGGTCCGCCAGCCGCAGCAGCTGTTCGCCGCTGTCCTGGGCGTGCGTCGGGTACAGCGCCACGCCGAGGCTGACGGTGATGTCGATGCTCTCGGCGCCGACCGGGATGGGCTGCTGCAGCGACTGCCACAAGCGCTCCAGCAGCAGGACCAGGTCGTCCTCGCTGGCCAGGTCCTCCAGCACCAGCACGAACTCGTCGCCGCCCACGCGCGCCACCGAATCCTCCGAGCGCAGCGCGTCGTGCAGCCGCCGCGCCACCTCGACCAGCACGCGGTCGCCGACGGCGTGGCCATGGCGGTCGTTGATCGGCTTGAGGTCGTCCAGGTCGAGCATGCCCACCGCCACCAGATGGTGGTGCCGGGCTGCCCGCGCCAGCGCGCGTTCGAGGTGGTAATCGAGGGCGCGCCGGTTGGGCAGGTCGGTCAGCGCGTCGTGCAGGGCCAGGTAGGTCTGCCGCTCCTGCTCGCGGGCGAGGGTCTGGCGCTGGGCGTACTGGCGCAGGGCCAGGCCCACGGTGTCGGAGATCTCGTCCAGCAGGCGCCGCAGGTCGGCATCGAACGCGTCGATTTCGGTGGCCGCCAGCAACAGCACGGCGGTGGCGTGGTGTTCGATCTCGGTGTCGCCGGGCAGGGCCATGAAGATCGGCCAGCCACCGATCGCGGCCACCTCCCCCAGCGACTCGCCGCGCCACACCGGCGACACGTCGGGCCATGCCGAAGGCTGCAGCCGCACCACCGGCTCGCCGTCCATCCAGGCCTGGGTGGCCACCGGCATCGGCGGCTCGTCGGCGTGTTTGGGCGGTTCGGGCAAGGTCGCCAGCAGCTCGACCAGCGGGCCGGCGCCGACCGTCCGGCGCAACACGTCGCCTTCGGGAACGTAGACCACCACCGCGCAGGCGGCGGCGTCCTTCACCAGCGCATTGGCCAGCGTCATGTAGATCGCCGCCGGCTCCGGGTGCGCCAGCAATGCGCGCTGGATGGTGCGGTGGGCGTCGCGGAAGCGGCTCAGCCGCAGGCTGCGCTCGAGCTGGGCCTGGTCGTCCCAGAAACGGGCCAGTTCGTCGGCGAGGCGCTGCGCCCAATCGAGCAATTCGCCGGTTAGCGGGGGCCCGCCGCGGCGCGAGTACGCGGCCAGCGCGAGCTGGCCGCCATCGGCGGTGCCGGAGGCGGCCACGATGACCGAGTCCAGCCCGTAGGCGCGCGCCGCGCCCTGCCAGTTCGCGTCATCGGGGGCGTCGATCGAGGCCAGCTGCGGGCGACCTTCGCGCAGGGCGGTGCCGGCCGGACCACGGCCGCCCGGTTCGCGCGGATCGTCGCTGACCGGCCACACGCTGGCGTACTCCGCGGCGGGACCGGCGGCGATGAGGTCGAGCGTGGACTGGCCCAACTCGCGGCGCCCGATCCAGACCAGCGGCAACTCCATCGTGCTGACCAGGGTGGTGGCCACTTCGCGCAGCGCGCGGCGGCGGTCGTAGTCGGCGGCCGGGTGCAGCAGGGTAAGCGTCTCCGCCACGCTCTGGTAGAAGCGCTCGCGGAGTTCGCCATGCTGCCGGTCCTGCCCCTCCACTCCCATGCCCGATCCTTTCGAAATGCCCCGTCGACCGCCCGCTCAGCCGGCCGTCGACCCGCCCAAGACTGGTTCACGGGGGCATTTCAAGCAAATTCCACGCCACTCGACCGCGACGCAGGAAACCCCTTCCCCACAGGCACCACGGGCCGGCCGGCGCCACGCCGCGGGCCGGCCGCAGCGGCCAGGCATGCCGTTTGGGTCACAACGAGCCTGCCAGCGCCGCATCCGCAGCGAATCCCCAACACCCGAACCACCCCTGATCATTCGTCATTCCGGCGCAAGCCGATGGACGCCCCACCGGCCCTGCAGGAGCCCGCTGGCGAGCGATGCGGTCACCGGAAATCCGGTAGTTGGGAGAGCACCGGTGAGAGCAAGAGCATCGCCCGCCAGCGGGCTCCTACGGGAAACCGGAGCGATACTCAGCGGCATGCACGCGCCCGGTCCCGCATCATGGCCTGTTCGCGGCGATTGCGGGTGAGGCTGGCGGCGCGCTCGAACTCCCGGCTCGCCTCCTCGCCCCGCCCCAGCCGTGCCAGCAGGTCGCCGCGCACGGCCGGCAGCAGGTGGTAGTTGCGCAGGCTCGGTTCGTCGCCCAGCGCATCGACCAGGGCCAGGCCTTCCGCTGCCCCGTCGGCCATGCCCACCGCCACCGCACGATTGAGTTCCACCACCGGCGAAGGCGTGACCCGGGCCAGCACGGCGTACAGCGCGGCGATCCGCGACCAGTCGGTTTCCGCGGCGGTGGCGGCGCGCGCGTGGCAGGCCGCCACGGCCGCCTGCAATGCGTACGGACCCAGCTCGCCGCCCAGCCGGCGCGCCTGTTCCAGTGCGGCCAGGCCGCGGCCGATCAGCAGGCGATCCCACAAGGCGCGATCCTGGTCGAGCAGCAGGACCGGCTCGCCGTGCGCATCGGTGCGCGCGCGCGAACGCGAGGCCTGGATCTCCATCAGCGCCACCAGCCCGTGCACCTCGGACTCGCGCGGCAGCAGGCCGGCCAGCACGCGCCCCAGGCGCAGCGCGTCCTCGCACAATGCCGGGCGCATCCAGTCGTCGCCGGCGGTGGCCGCATAGCCTTCGTTGAAGATCAGATAGATCACGCCGAGGACGGCGTCCAGCCGCGCCGCCAGCTCGTCGCCGCGCGGCACTTCGTAGGCCACTTCCGATTTGGCCAGGCTGCGCTTGGCCCGCACGATGCGCTGGGCAATCGTTGCCTCCGGCACCAGGAAGGCGCGCGCGATCTCGTCCGTACTCAGGCCACCCAGCAGGCGCAGGGTCAGCGCCACGCGCGCCTCCACCGACAGCAGCGGATGGCAGGCGGTGAAGATCAGCCGCAGCAGGTCGTCGCCGAACGGATCGTCCAGCGTGCGCTCGGCGACGGCCTCGGCGGACTCATGCTCGCGCTCCCATTCATGCACCAGCTGCTCGTGCTTGCGCTCGACCAGCTTGTGCCGGCGCAGGCGATCGATGGCGCGGTGCTTGGCGGTGGTCATCAGCCAGGCGCCGGGGTTGTCCGGCACGCCGGTCTGCGGCCACTGCTCCAACGCAGTCACCAGCGCGTCCTGCGCCAGCTCCTCGGCCAGCCCGACATCGCGCAGCATGCGCGCGAGGCCGGCGATCAGGCGGGCGGACTCGATGCGCCAGACGGCGTCGATGGCGCGATGGGTGTCGGTCATGCTCATGACCGCCGATCACACCACCGGCGCCCGGTGGGCGCAAGCGCCGTTGGTTGGGGCTGCCGCCCTCGCGCCGGCGGGCGGTGCCCGCCCTACTCCCGGTCCAGTTGCGCGCGCAGGCGGGCTTCCTGCTCGCGCAGCTCGGGCGTGAACGCCTCGCCGAAATCGTCGGCCTCGAACACCGGGCGGATCTCGATCACCGACTCCCCTTCCATCGGATTGGGGCAACGCCGCACCCAGGCGATCGCCTCGTCCATCGACTTCACCTGCCACAGCCAGAAACCGGCGATCAGCTCCTTCGTTTCGGCGAATGGCCCGTCCACCACATGGCGCTGCTTGCCCGAAAAGGTCACCCGCGCGCCGCGCGCGCTGGGCGTCAGCCCCTCGCCGGCCAGCATCACGCCGGCCTTGACCAGCTCCTCGTTGAATTTGCCCATCGCGGCCAGCAACTCCTGGCCCGGCATCACCCCGGCCTCCGATTCGGCCGTGGCCTTGACTATCACCATGCATCGCATCGCAAGTGTCTCCCGTGGACCGTCACCATGGCGACGAACGACCGGGCATCGAATCGACATGGTGCCCGAACCCGGCAACGACACCACCGGAAAGTCGCAACGCACGAGACGGGCGCGGGCGACAATTCGTGCCCACTCGGAGACAATCCCCTTCCATGAGTCCTTGTCGCCCTTGCCCGCCGTGACACTGCCCGTCGACACCGCCGCGGACTCGATCACGCCCGGCCTGATGGTCGTGCACGGCAACCAGCTCGAAGACCTGCGCGACCTGCTGCTGCAATGGTTGGCGGGCACGCCGCTGGCGCCGCTGGAAGACGAAGTGATGCTGGTGCAGAGCAACGGCATCGCGCAGTGGCTGAAGCTGGCGCTGACCCGTCCACGCGGGCAAGGCGGCGTGGGCGTCAGCGCGGCGGTGAGCGTGCAGTTGCCCGGTCGCTTCCTGTGGCAGGCCTACCGTGCCGTGCTGGGGCGCACGGCGGTGCCGGTGGATTCGCCCTTCGACAAGTCGCGCCTGGTCTGGCGCCTGATGCGGCTGTTGCCGGCACAGCTGGAGGATGCCGCGTTCGCCCCGCTGCGGCACTTCCTCGGCGCGACCCACCCGGTATCGGGCCGATCCGGTTCGGCCGAGCCGGACCCGGGCAAACTGTTCCAGCTCGCCAGCCAGGTGGCCGACCTGTTCGACCAGTACCAGGTGTACCGCGCCGATTGGCTGGAGGACTGGGAGCACGGCCGCGACATGCTGCGCGACGACCTGCGCGCCCACCGTGCCGACCTGCCTTCGGACCAGCGCTGGCAGCCGCGGCTGTGGCGCGCCCTGCTCGCCGACATGGATGAAGCAGCGCGCCAGGGCCATCGCGCCGCGGTGCATCGTGCGTTCCTGGAGCGCGCCGCCACGCTCGAGGCCTGCCCACCCGGCCTGCCCCGACGCATCACCGTGTTCGGCATGTCCTCGCTGCCGCAGCAGACGCTCGAGGCGCTCACCGCGCTGGCGCGGGTATGCCAGGTGCTGCTGGTGGTCGCCAACCCCTGCCGGCATTACTGGGCCGACATCATCGAGGACCGCGAACTGCTGTGCGCCGCGCAGCGCCGCCACGCCGGCAAGCCCGGCCTGCCGCCCGAGCCGCGCTTCGAGGATCTGCACCTGCACGCCAACCCGCTGCTCGCCGCCTGGGGCAAGCAGGGCCGCGACTACATTCGCCTGCTGGACAGCTTCGATACGCCCGCCGCCTACCGCGAACGCTTCGTCGCCCTGGGTCGCGACATCGACCTGTTCAGCGCACCCGGCCAGGACAGCCTGCTGCATCAGGTGCAGCAAGCCATTCTCGACCTGGAGCCGCTGCCGGTGGATCCCGCGCAGCGCAGGCCGCTGCCGGCAGACGACGAATCGCTGCGTTTCCACATCGCGCACAACCCGCAGCGCGAAGTGGAGGTTCTGCACGACAACCTGCTGGCCATGTTCGAGCGGGCCGAGCGCGATGGCCGGCCACTGGAGCCGCGCGACGTGATGGTGATGGTGCCCGACATCACCACCTACGCGCCGCATGTCCAGGCCGTGTTCGGCCGCCTGCCGACGGACGATCCGCGCCATGTCCCGTACAGCATCGCCGACCGCCCCGCGCGCGGCGCCGCGCCGTTGCTGGTGGCGCTGGAACAGCTGTTGCACTTGCCCGAATCGCGCTATGCGGCGGGCGATGTCTTCGACCTGCTGGACACGCCGGCGCTGCGCCGCCGCCTGCAGCTGGACGAGGCCGGCCTGCCGGTGCTGCGGCGGTGGATCGAAGGCGCCGGCATCCGCTGGGGCCTGGACGGCGCGCAGAAGCAGAGCCTGGGCCTGCCACCAGAGGAACAGAACAGCTGGCGCTTCGGCCTGCGCCGCATGCTGCTGGGCTACGCGGTGGGCGACGGCGAGCCACTCGATGGCATCGCGCCGTTCGACGAGGTGGGCGGGCTGGATGCCGCCCTGGTCGGTCCGCTGGCGCAGTTGCTGGATCAGCTCGACCACTACGGCCGCCTGCTCGCCACCCCGGCCGCGCCGGCGGCGTGGGGCGATCGCATGCGCGACCTGCTCGCGGCGTTCTTCGATGCCGGCCAGGACGACGGCGACGCCCTCCTGCTGCAACGTCTGGCCGATGCGCTGAATACTTGGGAGCAAACCTGCCATGAGGCGGGCTTCAGCCACGCCCTGCCACTTGCCGTCGTGCGGGAATACTGGCTTGGCGCCGTGGACGAAAGCCATCTTTCGCAACGCTTCCTCGGTGGCGCGGTGAGCTTCGCCACCTTGATGCCGATGCGCGCCATCCCCTTCCGCGTGGTGTGCCTGCTCGGCATGAACGACGACGCCTACCCGCGCCGCAGCAGCGCACCGGATTTCGACCTGATGGCCACGCCCGGCCAGCAACGCCCCGGCGACCGTTCGCGCCGCGAAGACGATCGCTATCTCTTCCTCGAAGCGCTGCTCGCCGCGCGCGACACGCTGTACGTGAGCTGGGTGGGCAGGAGCGCACGCGACAACAGCACGCTGCCGCCCTCGGTCCTGGTAGGTCAGTTGCGCGACTACCTCGCCGCCGGGTGGGAGGGAAAAGGGGGTCAGAGCCACTTGTCCGGGCCCTGCCGGCAAGCCTACGCTGCGGACGAAAGGGGCTCCGCCACCCTTTCGCGCCTCACCACCGAGTATCCGCTGCAGGCTTTCAGTCCGCGCTATTTCGACGCCGCGAGTGATGCACGCCTCGTTACCTACGCCGCCGAGTGGCAGCGTGCCCGGCAAGCCGTGGCGGGCACCGACGACGCCCCCCTCGCGCCGTGGCCTCACGAAACGCCGCTGAACCTCGCTCTGCTGCAACGCTTCCTCAAGTCACCGGCCAGGCTCTTCTACGCCGAGCGGCTGGGCGTGCATTTCGGCGATGACGGGGACGCCGACACCGATCACGAGCCCTTCGCCCTGGGCCAGTTGGACAACCACCAGCTCACCGACACCCTGTTGCGCACCGCCATCCACGCCGGCGACGCGGCGCTGGCGCCCGCCGCGGCCCGCCTGCACGGCCAGGGCGCGCTGCCACCCGGCAGCTTCGGCGCGCTGGCAACGGCGCCGCTGGAAGCGGCCGCCACGCGCGCCGCTATCCGCTGGCGAGCGCTCGATGCGCACTACTCGCCCAGCGGCACGTCCCATGCGCTGCGCGGCGCGGCACACGGCCTCGTGGTCGAGGACACGCTGGACGATCTGCGCACCGACGAATCCGGCGACCGCATCTGCCTGATGGCCACCGCCAGCCAGCTCATGGATGGCAGGAAGCTGCGCCACGACAAGCTGCTGGCGTACTGGGCGCGGCACCTGCTGGCCAACGCCAATGCGCTGGCTGTCGCCACCCTCATCGTGGCAACCGATGCCATCGTGCAGTTGCCCGCGCTGGACACCGCCAAGGCAAAAGATCACCTCGACGCCCTGCTCGCCGCTATCGCTGCCGGCCTTCGCGCACCGCTGCCCATCGCACGCAAGACCGCCTTCGCCTGGTTGCAGGTAGAGGCGACCAACGCCACCGCCCCGCCGGACAAGCAAAAATTCCCCAGCGCTGCCGCCAGCAAGCGCTACGACCACAGCGACGGCGAGCACGGCCGCGGGGAAGTGGACGATGAGCCCGCACTGGCGCGCAGCTGGAGCAATTTCGCTGCCCTGCATGCCGCCGGCTTCGAACGATGGCTGCACCTGTACCGCCCGCTGCTGGAGGCCGCCCGCGTCATGGACGATGCCGCATGAACGTGCAAGCCCTGGACCCCTTGCGCCTGCCGCTGGCCGGCATCCAGCTGATCGAAGCCAGCGCCGGCACCGGCAAGACCTGGACCATCGCCGCGCTGTATCTGCGCCTGGTGCTGGGCCACGGCGGCGGCACGCCGCTGCTGCCCGCGCAGATCCTGGTGATGACCTTCACCCGCGCCGCCACCGCCGAACTGCGCGAGCGCATCCGCACGCGCCTGGCCGAGGCCGCCGCGGCGTTCCGCGGCCAGCACCCGCCCGATGCCTTCCTCGCCACCCTGATCGCCGACTACCCCGACGCCGAAGCGCGCGCCCGCGCCGCGCGCCAACTGGAACTGGCCGCGCAGTGGATGGACGAGGCCGCGGTATTCACCATCCACGGCTGGTGCCAGCGCATGCTGAGCCAGCACGCCTTTGCCAGCGGCGAAGGCGTCGCCAGCGACACGGTGGCCGACGAGAGCGCCCTGCTGGCCGAGGCCGTGCGCGACTACTGGCGCACCGAGGTGTTCACGCTGGATGCCGATGCTGCCGCGCTGTACGCGCAATGGTGGGCCAGCCCCGACACGCTGCAGAAGGCACTCTGGGACCTGCTGCCGCATGCCGCCGCACTGCAACTGGACGGCCAGCCCTTGCCCCCGCCGCGCACGCCGCGCGAGCTGCTCGCCGCGCCGGCCAGTGCGCTGCGCGAGGCCGAGGCCCACGCCCGCGACCTCTGGCGCGACGCCGTCGATGCCATCGAGGAGCTGCTGCTCGACGCTTCACGCACCAGGCAGCTCAATGGCAACAAGATGCGCGCCGCCAGCCTGCCCGACCACCTCGCCGCCATGCGCGCCTGGAGCCAGGGCGATGCGCTGGATGACGACACGCTGGGCCGCTTCACCCAGTCGCGGCTGGTCGCATGCACGGCCAAGGACAAGGCCACGCCCACCCACCCGGCCTTCAGCGCGCTGGAACAGTTGCAGACGCGCCGCGTCGACACCGATCGCCTGCCGCCGCTGCTGCTGGCCCACGCCGCGCCCTGGGTGGCGCAGCGCGCGGATGAAGCCCGCCGTCGCCTCGCCCTGCTGGGCTACGACGACATGCTGGCCCGGCTGGATGCCGCGCTGCGCGGTCCCACCGGCGAAGCAATGGCGCAGCTGGTGGCCAGCCAGTACCCGGTGGCGCTGGTGGACGAGTTCCAGGACACCGACCCCTTGCAGTGGCGCATCTTCCGCCGCCTCTACCACGACGTGCCGCGCACCGCGCTGCTCCTGATCGGCGATCCCAAGCAGGCGATCTACGGTTTCCGCGGCGCCGACATCCACACCTACCTCGCGGCACGCGGCGACGCCGCCACGCCGCACTGGACACTGGGCACCAACCACCGCTCCACCGAGGCGCTGGTGAACGCCGTCAACCACGTCTTCGCCTTTGCGGACCGGCATGCCGGCGGCGCCTTCGGCTTCGGCGCGCAGCTGCCGTTCCTGCCGGTGCAAGCGAAGGGCCGCAGCGATCCATTGCAGCTCGATGGCACCGCGCTGCCGGCCCTGTCCATGGCCGTCCACACGTCCGCCGACGCCCTCGGCGTGGGCAAGTACCGCGAAACCCTGGCTGCCCACGCCGCCGCCCAGCTGGTGGCCTGGTTGCACGCCGCGCGCGAGGGCCGCTGCGGCTTCGTCGACGCGCAGGGCGGCTTCACGGCACTGGCGCCCGGGGACATCGCCATCCTGGTGCGCGACAAGACCGACGCCGCCGCCATGCGCGCCGCGCTGCATGCACGCGGCATCGTGCATGTGTACCTGTCCGACAAGCAGTCGGTGTACGAAAGCGCCGAGGCCGGCGAGCTGCTGGCCTGGCTCACCGCCTGCGCCAAACCCGGCAACGACCGCGCCATGCGCGCCGCGCTGGCTACGCCGGCCATGGGCCGCCGCCTCGCCGAGCTGGACCGGCTGAACACCGACGAGTCGTACTGGGAAGCCTGCGGCGAGCATTTCCGCCAGCTGCACGCGTTGTGGCAGCGCCACGGCGTGCTGGCGATGCTGCATGAGCTGCTGCACCGCTTCGAGGTGCCGGCGCGGCTGCTGGCGCGCGCCGACGGCGAACGCGCGCTCACCAATCTCCTGCAGCTGGCCGAGCTGCTGCAGCAGGCCGCCACCGCGCTGGATGGCGAGCACGCGCTGATCCGCCACCTTGCCGCGCAGATCGACAACCCGGCCACCGGCGAGGCCGCCGAGGAACAGATCGTGCGGCTGGAAAGCGAGGCCGACCTGGTCAAGCTGGTCACCATCCACAAGTCCAAGGGGCTGGAATACCCGGTGGTGATGCTGCCCTTCGCCTGCGCCTACCGCGAAACCCGCCGCGACCGCCCGCTGCTGTGGCACGACGCGCAAGGCCACGCGCACTTCGACCTGCGCCCCGATGCGGCCGCGTGGCAACGAGCCGAAGACGAACGCCTGCAGGAAGACCTGCGCCTGCTCTACGTGGCGCTCACCCGCGCCCGCCACCTGTGCTGGCTGGGCGTGACCTGCCTGAAGAATGGGGGAAAGAATGACCCCGGCCTGCACAAATCGGCCTTCGGCCACGTGCTGGGCGGCGGCAAGCTGATTGCGCCGACCGATTTGCGCGCCATGCTCGATGCACTGGCGCAGGGCTGCCCCGCCATCGCCGTGCAGCCGCTGCCCGATCTGGCCGACACGCAGCGCTACCGGCCCGTGCAAGCCGCCCGCGAATCGCGTCCCGCACGCCAATGCACGCTGCCGCCGCGCGCGCCGTGGTGGATCGCCAGCTACAGCGCGCTGGCCCGGCATGACGACGCCCCGCCACTTGCTGCGCCGGAAACCCCCGCGCAATCCACCCTGGCCGAGGCGACGCAGGAGGACAGCATCGAGCTTGCCGGCACGCCCACCGCCGGCATCCATCTGTTTCCCCGCGGCGCGGCAGCGGGCACCTTCCTGCACGAGCTGCTGGAGCACTGCGCCGAGGAAGGCTTTGCCCGCGCCGCCGCACCGTCGCAAGAGCTGGGCAAAACCATCGCGCGCCGCTGCCAGGCGCGCGGCTGGCAGCGCTGGATCACGCCGCTTGCCGACTGGCTGCCCACCCTGCTGCGCACCCCACTGACCCTGCCCGGCGGCGGCACGATGCCGCTGACCGCGCTCAGCGAGCCGCTGCGCTACCGCGCCGAGCTGGAGTTCTGGTTCGAAGCCAGGCAAGTGCAGGCGCAGACGCTGGATCGTCTGGTCAGCACGCAGACACTCGGCGGCGCGCCGCGCCCGCCGCTGGCCGCGAACCTGGTCAACGGCATGCTCAAGGGCTTCATCGACCTCGTGTTCGAGCACGAGGGACGCTGGTACGTGGCCGACTACAAATCCAACTACCTGGGCGCGGATGCGCAGGCCTACAGCACCCGGGCCATGCGTGACTCGGTGCTGCACAGCCGCTACGAGCTGCAGTACGCGATCTATACCCTGGCCCTGCACCGCCAACTGAAGGCCCGCCTGCCCGGCTACGACTACGAGCGCCACATGGGCGGCGTGCTCTACCTGTACCTGCGTGGCGTGGACGGCGCCGGCCACGGCGTGCACACCGAGCGGCTGCCATCGAGCCTGGTGGAAGCGATGGACCAGCTGTTTGCCGGCGGAGACGCGCACCATGTCGCTTGATGCCATCTTCGACGAGGCACTGAGGGAGCAGCGCCTGCGCCCGCTGGATGTGGCCTTCGCGCGCTTCCTCGCCGAGCGCGATGCGCAGGCGCCGGCCGCGTTGCTGTGGCTGGCTGCCGTGCTCAGCCGGCAACTCGCCGACGGCCATCTCTGCCTCGACCTCGCGCAACTCGATGCACTGGCCGCGGAACAGGACTGGCCGCCCGCCTGGCGCGCCTTCGTCGCTGCGCTGCACGCCGGCCTACCCGGTTCGCCGCTGCTGGCCCAGGCCGATGGCGAGCCGGCCAATGCGCCCCTGGTGCTGGGCGGCACGCGGCTCTATCTGCGCCGCTACTGGAACCATGAGCGCGCCGTGGCGCAGGGCATCCTGGATCGCGTGGAACGCGGGCAACCGACCTCGCCATCGCTGGCCGCGGAGCTGGCGCGGCTGTTCCCCACCGCCGCACCCGACTGGCAGCGCATCGCCTGCGCGCTGGCCGCACGCGCCGGCTTCGGCGTGCTCACCGGCGGACCGGGCACCGGCAAGACCACCACCGTGGTGCGCCTGCTCGGCCTGCTGCAAACCCTGCACCTGCGCGAGCACGCCGACGAGCCGCTGCGCATCCGTCTGGCTGCGCCCACCGGCAAGGCGGCGGCTCGCCTGGGCGACGCCATCACCCGGCAGCTGGCGACGCTGGACGTGGACGCCGCCGTGCGCGCCAGCATTCCGGCCGAGGTCACCACCTTGCATCGTCTGCTGGGCGCGCGCCCGGACACCCGCCGCTTCCGCCACGACCGCGCCAACCCGCTGCACCTGGACGTGCTGGTGATCGACGAAGCCTCGATGGTGGATCTGGAGATGATGGCCGCCGTGCTCGCCGCGCTGCCCGCTCCGGCGCGGCTGATCCTGCTGGGCGACAAGGACCAGCTTTCCTCGGTGGAGGCCGGCGCCGTGCTGGGCGACCTGTGCCGCCGTGCCGAGGACGGCCACTACGACGACGCCACCGCGCGGTGGCTGGCGGCGACCAGCGGCGACGACGTCACCGACTTCGTGAAAGCCGACGCCCAGCCGCTGGACCAGTGCATTGCCATGCTGCGGGTGAGCCACCGCTTCGACACCGCCAGCGGTATCGGCCAGTTGGCCCGTGCGGTGAACGCAGGCGACGCACCGGCCGCGCTGACCCTGCTGCGCACGCCAGCCAACGACCTCGACTGGTGGCCCGGCGCCGACACCGCCACGCTCGACACGCTGGTCGTGGACGGTTATCGCCCCTACCTGGACAGCCTGCGCGCCCGGCGTCCGACCGCGACCGACGAGGCCAGCCTGGCCGCCTGGGCCACCGGGGCGCTTGCCGCGTTCAACGGTTTCCAGCTGCTGTGCGCGCTGCGGCAGGGGCCGCACGGCATGGACGGCCTGAATCGGCGCATCGCCGCCGCCTTGCAGGCACGTGGACTGATCGAGGCATCACAAGGCTGGTACGAAGGCCGCCCGGTGCTCACCACTCGCAACGACTACGCGCTGGGGCTGATGAACGGCGATATCGGCCTGTGCCTGCGCCTCCCCGCCGACGGGGGCGGATCGCGCCTGATGGTAGCCTTTCTCGCGATGGCGGCCGGTGGCGTCACGCGCCTGCGCTTCGTGGCGCCATCGCGTTTGAGCGAGGTGGAGACGGCCTACGCGCTCACCGTGCACAAATCGCAGGGCTCGGAGTTCACGCACACCGCGCTGCTGTTGCCGCCCGACTCCGGCCCCGTGCTTACCCGCGAGCTGCTGTACACCGGCATTACCCGCGCACGCGAGCGCTTCAGCCTGGTCGGCAGCGAACCGGTGATCGTCGAGGCGATGGCCCGTCGCACCCGCCGCCATTCCGGCCTGGCCGAGCGGCTCCAGCGGGGATGAGACGGCGCTGCGTTTCATCCGGCAGGAGCCGGCCGGCGATCCGGTTCGGGAATCGACGCCGGGACAACGGCAAAGGCTGCTCAGGCCACGGCTATGGGCTGCAGGTGGTGGCCGCCTTGGTGGTCACGCTGCCCGAGCCGTTCACATCCAGCTGCGCGCCAGGCACCTTGGCGGTGATGCTGCCGGTGCCGCTGTTGCCGCTGCGGTAGCAGGCGGCGAATACCAGTGGCGTGCTCGGCTTGAGCTGGCCTTGCTGGCCGAAGGTGACGATGGTGCCGCTCTTGGCCTGGATCGAGACGTTGGTCTGCGGGTCGACGCTGCGCAGCAGGATCGAGCTGCCCGCCGCATAAGCCTTGTTTGCGGAAGCGGCGCCCGCGGGATAGGTGTAGACCAGCCAACCCTGGTCGTAGACCTTGCCGCCGGAGGTGCAGCCGGCGGTCGCGTCGCCGGGGCATATCGACACCAGCTGGCCGCGCGTGATCGCCTCGCTGCGGGCGTAGTTCAGGCTGGCCAGCACGGCGTTGCTGGCCGAACTGACCTGGTTGCGATGGATCACGTCGCGAAAGCTGGGCACGGCGATCGCCAGCAGGATCGCCATGACCGTGATCGTGATCATCAGCTCCAGCAGGCTGAAGCCGCGTGTGCGGTGGGGCATGGTCATCATGGCGCTCACCAGCAGCTGCCGTTGCTGTTGGAGGATGCCGAGGCCGGACCCGGCGTCTTCACGCCCGCGTTGTCGATGGTCAGCGCGCCGCACACGTCGTTGGCCTGTCCACCCACCGGCGTGGCGGTGGCCACGAAGGCCTGCGAGGAGGAACTGGCCACCACGGTCACCGAGTAGAAGCCCTTCTCCGATGGCGCCGGATTGGTGAAGCCGATGTCGGTGAGGCTGCCGTAGGCATTGGCCGTGGCGTAGTAGCGCTCCTGCGCGTTGGCCACGCGCAGCAGCAGCTCCTGCCCGTCCGCCCGGTGCGCGCGGAACGCGTAGCGCCCGTAGGTCGGGATCGCGATGGCGGCGAGCACCGCGATGATCACTACCACGATCATCAGTTCGAGCAGGGTGAAGCCGCGCATGCGCCCCATCGCCATTCCCCTCGGCTTGCCGTCACAGGTCATTGTTCAACTCCCGCCATGCACGCCGACGCCAGATCGCGTCGTCGATATTGAGGTTGCCGCCGCCCTGCAGCTCCAGGCCCGGGATCAGCAACTTGCCGCCGCCGATCACCGACGCCACCGGCACCGAGCCGCCGGTGGGCGGGTTGTTGACCAGGCCACCCACCGTACTCACGCCAGTGGCCCAGCCGCTGCTCGGACCAGCCGGGCCGGACAAGCCACCACCCGAACCGCCGGTGGCGGCATTGAGCACCATCAAGGCACCGCCGATGGTGGCGCTGCAGGGGTCCTGGCTGCCCGGGATCAGCGTGGTGATGATGGCACGGTTGGTGTTGAACAACGCGCCGGCCGTGACCACCATGCGCTCGCCCGGAGAGGCGGCCAGGTCCAGGTCGATGTACCACCCGTTCTGCGCCAGGGTCAGCGGGTTGTCGGTCAGGCCGCGCAAGGTGTTGAGGCCGTTGGCGGACTGCGCCTGGTACAAGGTCTGCTTCTGCAGGTCGGCCTTGACCGCGGTGATCGGGTTGCCGCTGGTGTCGAGCTTGTCGCGGATACCGTAGATCGACTGGGTCTTGGCGCTGGTGCTGGTGTTGTCGTCCGCACCCAGGTACTTGCCGGTACCGAACACCACGATGAAGCGGTTGGTGGCCGGGTCCGGGAACAGCCGCGGCATCACCGTGATCGGCTGGTCGCCCTGCGCGGCGGGCTTGAACGCCAGCGTCACCTTTGCCTGCCAGTTGGCCGGGTTGGGATCGGTCAGGTCGAAGCGCCACAGGTTGCCGTTGAGGTCGCCGGCAAACGCCACGTCGTCGATCTGGTCGTTATTGTAGTCGCCCAGCACCACCGACGACAGGCCGCCGCTGGTCACACCGCTGATCGTGGTTGGCGTTTTCAGCTCACGGATCATCTCGCCGGTCTGTGCATTCAATACGAACAGCGCGCTGTAGCCCTTGGAGGCGGCCGCCAGGGTTGCGCAGTTCGGCGGGCGGTCGGACTTGCTGCAGTCGGGGAAATAGCCGCCCGGCACCAGCACCACCCACTTGCCATTGGCCAGGCGGCCGATGTTGGGCTGGCCGAAGGTGTAGCCCAGGTCGGCCGGGTCACCCACGCCGCTGACCGCCGGCGTGTCGGCGTTGAATTCCCACAGCACCTTCTTGCTGGCATTGGCCTCGGTGACCTCGCTGGGGTCGGTGATGTCCAGCGCGTAGACGCCGCGCCCACCCAGGCGCAGGCCGCCCACCAGCAGCGTGTGCCAGCCCTTGGTGGTCACGGCCGGGGTGCTGGTGTCGTCGGCGAAGTACACGTCGCGCGTCACCGGGGTGGCGTCCACGGTCGGAGCGAACTTGAAGTTGCTCTTGGCCGTGAGGTTGCCCAGGTTCGGATAGACCGTGCGCGGCACGTAGGCGAACATCTCCTTGCCCGCGTCGGCATCGGGCACCGCCTGCGGCGGCGTCGCGGAGTTCAGCACCATCTTGGCGTTGAAGGCGTGCAGCATGCCGTCGTTGGCACCCACGTACACGGCCGGCGTGCGGTCCTGGTAGATCTTCGCGAAGGCCTCGTAACTATGGCAGGTACTCAGGGTCGGCGCCGTCACGTCGCAGGTGGTGTTGTCGTTGGCCATGGCCAATGCTTCGGGCGAACCCGAAGGCCAGCCGCTGTGGTAACCACTCGACGGCGCGCCCACGTACAGGGCCTGCGAATTGATGATGGCGCCCAGCAAGCTGCTGCGGGTGCGGTAGACGCTGCCTTCCAGCGCGCGCGAACCACGCAGGTAATCCAGCCGCGCCTGGCCGGTGTCCGTGCTGCCGGTGCTGGCCGGCAGGCCGCTGAGCAGGGTCTGCGCGCTCAGGTAGGTGCTGCCGGCGCTGGCGGTGAGGTTGTCCAGGGTGGTGAAGGTGCGGAAGGCGGTGCCCCCATCGAACGAACCATCCGCCTTTTCCTTGCCGCTGAGGATCTGCCGGTTGGCCGGTGGCGACTTGACCGCATCGGTGAGGATCACGCCCGCATCCCACTGCAGGCCCGCCACGGTGCCATCCTCGTTCGCCGAGATGGCCTGGAACACGCCGGTCCAGTCGCCCGAGCTGTAGCCCGCGGTGAAGCCCAGTGCACCTTGCACCAGCACGCTGGTGTTCAGCGCACTGGTGGTCGCCGGCACGTTGCGCGCACTGATGTTGGTCAGGATATTGGTCAGCTGGTCGACCAGGTTCTGCGGGTTGGCCGCGTTGAAGTACGCGCCGCGGCTGTTGATGGCGGCGTGCCAGGTGTCGTCGATGGCTGCGGGGTCGTTGTTGACCGGTCGCGGCCAGCCGGTGGATCCGCTGGAATTGGATTGTCCGCGACGCAGCCGGCACAGGTCATTGGTCGAGTCCGTGCAATCCGCATCCGTGGAGTGCGTCAGGTTGCCCGGCACGCCCAAGGTCACCATGTACTGCACCAGGTGCGGCCAGTTGGCTGGATCGTTGTTCGGGTTGAAGTATTTCTCCAGCGCCGGCGAGGTGGCTCCGGTGATCACGCCCGTGGTGGTGTCGGGCATGTATGGCGGCACGATCTTGCCCTGGGAGGGCTTGTACAGATCGGGGCGCAGATTGGTCGCCCAGTAGTTGAACGCGATGTTCGCCAGGGACGAAGTGTAGACGCTTCCTTGCACATCCCAGTACACGCGGGACTCGGCAGTGTTGGCCGGATACGGGGTGCCGTCGGGCAAGTTGCCCGAGACGGCCGATTGCGAGGTCTGGAACGGGCTGGGCAAGCCCGGATCGCCCTCGTTCCAGTAACCATCGGTCACCAGCATGTGGTAGTTCTGCCGGCACACCAGCTCCAGGCCATCGGCGCCGCTCGTCTTGGGTGGATCCCAGTAGGGGTCCTTCAGGTCACCGGTGCCGCCGGTATTGCCGTTGCCGCGCTGGAAGAACTTGCCCGCCCGGATCGTCGAGGCGCGGTTGGGCGTGCCGCCACTGGCATCGGTCTGGAACATCCAGTTGAAGAACGCGCTTCGGTAGCAATTGGGCGGGGTCTTGATCGCGCCGGATTGCTGGATGGCCGAAGGGCTGGACGTGGTCGACGAACTGGCATCGCATCCGGACGCATCGATCAGGCTGGTGATGATCGCGCTGCTCGGCAGCTTGAACGTGCCGTCGTTGATGTTCTGCCAGGCGACGCGGATGCTGTTGCCGAAACCGCCGGATTGCGTGGTGGCGCCGAGCGAGCCGAACACGCGCGACAGCGCGGTTTTCGTCATCAGGTTGCGCGTGCGGTAGTAGGCATACCAGTTGGCGAAGTTCTGCCACTGATTGACCGACTGGCCGTTGATGGTGACGGTGGTGTTGGGAACAGCCACCGCCTCCCAGTTGCTGCTGGAGTAGAGATTGGTGCGCCCGGCGCTGTCCGGGTTGCCGAAAGCATCGACCGTGATGGTCGGCGCCGTGGACTTGTAGCGGTAGTAGTACGGACCCCCATTGGGATAAGTGTTGCCGTCCGAGTCCGTGCTGGTGCCATCCATCGGCGAACTGCCGTAGTTGCACTTCCAGCGGTTGTCAGAGTCAACCCGCGAGGTATCGACAACCGAGACCGTCCAGGTCGCATAACTTTCCGTGGCGCTAGTCTTGTCACCATCTCTGCGGGTATAGCCGGAGCTGCTGCTGTCGCGAGTCCGCAAGCCCGTGCCCGAATACACCGTGGAAGTACCACTGCCACTCGTGGCGTCGACATAGCGCGTCCAGAAGCGATGGGTGCCACCGCTGGAGGTGTCGGAAGTGTTCGTCTGGCAGCTGCCGGCATCCGCGTTCGCGGCGCAGGTCGTCCCGAACGTGGCGAAATAGGTGACAGTGGTCCTGTAGGTAATCGTGCCAGTGAGATCCGTCAGGCCGGTGGGATCAGTCGTGCCGTTGGGATTGTTGCGGTAGCTGGAATAGGTATCGGCCGTCACCGGCGAATATGGGCGGTTGACGCCGATGCCGTCCAGCCACACAGCGGCCAGCGTCTTGTCCGCATTCGGGAACATCGAGCCGTCGGCCTTCATCGGCGGCGAATAGACCACGTTGGGGTTGTAGTACACGCCATTCATGGCCTTGGACAGGACATTGCTCGTACTGGTGACCCGCGGATCGATCACGCCGGCGCAGCGCCACGGCCCGTTCCAGCTCCCACCGTCGAAGGGACGGTCGTCGCCCATGTAGTTGCTGGCCATGGAGCCGGAATCGTCGAACGTCACCACGATGTTCGGCGGCACCGCCTGGGTCACGTTGGGCGGCGTGGGGCTTAGTTCCACGATGCCGCTCGCCGCCGCCGTGGCCGCAGAAGCTGGCGCGGAAACGAAGCTGCTGCCTGCGGCCACCAGGGCCATTACCGACAGCGTCGTGGGCACCTGGGCCGGAGCGGACAGGCCGCCCATCGCGGTGAGCAGGGTACCCATCAGGGCGGACGACAGGCGTCCCGGGAGAAATTGGCGACTGGACATGACCTGGATACTCCGACTCAGTTGCTCTGGCTCAATTGCTCTTGGCCGCGAAGGTGCTTTCCATCACGCGTACGGTGTTGGCGCTGCCGCCGGTCGCGCGCGCGGTGATGCGGTAGATGTGCCGGCTGGCGCTGGCCGTGCCGGTGCCGGTGCTGCCGGTCACGCCGGACTCATGCAGGCCGCCGCTGACCCCCGGCGGCAGCTCCACGCCGAGGTCCTCGATGATGTAGCGCGGGTTCTGCGCCAGCTTGCCGTCGCCGCTGGTGTAGCCCGAGCCGCTGTAGCCCTTGTACTCGGTGGAGCCTGCGGTGACCCAGCCCTGCTTGGTGCGGAAGTCGACCACGTTGGCGATCGGGTTGGCCGGGTCGTACACGTAGCAGTCTGTGAAGATGCCGGTGCCGCAGTTGAGGTGGGCGGTGACGTTGGTGGTGCTGGTCCACAGCTTCCACTCGGCGCCGCGCAGCGCGGTCATCGCGCTCATGTCCGCCTGCTGCGCATTGTGCAGGCCGCCAGCCATGCGCTCCTGCAGCAGCGAACGGCCGGAGGCGCTGATCGCCAGGATGGTCAGCAGGATCAGGAAGATCAGCGCCACCACCAGTACCGCGCCGCGCTGGGCGCGCGGGGCGGTTCGCATCGACAGTGGCTTGTTCGGCATTGCCATGGCTTGGCTCCAGGAAATCACTCGTGCGGCGGCACCGGCAAGGGCCGCCGCGTTCGTCACGGGTTGTAGTTGCGCACCGGCACCAGCACGCTGAACTCGCGCCGCAGCAACTGGTCGGGGAAGCCCTGGTCGCTGGGCTTGATGGCGTGGCCGGATGGCGGCAGCAGGGCGGTGTTGGCGTCGGCGCTGTAGCGATAGTTCAGCTGGTTGCCGGTCAGCGTGTACAGCGGCGTCTGGCCGTCCATCAGCAGGCTGACCTCGATGCTGACGATGCCGCGCCACAGGCAGCCGGTGCTGGTGAGCGCGTTCAGCTCGCTCGGCGGGCAACTGGTGGCCGCATCGACATCCTTGGCGCTGAGGAAGCTGATCTTGCCATTGGCATCCTGCACCCCGTAGCGGAAGTCCAGCCGCTCGACGCCGCGCACCAGTTCATCCTCCGAGCCGCCGCGACCAGCCGTGCCGCCGTTGACCCGCCGCATCAGCGCGCCGGTCAATGGCGCCTTGCCGTCGTTGTTGACGCTGACCAGCTTGAGGTAATAGGTGACGGTCTGGAAATCGCGGTTGACGTCGAACACCTTGGGCGCCGACTCCGGCTCCTGCGCGGTCGGAAGGTTGGCTGCGCCGGTACCGAAACCGTCGGTGGTGTTGGCCACCGGGGTGATCACGCCAACGCTGCTGGCGGTGGCCGGAAAGATCTGCGCGTTGGAGCAGTCGGCCAGCATGAACAGGTCGCCATTGGCGGCATTGCTCACCGGCGGTTCGCCGGTCCGCTGGGCCAGGGTGATCGAGGTGATGGTGGCCGCGCTGCTGCTGGTGGCCAGCTTGCTTCCGGCGGTCCCTGCCGGAACGATGGCCCAGCCGGCGGCCGGGTTGACGTAGCGCACGGTGAGCACGTCGGCGCCCTTCACGCGGTTGTCGATCGCGGTGCCCATCGCCGGGATGGTGGCGATGGTGGTGTGCGGATCGACCGGCTGGCAGGCGGTGAGCGTGCAATCGTAGCCGCGCATGAAGAGGAACGAGGGCATCGAATACGGCGCCGTGGGCGCGGCCGGGTACGACCCGCTGCCCCACGCGGTGGTGACGTCGCCGAACGCCCCGCTGACCGCGCCGGCGGCGCCGATCAGCTTCTTGGCGTAGACCTTGGGCGCGCGGATGTGGTCGAGCGCGCTGCCGCCCGAACCGACCTTGGCCACGCCACCGGTGTTGGTGCAGTACTGCCCGTTGGCCATGCGCAGGTCGGTGCCCATGCGCGTCACCGCGAAGCGGCCGGCCTCCTGCAACTGCGCCAGCTGGTTCTGCGCCTTGTTGCTGCTGGAGGTGGAGGCGAACACGGTGACGATGCCGGCGGCCACCAGCAGGCCCAGCACCATGGCCACCATCAGTTCGATCAGGGTGAAGCCGCGCGCAGCGCGCGGCAGCATGCGGAACGCGCTCATGGCTGGAAGTCCCAGGTAAAGGTCCGGTCCGCGTTGGCCTTGCTCGCGTCGTTGCCGGTCCCCTTGTTGTCGCCGGCGCCCTGCTCGTTCCACGTGATCGTCATCGCGCAGGTGCCGCCGTAGGGCGGGCGCATGGCCAGTTGCGGGGTGGGGTCGTAACCGGCGCTGCCCACACCGGTGCAGTTGATCGTCGCCGTCGGGTTGGGCAGGAAGGTCTTCAACTGGCTGCTCCACAGGCGCTGGTCATGGGTAGCCAGCTCCGCCGCATCGCAAGCTGCGCCGGAGCCGCAGCCGATCGAGCTGGAAGAGACCGGATACGCGGTGCTGTTGTAGTTGCCGTTCCACACGCCGATCGGGTTGGCGCTCATTCGCGCCGCCATGCTGTTGGCGAGGAACACCGCCTGGGTGCGCACGTAGGCGGCGTGGTTGGAGCGCGTGGCCATCACCATCAGGCTGGCCAGGCCGATCAGGCCGATGCTGAAGATCAGCACGGCCATCATCACCTCGATCAACGAGATGCCTCGCTGACGCGACAGGACTTGCATGGAATTCTCCCTGATACCCCTGTGTGCAATGTACCCAACGCGCGAGGCGCGGCCAGCCCCCGGCCGACCAGCGGTAGGAATTGGCCGACGAGCGGTGTGGTCGTTGTCGGAAAGGGTGAACCCGATCACGCGGCGAGAGGAGCTTCAAAGCCCTTCTCCCTCAGGCGACCGCAGGGAGTCCCCTTGCGGGTGAGAAGGTGGCGCGAAGCGCCAGATGAGGGTGCGGGGAGAAACTGCAGCCACACCTCGACCCCGAACCCTCACCCCAACCCCTCTCCCGCAGGGAGAGGGACTTTCCCCGCCCTTTTCTCGCCAGCGACCAAAGGGGGAGGCTTCAATGCGCTGACGGGCGATAATGGCCAGCGGTTCAACTCTCTGCCGCAAATCTTCTGGACAATCCGCATGTCTCTTCGCCACACCCGCCCCGCCACTCCGCCCGCACGCCGCGCCACGGATCCCCGCCAATGACCGCTGACCGCCTCGACATCTGCCGCCCCGACGACTGGCACCTGCATCTGCGCGACGGCGCCACGCTGGCCTCGGTGGTCGGCCACACCGCGCGCCGGTTCGGTCGCGCCATCGTGATGCCGAACCTGAAGCCGCCGGTGACCACGGTGGCGCAGGCGGAGGATTACCGCCGCCGCATCCTCGTCAGCCTGCCGCCCGGCACCGACTTCCAGCCGCTGATGACGCTGTACCTGACCGAGGCCACGCCGGCGCAGGAGATCGAGCGGGCCAAGGCCAGCGGCACGGTGTTCGCGGTGAAGTACTACCCGGCCGGCGCAACCACCAATTCACAGGACGGGGTGCGCGACCTGGAGCGCGTCAGCCACGTGCTGGAAGCAATGCAGCGCCACGACCTGCCGCTACTGCTGCACGGCGAGGTGACCGACCCGGCGATCGACATCTTCGATCGCGAGCGCGTGTTCATCGAGCGCCACCTGCAACCGCTGCGCGCGCGCTTCCCCGGCCTGCGCATGGTGCTGGAACACATCACCACGCGCGACGCGGCCGAGTACGTCGCGGCCGCCCCGGCCAACCTGGCGGCCACGATCACCGCACACCACCTGCTGCTGAACCGCAACGCGCTGTTCAACGGCGGCCTGAACCCGCACCACTATTGCCTGCCGATCCTGAAGCGCGAAACCCACCGCGCCGCCCTGGTGAAGGCAGCGACCAGCGGCGATCCGCGCTTCTTCCTCGGCACCGACAGCGCGCCGCACCCGCGCCACGCCAAGGAATCGGCCTGCGGCTGCGCCGGCGTGTACAGCGCGCATGCGGCGATCGAGCTGTACGCGGAGGCCTTCGACCAGGCCGGCAAACTGGACCGCCTGGAAGCCTTCGCCAGCTTCCATGGTCCCCACTTCTACCGCCTGCCGCGCAACCCCGACCGCCTGCTGCTGGAACGCCGCCCGTGGACGGCGCCCGCCGAGATCGCGCTCGGCGACGCCACCTGCGTGCCGATGCGCGCGGGGAACACGGTAGCCTGGTCGCTGGTCGACGACTGACCGCCATTCCCGCGACGCAGCGGGAAGCCCACAAGACAAACGGCCCGATCCGGAGATCGAGCCGTTTGCGTGAACCGCATCTGGTGCCGGAAATAGGAATCGAACCTACGACCTACGCATTACGAATGCTAAATTAGCGCTCGTCGCAGCCCTTGTTATTGCTGCATTTCCGAGGAACTTGTATACTGTCGGGGACAAAACGGGGACACTCCTAGCTCGATGGCAACCCTCACACAACGCGAATCCGGAAGGTGGCAGGCAAAGGTGCGCCGCGGCGATGCGCCACCCATTTCTCGGACATTCCGCACGCAGGCCGACGCCGAGGCGTGGGCACGGAAACAGGAAAGCGAGATCGAGCGTGGCGTCTGGCGTGACGGCATTGAAGCCGAGAGCACGACTCTTTCCGAATGTCTCAACCGCTACATCGAGGAATGGGTTCCTCGCAAGGCTGACCCCGCTCGCGAACGCTCGCATGTACATGCGTTGAGCGTCTTGGCGATCGCGCGGCGAGCCATGGCACGAATCCGCAGTACGGATGTAGCTTCCGTCAGGGATGCCTGGCGGGAAGATGGCCACGCGCCAGCGACGATCGTCCGACGGCTGGCCGTGCTCTCACGCGTATTCAATCTGGCCCGCCGCGAATGGGGCATGGACTCCCTGATCAACCCGGTCGAATCCGTGTCCAAGCCTCGCGTGGCCAATGCACGGAACCGGCGCACTACCAACGACGAGATTGATGCCATTTGCGCTGCCACCGGGTCGGCGGAGCTGGGCACCTTCATCCGGCTGGCTGTAGAGACCGCCATGCGGCGGGGCGAGCTGTGCAACCTGCGCTGGGAACACGTGGATCTGCGGGCCTGCACCGCCCATCTCCCGCACACGAAGAACGGCGCGTCGCGCACTGTGCCGTTGTCTACACGGGCAATTGCCGCTCTCCGCAGCTTGCCGCGACGCATTGATGGCAAGGTGTTTGGACTCAAGCCAGACTCAGTGACGCAGGCCTTTGATCGCGCCTGCCAACGCGCAGGTCTGGCCGGGTTGCATTTCCATGACCTGCGACACGAAGCAACGTCGCGTTTGGCCGATCTGCTGCAGGCACACGAACTGGCAAAGGTGACAGGACACCGGGACATGCGCATGGTGCTGAGGTACTACCATCCGCGAGCTTCTGATCTTGCCAAGAAGCTCGGGTAACAGTGGCGCCATACTCCGCCCGGCCTGGCGCCCCCGGCTAACGTCGGTTTGCAGGCAGTGGGCCTGTACGGTAATATCACGTACAAAGGAGAACACCATGACTGCCGCCGCCCGCCTCGATTTTCGCCTGAACCCCACCGACAAGGCACGCATCAGTCGTGCCGCTGATCTGCGTGGCGTGCCGCTTTCCACCTTCGTGCGCGATGCCGTGCTGCGCGAGGCCGAGAATGTAATGGCTGCCGAGCTTTCCGTCACGCTGTCGCCAGAAGAGTCGCGTCGCTTCCTTGCTGCGCTGGACAAGCCGTTTGCTCCCAACGCGCGGCTCAGGAAGGCGATGGAACGCGGCTTGGCGCGGCGCTGAGCCGTGCTCGTCGTCCAACGGCTGGATGGCCGGACACATGATCGCGCAGGCTTCGATTGCGGCGAGCCCTCGCTCAACCGCTATCTGCATGAGCTGGCCACCCAGCATCACCGCGCCGGCATCGCCACCACGCACGTGCTGGTCGAGAACACATCGCCATCAGCAATCCTCGGCTACTACTCGCTCGCCGCAGCGCAATTGTCGCTGAGCGAGTTGACGCCGGCGGACAGGCGCCGTCTGCCGCGTCACCCTGTTCCCGTGGCGCGCCTGGCGCGTCTAGCAGTGACGCTGGGCGAACAAGGCCATGGCCTGGGGGAATCGCTGTTGCAGGATGTAGTGAAACGCTGCCTCGGGCTGCGCACGGAACTGGGCATCCGTGCCTTGCTGGTGGATGCGCTGCACGAGCGCGCCGCGGCCTTCTACCGCCGCTACGGCTTCCGCGAAACGGCGGCCGACGCGCTGACCCTGTACCTGCCGCTGGGCAACGCTGGGCAAGGCGCACCATGAACGCCGTCGAGATCGAAGAAGCCGTCACGGCCCTGGCGCTCGAAGCCTTCGATGCGGCAGAGTTTCCGTTCGCATTTTTACGGGCGTTCGGCAACAAGGACACCACGCTCAAGAAGCTGCGTACCGGTACGTCCAACAAGTCCGACGTGGGCGGCGTGCTGCAGACGCGCAACATCCACCTCAAGGTGGCCGGGCCGGGCGAGGTGTCGGCCACGCTGGCCGCACTGCGCGCGAGCCCAGCCACGGCCAAGGCCAAGGCGCGCTTCGTGCTCGCCACCGACGGCACGGATTTCGAGGCCGAGGATCGGGAAACCGGCGAAACCGTAGCCTGCGCCTTTACGGATTTTCCCGACCACTTCGGCTTCTTCCTGCCGCTGGCCGGCATCAGCACGGTGCGACAGATCCGCGAAAGCGCGTTCGACATTCGCGCCACCAGCCGCCTCAACAAGCTCTATGTGGAGCTCTTGAAGGACAACCCGGCGTGGGGCAAGGCCGAACGTCGCCACGACATGAACCACTTCATGGCGCGGCTGGTGTTCTGCTACTTCGCCGAGGACACCGACATCTTCAACGGCCGCGGGCTGTTCACCGCCACCGTCGATCAGATGAGCACGCGCGACGCCGGCAATACCCACGAGGTGATAGCCGAAATTTTCCGAGCCATGAACACGCCCATCAAGGACCGCGTGGCGGCCAAGTTGCCGCGCTGGGCGGACGGCTTCCCCTACGTCAACGGCGGCCTGTTCTCGGGCAGCACGGACACGCCACGCTTCAGCAAGATCGCACGCAGCTACCTGCTGCACATCGGCAGTCTCGACTGGACAAAGATCAACCCCGACATCTTCGGCTCGATGATCCAGGCCGTGGCCGACGACGAGGAGCGCGGCAGCCTGGGCATGCACTACACCAGCGTGCCCAATATCCTGAAAGTGCTTAACCCGCTGTTCCTCGACGATCTGCGCGCGCAACTCGAAGCCGCTGGCGACAACAAGGCCAAGTTGCTCAACCTGCGCAAGCGCATGGCGCGCATCCGCGTGTTCGACCCAGCCTGCGGCTCGGGCAACTTCCTGGTGATCGCCTACAAGCAGATGCGCGCGATCGAGGCCGAGGTCAACCACCTGCGCGGCGAGGATGGTCGCCGCACCGAGATACCGCTCACCAATTTCCGCGGCATCGAGCTGCGGGACTTCTCGGCCGAGATCGCCCGGCTCGCGCTGATCATTGCCGAGTACCAGTGCGATGTGCTCTACCGCGGACAGAAGGAGGCGCTGGCTGAATTCCTGCCATTGGACTCGCAGAACTGGATCACCTGCGGCAATGCGCTGCGGCTGGACTGGCTTGGCGCGTGCCCACCCACGGGCACAGGCGTGAAACTGACCGCAGACGACCTGTTCGAGTCGCCGCTGGATCAGGCGCAGATCGACTTCGAGAACGAGGGCGGAGAGACGTATATTTGCGGGAATCCGCCGTATCTCGGAAGCCAGCGCCAGACCGACGAACAGAAGTCTGACTTGAAAGCCATTTTTGATGCGCGCACAACGAACTGGAAGTCGCTTGATTACGTGGCGGCTTGGTTCATGAAGGCAGCCGATTACGGCAGATCGACGCTCGCGACAGCTGCGTTCGTGGCAACCAACTCGATCTGCCAAGGACGGCAAGTCGGAACACTGTGGCCGCTGATTTTCACCGCCAGGCACGAAATCTCGTTCGCCCATACCTCGTTCAAATGGTCGAATCTCGCTAGCCACAATGCCGGGGTCACAGTTGCCATCATTGGCATCTCCAACCATCCAGGCTTGGGGCATCGTTTGTTTGCGGACGACGGTGCGGGTGGCACGATCGTGCACACGGTCGAAAACATCAACGCCTATCTTGTCCCGGCAGCCAACGTCATTGTCGAAGCGGCCGCACGGCCTTTGAGCGGCCTGCACGAAATGAGCTTCGGCAACATGCCTAATGACGGCGGCTTCCTGCTGCTGGAAATGCAGGAAGCTACCGCTGCCACCCAGAATCACGGCGTGCCTACGAACTTTGTTCGCCCATTCCTCGGTTCCCAGGAATTCATTCGAGGTATTGAACGCCGCTGCCTTTGGGTTGGAGCGGATGACTATGGTGTTGCCAACAAGAACGCTTGGCTGCGGCAACGTTTCGAGGCGGTGCGTGGGCAACGCGCCAAGTCGGATCGCGCCGCCACCAAGAGCCTTGCGGCTACCCCGTACCGGTTTGCAGAAGTGCGCCAGGCGGGTGACGAGACCATCATCATTGTCCCGAGCGTCTCCTCCGAATCTCGCGAGTACCTGCCTTGCGGTTTTGAACCTGCCGGTACCATTGTTTCCAACCTAGCCTTCGCCCTCTACGACGCCCCGCTCTGGAACCTTGCCCTGATCGCGTCGAAGCTGCATCTGGTCTGGATCGCCACCGTCTGCGGCAAGTTGGAGACGCGCTACCGCTACTCCAACACCCTCGGCTGGAACACCTTTCCGCTGCCCACGCTCTCCGACAAGAACAAGGCCGACTTGACCCGCTGCGCCGAGGACATCCTGCTCGCGCGCGAGGCGCATTTCCCAGCCACCATCGCCGAGCTGTACGACCCGGAGAAGATGCCTGCCGACCTGCGTGAGGCGCACGAGCGCAACGACGAGGTACTGGAGCGCATCTACCTCGGTCGTCGCTTCCGCAACGACACCGAGCGGCTGGAAAAGCTGTTCGAGCTGTACACCACGATGACCTCGGCCGCCGGGCCGGGCAGGAAGCGCAAGGGGAAGGCCAGCACATGAGCGAGGCGACGAAATCCATTCCATCCGTTTCGGTGACCTATGCCCGCAACGGCAGTTCGACCAGGGTCAACGCGCTGGGCATGCGGCCGATGCAGGAGCGTGTGTGGGAACGGCGCGGCGAGCAGTATCTGCTGATCAAGTCGCCGCCGGCGTCGGGCAAGAGCCGAGCGCTGATGTTCTTGGCGCTGGACAAGCTGCGCCACCAAGGCGTGAAGCAAGCCATCGTGGTGGTGCCCGAACGCACCATTGGCGCCAGCTTCCATGACGAGGCCTTGAGCCGCTCCGGCTTCTGGGCCGACTGGCACGTGGAACCGAAGTGGAACCTGTGCGATGCACCCGGCGGCGACAACGGCGGCAAGGTGGAGGCCTTGGGCCGGTTCCTGCAGAGCGACGACCAGGCGCTGGTGTGCACGCACGCCACCTTTCGTTTTGCGGTGGACCGGTTCGGCGTCGAGGCATTCGACAACCGCCTGATCGCCGTGGACGAGTTTCACCACGTTTCCGCCGACAGCGAGAACAACAAACTGGGCGCCCAGCTCGGTGCGCTGATCGAGCGCGACAAGGTGCACCTGGTGGCGATGACCGGCAGCTACTTCCGCGGCGACGCAGTGCCAGTGCTCTCGCCTGCGGACGAGTCGAAGTTCGACACCGTCACCTACACCTACTACGAGCAGCTCAACGGCTACGAGTATCTGAAGCGGCTCGACATCGGCTACTTCTTCTATTCCGGCTCCTACGTCGACGACATCATCCAGGTGCTGAACCCGGCCGAGAAGACCATCGTCCACATCCCCAACGTCAATTCGCGGGAAAGCACCCGCGACAAGATCAAGGAGGTCGAGGAGATCCTCGGCACGCTGGGTGAATGGCAGGGTACCGACCCGGCCACCGGCTTCCAGTTGGTGAAGACGTCGGAAGGCCGCGTGCTGCGCATCGCGGATCTGGTGGACGACGACCCAGGCAAGCGCGACAAGGTGGCCGCAGCGCTGAAGGACCCGGCGCAGAAGTTCAACCGCGACCACGTGGACATCATCATCGCGCTGGGCATGGCCAAGGAAGGCTTCGACTGGATCTGGTGCGAGCACGCACTGACCGTGGGCTACCGCGCCAGCCTGACCGAAGTGGTGCAGATCATCGGCCGCGCCACCCGCGATGCGCCGGGCAAGACCAGCACCCGTTTCACCAACCTGATCGCCGAGCCGGACGCTTCCGAGGAAGCGGTTACCCAAGCCGTGAACGACACCCTGAAAGCCATCGCGGCCAGCCTGCTGATGGAGCAAGTATTGGCGCCGCGCTTCGAGTTCCGCCCCAAGAACCCTGCCAACGAGGCCACGCCCGGTTTCGACTACGGCGAGCAAGGCTACGACCCAGACAAGTGCAACGTGGGCGTCAACCCGGACAGCGGGCAGGTGCAGGTTGAGATCAAGGGCCTGGCCGAGCCGCAAAGCAAGGAAGCGACCCGGATTTGCCGGGAAGACCTCACCGAGGTCGTGGCGGCCTTCGTGCAGGACAAGACGTCCATCGAGCGTGGGCTGTTCGATGAGGAGCTAGTGCCCGAGGAACTGACCCAGGTGCGCATGGGCAAGATCATCAAGGACAAATACCCCGAGCTCGACGAGGCGGATCAGGAAGCCGTGCGCCAGCACGCCATCGCCGCCCTGAGCCTGACCCAGCAGGCGGCGAAGCTGGCGACGGAAGAAGAGGACGGCAAGCCACCCGCCAACACGGCGCTGATCGATGGCGTGCGCCGCTTCGCAATGGATGTGCGCGAGCTGGACATCGACCTGATCGACCGTATCAACCCGTTCAGCGAGGCCTACGCCATCCTCGCCAAGAGCATGAGCGAGGACAGCCTGAAGCAGGTGGCTGCAGCAATCGCCGGCAAGCGCACCAACCTGACGCCGGATGAAGCCAAGGAGCTGGCCATCCGTGCCGTGAAGTTCAAGAAGGATCGAGGTCGCCTGCCTTCGGTGAGCGCGACCGATCCGTGGGAAAAGCGCATGGCCGAAGGTGCCGCGGCGTTCGTTCGCTACAAGGACGAGGGACGTTATGAGTGAGCTCGACGACCTGCGCGCCGAGCTGGACGAATTCGCCCAGCCCGCAAAGAAAGGTGGACGCTCGCTGCGCGAGGAGCGCATCGTCGCCGGCTTCGAGGATATCCAGCGTTTCGTCGAACAGCATGGGCGCGCGCCGCAGCACGGCGAGGATCGTGACATCTTCGAACGCATCTACGCGGTGCGGTTGGATCGCATGCGTGCGCTGGAGGAGTGCCGCGGCTTGCTGGAGCCGCTGGACCGCCAGGGCTTGTTGGGCAGCGCGGAGCATGTGGCAGCAACATCCGAAAGCGAAGTAGACGACGACGAGCTGCTGGCCGAACTCAAGGGCGTGGGCGGCTCCAGCGACATCACCGAACTCAAGCACGTCCGTCCCCGCGCCGAGATCCGGGCGGCCGAGGAAATCGCCAATCGCGAGCGGTGCCCGGACTTCGACCGCTTCGAGCCGCTATTCAAGCAGGCTGATGCCGACCTCAAGGCGGGTGTGCGGCAGACGCGCGCGTTCGGCAAGGATGCAAGCATCGTCACGGGCAACTTCTTCATTCTCGGCGGACAAACGGTGTACGTGGCGGAGGTAGGTGACACGTTCCGTGCACCAAACGGTGAGCCGGATGCGCGCCTTCGCGTGATCTACGCGAACGGCACCGAGAGCAACCTGCTGCTGCGCTCCCTGCAGCGCGCCCTGTACAAAGACGAGACGGGCCGCCGGCTGACCGAACCGGATGCCGGCCCATTGTTCAGCGGCGTGCGCGAAGACAGCGATGTCGAGAGTGGGACAATCTACGTGCTACGCAGCCGCTCGGAACTACCCTTCATCGTTGAGCACCGCGAGTTGATCCACAAAATCGGCGTGACCGGCGGCGTGGTTGAAACCCGCATCGCCAACGCGGTTCACGAGGCCACCTATCTGCTGGCCGAGGTGGAGGTGATCGCCACCTACAAGCTGGTGGGCATCAACCGCAGCAAGCTGGAAAACCTGCTGCACCGCATCTTCGCTCCGGCGCAGCTCGACCTGGTCATCAAGGACCGTTTTGGCCACCCGGTAAAACCCCGCGAGTGGTTCCTGGTGCCGCTACCGGCCATCGACGAGGCCGTGACCAGGATCAGGGACGGCTCTATCGAGGGCATGACCTATGACCCCCAGTCCGCCAGCCTGGTTCAAGTAGGCGGCAAGTAAGAAATCCTGCAAAACGCCAGCCACCTGCCATCATCGCCCCGGCAACTGACTAGCATCGCCAGCGAGTTTGGCCACGGCCGGCGGCCAAGTTGTCCGACGTCGCCAGTGTATTGACCACTGCGTCATTGGCGGGGGGACGTCGCCTTTCACGCGTTGAAGGGCTTGCCGCCTTTCGCACTCGACTTATCGAGCCTTTCGTTGACCAGCTTGAACAGTGCCGTGAATCGGTCGGCACTCTCCTTCGGCAGAACCTTCTCCGGTTCAGCGGCCATCTTCTTCAAGAACAGGCGCGCCGGGCGGGTCTTGTGGAAGGGAATACCGAGGTCTGCGAACGCAGCCTCAAATCGCTTCACAATACGTGGGATGCTGGCATTCAGAACGAGCTTCTTGCCCTTCAGCTCCGCAGCATAGGACTCTTTCACAAGCTGCTCGAACACCGCGGGATCGAGCATGTCCTCAATATCAGCCTCGGCAGGTGCGGTCGGGAAAGATTCACCCACGAACAGCACATTCTGCTCGGCGATGAGCTTGTTCTTCACTAGCTCATCCTTCGTGGTCTTGGCGTCCTTCTCACTATCGAGTAGCACCAAGACGTTCAGTTCCTCGGAGGTCAGGAGGGCCACCATGTAGGAGACCTTCTGCGCCCCACCCGCGGGAGTCATCGTAATTTCGGGATTGAGCGTCGGAAGCGCGCTATCGGCGAAGTGACCGCCCACAGAGCTGAGGTACCAGTAGTCCGTGACTCCTTCGACCACCAAGTTGTTCGGTCCAACGAACAGGCTTTGGGCAAGGTCATAGCCAAGCGCCGCTTGAAGGGGAAACAGGGTCCGCGAATCGCCCGCCGGATCATTCGTCACTGTGGTGCCCAAATCCTCCGCGATGCTCACCGTCCTGATTGAATCGAGAGTATGGGTAGGAACCATGAACGGCGAGTGGGTCGAATAGAGGATTTGATTGCTGAAATCGCTCTCGAAGTGACGGAGAAGATCGCCTTGCGACTTGGCGTGCAAATAAAGGCCGGGCTCATCGAGGAGGAGCACTGCACCGGAAGCGTCTCCACCCTTCGTGTCCGCAGCAAACGTAATGTAAAAAGCAAAGAACCACTGAAATCCACGGCTCCTTTCGTTGAGATTCACTTCAACGTCGTAGGTGGCAGTAGGGTCAGAAATCATAGTGTCTAGATGCTGAGCATCTAGGTTGAAACGAATTTTGAGGGCGCGGTCCTTCCACAGCCTCTTGATTTCGCCGGTGACTACTGCACTTGCTCGGTTAGCAAGCTGGTTGCGGGTCTCTTGGTCATTCTGGTCGAGCAGCTTCTTTAGTTCTTCCGGCTTCAACCCAGCGACCTTGCACAGCTTCTGGAAGTTGTGATCAATGTCTTCAAGTTGTCCATGCTCCTTCTTGTGAAGGTATGCATTGATGTCCTGATGCCCGTCCAGTTCTGGGTATTCATCGACGTAAATAAACGATGGCATCGCCTCAACTACCCAATTGCGGGCCTTCTGCTTAATCTCCCCATCACTGGAAATTTCCTTCGCAAGCTCCTCCAATTCGGAAAGCGATTCCTCGTGCTTGTCGGACAGGTCAACGTCAGCCCCTGCAAGAGCCGTACGTAGCGCCTTCGCGACTTTGGCAAGGTCCGTCGCCCAGTCCTCTTGGTGAGTCGTTTCGAGTGCGGACGTTTCGAAGGAATCCGCGGACTTGTTGAGTGCGACTCCATCCTCCTGTTTCTGTGCCAGTGCACGGACGGCAGCTGCAATCCTCTTGACCTTCGTCTTGATATCGCTTTCTTCGAAAGCGATAGGAGGAAGGCCCGGGAAACTGACAGTCATTTTCTTGTAATTGCGCCCAATCTCGACCTGTCCGACCTCCGCCGCGCGCGGCAGTATCTTGGTCAGATTCTGCCGCTCCTTGTCCGTCAAGGTCCACATCGTGGACACAACCTTCGTCCAATCATGACATTCCTCAAGTCGGCGATGCCGGGGAAAGTCCTTGATAGGATTCAGAGGCTCGAAGCCGCCGACAGGATTCAGACTCTGCAGCGCCCGGAGCAGGTTCGACTTCCCACTTTCGTTTCGGCCCAACAACGCTGTGATTCGCGAGACGTCAATGTCGCCACTGTCATTGATCGAGCGGTAATTCCATACCCTGAAGGATTCCAAGCGCATAACGGCCCCCTACCGCATAGTGACATACGTATGTTGGGGCTGGAGGGGCCGTTAAGCAAGACGAACTCGGGGAAACGCTCACCGCAGGCTCTCGCCCAGCAGGCTCCGTCACGCGAGCCACCAGCCCTTGGAGAACTGGATGCGTCCGCCACGAGGTATTCGGCAAGTCGGACCGAAAGTTGTGTTTTTCGCGCATTTCAAGCTTGGTCCGGGATGCGATCCACCCAGATGCGACGTACTGCCAGTGCCAGGTGGATTCACCGCGGCTGAAGCCCCGGGCGCGTTCCCTGTAGGTGAACCCGCCCATCAGGCTCTTATCTGAGCGGATATGCGCGCGCTGATCGTGGTGGCCACATAGCCGGGCCATCGTCACCTGAGTCCGGTCTGCTTCTAAACAGCCAAGTCGTTCCTGCGATGGATCTTGAAATCAGCCGTCCATTCCTGTCCGAGCACACAAAGCGGACCGCGTCCCCAAGTGGTCCGGGTCGCTTGGATTCACGACCTCAGCGCGGCTGGGGTCACGAGCCAGCATCACTGCGACGAATGGCCGCTTCGGGGTCGGTATCTGCTGCGAACGCGTGGCACGGAGGCCGAAAAAGGTAGCGCCAAGCCCATCCGCTTCCTGCGCCGCGACAAGCTCAGTCATGCCGCCACCCGGCCCGGCACGATCAGGATACCGTGATCAGCTTCAGTATCCGCTCGGCGGGCCTGTATTCAAGGGCGACCACCATGCGCTCCGGCGGCCCGTCCTGCCGCGGGAACTCGAGCATGATGTTGAACTTGCTGAGCCGGTGCGTGTCCTCGTCGACCCATTCCATGTTGTAGAGGTAGCTCATCCGCAGCTTCTCGCGGATGACGGCCTCCAGTTCGGTCTTGGCCAGGCCGTCGAGGCCGGCCCTCCTGAGCTTTCCCAGCTTAGCGGTCTTGAGGTACTTGTCGAATTTGTCGTCGCCTATGGCGACCGTGAACTCGGCTAGCGGCGCGACCTCCTCTGACATCGACCGCAGCGCGATCTCCAAGTCGTCGTCCGATTCCTGCAAGAACATCTGCTCGGGCTTGTAGGACAGGAAAGTGCTGAAGTACATCGACTGGAGGCTTTTCAGCCGAAGCCCGAGCGCGGTGTAGTCGTGGAGATGCGGGTTGTGGTTTTCGGTGTTCGGGCGGTCATCCTCGTGACCGAGGATCACAGTACCGCCCTGCTTGACCGTCAGGTGGACCAAGCACATTGAGACGAAGGTCTTGGCCAGACTCGCATAGGTGCAGGGGACGTAGCCGAGATAGGCCCTGTTCGCCCGAAGCTTGCCGTCGATGGAGGCGACGCTCCCTGCCGAGAGGTTGTTGACATAGAGGACGTAGCAGAAGCACGGGTGCTTGAAATCGAGGTCCTTGGCAATCACCGCCGAACGGGCCAGCAGCGGGCGCGCGATCTCGTCTCGATCATCGACCAGCTCGCCGCCGAGGATGCTATGGGTCGTCTTGGGGTCGAGAGCCCTGAAAAGCGCATCGGCACATTCCACGCCAGGCACGAACGTGTTGTCGCAGCGGTGCTCGTCGAACAGAAACGCCGCCTCGTGCTTGGTCGGCTGCGGGGTCAGCGCGCTTCGCAGGGAGGCGTAGTCGATGCGCTTCGCGCGAAGGATGTCTAGCAGATCGTGGTGGAAGTGTTGGATTTCCCGAAAGGCCTGTGCATCGGTCCACGCGAAGTGCTCGCGGAGCGTCGGGAGCATGACGTTACCGCGCGAGTTGAGCGTATGGATGCTGGCCATGTCCGGAGAAAACACCAGCTGCCCTAGACCGTCAAGGCACGGTCAGGATCAGCGGCAAGCTCGAGGGACCCGACTCGATTTCCGACAACCGGGACCTGAGCCCTGACTCAGCCGCAAACCACCAGGGGTTCGCCGTTCTCATCGAGATGGGCCGCCAGGCAGACGATGCGCGCGCGATGGGCTTCGGGCACCGATTCCGCCCAGGTCTTCGGCGAATCGACGTTGATGAAAACGCCGAGCGGGTAGTTTAGGGCGTCGATCATCGCGACCAAGCTCGTGAACGCATTGGCGGCGGTGCCGGGAGTGGCACGTCGCTTAAGTTCCATCACCGCATGGTTACCCTCATCCCGACCACGATGCCGACCAGGATCGAACGGCTCGTGGAGAATGATGTCCGGACGGATCCGCAGACCATGCTCTGCCAACCTTTTCTGGTACTCCTCCCGAAGCAACGCGCCCTCCGACAGCGCCATGTCCCGCAGCCGCAGGCGCAGTTGCGCGTAGAACTCACCTTGGAACCCTCGCTCGTCCTCGTAGTAGTGCGGGTCCGTGACCGAAGTCAGCGCCGCTGCGATGACGTTCAATAACTCTTTGCTGTCCATACGAGGAACCTTAGGCGGCGTGTATCGTGCCAACTAGCGGCTGCGAATCCTGACCCAGACTCGCTATTCGCCAGCTAGTCGGATGTCTGCTTTGGGTGACAAGGGTCCTTTGATCCGATGGTCAACTGGCTGGCGACGCCGGTCAAGCCCGACGAGCCTAGTCACATATGCCAGAACCTATTGGCCAATCTGGTAGCAATCTGCAAAATCCATCACCTGATGGTTGGCACATGCGTGTTGCCGTCCACTCGGCTGCCCCATTTGAAGCAATGGGGTCTCCGACTGACAGACATCAGCGATGTCACACCGTAGTGACCGTCACGTGGCAAAGGTGCTCGTGAGCTCTCCAGACGATCGGCACAAGATCGCGTCCCCCAGGCAATTGCCTGGGGGACGCTGTGTTGCTAGAAGTTTCCGCCCAAATGGACTTTCGTCCTTTGACCGGTCAAGGGGTCATACAACTCCTTGTAGTAGGCCAGCATGGCCCGTTCAACGATTTCAGCGGTAAACTCTTTGCTCTCGGTATCGGCTGCAAGATCGCGAGCCATCCACGTCGGCACATTGATAGTGATTTCCATCAGGTTTTCCTTTGAAGGTGCGGCAGATGCCGCGCAGGGACGAACTCGACGGCCATAAATGCCGCTCGAGTTTGCTTTATTTGCTCCGGGTGCCACCCCGGGGCACAAGCCTGCCTGCCGGCGCCAACCGGCAAGCAGGGCACGCTTCATCACATGGGCCTCCCGGCCCCGAACGATTCGTCACTCACTCCCGCTTTTGGCGTCTTCGGTGCCAACCGAAGCTGTCAGGTCATGCCTGACTCGCGTGTCCTTTCGAGATCACGCTTTACTCCCTGATCGCGGTTCGCTCTCGCAGCTTTCGAGTTTTTTCGCACGCGCTACGTGCGCACCGACACCTGCCAAGGTGCCGATCTCGACTGCTACTTGCCCAGTTCTCCGGATGGGTCAATCTTGTCTCGCCTAGGACCTCGTCAACATGTCGCTACCCTTGCTGGCGCGTCTCCAGCTTTCATCGGCCCGATGCTCCACAGCGGCTCGATTACGTCGGCATGCCTTTGATCCATCGCAGTTCACTAACCTAGTCGGCTAGACAAGCTCCACACAGCACCATGGCTAGGTGCCGTTACACGTTTACGCTCCCGCCCCTCCATGCTGCTTCCCGGCGCGACCCGGTTCACCGCGTGGTAGGTCGATGACTCCGCGCGCATTCGCGCGTGGCACCGATGCCGATCTCTCGATCGGCCTGACGGCCTGCGTGTGTGGCAGGCGTTGTGCAGTTTCCTGCACCCCGCCGATGGGACTCACACCCATTTTCCCTTCCGGCAGGACCCTTCCAGTTGCCTGGTGATCCGTGCCCTGGTCGCCCAACACCTTTTGGTGGAAGGGATAGAAACGATGGTTTGTTCGTACGCATGATGCGTACGGCTTTACCCACCGTAGCCTCCCTCGCACCCGCTGAGCCCAATTACGGGCAACGGGCGCTAATGAGCAACTTCCTCAAACTGGCGATTCGAGGCAGGAGGCTGGCGACCTCCAAGGGGCTACGCCCCGTGGCGTTCTGTGATGTGGTGGAGGTTGGCGACCTCCCCATGCCCTCTCCCGGAAGGAGGAGGCATGGGGAGGCCGCCAGCTCCACCGGTGCCGCGCCAAATAAGTCCACGCCCTCGCGAACGAGCAGCCGAATGGGCATTTGCCGTACCCACGCTCCGGATGGCCTGTGATCCCAGGGAGGCCGGTTCGAATGAAGTTGTCGATGTGTCGACTTGTAAAAAAAGGACGGCGTGAAGTCGCCAGAAGTTCCATGAAAGAAAGCCACGAGCAGATGCTCGTGGCTTCTCGTGATGAACTCAGGTCCGCTTCTTGCGGGTGTTTTGACGCTTGTCCTTATCATGGAGCCTTGGCCAGTGCATCAACAAGGCCACAACTAAGGCTAGGGCTGCCAAGGAATAAACCAAGATGTAAAACGGCATCATCTATCCCTCCTGGCTCGCGATCAGCCCTGCAACCAGGAAACTCAGGCCCGCGATCCATAGAGACCAAACAGCCGGTCCATCCTTACCTAGGTAGGTGAGCCATGAAGCGCCCACAAAAGAAGCAACGCATAAACGTCGAAGAGTCCCAATGAAGGTATGGCGGACCGCGGAACTGCGTAGGAATTGCAAGAAGCGAATCAAGCGGGGGTGACGCATGAGAACTGTCTCCTGTCGGTGGGTTCACAGGAGTTGTCTCGATGCTGCCTTGTAAAAAAAGTTGCGCATCGCGGAATCGTGGATGAATCCTAGGAGACGGCAGCGACCCGAGCATTCGTTGTCCAAGTTCCGTCGGCTTCCTGCACCGGCTCAAGACGCGCAAAGCCTGCGCACTCGAGCTCATCGAGCGCGGCGAGTATTGCCTTTTCATCGTCCCCAGGGACTCCGCTCCGCTATAGCGCGGGCTGTGAGGCCTGATTTTTTGACCTTCCAAACTCGCCGCGCGCGAATAGCTGAGCCAACTACGGCGTCCAGCTCTCAACATCAGACAGCACCTCGTCCATGAATCGGTGCAGCGCACCGTCTGCCTGGTCCGCCTTCGCAACAAGGCGGTACTGACGCCGGCATTCGGCGGTAAATCCCGGGCGCCGCGTGTCAGGCTCCCAGATCTGCACTGGGCGCAACCCGGCCCTACGCAGTTCATCGCCGCGCTTTCGCCCTCGCGAGTTGACGTCCGCCATGCTGACTTCCCAAGCTCTAAATTTGACCAAGAAGCCGGCCGACCGCATGACGCTGGGCAGGCGTCCATGATTTCCATTCCCGGCTCGCCGCGCGACGAGCAGACTCCGCACGGGCCGGCGCCTCCACCTCGTGGGTGGCGCGCGAAGCCAAGGCTCTGTCGATTGACTCGCGGGCGCGGAAGGCGCTCTCGCGGATAGCCGGAAGCTCGTCTTCGAATTCCTGTGTGGTCATAACGCCGAATGTATCAGAACCCCATCAGCTTCTAGCCGCTGGCTCGCCCGAGCCTACGTCCTACGTCCTACGTCCTACGTCCTACGTCCGACGCAGGACCTTCGGGTCGGTCGAGGCTCTTTCGTGTCCTCTAGCGCGCGCAATTTCTGTGATACACCCATTTCGTCGAAGGAACATCATTTGCACGATACAAAATGTCTACCATGCTGTTGCTTCATCAGATAGTTATGATATCTTTTAACACAATATCATCTGCACAGGATGCTGTGGTGTGAACGATTTTTTCGACACGCAAACGGATGCTCAGCGGATGATTTCCCGGCTCGCTAACGTCTATCCGTTGTGGCAAACCGGTGACGTCAAGTCGGTTCGATGGGATAGCTTGGTCGAAAAATTTTCCACCCTGTACGAAACGGACCTGAGCCCGTCGGCCCGTCAATGGAGGAAGAAGCGCGGCCAGTGCTGCACCTATTTGATTGGCGCCCGTCTCCCAGGTGACATGGTCCGTTGGGTTCTACTCGTCACTGAAACAGGTCACGGCGAAGTGAAGTTGCGCGAACGCCTGCGCGATATCCGATCAGAGCGACTCGTCTGGGGAGATTACGTGCTTATCACCTCGACAAAACCACGAGCGATAGGCGGGGGAACTCACTGGACGTGGTGTTTCACGCCAGCTGCAGAGAGGCGAGAGGCAAACTACCTGACGAAGCTTGCCCAAGCTGCGGCATGTCGAGGCCAATCTTTCCAACTAAAGGCGTATACCGATACTTTGCTACAGCGTCCTTTGCACTCAGGCATCCGCCAGCAAACGGCGAAGATGTTGCGTCGTGCACAGAAAGTCTGGGCCCGCCACGCCAACGGCCTGTCTTGGCCTGGTCCTGATCCAGCAGTACTTCCCTACTTCGGCGCCTACCGAACTCGCTCGCCCCAGCTCGAAAGGTCGGCATCAAGGTCGAACGGCCCTGCCTGAGATCGGAGCGATCTGCACTGGCTAAGGCACTTTGACATTTGTCGCGTAGAACCGAGTTCAGGTAGCGCATGTTGCGACAAATGTGACAGTTGTGACGAATCTCTTGGATCACTCGGGCGAGGGGTGAATTTGCTGCAAAGAGCGCTTTCGGCGTCACAACTGTCACATCTGTCATCAAACTGAGTGGGTAGGGATCAGCGTGGCAACCTGGACGGCATGCCGCTATATGTGGAACGCCAGGGCGGCAGGGCCAGTTTCACGTGCACGAGATGCCAGCCCACCCACGCACACTGCCGCTTCGCCACTGGGTGAGACCTTTCTCGCGTAAGCGATCGCCGAGACTCTTCATCGACATGATCCGATGGCCAGACGAGTGCGCCCAAGACGAATAGGAGTTGAGTAACTTTCCGTTTGCCGTGCGCAATGCTCTATCAAGAACGCAGCAATCCTCGATCCAGAGCCCGACTATGTCTGAATCTCGCTGATATTCGGAGTTCGCCGCGGCTATCCGCGCAGGTAGAGGGCTAAGTCCCTTTTCGAGATATTCAGTGAGGCCCTGTAGGGCCCAGCGCAAGATGCCCGGAAGCTCTGCCTCAAGCCGATCAGACAGTCGTCGGTCTTGCTCCTCAAGCGGTACTGTGATGCTCCATGGCACGAGTACGACTCTTCGCCAGATCCCAAGGTCCGTACCGTAAATGCCTGGTCGGTGGTTGGTAACCAAGACCAGCTTGAACTTTGGCTTGAAACTAAAGAATTCTCGATGCAAAAACCTTGCGGTCAGCTCCTCACCGCCGGTGATTCGCTTTATGAGATCTTCATCTAGCCGTGCTCCTTCCGGCCCCTCTGATGCCACCACGAGCCTCTTCTTGTCGAGCCTAGCGATGTCGTTTCGGATGGCGTCGCTGCCCTTGTCTTTGGCGGTGAACGTGCCGAAGTCCGCCGACACCGCATAGCTGCCCATAAGCTTGCGAATGGTTTCAGTGAAAACAGTCTTGCCGTTGGCTCCGAACCCGTGGAAAACCGTGAACGATTGCTCAGCTGTACGGCCGGTCAGCCAATAGCCCACCAGCCGTTGTAGCCAAGTCCGAACCTCCTGATCAGGTTGAACTCGCTCAAGAAACGATATCCAAGTGGGGCATTGGGCCGTCGGAACAAACGCACAGCCTGCTTGCAGGGCAATGAAGTCGCGGGAGGCTCCTGGGCGGTGCAATGTCTGCGACGAACTCAAATCCATGACGCCGTTCTGCACACCTAGAATCATATCTTCGGCGTCGAACATCGATCGCCGGGCGGCGATCTTGGGGTCCGTGGCGGCCAGGTCGATCATTGCATCTAGCCTGACTTTCTTATGTAGCGACTGTGCGGCGACCAAAAGTCTTTCCGCTTCTTCCTTCCGGTGCCTTTGCTCAATCGGATCTCGCTCACGAGCTGCCCGTAACAGCATCTGAGATGCATCGATAAGAAGCTCTTGGGAAACCGCAAGGCCGTGTTGTGCAATTCGTCCGAATTCATCTTTGACCCAACGCACGCCATCAAACTCCAGCCACGCACCGTTCGTGTGATCGTAGAGCAACCGGTCACCGTGGATTCGTACAAATGCCTGCGCTGCACCAGCGTCGGCAGTAAGTGCCCTAGAGACGGGATCCGTGGCTGGCCCTCGCCGCGCCCGCGAAACCTTGAACGAGTTGTCCGCGGTCATTAGCAAGTCTCCGGCACTGTCGGCTGGACTAAGGCTTTTGCGACTTTCGGTGGCCGTCCCCGACGACGCACGGAAGATGTGTGCTGGGCGCAACCCAGCACCGGGGGCACCGGGTCGCCGCCACGCCGCGCAACGATCCATCGATCGACGTCAGTCTCCAGATAACGGAGCTGACGTCCTACTCTGATCGGAGCAGGAAATTGCTTGGGCGCCGCCCTGCGACCATAGCTCCAGTGAGTGACGGTGACCGGGGATAGGGCGAGGAGAAGAGCTACTTGTTCAATCGTCAGGAGTTGCTGCATCGGGGAAAACCCTCTTGCAGCTACGTAGGCGAGGAGCCATCGGGCAAGCGCGACCGAGACCTGCTGCGATGGCGGCATATCGCAACGCTCCGATTATCCTCTATATCAAATTTCTTGTCTACAAATGAAAGTTCGCCGCCGAACCCCGCCTGCGCAGCTGTAGCGCATGCGGAAGAGTTGCGGTTGCGCGCACTTGTAAAAGCGGCCGTAACGCGGAGATGGCGCGGTCAAGCAGGGACATCGACGCCTAGTTAAAAAAAGTAGGGCCGAACGGTATGTCTCACCCGCATCTTTCTGGCCACCAGTCCCGTTTAGATTGTGGGAAAGTCGCCTGTGCCTACCGCGGTCGAGGATCTACAGAATGATCGGAACAAGAACCCGCCACTCACTCGCTCAATTCCTTGAGCTGCAAGAGCCAATGGTCTCCATCGTGATGCTTGGCAAGTACGGGGTGGAACACTTTTCGCTATCGCCGGGACATCTGCTGCATGGTCTGCTGGACGTATTTCGCGGTCTGGACGATCAGACTGTCATGCATGTGTTGAGCGAACTCGTTGCAACGACCGGGGACCTTCGTGCTCGCGTAACCCCAAGGCACCGTTTCGACGAACGGATGCACGACCTCACGCAGTGCTTGCTACTGGACGGCTACATCGTCCAAGACAAAGTTCTCCTGCAGACCGATCCGTCGATCGCTGACGCCGCTCCTATGGAAGATGACTTGATCGTGGCATTACGAACGTCGGGGGCTCACAGGGCTCAGGAGATCATCGCAAAGGTAGTGAATTCTGCAGACTCATTCCGCGCGTCGCCACCTGACTACAACGCATCACTAGTAAACGCACGCGTAGCGCTGGAAACAATGGCCGGCGACGTGGCTGCCGACATAGCGTCGAGAACACTCGGTGCTCTGCCATACGACCCAGCAAAATGGGGAGAAGTACTGCGCTTCCTCCGTATAAGTGGCGAAATCACGCTGGAGGAGGAAAAGGGCCTCGCCGGTGTGTTCGGGTTCTTAAGTCCCGGAGCTCACCGTCCGGTCGGCATACCAGAGGATCAGATGACGCGTCTCGGCCGATCTTTCGCGTTGAACATGTGCTGGTTCCTGCTGAAGAACCACCTGGCACAGAGGTAGCGTCGCACTTAGGCCATTGGCCAAGCGGACGATCGGGACAAAACGGGAACAACACAAGAGGTACGCAAGCGATAAGCACGGGGACAAAACGGGGACACTAGATAAAGAAAAAGGCTCAACTGAAGAAGCCGAGCCTTTTCTAAGTGCTTGATTTTGGTGCCGGAAATAGGAATCGAACCTACGACCTACGCATTACGAATGCGCCGCTCTACCAACTGAGCTATTCCGGCAAAGAGCCGAGGATTTTACGGTGCCCGCGGTTGCCGCGCAACCGCGTAGGGCGGGCACTGCCCGCCGACCCTTGCGTGTTCGCGGTGAAGCGGCGGGCAGTGCCCGCCCTACGCCCTTGCCTTGTTTTGTAGGGGCACAGGGTGCGCTCCTACTCACATTGGGTTTGCCGGCACTCGTCGCGACAACCGGATGTGTCCTGCGGCGACGGCGTCAGAAGCTGGCCGAGCCGCTGGTACCGACCACGCGCAGTTCCCTGGGCAGGGCGAAGGTGATGCTTTCCGGCTCGCCGTCCAGCTCGCGCACGGCGCCCGCGCCCCACGACTGCAGGCGGGCGATCACGTCGCGCACCAGTTTCTCCGGCGCGGAGGCACCGGCGGTCAGGCCGATGCGTTGCACGCCATCGAGCCAGCGGCGCTCGATGTGTTCGGCGCCGTCGATCAGGTACGAAGGCACGCCCTGCTTGGCGGCCAGCTCGCGCAGGCGGTTGGAGTTGGAGCTGTTGACCGAGCCGACCACCAGCATCAGGTCCACCGCCTCGGCGAGCCGGCGCACGGCGTCCTGGCGGTTCTGCGTGGCGTAGCAGATGTCGTCCTTGCGCGGCCCCTCGATGCTCGGGAACTTCGCCCGCAGCGCCTCGATGATCGCCTTGGTGTCGTCCACCGACAGCGTGGTCTGGGTGACGTAGGACAGCGCCTGCGGGAACTTCGGCGCCAGCGTGGCGACGTCCTCCAGCGACTCGACCAGCAGGATCTGTCCGCTGTTGGCCGGATTCCACTGGCCCATGGTGCCTTCCACTTCCGGGTGTCCGGCATGGCCGATCAGCACCACGCTGCGACCGACCCGGCCCAGCCGCGCCACCTCCATGTGCACCTTGGTCACCAGCGGACAGGTGGCGTCGAACACCTTCAGCTGCCGCTGCGCGGCCTCCTCGCGCACCGCCTGCGACACGCCGTGCGCACTGAAGATCACGGTGGCGCCGTCGGGCACCTCGCGCAGCTCCTCCACGAAGATCGCGCCGTCGGCGCGCAGCTTGTCCACCACGTAGCGGTTGTGCACTACCTCGTGGCGCACGTAGATCGGCGCGCCGTAGGATTCCAGCGCGCGTTCGACGATGGCGATGGCGCGGTCCACGCCGGCGCAGAAGCCGCGGGGGTTGGCGAGCAGGATGTCCAAGACGACCTCGATTCAGAGTCCCGTAGGAGCCCGCTTGCGGGCGATGCTTTTGTTCCTGGCGTCGCGGGAAAAGGCATCGCCCGCAAGCGGGCTCCCATCAAGGGGCTTATTGTCGCACGCCGTCCGCGGGCTTGCCGGCGAACAGGCCGAACACCACCAGCATCACCGCGCCCACCGTGATGGCGCAATCGGCCAGGTTGAACACCGGATAGCTCCACTGGCGGAAGTACACCTGGATGAAATCGGTGACCTGGGCCGCGTGCAGGCGATCAATCAGGTTGCCGATCGCGCCGCCGACGATGAAGGCCAGCGGCAAGGCGGTGCGCCAGTCGCGCCGCGGCGTGCGCCCCAGCCAGGCCACCAGCACCGCGCTGATCGCCACCGCCAGCACCACGAAGAACCAGCGCTGCCAGCCCGCGCCATCGGCAAGGAAGCTGAACGCGGCACCGGTGTTGAACGCCAGCGTCCAGTTCAGGAAGCCCGGGATCACTTCATGCGGCAGGCCCATCGGCTGCAGGGCGCGGATCGCCCACCACTTGCTCAACTGGTCGAGCGCGATGACGGTGACGGACAGCCACAGCCAGGGGAGTGCGTTGGGTTTGGGATTCATGGAACAGGCTCGGCAATGAGAAGTTTCGGCGTTCGGCGCGGGAAGAGCCGGCGGGCGGTGCCCGCCCTACCGCTCCGTCGTAGGGCGGGCACCGCCCGCCGCTCCTGCAATCCACAAAACGTGGTTCAGAACCAGCGACGATCCTCGCCGGGCCCTTCGACGTTGCTGACGCAGCGGCCGCACAGCTCGGGATGCTCGGCGTGGCTGCCGACGTCGTCGCGGCGGTGCCAGCAGCGCACGCATTTGGCGGCATTGCTGACGGTGGCGGAAACCCACGCTTCGGCGCCTTCCACTTCCACCTTCATCGCCTCGTCCGTGCGCGGCGCCAGCGGGGCCAGGGTGAAGTCCGAGGTGATGAAGAAGAAGCGCAGCTCGTCGGCCACCTCGGCGTAGCGTGCCGCCAGCGCAGCGTCGGCATGCACGACCAGCTTCGCCTCCAGCGCCGCGCCGATCCGCTCGGCCTTGCGCATGCCCTCGAGCACGCGCGAGGCGCCGTCGCGGATCGCCAGCAGGTCGGTCCACCAGCGGCGCTGCCCGGGCGCCCCCTGGGTCGCCGCCAGGCCGTCGTACCAAGTCTCGAACAGCACGCTCTCGCCGCGCTCTCCCGGCAACTGCTGCCAGATCTCTTCGGCGGTGAAACCGAGGATGGGCGCCAGCCAGCGCACCAGCGCCTCGGCGATGCGGTACATCGCACCCTGCGCGCTGCGCCGGCCGCGGCTGTCGGTCGGCATGGTGTAGAGGCGGTCCTTGGTGATGTCCAGGTACAGCGCGCCCAGCTCGTTGGTGCAGAAGTTCTGGATGCGCGCCACCACTTCGGGGAAGTCGTAGCGCTCGTACGCGGCCACCACCGCCTGCTGCACGTCGAACGCCTGCTGCACGGCCCATTGGTCCAGCAGCAGGCTGTCTTCCACCTTCAGCAGATGCCTGGCCGGATCGAAGCCGTCGAGGTTGCCGAGCAAGAAGCGCGCGGTGTTGCGGATGCGCCGGTAGCTGTCGGAGACGCGCTTGAGGATCTCGTCGGAAACCGACATCTCGTTGCGGTAATCGGCCGAAGCCACCCACAGGCGCAGCACGTCGGCGCCCAGCGTGTCCATCACCTTCTGCGGCGCCACCACGTTGCCCAGCGACTTGGACATCTTGCGGCCGTTGGCGTCCACCGTGAAGCCGTGGGTGAGCACTTCGTCGTACGGTGCGCGACCGTGGATCGCCGAGGAGGTCAGCAGCGACGACTGGAACCAGCCGCGATGCTGGTCGGAGCCTTCCAGGTACATCACCTTGTACTGCTCCGCGCTGCCGCGCTGCAGTTCGGGCCGCTGGCCGATCACCGCGAAGTGGGTGACGCCGGAATCGAACCACACGTCGAGGACGTCGGTGACCTTCTCGTAGTCGTTCGCCTGGTCACCCAGCAGTGTGGCCGGATCGAGCGCGAACCACGCGTCGATGCCGCCCTGCTCCACGACCTTGGCCACCTGTTCGAGCAGCGCCACGGAATCGTGGTGCGGTTCCTGCGTGGCCTTGTGCACGAACAGCGCGATCGGCACGCCCCAGGTGCGCTGGCGCGAGATGCACCAGTCCGGGCGACCGGCCACCATGCCGGCGATGCGTTCCTCGCCCCAGCCCGGCACCCAGCGCACGTCCTTGATCGAGGCCAGCGCGGTCTTGCGCAGCTCGGCCTGCTCCATCGAGATGAACCACTGCGGCGTGGTGCGGTAGATCACCGGCGTCTTGTGCCGCCAGCAGTTCGGGTAGCTGTGCTCGATCTTCGAGAACGCCAGCAGCACGCCGCGCCGGCGCAGCAGCTCGACGATGGCGTCGTTGGCCTTCCAGATGTGCATGTGGGCCAGCTCGACGCCATCGGCGGGCGGCGTGTCGGCGTGATACGCGCCGCGCGAGCCGACGTAGTTGAGCAGGCCGATGCCGTATTCGCGCGCCACCACGAAATCCTCCACGCCGTGGTCGGGCGAGGTGTGCACCGCGCCGGTGCCGTCCTCGGCACTCACGTGGTCGCCGAGGATCACCGGCACTTCGCGCGGATAGAACGGGTGGCGCAGCTTGAGGCCTTCCAGCGCCTTGCCCTCGGCATGGCCGAGCACCGTCGTCTGCTCCAGGCCGTAGCGCTGCGCCACGTTGTCCACCAGCGCGCCGGCGACCACCAGCAGCACGCGCCGGCCGTCGCGCGCCGGCCCTTCGATCAAGGCGTATTCGAGATCCGCGCCCAGCGACACCGCCTGGCTCTCGGGCAGCGTCCATGGCGTGGTGGTCCAGATCGGAATGGCGACGACGGCATCGCCGGCGTCCACGCCGAATTTCGCCGCCAGCGCCTTCGCATCGACGGCGTCGTAGGCCACGTCGACCGCGGGCGAGACCTTGTCGCCGTACTCGATCTCCGCCTCGGCCAGCGCGGAGGCACAATCGAAGCACCAGTACACCGGCTTGGCGCCGCGCAGCACGTGGCCGTTGGCGACGATGCGCGCCAGCGCGCGCAGCATGTCGGCCTCGTACTTGAAATCCATGGTGCGATAGGGGTGCTCCCAGTCGCCGAGCACGCCCAGCCGCTTGAAGTCGGCGCGCTGCGTGTCGACCTGCTCGGCCGCGTACTCGCGGCACTTCTGCCGGAACGCGACGGCATCGAGCTTGTCGCCGGGCTTGCCGAACTTCTTCTCCACCGCGATCTCGATCGGCAGGCCGTGGCAATCCCATCCCGGCACGTACGGCGCGCGGTAACCGGCCAGCAGCTTGGACTTGACCACCATGTCCTTGAGAATCTTGTTGACCGCGTGCCCGATGTGGATCGCGCCGTTCGCATACGGCGGACCGTCGTGCAGCACGAACACGCGCTCGCGGCCGGCGGTCTTCTGCTGGATCTGCGCATAGCGGCCCACCTGCTCCCACTGCGCCAGCCAGCCCGGCTCGCGCTTCGGCAAATCGCCGCGCATCGGGAAATCCGTGTGCGGCAGGTTGATGGTGCTCTTGTAATCGTGGGTCATCGGAGTGGTGGTCGCTGGATGGTGCGTGGATGGCGCGAAAAACGACGGAAGCCGTACAACATAGCCGATCAGGTCGGTGCGATGAACGGGTTGCACACGCGCAATTGCCGATCGATCAGCAGCCCGTGCTGCATGTCCTCGGAATAGAGCCGCTTGCAACCGGCCAGCAAGGCCGCCGCCGCGATCATCGCGTCATAGACGGACAGCCCGTAACGCTCGGCCAGGCGCCGACCGGCGTCATGGGTCTGCACGGTCAGGGGTTCCACCGGGCAGACGGCACGCAACCCGGCCAGCACCTCGTCGATCTCCGACCAGCTCATGCCCAGTTTGCGCCGCGCCACGCTGGCCACCTCGTTCAGCACCTGCACGCTGATGCTCGCGCCGGCGGCAATCACCGCCTCCGCCCGATCGGCCTTGGCCGCATCCGCCGACAACAGATACAACGCGACGTTGCTGTCGATGAAAGCCTCAGCCACGCTCGTGGGCGCCATCGCGCTCGAACACGAAATCGGCGGGCAGGCGCCCGCGGAACTTGTGCAACCGCTTCAACAGCTCCCGTTTGCCGGGCGCCTTCTTCACCTCGAACACGCGCGCGCCGGCAACGTGCACCTCGATGTCGTCGCCATCGCGCAACTCCAGCGCCTCGACCACGGCGGCAGGCAGGCGGATAGCCAGGCTGTTGCCCCATTTCGAAACCTGCATGACGCGCCCCCGAAGATATACATTTACCGACGTATATCCTAAGAGTTGGCCCGTGGGAAGTCAACGCACCGCCTCGCGCTCACGCACCGGCCAGTCGCGGATTCATGCCCAACTGCTCGCGTGCGCGTCGTGCATCGAGCGCCATCTGCGCCTTGAGCGGTTCCAGCCCGTCGAATTTCTGCTCGTCGCGCAGCTTGCCGACGAATTCGACGGCCATGCGCTGGCCGTACAGGTCGCCCTCGAAATCGAACAGATGCACTTCCAGCAGCGGCTGGCTGACCTGGTTGACGGTGGGGCGCACGCCCAGGCTGGCCACGCCGGGCCAGCTGCATTCGCCCTCGCCCAGGCCCACGCGGACGGCGAAGATGCCCTGCACCGGGCTCACCCGGTCGCGCAGGTGGATGTTGGCGGTGGGGTAACCCAGGGTGCGGCCGAGCTGGTTGCCGCGCTGCACCTTGCCGTCGATCACGAAGGGGCGACCGAGCAGCGGCTCGGCTGCGGCAAAGTCGCCGGCGGCAAGCAGCTGGCGCACCCGGCTGGCGGATACGCGCGCATCGTGCCACTGCACCTCCGGCATCGTGCAGGCCCGAAAGCCGCATTCGGGGCCCATCTGCTGCAGCAACGCCACGTCGCCCGCGCGCTTGTGGCCGAAGCGGAAATCCGCGCCCACCCACACCTCGCGCGCGGCCAGCCGTTCGACCAGCACGCGACGGACGAAGTCCTCGGCCGACATCGCGGTGAGCGCCCGGTTGAAGCGCAGCAGCAGGGTCTGCTGCATGCCGGCCGCGGCGAAGCCGCGCAGCTTGTCGCGCACGCTGGATATCCGCGGCACCGGTTGCGGCGAGAAAAACGCACGAGGCAAGGGCTCGAAGCTCACCACCAGCGGGCTCAAGACCAGCTCGCGCGAGCGCGCAAGCACCTGCGCCAGCAGCGCCTGGTGGCCGCGGTGCAGGCCATCGAACGCGCCCACCGCGACCACGCTGCCGCCGGGCGCCAGGCAAGGGCCGGCGACATCCCTGGAGAGTCTCATCATCGCGCGAGTATATAGAACGGTCGACGCAGCCTCACGTCGCACGCAGGTCGCGCAGGCGGAAGCCGCCGGCAAACAGCACGGCCACGTAACTGGCGCCGCCGGCCAGCACCAGCACGGCCAGGTGCCACAGCCGCGTCAGCACCGACACGCCGTGGGTCCAGTCCGGCCACAGCCAGCGGCCGGCCAGCAGCACCGCCACCATCACTGCGCACGCCGCCGCCAGCCGCAGCAGGTGCCGTGCCCAACCCGGCTGCCGCCGGTACACGCCGGCCTGCTTCAGCCAGCGCCACAGCAAATAGAGATTCACGTAGGCGGCCACCGCACTGGCCATGCCCAGCGCCATGTGCAGGCCGGGCACCCGGGCGATGCCCTCCAGCCACGACAGCTGCTTCAGCCCGGCCGGCGCCCACAGCTCGAACAGCAGCGCCAGGAACACCACGTTCAGCAGCATGTTGGCCAGCAACGAGGCCACCGCCGCACGCACCGGCGTGCGCGTGTCCTGGCGCGCATAGAACGCCGGCAGCAGCACCTTGACCAGCGCGAACGCCGGCAGGCCGAAACTCAGCGCAGTGATCGACAGGGTCGCCATGTGCGTGTCGTGCGCGGTCCAGTGCCCGTGCTGGAACAGCGTGGCCACCAGCGGCCCGGCCAGCAGCATCAGCGCGAACATCGCCGGCACCGCGATCAGCAGGGTGATGCGCAACCCCCAGTCCAGCGCCCGCGAGAAGCCGTTCGTGTCGGTGGTGACGTGATGGCGCGACAGCGACGGCAGGATCACCGTGCCCAGCGCCACGCCGAACACGCCCAATGGCAGCTCCAGGAAGCGGTCCGCCTGCGACAGCCAGCTCTGCGAACCGACCACCAGCAGCGAGGCGATCACCGTGTCGAACAGCAGGTTGATCTGCGCCACCGAGGAACCGAACAGGGTCGGCACCATCAGCCGCATGATCTTCCGCACTTCCGGATGGCTCCAACCCCAGCGCGGCAGGGTCAGCAGGTTGAGCTGCCGCAGCGCCGGCAACTGGAACAGCAATTGCAGGATGCCCGCGGCCAGGATCGCCCAGCCCATCGCCAGGATCGGCGTCTGCAGCTTCTTCGACAGCCATAGCGCACCGGCGATCATGCACAGGTTGAGAATCACCGGCGTCAGCGCCGGCAGGGCGAACCGATGGAAGCTGTTCAGCGCGCCGCCGGACAGCGCGGTCAGCGAGACGAACAGCAGGAACGGGAAGGTCAGCCGCAGCAGCTCGACGGTCAGCTCGAACTTGCGCGGTTCGTCGATCGCGCCGGGCGAGAACAGCACGGTCACCTGCGGCGCGAAGATGATGCCCAACGCGGTGATTAGCAGCAGCACCCCGCCCAGCGTGCCCGACACCCGTGCCATCAGCTCCTTCAGCTGCGCGTGCGTGCCCTTCTCCTTCACCTCGGTGAAGACCGGCACGAACGCGGTGGAGAACGAGCCCTCGGCAAACAGCCGGCGCATGAAGTTGGGGATGCGGAACGCCACCCAGAACGCGTCGGTGGCGCCGTTGGCGCCGAACGCGGCGTTGATCGACATGTCGCGCACCAGGCCGAGCACTCGCGAGACCATCGTCATGCTGCTGAACGAGAGCAGCCCGCGGAGCATGCTGGGAGACTTCATGGGCAGCGGTTCTACCTTCGGTGGGGTCGCACGGGGCGCACAGTTTGACAGCCCGCGCCGGCAGGATCACGGCCCGGTTGTGGCAAAATGCCGGCACCCTCGCCGCCGCGCGCCATGCCGGCCGCGGGCGCAGCCGCCCAAGTGATTGACGCGTCGATGAATCGACCGCATAATTGGCGTCTTTTTCCACCCAACACACTGCATCCCGGAGTTCTACCTTGGCCAACATCAAGTCCGCGAAGAAGCGCGCGCGCCAGTCCGAACAGCGCCGCCTGCGCAACATCAGCGCACGTTCCATGGTCCGCACCGCCCTGAAGAAGGTCGTCAAGGCCATCGAGGCCAAGGACAAGGCAGCTGCCGTCGCCGCCTTCACCGCCGCCCAGCCGGTGATGGACCGCTACGCCGCCCGCGGCCTGATCCACAAGAACAAGGCCGCCCGCCACAAGAGCCGCCTCAACGCGAAGATCCGCGAACTGGCGTAAGCTGGGGCGCGATTCGGGTTGCATGGAAAAGCCGGCGCAAGCCGGCTTTTTCGTGCCTGTCCGACGCTCCGCTTTGCTTTTTGTAGGAGCGCACCTGTGCGCGATGCTCTTCGTCACGTGGCGAAAGGCATCGCGCACAGGTGCGCTCCTACAAAGGGCGGCGCGGATCGTAGGGCGGGCATTGCCCGCCACCGTCATCCCGCGAAACACCGGCGGGCGGTGCCCGCCCTACGCCGCTCCGCAGGAGTCATCTCGCGAAACAGCCGGCAGCCGGTGCCCGCCCTACTGCCGTGGGCGGAACTCCAGCGGCATCGGTTCACCGAGGTGCGCGGTCGCTGGCGGTTTGGGGCCGCAGGCGCCGCAGGTGCTGCAGCCGTCGCTGCAGTCGCCGGTGGCTTCGGTCGGTTGCAGGCGTCGTCCGAACGCCCGCGCCAGGGCGCCGCGGCCGGGCTGGTTGAAATGGATGGAGGCGGCAGCCAGCCAGCGGTTGGTGGTTTTCCGGGCAAGCTTGCGCAGCACGATCCACACGCTGGCCAGCACCGCCATGGCGATCACCACGTACTGCAGCAGCAGGCCGGCATTCATAGGCGTCTCCTCACGTCAGCGCCCTCGTCACCTGGTAGACGATGAACGACGCGGTGTAAGCCATCACGAACATGTAGCCGAACGAAATGGCCACGTTGCGCCAGGAATCGGTCTCGCGCTTGATGATCGCCAGCGTGGACATGCACTGCGGCGCATAGGCAAACCACACCAGCAGCGACAGCGCGCTGGCCAGCGGGATCTGCCCGGCCAGCGCCTGGCCCAGCCCCTCCGCCTCGCCGCCGACCAGATAGACGGTGGCCAGCGCCGCCACCGCCGTCTCGCGGGCGGCGAACGCCGGGATCAACGCCAGGCTGATCTGCCAGTTGAAACCGATCGGCGCAAACACGTACTGCAGGCCGCGCCCGATGTAGCCGGCGAAGCTGTAGTCGATCGCCGGCAGGGTGGCGCCTTCCGGCGCACCGGGGAAGGTGGACAGGAACCACATCAGCACGGTCAGGCCCAGGATCACGCCGGTCAGCCGCCTCAGGAAGATCATGCCGCGCTCGTACAGCCCGATCGCCACGTCACGCAGCTTGGGCAGGCGGTACGAGGGCAGCTCCATCATCAGCGCATGCTCGCTCTTGTCGCGGCGGATGTGCTTCATCACCCAGCCCACCAGCATCGCGCCGAGGATGCCGGCCAGGTACAGCGCGAACAGCACCACGCCCTGGAGGTTGAACACGCCGAACACGTAATGGACCGGGATGAACGCGCCGATCAGCAGCGCGTACACCGGCAGCCGCGCCGAGCATGTCATCAGCGGCGCGATCAGGATGGTGGTGAGCCGGTCGCGCGGATCGGTGATGCTGCGCGTGCCCATGATGCCGGGGATGGCGCAGGCGAAGCTCGACAGCAGCGGGATGAACGAGCGCCCGGTCAGCCCCACCGACAGCATCAGCCGGTCCAGCAGGAACGCCGCGCGCGGCAGGTAGCCGGATTCCTCCAGCACGATGATGAACAGAAACAGCACCAGGATTTCCGGCAGGAAACCCAGCACCGTGCCCAGGCCGCCGAACAGGCCGTCGTTGACCAGGCTCTGCAGCGGCCCCGCCGGCATCCACGCGGCGACATGCCCACCCAGCCAGCCGAAGCCGTCGCCGATCGCATCGGTCATCGGCTTGCCCAGCGAGTACACCGCCTGGAACACCAGGAACATCACCACCGCCAGGATCGCCAGGCCGAACACCGGGTGCAGCGTCCAGCGGTCCAACGCGTCGTCGATCTCGGCGGTGACGCGCGGCATCGTCACCGTCGCCGCCAGCAGTTCGCGCACTTGCGCATGCAGGTCGGCGCGGCTGCTCGCGTCGTCCGGCTGGCGCGGCGCGGCCGGGGGAACTTCGCCATCGACCCGTTCGATCAGCGCCCGTGCGCCGCCGCGCTTCACCGCCACCGTCTCCACCACCGGCAGGCCCAGCCGGCGCGACAGCTCCGGCACGTCGATGACGATGCCGCGCGAGCGCGCCGTGTCCATCATGTTGAGCGCCAGCACCACCGGCCGGCCGAGGCGTTTGACCTCCAGCACGAAGCGCAGATGCAGGCGCAGGTTGGTCGCGTCCGCCACGCAGACGATCAGGTCCGGCACCGCCTCGCCCGGATAGGTGCCGGCGCAGATGTCGCGGGTGATCTGCTCGTCCGGGCTGTTCGCCTCCAGGCTGTAGGTGCCCGGCAGGTCGAGGATCTGCAGCAGCCGGCCCGACGGCGCCACGAACCGCCCTTCCTTGCGCTCCACCGTGACGCCGGCGTAATTGGCCACTTTCTGGCGCCCGCCGGTAAGCAGGTTGAACAGCGCCGTCTTGCCGCAATTCGGATTGCCGACCAGGGCAATGCGCAGGGTCGATGCGCTCACGCAGCCACCCCAGTGCGCACGCTGACCCGCGCCGCCTCGGCAAGCCGCAGCGCAAAGCGCGTGAAGCCGATCTGGATCAGCACCGGGTCGCCGCCCATCGGGCCGACCGCCACCACCCGCACCGACTCGCCATCGACGAAGCCGAGGTCGCGAAGGCGCTGGGCGATCGGATCGGCGGCGTGCGCGTCATCCACGCGCTCCACCACGGCAGGGGCACCCTTGGGCAATTCGGACAGACGCACGGGCGGAATCCAAACAAGAATGGTTCGCATTGTATTCCTTTGCCCCGGCGGCCGCACCACGCCGGTAGTGGTGGCGCGCTGCGTTTATCATCGGGTTATTTGCCGGGACGACCGATGACCGACTCCATCCTCAACGAGCGCCGCGGCGCCGTCGCCTGGCTCACCCTGAACCGGCCGCAGGTGCACAACGCGTTTGACGACGGCCTGATCGCCGCACTCACCGACGCGCTGGCCCAGGCCGATGCCGATCCGGCCGTGCGCTGCGTGGTGCTCAGCGGCAACGGCAGCACCTTCTCGGCCGGTGCGGACCTGCACTGGATGCGCGGCATGGCCGCCGCCAGCGAGCAGGAAAACCGCGAGGATTCGCTGCGCCTGGCGCGGCTGATGCGCACCCTGCAGTTCCTGTCCAAGCCGACCATCGCGCGCGTCAACGGCGCGGCCTACGGTGGCGGCGTGGGCCTGGTCGCCTGCTGCGACATCGCCATCGGCGTGGACGGCGCCAAGTTCGCACTGTCCGAGGTGAAACTGGGCCTGGTGCCGGCGGTGATCTCGCCGTACGTGGTCGCCGCGATCGGCCTGCGCCAGGCGCGCCGGCTGTTCGTCAGCGGCGAGGTATTCGACGCCGCCGAGGCGCAGCGCCTCGGCCTGCTGCACGCCGCGGTGACGGGCGCGGAGCTGGACGCGGCAATCGAGCGCCAGCTGCATTTCCTCGCCAAGGCCGGCCCGCTAGCCCAGCGCGAGGCCAAGCAGCTGGCGCTGCGCATCGCCGGTGCCGACCCGGCCACGGCCGAGCGCATCGACACGCGGAACGCCGAACTGATCGCCCGCCTGCGCGTGTCACCGGAAGGCCAACACGGCCTGGGCGCGTTTCTCGACAAGCGCGCGCCGGCCTGGGCCGCGCAACCGTAGGAGCGCACCCTGCGCGCGATGCCTTGCGCCACGTGACGAAAGTCGTCGCGCACAGGGTGCGCTCCTGCACGCAAGCCGCGATCTGCTAGTTTGGAAGCTTTGCATCGACACGAACGTTTCAGGGACTCCGCATGTTCGAACGTGTACTGATAGCCAACCGTGGCGAGATCGCCTGCCGGGTGATCCGCACCTGCCGCCGTCTCGGCATCCGCACCATCGCGGTGTACTCGGAAGCCGACCGCGACGCGCAGCACGTGCGACTGGCCGACGAGGCCTGGCCGATCGGCGGGGCGCTGCCGGCCGAGTCCTACCTGCGCATCGACGCGATCCTCGACGCCGCGAGAAAAAGCGGCGCGCAGGCGATCCACCCCGGCTACGGCTTCCTGTCCGAGAACACGGCCTTCTCGCGCGCCTGCAAGGACGCCGGCATCGTGTTCATCGGCCCCGACCCCGAGAGCATCGAGGCGATGGGTTCCAAGGCCGCTGCCAAGCAGCTGATGGCCAGGCACGACGTGCCCCTGGTGCCGGGCTACAGCGGCGACAGGCAGGACAACGCCTTCCTCGCCGAACAGGCGCACCAGGTCGGCTATCCGCTGATCATCAAGCCTTCGGCCGGCGGCGGCGGCAAGGGCATGCAGATCGTGCGCTCGGACGCCGAATTCCCCGAGGCGCTGGCCACCGCCCAGCGCGTGGCGCAGGCCGCCTTCGGCGATGCTTCGATGCTGCTGGAACGTTACGTGGAGCACCCGCGTCACATCGAGTTCCAGATCTTCGGCGACCGCCACGGCAACATCATCCACCTGGGCGAACGCGAGTGTTCCGCGCAGCGCCGCTACCAGAAGGTGCTGGAGGAAACGCCCTCGCCCTTCCTCACGCCCGAAAGGCGTGCCAACATGGGCGCTGCCGCCGTCGCCGCCGCGCGCGCGGTGAACTACGTCGGCGCCGGCACGGTGGAGTTCATCGTGGCGCAGGACGGCACGTTCTTCTTCATGGAAATGAATACGCGCCTGCAGGTCGAGCACCCGGTCACCGAGCTGACCCACGGCGTGGACCTGGTGGAGTGGCAGCTGCGCATCGCCGACGGCGAGCCGCTGCCGCTCGCTCAGGACGAGGTGGTCTCGCGCGGTCATGCGATCGAGGTGCGCATCTACGCCGAGGATCCCGACCAGAACTTCCTGCCCGGCTCCGGCAAGCTGCAGACGCTGCGCCTGCCGAGTCCTTCGCAACACGTGCGCCTCGATGGCGGCGTGGTCGAGGGCGACACGGTGACGATCTTCTACGACCCGATGATCGCCAAGCTGATCGTATGGGACGAGGATCGCCCCAAGGCGATGCAGCGCATGCGCGAGGCGCTGGCCGGCAGCGAGATCATCGGCCCGAAATCCAACATCGGTTTCCTCGAACGGCTGGTGCGCCATCCGGCCGTGGTCGAAGCCCGCATCGATACCGGTTATCTGGACCGCCACCTCGACGAGTTCCTGATCGGCGACGTGGTGCCGGGCGACGCCGTGCTGTTCGCCGCCGCCACCGCCGCCCTGCTCCATGACGAGGCCAGCATCAAGGGCAGCGCGGCCGATCCGCATTCGCCCTGGGCCCGCGCCGATGCATGGCGCATCGGTCACGCCGGCAAGCGCATCGTGGCGCTGACCTGGCGCGAACAGCGCCACGACATCGAAGCGCACGGCCACGCCGGCGATTACCGGTTGCGCCACGACGAAACCACCTGCGAAGTGCGCGGCGCGCGCCTGCCGGACGACTGCCTCAGCGCCCGCTTCGACGGCGAGTCGCAGCGCGTGCCGCTGCACGTCGACGCCGCCCACGTGCTGCTGCACGACGCCGATGGCCAGCGCTACAGCTTCAGCCGCGCCGCCGCGTTCGCGTGGGAAGCAACCGACGCCGCCGGCGGCAACCAGGTCATCGCGCCCATGCCGGGCCGCATCGTGCTGGTGAAAGCCAGCGCCGGCGACGCGGTCGAACAGGGCCAGGAACTGCTGGTGATGGAAGCGATGAAGATGGAACTGGCCTTGAAGGCACCGCGCGCGGGCACCATCGAAAGCATCAATGCCACGCAAGGCGAGTTTGTCGAAGCCGACGTCGTGCTGGTCCGCTTCGCCGAATAAATCACCCGACACTTGTAGGGCGGGCACTGCCCGCCGCCCGCCTATCACGCACAAGAGCCGGCGGGCAGTGCCCGCCCTACCGGACCGCATTTGTAGGAGCGCACCCTGTGCGCGATGCTCTTCTTCACATCACGCAAAAGCTTCGCGCACAGGGTGCGCTTCTACACGCCATTACCGGAGCATCTGATGTCCCCGTCCAACCACGTACACATCGTCGAAGTCGGCGCCCGCGATGGCCTGCAGAACGAGAAGACCCTGCTGCCGGCCGCGGTGAAGATCGCGCTGATCGACCGGCTCTCCGCCACCGGCCTGAAGACCATCGAGGCCACCAGCTTCGTCAGCCCGAAATGGGTGCCACAGCTGGCCGACGCCGCCGAGGTGTTCGCACGTATCCGCAAGCTGCCTGGCGTCAGCTACCCGGTGCTGGTGCCGAACCTGCAGGGCTACCAGCGTGCGCGCGAAGTCGGCGCGCGCGAGGTCGCGGTGTTCACCGCCGCCTCGGAGGCGTTCAACCGCAAGAACATCAACGCCTCGATCGATGAATCCATCGAACGCTTCATCCCGGTGATGGAGCAGGCCCGGGCCGAAGGGGTGAAAGTGCGCGGCTACGTCTCCACCGTGCTCGGCTGTCCATACCAGGGCGAGGTGCCGGTCAGCGATGTGGTGCGCGTGGCGCGGCGCCTGCACGAGCTGGGCTGCCATGAAATCTCGCTGGGCGACACCATCGGCGTCGGCACGCCGGCCAAGGCGCGCGCGATGCTGCACGCGGTGGCGCAGGAGGTGCCGATGGCGGCGCTCGCCGTGCATTTCCACGACACCTACGGCCAGGCGCTGGCCAACATCCTGGCCTGCCTGGAGGAAGGCGTGCGCGTGGTCGACAGCGCCGTTTCCGGCACCGGCGGCTGCCCGTATGCGAAAGGCGCCACCGGCAACGTGGCCAGCGAGGATGTGGCCTACATGCTGCACGGGATGGGCATGGAAACCGGCGTGGATCTGGATCTCCTGATCGCCACCGGCGCATGGCTGGCCGCGCAGCTGCACAAGGACACCGCCAGCCGTGTCACCCGCGCACGCACGGCCACGAGCTGAATAGCCACCACGGCGAGAACTGACCACTTCGCAACCTGGCGGTATATCGGGATTGCCAGGGCCTCGCAGCAGACACGCGATGCCCGGACGCGTGCCAAGGCCGCTCTTCCGGCTCATACTGAGAAGGCAACGACGCTTGGCACATACTGGTGGCCGCTTGGCCCTAGTTTGCCAAACCGGGGATGCCTCCTGACCAGCCACGCAGCCATCGAGGCCGGCAACATATGACCACAACGGAAGCCCGGACGCGTACGGAGCTGATTGACCAGCAACTGGCCCTGTCCGGCTGGAACGTCAAGGACCCCACTCAGGTGGCCGAAGAGTTCGACATTCTGGTGAACCTGTCCGAAGGCGTCGCCGAGCCACGCACACCCTACGAAGGCCACCAGTTCAGCGATTACGTGCTGCTGGGCAAGGATGGCAGGCCACTGGCCGTGGTCGAAGCCAAGAAGGCCAGCCGCGATGCCGCGCTGGGGCGTGAGCAGGCCAAGCAATACTGCGAGAACATCCGGCGCCATCGTGGCGGTGAGCTGCCGTTCTGCTTCTACACCAATGGCCGCGACCTCTGGTTCTGGGATCTCGGCCACGCGCCGCCACGCAAGATCGTTGGCTACCCCACGCGCGACGACCTGGAACGCCTCGCCTACATCCGTCGCAACCGCAAACCGCTGACCAGCGAGTTCATCAACACCTCAATCGCCGGCCGTGACTACCAGATCCGTGCGATCCGTGCGGTGCTCGAAGGCATCGAAGCCAGCAAGCGCACATTCCTGCTGGTGATGGCCACCGGCACCGGCAAGACCCGCACTTGCATCGCCCTGATCGACGCCCTGATGCGTGCCGGCCACGCCGAAAAAGTGCTGTTTCTGGTCGATCGCATCGCCCTGCGTGAGCAAGCACTGGCTGCCTTCAAGGAACACCTGCCCAATGAGCCGCGCTGGCCCAACGTAGGAGAGAAGCTGATCGCCACGGATCGCCGCATCTACGTGGCCACCTACCCCACCATGCTCAACCTCGTTCGCGACGAGGCGCAGCCGCTGTCACCGCACTTCTTCGACTTCATCGTGGTCGACGAGAGCCACCGCTCCATCTACAACACCTACGGCGAAGTGCTCGACTACTTCAAGACGCTCACCCTGGGTCTCACCGCCACGCCCACCGGCCTGGTCGATCACAACACCTTCGCCTTGTTCGATTGCGAAGACGGCCTGCCCAGCTTCGCCTACACCTTCGAGGAGGCGATCAACCACGCGCCGCCCTACCTCAGCACGTTCCGGGTCATGAAAATCCAGACTCGCTTCCAGATGGAAGGCATCTCCAAGCGCACCATCTCGCTGGAAGACCAGAAGAAGCTGATCCTCGAAGGCAAGGAAGTCGAGGAAATCAATTTCGATGGCACCCAGTTGGAAAAGCAGGTCATCAACGCCGGCACCAACGCATTGATCGTGCGCGAGTTCATGGAAGAGTCCATCAAGGACGCCAACGGCGTGCTGCCCGGCAAGACCATCTTCTTTTGCACCACCAAGGCGCACGCCCGCCGCATCGAGGAAACCTTCGACAAGCTTTACCCGCACCACCACGGCGAGCTGGCCAAGGTGCTGGTGTCCGACGATTCGCGCGTCTACGGCAAGGGTGGCCTGCTCGACCAATTCGCCAACCACGACATGCCGCGCGTCGCCATCAGCGTGGACATGCTCGACACCGGCATCGACGTGCGCGAAATCGTCAACCTGGTCTTCGCCAAGCCGGTGTATTCCTATACCAAGTTCTGGCAGATGATCGGCCGCGGCACGCGTCTGCTGGAACCGGCCAAGATCAAACCGTGGTGTACGGAGAAGGACCACTTCCTGATCCTCGATTGCTGGGACAACTTCGAGTACTTCAAGCTTGAGCCCAAGGGCAAGGAACCCACGCCACAGTTGCCGCTGCCGGTGAAGCTGGCCGGCCTGCGCATCGACAAGATCGAACAGGCCAACGCCAGTGGCCACGCCGACACCGCCACGCGCGAGGTGGCCAGGCTGCGCTGGCAAATCGCCGCCCTGCCCGCCACTTCGGTTGTCATCAAGGAAGCCGCCGTCGCCCTGGCCCGGCTGGACGAGGAGAACTTCTGGATCACGCTGGACAAACCCCGACTCGACTTCCTCCGTCACGAAATCAAGCCGCTGTTCCGCACCCTGTCCAACGCGGATTTCAAGGCCATGCGCTTCGAGCGCGACCTGGTCGAGTACGCGCTGGCCAAACTGTTCGACGACAAGGAACATCAGCTTCAGGCGGCCACCATCCGCGCCGCCATCGTCGAACAGATAGCCGATCTGCCGCTCGCCGTGCCTTTCGTCAAGCAGCAGGAAGCCTTGATCCGCAGCGCGCAGCGACCTGACTACTGGGCCAGTGCCGGTGAAGACCAGTTCGACGAACTGATCGAGAAGCTTGCGCCACTGATGAAGTTTCGCGATGGCGGCGGCGAAACCGCCAAACCGGTGCACCTCAACCTGCAGGACGCCCTGCACCGCAAGGAATGGGTGGAGTTCGGCCCGCAGCACGAGTCCGTCGGCATCGCCCGCTATCGCGAAATGGTGGAAGCCCTGATCGCCGAACTCACCGCCACCCATCCCGTGCTGCAAAAACTCAAGCACCGCGAGCCGGTCAGCGAGGCCGAAGCCGCCGAACTGGCCGACTACCTGCACCAGGAACACCCGCACATCACCGAAGACCTGCTGCGTCAGGTCTACCGCAACCGCAAGGCGAGCTTCATCCAGTTCATCCGCCACATCCTCGGGCTGGAGCCGCTGAAAAGCTTCCCTGAGCAGGTTGGCGCGGCTTTCGACCAATTCATCCGCGCCCACAGCACGCTGAACAGCCGCCAGTTGGAGTTTCTCGCCCTGCTGCGCAACGTGCTCATCGAGCGCGAAAAAGTGGAGAAACAAGACCTGATCGCCGCGCCCTTCACCGTCATCCATCCGCAAGGCATCCGCGGCGTGTTCAGCGCGGCGGAAATCCACGACATCCTGCACCTGACCACGCAACTGGCCGCCTGAGGCCGCACACGGAGAACACACACATGGAACCGATCACCATCCAGATGCTCAAGCAGCGTTTCGACACGCTGAGCCAGCGCACGTCCGAGGAAGGCGTGGAGTTCTGGTTCGCCCGTGAACTGATGGAACCGCTGGGCTACGCCCGCTGGGAGAACTTCCAGAGCGCCATCGCCCGCGCCATCATTTCTTGTGAAACAACCGGTTACAACCCTGACGATCATTTTCGCGGCGTCACGAAATTGATCGATACCGGCAAGGGTGCGAAGCGCCCGATCGACGACTTCATGCTCACCCGCTACGCCTGCTACCTCATTGCGCAGAACGGCGACCCGCGCAAGGAGCCCATTGCCTTTGCGCAAAGCTACTTCGCCATACAGACGCGCAAGCAGGAGCTGATCGAAGAACGCATGCGCCTGCAGGCCCGCCTGGATGCGCGCGAGCGCCTGCGCGAGTCGGAAAAATCCCTGTCGCAGAACATCTACGAACGCGGCGTGGACGATGCCGGTTTCGGCCGCATCCGTTCCAAGGGCGATGCCGCCCTGTTCGGCGGCCACACCACGCAAGCCATGAAAGATCGCTACGGCATCACCCAGACCCGCCCACTGGGCGACTTCCTGCCCACGCTCACTATCGCCGCCAAGAACCTAGCCACCGAGATGACCAACCACAACGTGGAACAGGACAACCTGCACGGCGAACCGGCCATCACCAGCGAGCACGTACAGAACAACCAGAGCGTGCGCGCCATGCTGAGCCAGCGCGGTATCCGGCCCGAACGCCTCCCGCCCGAAGAAGACATCAAGAAGCTGGAGCGCCGCGTCAAGACCGAGGAAAAGAAACTGGTCAAGGCCAGCGGCAAGCTGCCCGCCCCCAAGCACGAAGACTGAAAAGAAGCGCACCATGCTGCAGAACAACCAAGAACTCCGAAACAAGATCAACCAGCTCTGGAACAAGTTCTGGGCCGGCGGCATCTCCAATCCGCTCACCGCCATCGAGCAGATCACCTACCTCTTGTTCATGAAGCGCATGGACGAGCTGGACGCCAAGCGCGCTGCCGACGCCGAATGGCTGGGCAAACCCTACGCCTCGCGCTTCGAAGGCCAGTGGATACCGCCCGAATACCGCAGCCACGACAAGCCGAAGCAATACGCCATCGACCGCCGCACGCTGCGCTGGAGCGAATGGGAGCACATGCAGGCCGAGGACATGCTGGCCCACGTGCAGACCCGCGTGTTCCCGTTCCTGAAAGACCTGAACGGCGCCGAGAGCCGCTTCACCCACCACATGAAGAACGCGGTGTTCATCATCCCCAAGCCCAGCCTGCTGGTGGAGGCGGTGAAGACCATCGACGAGATCTTCGCGGTGATGGAGAAAGACTCGCAGGACAACGGCCAGGCCTTCCAGGACATCCAGGGCGACGTCTACGAAATGCTGCTGGCCGAAATCGCCACCGCCGGCAAGAACGGCCAGTTCCGCACCCCGCGCCACATCATCAAGCTGATGGCCGAACTGGTGCAGCCGCAGCTGGGCCACAAGATCGCCGACCCTGCCTGCGGCACCGGCGGCTTTTTGCTGGGCGCTTACCAGTACATCGTCACCCAGCTGGCCCTGCGTGCCGGTGCGAAAGGGCTGACCCCCGACGAGGACGGCTTCATCCGCACCTCGGTCGCCGCCACCCTCACCGAGCAGGCGCAAGCCATCCTGCAGCAAAGCCTGTATGGCTACGACATCGACGCCACCATGGTGCGGCTGGGGCTGATGAACCTGATGATGCACGGCATCGACGAGCCCAACATCGACTACACCGACACCTTGAGCAAAAGCTACAACCAGGAAGCCACCTACGACCTGGTGCTGGCCAATCCGCCGTTCACCGGCAGCATCGACAAGGGCGACATCAACGAGGCGCTGCACCTCAAGACCACCAAGACCGAACTGCTGTTCGTCGAAAACATCTATCGCCTGCTGAAGAAAGGTGGCAGCGCCTGCGTGATCGTGCCGCAAGGCGTGCTGTTCGGCTCGGCCGGCGCGTTCAGGGAGTTGCGCCAGTTGCTGGTGGAGCGCTGCGACCTGAAAGCCGTCATCACCCTGCCCAGCGGCGTGTTCAAACCCTATGCCGGGGTCTCCACCGCGATCCTGCTGTTCACCAAGGTCTGGGGCCGCGACGACAAGGTGAGCAAGCCGGCCACCGAGCACGTGTGGTTCTACGAGATGCAGGCCGACGGCTATTCGCTGGACGACAAGCGCACGAAGCTCGATGGCTACGGCGACCTGCAGGACATCGTCACCCGCTACCACGCGCGCGACGCGCAGCAGGACAGCGACCGCAACCACCGGTTGTTCATGGTGCCGTACAAGGACATCAAGGCCGAAGGCTTCGACCTGTCGCTGTCGCGCTACAAGCAGGAGGTGTTCAAGGAAATCGAGTACGAAGCGCCCGGCGTGATCCTGGATCGGCTGATTCGCGACGAGGTGGGCGAGCTCAATGCGTCGGAGCTCGCCAAGCTGCAAGGCGGCATCGTGGGGGAGTTGCTGGAGCTGAAGGGGATGGTGGGATGATTCTCAAAATGCTCCCCTTTGAAGAAGTCGTCCGTTCACGCGGTTCAGGCACACAGGGGCTTCCCCAATCCGAATGGATAACCGATGGACAATACGCAGTCATCGGCCAAGGCTCCGAATTCATCGAGGGAAGGACGAACAGGCAGGATCTACTCGTCAGGCCATCTCCATCGATCGTTTTATACGGCGGCCATACGCGGCGCGCCAAATATGTCGACTTCCCTTTCGTCCCTGGACCAAATGTAAAAATACTTGAAGCCAAGGATAAGTCCATACTTGATAACAAGTACCTATTCTACTTCCTTTCCCAACTTCACATAGATAGCCGCGGTTATGCAGATCATTTTCCACAAGTAAAGCGCTCGAAAATACCTTATCAACAGATTGATGACCAAATCCGCATCGCCCACCTGCTGGGCAAGGTGGAAGACCTGATCGCCAGCCGCAAGCAGCAGTTGGCGCAGCTCGACGCACTGCTCAAGAGCGTGTTTCTGGAGATGTTTGGCGACCCTGTGCGGAATGATCGCGGTTGGGAAAAGCCACCGTTACGCGCCTTTGGCAAGATCACCACCGGCAACACACCACCCCGCAACGATCCGTCGAATTACGACATCCCGCACATCGAGTGGATCAAGACCGACAACATCGAGGCTGACACCGCAGTCGTTACCCAGGCCGCCGAATACCTGTCGGAAGCCGGAGTCAAACGTTCGCGCGCGGTCGATACGGGTGCGTTGTTGGTCGCCTGCATCGCCGGCAGCGTCGAATCTATCGGGCGCGCCGCCCTCACTGATCGAACAGTAGCGTTCAATCAGCAGATCAACGCAATCCAGCCGGGGGCTGACGTTGATCCGATCTTTCTCTACGCGCTGTTCAAGCTAAGCCGTACCTACATCCAGAGTCACGCCACCAAGGGCATGAAAAAAATCCTGACCAAGGGCGATTTCGAGCAAATCCCCATGGTCAAGCCGCCACCCGAACTGCAACGCGAGTTTGCCGCTGTTGCCAAACGGATCGAAGCCCTCAAATCCCGCTACCAGCAAACCCTCACCGATCTCGAAACCCTCTACGCCGCCCTCAGCCAGTCCGCCTTCAAGGGCGAACTGGATCTGTCGCGCATCCCGCTGCCGGCCGCCGCACTGGAACCCACGCCCATGGAAGACGGCACTGCCATCTCTATTGGCCTCGACGTGCCTACCTCGCTCCTGCCCGACCTCGGCCTGACCGCCGAGGCCCTGGCGAATGAGGCGCCCCGGCTCGCCTTGCTGACGGCGTGGCTGGAGGCCTGGCAGGCCCATCTGGGCCCACGTCCCTTCCGCCTGCCGGCATTTCTGGATGCCGCGCAGACGCGACTGCAAACGCTTTATCCGGAAAGCGAACTGGAGCGGAGCATGGCGGCCTACGAACAAATCAAGGACTGGGTATTCGCTGCACGCGCCTCCGGTTGAACTTGCCTCGCAGTCCCGTGTGAATCATTACCATCGAAAGCCTGATCGACGAAGGAAACAAAACGATGCGTGCAAGCCCGATGATCCGGTGGATGGCGACGCTTCTGCTGTTTATGCTGTGCTCGCTGGCGGCTGCCGCAACCACGCCCAAGGGCGACTGGCTGCTGTTGCCCGAACGCGTATGGACGGCCGACGGCGATGCCACGCACACGGGCTGGGCGGTGCTGGTGCACGACGGCATGATCACCGCGGTCGGCCCGGCCAGCTCGATCCATGCACCTACCGATGCCCGCCGCGTGGAACTGCCCGGCGCCACGCTGACGCCGGGCCTGATCGACCTGCACTCGCACCTGTTCCTGCATCCGTACAACGAGACGCTGTGGAACGACCAGGTGCTGACCGAGCCGCAGGACTACCGCACGCTGCTGGCGGCGAAGCACGCGCGCGACACCTTGCTCGCCGGCTTCACCACGCTGCGCGACCTGGGCACCGAAGGCGCCGGCTTTGCCGACGTCTCGGTGAAGCGCGCGATCGACGAAGGCCTGATCCCCGGCCCGCGCCTGTTCGTGGCCACCCGCGCAATCGTCGCCACCGCCAGCTACGGCCCCGGCCCGCGCGGCTTCCGTCCGGACCTCACCCTGCCCGGCGGCGCGCAGGAAGTCAGCGGCGTCGACCAGGCGATGGTGGCGGTGCGCGAGCAGGCTGCGCGCGGCGCCGACTGGATCAAGATCTACGGCGACTACCGCGTCGGCCCTGACGGGGCCACCGCGCCCACCTTCACCCCCGCCGAGTTGAAGGCGCTGGTCGACACCGCGCACCAGATCGGCCGTCCAGTCGCGGTGCATGCGGCCAGCAACGCCGGCGTGCGGATGGCGGTGGAGGCCGGCGTGGACAGCGTGGAACACGGCTACGGCGCCAGCGAGGCCACCTTCAGGCTGATGAAGCAGCACGGTACCGCCTACGAGCCCACGCTCACCGCGGTCGAATCCACCGCCGAATATTTCCAGCATTACGTACCCGGCAAAAGCGAACCGACCGAGCGCATGCGCGAAGCCGAGCACGCCTTCCGCACCGCCCTGAAACTGGGCGTGACGATCGGCAACGGCAGCGACGTCGGCGTGTTTCGCCACGGCGACAACTGGCGCGAACCGGCGGCGATGGTGGCCGACGGCATGACGCCCGCGCAGGCGCTGCACGCTGCCACCGACGTGGCGGCGAAGATCCTGCGCCAGTTGCAGCACTTCGGCCGCATCGCGCCCGGCCTGGCCGCCGACCTTGCCGCGTTCAGCGGCGACCCGAGCACGCAGATCGACGCACTTCGACATCCGGTCTTCGTGATGAAGGCCGGCCTCCCCTATCTGACTCCCACCGCGACCCCATGACCGACGCTTTCCTGATCCGCCCCATCGCACCCACCGACAACGCGGCGATGGCCGCGATCATCCGCGCCGTGATGCCCGAGTTCGGCGCCGACGGCCCCGGCTTCGCGATCCACGACGCCGAAGTCGACACGATGTACCAGTCCTACGCTCAACCGCGCAGCAGCTATTTCGTGGTCGAGCGCGACGGCACGGTGATCGGCGGCGGCGGCGTGGCGCCATTGCAGAACGCGGATGCCGACGTCTGCGAACTGCGCAAGATGTACTTCCTGCCCGCCGCGCGCGGCATCGGCGCCGGCACGGCGATGATGCAGCGCTGCCTCGACGCGGCCCGCGCGCACGGATTCAAACGCTGCTACCTGGAAACGCTGACCGGCATGGACGCAGCGCAGGCGCTGTACAAGCGCAGCGGCTTCACCGCGTTGTGCGCGCCAATGGGCGGTACCGGGCATTTCAGTTGCGACCGCTTCTTCATTCGCGAGCTGTGACCATGGCCGCCATCCGCACCGCCCGCGACGAAGATGCTGCCGCCATCCACGCGATCTACGCGCCGTCGATCAGCGACGGCGTGGCCACCTTCGAAACCGAACTGCCCGGCGTGGACACCATGCGGGAACGCATCCGCGCACGCCTCAAGCACTACCCATGGCTGGTCTGGGAAGAAGGCGGCGAGGTGCTGGCCTACGCCTACGCCGGCCGCTTCCGCGAACGCGCCGCCTACGACTGGATCGCCGAGACCTCGATCTACGTGCGTGCCGATGCACGGCGCCGCGGCATCGCGCGCAAGCTGTACGGCGTGCTGCTCGACGTGATGCGGCTGCAGGGCATCACACAGGCCGTCGGCGTGATCACCCTGCCCGGCAGCGTCAGCGTGACAATGCACGAAGCCATGGGCTTCACGCCGGCCGGCGTGTGGCGCCAGTGCGGCTACAAGCTTGGGCAATGGTGGGACGTGGGCGTGTGGCAGAAGGAGCTGCAGGCTGCGAGGAATCCGCCCATGGCGGTCACGCCGTTTCCGCAATTGCCGCCAGGGTCGTTGCAGGCGCTTCTGGAAGGCGACCGGGGCACGTAGGGCGGGCACTGCCCGCCACGCGGCTGCCGAGGCCGACCTCCACTCTCCAATGCCGCCTGTAGGAGCGCGCCCTGTGCGCGATGCTCTTTGTCAACGTGACGAAAGGCATCGCGCACAGGGTGCGCTCCTGCAACGTCCATGTCGGCATTCCGCAAAATAAAGGGCGTGCCCGCGGTTGCGGGCACGCCCTCATTGGTCGAGCCGGCTTACTGATTCAGCAGCAGGTCGACGATCACACCCGTGGCGATCGCCACCAACAGGAAATCACCGTTGTCGCTGCGTACCCAGTGGTAGCCGCGCGGTGGCTCGCGCAGGCGGGCGTCGCGCCAGTCGTACACTACGTAGCGGGTACTGCGGTATTCCACCGGCAGGTAGCCGCCGCGACGGTACCAGCCCTCGTGGCGGCCGCGGTCGTGCCAGTTCTTGTAGTGGCCGTAGGCATGACCGCGGCCGTGGCCGCGATCGCCGTCGCGCCAGTGGCCATGGTCGCCGTCATCGCGCTGGTGGCGATCATGGCCGCGATCGTGGCCCTGGTCGTGATCCTTGGCCAGCGCGGGGCCACCGGCCAGCATCAGCATCGCGCCCAGCACGGCGGACAGGGTCAGCAGCTTGTTCATGGGTGGATCTCCTCCTGGTGGATCGGGTGGGCCTCGGCGCGCAGCATGCCGGCAATTGCCCGGTCACGCTGTGCGGCCCGGCACAAAGCATGTCTCCGCTCGCCCAACCCTGGATGAACCGGCCGCCCCGGCGAGTTTCCCGTTCAGCCTGCAGCGACCCCGGCCGCTCGGCTACCATTGCGGGTTTTCGGCATCCGCTTCGGGGGTTCACCCATGCAGCTCGATCAGGTCAAGGCCATCATCACCGGCGGCGCCTCCGGTCTCGGCCACGCGGTGGCGCAACATTTCGTGGCGAACGGCGGCCAGGTCGCGCTGTTCGACGTCAACGACGAGAAAGGCCAGGCCGCCGTGAAGGAGCTGGGCGACGCCGCGCGCTTCTTCCGCACCGACGTCACCTCCGAGGACGGCGTGGCCACCAACGTCGCCGCCGCGCACCACGCGATGGGCGGGCTCAACGTGGTGATCAACTGCGCCGGCATCCTCGGCGCCGGCCGCGTGCTGGGCAAGGAAGGCCCGATACCGCTGGCCACCTTCTCCGGCACCTTGATGGTGAACCTGGTCGGCAGCTTCAACGTGGCCAAGGCCGGCGCCGCGCTGATGCAGAACAACGAGGCCGGTGAGGACGGCGAGCGCGGCGTGATCATCAACACCGCCAGCGTCGCCGCCTACGAAGGCCAGATCGGCCAGGCCGCGTATTCGGCGTCCAAGGGCGGCGTGGTCGGCATGACCCTGCCGATGGCGCGCGAGCTGGCCCGCTTCGGCATCCGCGTGGCGACGATTGCGCCGGGCATCTTCTGGACCCCGATGGTGGACGGCATGCCCGAGTCGGTGCAGCAGTCGCTGTCCGCCTCGATCCCGTTCCCGTCGCGCCTGGGCCAGCCCGGCGAGTACGCCAGCACGGTCGCCTTTATCCTCGGCAACCGCTACATCAACGGCGAGACGATCCGGCTGGATGGCGCGGTGCGGCTGCAGCCGAAGTAAACATGATCTTCCGGCGTCATTCCCGCGAAAGCGGGAATCCATTTTGCCTTCGGCGCACTGCGCCAGGATGGATTCCCGCTTTCGCGGGAATGACGGCCGGAGAGGTGGTGCATCACCTTCCAACCCAACCATCCATCAGCATTCAACTGACTCAAATCCCATGAAAGCTTCCGACGTCAAGAAAGGCAACGTGGTCGAGCACGACGGCACCGTCTACCAGGTGCGCGACATCGAGCGCAGCGCGCCGACCGCGCGTGGCGGCAACGTCACGTTCCGCTTCACCATGTATTCGATCCCCGGCGCGCGCAAATACGACCTCAGCCTGCGTGCCGACGATGACCTGAAGGAAATGGACCTGGTTCGCCGCGCGGCAAACTTCTCCTACATGGACGGCGACGCGTTCGTGTTCATGGATGCGGAGGATTACACCCAGTACCTGCTTTCGCCCGAACTGGTCGGCGACAACGCCGGCTACATCGTCGAGGATCTGGAAGGCTACTACGTGCAGCTGATCGACGACGCCCCGGTCGGTCTGCAGGTGCCTACCAGCGTGGTGCTGACCGTGGTCGACACCGCGCCGGAAATGAAAGGCTCCAGCGCCACCAAGCGCAACAAGCCGGCCAAGCTCAACACCGGCATCGAAGTGCAGGTGCCCGAGTACATCAGCGTCGACGAGAAGGTGTGGGTGAACACGCTCACCGGCGAGTTCGCCGGCCGGGCTTGAGCAACCTCAAACCGTAGGGCGGGCACCGCCCGCCGCTCCCGCCACCGTGCGCGGCGGGACAAAGAGCCGGCAAACAGCGTCCGCCCTACCCCGGCGATTCGCGGGCACGGGCAGCACGGCTTTTTGCGATACTCGTTTTCCGCTCCCCGCGGCGCCCTCTCCATGTCTTCCAACAGCTATTCGCTGCGCGCCCACGCGATCGAGAGCCTGACCCAGGTCAAGCCACCGAACGTGCCGTGGCGGGTGGTCGTGCGCAACACCGCGGCCGTGGTGCTGCCCCTGGGGGTCGGCATGGCGACGGGCCACCAGACCATCGGGCTGGCGGTGGCCAGCGGCGCGCTCAACGGCATGTTCTCCGACCAGCCCGGGCCGTATCGCCAGCGCCTGCGGCAGTTGCTGCTGAACGCGCTGGCCGCAGGCCTGGCGTCGCTGGCAGGTTTTCTGCTCGGCGACCAGTTGCTGCCGCTGCTGGCGGTCACGGCGGCGCTCGGTTTCTGCGGTGGCCTGCTGGTGGTGTTCGGCCCGGACACGGCGCGCGCCGGCATGACCAGCATGATCCTGCTGGTGATCACCGCCGCCTCTCCCCAGCCGCTGCCGGGCGCGCTGGGCGGCGCGGCGCTGATCTTCGCCGGCGGCCTGCTGCTGGCCTCGTTCTCGCTGGCGGCGTGGCCGCTGCAACGCTACTGGCCCGAGCGCCATGCGCTGGTCGAGGTATATCGCGGGTTGGCCACGCTGGCCCGCGAAACCCGCCACGACGCTTCCGACGTGCCGGCGCTGAGCGAGGCGATGACCACGTTGCAACAGACCCTGCTGGGCCGTCACCGCGCGCACGGCCGCGCGATGGAGGCTTTCGGCGTGCTGCTGGAGCTGGCCGAACGCATCCGGCTGGAACTCACCGCCCTCGCCGAGCTGCATGCCGGTCCTGTCCTGCAGGCCGGCTTCCGCGACGCGGCGGCCGAGGTGCTCGCGGCGATCGCCGACGCGCTGGAACACGGCGATTCGCCCGCGCGTGCCGACACCCTGCTGCGGGCACTGCGTGCGGGGCACGGCGAGGGCGACGGGTCGGCACCACATCGGGATGCCCTGGTCGGCCAGCTTGCCGCGGCGGTGCGCAACGCCGACTGGGCCGGCAGCCGGGGCGAGTTGCGCGCCAGCGCGGCGGAAACCCTCCTGCCGCCAACGCTGCGCAGCACGTCGATCCGCGCCACCCTGCGCGCCACCCTCACGCCGCGTTCGGTGGCGTTCCGCCATGCCGTGCGCATGGCCGTGTGCCTCACCGCAACCTTGGCGCTGTCGCGCTGGCTGCAACTTCCGCACGGCTACTGGTTGCCGATGACGGCGGCGATCGTGCTGCGTGCGGATTTTGCCGCCACCTTCAACTTCGGCCTGCTGCGCGTGCTCGGCACCGTGCTCGGGCTGGTGCTGACCACGGTGCTGCTGCACGTCACGCCGGACGAGCCGTGGGCGCACCTGGCGCTGATGGCGGTGCTGTGCGTGGCGTTCCGCTATCTCGCCGGCGCGCATTACGGCATCGCGGTGGCGGCGCTGACCGGCACGGTGGTGATCCTGCTCTCGTTCGACGGCGTGAACCCCGGTCTGGCGGTGAGCGACCGCGTGCTCAACACCGCGCTCGGCTGCGGCATGGCGCTGCTCGCCTACGTGGCCTGGCCGACCTGGGAGCGTGGCCGCGCCCGCGCCGCGCTGGCCGTGATGCTGGACGCCTATGCCAGCTACCTGCAGGCGCTGGCGCAGCCCGGGCAGACCGCGCGGCACGACGACACGCGCAGCGCGGCGCGCACCGCGCGCACCAATGCGCAGGCCTCGATCGACCGCATGCGCACCGAACCGGCCACGCCGCCCGAGCTGCTGGCGCTGGCCCGCGCGCTGTTTGCCAACGGCAACCGCCTGGCGCGCACGGCGATGACGCTGGAGGCCGCCCTCGGCGATCTCGCCACGCTGGCCGAGCCGGCCGGCGTCGCGCGCTTCGTCGAACAGGCCGCCGACAATCTGCGCGCGATCGCCACCGCCCTGCGCGAACAGCGCCAGACCGGCCCGCTGCCGGACCTGCGCGCGCTGCAACGTCAGCTGGCCGGCGCCACGCGGGAAGGCGGCGACCCCGCGGCCGCCGAATTGCTGGCGCGGATCAGCGACCGCCTGGTCGACAACGTGGACACACTGGCCCACGTCATCTCGCGCAGTCCACCGACGGCCGTCCACGGCACACCCGACTAGCTCTGCGCCGCTGTCCGCTGTCCGTAACGTGCGCGAGTTCGTACCGTCGGCGCCCGCCATCCATCACCATCCCGCATGCGGCGCTGCCTCGCGGCCCGTCGGGCGAAGGCCCATCCATCATGGAGACCACCGTCATCCCCCCGCAGGAACAAGACCGCTCCAATCCGCTGCGCTTCGATAAGCCGCCGGCCGGCCCCCACCTGCGCCACCTGCGCCGGCACCTGCCACCCGCGCTGATCGAGGACGCGCGCGTGCTGGCGGCGATCCGCGCCATCGAGGCCGGCTTTCCCGCCGAACCCACCCTGGCTGCGCTGGCGACGCAGGCCCAGCTCAGCCCGTTCCACTTCCACCGCCTGTTCGCCGAAGTGATGGGCGAGACGGTGAACGGTTACGTGCGGCGCGTCCGCCTGGACACCGCGGCGATCCTGCTGCTGGCCTCGCCGCGCGCGGTACAGGAGATCGCCACGGCGGTGGGTTACGGCAGCCTGGCGGCGTTCAACCACGCCTTCCGCCGCCAGTTCGGCTTGCCGCCCACCCGCTACCGCGAGCTGGCGCGCCAGGCGGTGGTGAACATGACGCCGGACGACCTGGAGCGGGCGCGGCACGTGCGGGTGGAAACGCGGCCGGCGCTGCCCCTCGTCGGCGCCCGCTTCCACGGCAGTTACGACCAGGCCGAGCGTTGCTGGCTGCGCTTCGCCGACCTGCTGCGCAGCCTCGGCGTCGAACCCGACGGCCTAGCCGCCCATGCGCTGATCCGTGACAACCCGGAGATCACCCCGAACGGCCTGATCCGCTACTTCTGCATGGTCGCCGACCCCGGCCTGCCCGATCCGCTGCCGGCGCCGCTGGAGCGCTTTACCGTGCCGGCCGGCCGTTACGCCTGCCTGCGCCACGATGGCCCCTATGCCGGCATCTTTCCGACCTATTTCGCGATCAGTCCGGTGTGGCTGCAGAAGCACGGCCAGCGCTTCGACATGACCCCGGCGCTGGAACGCTACGAATCACCGCCATGGCTCCGCGCGGACGGCGAGCAATCCGTCACGGTGATGATCAAGCTGCTCTGATGCCGGCACACGGCGACAGCAATCCCGATCAAACGCCCGCTGCAATGAACCGCCATAATCCGCGGTGCGCTCGACGGCACGAGGCCGCGGCGCAAGTGTGACCAAGGGGGATCTTGCGCGATGGACAAGCTTGCCGGTGATCGCAGCATGAGCGCCGGTGCGCGCCGCGGTCCGTTCGCGCTCGAATCCGACGCCCTGGCCGCCCTCGGCTGGCCGCCCTGGCCCATGACCGCCCCGGTCAGAGCCTGCGCCCGCACGTAGCGCAGCCCGCCCGCGACTCGACTTTTCCGATGGCGCCCTCGCGCCGCCGTCGCATCACTCTTCTGTCCCAAGGAATCCCATCATGAACCGTACCTATCGACTGGTCTGGAACCGTGCCCTGCGCGTGATGCAGGTGGCTTCGGAACTGGCGACACAGCCGCGCCAGGGCGACACCGCCGCGACAGCCTCGCGCAGGCCGTGCCGCCTGCTCGCCGTGGCTTGCGCCGTGGCGCTGTCGGCCACCCTCGCCCCGTTGCCGGCATGGGCCACCGTGGGCGGCAGCCAGGGTGGTATCGGCGGTTCGGGGGGCGGCGCCTACGGCGGCAGCGGCGGCAACGGCAACGGCACGGGTGGCGGCGGTGGCAGCGGCTTGGCAGGCGACCCCAGCAGCAACGGCAATGGCGGCGCCGGCGGCCACGGCGGCTCGGCCATCAGCGCCGGCGGCGCCGGCGGCAGCGTGGGCGCCACGACCATCGGCACCACGTCGGTCACCGGCGGCAACGGCATGGACGGCCAGACCGACCCCGGCACCTCGTTCATGAGCGGCGGCGGCGGTGGCGGCGGCGATGGGGTGTACACCGCGGATACGAACCTCGTCGTCGGCGCAGGCCTGATCATCACCGGCGGCAACGGCGGCAACGCGGGCAATGGCGACCGCATCGGCGGCGGCGGCGGCGGCGGCGGCGCCGGGCTGGTGGCGCTGAGTGACGCCACCGTGCTCGACAATGCCGGCAGCATCCTCGGCGGCAACGGTGGCAACGGCGGCAACGGCCAATGGAGCGGCGGTGGCGGCGGCGGCGGCGACGGCATCCTGATGTCGGGCGCGAACGACAATTTGACCAACAGCGGCCAGATCATCGGCGGCGCGGGCGGCGCCGCGGGCCCCGCCCCGGGCAGCCTGGTTGGTGCGCCCGGTGAAGGCGGTGCCGGCATCGATCTGGCTGCCGCTGGCGCCGACGTCACCAACAGCGGCAGCATCACCGGCGGCAATGCGCACATACTGGCCGGCGCGGGCATCGCCAGCGACAACGGCGGCCGGATCACCAACCAGCTCGGCGGCAGCATCGTCGGCGGCGACACGCTGGACAACTACACAACTGGCGGCAGCGGCATCGTGGCAGCCACCATTGGCGCGCAGACCTTCGTCATCGACAACGCCGGCACCATCCGCGGCGGCACCGGCGCCCAGGCCAGCGGCGGCTACAGCGGCAACGGTACGGGCGGCACCGGCATCCAGGCCTCGGGCAACCTGACCCTCGGCAACGGCGGGCTGATCGAAGGTGGCCAGGGCGGTTCCAACGGCGGCGGCGGGCGCGGCGGCATCGGCATCGCCATCACCGTCGCCAGCGGTGAGCAGGCCAACATCACCAACCGCAGCGGCGGCGTCATCCGCGGCGGCTACGGCGGCGTGCCCGGAACCGGCAACTACGGCGGCTACGGCATCGTTGCCAACGGCAACGTGGCCATCGTCAACCAGTCGGGCGCCGCGATTCTCGGCGACGACGGTGGCCTCAGCGACATCAGCACCTCCGGCGGCACCGCGATCGTCGCCACCGGCGGCGCCAGCATCGACAACAGCGGCACGATCGCGGGCACCGGCGGCATCTACGCCGGGACTGCCATCAGCGCGAACGCAGCGAGCATCGTCAATCACACCGGCGGCACCATCCAGGGCGGCAACGGCCAAGGTGCCAATGCCGGCGCGGCGGCCATCATCGCCAGCGGGCAGACCTCGATCGACAACAGCGGTCATCTCGTCGGCGGCGTCTCTTCCGCCGATGGCACGCAGGCCGCCGCGGTGGTGCTAGTCGGCGGCGGCAACACCCTGCTGCTGCGCGCCGGTTCCAGCATCACCGGCAGCGTGCTCAGCAGCAGCGGCAGCGGCGCCGGAGGCGACAGCTTCATCCTCGGCGGCGATGCCAATGCCGCCGGCGGCAACACGTTCGATGCCGGCACCGCGTCGGGCTTCGCCAGCTACCAGAAGGCCGGCGCCAGTACCTGGACGCTGACCGGCACCGGCTCCGCCGCACAGAACTGGTCGATCGCCGCCGGCATCCTGGTCGGCGACAGCAGCAGCCTGGTCGGCAACATCGACGACGGCGCCGCGCTGGTATTCGACCAGGCCGCGGATGGCAACTTCAGCGGCATCGTCAGCGGCAGCGGCAGCCTCACCAAGAGCGGCACCGGCGTGCTGACGCTGACTGGCACGAACACTTACGGCGGCCGCACCACGATCCATGCGGGCGCACTGGCGCTGACCGGCACCGGCAGCATCGCCACGTCCAGCGGACTGCTCGACGACGGCACGTTCGACATCAGCGGCACCAGCGCCGGCGCCCGTATCGCCAGCCTGGGCGGCAGCGGCACCGTGATGCTGGGCGGCCAGACGCTGACCTTGACCAGCGCCCACGACAGCTTCGCCGGCGTCATCGCCGGAGACGGCAAGCTCGTGCTCGAAGGCGGCCGGCAGGTGCTCACCGGCGCCAACACCTATAACGGCGGCACCAGCGTGGTAGCGGGCACGCTCGTCGGCGATGCCACCAGCCTGCGCGGCGCGATCAACGATGACGCCACGCTGTCCTTCGTGCAGGCCGTCAACGCCAGTTTCGACGGCACGCTGTCCGGCCGCGGCACGCTGCTGAAATCCGGCACCGGCACGCTCACCATCAACGGCACCAACCCGTTCGCCGGCGCTACCACCGTGCAGGCCGGCACTCTGGTGGTGGGCGACGACAGCCACGCCACAGCCACGCTGGGCGGTACGGTGACGGTGGCCACCGACGCCACGCTGGGAGGCATCGGCACGCTCGGTGGGCTCGACCTGGCCGGCACGCTCAGCCCCGGCAACTCGGTCGGCACGCTGCACGTGAGCGGCGACGCCACTATCCAGCACGGTGCGAGCCTGCGCATCGAAGCTACACCGGACGGCCACGCCGACCAGCTCGCCGTAGGCGGCAAGATCGCCATCCAGGGCGGCAGTGCGCTGGTGCTGGCGCAGTCGGGCAACTGGGCGCCACGCACCGACTACACCATCGTGACGGCGCCGGGTGGGGTGAGCGGCCAGTTCGCCTCGGCCAGTTCCAGCCTCGCCTTCCTCGATCCGGTGCTGAGCTACAGCGCCAACGCGGTGAACCTGTCCTTGCAGCGCAACGACGTCGGTTTCGCCGACGCGGGCATCACCCCGAACCAGAAAGCCGCCGCGCAGGGCGCGGAGAGCCGGGGCTGGGGTACGCCCGTGTATGACGCGTTGGTGAAGCTGGATGTGCCGCAGGCACGGCGCGCCTTCGACCAGTTGAGCGGCGAGATCTACCCAACCACGCTCGCCGCCCTCGCCGAGGACGATCGCTACGTGCGCGACGCGATCAACCGCCACCTGCTCGGCCTGGGCGAAGGCGTCGACGGCCGCACCGCCGACGGCACCAGCGCGTGGCTGAGCACCTGGGGCCACTGGGGCCGCGACGACGGTGACAGCAACGCGGCCTCGCTGCGTGCCAACGGCAGCGGGTTGCTGCTGGGCGTGGACCGCAGCGTGGGCACGGACAGCCGCTTGGGCCTGCTGCTCGGCCACGGCCAGAACTCGATGGACGTGGCCGGGCGCACCTCCTCGGCACACGTGCTCAACCACCAGTTGGGCGTGTACGGTGATACCGCGTCCGGCGCGCTGCGCCTGCGCGCCGCCGCCGTCCACACGTGGCAGGACGTGGACACCCAGCGTACCGCGGCCTTTTCCGGTTTCGACGAACGCCTCGCCAGCCGCCGCCACCTGCGCACCGACCAGGCCTACGTGGAAGCCGGCTATCGCTTCACGACGTCGCACGGCCACCAGTGGGAGCCGTTCGTGAACCTGGCTCGCACGCAACAGCACGCCGAGGCGGCGCGGGAACACGGCGGCCAGGCCGCGCTGGCGGTGGCTGCCGCCGATCCGTCGGTGAACAGCGCCGCACTGGGCCTGCGCGACACCTTCACCTCGCAGGCCGGCGTGCACGTCCAAGCCAGTCTCGCCTGGCAGCACGGCTGGGGCGATCTCGCATCGAAGGACGACATGCGCTTCGTCGCCGGCGGCGACAGTTTCGTCATCGCCGGCGTGCCGCTGAGCCACCACGCGCTGCTCGCCAACCTGGGCATCGATTTCCAGGTGGCACGCAACGTCACGGTGGACGCCAGCTACCTCGGCCAGTTCGCCTCCGGCTATCGGGACCAGGGTGCGCGGATGGGCCTGACGGTGACGTTCTGACGCCCCGCCGTCGCCGGTTCCGCCGTGTGGCGGGACCGGCGATGTGCGACTGCCGCACGACGCTCATGCCGCGAGGTTCTAAACTCGTCGGATGCTCAAGATCGACACCCACGCCCACATCCTGCCCCGCGACTGGCCGAACCTCGCGGCCAAATACGGCGACGACCGCTTCCCGGTGATGACCCATACCGACGGTCGCCACCGCATCTACAAGGACAGCCGCTTCTTTCGCGAAGTGTGGGATTCGGCGTTCGACCCGCAGACGCGCATCGACGACTATGCCCGCTTCGGCGTCGACGTGCAGGTGATCTCCACCGTGCCGGTGCTGTTTTCCTACTGGGCACCGGGGCACCAGGCGCTGGAGCTGCATCGCCACCTCAACGACCACATGGCCGGCATGTGCCGCGACTATCCGCGCCACTATGCCGGCATCGGCACGGTGCCGCTGCAGGCGCCGGACCTGGCCATCCGCGAACTGGAACGCTGCATCGACGAGCTGGGCCTGCAGGGCGTGCAGATCGGCTCGCACTGCGGCGACTGGAACCTGGATGCGCCCGAGCTGTTCGGGTTCTTCGAGGCCGCCGCCGATCTGGGCGCGGCGATCCTGGTGCATCCGTGGGACATGATGGGCATGGCCAGCATGCCCAAGTACTGGATGCCGTGGCTGGTCGGCATGCCGGCCGAGCAATCCCGTGCCGCCTGCTGCCTCGCTTTCGGCGGCGTCATGGAGCGGCTGCCGAAGCTGCGCGTGATGCTGGCCCACGGCGGCGGCAGCTTTCCATACACCATCGGCCGCATCGAGCACGGCTTCCGCATGCGCCCGGACCTGGTCGCCACCGACAACCCGCGCAACCCGCGCGAGTACCTCAAGCGCTTCTATTTCGACTCCTGCGTGCACGACGACGACGCGCTGCGCTACCTGCTGAATGTGACCGGCGTCGAACAGGTCATGCTGGGCACCGACTATCCTTTCCCGCTGGGCGAGCAGGAGCCCGGCAGCGGCATCGAGGCGCTCGGCCTGGACCAGGCCGGGCGCGAGCGGCTGTTCCATGGCACCGCGCTGGAATGGCTGGGACTGCCCAGGCATCGTTTCGCCCCCGACCCCTCTCGACCGGAGCCCGCATGAACCCCCTTCGCACGACCACCCTGGCGATCGTCGCCACCCTGCTGCTGGCCGGCACGGCGCATGCCACCGAAGTCAACATGGCCGGTGGCAACATCACCTTCGACACGCCCGCCAACTGGCTGCCGATCATGCAGACCGAAGGCGACACCGAGGCGCAGGTGTTCCAGGTGCCCGACCCTTCGCCCACTGGCAAGAGCAGCCTCGCGCGCGTCACCGTCACCGTGACCCGCGTGCCGGACATCAGCAGCTTCCACCAGTTCATGGCGCAGGCCACGGCCAAGGCGCTGGCCCTGCCCGGCTACCAGCAGGACAAGGTGCCGCCGGTACCCAACAGCAACCTCTACACCGCGCAGGAAAACGGCACCGCCTTCAGCTACACCGAGCACTACTGGTTCAAGCGCGGCTACGCCATCCAGTTGCGTTGCGTGCGCCCGACCCGCAGCCAGGCCGGCAGCAACTGGCAGGCCGAGTTCGACAAGGGCTGCGCTGCGCTGGCCGCCCAACTGAAATAAATCCCCTCTGTAGGAGCGCGCTCGCGCGCGATGCTCTCCGTCTCGCCGACGAGAAGCCCGCACGCCAGCCGCTCCCACCGAAGCAGGACACCACCATGCCCGACTACCAGCCCACCACCGCGTGGGCCACCGCCCGCGATGCCGCCGATCCGCTGCGCGCCTTCCGCGACGAGTTCCTGATCCCGCCGCACGAAAACCGCGACAGCACGTACTTCTGCGGCAACTCGCTCGGCCTGCAGCCGCGCGCGGTGCGCGAGGCGGTCAACGCGGAGCTCGACTACTGGGGCGAGCTCGGCGTGGAAGGCCATTTCAAGGGCCGCCTGCCGTGGATGGACTACCACGAGTTCGTGCGCGACGACCTCGCCGCCGTGGTCGGCGCGCAGCCGGCTGAAGTGGTGGCGATGAACACCCTGGGCGTGAACCTGCATCTGATGATGGTGAGCTTCTACCGCCCCACCGCCGAGCGCCCGGCCATCCTGATCGAGGCCGGTGCCTTCCCCACCGACCGCTACGCGGTGGAATCGCAGATCCGCTTCCACGGCTTCGATCCCGCCACTGCCTTGATCGAACTGGAAGCCGACGAGCCGAACGGCATCCTCTCCACCGCCGCCGTCGAGCGCGCGCTGGCCGAGCACGGCTCGCGCATCGCGCTGGTGATGCTGCCCGGCGTGCAGTACCGCACCGGCCAGGCGTTCGACCTGAAGGCGATCACCACGCTGGCGCATCGGCACGGCTGCACGGTGGGTTTCGACCTGGCCCACGCAGTCGGCAACCTGCCGCTGCAGCTGCACGACAGCGGCGCCGATTTCGCGATCTGGTGCAGCTACAAATACCTCAACAGCGGCCCGGGCGCCGTTGGCGGCGCTTTCGTGCATGAACGCCATGCGCGCGCCGTGCTGCCGCGTTTCGCCGGCTGGTGGGGCCACGACAAGACCACGCGCTTCCAGATGGGCCCCGAATTCGTGCCCACGCCCGGCGCCGACGGCTGGCAGCTGTCCAACCCGCCGATCCTGGCCCTGGCCCCGCTGCGCGTGTCGCTGGAAATCTTCCGCCGCGCCGGCATGGCCGCGCTGTGCGAAAAATCGCGACAGCTCACCGGCTACCTGGAATGGCTGGTGCAGACCGAGCTGCCGGACGTACTGCAGGTCGTCACCCCCGCCGATCCCGACCGCCGCGGCGCCCAGCTCTCCATCCGCGTGATCGACGGCCGCGAACGCGGCCGCGCCCTGTTCGAATACCTGATGGCACACGGCATCATCGGCGACTGGCGCGAACCCGACGTCATCCGCATCTCCCCGGCACCGCTGTACAACCGGTTTGCGGATTGCCTGGCGTTTGCCGAGGCCGTGCGCGAGTGGAGCCGCGGCGGCTGATTTTCCGGGCGCCGAAGCCGAGGCGCGAGGAGACCGTTCGTGAATCTCAATCAGATCACTCTCCCGGTCACGGACTTCGATCGCTCCGTCGCGTTCTACTGCGACATGGGCTTTACGCTCATCGTCCATTCCCCACCTCGCTATGCCCGCTTCGAGTGCCCCGACGGCGACTCGACCTTCTCGCTCCACACCACGGATCAACCAGCCGGCAGCTCCGGCGTGGTGGTGTACTTCGAGTGTCAGGATCTGGACGCCAAGGTCACGAGCCTGCTTGCAGCCGGGTTCGAGTTCTCCCAGCTGCCCACCGACGAGCACTGGCTGTGGCGTGAGGCGCGCCTCACGGATCCTTCCGGCAACGCGCTCTGTCTGTTCCGGGCCGGCGACAACCGCAAGAATCCACCATGGCGTGTTGCCCCCGGAAAGGCCTGAACAAGACGCAGACACAGGATTCCAGCTTGAGCAGGCCTGCGGCTTTTGCAAGGCGCTTCGCTGGAGCCCTGCGCATGGCCATGCACGCGGGCCGCACGGAAGCTTCATCCGCCCTTGAAGGCTGCGGCGCGATGCTGCGGCTTTCCCGCCGCGGAGCTTCCCATGAAGAACGATGCGCCACGCGATACCGACCTGCACGAACTGGGCGAGCTGATCGACGGCATCGAAGTGGCCATGCTCACCACGCATGCCGCCGACGGCTCGCTGGTGAGCCGCCCGGTCCAGACGCTGAAACTCGATGCGAATGGCGAGCTGATCTTTTTCACCGCGGCCAACAGCCACAAGATCGCGGAACTCACCGACGATGCGGATGCCAACCTGGCCTACGCCCATCCCGGCGAGCATCGCTACGTATCGGTGCGCGGCCGCGCCCGCATGGATCGCGACGACGACACCATCGACGAGCTGTGGACGATCGCCCAGAAGATCTTTTTCCCCGACGGCCGCGACGATCCGAACCTGATGGTGCTGCGCATCCGCGTGCGCGATGCGGTGTACTGGGAAACGGCGGACAGCATGGTGGCGCGCGCGTTCGACTTTGCCCGGGGACTGCTGGAGGAAAAACCCAGCGACCTGGGCAAGCAGGGCCGGCTGGAAGGCTGAATTCCGGCGCTCACGGCGTGTCGACGATGCCGTCCGCGGCGGGCCAGCTCGACTGCCCGGTCCTCGGGTTCCGTGCACGCCGATCCACCTACCACTCGCGGAACCCGCCCATGGCCATGCTGCAACTCGACCCGCCGATCCCCCTGACCACGCCCAAGGGCGAAGGGTTTGCCCACATACTGATCGATTACGGCCCCGAAACGGACCTGTACTGGACCGTGTTCATCACCAGGACCGGCGAAGTCTGGACCTACTCCAACCCCGAAGTCCGCGCCACCAGGAACATCACGCTGGGGCGCACGCAGCCGGACAGTCCACCACAAGACCCGCGGTCGACGCCCGCTGACCGCAGCGGCCCGCCAAAAGCCGCTGTACCGGGCGGACAGTGAGCGGAAGCCGCGAAGGTGCGCGGGCGCGCACCTGTACCATGGAGCGCCGCGGGCAGGCCCGCCCGCCCGATACAGGACCCGCCCTTGCCCCGCTACCAAGGCCCGCTGCTTACCCGCCAGGTCGCCGAGGACCTGCTCGCCGCACGTGATGCCGGCGCCGCCACGTGGACGGGCTCGCTCGACCTGGGCCGCAGCAGCGACACGGTCGCGCTGCTGGCCGACGGCTGGCGCTCGCGGGAGGCGCACCAGCCCTACCCCGGCAAGCTGAAGGATCGCACCGTCTATTTCCTCGACGGCGCCGAGTTCGCGCCGGCGGCGCGTTTCGCCGGTTCGCTGATCAAGCTGGTGCCGACCGAATGGGGCGTGCCCACGTTCGAGATCGACGGCATCAAGATGCTGCCCACGGCAAAGGCCTCGCCACTCGCCGACGCACAGCGCAAGGTGGCGCTGGTGGAACCGCGCGGCAAGCTGATGCTCGACACCTGCGGCGGCCTCGGCTATTTCGCGGCGTGCTGCCTGGAAGCCGGCGTGGCGCGTATCCAGTCATTCGAGAAGAACGCCGACGTGTTGTGGCTGCGCACCCTCAACCCGTGGTCGCCCGATCCGGCCGCCAGCGAAGAGCGCCTGCAGCTGGAGCACGCCGACGTGGCGCAGGCCATCAAACAACTCGCCGACGCCTCGTTCGATGCACTGCTGCATGATCCGCCGCGCTTCGGCATCGCCGGCGAGTTGTATTCGCAGGCGTTCTACGGCGAGCTGGCTCGGGTGCTGCGCCGTGGCGGGCGACTGTTCCACTACACCGGCAGCCCGAACAGGCTGACCAGCGGCCGCGACGTGCCGCGCGAAGTGGCGCGGCGGTTGGAGCAGGCAGGCTTCCGGGCGGAGCTGGCGCTGGACGGAGTGCTCGCGACGCGGCGGTGAGTGGGCAGCGCTTCGACGGCGCGACGGCGTGCGCAACGGTAGGGCGGGCACCGCCCGCCGGTGTCGCGTCGCGAAAAGCCGGCGGGCGGTGCCCGCCCTACGCTTGCCGCGAATGCCGGTCAGTGCGGCCGCTTGGGGGCTGGGGTGGCGTCGGCGCCGCGCTGCACCGCCTTGATGAAGGCACGGCGCGAGGCCACCAGCGCCTTCGAGGTCGCCTGCGGCCACGCGCCCACCTGCACGATCACCAGTTGCCGCGCCGGGTCGATGTAGACCATCTGGCCGAAGATGCCGATCGCGGCGTAGCTGCCGTCGGCGTCGGTCCACCACAGGTAGCCGTAGCCGTGGCCGGGGCTGGCCACCTCCTGCTGCTTGCGCATGGCGCCGTGCAGCCAGGCGTCGGCGATCACCGGCCGGCCGTCGATGCGGCCGCCGTCGAGCATGAACTGGCCGATGCGGGCGTAATCGGCCAGTGTGGCGGAGAGCCCGCTGCCGCCGGTGTCGCTGCCGTCGCATTCGTCCTTCAGCCAGTACGCATCGGCAGCCATGCCGTAGGGCTTCCAGATCGTCTGCGACAAATAGCTCGCCAGCGATTGCCCGGTGGCGCGCTGGACCAGGATGCCGAGCAGGTCGGTTTCGGCGGTGTTGTAGTTCCAGTGCGTGCCGGCGGGGTACGCGCGCGGCAGCTTGGCCAGGTACGAGATCACGTGCGGCTGGCCGTTCTCGCAGGCGCTGCGGTACATCTGCGCCACGTCGGAATGCGGGTCGTCGTAATCCTCGTTCCAGCGCACGCCGGAGGTCATCGTCAGCAGCTGCTCCACCGTGACCTTGGCGTAGGCGGTGCCGCGCAGCTGCGGGATATAGGTTTCCAGCGTGTCGTCCATGCCGTGGATGTCGCCGCGCGCCAGCGCGATGCCGGCCAGGGTCGAGGTGACCGACTTGGCCACCGAGAACGACGTCCAGCGCTGCGCGGGACCGAAGCCGGGCGCGTAGCGCTGCAGGCGGATGCGGCCATGCTGCAGCACCATCACGCCGGCCAGGTGATGCTCGCCCATGTAGCCGGCCAGCGTCATGCCGGCGTCGTCCCAGCGCGGCACCAGCGGCGCGCCCTCGGGCAAGGCGTGCACATGGCTGCCGTGCGCGGCGCGGTCGGCGGGAAACAGTTCGTACATGCGCGGGAACTGCGCCGTGCGTTGCGCCTGCGTCCAGAACAGCACGTCCTCGCGCTGCTGGCCCACGCTGGGCTTGTCCTTCGCCGCCAGCGGCAGCGGAACGAGCAGGCACAGGAACAGGGAAAGCAGACACGAGGCGAAGGTCGAACGCATGGCGGTTCCGTGGCGGGGTCGAGGACGCGAAGGCGTGGTCAACCGGGTGGGAGGCAAGCGCCGCACGCGCGGAAAACACGGCGGCCGCAACCGCCCGATTCTAATCGCCAGCCGTGCCGGACGTCATGCCCGCAACGCTTTGCGGCGCAGGTCCGTGGCATGACACGCGTCACTGGAAGGCCCGATGCCGCCGCCCAACAATGCGTCGTCGACCATCACCGCCCAGGAGCGATCCGCATGTCCCGTCGAAACGGAAGCTACGGCATCGATGCCCCGTACGTGCCCGCCCTGATGGGCATCGGCCTGCTCACCTGCCTCGGCCTGATGGTCTTCGCCAAGGTGGCCGGGCTGTGGATCACGGCCGTTGCCATCGCGCTCATGCTCGCGCTGTACCTGCACACCACCTTGCGCGGCAAGTTCGTGGTGTGGCGGGAGCTGCTCGACACGCAGGCCTGGCGCGGCGACGAGGAGGTGCTGGACCTCGGCTGCGGCCGCGGCGCGATCCTGCTGATGGCGGCCGCCTGCCTGCCCCACGGCCGCGCCATCGGCGTCGACATCTGGAGCAGCAAGGACCAGTCGGGCAACGCGATGGAAGTGGCCACGCGCAACGCGCAGGCGGAGGGCGTCGCCGACCGCGTCGAGCTGCGCACGGCGGACATGCGCGAGCTGCCGTTCACCGACGCGAGTTTCGACCTGGTGATCTCCAACGTGGCGATCCACAACATCGGCGATGCCGCCGGCCGCGAGCGCGCCATCGACGAGGCCTGGCGCGTGCTGCGACCCGGCGGCCGCTTGCTGATCGCCGACATCTCGAACACGGCGCAATACCGCCGGCACCTGCGTGCGCGTGGTGTCCAGAGCACGCGGCGCTCGCTGGGCTGGCGCACCTGGTGGGGCGGGCCGTGGATGTCGACCGCGCTGGTCACGGCGACGAAACCGGCGTATGGGCACCCACAACTGTCGGTGTGACTCCAGAACGCGCATGACCTTCCCTTCTTCCTTCGGGAGAAGATGCCCGAAAGGCGGATGAGGGTGCGTTCGGAGCGGAAAACTCGCTCCAGCTCACCCCAACCCTCTCCCGAGGGGAAAGGGACTCAAGCGTTGCGGTCTCAGGTCAATGCGCCGGCGTTCCGGCCGCGACAGGCGTCACCACCAGCTCGGCCACCACCGGAAAGTGATCGGACGGATAGCGCGCGCCGTCGTGCGTGGTCAGCGTGCTCACCGTGCGGGCCTCGAAGCCGCGGCTGAGGATCCAGTCGATGCGCCGGTCGGGCGTGCCGGTGAAGTTGTGGAAGGTCCTGGCCGGGCCGGAGCGCGTGGCGGCTTCGGTCCAGGCGTCATGCAGGCTGGCGGTCAACTTCGCGTGCACCGGCGTGTCCGGCGCGCAGTTGAAATCGCCGGTAAGGATGACCCGCGCATCGGCCGGCAACTTGCCGATCCAGCGCAGGATTTCCGCAGCGCTGAGCATGCGCGGACGCACATCCTGGTCGCGGTAGGGGAAATGCGTGTTGAGATATTCGAACGTACCGCCGCCATCGCGCAGGCGGAACTTTGCCCAGGTGACCATGCGCGGGTACGGCTGGCCCCAGGTGATGCTGCCGGGCACCTGCGGCGTGTCGGACAACCAGAAATCGCCGGAGCGCAGCACCTCCAGCCGGTCGGTGCGATAGAACACGCCCATGTGCTCGCCCTTGCGACCGCCCTCGCGGCCCTGGCCGAACCAGGCGTAGCCGGGAAGGTGCGCGGCGAGGTATTCGCCCTGCTCCTCGGTCAGCTCCTGCGTGCCGAGCACGTCCGGGTGCTGCGCGCGGATCACCTGCACCATCAGCTCGCGCCGGTTTTCCCACGCGTTGGCACCCTGGTCCACCGGCACGCGCACGTTGAAGGTCATCACGCGCAGCGCGGTGTCGCGTGCCGGCGCGGCCGTGCTCGCGACCATTGCCAGGGCGCAGCCGAGCATGGCGATCCAGTGGCGTGGACGCATGGCGCTAGTTCCTCGCCGCGATGATGTCGCCGAGGTAATCCGGCGTGCCCTCGATGCGCTGCAGGTGCGGATACTGCAGCCCGCCGTGGTAATCCACCGCCACGGTGCGGAAGCCGCCCTGGTATTTCAGCAGCAGCGTGATCGGTTCCTGGCCGGCCTTGGCCGCGGTGATCGCGTCCTTGAGCACGTCGGCGCTGTATGCTTGTTCGTTCACCGAGACGAGCGTGGCGCCGGTGCTCACGCCGGCCTTGAACGCCGGGCCATCCCAGCGCACGTCGTTGACCTCGCCCTTCTTGGTCAGCGTCAGCCCGATCGACCAGGCGAAGTTGAAGATGTGCCGCGGGGACTCCGGGCGGCTCTCGTACTGTTTCTCGTACGCGCTGGGCTGGTCGGTGTAGACCAGCTTCCAGCCGGTGGCCTCCAGGCCGCGGGTCAGCGGCGGGTCGAGCGTGTCCACGCGCGCGTGAAGGAAGCCGGCCCAGTCGTTCTTCGCCACGGCGTTCAATGCGGCCACCACGTCGTCGAAGGTGTAGGTCTTCGTCACGAAGCTGCCGTCGTCGACGCCGAAGAAGGCGCGGGCGAAATCATCCAGCGACTTGTTGTTATGGGTGAGTGCGCGGATCTTCGCGTCCACCGCCAGCCACAGCATCTGGCCGCCGCTGTAGTACTCCTCGCTCATCTGCCAGCTGCGGTACGGCAGCGCCGCGCGCAGCGCCGCGGTGGGATCGTTGGTGGTGTCCTCCAGCGTGCGCCAGCCGAAGCCGACCCGGTTGCGGTCGTAGTTGGCCGCGACCATCGCCAGCGCATCGCGGAACTGCTGCGCCGTCCACAGGCCGGAGCGCGCGGTGAGCACGAAACCCCAGTACTGGGTCTGGCCCTCGTACACCCACAGCAGCGAGTCGCCCATCGGCACGTTGAAGTTCGGCGTCCACAGATCCGCCGGGCGGCGGAACTTGCCGTTCCACGAATGGGTGTACTCGTGCGCCAGCAGGTCGCGGTTGGGCGCGTTGTCGGACCAGGCGGTGAAGTAGTCCGCGTCCAGACCGTTCTCGCTGGACTGGTGATGCTCGGTGCCGTTGCCGGCCAGCACGTCGGAAAGCGAGAACAGGAAGTCGTAGTGGTGGTAGTGCTGCGAGCCGAACAGCTTCACCGCCTGGGTCACCAGTGCGCGATGCGCCTTGAGCTGCTCCGGCGTGATCTCCAGGTACTTCGGCGCATCGGCGACGATGTCCAGGTGCACCGGCACCTTGCTGCCGGGAGCAAGGTCCACGCGCTTGAAGTGACGCCCCGCGTAGACCGGCGAATCCACCAGCGTGTTGAAGGTGACCGGCTTGAAGGTAACCGTATCGCCCTTGCGCGCCGACGTTTCCAGCGCCGTGCCGAGCTGCCAGCCCGGCGCCAGCGTGAGGCTGGGCGCGACGGTGATGCCGCGCGTGTAGTGCCCGGCCGGATACAGCGCGACCTTGCTCCACGCCATGTCCATCATGCGGTCGGTGATCTCGAAGCCGCCGCGGCGCGGCGACAGGTACTGGAACTGCACGTCCAGGCTGGACACGCCCGCCGGCACGTCGAGATGGAACGCGTAGACGTTGTACTTGTCGCGCTTCCACGTCACCGGCTTGCCGTCGCCGCTGAGTTTCAGCCCGGCCAGCATGTCGATCGGGCCGGTGGGCGAGTGGTCGCCGGGAATCCACTGCGGATACAGCAGGGTCAGCGCGCCGGCGGTGACCGGAATCGTCTCGTGCACGCGGAAGATGCCCTGCGCCGTGTCGCTGGCGTCGACATGCAGCGCGATGGTGCCGGGGTACGGCGTGTCCTGCGGGTCCGGCACCTGCAGGCTGCGCTGTTGCTGCGCCAGGGCGGTGCCGGCAGACAGCGCCAGGGTCAGGGACAGCACCAGGCCGGCCACGAAACGCAGCGGCGCGCCCGACGTCCGGGCGAGGGAATCAACGGACATGAAGAACTCCGGCAGGCTGAAGGGAACCTGCCGAAACTAGCACCACTGCGACCCCGCGCAACAGCATCCACGACAGTGCCGCGGCGCGGCGGTGGGACCGGGCGCGCCCAGTCGTTGCGGCAAGGCAGGCCCATGCCTGCCCGCCGCGTGCGGGTCGGCTGCTACTTGGCCTGGAGCGCGCTCAATGCCTTCCGGGCATCGGCGTGGGCGTCGTCCAGCGTGGTGGCCTTCAGGCCCGATTCGGCGTCCTGCAGCGCCTGCTGCAAGTTCGCCTCGGTGGCCGCGTCTCCCTTGGCGTCGGCGATCGCGCCCTGGCCCATGCCCTTGCACGGATTCGCGGCGTTCGCGTCGAAGCCGGTGCCGGCGGGGCCGACCAGGCAGTTCACCACGTGCTGCAGGTGGGCGTGGGCCATTTTCAGGTCCGCGGCACCGAGCGCCATGCCGGCGTGCGCGGCGGCGGTCTGCACCTGTTTCGACGCGGCGGCGGGCGTCGCGGCCAGGGTGGCCAGCGGCAAGGCGCAGGCCAGCAGCAGGGCCGGCAGGCAACGTACGAGATGCTTTCCCATCACAAGGCTCCCGAGTGACGCGGCGCGGGCCGCGGGTCCGTGCAACGTAGCGCGGCGCAGGTTGCCGGAACGTGAGTTCGGCGCGGACCGGCTTGGACGGCGCCCGTCCGCGGCGTATCCTGACCGGCGCTGATGGCCGACGCCGCGCGACCGGTCCGTGGGATCCCGCGCAGCCGGTACGGCCGGCAGCCCGATCCGGCGTGCGGCCTGGGCGCAACCAGCCTCCCCCTCTCCCGCACCGCGCTGCCCCTGCATGAAAGACACCGTGTCGAACGCTCCCTCCCTCGCCGCCGCCAGCGAAGCCGGTGGCGCGCCGCCCGTGGTCGCAGCCGCGACCACCGCGCCGCTGTCGACCACGCGCTACGGCGTGCTGGGCGCGGTGAGTTTCGTCCACGTGCTCAACGACATGATGCAGTCGGTGATCGTGGCGATCTATCCGCTGCTCAAGGGCGAATTCGCGCTGAGCTTTTTCCAGATCGGCGCGATCACGCTGACCTTCCAGCTCACCGCCTCGCTGCTGCAGCCGGTGGTCGGCATGGTCACCGACCGCCACCCGCTGCCGTACACCCTGCCGGTCGGCATGTGCTTCACCCTGGCCGGCCTGCTGCTGATGTCGGTGGCACCGAACTACCCGGTGCTGCTGTTTGCGGTGGCGCTGATCGGCTGCGGTTCGTCGGCGTTCCACCCGGAATCCTCACGGGTGGCGCGGATGGCCTCGGGCGGACGCTACGGCCTGGCGCAGTCGGTGTTCCAGATCGGCGGCAACCTGGGCCAGGCGCTGGGACCGCTGATGGCCGCGGGCGTGGTGCTCTCCCTGGGCCGCGCGCACGTGGGCTGGTTCGGGCTGGCGGCGCTGCTGGGCATCGTGGTGTTGCTGCAGGTCAGCCGCTGGTACGGCCGGCACATCGAGGAGCGCGTGCGCAAGCGCCACGCCGCGGACCAGCCGCCGTTCCCCGCGCCGGTGGTGCGCCGCACGCTGGGCGTGCTGATGGTGCTGATGTTCTCCAAGTTCTTCTACCTGGCCAGCATCAGCAGCTACTACGAGTTCTACCTGATCCACCACTTCGGCCTGTCGATGACCCGCGCCACGCATCTGCTGGCGGTATTCCTGATGGCGGTGGCCGCCGGCACCCTGATCGGCGGCCCGCTCGGCGACCGCATCGGGCGCAAGCAGGTGATCTGGGTGTCGATCCTCGGCATCGCGCCGTTCACCCTGCTGCTGCCGCACGTGGGGCTGGCGTGGACGGTGGGCCTGAGCGTGGTGATCGGCGTGGTGCTGGCCTCGGCCTTCCCCGCCATCATCGTCTACGCGCAGGACATGATGCCCCACCGTGTGGGCATGGTCTCGGGCATGTTCTACGGCCTGTCGTTCGGCCTCGGCGGCATCGGCGCGGCCGTGCTCGGCGTGATCGCGGACCACTACGGCATCGTGTTCGTGTACCAGGTCTGCGCGTTCCTGCCGCTGCTGGGATTGCTGGCAGTGTTCCTGCCCGACGTGCGCCCGCCGGCGCGCACGTGACCGTGCCGCGCGAGCGAACCTTTCCCCTCCCCAGCCAGGCGAGCACCCATGAGCCACGATGAAACCCTCCAGCCATCGCGACGCCGCTTCCTGAAGCAATCCGCGCTGGGCGCCGCGGCGCTGCCGCTGCTGGGCGCCGGTACCGCCAGGGCGAGCGACAGCAGCAGTGCACTGCCGCCGTCGATCCTCGCCCTGGAGCCGGTGGCGCCGCGCGCCGTGCCGATCACCGACGCCGAGCGCGAGGGCCGCCTGCGCAAGGCGCAGCGGCTGATGGCCGAACACAAGATGGACGCGGTGTTCATGGGCGGCGGCAGCTCGCTCGAATACTTCACCGGCATGCGCTGGTGGGTCAGCGAACGCACCACCGGCATGCTGCTGCCGAAATCGGGGGACCCGGTCTACATCACGCCGGCGTTCGAACGCGAGCGCACGCTGGAGCAGATCAGCTTCGGCAAGAAGGACGTGCGCACCTGGCAGGAACACGAAAGCCCGTACGCCCTGATCGCCGGCGTGCTCGCCGAATGGCGCATGGCCACCGGCACGCTGGGCATCGAGGAGCAGTTGCGCTCGGCCAAGCAGTTCGGCATCGCCGCCGCGGCACCGCACGTGAAGCTGGTCAGCGCCACGCCGGTCACCGCCGGTTGCCGCGCGATCAAGAGCCCGGCCGAACTGGCGCTGATGCAACTGGCCAACGACGCCACCCTGGCGGTGTACCACGCAGTGTGGAAGGCGTTGCAGCCGGGCATGACCCAGCAGCAGATTTCCGGCCTGGTGGACGCGGCTTACGCACGCCAGGGTCTGCGCGGCGACGCCAGCGTCAACGTGGGCGCGTTCACCGCCTCGCCGCACGGCTCGCCGTTGCCGCAGCACATCAGCGAGGGCACCGTGATCATGCTCGACGACGGCTGCAAGGTCGGCGGCTACCAGAGCGACCTCACCCGCACCTTCGTGCTGGGCAAGGCCAGCGACAAGATGAAGCGCGTGTTCGACATCGTGCGCCGCGCGCAGCAGGCGGCACGGCAGGCCGCGCACCCGGGCGCCACCATGGAATCGGTGGACGCCGCTGCACGCAAGGTCATCGTCGACGCCGGCTACGGCCCCGGCTACAAGTACTTCAGCCACCGCCTCGGCCACGGTATCGGCATGGACATGCACGAGTGGTACTACCTGGTGCAGGGCAACATGCGCCGGCTGGAAACCGGCATGACCTTCAGCGACGAGCCGGGCATCTATCTCCCCGGCGAGTTCGGCGTGCGGCTGGAGGACGACATGCACATCACCGCCGACGGCGCGCGCTGGTTCACCCCGCAGAGTCCGTCGATCGAGCTGCCGTTCGGTTGATCGGCCGACGTTTTCTTTGGTGCGGCCGGTGCGGCAGGCTATCCTGTCCGGCGGACAGCCTCGGGAGAACACCATGCAACTGGACAACCTGCGCGTCGCCGTCACCGGCGGTTTCGGCACCCTGGGCCTGGCGACGGTGCAGGCGGCACTGGCCGCGGGCGCACGCGTCGCCGCCATCGACCGTGCCCCCGCACCGGGTGCAGGCATCGGCGCGGCCCGCTGCATCGGCGGCGTCGACCTGGCCGACCCCGCCGCCGCGACGAACGCGCTGGACACTGCCGCCGAGGCCATGGGCGGGCTCGACGCGCTGGTCAACATCGCCGGCATGTTTCGCTACGAGAGCGTGGCCGACGGCAACGCCGACACCTGGGACCTGCTCTACCGGGTCAACCTGCGCACTGCCGTCGCGGCGAGCCAGGCCGCGCTGAAGCACCTGCATGCCGGCGGGCGCATCATCAACATCGGCGCCGCCTCCGCGCTCAAGGCCGGCGCCGGCGTGGCGGCGTACACGGCTTCGAAATCCGGCGTGATGCGCTTCACCGAATCGCTCGCCGAGGAACTGAAGGAGCGCGACATCACCGTCAACGCGCTGCTGCCCAGCATCATCGACACGCCGCCCAACCGTGCCGACATGCCGAAAGCCGACTTCGCGCGCTGGGTCAAGCCGGAGCAACTGGCCGACGTGATCGTGTTCCTGCTGTCGAAGCAATCCGCCGCCATCACCGGCGCACTGATCCCGGTGACCGGGCGCGTGTGACCGCTGCCCGCCAACCCTCCAGCCACCCACGACGACGCCCATGCCCACTCCCTCCGCGGCCGACCAGGCCAGCGCGCGCGCCGAGAACTTCCGCACCGGATTCGCCGGACAATCGATGCGCGAGTACAAGGGCCTGCCGATCTACGCCGCCCCCGGGTTGCATGAAGCGGCCGCCGAGCTGCTGCTCGGCGCGGCAAACGCAGGCGCGCGGGTGCTGGAGTTCGGCGCCGGCAGCGGGGCGATGTCGCTGCGGCTGACCGACCTGGGTTTCCGCGTCACCGCCAGCGACCTGTTCCCCGAGAGCTTCAAGCCGGCCGACGTGCCCTTTGTCGCGGCCGACCTCAACGGCGCGTTCGCCGCGCAATGGCCGCAGGGTTTCGACGCGGTGATGGCGCTGGAAATCGTCGAGCACCTGGAAAACCCTCGCGAGGTGCTGCGCCAGATCCGCGCCCTGCTGCCGGTGGGCGGGCAACTGGTGCTGTCCACGCCGAACATCGCCAACCCGGTATCGCAGGCCTTGTTCCTGCGCACGGGCCAGTTCCAGTGGTTTCGCGACGCGGACTACCGCGAACAAGGCCACATCACGCCGCTGAGCCCATGGGTGCTGGAGAAAGCACTGCAGGAAGCCGGCTTCACCATCCGCGCCGAACGTGCGGTGTCCAGCCCGTTCCGCCGCATCCGCCGACTGGGCTGGTTCGTGCGCCTGCTCGCGCCCTGGTTCGTCCTGCTCGGCGGCCTGCCGGCGTCGCGCCGCGGCGAGGTGTGGCTGGTACGGGCGGAAGCGGGCTGAGCGCCAAAGGGTCAGTGCATCGTTTCGCCGGGGCGGGCCGACACATTCGTCCCCTCACCCGTGTGCAGCTTCCAGACATCCTCGCGCAGCTCGCGCATCTCCGCGTCGTCCGGCACCGCCTTGAGATAGGCGTCGTAGGTGGCGATGACCTCGTCGTTGCGGCCGAGCGTGGCCAGGACCCAGGCCAGCATGCGGGTGGGCACCGAGAGCTTGGGGTTAAGGGCAAGTGCGGCACGGTAGTGCGCGATCGACTGCTCGTACAGCTCTTCCATGCGCGCAGCGTCAGCCAGGCCGATCTGCGCGATCACCTCATAGCCCGGCACCGGCAACAGCATGTGGTAGAGGAGGCGCGCTTCCGCCGGGCGGTTGTCCTTGAGCAGCACCTCGGCCAGCCAGGTGCGCGCCGCATGCAGGTCGGGCTGCAGGCGCAGCGCGTTGTTCAATGCGGTCTCGGCAAACGCCAGCAGGCCGCGCCGGCTGAACGCCTGGCCGAGCAGGAGCTGGATCACCGCGTAATCCGGCACCATTTCCGCCGCGCGCGTCAGGTAACCCACGGCGGCGTCGAGCTCGTCGCGCGCCAGCATGATGGTGCCCAGTCCGGCCAGCGCGTGGCCGTCGTCGCCGGCGCGCAAGGCGATGCGGAAATGTTCTTCGGCCGCCTTGGGATCGTCACGGTCCAGCGCCAGCTGGCCCAGGCCGACATGCGCGCCGCCGAGATTCGGGTCCATCGCCAGCGCACGGTAGAACGCCAGGCTCGCCCCCGCGGCATCGCCGGCCTGCCGCAGCAAGGTGGCATGGCCCAGCGCCAGTTCCGGGTTGTCCGGCTGCAGTTCGGCCGCGCGCGCCAGCAGGCTCAGCGCCTCCGCGTTTTCGCCGCGTCGGTGCAGCAGGATGCCGAGCAGGTGCATCGCGTCGGGATCGTCGGGGTGCTGCGCCAGCCACGCGCGATAGCCACGCATGGCTTCCTCGAAGCGACCCGCGTGGTGCAGGCTGTAGACATCCTGGAGCGTACTCATGGCATTCACGTGATCTGGAAGGAAAGAACGGCAGCGCGTGGCGCCGGCTTGCGCGCAGGCCGGCCCCGGATTATGCGGCATGGGGCGCAGCAGGGTCGAGCGCGCCGCGACCGGCTCACTGGTCGGCGAAACGCAACAGCTCCGGCACGAAGGGCGCATACCCGCGCCAGCGCCCGATGGCCCGCGTGTACACCGGCTGGCGCGCCTGCCACACGCTGGCGGTGCCGATCGCGTCACGCACCGCATTCGGCGCGCCGGAATCGAAAGGCGCCAGCCCCAGCGCGGCCGCCAGGCCGTCGATGGTCGCCTGGGGCGCTTGCGCCAGCTCCTCGTAGCGCACCTCGATGATCCGTCCCTCGCCGCGGGCCTTGGCCATCAGGCGCTCGCAGCCGTTCAGCACCGCCGCGATGTCCGCGAAATCGTAGGCGAAGCGATACTCCGCCGAGTCGAAATGCTGGCTCCAGATCGACAGCGCGGTATCCCGCGCGTTGCGCCTGCAATGCACGATGCGCGCCTGCGGAAACAGTGCCGCGATCAGATCCACGTGCAGGAAATTCAGCGGCTGCTTGTCGATGAACCAGCGCGTCCCCGCCTCTCCCTGTCGCAACCGGGCCAGGTACTCGGCGGCGATGCGGTCGAGCAGGTCGACGTCCGCCCGCGGCGCGCGGGCCACCTGTTCGGCGAGATGCGGCAGCCAGTCCAGTTCGCCGCGATTGCAGGTTTCGGCCGAGCGGCCGAGCAACTCGGCCACCAGGGTCGTGCCCGAACGCGGCGCACCGACCACGAAGACCGGCACGCACTCCTTGGCTGCCGGCGTGCGCCGCGGCAGGGGCATGCCGGCCAGGCGCGCCTCCACCAGCCGCCGCCAGTGCTTGCGCGACCAGCTGCGGTGGTCGACCAGGCCATTCGCCTCGCGCAGGAAGCTTGCGGCCCGGGCGTAGTCGCCCAGGTCGTCGTGCGCCTTGCCGAGCGCGAACAACACCGAGGCGCGCGCCGCGGGGGCCAGGTCAGGTCGCTCCAGCAGCGCCTCGAAACGTGCCAGGTCCGGATGTGCCGGATCGCCGTAGCGGCCGATCGACGCCAGGCCATAGGCCGCTCCCGCGTCGATCGTGCGCGGGTCATGCTCGAGCGCGAACAGGTAATGGCCGCGGGATCGCTCGAACTCGCCGAGCTGGCCCAGCAGGGCCGCCACGTAGACGTGCAGGAACGGATCGCCCGAGCCCACCGCGATGGCCGCCTCGCACAAGCCGGCGGCGGCGTGCTTGCGCCCGGCGTCGGCGAGCATCTTTGCCGCCCGATGCACCAGATCCGCGCTCTGCCGATGCCGGCCGAACTGATCGAGGAGCACTTGCTCCGCCGCATCCGCGCAGCCCTGTTCGAGCTGCAGCCGGGCCAGCGTGAACGATGCGGCCACGTGATCGGGCTGCCGCTCCAGCAGGCTTTCCAGCAGCGCCTGCGCTGCGGCGTGGTCGTGCATTTGCCAGCGCACGCCGGCCAGCGCCAGCACCAGTTCGCCATCATGGCCATACTGGGCAAGCGCCGCCTGCAGCACCGCGGCGGCGGCTTCCAGGTGCTGCTCCAGCGCCAGGGCGCGGCCCGCCTCCAGCCATGCCGCGGCAGGCTTGCCCTGCAGTTGCGCCAGCCGCGCGCGCGTCTGCGCGGACACGCCTTCCACGCGCGCCGGGGCATCGAAAGCGGCGCGTGGCGAGCCGGGCTGGTCTGGGGTGTCGGCAGCAGTCATGACGGTACGTGATGGCGCGAACCGGGCATGTTACTGCACGCTCACCGGCGCGACCGACGCGGGTCGGCTGCACCCGGCCGATTCACGCCCCCGAGGGAGCGTCAAACCGGTAAGCCGTCGCTTGCGCCGAGGCGCGCTGGCCGAACGCGCGGACGAAACCGCCGAGTCGCGCATAGGGCGCCAAGGGCACGGTGGGGCGAAAGGCCAGGTGTTCGAGCAGGCAGAACAGCGACATCTCCAGCATGGCCAGGTCGTGGGGCGGCAATGCGGCGATGATCGGCGGCGCCTGCTCGTCGAGCCACGCCAATGCATTGCGCAGGCCCGTGGCCGCCTTGACGAAGTAGATGCTGTCCGGTGCGAGCCCCGCGATCTGCGTGCCGAAGCCGAGCTGCACCTGGGCCTGCATCGCGTGCCAGACCAGTTCCTGCGCATTGCGCGCCGGCGCGTCGCGCAGGTCCTCGGGCCACAGGATCACGGCGTGGCGCGGGGCGAGCTCCGCCAGCGTGCGGCAAATGTTTTCGGCCCCGAAGACCACGGCCTCCCCGTGGCTGAGCACCGGCAATTTGAGCGCGGGATTGCCGGCGTAGCTGCGCTCGTCCAGCGAGGCCAGGTCGTACACCGGAGCGAAGTCGCAGGCCACGTCCAGCTCGTGCGCGAACATGCGCGCCAGGCGGGTGTAGTGGGAACTGCTGCGTCCGGTGATCCGCGGCAGCGGGTCCACACCGGCATCATCGGATCGAGCGGACATCGCGTCACCCAGCGCAGAAGAGCGTCGATTATCGCCGCCACCGGCGTTCCCGGATCAAGCCCCCTTTTCTCCCCCGCTCGCCGGCAGCAGCACGCCCACCCCGAGCAGCGCGGCGATCGCACCCAGCACAAACACCACCGCCTCGCCCGAGGTGGCCAGATGCGCCGCCGGCAGCGCGCGGCTGACCCAGTCGATGCCGACCGCGTAGGCGAGTGTCATCAGGATCGCCGAGGCCACGCCGATCGCCAGGGCGTACCACGCGCGGCGGCGCCCCTTGCCGCGGATGAACGCGCCGAGCAGGCCGCCGGCGACCGCCGCGGCCAGGAACAGCCACGGCGCGCTGAACACCACGGTGGCCGGCTGGGAGACCACGCCGGCGTCGGCGACACTCACGCTGGTAGAGCTGGCCGAATCCGAGCGCAGGCGCGCGGTGGCGAGGCCCTGCGCATCGAGCTTCACGTAGGTCGGGTCCAGCGAGCCGTGTTCGTTGCGCAGCGTCACCGGATAGCCGTCGGGCGTGATCAGGCCACGGGCGCGCACGGTGACGGTGGTCTGGCCAATGCCCCAGCCGGCGATCTGCGGATTGCCCGCGATCACCTCGATGGTGGGCTTCACCACCTTCAGGTCGATCGCATTGCCGCGATCCTGCGGGTCCGCGCTGACCGACACGCGATAAAGGTCGCCGGGGAAATCCGGCACCGTCACGCGCACCGCGTGCCAGCTGCCCACGTCGGCGATGCTGAGTGGCGCGGGCGCCACCTCGGAGGCACCGGCCGCGGTGACCGCCACGTTGACCGGCGTGTTCAGCACGCGCCGGTCGGCGGGGTCGTCGAGATTGGAGAGCGCCACCGAGAAACCGCCGCGCCAGGCCGAATGCGCCGCATCCAGCACCAGCCCGGTATTGTCGGCGACCAGCGCGGCCAGGCGCACCGGAGTGGCCTGTGCGCCGGCGGTCGCGCTCACCACGTAGCCCAGCCGCACGGCCGAGGTCTGCGCCCCGGCCGGCAGCGCGTCACGCAGCGGCGCCGACAGCGCCACCCTGGTCGCCGTGGCGCTCGTACGGGTGACGAAGACCGCGCCCGGCCGCGCCTGCTCGGCCAGGGTATCGGGTTTGACCACTTCGGCGTGGCTGCCGGAGACGGCTTTCACCGCGCCGCTGCTCAAGGCCAGCGGGTCGAGGTGGAACTTCTGCGCAGCCTGTGCGGCAACCGGGCTGAGTGCGGCGGCCGGCCTGGTGGTGGTCGCCGACGCCTGCAGGGGCGGCTGCCCCGCCACCACATGCAGCATCGCGTCACTCAACGCCACGTGCTGCTTCGCCGTCGCGGGCGACGCGTGCGTGACGCTGCTAGTCGCCACCGGCACCAGCGCCTCGTGTTTGTGCAACTGCTGCAGCGACTGCGTTGGCGGTTGCGTCATCGCGTCGATACTGCCGAGGCAGGCGAAGGCCGCGATCAACCTCATGGTGATGCATCTGCGCATGTCGTCCCCCCGAGGGTTCGGTCTAGGCCGTCAACTGCACCGGCGTGGCCAGCGGCTGCGTCGATCGCGGTCGCGCGCTGGCGGTGGTGATCGCCGCATACCAGTTGGTGAACGGCAGATGTTCCGGCGCATCGCGCAGGTCTTCCCAGACCCGCGCGGCCAGGTGACGGAAGCGCGGGTAGCGTTCGCGCTTCCAGTGTGCGGCCTGCGCGCGGAACGGGCCGCGATCGAGCCGCGCGATCGCGTAGGCGGTGCCGAAGCCGTGCTGGATCGGCACCACCCAGCCGTCCTCCTGCACCACCAGCGGCGACACCAGGGCGGCCAGCGGCGTGACGGCGGCCGCGTCCGCGGCAATCGACGGGCCGGCGAAGGCGCGGCAGGGTTCGCGCGCGATCAGCTGGCGGTCGGCCACGTCGTACTGCAGGGTCAGCCGGCCCTGATACTCCCGCTGCAGCCGCGCCACCTCGAGAAAGCCGTACGACAGCTCCAGGTCGTCCGGCGGGCGCAGCTCGTACTCGCGGGCGCGGCCGACCTGTTCCAGCGGATGGATCTGCAGCAACCGCGCGTCCTCGGCCGCGGCGAAGCCGGCCACCCAGTCCAGCTCGGGCAGGTTGTCCATGGTCAGCGTGAAGATGAAACCGAACGGCAGGCCGGCCGCGCGCAGCAGGCCCAGCTTCGCGCGCATCTGCTCGAATGCGTGCGCACGATTGCGCATGCGGTTGTGGCTTTCCGGCACGCCGTCCAGGCTGATCGCCAGCAGGCCCAGGTGCGGCGCCAGTTGCGCCAGCCGCCGCGCATCGAGCAGCAGGCCGTTGCTGGTGACGGAGGTGGCGAAACCCTGCGAGCGTGCGAACGCCAGCAGGCGCGGCAGCGGCTTCCAGGTCAGCGGCTCGCCGCCGGACATGCCGATCGCGTTGTAGCCCTCGCCTGCCGCGTCGGCGAGAAAATGCTCGAGCAGGCCCACGTCCAGCTCGCCCCGCTGCTCCGGCCCGGAAGTCGAGTAGCAATGCTGGCAGCGCAGGTTGCAGCGCAGCGTGGGGTGGATCTGGATGACGTTGACGACGTCGCCGGTCGGTCCCATGGCGTTCTCGCGGCAAGACAACGGCGGCCGGGCGACGGCTCCCGGCCGCGTGACGCATCCCGGCTGCTAGCGACCGGCGTTGCGGATGTTCACTTCGAGCCGGAACCACTCGGGTACCGGAATGCCGTACGGGAAGCAGTGCGCGCTGACCTGCAGCGTCGGGCCGTTCAGCCGCATCAGCTGGCTGACCACCGGGCCGAGCTGCTTGGTGTTGACCTCCAGTTGCGCCTGGATCAGGTCGATCGCCGGCTGGCCATACTTCCACCACCACTTCACTTCGTAATCGCCGCGCGCCATGCCGAGCGCCTTGGCGATGCCGGCGTGGTCGTGCGGCTTGAGGGTGAACAGCCTGGCCGAGCCCCTGTTCGCGTTGCTTGCGGTCTTGCGAGTCGTGGCCATGAAAAGCCTCCTGCACTGGATTGCCGGTTGCCCGGACGAAGGCTGCTGCGACGACCGGAACCCGCTGGCCTGCCCGCCACCGGGTTCCGCCCGTACGCCCCCGCAACCCGGTGCAGCAAGCGACATGCCAGCGCGCCGCAGCCGGATGGATCGCGCCGCAGCGCGCCCGGCCCGGGAACGGCGCGCCGAACCGGGGCGCGGATGACCCGCCAGCGCAGGCCCCCGGGTCACGCCGTACCCACCGGCGGGCGAACCCGAAACCTGCTCGAAGACATCACGCGGCGGTTCGCAACGTTCGCGTGCGAACGAACTTCGCCGCTGGCGAAGTGACCGCGCAAGACCTGCCCGACGCGTGCCGGATGGCCTAGTGACTTTTCGCACGCGCGACTGCCGCCACGTGCCCGCACCATGCCGTGACGACGTGCGGCGCATCGCACCGGCCACGGCCGGTGAGCCGGCCCCTTCCGGCCAGCGCTGCTCCCTTCCCGATGCTGCAACGGAGCGGCGCATGACGAACCGATGGACAAGCTGTGGGCTGCTGGCGGCGCTGCTGTGGTCGGGCCTCGCGTCGGCCCAGGTCGACCTGTCCGCACTGGACCAGCGCATGGCCGGGGCGCCGTCGCAAGTGATGGTGCTGGGCAGCGTGCATCTGTCGCAGCTGCCGGACGGGTTCAAACCCGACTTGCAGCCGGTGCTGGCGAAGCTGGCCGCGTTCAGGCCCGACATCGTCACCGTCGAGGCGATCCCCGGCGAGAGCTGCGCGATGATGAAGCGCAACCCGGCGATCTACGCGGCGCAGGACGTCGCGACCTATTGCGTCGACACGGCAGCCGCGAGAAAGGCCACCGGCCTGGACGTGGCGGCGGCGGTGGCCGCGGTGAAGGCGTCGCTCGCGCACTGGCCGGCGCAGCCGGATGCGGCGCGGCGCCGGCACCTTGCCGCGCTGTTCCTTGCCAGCGGCGACAATGCGTCGGCACTGACCCAGTGGCTGCAACTCCCCGCGGCCGAGCGGCACGCCGGCGACGGCCTGGACGACACGCTGGCGAAACGGCTGGACGAGTTGCTGGGTCGTCAGGACGAGGGCCTGCAGATCGCCGCGCGCCTCGCCGCCCGGCTGGGCCTCGAGCGCGTGTATCCGGTGGACGACCACTCCGGCGACAACGTCGACGTGGCCGACGTATCGGCCTACGCCGACGCGATCCGCGCCGCATGGGCCAACGCCGCCGACGAAGTCTCCGCGCAGCGCAAGCAGCAGGACGCGCTGATCCGCCGCGGCGACATGCTGGCGCTGTACCGCTTCATCAACCGGCCCGAGGTCCTGCGCCGGCAGATCGACGCCGACATGGGCGCGGCGATGCGCGAGGATTCGCCCGGCCACCTGGCGCGCGTCTACGTCGCCGGCTGGGAAACGCGCAACCTGCGCATGGTCGCCAACGTGCGCGCGGCATTCCGCGAACGGCCCGGCGCCCGCGTGCTGTGCATCGTCGGCGCCACCCACAAGCCCTGGTTCGACAGCCTGCTGGGCCAGATGCAGGGCGTGCGGATCGTCGACGTGGAAAAAGTGCTGAAGTAGGAGGAGTCCCGCATGTTCCAGCTCCATCGCTTTCGCCCGGCGGGCGTCATCCTCGTCCTCGCGGCCCTGCTGGGCACCGGCTGCTCCGGTGTGGCCACGCGCGAGATCGAAGCGGCCCGCGCCGAAGTTCATCACGAGCCGCTGGGGATGAACGCCAAGGGCCGGCCCGACGCCAGCATCGACGCCACCGGCGCGGTGAAGATCGGCAGCGAGAAGCTGGCCCTCGGCGACGCGCAGAAGGCCCTGACGCAGCAGTACCGCGAGGCGGTGATCAGCCTGGTGGATCTCTCGCTGGACAAGGCCGGCCACATGACCCGGCACGTCGTGGCCCGGTCGCTGTTCGCCCTGATGACCGGCCGCATGGACGCCATGGAACGGAAGCTGGAGAAGCAGGGCCTGGAGTTGGCGCACAGTCCCACGTTCTGCGCCGCGCTGGATGAGGTCAGGCAGCGCCAGGATCGGATGGTGCAATCGGTGGTGGCGCTGCAGCCCTACGCCCACATCAACCGGCAGAACATCGACGACTGCATGGCGGGCCGACCGTACAGCGCGGCCATCTAGCGCGGCCGCGAGCCGCATCGCCGGCCCGGCAGGTCCGGCCCTCAGTTCATGCGCGTGTACTCCAGGCGTACGACGAGCGATTCCCTGCCATGGCGGGTCTCGTAGTACTGGCACACGAAATGGTCGTGGTCGGCCACCCGCATGACTTCGCGCATCGGAATCGGCTCGCCGTCCTTGCCGGTCATGACGCCGACGAAGGTGTAGCTGCGGCTCGCCGCGTCGTAGCGGCCATGGGCGAGGATGATGCCGGTGAAGTTGGTGTCCATCCAGCTGCTGTCGTAGCGGCCCAGGGCATCGTCATGGCCGATGTAGCCGAGCCCTTCGAAAGGCGGTTTCGACGCGATGCGAAGATCCTGTCGCAGGTGGCGGCCACCGAGCACCATCGTCCAGCTGGCCGTGCCGTGGTCGACCAGCGGCGCCGAGGCCGGATCGAGCCACAGCGATTGCCGCACGGACCACTGCCCGGCCAGGGCGGCCAGTTGCGTTTGGGGTGTCGTCGCCGGCGCGGCGGCATCGGCAGCCACCGCCGGGCCGCCGCACGCCAGAACGATCGCCAGCACTCCTTTCAGCCACGGCGCGGTTCGCTTGTTCATTGCGTTGTCCTCTGGGGGGATGCCGCAGCGTGGCGGGGCCGGGCGGTAAACCTCAATGACCTGTGAGGTCATGGAGGCATCACGTCGATGCAGCCAGCCCGGCACAGATTGCCCCAGTCTGCTCGTCCGCCGGAAAGGCGCACTCGATGCGCAGTTCGTCCAGGGTCACGTCGCGGGGCGTCGAGAAGGTCGTGATCGTCTCGAAAAAGCGCAGCTCGCCGAGCCGACTGCGGAATTGCAGCGTGAGCACCGGGGCCGGCGTGCTTGCGGGATCGCGCGAACGCCAGTGTTCCGGCACGTCGGGATAGGCCAGCACCTCGGCCAGCAACGCGCGCAGCCCGTCGTCGGTCGGCGCGGCCGCGAGCTGCGCGTGGACGTGGCGGATGAATTTCTCCGCGACCTCGGGCCAATTGACGATCACCGGCCGGAAGTCGCGCGGATCGAACACCTGGTGCAGCAGGTTGCCATGCCGGCTCTCGCGCCCGTCCATCAGCAAGCCATTGACCCGCGCGGCCGCATCGTTGGCCATCAGGACGTTCCAGTGCCGGTCGATCACGAAGGCGGGATACGGTTCCTGGTGCGCCACGATCAGCCCGATGGCCTGGCGCATTGGCTCCAGCGCCGGCGCAGCCAGCGCACGCTCCGGGTACTGCGGCGCGTAACCGCCGGCAAGCAGCAAGGCATTGCGCTCGCGCAGCGGCATGCCGAGCACGTCGGCCAGCCGGCATGCCAGCTCGCGGCTCGCCCGCGACTTGCCGGTCTCCACGCAGCTCAGGTGCCGGCTCGAGGTGCCCGCCTCCAGCGCCAGCGCGAGCTGGCTCATGCGCCGCGCGCCGCGCCACTCGCGCAGCAACGTCCCCATCGCGGGAAGGGAAGCAGACGGCACTGCCGACGCGCGCGAAGCCATGGGGACGCCTGCCTGGATGATGGGAGAACCGCATGCTAGACGAGCCGCGCGGGTGCGGCATGGGCCGGAGTGCACGTTCGCCGCCGCACATGCGGCGAGGTCGTTGCCGGGGCCGGGCGCGGACGCGCGGTCACGCGTACTGGGCGATGCCGTGACCGAACGACCAGTTCTCCCGGGCCGTTTCCACCAGGTTGACGAACACGTCCTGCGGTCGCACTCCCGCGGCGGCGAACTGCTCCGCGATGCGCTCGTAGAGCCTCCGCTTCTGCGCGGTCGTGCGACCGCTGGCGCAGGTGATCTGCACGACCACCAGGTCGTCGCTGCGCGCGATGCCGAGGTAGCCCGGGTCGCAGTCGAACTCGTCGGCGTCGTGCTGGCTGACCAGGATGAAGCGGTCGTTTTCCGGCACGTCGAAGGTTTCGCGCATGGCGCGGTAGATGCCATCGCGCAATGCAGCGAGATGGGCGGCCGATTGGCCGCGGCGCAGGGAGATGCGTACGAGGGGCATGGCGGGCTCCGGCAGATCACGAAAGAGATGGCATGGCCCGACCGCCGACGCCCGGCTGCGAGACATGCCCGACGCGGTAGCTGCGCACGCCGGTGCGGGCGGCTGCACCGTGCACGTCGGCCCACAGCCGCAGGCGCAGCAGCGTCCAGCCGGTGGGGTCGAAGGCGCTGACCGCGGCCAGCGCGCCGGCGACGCGATCGGCTTGCGCGGCCAGCGCCTCGGCCTCGCGCAGCTCGGCGAGCGGCGCGTGGTCACCGATGGTGACGATCTCGCGCGTCGCCCGCGCCGCCGCGCGCAGGTCGGCGGCCAGTTCGGCCTGCCACACCGACCAGGTACGCACCGATGGCCAGCCGAATGCGCGGGCGAGTGCGGCAAACCCCGCGCTGCCCAGGAAGGCGTTCATGCCTTCCGTGTCCTGCCACAGGTAGAACGGCGCGTAGGCGTTGTCGTTTTCCGGGTCGGCGCCCTCGCCGCGTTCGGCGTACAGGTAGGCCTTGAAGCGCAGCCGCGGAAAATCGTCCAGCAAGTGGCCCTTGTCGGCGATGCGCTGGCGGATGATGGCCATGTCGTAGTCGGCCGGCAGGGTGAAGCCGTACTGCATCGCGATCATGGCGCGGCCGCCGTGTCGAGCTGGCGCAGGATGGCGATGGCCGAGGCCGCGCAGGGCCAGCCGGCGTAGAACGCCAGGTGGGTGATCAACTCGCCCAGCTGTTCGCGGTCGATCCCGTTGTCGCGCGCGCGGCGCAGATGGAACGGCAACTGTTCCGACCGGTGCAGCGCGACCAGCGCCGCCACGGTGGCAAGGCTGCGTTCGCGCGGGGACAACTGCGGACGCTGCCAGATATCGGCGAACAGGACCTGGTCGGTGAGCTCGGCCAGCCTGGGGGCGAGATCACCCATCAGCTGCTGGCCGACGTCGGGGGTGGCGGGCATGGCGTACTCCGGTTGGCGGTTGACGCGAGCCACGGTAGCGCGCGAGGCTTGTGCTGAAAATCGGGAATTTCGATACCTTTCATCCCGAAAAACAGGACCGCCATCATGCGCCGCGTCACCTTCGATCTCGATGTCCTGCGCAGCTTCGCCAGCGGCATCGAGCTGGGCAGTTTCGCCAAGGCGGCGGAGCGGCTGGGCCGTTCCACCTCGGCGGTCAGCGCGCAATTGAAGAAGCTGGAGGATCAGGCCGGCACCCCGCTGCTGCGCAAGGCTGGCCGCCGCATGGTGCTGACCGACGCGGGCGAGGTCATGCTGGGCTATGCGCGTCGCCTGCTGGAACTCAACGACGAGGCGGCGGCGGCGATCCGCGGCCGCGAGCTGGCCGGGCGGATCCGGCTGGGCCTGCAGGAGGATTTCGGCGAAACCCTGCTGCCCGCGGTGCTGGGGCGCTTCGCCCGCGCCCATCCGCACGTGCACATCGAAGCGCGCATTGCGCGCAACGCGGAGTTGCGGGATCACCTGGACGGCGGTCGGCTGGACCTGGCACTGGCATGGCAGACCGGCGCCCCCGCCTTGCACGCCGAGCACCTCGGCGACGTGCCGATGCGCTGGATCGGCGCGGTGGCGTCGCCGCGGCGCGCCCTCGACCACGGCGAGCCGCTGCCATTGGTGATGCTGGAGCCGCCCTGCCTGCTGCGCACCGCCGCGATCGACGCGCTGGACCGCGCCGGCATCGCCTGGCGGGTCGCCTTCAGCAGCGCCAGCCTGGCCGGAGTGTGGGCCGCGGTGGCGGCGGGGCTGGGCATCACCCTGCGCACGCCGCTTGGCCTGCCGGCCAGCGTGCAGCTGCTGGAGGTCGACCCGGCCGTGCTGCCCGCGCCGCGCACGCTGGGCCTGGCCCTGATGTTTGCCGAGCCGGCGCCGAACCTGGCGGTGGAGCGCCTGGCCGCGATCATCCGCCACGACCTGCGCGACTGGCTGGACCCTGCATCGCCACGCCGAGCCCCGTCCAGGCGCACGGCGCCCGGGTGAGGGTCGCCGCCGGAAGCGTGATCCATCGGACCGGCATCAAGAGAACCGGACCGCGGCCGCTACAGGAAAAGTTGCCGCCCGGCCGGCCGCAGGCGGGCAGCGCCGGTCAGTCCCCGCTTGGGGTATGGTTGAACTTCGCACCGGGATCGTGGATGCAAGAGGTGTGCGCATGAGGCGATGGCGCAAGGCATGCATCGGAGGAATGCTTGGCGGCCTGGTCGCAGCGTTCGCGAGCATGGCTGCGCCACCCCCGCCCGCCGTGCCGGCATCCGCGCCCGCGCGCATCCGCGTGGTCACCGACAACAACTATCCGCCGTTCCTGTTCCTGGACGGCAGCGGCAAACCCCAGGGGTACGAGGTCGACATGTGGCGCCTGTTCCAGGCGCACACCGGCACCCGCGTGGATCTCGTCCCGATGGCCTGGAGCGACGCGCAGCAGGAGCTGCTGGCAGGCAAGGCCGACGTGATCGACATGATCTACCGCACGCCGGCGCGCGCGTCGCTGTACGAATTCTCCGCCCCCTACGCCAGGCAGGAAGTGGGCATCTACGTGGCCCGCGAGCTACCCGGCATCCGCGACACCGACTCGCTGCGCGGCTTCGCGGTGGCCGTGGAGCGCGGCGACGCCTGCGCCGAGCACCTGCGGGCGCGGGGCGTCACCGACCTGCACGAGTACACCAACTACAGGGAAATCATCCACGCCGCCGTCGACGGCAGCATCCGCATCTTCTGCATGGACAGCAACCCGGCGAACTACTACCTCTACCGCTATTCCGCGCTGGACAAGTTCCACCGCGCCTACACCCTCTACACCGGCCACATCCGCTGGGCCGTGCGCCACGGCAACGACGCGATGCTGCAGACGGTGGAGGACGGCATGGCCAGGATCACGCCGGCCGAACGACAGGCGCTGCGCCAGCGCTGGCTGGAACGTCCGGCCATGCAGCAACCCTATGCGCGCGTGGCGCGCATCGCGCTGGCGGTGGTGCTCGCGCTGGTCGCGCTGATGACGTTGTGGGTGTGGTCGTTGCGCCGCACGGTGGGGGTGCGCACCCGCGAGTTGCGTTCGGAGAAGGCCAACCTGCGCGCGCTGTTCGACGCCAGCCCCGATGCGATGTGGGTCAGCGACGGCAACGGCGTGCTGCTCGATTGCAACGAGCGCATGTCCAGCCTGTTCGGGCGCCCGCGCGAGACCCTGCTCGGCCGTACCGTGTTCGAGGCGTTCGATGCACGCAACATGCGCTTCGCCACCACGTCCCGCTCGATGAGCCAGGACGTGCTCGCACAGGGCAAGCCGCGCAACGCCATCGTGGCCTACCAGTCGCCTGCCGCCGAGGACCGCCAACTGGAGCTCACCAAGGTTCCGCTGCATTCGCCGGACGGCACGGTGCACGGCGTACTCACCGTGGCCCGCGACGTCACCGCCCGCCTGCACGCCGAGTCGCAGCTGCGGCTGTGGGCGCACGCATTCCAGAATGCCGCCTTCGGCGTCGCGATCTGCGATTCGCGCACCAAGCGCATGATCGCGGTCAACCCGGTGTTCGCACGCGAACGCGGCTATGCGCCCGAGGAACTGGTCGACATGCCGGTGGACGTGCTGTACCCCGCCGACGTGCTGCCCCGGCAACGCGAACTGCGCGCCGAGGCCGACCGGCGCGAGCACTCGGTATGGGAGACCGAACAGGTGGCACGCGACGGCCGCCGCTTCCCGGTGCTGCTGGATTGCTCGGTGGTCCACGACGACGCCGGCATGGCGCTGCACGCGATCGTCTATGCCCAGGACATCACCGAACGCAAGCGCGCCGATACCGAACTGCGCCTCGCCGCGGTGGCCTTCCAGACCCAGGAGGCGCTGATGGTGACCGACGCGGCGGGCAGCATCCAGCGGGTCAACCAGGCCTTTACCCGGCTCACCGGCTATCGGCTGGAGGAAGTGCAGGGAAAACCCTCATCGTTCGTCGGCATACATCGCGAAGGCGACGCCTTGCAGCCGCCACGCCGCGACGCCAGCCACCACGACGGCTTCTGGCAGGAGGAGCAGTGGATCCAGGTCAAGCACGGCCAGCCGCGGGTGGTGCGCGCGGCCATCTCGGCCGTCGCCGACGCCCGCGGCGAGGTCACCCACTACGTCTGCACCATGGTCGACCTGACCAGCGAACGCGAGGCCCATGCCAGCGTCGACCACATGACCTTCTTCGACCCGCTCACGGACCTGCCGAACCGGCATTTCCTGCGCAACCACGTCAAGCACCTGCTGAACGAGGATGAGGGCTTCCGCGCGTTGCTGCTGCTGATCGACCTGGACCATTTCAAGCGCGTCAACGACCTGCGCGGCCACGCGGCGGGCGACCACCTGCTCACCCTGGTCGCGCAACGGCTGCGGCGGCTGGTCGATGGCGACAGCGTGCTCGCCAGGCTGGGCGGCGGCGCCTTCGCCCTGGTCGTGCCCTGCGCACAGAGCAGCCGCACCGAACGCATGGTGCGCGCGCGCGAGTACGCCGAACGCACCCGCCAGGCGCTCAGGGAACCGTTCCAGCTGGCCAGCAGCCACACGCCGGTGACGATGACCGCCAGCATCGGCTGGAGCGAGCTGGCGGCGGGCCACGACACGCCCGAATCGGTGCTGCGCGAGGCGGAGCTGGCCATGTACGGCGCCAAGGCCGCCGGGCGCGACCAGGTGTGCCGTTTCGAGCCGGAGATGCTGGCCGAGCTGGCGCAACGCGAAGCCCTGGTGCACGACCTGCGCGACGCCATCGCCGAGGACGCCATGGCGCTGGACCTGCAGGCGCAGGTCGACCGCTGGGGCCGCGTGCTCGGCGCCGAGGCACTGTTGCGCTGGACGCGCCGCGGCACGCCGGTGTCGCCCACGGTGTTCATCCCGATCGCGGAGGAAAGCGGGCTGATCCTGCCGCTGGGCGACTGGGTGCTGCAACGCGCCTGCGAGCTGCTGGTGGCCTGGGCGGAGCGCCCCGCCATGCAGGCGCTGACGCTGGCGGTCAACGTCAGTGCCCGGCAGTTCAACCAGCCCCGTTTCGTGGACGGCGTGCGTGACGCGCTGGCGACCAGCGGCGCCGATCCCTCGCGGCTGAAGCTGGAGATCACCGAAACCACCATCCTGGGCGACCTCGCCGAGGCGGCGGTCAAGCTCACCGCGCTGCGTGCGCAGGGCATCCGCATCTCGCTGGACGACTTCGGCACCGGCTACTCCTCGCTCACCTACCTCTCGCGCCTGCCGCTGGACCAGCTGAAGATCGACCAATCCTTCGTCGCCTGCCTGCCGGAGGACGCCAACGGCGCGATGGTCGCGCAGACCATCATCGGCATGGGCCGCGGGCTGGGCCTGGAAGTGATCGCCGAAGGCGTGGAAACCGCGGCGCAGCGGCAATTCCTGATGACCCAGGGTTGCGACGTGTTCCAGGGCTACCTGATCGGCCACCCGATGCCGCCGGCCCAGTTCGAGGCCATGCTGGCGGAGGATCCGGCTCCGGTCTGAGCGGCGTTCCGCAGTACTCATGCAAGCCACATCAGCCAGTTGAACAACCCGCCTACCCCGCGAGGGTTTGCACTGAGAGGGAGCGGGCGAGACACGTTTGCGTTGACGGCCTCCCCCCGGTCGCGCAGCATGCTGCGCTGACTGACGGGCTGGATCGCGTTCCAGCAGGAACCGGCGGCCAGCAGATTTCGAAGGAGCAATCCGCCATGGCGATCTGTCCCGTATGCGGCCTTGACAAGCCTGCACTCCCTTTCCAGGGAGTCTGTTCATGGGCGTGCAAGGCCAAAGCCCCAAGCGCGCCGACCACACCGGTGAAGGCAGTTGCCCCGGTCCATGTTGCGCCAAAGCCCGCACCATTGACCTTGCGGGCGTTCTTCGCAAATCAGCCACCTGGCACACTGCTGGCTGCACGCAGGCAGAACAACAGCAACAGGTTGTTCTTCCACAGCGTCGCCGCAGGAGGCTCGGAGGCAATGCGTCCCTCGGTATACCTGCAGGATTATCTGTCGAGGAACAACATCCAGGTCAGGGGCAAGGTAATCGTGAATTACCCGGTCAACAGCTGGATCAACCAGAACAGCGCGCTCGAGCAGACGCTGGCGTCGCAAGAGGCGAGCACCCTGGATTCGGTGGTGGAACCGGTGGCTGTCGACGGCCAGCTGAAGGCATGGGAACAGTTCAGCCTCGACCGACTCGGTCCCAGGCCGGGACTCACCTCGCTGGGCGAGACGACGGCACCGGTGAGCATCAGCAAGGCGCGGCGCATGTACCTGCTGGGCACGTTCTGCCTGCTCAAGAAGTTCGGGCTGATGTACGAGGCACGAACCCACGGCCACAACATCGCGGCCATGCTGGTATCGGGCGAAGGCGAAGTGCTGTCCTGGGGCGTCAACACCGGCGAATTCCGGCACGCCGAGGTCAACACGATCATCAACTATTTCCGGCTGAACCCGACCGCATCCCGGTTGCCGGCCAAGTCGGTCCTGTTTTCGACGTTGAAACCGTGCCTCATGTGCTCCACGCTCATCCAGTCGACATGGCACACCGACGGCGAGCCGCGGGTCTGGTACGGAATGATGGACGAAGGCGGCAGCGGCAGCACCACCTTGCTCGGCGAGTGGTCGAACGGGTTCAAGGCCGCTGACGTCGAACTCGACGTATTCGAGTTGCTCAGCCCCGAAGGCACGCTGGACAGTGCCACCAGGACCAGCGGAACCAAACCCGTTCGCGTGGTCCACGACGGGCTCAAGGGCGATCTGTACGACAAGCTCACCAGCAGCGGCGGCAAGACCCGCAAGATGAGCGCGGCGGACTGGGTGGACAAGAGCAAGGAGGTGCTCGAACTCATCGACGCTGCGCAGGCCACGTTCATCGCCAAGTCGAACAAGCCGCGCGACGACGGCCCCGCGAAGAAGGTGCTGGCTCACCTCAAACCGTTCGTTACCTGAATCTGGGGCCGGTCGGCCGCAAGCGAGACCGCGAATTTCCAGCGCAGCGTGGCAAGGCGCCGCCGCTTGCGTCCTTGAGAAAGCCCACCCCGGCCCAGATGCATGCGGTCATGCGGCTTTCTCCGGGACACGGGTCATGTTCGACAGAATCAGGGATTGGCGTGCGCGGCGCATCATCACGCGACGGCCGATCGACGAATCGCTGTGGCAAAGCGCCTTGCAGCGCTGCACCGCGGCACGGCGGCTGGGCGCCTCCGACCAGGCCGCGCTGCGCGTGCTGGCCACGCTGTTCCTCGAACGCAAATCGCTGGAGCCGGCGCAGGGGCTGGAGCTGGGCGACGTCGACCGCGTGCTGCTGGCGGCGCATGCCTGCGTGCCGATCCTGAAACTCGGCATGGACTGGTACGACGGCTGGCACAGCGTCATCGTCTATCCGGACGCCTTCGTGCCGCGGCGCGAACAGGTGGATGCGGCCGGCGTGGTCCACTACAGCCACGGCGCCCTGGCCGGCGAAGCGTGGGGACGCGGGCCGGTGATCCTGTCCTGGGCGGACGTGCAGAACAGCGGACGCCTGCCGGGGCACAACGTGGTCATCCACGAGATGGCGCACAAGCTCGACATGCTCAACGGCGAGGCCAACGGTTTCCCGCCGCTGCATCGGCGCATGGATCGCGGCGCGTGGTCGCGCGTGTTCTCCACGGCGTGGGATCGTCTCAAGCAGGCGCACGGCGACGGCCAGGAGCTCCCGATCGACCCGTATGCGCTGGAGAACCCCGCCGAATTCTTCGCGGTGGTCAGCGAACAGTTTTTCGAGGCGCCGGCCACGCTGCGCGAGCATCTGCCGGAGGTCTACCGGCAGCTGGAACTGTTCTACCGGCAGCACCCGTTGTAGCCGCAACCGGGCGCCCGCGACGCCGTGTCCGGCCCGCCTTTGCCGCCGTCATGGCCCCAGCAGCAGCGGCGCGAAGGCGTGCCAGGACGGCGTATCCCAGGCCAGCTGGATGGCGATGGCCACGGGCAGCGACACGCCCAGCCAGACCAGGTAGACGCCAAGCACGGCCCGGTGCCGGAGCGTGTCCCACACGAACAGCGGCGACAGCGCGAGCAATGTGTAGAGGTCGGTCGAGAACGGGCCGGGGTGGAGGGAAGGCAGCCAGGTGATGCGGTCGATCGCCGCCTGCAACGGCCACGCGGTGGCCAGGAACATCATCCGCTTGTGGAACTCCGGGTCGAGGCGTCGCGCGCGCAAGGCCAGCCAGATGAAAACGGTGAAGAGCACGCCGGCCTGCAGTTGCAGCAGCGCGATGTTGTCCAGGAACAGGAGCGTCTGCCGCAGTTGCTCCTGCACCGGAGGCGGCGCTGCCTGCGCCCCGTTCCAGACGTGCCGGTACAGCGTCGGGACGAGGATGAAACCCACCACGATGATGGCCGGCACCAGCACGAACGCCACGCGGCCCAGCAACTGGTGGCGATCCCGACGACCAGTAGCCATCAACCAGGACTGGGCCAGCAGCAACAGCAGGAAACCGCCCATCAGCACCGCATGCACGTGCAGGATCGGCGGGAACGGCGGCCTCGCCCCGGCCCGGATCATGGCCAGCTTCTGCAGCGAGTCCGGCACGAATCCGGTCAGCGTGATGGCGATGAAGAAGGCCGCCATGAAGACCCATATCCAGCGGTCGACGGCAGCCGCCACCTGCGGCCGGGCCGAACATTCCAGTGCCTGCGCGTGATTGATGTTCATGATGTTCCCGGTGACGACTTGCCGCAACGGCGGGCTCGCCCTGGTCCGGCCACTTGACCCGCCATGGTGCCGGAGGCGGTGACCCGACTGCACGGCACCGGTGCTTGGCCCGAAAAACCCGTGCACATGGCGGCGTGAATGCCTGCCTCGAAATGGGTGTTCCCCTCGCCATTCCCCCGCGCGCTCCATGCGTGCGCACGCGCACGATGGCGCTCGCGCGCCGCCATGGTGAGCTTCCCTGCGCGCGACTGCAATAGCCATCTGGACGGCCAAAACCTGCCAAGGACAATGTGGCCGCGGAAGGTATGCAGGAACGGCCATTCGCGCGGGTGGAACCGGAAGAAAGCACGCGCATGCCGCGTCGACTCCGGGCTACGCTGTCCGCCGCTTTTCCCTGTTGCCGAACCAACCATTGGGAGAACCACGATGACCTGCCGATCCGTACTCCTGTTTTTGCTGGCCGTCGTGCTGGCCGCTTGCAACGCGACACCGAAGGCCGCCAGTGATGCAACACCTGCAACGGACGCCGCACCACCGCTGTTCGACACCTTCGGCGACCTGCGCCGCGACGTCGCCACCCGCGTGCCCGCCGCGCAACGCCATTTCGACCAGGGCCTGCGCATGGCCTACGGCTTCAACCACGAGGCGGCCGGGCGGTCTTTTGCCGAAGCGGCGCGGCTGGACCCGCAATGCGCGATGTGCGTCTGGGGCCAGGCCCTGGTGCTGGGGCCGAACATCAACCTGCCGATGGACCCGGCACACGCGAAAAACGCCACTGCCCTCGCCGCGCGCGCCGCCCGCCTCGCCGCCACGGCGCGTCCGGCCGACCGCGCGCTGATCCACGCCTTGCAGCAGCGTTATGCCGATCCCGCACCGGAAGACCGCATGCCCCTGGACCGTGCCTACGCCGAGGCGATGGCGCGCGTGGTCGAGCAGTTCCCGGACGACGACGATGCGGCCACCCTCTACGTGGAAGCGCTGATGGATCTCTCGCCCTGGGCGTACTGGGAAAAGGACGGCGCTCCGGCAGGGTCCACCACGCGACTGCTCGGCGAACTGGAACGCGTGCTGGCGCGCAACCCTCGCCACATCGGTGCGATGCACTACTACATCCACGCCACCGAGTCCTCGCCCGCGCCGCAGCGCGCCGAACCCTGGGCCGACAGACTGGCCGCGCTGGCGCCCGGCTCGGGCCACCTGGTGCACATGCCCGCGCACACCTACATCCGCGTCGGCCGCTACCACGACGCGACCGTGACCAACCTCTCGGCCACCACCGCGGACAAGGACTTCCTCGCCATGTGCCGCGGCAGCAACGGCGTCTATCCGCTGGGCTACGTGCCGCACAACTGGCACTTCGCCACGATGACGACCGGCCTGACCGGCTCGCGCACGCTGGCCCTGCAGGCGGCGGAGCAGACCGCCCGGCGCGCCGACCGTGCCGTGATGGGCAAGGCGCCGATGGAGTTCATGCAGCAGTTCGTGGTCACGCCGCTGCTCACCCGGGTCCGCTTCGGCGACTGGGACGCGATCCTCGCCGATACCGCGACATCCGCGCAGTTGCCCTATCCCGCCGCGATCCGGCACTTCGCCCGCGGCATGGCGCACGCGCGCAAGGGCGCACTCGCCGACGCCGCGCGCGAGGCCGACGCCCTGCACGCGATCGCCGTCGACCCGGCCATGGCAAAGGTGAGCTTCTTCGACATCAACCGGGCCGACGCGGTGTTGCGCGTGGCCGACGGCCTGCTGCGCGGGGAGTTGCTGCGCGCGCAGGGCAAGCAGGCACAGGCCATCGCCGCATTGCGCGAAGCGGTCGCCGCCGAGGATGCGCTCGCCTACAACGAGCCGGCCGACTGGCCCCTGCCGGTGCGCCCCTACCTCGGCGCCGCGCTGCTCGAAACCGGCGACGCCGCGAGCGCAGCCGAAGCATTCAACCAGGACCTGAAGACCTACCCGCTCAACGGCTGGTCGCTGTTCGGCCTGGCGCAGGCGCAGCAGCAACTCGGCCAGGCCGGCGCCGCGCGCGAAACCTGGCGGCAGCAGGCCGCGGCATGGCAGTGGGCCGATGCGCCACTGAGCGCGGCGCGGTACTAGCGCCCCCTCGCAGTCCCATCGTGCCGTCGTCCCGGCGAAGGTGCGCCGCCGCCCGGAACAACCGGCCCGGGCGACCCCAACACCCACCACCGCTGGGGGTCGCTCCGCCGCGCATGCGCCATGACCCGAACACTGCCGGGCAGCGACAAACGCTTTCCCGTCCGGTTACCCTGCCGAAGCCGCCCCGGCTTCGCCGGCCGCGCGGCGCGAGCCAGCCCGGACCCTTCGCATGTTGAGCAGCATCCGCACCACCACACCGCTGTTGTCGAGCACCGTGTTCCTGTTGATGGGAGTCGGCCTGCTGCACACGCATATCGCCTTGCAGGGCGAGGTGCTGGGTTTTTCCGTGGCGATGATCGGCATCCTCACCTCGGCCTATTACACCGGCTTCCTGGTCGGCACCTACACCGTGCCGAGGCTCACGCACCGCTTCGGCCACATCCGCACCTTCGCCTTCTGTACCTCGCTGCTGGCGATGGTGGTGCTGGTGCAGGCGCTGACCTCGCTCTATGCGGCATGGCTGGTGCTGCGCGTGCTGCAGGGGCTGCTGCTGGTGGGGCTGTACGCGATCATCGAGAGCTGGCTCAACACCGCCGCCGATCCGAAACACCGCAGCTCGGTGTTCGCGGTCTACATGATGCTGAACCTGGGCGCCAGCGCGGTGGCGCAGCAGTTCCTGCACCTGGGCGGCGAGGGCTTCGTGCTGTTCGGCGTGGTGGCGATCCTGGTCTGCGCGGCGAACCTGCCGGTGGTGATGACCCCGCAACCGCAACCTTCCATCCATGCGGCATCACGGGTGCAGGTGGGGCGCATGTTCCGGCTGGTGCCGACCGCCCTGGTCAGCGCGCTGATCTCCGGCATGGTGCTCGGCGCGTTCTGGGGTCTGCTGCCGCTTTACGCAGCCGCGCGCGGGTTGGGCGCGGCCGAGGTCGGCACCTACATGAGCGTGGCCATCGTCGGCGGCGTGATGCTGCAACTGCCGCTGGGGCGGCTGTCCGACCGCATCGACCGCCGCCTTGCGCTGGCGCTGATCAGTGCCATCGCCGCGCTGGCGGCACTGGCCAACCTGGTGCTGCCCGGCGCCGGCCACACCATCGCCATGCTGCTGGTATTCGCCTTCGGCGGCATGAGCTTCGCCGTGTATCCGATCGCGGTGGCGCACCTGGTCGACTACCTGCGCCGCGACGAGCTGCTGTCCGGATCGAGCACGGTGCTGCTGGTCAACGGCATCGGTTCGGCGGTGGGGCCGCTGCTGGCCGGCGCACTCATGACCTTGACCCGGCCGGCCTTGCTGTTCGGCTGGTTCGCGATCCTCGACGGCGTGCTGGCCGGCTACGCGCTGTACCGCTTCATGCGCCGCAAGCGCGAGGTGACGCCGGACGACAACTTCGTGCCGCTGGTGCACACCACGCCGGGCGCGATGGACATGCATCCCGATGCACCGCCGCGGCCGCAAGAGGTGGCCTGAGGCGCTCGCCCCTCAGCGCGCAGCCGACGCAACCTTCGGCCTGGCCGCCTTCGCGCTGCCGCGCCCCTCGCCCCCGCGCTGCTTCGCCGCGTCCTCGCGCAGGCACTCCTCCAGCCGCGCCAGCGACGACTGGTGCCGGTCGCGGGGCATGACCAGGAAGGTCTTCAGGCGCGCCAGGCGTGGCGCGATATCGCGCGTGGACAGGACGTTCTTCTGCGGAAACACTTCCAGCACCGAACGCGGCAGCAGGCCCAGGCCCACGCCGCCTGCCGCCGCGGCCAGCATGCCGTGGTAGGAGGCGAACTCCAGCACGTGCGCCGGCACGATGTGCCGCGACTCCAACCATTGCTCGAACCGCCTGCGGTAGGCGCAGCCGGCCTTGTGGTAGACCAGCACGGCGCCGCCGGCAAGGCGCCGGGGTTCGTCCAGCAGCATGCTGTCGCGCGCCCCCACCAGCACCAGCTCCTCCTCGTACAACGGCACGCTGCGAAAGCGCGTGGTGTCCACCGCCTCGCCGACGATCGCCGCGTCGAGGCCGCCCGACTGCACGTCCGCCACCAGCCCGTGCGACGAGGTGGTGGAGAGGTTGACCCAGACCTGCGGATAGCGGCGGTGGAACCGCGCCAGCGGATACGGCAAGCGGCTGGCCGCGATGCTTTCCATCGCACCCAGCCGGATCTTGCCGCCGGGCTCGTCGCTGCGCACCGCCGTGCGCGTCTGGTCGGCCAGTTCGAGCAGACGGCGCGCGTGGTCGACCAGGGTCTCCCCGGCCACGGTCAGGCGCAGGCGCTGGCCGTCGCGGTGGAACAGCGTCATGCCCAGCGAGGATTCCAGCTGGTGGATGCGGCTGGTGATGCTGGACTGCGCGCGATGCAGCCGGGTCGCGGCGCGGCCGACGCCACCGGTTTCCACCACGGCCAGGAAGGCTTCCAGTTCGCGCAGGTCCATGTTCGGTTTCTTCGATGCAAGTGATCGGAATTATTCGTTTTACTCGATGTGCCGGCAAGCCTAGCATGCCATCGCAACCTGGCGATTCGGAGATGGCATGAGTTCCCCCTTGCGTTCAGCGCTGGCCGGCATGGCGATACTCGCCCTGGGTCTCGGCGTCGGCCGATTCGCGTTCACGCCGCTGTTGCCGCTGATGCAGGCCGACGGCCTGAGCCTGGTCGATGGCGGGTGGCTCGCCTCGATCAACAACATCGGCTACATGCTCGGCGCGCTGGCCTGCATCGCGGTGTCGATGCCGCAGCGTGCCGCGCTGCGCGGCGGCGTGCTGCTGCTGGCGCTGGCCACGCTGGGCATGGGCGTGACGACCTCGCTGGCGCCGTGGATGCTGTGCCGCTTCGCGGCGGGCGTGGCCGCCGCCCTGCTGATGGTGCACGGCGTGGCATGGGGCATGGCCCGGCTGCGCGCGCAACGACACGCCGGCCTGGAATCGCTGCTGTTCAGCGGGCCGGGCGTCGGCATCGCCGTGACCGGGATCCTGGTGGCCGCCCTCCACGGGGCGGCCATGGATGCCACGCGCTGGTGGCTGGTTTTCGGCGCCCTGACCGCGATGGTCGCGCTGCCGTTGTGGCGTCCGCTGGCCGCGCGGGAAGGCGCCGCGGCCCCGATGGCCGCGGGGGCCCCAGGCCAGCGCGGCACGCCGTGGGCGCTGGTCCTGATCTACGCCCTGCTGGGCTTCAGCTACATCATCCCGGCGATCTTCCTGCCGCTGATCGCCGACGCCCGCTTGCACCTGCCGGCGCTGCGCGAATGGTTCTGGCCGCTGTACGGGGTGGCGGCGGTGCTGGCCACCTGGCTGACGGGTGCGCTGCCGGCGCCGCGCAGCAACTATGCGGGGCTGGCCCTTTGCCTGCTGTCGCAACTGCTGGGCATCGTGCTGTGCCTGTACCGGCCGCGGCTGGAGAGCCTGCTGCTCGGCACCGCGCTGCTCGGCGCCATGTCCATGCCGTCGGTGATGTTCACCATGCGCGAGGCCAACCGGCTGGCCGGCCACCATCCGACGCGCTTGATCGGCGCGCTGACGGTCGCCTTCGGCATCGGCCAGATCGCCGGGCCGATGGTGGCCGCCACCCTGGCCACGCACCGCGACGGCTTCGACGCGCCGCTCGAACTCGCCGCGATCGCCACCGCCATCGCGCTGCTGACCGCACTGGTCGTCATGCGCCGTCGCTCGCCGCGGCCGGCGGGGAACAAGGTGGCAGGGACGATCTGAGTTTTCGCGTCCGCCCTCAACGACGCGCAAACGCCAGCACGGCTGCCGCCACCGCCTGCGGTTGCTCCTCGGGCGCGAAATGACCGCAGCCGGGCAACTGGTCGCCGCGCACGTCGCGCACGCCCGCCTCGCGCAGGCCTTCGACGTAGCGATCCAGGGCAATGCCGCGTTCTTCCGCGCCACGCAGGTAGAGCACCGGCGTGTCGACGCGGCGTTCCCGGACGTCGCGCGTGTCGCAGGCATCCTGCTCGAAGGCGCGATACCAGTCGAAGCCCGCCCGCAGCGCCGACGGGCGGGTGTACGCCGGGGCGTGCAACCGGGCGCGGGCCTCGGCACCCTCGGGCCGCGCCGACAGCGCGCGCTGGAACCAGGCGAAGTACTCGGCCTCGCGGCCGGCCACCAGCGTCTCGGGCAATCCCGGCACGGCATGGAAGGCGAAGTGCCAGATGTGCGGATTGGCGACGACCTCGTCCCACGGCGCCACGCCCGGAATGGCCGTGTTCATCACCACGGCGCGCGCCACCACGCCCGGATGCCAGCGCAGCAGCGCGTGCGCCACCATGCCGCCCACATCGTGTCCCACCACGGTCACCCCCGCCAGGTCCATGCGCTCGATCAGCGCGCCCACGCAGTCGGCGATCGTGCGCTTGGCGCCGCTGGCCAGCGGCGTGACCGAACCGCCGATGCCCGGCAGGTCGATCGCAACCACATGCGCCTCGCCGTGCAGCAATGTCATCACCGGCTCGAACGCCGCCCAGCTCTCCGGCCAGCCATGCAGGCACAGCAGGCAAGTGGCCGCACCGGGATCGCCTGCCTCGGCGACGTGCAACGTCATGCCGTCGATAGTTTCGTGTCGGTGTCGGATCGCGGGCTCGGCCATGGCTTCGTCTCCCGTCGGCAATGCTCCGCAGAGCCTACCGGCGCGGCGATGACCGTCGCGTCGATGTGCCCGTATCGGTCTGGCGGCCCATCGGCGATTGAGCAACCACGCCTTTCGGCAAGCCCATCGAGGTGACGCACGAAGACGCTGGAGTGTGGAAAAAGGTACGGGGAATTTCCCCATTTTCCACACGGGTGCCGGAGACTATCCTGCTCCGCACTCACCCAAGCCGCGCCACCCATGAGGAACGCACCATGCTGTCGAAACTGATCAAGGTTCTGGAAGTCGCCACCGTCGTGATCAATGCGGCGAAGATGATCACCGATGCCGTCACGGCCGCGAAGAGCCACTGACGGACGGCGCCCACAACATGGCAAGGACCGCACCTTTCCAATCCGTCGCCCTGGACATCGTCGACTGGATGTTCTTCAACCAGCTGCTGGTTCCCGGCATCCCGGGCGACCGGGAAAGGCAGTGGCTGCAGGACCTCGTCGGCGAGTTGCGGAAGGCCGTCCGCGAGACCGGCGCAATCGGTGCCGAGGCGGAACGCTTGAAGCATGCGGCCCTGTGCCTGCTGGAAATCCGCCTGGGCGAGGCCCGGGAAAAGGCCAACTACACCGCATCCATGGCGCTGCCCGACGGCCTTACCCACAAGATGCTCCTGGATGCGGCCCATCATGCCTCCAACGTGTTCCAGGGCATGGTGCTCGCGCTGTGCGGGAAGACGGACGGCATCGACGCCGCCACCGTGATCGGGATATCCGACCGGCTGCTGGGCAAGTTCGGCCGATCGAGCGCGCTGGTCGGACACCGGCTGACCGAACGCGCCCTGCTCATGGAATACCCCTGCGCCGCGCGCGATTTCTTCCTGTGCATGGCGGGCATCGGCATCATCTCCAGCAAGAAATGCGATCCGGAAAAAGGTCTCTCGGGAACGAACGTCATGTCGGTCGCGCGCATAGCGATGCTGTGCGAGCTCGAAACGATACGGCACTGGATGATGGGCAGCACGAGCCTGAAGGTCAGCGATGAAGTGTTGATGCGGGAAAGCGAGGAGCTGCCCGGCAAGGCGGTGGAGGCGCTGCTGGATCGGCTGTCCTTTTACCGGAGGCTGACGCACGGGAAAGACACCGGCCTGCTGGCCCTGCTTCCGGGCACGTTGGAGAGCCGGGAAAAAGCTGCCGCGTTTCTCCTCGGTTTCGGCAGGCGCTGGAAACGCAGCCGCATGATCGACCGGACCCTGGGGGGATGGATCGGCATGCTCGGCGCTGGCATGGTCCGCGCCCGCAAGAGGGACATGCCCGAAAAGCCCATCTACGTGGAGAGCCACAACGCGGGCTCCATCACCGACCTGATCTCGAAGGAGCTGCGCACGCTCGGCTGCACCGTTTCGGCCAGGACCGTGTACGAAGGGCATCAGTACCTCGCCGCCAACATCCAGCCCAAGCTTGAGCACTATTGGCACACGCAGCGCGCCGCGCGCGGGCTGCCAAGCGCGTACCCCGATCTGAGCTACGACATCGCCGTGGTGGGGGCCGCGTCATGACCCCGGGGAAAAAAAACAAGCGGACAAGCCGGCACCTCCAGCAACGCCGACCGGGAGGGCGACGCGGACATCCATCGGCCGAAGGCATCGCCATTCGGCAATGGCTGGATGGCGATGCCTTCCTACACCGCCAAACCCGGATCGCCCTCCACCACCGTCTGCCGCATCCGCGGCCGCTCGCCGGCTTGCCACAGCGGCACTTCGTGGCGGACGCGGTAGCGCAACGGGCCGCCGTCCGGGCGCGGGCTGCGTTCGATCGGGCGCGGGATGCAGACGAAATCGGTGACCATCGTGTTGGCGTCGACGCGCACGGTCGCGTAGCCGTGGCCGCCCATGTCGACGAAGGTCAGGTGCGGAGCCAGCTCGGGATTGCTGGCGGCATGTGCTTTCTGGAGGTCGCCGCTGCTGGCGTATGCCAGCGCCGAACGCACGCCGTGATGCATCAGCAGGTTGACGGTGGGTTGCGCCGGCCCGTCGCCCGGGTTGGCGATGTACAACGGGCGCAGCGGATTGTCCTTCTTCAGGCCGTGTTCGTAGGCTTCGACCAGCCCCGGTGAAATGAGCGAGCCGCCCACGAAGGTCACGCCCACCGGTTCGAACGCGGCGGGCGGCAAGGCCTTGGCCGCGTAGCCCGCCCAGAAACTGTGGCGGTCGCCCGAAACGATCGCGAAGCCGGTGATGCCGTGGTCGCGCACGGTGTCGAAGATCTGCGCGCGTTCGTGGTACGCGCCGCCCCAGTCGCCGGTGGCCATCACGGCAAAACCTTCGCCGGACCATGGACCCAGCGCGGGCGGAAGATGCTGTGGATCGACGCGCCAATCGGGCGTGCCCAGCGAATTGCCCCAGATCTTCCAGGTGGCCTGCGCGCCGCGCAGGCGTTCGAGGAACCAGGCCTTCTGCGTCGCCCCCAGCAACGTCTGCGCCGCTTCACCGGCGCGGTAGTTGGCCACGCTCCTGCCGCGGAAGGACAGCTTCGCCGGCGGATGGCCGTCGGCGTAGTCGCGGCCGCCATCGAGTTGCATCGCCAGTTCCTCGGGCACCCAGCCGAGTTTGTCGCCCTCGAACAACGGGTTGAATTCGTCGTGCGAACCGGGGTCGCGCGAGCGGAAGCTGTGCTGGTCGGTGAGGATGAGGTCGATATGCCGGCCCCAGCGCAGGGCGCGATACACGATCAGGCTGTTGATGGCGGCGAGGTTGTTGGCGTCGCGCCCCAGTCCGTCGTCGTCGAATGCGGTGACCGGGGTATCGACGACGTGCGGCGCGTCGAAGGTGTCCAGGCTGGCGCCCGGCGCCGCGACGCGCGCCGGCTGGTATTCGAACCAGGCCTGGTTGGCGGCGACCTTGAGCGTCTGCGCGGGTACCCAGCCTTCCGTGCCGGGAAATTCCTGGATCGACTGCCAGCCCTGCCAGGAAAATTCGTGGTTGTCCCATACCGCCACGAACGGCCAGCGCGCGCGCGCATCCTGCAGATCCGGGTCCTGCAGGTAGGCGTGGTAGAGGGCGCGGTAGTCGTCCAGCGAGTCCGGCACCCAGAAGCGGTTGTTGGCAACCGTCTTGCCCTTGGCGAAGCGGATCGGGAACCTGATGCGGCGGTCGTAGCGATGGCCGTCCTTGACCTGATCCGGGTACTGCACCACCTCATAGACGAAGTCGCCCAGGTGCAGCACGAAGCCGATGCGGTCCTCGGGCGCGGCGCGCTCGTCCTCGAAGATCATGCGTCGATAGCCGTTCAACGCGCCCTCGCAGACATCCTGGCAACTGACGAAGGCGAAGCGCGCCGGCCGCGTGTCGTCCGGCGCGGGCGCGGTCATCGTGCGGCCGATCCGGCTGCCGTTGCCCTCCTCGTCCACGAAGCGGTACCAGTACTCGCGCGCCGACGGCAGCTGGCCCACCAGCACGCGGCAGGTCCAGTCCGAGGCGGCCGACACCCGCGCCGCCGTCATCGCGATCACCCGGGTGAAGGCCGGATCCTCGGCCACCTCGACCCGCAGCATCGCGCTCGTGCGCGCGTCCGCGTACGGCCGCCGCGTCCACAGCAGCACGCTGTTCTCATCCGGATCGCCCGAGGCGACGCCTTGCGGATACATCTCCCGGCGCTCGCGCCAGCCGCTCGACGACGGACGCAACGGCGTGCAGCCCAAGGCGAGCGCCGCACCCAGCGTGGCGGAGAGCTTCAGGAACTGTCGGCGGTCCATGGTCGGCATGACGTCTCTCCCCCGCAGCGGAACGTGGCAATCGATGCGGGAAATGCTGAACCCGCTGGCGGGTCCGGGGAGCGTGCCGGAAGTACCGGAGACGCGTCTAGGCGCACCGGCGCGCCCAGGGCGGACAGCCGGACCGGTTCCTCGCCGTTTGGGCGCCTCCCTTGAGCAGCGGTGCGACTTGAATTCCGGGCTTCAACTACTCCGCACAGGCTGTCCGAAAATATGGTGTCCAAAAAATGGTGCAGGGGGCACCAGTGTGTACCTTGGACACATTGCAGGGCGCTGAGCAGAATGGATGATCAGCCAGGCTCTTTATTTACAGCCCGGCTCTCTGAAATTTGGTTATTGGCGCAGCCAGATAATCTGGCTAAAATCTTGTGCATGTCCGCTGCAACGGCGGACTCCAGGGGGTATCTATGAAGCCGTGGATGCAGGCGCTTGCAGCGCTGATGTTGGTGCTTGGTCCGATGGCGGCATTCGCCGCCGATGCGACACTGATTCCCATAGACCACCTGGTAAGCGACGTTGCCTACGATGCGCATCGTGGCCTGATCTACATGTCGGACGGCAACAGTATTCTGCGCTATGACGTGAGTTTGGGCGCCTACCTGACCCCGGTTGTCGTTGCCGGTGGTCCATTGAACGGCATCGATCTTTCGCCTGACGGCCACACGCTTGCTGCCGCGGACGCCGATACGATCGCGGTCAAGGTGCACCTCATCGACCTGGACAGTCTTGCCGACACGGTCAGATCGGATGCATCTGCTTTTTTAGAAGGTGGCGCCTATGAGGTGGCCTACACGCGTGACGGCAATTTGGTCATCACTTCCGACCTTCAGGGTTCAGGTCCGGGGACGATGTTGAGGAAACTCGACGTGGCTACCGGGACATTCACGAACCTTACCGCAAATACCTACGGTATAGATGGAGACTCATCATTGTCAGCCAGTGGCGATGGCCGAATCGTCGGTTTTGTCGAACGCGGCGACTCAGGTGGCCCTTGGGGTTTCTATAACGCGCGAACAGAGATGCTGACGAGAGTCCTATTTGGGACATGGACCTACAACAGCACGATTGCGACCAATGCAGACGGCAGCCGCTTTACCCTAAACGGCTACGCCATATACAACGCCGACTATCAAGGCCTGATCTCGATCCATGACGGCACGCTTTACCCGTCGATCTCAGTGGATGACCCGGTATCCCCGATTGGCTACTTCGCGTTCGGCAGTTCGAATCTCGTAGGCGTCTACGACCTGACAAGCTTTGCGCGGCTGGCGACCTACGACTTTGGGGCTGAGTTCTACGGAGGTCCACGGCTACTCCGCATCTCCCGTGACGGCTCGATGCTGCTGGCGCGGTTCTCGGATGGCGTGCGTTACCTGCGACTCTACGATGCGCTTGGTGCGGACGACGTAAGTTCCAGCGCAACAGGCCAGCGGGTGGACATTCAGCTGCAAGGGCACATCGGCAACGACGGCCCCCTCACCTATGACGTCGGGGCCCAGCCGGAGCATGGCAGGGTATTTGTCGAGGGCGATGTCGCTACCTACGTGCCGGCGCCCGGCTTCAACGGTCAGGACACTTTTTACTACAGGGCTCACTACGGGCAGGCGTGGGCCGCTGCCAAGGTGACCGTGGACGTGACCGCCGATGCCAGTGCGTATGACCCGCTGATCTCGTTCGGCACGCTGCCTGTGCTGCAGTCGACGACACCGATTCCGGGCAGCAAGCGTGTGCCTGGCGATTTCGACGGTGACGGTGTTTCGGACCTGCTGTGGTTCAACCCCCAAGCGAGCCAGCTGGGCTACTGGACGATGACTCCCGCCACCGCGGCGACATTGGCTGATCCTTCGGCGCGGCGCACCGGTGCGAAAACTTTCAATATCGCCGCGGGTTACTTTGTGGGCGCCGTGGGCGACTTTGATGGCGATGGCTATGCCGATCTGATGTTTACCAGCAGCAACCATGATCTGTGGTTGTGGACCAACGGCCGCGCCCACAACTTTCATTCGACGCAGTCCTACAGCTACCCGGCAGACTGGCAGTTGGTGGGCGCGGGCGACGTGGATGGCAATGGCAAGGACGACCTGCTGTGGCTGAACCCGTCGCGTTGCCAATTCGCCTACTGGCTGATGGATGGCGCGACTCGCAAGGGTTCGCGGGTCTTCGACATCGCCTGCGGCTACTACCCGGTGGGCGTTGGCTATTACACCCCCACCAACCGGATCAGCGTGCTCTGGAGCAGTGCAGCCAATGATTTGTACGTGTGGGATTCCCGCGGTACAGGTTTTGTCTCATACGACTTGGGCAGCGAGTTGGACAGCCAAAATTATCCGGCCTTCGATCTGGCGAGCACGTGGACAATCGGTGGGGGATATGCAGGCAAGGGCATCGGCCTGGAGTGGTACAACCATGGTGCAGGTGGAAGTCTGAGTCTCGACCGCACGTTCAATTCCGCGGGTATCCAGACCGGGTTCAGCAGCACACAACAATGGAGTGGCGGGCTGTGGACGGACAATACGCAATCGGCGGGGTATCTCATCAAAGGCGGTGCATCGCCTGCATCGGGGCTGTATGCACTGGACCCCAATGCCATGACCATCCAGACCGGCGGGTTGCCCACCGGGGATGCTGAAACTTCGGGTGCTGCACCGCGGACCCTGAATACTGAATGGCCGTATCCGGCAGGCTGGTATCCCGTTGGCGCCCCTGGCACCAAGGCTATTCCGCTGCCGTGGCGCTGATCGGGTAACCGGGTCGCAGGGGCGGAATTCGATAGGTGCCCGCTTGACCAGACGTCACTCGGGCACCGACAGTTCGCGCTGCATTACCGGAATCGGGGGGACTGTGCTGCGATCAGTCAGGTCAGGAAACCCATCCTCGGACGCCCTGCCGTGCGCCGCCCGCATGGGTGGCACCGCGTTGGCAAGCCGTCGAAATTGACCAGCCACGCGCCCAGCCCCGCGGTCGACGGATTCTTAATCTTCCGCTCCCAACAGGCGCCACCCGGCGGGATAGCCGCCGATGTTGGCAGAAATCCAGCCCGGGGTTTGTGGTGAGAAGGTGCGGGTAAACCATTCAAGACTGCCCGGCTGGTCGGGTGAGCTGTCAGCGTTGAGGCTGTCATTTGCCCAGATCAGTACTGCTTCATTGCCATTGTCAAAATTGCCCATTGCGCCGAGATAGTCACCATCATTGAGAGGCAAGGTTTGAACCAATCCGAATGTGGTGCGCACGACATGCCCATCGGGACCGTAGTAGGAAACATACTCATACTGCGAAAACTCGTCACCCGTTTCGCTTTTGACATAGACGTTTATACCGCCAAAGTCCCCGGCTACCGCTGCACCCACGATGGTGCCGTCAGTTGCATATGTACCAAGCGAACGCGAAGTGAAACCACGGCCATTGCCAGCCCAAAGGTACAGATCGTGTGCATTGCTGGTCCACAACAGATCGAGGTGGGTGGTTTGCAGAAAATGACCTATTGCCGCCACGTGGTAGCCGCAAGTCACGTTGAACGTCTGGAGGCGGGACACCGCGGCACCACGCATGATCCAGTAGCCAAACTGGCAGCTTGATTCGTTCCACCACAGAAGATCCGCATCCCCGTCACCATCAATATCACCTGCCCCGAGCAGTTCCCAACCAGGCGGGTAGTTCCTGATGTAAGTCGACTTGAACGACGCACCTTGCGACGCCCAGAAATACAGGTCGTTGGCAGCGCTTGTCCAGATGAGGTCGGCCTTCCGGTCGCCGTTGAAGTCACCCACCGCACCCACGTGGTAACCCGGCGTGATGTTGTAGATTTTATACGAGGACCGGGCATAGCCGTTATCGGTATTGTCCGGGCTGGATATCCAGTAGGCGAATTGACTGGTCGATGCATTGAACCAGAGCAGGTCGCTGAGACCATCCCCATCAATGTCGTCGGGCGCAATGTAGTAGGTCGGATAGAAGAGTTCATGGGCTTCCTGCAGGAAGCCAGGCGCAGCAGCGATCATTGGTGAACTGGCCTGGCCAGGCTGTCCACTTTCCAATGCCCGCGCGGGAGCCGACATCATCCATGCCGACACCATCATGGCAAGTACGCTGAAGAACCTCATATTGTGCCCCGTATCAGTCTTGCACGGTTCTGTGGCAACTCGGGCCAGCCGGATGTGCAGCTGCCGATATTCGTTTATTGAGATTTGCAATGCAATAAGTCAAGGAGCGGAGCGAAGGAAAGTTGATGACATCCAGATCCCGCTGGCACCTAATTGGGCGACGCCCGGAAACTCCATGGGACCAGTTCTGCCGCTACGCCAGATCGGGGCCATGCTTTCGACTGCTGCCTGACCCGCTACTTGATGCGCACCGCGACGAGATCTCTCTCCGCGAACCAGCGCGGGTCGCCCCAGATCGGCTTCCGCGAACACCATGCCCTTGCGCGCGATCACCCACCGAAGCGGTCACGTGGCGCTCAGCGCTACCCGGTCACGTCCGCAGCGTTTGGCTTCGTACATGGCCGCGTCCGCTGCGTCGAGCAGTACCTGCCAGCGTGTGCCGGTGACCGGCACGCAAGCGTGCACGCCGATACTGGCGGTGAGGGTCAGCAAGTCCCCGTCGGGCAGCCGCAATGGCGTATCGCGGATCACCGCGCACAACCGCTGGGCAATGCTGCCGGCCAGCTCGGGCGGGGTGTCGGGCAGCACCACCACGAACTCCTCGCCCCCGTAACGCGCGACCTGGTCGCTGCTGCGCGCATGCTCGGCCAGTACCTGCGCCACCACCTGTATGGCCTGGTCCCCCACGAGGTGCCCGTGGCGATCATTGAGCTGCTTGAAATGATCGATATCCACCATCAGCAGGGCCATCGGCCGGCCCGCCCGGGAGGCGGCGTCGATCACCGCCTGCAGGCCTCTCGCCATGGCCGTGCGATTGCCCAGCTCGGTCAGCGGGTCCAGGTCGGCACGGTGCCTTTCCAGTACCGCCGCACGGTCACGCAGCATGATCAGGAAGCCGACACTGACCACGATCACGTTCAGGAACAGGAGGACGCAGGCTCCCCACGTGGCCAGCACGAGCTGCAGCGATTCGATGCCCGCCCATGGCGGAGCCAGCCCCGGGCCGGGGAACACCGTCGGCACCAGCGCCGCCGTCTGCACGCAGACGGCCACGGTCACCACCAGCCAGCCGGTGCCGGGCGTGCTGCTGCGCATGCCGATCAATTGCACCAGCATGTATGCCGCCTGCAGCAGGGTCAGCAGCACCTGCAGGACATTGACGTCCGCCCCCTGCGGCGATCCCCACCACGCGGCCAGCAGCAGGTTGCCGAGCACCGGGACGACGAACACCAGCACCTCGCGCATCCTGCCCGAGCGCTGCCGGAAGCGCAGCAGAGCCAGGGTGTAAGCCGCGATCCCCGCGCTGACCAGGACCCTGGACGCGACCTGCAGCAGCGGATCCGGCAACCGCGCCTGCACCGCCAGCACGAGGTAGGCCACGCCAAACAGCAATGCGGCCAGGATGGCTTGCCGCACCCCCTTGTCCCGGTGCAGCCGGCCGCGCAGCCACAACAGCCACGCCGCGACGAAAGCCGCCAACGCGGTCATGCCGAAAGCCGTCATCAGATCCGGCATCATCGAAGGCATCACCGATGTCCCCCTGGCATACAGGCGCACTGTAATCCAAGCGGGGTGGGAACCTGTTATTTCCGCGACGGGCGGCGCCGGCCTGCCGGACGGGTTCATCAGGGAACCGGCATCCAGGGAATCCCGTCACGCACTTCGTCCCGTATGATCCGCTCTCGAATCGGGCCTGCGCCGGGGTGCAGGCCGCGACGCGATGACCATTGCATCACCACCCGAAACCCTTGCCGCAACGCGATCCGGGTGGCGTGCCCCGCCGACCGACACGAATGGAGTCACGATGACACGCAACACGCTCGGCACGCTGGCGACCGTGCTCGCCTTTTCCCTCGCCGCATGCACGCAGGCGCAGGATATGGAGGAAGCGCCACCGGCAAAGGCCGATCACCGGAACCTGTCCGAAGCCTGCAGTTCCGTCGACGCCCAGACTGGTGAGCTGCTTCCCTTTGCGCGCCTGATCCAGGTGCATGTGGAACTGCGCTACCGCACCGAATACCTCCATGATTTCCATGCCGATGACGGCAGCGCAAGCGACCGGACCGAAATGAACGCGCTGGTCGAAGGCTCCGCCGACCTGCTCGCCTGCACCTGGAAGGAGTTCGGCTACAACCAGTACATGTTCCACCCCGCCAGAGAAGACGAACTGCCGCCCTTTCCGAACACCGCCTCCGGCAGCGCAAGCCTGACGGGCATGCGCACCGGGCACGCGGTGGTGCACGGCCAGACCATCACCACGAAGCAAACCGTGCAGGCCGGCGGCAAGCTCCGCGGGCTCAGCCTGTCCATCCCCACCCGCGACGAAAGCATGCCGGCCGATGGCACCTGCATCCAGGTCGCATTCGACGCCCCGATGTCCGGAAGCCAGGTGCTCGATGCCACAAGCACCGATGGCGCCCACAAGCACGAAGAATCGCCGCCGGAATCGCTGGAGGACGACGTCTATTCGGCATTTGCCGTCCGGAACTACGACCAGGGCGAGTCCGAGTTCATCAACAACTCGCTGACGCTGTGCAGTGGCCCGCGCAACCGTCCCGACCCCATACCGCAGAACCTGCCCGCCGGCGGCATGACGATCAGCGCGGACGAATCCGTGTGGGCCCGCCGCGGCGAATGGATCGGCCACAACTCGGTGCCGGCCGAGCACCGCTACGTCGACTTCTCGCTCAAGGTCGTTCCGCGAACCCTGCAGTATCCGAACCCGTAGGCGGCAGCGGCGCGCGCCTGTCTGCACTCATGCCGAACGGCGTCTGTGAAGAGGCGCCGACGCCGTCGTTTTCAACGCCGGGTGCGCGGCAGACCAGGACGATCTCTGATTTCCGACACGGCATTCTGCAGGCGCGCAGCGTCCGCCACGGCGTGTCCGTGCGCGGTGTTGTCGAGCAGGCACCAGGACGGCGCGCGCGCGCGGCCCGCGCCCACCAGTGCGTGCGCCAGACGCTCCAGCGCGTCATCGTCGTAACGGCTGTAGTACATCCGTGGCGCTCCATGCCAACGCCAGTACCTCCAGCGCGCGTCGCGCATGCCGCCGGCCGGCAGCGCGGCGGCTGGCACCAGCGCGGGATCAACGGCAGCGCGCGCGACGGCGTAGCGCGCCCAAACGCGATCGGCCTCGGGTCCGAACCAACTCGCATGGCGTGGTTCGCACGCGATCCGCGCCGCACAGCGGCGCCGGAGCATCGCGAAGAACCGGTCGGCAAGCCGCGCATCGAAGGCCAGGCTCGGTGGCAGCTGCACCAGCACGCCTCCGAACTTCGCCCCCAGGCCCGCGATGCCATCGAAGAACGCAGTCAGCGCATCGCCGGTGCCGTACAGCCGCGCGTCGTGGGTGATCCACTTCGGCAGCTTCGCCGAAAACCGGAACCGCGCCGGCACGCTCGCCGCCCAGCGCTCGAATGTCCGCGGTTGGTGCCGGCGGTAGAAGGTCGAGTTGATCTCTGCCACATCGAAGCGCGTTGCGTAACGTGCAAGGTGGCTGTCGCCTTCGCCAAACAGATGCGCGTGTTGCGATGGAATCGCCCAGCCCGCGCAGCCGATGCGCACCGGCGCCGCAGCGCGAGTGCTCACGGCCGCACCGCGGGAAGCGGTCGCGCCCGTCCAGCCCTCTCAGCGAGGGGCGCAATCGCGGCGAAAGGCCTCTCCCAGGCGCGCTCCCGTGGCGGGCTCGGAGCAGCGGCCATCCGGGCGCCGAAGCGCCCACTGCGTTCGACCGGTGCCGCGCAGAAAAAGACGCGCCGGCATGGCGCGAACGCGCTGCTCGGTGATGAAAGAAACGGTTCGATCAGATGCATGGATCCGACCTGCGGTTGGCCACAGTCGACGGGCGAACTCGCAGTGTATTGCGGCCTCGGCGACGCCGATCATTTTTCACGTCGTTCTGCCTTTGCGGTCGCCGCCTGCCTGGGAGGCCAACACCTGCGAGCCGCGGCCGGATTCCACATCGCGGGAAGTCGATTCGGACGCTGTTTTTTCCTGTGCGAGAATTCCGGCTTCAATCCATCGGGCGATGCATAGATGAAGACCATCGGGCTGATCGGCGGGATGAGCTGGGAATCCACCCTGCACTACTACCAGCGCATCAACGAGCTGGTCGCCGCGCGCCTGGGCGGCCTGCACTCGGCGAGGTTGTTGTTGTGGAGTGTGGAGTTTGCCGAGATCGCGGCCCTGCAACACGCCGACGACTGGGATGCCGCCGGCCGCATCCTTGCCGATGCCGCGCGGCGGCTGGACAACGCCGGGGCCGAAGGCCTGTTGATCTGCGCCAACACGATGCACCGGGTGGCGCCTGCGATCGAGGCGGCCGTCAGCGTTCCCGTGCTGCACCTTGCCGACATCACCGCCCGTGCCTTGCTGGCCGAGGGCCACCGCAGCGCCGCGTTGCTCGGCACGCGCTTCACCATGGCCCAGCCATTCTACCGCGAACGGCTGGAACGCCACGGCCTGTCCATCAGCGTGCCGACGCCGGAAGAACAGGACACGCTGCACCAGATCATCTTCGACGAGCTGGTGAAAGGACGCGTGGAAGCAACATCGCGCGAACGTTTCATCACCATCATGCGCCGGATGCATGCCGCGGGCGCGCAGGCGGTGATCCTAGGCTGCACCGAGTTCGGCATGCTGCTGCGCGCAGGGGACGCGCCGGACATCCCGCGCGTCGACACCACCGAACTGCATTGCCGGGCCGCCGTGGAATGGATGCTCGGGGAACACTCCGGTTAAAGGTGCGACCTGATCGAAGTCGAGTCGGCCCCCTGTTCTCGCGTGTCGAGCCCGTGCCATTCGCCGCAGGGAACACCTATCCTGGGCCATACTGACCGAGAGGGGCACTCAGCCGAATGGAAGGCGAACCCGACATCCGCATGCGTTCGGCCGCATTCGAGCACCTGCGTCGGCTGAACGCCACGCACGACTATTTGTCATCCCGGCAACTCGCCGAAGGTTTCTTTTTCGAAGGCAATCGAATACCGCTGGTGAATCCACAGCGCGGAATCTTCAAGCCGCGGCAGATGGAGCACCTCTTGTCCATCCGCACTGTCTTCCCGAAACCGGGCGCAAAGATCTGGTACGACGACCAACGCCATGTGCATCGCCAGATTTACCAAAGCGAAGACCTGGTCGAATACGCTTTTATGGGGACCAACCCGGATGCCGCTGACAACCGCTGGCTGCGAGAAGCCTGCGAGCAAAAAATCCCCATCATCTATTTCATTGGCATCGCGCCGGGGCGCTTCCTCGCGCAGGTTCCAGCGTTCATCGCAGCATGGGATCGGCACGCACTGAAAGCCATGGTGGGATTCGGCCAGCCTGCCGCGCACGGTGGCGCCGCATTTCCAGACGAACAGCCGGCACGTCGTTATGCCCTCAGTGCGGTCAAGCAACGCCTTCACCAGGCAACCTTCCGGCAAGCCGTACTCAACGCCTATGACGGGCGTTGCGCGCTAACCGGCCTGCCCGAGCCCATGCTGCTGGACGCCGCACACATCATCAGCGACAAGCATGAAGCCTTGGGTCAACCGGTCGTCCCTAATGGCCTCCCCCTATCAAAAATCCACCACGCCGCATTCGACGCCCACCTCATCGGCATTGACCCAGACTACTGCTTGCATGTCTCACAGCGCTTGATGGGCCAAAGGGATGGGCCGATGCTGGAAGCATTGAAGCAGCTTGACCGTCACCGCATCCGCTTGCCGGCGCGGCCGCGGGATCTGCCCGATCGCGATCGCCTCGCACTGCGATTCTCAGAGTTTCGCTCGGCGAATTAAGGCGAGCACCAACATAAAGCGCTTGGCGGCGTGACTTAATTACCTCCGTCCCCTTTGGCGCGCGCACCTCGAACAAGAGCGCGCGCTGGATGATGCAAAGTTCCAGGCGATGATCGAGAAGACCCCGGGTTACCCAGTCCGTGTGCGGCACCGCGGTCGGCCGCAGCGCTCAGACCGCTCGCTCAACGAGGCTTAATTCCCTCCGTCCCCTTTTTCGTCCCCTTTTTCGGCTACCACCTGGTTTCCGCCCTGCTCCTTGGCGCGGTAGAGCGCCCGGTCCACGCGTTGCAGCACGGTTTCCTGGTTGTCCCGGCCCTGGAGCAACGTGGTCCCAAGCGATGCGGTCACCTGGCCGACAGGCGCGACGGACAAGTCGGCGATCGCCAACCGCAGGCGTTCGGCCACCCTCTGCAAGCCGGGTGCGTCGACGTTCGGCACGATCACCAGGAACTCCTCGCCGCCCCAGCGCGAGATGCTCTTGCCCGCGCGCAGCAGCCCCTGGCAAGCGTCGGCCACCGCCTGCAGCACCTTGTCGCCCATCGGATGGCCGTGCGTGTCGTTGATCGCCTTGAACTTGTCCAGGTCCAGCATGATCACGCCGGCAGGAATTCGTTCGCTCAGCACCTGACGCAACATCTGCTCGCCGAGCAGGCGGCTCTGCACGCCGGTCAGCGGATCCCGGCGCAGCATGACCTCCATCTGGTCCCGTTCCAGGGCCAGTCGCCTGATCTTGCCGACCAGCGCCCGCTGCACCGGCAGCAGCACGACGACCATGATGCTCGCCGGGCCATACGCCATCAGCAGATCCCGGCCCCGCGGCGACCACATTTCCTGCCCATGCAACAGCAGGTAGACCAGCACCGGCAGCGCGATCAGCACCCAGCTCAGCGCGGCCATGAGAAAAGCCAGCCGGCCGGGGACGAAGATCATCAGCATGGCCAGGAACACCACGAACAACGACGACACGGGCGGCAGGATCTCGATCAACTGCACGCCGGGCGTCAGGGTCGCCTGCAGAGTGTAGAGCCACGCCGGCGCCACGAGCGCGACGCCCGCGGCCAGCAGATCGATTCGCACGATGCCGAGTACCCAATCCGGACGCCGCACCAGGGCCGTGATCAGACCGACACTGAGCACGCAGAAGGCGGGAGGAACGACCAGATCCATCATGCGATGGATGGGCGCGAGCCAATGGATCAGGGTGGCGCAAGCGCTGGCGAACAACGTCAACGCCAGCATGATCATGACCGCGATGCGGACGTAGCGCTCGTCGGGGTCTTGCGCTTGCGGCATGGGGCTCCTGAAATCGTTGGCGCGCTCAATGGAACCCGCCTTCCGGACGAAACTCTCGCCGGCACGCAGGCATGCCTGCATTATCGGTCGGAAAACCGGCCACTTGAATCCGGCTGCGCAAACGGGGCGCAGGAAGTCAGGCGACGCGAAGGCTGGCTCATTGCCCACGCGCCGCGCCTCCTCCGCAGGTCCGAGATCACGCGCAGCCGGTCACGACACCCCACGCCAGTTCCCTTGAGTCGGGAGCGACAGCTCTGACGCGCACCGAAGCTTGTCGAACATGGCTCAGCCAAGTCGTCGGCGACGACGGGTCGACCGCCACTCGCCAGCGACCGCAAGGCAGCAACGGGCACTTGCCTTCAGGCCATGGCAGAGAGAACTTCAGGCCACAGCCACACTCAAGAACCCAGCGCCGGCCGCGCGCCTCCGCCGCCAAACAAGGGGCGGAGTCGACTTTCTGCAAACCATTTGCAGCTGAAGTGCACTCTGACCCCTGTTTGCTGCCGCCCCTGTTTGCCGCCGCCACCCTTCCCCGGTCAGCGATCGACCCTGCCGGGCAGCGACAGATCGCCCGAGGCGACCTTGAATACGTCGGCAACGCACAACAGCGGATCGTGCACGCTGGCGTTGACGCGCAAGGCGGCAGTGACACCGTCGAAACCGGCGTCGTCGACGGCGCCGATGTCGTCGAACGGCACCCGGACCTCCAGCGAATGTCCGTCGAAGACGGGGCTCCAGCCGGGGCTGTCGATCAGGATCGGCAGCCCCGGCCACGTCCTGGGCAGTCGCGGCTTGCTGCCCTCGGCGATGTCAACGACCTTCAGCGCACCCTTGCCGCAGGCATCGTCGGATTGCAGCACCACCCAGTGCGAGTGCCACAGGTCGCCGTCGTTGCCGGGGTCGCCGTCGCCGTTCTCGTCGAACAAGGGTGTGTCGTCGAAATCGGGATGCGCGGTGACCGCGAACGCGAGGATGCCGCTGCCGTGCTCGAAGCCGACCAGGTAGGGATCGAGCGTGGTCGGCCACACGTAGGAGAACACGCTGCTGCCGGCGAGCTTGCCGGTCTTCGCCGGCTTGCTGTCGCCGGCCTTGCCGGATACGGCGATGTGAAACGTGGCGATGTTGCCCTTGGTGCTGATGCGGGTATGCACGATGTCGAATGGCGCCTGCACGGCCTTGGCCGGTGCGCTGGCGATGCCGCCGGCGTGCCTGCTGCCATCGTGGGCGAAGCTGGCCGAGCCGCCCAGCAGCAGTGCCACGGCGATGGCAAGACGCGTGCGGGCGCCGAACGGGTGGCGTGGATGCAACGGCGGGTGTGCGGACATGACAACTCCTCATCGGGGGGATGTGCCGCCTTGGCGAGTGCCTGGCGGTGTGCGGATAGCGTCACCCCGCAGCGCCCTTCATAAGTGTTATTTTGTCCATGAAATGCCACCGATCGTCCAGGATACGGAAGCAAACCATGGCCAGCCTCGATCGCTTGTCGTCACTGATGGAGCGTTTCCACGTGCGGGCGCACCTGTTTCATGCCGGGGCGCTGTGCGGGTTGACCCAATTCGATGCCAGGCCGGGACGAGGTTTCCTGCACGTGTTGCGGCGGGGCGAACTGGTGGTGACGCATCGCCCGCGCAGTGGTGTATCGCGCCGCATCGAGGTTACCGAACCGAGCTTGTTGTTCTACCCGCGCCCGCTGGCGCACAGCTTTCACAACGCACCGGCCGAGGGCTCGGATTTCGTCTGCGCCACGCTCGATTTCGATGGCGGCGCGCAACATCCGCTGGCGCGCGCCTTGCCGTCGCTGCTGGTGCTGCCGCTGCGGGCGGTGGACGGCCTGGAGCACACGCTGGCGCTGCTGTTCGCGGAAGCCGAGCGGGTGCGCTGCGGCCAGCGCCTGCTGGCCGACCGTCTGTTCGACGTGCTGGTGCTGCAACTGCTGCGCTGGCTGCTCGACCACCCCGCAGAGGCGAAACTGCCGCCGGGCATGCTGGTCGGCCTGTCGGACCCGAAGCTGGCGCGCACGCTGACGGCGATCCACGAGCAACCCGGCGCGGACTGGTCGCTGGCCACCATGGCCGAGACCGCCGGCATGTCGCGCAGTGCGTTTGCCGCGGCCTTCAAGCATCACGTCGGCCACACGCCGGTCGAATACCTCACGCAATGGCGCATTGCCATCGCGCAGGTGATGCTTCGCCATGGCGCTTCGTTGAAGACGGCGAGCCTGCGGCTCGGCTATCGCAACGCTTCGTCACTGTCGCGCGTCTTCACTCAGTCCGTGGGCATGTCGCCGCGCGCGTGGTTGCGTAAGGAGCCAAAACCAAAACAGGGGGCAGAGTAGAATTTTCGACGAGCCTCGTGGGCCTTCCCTCTCTGGCCACACCGGACACAACGCCTCCACCACCTCCATCGGTACCCGGCGCAAGGTACTCGGCATGCGGGGTCAACCGGGATCGACCCGCTCGCCGACCTGTGCGCCATGGCTCGACCACGGCCAGTCGCCCGGTTGCGACCCCACCCACGCACGAACCGGATCAAGTTCGATATGCGGCTGCAGGCAAGGAAGCAACACCCCCGAGTCCACCAGGCTCGCCTTGCAGCGTCCTTCCCACAGCGCCCATGTACGGCCGTGCCGTCCGTTCCCTCACCCCAGCCGCCGCCGGAAATTGTCCTCTGCACCTTTTCCGCTCTTGACCTGCATCAACACCGCCGCCCGCCGCCATCCCAACATGGAGCCCACGACCACCTCGCCAGGCGGAGGACAAGCCATGACACCCGCCAACCGCATGCTCATCGTCTGCTACAGCCGCAGCGGCACGACCGCGCGCGTCGGCGATGCCCTGGCCCGGCGCCTGGGCACGGACGTGGTGATGATCCAGGACCAGCGGACGCATGGTCGCGTGTCCGTCTGGCGGGCCATGCTCGATCGCCTGTTCAACACCCTGCCACCCATCGCCCCGATCGCGACGCCGCTGGATAGCTATGACCTGATCGTGCTCGGAACCCCGGTCTGGGGAGGGCGTGCCGCAGCCCCGATGCGCCGGTTCCTCAAGGACTACGGGCCGAGCCTGCCTGCGGTGGCATTCTTCTGCACCATGGGCGGCAGCGGAGCCGCAAGCACCTTCGAAGACATGCAGGCGCGGCTGGGCAAGCCGCCGCGCGCCAGCTGTTCGTTCGACGCCAAGGCGCTGAACAACGGCAGCTACCTGGGCGCGCTCGACCGCTTCGCGATGCAGCTGGCCGGCGATGCGCACTCGCCGCCTTCACGCCAGCCTGCACCCGACGGCATCCTTTGACGAGCTGGTGAACGGACGCGTGGAAGCGGCATCGCGCGAACGTTTCATCATCATCATGCGCCGGATGCATACCGCCGGCGCGCAGGCGGTGATCCTCGGCTGCACCGAGTTCGGCATGCTGCTGCGCGCAGTGGACGCGCCGGACATCCCGCGCGTCGACACCACCGAACTGCACTGCCAGGCCGCCGTGGACTGGATGCTCGCGGAACATTCCGGTTACGAAGGTGCGAGCTGATCGAAGTCGAGTCTCACCGCTGCTTCGACCATCGGTCCTGTTCATGCCACGGCAGGCACGCCGGGCACTCCCAGGGATGCCGCTCCATCACCCAGCATGAGGTCTGGTCGGGACGACGTCAAAGCCATGGTCGAAGTTGAAACGCGACGCTTCGCCGGTGGGGCTCGTGCGCCGTCCCTCGCGCGACAGTTCAAACGGTTGTAAGTGAACCTGACCCTGAGGTTTGCCGAAGGGCAGAAATTGTCCCCGACACCTTGTTGTGTCTTACCACTTTCGTCCCGGGGTCATGGGATCGAGAGGGGCGCACGTGATACCCGTCAGTCCAGCGGAGGCGATCAGCTCATCCACCACCGCCTTGCCGGCATCGTTGATATAGATGCGAAACTTCGCCGTCGCCGGGTCCTTGAACACGGTGGCTTCCTTCGGCACGTTCGAGGTGTCCAGTACCTCCGAAACGATCCGACCGAGATCGTTTCGCTCAGAGTGTTCGACATCCACGCACGGCACCATGTTGGTGACATTGTAGAAATATCGCGTGCCGGGCTCCGCCTCGTTGTAGAAACAGCGCGGATCGAGTCCCGTCTCACTGTGGAGCTCAAGCAGTTGCCCAAAGCGCGAAAGGAACGGGCTCAGCACCTTGTGCGCGCGGGCATTCAGCACGAGCGCAGCCGGCACCATGATGCTGACGTCAGCAGGAGGCTGTTTTTGCTTTCTGCGCGAGCGGTCTTCAAAGCCGATGCGAGGCACCTTCCCCCAGTGCAGTGGCTTGCCGTTAACGCGGAAAAGTCCGGCCAACAAGTCGCTGCTGTCGAGCGAAACCGCCGGCGAATAGTCGTTGATGGAGGCGCAACGCAATTCCCAAATCTTCATTGGCGTATGCATGTCAGAGCGGAAGAACGCCGGACAATATATCCGCCTTGAGCGATTTCAGCGTGGCACGACATGCATGGGTATCGCCCAGCTCGACAAGCAGCAGCTCGTCGTACACGGCCAAATGATATTCCCTATGGTGATGCGGATCATGGCGCGGCGCATTGGGGTGGCCTGGCAGCTTGTTGAAGTAGCGGGGCAGAAACACCCCATTTTCTACATCGTTGATGCCAATGCTGCATTCGAAAAGCACGGCCCGCGAGGGCCCAGCCAATCTGTCGCCCAAGGCGACGATGTGATGGGCGCATACGTCTGCCGGGCGCGACTGCTTCGTGCCTTGAACGATATTCCGAGACAGGGTTCGCCGGTGGTTGTAGTCGCGTCGCTCGGCATTGGCCATGAGGACCTTCGCAGATGTCGGCAATGTGACGCCGTTGCGATAGCGCACGCGCGCCTTTTCCTTGCGGGTCAGCAGTTGGTTCCGAACCTGGTACGGATTGACGTCGCCGGTCTGCGCGACAATTTGGTTGGCTGCAATCGTGAGATCAAGCAGCCTGTCTTGCGTAATGGGCGCCAACGCACCGGTCGCCTGGAGATCGCGTGGCTTCGCCGTCATGGCCTATCCTTGTGCTGTGCGCAAGCATGGGTTGTCCTTCACGGAAAGCAGTATGCCATGGCTTGGCTAATGCCAAGACGCGCTTGCAGGGAGTTCCGCGCAGGATGCTTCCGTTGGCGAGTGGCGAGCGCTGCGGTGACCACGAAAACGGGAGGGAGGAAGTTAACCCCCTTGCTTCAAAGCTTGAACTCCAACTGCTTCTCCATCGGGCGTTTCTCCCTCGGCCACACCGGGCACAACGCCTCCACCGCCTCCATCAACCCCACCCAGTCCGACAGATCGCTCCTACCCGCCTGCACGACTCCAGCATGTCGCCGCCGACCAACGGCTCGCGAACACCATCATGCTTTGTCGTTGGCGATTTCGGCGAGTAATTCATCCAGCACTTCCTGGCGGTCGAACAGCGCGAAGTACCCCTGCACTTCCTGCATGTTGAGCTTGCCGCGCTGCGCGCGCAACAGCGCGCGAATGTCGTCGAGGTAACTCGATCTCAACAGCGATTTCGCCGCCGTGGCCCCTCGACGGGAAAGTCATGCTGCAATCCGCTCAATCTGGTCGACAGCCTTGCCAAGTGCACGGTGAGCCTCTTCCAGATCGTAGTCTGCCTGGAGTCCCAGCCAGAAGCGCTCACTGGTCCCCAGCGCCACAGCCAGACGCACCGCGGTATCCGCGGTAACACCACGCTTGCCAAGCACGATCTCGTTGATACGGCGCGGCGGCACGCCAGCAGCGCGCGCCAAGGCGTTCTGGCTGATGCCCATGGGCGTCAGAAACTCCTCAAGCAGCACTTCGCCGGGATGGATGTTGGGCAGGCTCTTCATGATCGACTCGTTGGTGTTCAGTGGTAATCGACGATTTCCACGTCGTGGGCGTCACCCTCAATCCATCGAAAACAGATGCGCCATTGATCGTTGATCCGGATGCTGTACTGGCCTTTGCGATTGCCCTTGAGGGCTTCGAGTCGATTGGCCGGTGGAACATGCAGATCATCCAGCACGAAGGCGTTCCCGAGCATACGCAGCTTACGACGTGCCACGGATTGGATATCGTGAGGCAGGCGCCGGGATGACGTTCCGCCCCAGATCTTTTCCGCTTCCTTGTCGGCAAAGTTCCTGATCACGAGGGAACCATAACGCGAGCCGTCATATGACGCAAGGCGTCATGGGCGACGAAACCGGGACGATGGACGAAACCGGCACGGAGGCCTCCATCCCGGTTTCGAAGAGCAGCCCGCGCGACCGGCCCGTCCGGTCAGCGGGTCAATGACCCTGTCGCCTGTTGCCTACTCGCGCTACTTTGCGCGAACTTCGGGAAGGTCTCCGCGATCGGCTCCTCGACCAAAGGGGTCAGGTTCATTTTCCTACAGCCGGACGAGGTCCTTGGCTGCGCGCCTGATGGAATCCAACGGCAGCCGTGTCGTGTCGCCAGGAGCATGCTGAGCCGACTCATCCCAGCGGACGCCCACCATGGCCAGACTGCCACGACTTGACCTGCCAGACATCCCGCAACACGTCGTGCAACGTGGCAACGATCGGCAGGCATGCTTCGCTACCAACGTCGATTACGGACAATACCTGCAGGAACTAGGCGAAGCCGCGCCCAAGCATGACTGCGCCGTACACGCCTTCGTACTGATGACCAACCATGTCCACCTGCTTGTAACGCCATCCGGCACGGGTGCCGTTTCCCGCATGATGCAAGCGGTTGGGCGTCGCTACGTCGGCAGCTTCAACGCACGCTATCGACGCACCGGCACATTGTGGGAGGGCCGATTCAAGGCCGCACTGATCGACTCGGAGCGCTACCTGATGGCCTGTTATCGCTATATCGAGCTCAACCCTGTCCGAGCCGGCATGACCACCATGCCCGGGGATTACCCGTGGTCGAGCTACGCCCACAATGCATGGGGAAAACCGCATCCACTGATCACCCCGCACCAGGAATATCTCAATCTGGGGCTCGATCCCGCCGCGCGCCAAACGGCCTATCGCGAACTGATCCACGAGCACCTGGACGAACCACAGCTCATCGCCTTGCGCCAACACACCCAGCAACAACGTGCCTGGGGCAGCGACCGTTTCCGCCAACAGATCGAAGTACTAACCCAGCGGGCCGTCAGCGTCCGACCGCGCGGCCCGCCACCGAAGCCACCCGAAACATTGGAAAAATGAACCTGACCCCTTTTTTGTCACACCTCGGTGGGACGGTAGTAAACCGCTTAACCGGGTGTCCGTGAACCGGGGGTAGGATCACCCGTCCCGGTTTCGGTTTTAGTTTCCGTTTTTATACCAAAACGTCATACGCCTAATGGCTTGAACCAACGATCCAATAGCCACGTTCACCCGGCCCTTCACTTTATCAGCAGCGATCGAAGTAATGATTCCGCCAAAAAAGGAGAAGATCAGCCACATGATTGAATACAATAACGCCGGTTTAGCGGCATCATCTAACACGGCATGAAGGCGATCAATTTCCTTGGCCTGCAATTGACTTGTCGCGACCAAATTACGTTGCATATCACGATACACCTCGGCGTCCGCGGCCGTGCGCTTATTGATCTCCATCCAGGCATCGAACTGGGCTTTAAGCTCAAGGTTCGCATTAGAAGCCATATTCGCCGTGTCGCTCAGCAATCCGACTATGTCTTTCAATCGATAGTCACCAATGTGGCGCGACATCTCGTTTATAAGCTTTGATTGATACTCAAGACGCGTAAGGCTGATTGGCGTCCTGGTCATTAGCGCAAAGTTAGTTCTATTTCTGTTGGCATCGCTTAGGCTTAGGTATGCAGACCTCCATAAAATCAGAGCTAACACTACTGTTAACACTGCGCCAAGAGCTATGATTCTTCGACGAACCTGGCTAGCAGATTCCGACGGGGTCAGCCAAAGGTGCTTACCGTATCGCTTTACATCCAGATCGTTCAAGATAATTAAATCAACGTCGTCGACCCTCGTATACCCCGGCGAAATCCACCCATCCTGGGTCTTGTCTTTACTATAATTTGATAAGGTGATACGGCCGTCGTCAAAAAACTCATCGTCTGACTCAACCGGGGCGCCATCAAGACTCCTGACCCAGCGGTACATCCGAATCTTATAGTCATCGACCGCTTCTTCGGATACGTTGAGGAAAGCCATCGGACTCTCATAGCGCGTTTCATATTCCATCTCGCCCTCCTCCCCCGCGACTGCTCCCCTCGGGCGTAACTTTAGAATTCGAAGTCGGGTCGGGTCAGGTCGGAGTCGGAGTCGGAGTCGACTTTCTACAGGCCTCGCGCGACTAAAGTGGACTCTGACCTTTTGGTCAGTGAACTCCGCCAGCAGACGTCGATTTCGTCATTAGCTCAAGCACGGACTTGTTCACCCCGCCATCTGCGCCCTCTTTTGCAAAGCCCGTATCCTGAGATCCGAAAATGCATGATGAAGCATACGCCAGAATAATGTCCTGCGAGCCTGATGTCGTACCAGCATCAACCAATACACGATACGTTTGAAGGGCTGTTTGCCTATGCCTGTTCAAGACCACGTTATGCTGGTGCGCCAAGAAATTTTTTGCGCATAGCGTGATTACGCCAGCGAGCGTAATAAAGACTAAGATTTTCCCCGTTACAAATTCGATCGCGTCAAATTGATTGTCCGTCCTAAGCCATGAAAATTTAAATGCCAAGGCCGAAAATACGGCAAAAATAATCGTTACCACAATAGAAATTGCTGTTGCGTTCCTCCACCACTTAGCCTGCTCTTGATGGTCGTCGGCTCGTCTCTTAAAAAACTCAGCCTGTTGAGACACTCCCTGCTCAGCTGCGACAGCTTGAATATGCTTCAGCATATCCTCTGCCTTACTCTCCTTTGCCGCGAGCTCACTAGTGACGCTATTTGCTCGATCCTCAATATCCTGGAGAACTGCGCGCGCCCTACTTTCCAGTGATGCCGAGTCCGTATTGTTAGCGACACCAAAAGCGATAAACTGCCACAATTCTGGAAATGCAACATCGTAAGCGGACGTGACCTGCTGAATCAGATTGTTACGTACTTGAATTGAATTATTCTGACTCGCAGAAAAGGACATTATTTCTGAAAATCTGTTGAAATCAGCGTCGGCGCGCCCTTTGATGACGTTAAGCTGCGAATCGACAAGGCTTCCTAAAATAGACTCTGGCACACGTTGAAAAAGATCCACAAGCTTTTTTGCCGGTGCGACCGCTTCCTCAAACGACAGTTGCCGACCCAACTCATCAACACGGGCCAAGGTCGTGGTGTCGAATCGTTGAATGCGCTCTAGCGACGCGCTCGTTTGATCCAACAAATCTTTTGAACTCATTATTCGCCCCCTGTTGCCGCCGAATTACTACCCTACATATTCCCCCGATATTTCCAACCTCGGAAGAACAGGGGTCAGAGTAAACTTTTCCAAGAACCCCGTGCGACCACCCTCTCCGGCCACACCGGACACAACGCCTCCACCGCCTCCATCAGCTCCACCCAGTCGGAAAGATCTCCCCTCCCCGGCAGCGGAACCGACACGACGCAGCATCCGGCGAGCGGCTCGGCTCTCCGGTCAGGATGCGTCTTCGGCGATTTGGCCAAGAAGTCCATCAAACAGTCCCACGCAGTCGAACAAGGCGAAGTATCCGTGCACCCGAGCCATGTTGCTGCCTGTACGCCTAGCACGCAAGCCGCGAGCCAGGAACGGCTTAACCGCGCGCCAATTCCCCCACATCCTGCAGCCGTTGACGCAATGACTCAGCACTGAAGTCGAGTCCGTTAGGCCACGCCAACGCGCCTAGCTCAATGTAGTGCCGCGCAAATAACGCCGGATCGCGCAGTGGCGCGGTTAGTGGTGTATCGGTATCCACGAAGGGTTTGAAATCGAACACACCGCCCGAGCCATCGGAGAAGCTCAGCGCAAGTTGGTAGCCGGCTTTCGGTTCGACGGCGATCAGTTTGATCATGGCAGGCTCCCGGGACACGGCTCAGGGTTGCTGTGCTCGCACCTTCGCACTCAGTGGCTTAGAGGCGCTGGATCCCAGCTTTCGCTGGGATGACGAGCCAAAGCAGCACCTCGGAGAGCGCGTCACATGTTCCGCCGGTATTCGCCACCCACCTCATACAACGCATGGCTGATCTGCCCCAACGAGTTGTACTTAACCGCCTCGATCAACTGCTCGAACACATTCCGCCGATCCCGCGCCGTCGTTTGTAGCACCTTCAAGCTGTCGGCAGCCAGCGCATTGCGCGCCTCGCCGAACGCCCGCACGTTGGCGATCTGCTGCCCCTTCTCTTCTTCGGTGGAACGGATCAACTCGATCTCGGTGGCAATCTCCCCGCCATGATCCTTCGGCAGGAACGTATTGACCCCGATCAGCGGCAACGACCCATCGTGCTTCTTGTGCTCGTAATACAGCGACTCTTCCTGGATCTTGCCGCGCTGGTACATGGTGTCCATCGCGCCGAGCACGCCGCCGCGCTCGCTGATCGCCTCGAACTCCTTGTACACGGCTTCTTCCACCAGGTCGGTGAGTTCCTCGACCACGTAGCTGCCCTGCCAGGGGTTCTCGTTGAAGTTGAGGCCGAGTTCCTTGTTGATGATCATCTGGATCGCCACGGCGCGGCGCACGGACTCTTCGGTGGGCGTGGTGATCGCTTCGTCGTAGGCGTTGGTGTGCAGGGAGTTGCAGTTGTCGAACAGCGCGTACAGCGCCTGCAGCGTGGTGCGGATGTCGTTGAACTGGATTTCCTGCGCGTGCAGCGAGCGGCCGGAAGTCTGGATGTGGTACTTCATCATCTGGCTGCGGCTTGAGGCGCCGTAGCGCTCGCGCATGGCGCGGGCCCAGATGCGGCGGGCGACGCGGCCGATGACGGTGTATTCCGGGTCCATGCCGTTGCTGAAGAAGAAGCTCAGGTTCGGCGCGAAGTCGTCAATCTTCATGCCGCGAGCGAGGTAGTACTCGACGATGGTGAAGCCGTTGCTCAGGGTGAAAGCGAGCTGGCTGATCGGGTTGGCGCCGGCTTCGGCGATGTGATAACCGCTGATCGACACCGAGTAGAAGTTGCGGACCTTGTGCTCGACGAAGTACTGCTGGATGTCGCCCATCATGCGCAGGGCGAATTCGGTGGAGAAGATGCAGGTGTTCTGCGCCTGGTCCTCCTTCAGGATGTCGGCCTGCACGGTGCCGCGCACGCGGGTCAGCGTGTCGGCCTTGATGCGGGCGTAGGTTTCCGCATCGACCAGCTGGTCGCCGGTCACGCCGAGCAGGCCCAACCCCAAGCCGTCGTTGCCCTGGGGCAGTTCGCCGGCATACTGCGGGCGGCCGTTGGGGTACATCGCGGCGATGGTCTTTTCCGCCGCGGCCCAGCGCGCGGGATCTTCCTTGAGGTATTTCTCCACGTTCTGGTCGATCGCGGTGTTCATGAACATCGCCAGGATCATCGGCGCCGGGCCGTTGATGGTCATCGACACCGAGCTGGTGGGCGCGCTCAGGTCGAAGCCGGAGTACAGCTTCTTCATGTCGTCCAGCGTGGCGATGTTGACGCCGGAGTTGCCGATCTTGCCGTAGATGTCGGGGCGCGGCGCCGGATCCTCGCCGTACAGCGTGACCGAGTCGAACGCGGTGGACAGGCGCGTGGCGGCGCCGCCCTGGCTGAGGTAATGGAAGCGGCGGTTGGTGCGCTCGGGCGTGCCCTCGCCGGCGAACATGCGGGTGGGGTCTTCGCCGCTGCGGCGGTACGGGTACACGCCGCCGGTGTAGGGGTAGTGGCCGGGCAGGTTTTCCTTGCCGAGGAACATGAGCTGGTCGCCCCAGCTGTCGGTCTTCGGCGGCGCCACCTTGGGGATCTTCTGGTGGCTCAGCGATTCGCGGTAGTTCTCCACGCGGATCAGCTTGTCGCGCACCTTGTATTCGTTGACGTCCTTGGTCACCGACTCGCGCAGCTTCGGCCAGTCGCGCAGCAGGTGGATGGACTCGTGGCTGAGTTCCTTCAGCGCGGCGTTGTAGCGCTGGCGCAGCAGCAGCAGGGTGCGGTCGGTGGCCTCCCCGTCCTGCGGGTGCAGATCCTCGCCGTGGTACAGCTCCAGCGGCTTCGGCAGCCTGGCGTCGCCCAGTTCCTTCAGCGACTCGTAGTAATGCTGCGCCTTGCTGGCGGCCTCGGCCTGGTATGCGACGGAGGCGTTGATGCCGCGACCCTGCTCGGCGATCTCGGCCAGGTAGCGCACGCGGGCGCCGGGGATCAGCACGGTGGCACGCGGCTCCTTCAGCGTGGTGTCGAGCTGCGGCGTCCACTTCTCCGCCGGCAGGTGCAGCTTGTCGCGCAGCAGCCGGCACAGGTTGGCGAACATCCAGGTCACGCCGGGGTCGTTGAACTGGCTGGCGATGGTGGGATACACCGGCACGTCCTCGTCGGCCACCTTGAACGCGGTGCGGTTGCGCTTCCACTGCTTGCGCACGTCGCGCAGGGCGTCCTCGGCGCCGCGCTTGTCGAACTTGTTGAGCACGATCAGCTCGGCGAAGTCGATCATGTCGATCTTCTCCAGCTGGCTGGCGGCGCCGTAGTCGCTGGTCATCACGTAGGCGGGGAAATCGACCAGGTCGACGATCTCCGAATCGCTCTGGCCGATGCCGGCGGTTTCGACGATGACCAGGTCGTAGGGCTGGCTCTTGAGGAAGTCGATGCAGTCGTGCAGCACGGTGTTGGTGGCCGCGTGCTGGCGGCGGGTGGCCATCGAGCGCATGTAGACGCGATGGGACCGCAGCGAGTTCATGCGGATGCGATCGCCGAGCAGTGCGCCGCCAGAGCGCCGGCGCGTGGGATCGACGGCGAGCACGGCGATGCGCATGTCGGGGAAGGCGTGCAGGAAGCGCAGCAGCAGTTCGTCCACCACCGACGACTTGCCGGCGCCGCCGGTGCCGGTGAGGCCGAGCACCGGGGTCTGCTTGCCGGCGAGCTTCCACTGCTTGCGCAGGCGCTCGAGCTCGGCGTCGGTGTAGCTGCCGCTTTCCAGGCTGGTCAGCACGTGGCCGATGCTGATCTCGTCGTCGACGTCGGGCGTGGCGTGGCTGGCCGCCTCGCGCCGGGTGAGGCGCGACTCGCGGCCTTGCTGCGCGCGGCGGATCACGTCCTCGATCATCTCCACCAGGCCCAGCTTCATGCCGTCGTTGGGGTGGTAGATGCGCTCCACGCCGTAGGCTTCCAGCTCGCGGATCTCTTCCGGCGTGATGGTGCCGCCGCCACCGCCGAACACGCGGATGTGGCTGGCGCCCTTCTCCTTGAGCATGTCCACCATGTACTTGAAGTACTCGACGTGGCCGCCCTGGTAGGACGACATGGCGATGGCGTCGGCGTCCTCCTGCAGCGCGGCGCGCACCACGTCCTCCACCGAGCGGTTGTGGCCGAGGTGGATCACCTCCGCGCCTTGCGCCTGGATGATCCGCCGCATGATGTTGATCGCCGCGTCGTGGCCGTCGAACAGGCTCGCGGCGGTGACGAAGCGCAGCGGGGTGGTTTCCGTCTGCGTGGCGCTGGCGGGGATGTGCTTGGCGGGGGAACTCATGGCAACTCCGGACATCGTGTGCTTGAACCCGTTGATTCTAGTGGATCGACGGCGGGCACGCGGGGCCCTGTTCCCTGGCGTTCGATTCAGAGGCAAAGCGCCAGGTTCGGGCTGCCGATCACGCGCGTGCCCACCTCATCGCCCCGCACGAAGGCCAGCGCCGCCTCGATCACCTCCGGCGCGTCGAGCACGCGGCGGTGGCCGAGGCCTTGCGTGGTGTACAGCCGCGCGCCGGTGCAGTACTGGGCGTAGCGCTCGCCTTCGCCCCACGGCACGTCGGTGTCGTCGAGGTCGTGCACGATCAGCGCGGGCTGGCCCAGCGCCGGCAGGCGACGGTGCACCTGCAGTTGCTCCACGCTGACGCCGGTGCGGCGCAGCAGCCAGTCGTAGAACGGCTCGCGCAGGTGTTCGCCCAAGCGCGCGAAGCGGAAGAACCGGCTGGCTGCCGCCTTCATGTCGGCTGCCGGCGCGACCAGGATCAACCGCTGCGCATGCCAGTCCTCGTCCTGCGCCAGGGCCACGGCCGCGCCGCCGAGGGAGTGGCCGACGGCCAATGCAGCCGTACCGTACCGCGCGCCGACCGCGTGCAGCGTGGCGGCGAATTCCGGCAGCGTGCACAGCTTGCCGCTGCTGTGGCCGTGGCCGGGCTGGTCGAAGGTGACCACGGCGAAGCCGGCCTCGCGCAGCCGCGCCACCCACGGCAGGTAGCGCAGGCCGAAGCTGGACCAGCCGTGCGCCAGCAAGGCGTAGGGCTGCGTCGAGGGATCGCCCCAGACGTAGGTGGCGATCGTCTCGGAGCCGACGCGCAGTTCGCCTCGGCGCATCGCCGCATCGCCGTGCGCCGCCAGCGCACGCTGGCGGCTGCTGGCGAAAGGCGTGGCGAACAGGCGCGCGGCGCGCTCGGCGGTGCGGGCCGGCGCCAGCCGGCCGCCCAGCGAGAAACCGGCGCGCAAGGTGCCGAGCCTGATCCGGGTGGCGAGAGTGGACATGGGAACGGCCTCAGGGTTGCCAGCTGCGCCACAGGCGCTCGAATGCCGCGGAGGCGTGCGCGCGGGCGGCGTCATGGCCGAACAGGCCGCCGTCATGATGCAGCGCCAGCATCAGCGCGTAGATCTCAAAGGCGAGCTGGGCGCCGTCGGTGTCCGCGCGCAGGTGGCCCTGCTCCACCGCCTGGGCGATCGCCTTCTGCAATTGGTCCCGCCAGCCTTGCTGCTGTGCCACCACCGCGTCGTGCAGCGCACCGTCGCGGCCGTCGTACTCGCTGGCGGCGGACAACAGCACGCAGCCGGTGCGGAACCGCTGCGCCCAGTCGAACCAGTTGGCCACGATGGCGCGCAGCCGCGGCAGCCCGCGCGGCCGCTTCAACGCCGGCTCCAGCACGCCGGCCATGAAGCGCTGCGCGCCCGACTGCAGCACGGCCAGCTGCAGCTCTTCGCGCGATCCGAAATGGGCGAACACGCCGCTCTTGGACATGCCCACGTCGGCTGCCAGGCTGCCGATGGAAAGGCCTTCCAGCCCGCCTTGGCAGGCCAGTGCGTAGGCGTGTTCGAGGATCGTCTCGCGGGTGTTGGCGCGCTTGCCGGGATGGATGACGATGGACATGCCGCCTAAAATAGCACGATCGTTCGTGCATTTCATCAACATTCCATTGATCCTGGTCGTGATTTCCTGCGGGTATGCTCGACCCATGAATCTTCGCCAGGGGACACCCATGAAACGTCACTTGCTGCTGCTCTCGCTGGCCGCCACCGTGCTCGGCGGCTGCGCCACCTCGCCCACCGGTCGCTCGCAGCTGATGGTGGTCTCGGACAGCCAGATGAGCCAGATGGGGCTGGCCGCGTTCAACGACATGCGCAAACAGGGCAAGTTCGTCGATGCCCCGCGCGAGCGCGCCTACGCCAGCTGCGTGGCCCATGCGCTGATCGCGGTGCTGCCGCCGCCATGGAACACGCAGCAGTGGGAGGTGCAGATCGTGGACGATGACACCGCCAACGCATTCGCCCTGCCCGGCGGACGCATCGGCGTGAACAAGGGCATGTTCAAGCTGGCCAGCAACCAGGACCAGCTGGCCGTGGTGCTGGGCCACGAGTTGTCGCACGTGGTGGCGCGCCACGGCGCGGAGCGCGTCTCCGACAACATGGCGGCGCAGGCCGCGGTGGCCGCCGGCACGATCTACGCCGGCTCGCGCGGCAGCGACGCGGGCAACGCCGCCGCCCTGCTGGGTGCCGGCGCGCAGTTGGGCATCCTGCTGCCGTTCTCGCGCACCCAGGAAAGCGAGGCCGACACGCTGGGCCAGCGCTACATGGCGCAGGCCGGCTTCGATCCGCGTGCGGCCGTGGTGCTGTGGCAGAAGATGGGCGCGCAAGGCGGCAGCAAGCCGCCGGCGTTCCTTTCCACGCACCCCTCATCCGGCAATCGCGCGCAGGCGCTGGAGCGGCAGGCGCAACAGCTGCTGCCGACCTGGCAGCAGGCACGTGCCAGCGGCCACGCGCCGAACTGCAAGCTGTGAGCGGCGCTGGATCGGCTGCCGAGGAAAGTTCGAGCAAGCCTTTGCTCGTCATTCCGGCTGCTCGTTCGGGTCCGCTTCTGAAGCCGTGGTTGGGCGAAGGAAAAGCCCTCCGAAGGAGGGCGAAACGGTTTTGGTCTTCAGGGTCTTATCCTGAAAAGCATCGCCCGCGAGCGGGCTCCTACCATACGGCCTGAGCACAGACAGCAGTGGGCGTTCGCCGGGACGACTTCAGACCTTTCCTGAACGAAGCACTCGCGGCCGGTCAACTGCACGGCGCGCATGCCCGTTTTCTGTCCTGCCTGCCGCCTACGCGGCGCCGACGGAGAACGCGATGCTGCGCACCCCACTCAAGTTTGCCCTGCTGGCCGGTTTCGGCCTGAGCCTTGCCGGCGCGCTGTACGCGCCGCCCGCCACCGCCCGCACCCAGGTTGCCGTGGGCGTGAGCATCGGCGTGCCGCCTCCGCCGCCCCGCTACGAGCGGGTGCCAGGCCCGCGCCGCGGCTATGTGTGGGCACCCGGTTACTGGCGCTGGAACGCGCCGGCGCACCGCCACGTCTGGGTCGGTGGCTACTGGGTGCGGATGCGTCCGGGCTATCACTACCGGCCGGCGCACTGGGTGCGCCACGGCCGCGACTGGCGCTTCCAGCGCGGTCACTGGGGCCGTTGAGCGCGGCGTACATTCGCCAGCGGCTTGACGCGCCGCACCATCGCCTGCAGGGGCGACGTACTAAACTTGGCGTTTTGACTGATCGCCCCGGCCCCGGTCGGGGCGATCAGTTTCGTCCCTTACCACCATCGCGCGGGCCGCGTGTCCGCACCTTAGTCGGCGAGGCCTGCGGGCAACGTCAATCCATGGAGTCACCGTCGCAATGATCTTTGAAACCATCGCCAAGACCGGCCACGAAGAAGTCGTGTTCTGCCACAACGCCGACGCCGGCCTGAAGGCCATCGTCGCGATCCACAACACGGTGCTGGGCCCCGCGCTCGGCGGCCTGCGCATGTGGCCGTACAAGTCCGAGGCCGAAGCGGTGAACGACGTGCTGCGCCTGTCGCGCGGCATGACCTACAAGAACGCCGTGGCCGGCCTGAACCTCGGCGGCGGCAAGGCGGTGATCATCGGCGATCCGAGCAAGGACAAGTCCGAGGCGCTGTTCCGCTCCTTCGGCCGCTTCATCAACTCGTTGAACGGCCGCTACATCACCGCCGAGGACGTCGGCATCGACGTCAACGACATGGAATACGTGTTCCGCGAAACCGAGTACGTCACCGGCGTGCACCAGGTGCACGGCGGCTCCGGCGATCCCTCGCCGTTCACCGCCTACGGCACGCTGCAGGGCCTGATGGCCACGCTGCAGTTCAAGCACGGCAACGAGGACGTGGGCAAGTACAGCTTCGCGGTGCAGGGCTGTGGCCACGTCGGCGGCGAGTACATCAAGCTGCTGCGCGAACAGGGCGCCAAGGTGTTCGTCACCGACATCAACAAGGAGGCGGTGCAGCGCTGCGTGGACGAACTGGGCTGCGAGGCGGTGGGCCTGGACGAGATCTACGACGTGGACGCGGACGTCTATTCGCCGTGCGCGCTGGGCGGCACGCTGAACGAGCAGACCATCGACCGGATCAAGGCCAAGATCATCTGCGGCCCGGCCAACAACCAGCTGGCCACCGACGAGATCGGCGACGAGTTGCAGCGCCGCGGCGTGCTGTACGCGCCGGATTACGCGGTCAACGCCGGCGGCGTGATGAACGTGTCGCTGGAGATCGACGGCTACAACCGCGAGCGTGCGATGCGCATGATGCGCACGATCTACTACAACCTGGGCCGCATCTTCGAGATCAGCAAGTCGCAGAACGTGCCGACCTACCTGGCCGCCGACCGCATGGCCGAAGAGCGCATCGCCGCGATCGGCAAGATCAAGCTGCCGCACATGGGCAACGGCGGCACCCGCTTCCAGGGCCGCATGCGCGGTCAGTAAGCCTCAACCGCTGCTGTGAGGAAAGGCCGCGTCGCGTGACGCGGCCTTTTTCGTGATCAGGCCAGGCAGACCCCGTTGCGACCGGCGTGCTTGGCCACATACATCTGCTGGTCGGCGCGGGCGACGGTTGCCATGTACCCCTCGCCGCGACGGTATTGGGTCACGCCCGCGGAAAAGCTGAAGGGCTGGCCCTCCGCCGCCCGCAATCCGCGCACGCCCCGGAGCAGACGATCGATCGTGGCGAGCGCGTCGGCTTCGGCGCTGCCCGGCATCAGCACCAGGAACTCCTCGCCGCCCCAGCGGGCCAGCATGTCCGAGCCGCGCAACAGGTCGCGCACCGCATCCGCGAACGCCCGCAGCACCCGGTCGCCACCGGCGTGGCCGAGCGTGTCGTTGATTTCCTTGAAGTGATCCAGATCGATCAGCGCCACCGAGAAAATCGTGCCGTTGCGCTCGGCGCGCGCCTGTTCCTGGGCCAGGCGATCCTGCGCATGGCGGCGGTTGGCAAGCCCGGTGAGTTCGTCGTAGGCGGCGAGCCTCTGCACCTCCTCCAGCGCACTGGCCAGCGCCACGCGCTGTTCGCGCAGGTTCGAGCGCAGGCGCGAGAGTCGGGACGCCACGTACGAAATCACCGGCAGCACGATCAGCAGCATGCCGAGCGCGGAAATGTCACCGAGCATCTCCGGCGAATCCAGCGACCAGCGGCCGGCGGGTGCGCGCTGCCACTCCATCAGCGCGATGCTGACCAGGAAGCTGGCCAGGGCAAAGGTGGTCAGCCGGGCGATGCGCTGCCACGGCAACGAAAAAGCGCCGAAGGTGAACACCAGCAGCAGCGGACACAACGCCAGGTGGCGAGCGCTGCCGGCGGACATGTAGGCATAGTCGATCGCCACGATCGCCAGCACGGTCTGCCATTCGGTGAGCGCCGGATCGGCGAAACGCAGGCTGAAACCGCTGCGCAACGCGGCGTAGATGAGCGCCTGCCCGATCGCCTCGATCACGCCCAGGATCAGCAGGTTCTCCCAACTCATCCAGCCCAGGAACACGCCGCCGGCAAAGAACAGCGCGCAGCCGGCGGAGGCCACGCACGCGATCAACCACTGGCGCAGCCGGATGCGCTGGTGTCGCTCCGACCCCATGACGATCCTGTCCAGCCGCTGCATTGACGATGTCACGGGCGCCAGCCACCTCTTATCGCCGGGGCAGACAGGGGTGCGCCATGGCAACGGTGTCCATGGAACCCGCGAGACGGCCCGAACTCTGACGGTTGCCCGCCGTCGTCTTGCAGCATGGCAACGGCCGGGGCAGCGCAAACTTTAGCCAGACGCCCCGCAGCAATCGGTGAAGGCCCGTGCCCCCTTCGACGGTCGTTCGGCCACGCTAGACTGTCCACTCCCTTCCGACTTTGCGTAGGCGCGGCGGTGAACGAATAATCACGCACGGGAGGTGCCACGGATGCGCAGGATCATGATCTGGCTGGGTGGATGCCTGCTGGCGCTGGCGCTGCTGGTGGCAAGCGGGCTTCTGCTCGCCGACCACCTGACCCCGCGCGCCACCGGCACGGCCAGCACGGCCCTGCCGGTGCAGCCGGCGCAGACGCGGATCGATCGCGAACTCACACCATACCTGGCCAGCCATCCGGGCCGGACGGCGGCGATGCTGCTGCATGACGGCCTGGATGCATTCGCCGCGCGCGCCGCCTCCGCGCGCCTGGCCGGACGCAGTCTCGACCTGCAGTACTACATGTGGCACGACGACCTGGTCGGCCACCTGCTGGCGCGCGAGGTCTACGCCGCCGCCCAGCGCGGCGTGCGCGTGCGCCTGCTGCTGGACGACATCAACGCCGAGGGACTGGACCCGGCGCTGCTGGCGCTGGACGCGCACCCGAACATCGAGGTACGGCTGTACAACCCGTTCCGCAACCGCAGCGGCGTGTGGCGCCTGGTGGAGCTGGTGCAGCGCTTCTTCAGCGTCAACCACCGCATGCACAACAAGGCGTGGATCGTCGACGGCCGGGTCGCGCTGGTCGGCGGGCGCAACATCGGCGACGAATATTTCGACGCCGATTCCAACGTGAACTTCCGCGACCTGGACATGCTGCTGCTCGGCCCGGCGGTGAGCGATGCCAGTGCCATCTTCGACGAGTTCTGGAACTCCCCGGCGGCGGTGCCGATCGAGGCGCTGAACCCGCAGACGCCGCAGAGCCTGCAGGCGCTGGTGGCGCAGCTCACCGGCGAGGCGGCGCTACCCGGTGCGCAGGCATACCTGCAACGGGTCGCCGCGTCGCCGTCGGCACGGCAGCTGGTGAACCACGATATCCCGGTGCGCTGGAGCGCCAATATCGTGGTCGCCTCCGATCCGCCACTGAAAGCACGATCCGGCCATCGCGACCGCTGGCTGGTGCAACGGCTGAGCGCGCACCTGGCCGGCAGACACAGCGAAGTGCTGTTGATCTCGCCCTACTTCGTGCCCGGCAAGAACGGCACCGCCACCCTGGTGCGACTGGCCAGGACAGGGGCGCAAGTCGGCGTGGTAACGAACTCGCTGGCCGCCAACGACGTGCCCGCCGTGCACAGCGGCTACGAGCGTTACCGCCGGAAGCTGCTTGAAGGTGGCGTGCAGCTGTTAGAGATCCGCCGGCACGGGCCGAGGCTCGCCCAGGGGCTGTTCGGCAGCGGCGGGGCCAGCCTGCATACCAAGGCTTTCGTGATCGACGGTGAACGCGGCTTCGTCGGCTCGTTCAACCTCGATCCGCGCTCGGCCAACCTCAACACCGAAATGGGCGTGCTGTTCTCGGATGACGAGCTGGCCCACGACTTGAAACAGCAGTACCTGCGGCTGGCCTCGCCGGCACTCAGCTACCAGGTCCGGCGAGCCGCGGACGGCTCGGTGCAGTGGCTGGACCGCACCACGCAGCCGCCGCGCGTGCTCGATCACGAGCCCGACGCGGGCTGGTGGCTGCGCACGACCACCCGCGCGATGAGCTGGCTGCCGATCGAATCGCAGTTGTAATACGGGCGGCCTCCCGTGCGGATTGCCTTTGCGGACCCCGCCACGAGCGTAGGGCGGGCAGCGCCCGCCACCCCTGACCCGTCGCCACGAAAGCCGGCGGGCGTTGGCCGCCCTACCAAGCCTGGCATGACGGCGGGCGGGGGTCGCGTGGGTTACCATCGTCGCTCCGTCACCCATGGAGTCCGTGATGCGCCCGTTCCCGCTCGGAGAAGACATCGATCTGCTGCGCGAGTCCGTGCATGCCTTCGCCGAAAAGGAGATCGCGCCGCGCGCCGACCGCATCGACCGCGACAACCTGTTTCCGTCCGACCTGTGGCGCAAGTTCGGCGAGATGGGCCTGCTCGGCGTGACCATCCCGGAGGAGTACGGCGGCAGCGGCCTGGGCTTCCTGGCGCACATGGTGGCGATGGAGGAAATCTCGCGCGCGTCCGGCTCGGTGGGCCTGTCCTACGGCGCGCATTCCAACCTCGCGGTGCAGAACATCTTCCACAACGGCAACGAGGCCCAGCGGCGCAAGTACATCCCGAAGATGTGCTCGGGCGAGTACGTCGGTGCGCTGGCGATGAGCGAGCCGGGCGCCGGCTCCGACGTGGTCGGCTCGATGAGCTGCAAGGCCGAGAAGAAGGGCGACAGCTGGGTCGCCAACGGCAACAAGATGTGGATCACCAACGGCCCGGATGCCGACGTGCTGCTGGTCTACATGCGCACCGCGCCGCGCACCGCCGGCAGCCGCTGCATGACGGCCTTCATCGTCGAGAAAGGCATGAAGGGCTTCCACACCGCGCAGAAGCTGGACAAGCTGGGCATGCGCGGCTCCAACACCTGCGAGCTGGTGTTCGAGGATTGCGAGATTCCCGAGGAGAACGTCGTCGGCGAGGTCAACGAGGGCGTGCGCGTGCTGATGAGCGGCCTGGACACCGAGCGACTGGTGCTTTCCGGCGGCCCGATCGGGCTGATGCAGTCCGCGCTGGACCTGGCCCTGCCGTATGTGCGCGAGCGCAAGCAGTTCAACGCGCCGATCGGCACCTTCGGCGTGATGCAGGCGAAGATCGCGGACATGTACACGCGGCTGCAATCCTCGCGTGGCTTCGCCTACATGGTGGCGCAGCAGTTCGACAGCGGGGTGAAGTCGCGCATCGACCCGGCCGCCTGCCTGCTCAACGCCTCGGTCAACGCCGTGCACGTGGCGCTGGAGGCGATCCAGACCCTGGGCGGCAACGGCTACATCAACGAGTTCCCCGCCGGGCGCCTGTTGCGCGACGCCAAGCTGTACGAGATCGGCGCGGGAACCAACGAAATCCGGCGCATGCTGATCGGACGCGAACTGTTCCACGGCAAGGCATGACCCACGAGCGCCGACAACGGCATCGGCGCCGGCACATCGAACCGAGTTCCGGCGCATGCTGATCGGACGCGAACTGTTCCACGGCAAGGCCTGAGAAGCCGAGGCACCGGGGGAAGACGCCAGACACGAAAAAGGCCCGCGCGAAGCGGGCCTTTCCGTCACGGGTCAGCGGCAGGTTTCAGAAACTCCAGTTGAAGCTCACCGTGCCGGTCTGGCCTTGCTGGTGTTGCCCGGCGTAGCGGTCGTAGCCCAGTTGCAGGCTTGCCGCGGGGCTCATCTGCCAATCCAGCGTGGTACCGAGGACGCTGCCATAGCGTGCCAGCCCGATGCCGCCGACCGGAGCGAACTGGTTGACGCCGCTGAAGCTGGCATCGACCCACTCGCCGCGCAGGCCAAAGCTCTGCTGCCACAGCAGGCGCGTGCGCAAGCTGAGGCTGCCGCCGTGCGCCAGCGCCCACGTGCGCGTGGCGCGCACACCCAAACCGGCCTGCCACAGCGAGGTGGTCTGCTCGCCGGACTTCAATCCGAAGCCGTAGGCACCCACCTCGTTGAAGGCGCCACGCTGCAGCTGGGCGTACTGCATGTCGACGTAAGGGGTCAGCTCGGTACGGCCCAGCGCGAGGCGGTAGCCGCTCTCGCCATAGGCCACGCCGTAGCGGCCGTTGACGTTGCTGGCCACGCCGGTGACCTGGTTGCCGAGCTGCACCTGGCGACGCATCATCTCGCGATAGCTGCCGAGGCCGAAGCGGCCCATGGTGTACCACGAGCCGTGGATGACGCCGCCGTACAGCATGCCTTCCAGGGCATGGCTGCGACCCTGGTCGGCGCTGCCGGCCAGCCGGCCCAGACCCTGGCTCTGGCTGATCGCGTAACCGGCCACCGCGTTGCCGCCGCCAAGCCGGTAATCCTGGCCGACCAGCCAGCCGCTCAGGTCGACGCCGACGTTGCTGTAGCCGCTGCGCGACAGGTCGCCGTGGTAAGCGAGGTTCTGCGTCCAGCCACCGGGCTGCGGGTTGTCGACCAGCGTGTCGAAACGATCCGACAACGCGCGCGTTCCGGCGTTGATCGCCTCCAGCGTCATTGCGGCGCTGGCCGCATGCAACTGGCCCGACAGGCTTTCCAGCGAATCCTGCAGCGCCGGGATGCCCTGCGTGTGCTGCAGGTTGCCGGCGCCTTCGATGAAGCCGAGCGACGCCGGTGCAATCCCCGCAGGCGCCGCCGGCCCCAGCTGGGTATTGATCTGGTCGAAGGCCGTCTGCACGCGCTGGGCCGCGCCGTAGGAGGCCGCGGTGTAACCCATCCCCTGCACCGCGGTGGCCTGTACCTGGGTCACGTTGAGCCAGGCACTGGTGCCGTCGTAGTTGAGGGTGGCGTTCAGCAGGGTGACGTTGGACGACTTGTTCAGTGCCGAGAACGTACCGGTGAGGCCGCCGGTCGCGGTGAGCACGTCGGTGTGCGTGTTGACCGTGTAGCCGGAGTCGTAGCCGGTGACGTAGAGGTCGCCGCCGCTCAGGGTGGCGGTACCGGTCACCCGCAGCGCCGAGCCCAGCGAGAGCGCCAGCCGGCCATTGCCCTGCTGGGTGTAGTTGCCACCCACGGTGACGTCGCCGCCGGCCACGGCCAGTACGCCGGCATTGCCCACGTTGCCGCCGATGGCGTGGGTCTGGCTCAGCGTGCCCGCGGTGCCGATGTTGACGCTGCCGCCCAGCGACTTCGCCGTGAGCGTACCGCCCAGCACCTGGGTCATGCCGGTGTAGGTGGCAGCCTGGGTCAGGTTGAGCGTGCCGGTGCCCTGCTTGATCAGGCCGCCCGTGCCGGAGATCGGGTTGTTCCAGCTGGAGCTGCCGGTGAAGCTGACGGTGACGTCGCCCCAGTCGAACTTGGCCGGGCCGTCGACCGCCCGCCCGACGTTCAGCGCGCCATAGCCGAAGACCGGGTCCGGGCCGGCAGCGCCCAGATCGTCGGCGGTGCCGAGCAGGGTCTGCCGCACCAGGTCGTTGGTGAAATACGGAAACGCCTGCCACACCAGAGCCGCGGCGCCGGAGATCTCCGGCGCGGCGAACGAGGTGCCCTTGACGATCCAGTAGTCCGGGTTCGTCGTGCTGGAGGTTGCATCCTTGTCCAGCACGATCACGTCGCCCGGCGCGGCCAGGCAGTAGTCCATGGCCTTGCCGCAGGCGTTGGAGTAGCTGGCCAGCTGGGTCGGCTTCAGGCTGTCCAGCGCCACCGCCACCAGCCAGCCCGGCTCCAGGTCGGGCGACAGCGTGGGCAGTGCGGCGATGTCGCTGGGGTCGGTCCGGGATTCGTTGCCCGCGGCGAACACCACCAGGCCGCCATGCTGCACCACGAAAGGTCGATAGGCGGCAGCGAAAGCCTGGTTGATCGAGGCGTCGGTGGTATCCCAGTAGATGCCGCCCCACGAGTTGTTCTGGATCTGCACGCCGGCACTGATCAGCGCCGGGTTCAGGGTCTGCCCGAAGAAGGCCGCGTCGGCCGCGGTGACCTTGTTGCCCTGGCCGGAACCGTCGTCGGTAGGCTCGGTGTCGCTGATGATGCGCGCGGAAACGAGCTTGGCGCCGGGCGCGATGCCGCCGGGGAACTTGTCGAACGCCGCGCCCGCGGCGATCTGCGACACCCACGTGCCGTGCCCCACCACGTCGTCGATGGCGGTGTTGTTGAGCGAGGGATCGACGTAGATCAGCTCCTGCGTGACCCGCCCGGCCACGGTGGGGTTGTTGCGCATGATGCCGCTGTCGATGATGCCGATGGTGATGCCCGCGCCGGTGAAGCCCTTGTCATGGGCGGCGTAGGTATTGGTGAGATCGAGCTGGGCATCGATCGGAGGCTGGTCTGCCGGGGGCGGCGCCGGCGGCGGAGTGGGCGGGGGGGCCGGCGGCCCGGAGGGGGTGACCGGCGGGGCCTGGACCATGCCTCCCCCGCCGCCGCAGGCAGCCAGGGCGAACGCCAGGGCTGTAACCAAGGCCACGTTGCGTCGACGCATTCCCGCCACGATCCCGCTCATGCCCCTTCTCCTCTCCACGTTCAGCACCTTGGCCGTCGCACTCGCGGCGCGGCGGCTGCCCTCCCCCAGATCGACGTATCTTCGCACAACGAAAGTCGTGAAAAGTGCGTCTATACGCGCATTTCCCTCCCGGCCGATTCATTTGCCGTCGCTTGGAGTGCGCTGCGATAATCCATGGGTTCAACCCGGGCGCCTGCGCCCGATGGTTGCCATGCTTCAGTACCCAGCGGAGTTCCATCATGTCCGACGTCAGCATCGTCATCACCGGTTCCAAGCGCACCGCCATCGGATCCTTCCTCGGCCAGTTCACCGGCGTACCCACGCCGAAGCTCGGCGCCACGGCGATCCGCGCGGCGCTGGAGCAATCCGGGGTGGCACCGGCCGAGGTCAGCGAGGTGATCATGGGCTGCGTGCTGCCCGCGAACCTCGGCCAGGCGCCCGCCCGCCAGGCGGCGCTGGCCGCCGACCTGCCGACCGGCACCGGCTGCACCACCATCAACAAGGTGTGCGGCTCGGGCATGAAGGCGATCATGCTGGGCCATGACCTGATCAAGGCCGGCTCGGCCAGCGTGGTGGTGGCCGGCGGCATGGAGTCGATGACCAACGCGCCGCACATGGTGCAGGCGCGCGGCGGCATCCGCTACGGCGATGGCCGGCTGGTGGATCACATGGCCTGGGACGGCCTGACCAACCCCTACGACGGCAAGGCGATGGGCGTGTTCGCCGAATCGTGCGCCGACAAGTACCACTTCACCCGCGAGGAACAGGATGCCTACGCGATCGAGTCGGTCAAGCGCGCCAGGGCGGCCCAGGAGAACGGCGCCTTCGCCGGCGAGATCGTCCCGGTCACCGTGAGCGGCCGCAAGGGCGACGTGCAGGTCGACACCGACGAGCAGCCCGGCCGCTCCGACATCGCCAAGGTACCCACGCTCAAGCCCGCGTTCCGCAAGGAAAACGGCACCGTCACCGCAGCCAGCTCGTCCAGCATTTCCGACGGCGCCGCCGCGGTGGTGCTGATGTCCGCCGACGACGCCGCCAAGCGCGGGCTGAAGCCGCTGGCCCGCATCGTGGCGCACGCCACCCACTCGCAGGAGCCCGAATGGTTCACCACCGCGCCGGTCGGTGCCGTGCGCAAGGTGCTGGACAAGGCCGGCTGGAAGGTCGAGGACGTCGACCTGTGGGAGATCAACGAAGCGTTCGCGGTGGTGGCGATGACGCCGATGAAGGAACTGGGCATCCCCCACGACAAGCTCAACGTCAACGGCGGCGCCTGCGCGCTGGGCCATCCGATCGGGGCCAGCGGCGCGCGACTGGTGGTCACCCTGATCAACGCCTTGAAAACACGTGGATTGCGCCGCGGTGTCGCCTCGCTGTGCATCGGCGGAGGCGAGGCAACGGCCATCGCGGTGGAGTGCATCGACTGAAACCGGAACGCACCGGCCGTGTCATCCACTTCACCTGACCTCTGCGTAAATCGAATGGCCGGCAGGGGCCGTCACACCATGCAAAGATGTGGCGCAATGCCGGGGAAAGCGCTATTAATACACGGCCAAACGGCATTCCACGGCAAAGGAGATTTCCCATGAAGTTTACGCGTACCCTACTCGCCGCCGCGCTCGTCGCGCTGTTGGCGGCATGCAGCAACGGCGCGCAGGATTCCGCGCAGGACGCCCAGAAGTCGGCGGACACGGCGCAGCAGGCAGCGGACCAGGCGCAGCAGGCCGCTTCGGAGGCTCCGAACACGGCCACCGAACAGGCTGCTGACCAGGCTTCCGCCGCGGCTTCCGCTGCGGGCGAAGCGGCCAACCAGGCTGCCGGCGCCGCCAGCGCTGCCTCCGCGATGGCTCCGGCTGAAGCCGGCACCTCGCACGACGCGATGTCGATGGCGAAGGACGCTGCCAACAACGCAGCCGACGCGGCCAGCAAGGCTGCCGACGCCGCCAAGAGCGCTGCCGACAACGCGAAGGACGCTGCCGACAAGGCCAAGGACGACGCGAAGGGTCATTGATCCTTCGCCGGTTCCCGGCAAGAGAAAAACGGCCGCGCTGAGCGGCCGTTTTTTTTGTGCGCGGCAAATCAGTGTCGCCTTGTCTGCGCTGCCGTTTGGGCGGCATGCCGCCGCCGGTTATGATCCGGGGTTTGGCAATCCGCCATTTTCCATCTTCCGTGAACCCCTCCATGAATGTCTTCGCGAGCCAGATCGACCCCCGCTCAGCCGAGTTCCAGCGCAGCACGGCCCACCTGCGCGCCATGGTCGACGACCTGCATCGCCAGCTGGCACGCAATGCCGAGGGCGGCGGCGCCAAGGCACGTGAAAAGCACGTCGCCCGCGGCAAGTTGCTGCCACGCGAACGCATTCGCGCCCTGCTCGACCCCGGTTCGCCATTCCTGGAGCTCTCGCCGCTGGCCGCGCACGGCATGTATGACGAGGCCGCGCCGGGGGCCGGCATCGTCACCGGCATCGGCCGCGTGCACGGGATCGAGGTGGTGGTGATCGCCAACGACGCCACCGTCAAGGGCGGCACCTATTTCCCGATGACGGTCAAGAAGCACCTGCGCGCCCAGGAAGTGGCGCTGGAAAACCACCTGCCCTGCGTCTACCTGGTCGACTCCGGCGGCGCCTTCCTGCCGCTGCAGGACGAGGTGTTCCCGGACAAGGAACATTTCGGCCGCATCTTCTACAACCAGGCACGCATGTCCGCGCTGAACATTCCGCAGATCGCCGTGGTGATGGGCTCGTGCACCGCCGGCGGCGCCTACGTGCCGGCGATGAGCGACGAGACCGTCATCGTGCGCGAGCAGGGCACCATCTTCCTCGGCGGCCCGCCGCTGGTGAAGGCCGCCACCGGCGAGGTGGTGGACGCCGAGACCCTCGGTGGCGCGGACGTCCATACGTCCATCTCCGGTGTGGCCGACCACTTCGCCGAGAACGACGCGCACGCGCTGTCGATCGCCCGCGACATCGTGGCCCACCTCAACCGGAAGAAGCAGATGCCGCTGGCGTTGCGCACGCCGGTCGAGCCGAAGTACCCCGCCGAGGAACTCTACGGCGTGATCCCGGAAGACACCCGCCGACCGTTCGACATCCGCGAGGTGATCGCGCGCATCGTGGACGGTTCGGAGTTCCACGAGTTCAAGGCGCGCTACGGCAAGACCCTGGTGTGCGGCTTCGCGCACATCCATGGCTACCCGGTCGGCATCGTGGCCAACAACGGCATCCTGTTCGCCGAGAGCGCGCTCAAGGGCACGCACTTCATCGAGCTGTGCAACCAGCGCAACGTGCCGCTGGTGTTCCTGCAGAACATCACCGGCTTCATGGTCGGCAAGAAGTACGAGCAGGCGGGCATCGCGAAGGATGGCGCGAAGATGGTGACCGCCGTGGCCTGCTCGCACGTGCCGAAATTCACCGTGGTGATCGGCGGCAGCTTCGGCGCCGGCAACTACGCCATGTGCGGCCGCGCCTACGGCGCGCGCTTCCTGTGGATGTGGCCGAACGCGCGGATCAGCGTGATGGGCGGCGAACAGGCCGCCTCCGTGCTGGCCACGGTCAAGCGCGACGGCATCGAGGCGAAAGGCGGCGAGTGGTCGGCCGCGGAGGAAGAGGCCTTCAAGGCACCGCTGCGCGAGCAATACGAACGCCAGGGCCACCCGTACTACGCCAGCGCCCGACTCTGGGACGACGGCATCATCGATCCGGCCGATACCCGCCGCGTGCTGGGCCTGGCGATCTCCGCCTCGATGAATGCGCCGATTGAGCCAGCGCGCTATGGCGTGTTCCGCATGTAGTCGGTTATAAAGCCGCAGGGGGTTGCACAGGGATTCGCAAGTGATCGTCGGTATTGATTTGGGCACGACCCATTCCTTGATCGGTTGCTATGGTGAGGAGGGTCCGCGGCTTTTCCGAAATGCCTTGGGGGAGTACCTGACGCCGTCGGCGATCAGCATCGACGACCACGGTCACATCATCGTGGGCGAGGCGGCGCGCGACCGCCTGATCAGCCACCCGAAACTGAGCGTGGCTGCCTTCAAACGCTGGATGGGCAGCTCACGCGAGACACGACTGGGCGACCGCTCGTTCCGGCCGGAGGAACTCTCCGCCCTGGTGTTGCGCTCATTGCTGGCGGACGCCGAATCGGCCCTCGGCGAAAAGGTGGATGAGGCCGTGATCAGCGTCCCCGCCTATTTCTCCGACGCACAACGCAAGGCGACCCGGGCAGCCGGCGAATTGGCCGGCATCCGCGTCGAACGCCTGATCAACGAACCCACCGCGGCGGCGCTGGCCTACGGCCTCCAGGAAAGGCCGGACGGCAACCGCTTTCTTGTATTCGACCTTGGTGGCGGCACCTTCGATGTCTCCATCCTGGAGATGTTCGAGGGCATCGTGGAGGTGCACGCCAGCGCTGGGGACAACTTTCTAGGCGGCGAGGATTTCCTGCACGTATTGCAAACGGCCTGCCTCGGCGATCTGAAGATCTCCGCGAATGACCTTTCCCCGGCCGAACTGGCGGTCCTGCGTAGGCGGCTCGAAGTCGTCAAACGCACCCTGAGCCAAGAACCCGAAGCGAGGCTGGAAATGTGGCTTGGCTCGCGCGAGCTGGGCTGGGCGATCGATCAGGAGCGGTTCCTGGGCCTGGTGGAACCGCTGGTACAGCGCATGCGCGCGCCGCTGGAACGGGCGATGCGTGATGCACGCCTGCGCCCGGAGCAACTCGATGACATCTTCCTGGTCGGCGGTGCCAGCCGCATGCACCTGGTGTCGAAGCTGATCGCGCGCATGTTCGGCCGGTTGCCGCTTCGCCACGTCAACCCGGATGAGGCGATCGCCCTTGGTGCCTGCATCGCCGCCGGGCTCAAGAGCCGCAACGCCAAACTGGAAGAAGTCATCCTCACCGATGTCTGCCCCTACACGCTGGGCATCGAGGTCGCCCAGCGCGACATGCAGGGCCAGATCCAGAACGGCCTGTTCTCACCGATCATCCAGCGCAACAGCGTGGTACCGGTCAGCCGCGAGGAGACCTATTCGCCGATGACGGACTTCCAGCCCATGCTGAACCTCAAGGTCTACCAGGGCGAAAACCCCATGGTGGCCAACAACATATTGCTGGGTACGCTGGATATTCCTCTCGATTCCAGGCGTGCGGCAGCGGCGAACCAGGTCGTCGTGCGCTTCACCTACGACATCAACGGTGTGCTCCAGGTAGAGGTCACGCCGCAGGCCACCGGCGTCCGCCATGAACTCCTGCTGGAGCGGAATCCAGGCATGCTCGGCGCCGAGGAGATCCGCGCCCGCCTGGCCGCCTTGTCGCAGTTGAAGATCCATCCGCGCGGCAAGCAGGAGAATGTTGCCCTGCTGGCGCGGGCGGAACGCATGTTCGAGGAGAACCTGGCGGCGCGTGAGCTCCTGCAACAATGGATCGTGCAGTTCAGGCTTTCCCTGGAAAGCCAGGACGACCAAGTGATCCACGAACACCGGGCCAACTTTTCCCGGGCCCTGGACCAGCTGGAAGCCCAGTTGTGAACTGGGCGCTGGAGCTGCTCGGGCTGCCGGCGGATGCCGATGTCGCTTCAGTGAAGCGCGCCTACGCCCGCTTGTTGCGCACAACTCGTCCGGACGAAGACGCCGAGGGGTTCCAGCGACTGCATACGGCTTATCAGCAAGTGCTGGTACAGGCCAAGGCACGCGAAGCCGCCTCGCCCGACAGCATGGGCATCCCAATCCGCGTCGCCGATCACGCACACACGCCCCCTGCCGCAACACCCGCGCGCGAAGCCGCCACGGGGCGCCGTGCGGGCGCTGGCGCGACCCGCACATGGGTTCCCCTGGAAAGCCTGCCCATCGGGAATCCCGGCGAACTGGCGAGCCGGGTCATCCAGCAGGCCGCCGACTCCACCGATGAACACGCGCTGGCGCGCTGGCTATCCGCGCAACCGGAGTTGTGGTCGATCCGCCTCAAGCAACAGACCGGGCAGCTCATGCTGCAACAACTGTTTCGCACGCCTGCGCCGATCCCTCCCAGCTTTCTGGACACGCTGCTCGAGTTCTTCGACCTGCACCAGGTGCAATCGGGGGTGAACCCCCTGGCACTGGCGCAATTGCGCCAGCGCCAGCAAGCCATGTGGTACCTGCTGCCGCAAAACCATCGTGCGTGTGCCCGCAGGCTGGGCATCCCCACCGGTCAATCACCGGACGATCGCGTGGTGGGGGCATGCCTGCGGCTGCTCGGGAAACCATGGCGATGGTATCGCCTGACATGGCCTGCGATTCGGCGCGGCCGCGTCACCACGATTGCACGGTTCATACACGGCTTGTGTGGCGGACGACTGAACCAGCTGCCCGCACAAATCGACCAGCGCCAGGCCGACTTCTGGTACCGAGCTGCCCAGTTGGCGGTGCCATCCTGGCCTCGCTTCGTGATCGGCTCGGTACGGGCATTGTTTCTGGGACTTATGCTGGTGTCATGCATTACTTCCCTGTGCGCGCTGGCCTCGGCGCTGAACCATACCGATGTCGCGTGGTCCGCTGCTCTCGGCACCGGCGCAGCCATCGCCGCCGGCTCGATTTTTATCTGGCTGCTCTATGCCGCCTGGACCTGGCTGGATCATTGGCAGGGACTGCCCGAATCCATTGCAACCCGCCACCCATGGCTGCGCCGTGCCCTGATTCCACTGCTGTGCATGCTCGGCATTGCCACCAATTACTTGCTGCAATCCCCCTTGTCGGCCGTGCTGATCATCATTCCGACCTTGGTGCTGGCATGGAGGCGGTTGGCGCATCGGCTCCCGCCGCGCCCGGCCAAGCGCAGATCGCTCAACCACGGCGTCAGCGTGACTGGAGCCGGGTTTCTGGCGCTCATTCTGAGCAAGGCAGCAGCGGAGGCTCTGCCACCGGCGTTTCTCGACCGGATCCCGCTGACCGCCATCCTCGCTTCGGTCGCCTTGTGTCTCTGGCTAGCGGACATGTGGCGGCAACGAGCACATTGGAGAGGCCGCCTGGCATCCTGACGCGCCTCCGTGCGGGGGTACCGCACCCGTGGCCCGCCGGCGCGTCCATCCCCAATGCATCCCGTGAGGTAGATTCAACCGCTGCCGCACCATTGACGTATGAGTGGATGCCTGGCGATCGACTGGCGCTACGCCGGTGCGATGAAGGATGTCCCGGGTCGAGCGGCCCTCCGGTAGGTCAGTCCCGTTCCGGCTCACCGCGCAGGCGCACGTCGTCGGCGGGCATGTCGGTGCGCTGGGCGGAGGCCTCGCGCTGGGATTCGAAGAAGCGCTGCACCTGCTGGCACACTGCCATGGTGTTTTCGCGCGCGATCGCCGAGACCAGGAACCAGGGCTGGGTCCAACCCAGCTCGTCGATGATGTCCCGCGCGACTGCCTGGCGCTCGTCCTCGGGCAGCACGTCGGCCTTGTTCAGCACCAGCCAGCGCGGGCGCTCCAGCAGCTCCGGGTTGAATTTCTGAAGTTCTTGCTCGATCGCGCGCACCTGCTCCGCCGGGTCGGTGCCGTCGATCGGCGCGATGTCGACAATGTGCAGCAGCAGGCTCGTGCGCGCCACGTGGCGCAGGAACTGGATGCCCAGCCCCGCGCCTTCGGAAGCGCCCTCGATCAGGCCGGGGATGTCGGCAATCACGAAACTCTGGTCGGTGCCCAGGCTGACCACGCCAAGATTCGGGTGCAGGGTGGTGAAGGGGTAATCGGCCACCCGCGGCGTCGCCGCCGACACCGCACGGATGAAGGTGGACTTGCCCGCATTGGGGAAACCGAGCAACCCCACGTCGGCCAGCAGGCGCAGCTCCAGCTTCAGCTCGCGCACCTCGCCCGGCGTGCCCGGCGTGGCCTTGCGCGGCGCCCGGTTCACCGAACTCTTGAAATGGATGTTGCCCAGCCCGCCCTTGCCGCCCTGCGCCACCAGCATGCGCTGGCCGTGGGCGGTGAGGTCGCCGATCACCTCGTCGGTGTCGACGTTGGTGACCATGGTGCCGACCGGCACGCGGATCGTGGTGTCCTCGCCGCCCTTGCCGTACATCTGGCTGCCCATGCCGTTCTCGCCGCGCTGCGCCTTGAAGCTGCGCTGGTGGCGGAAATCGACCAGGGTGTTCAGGCCTTCGTCGGCCACCAGCCACACCGACCCGCCCGAGCCGCCGTCGCCGCCGTCGGGGCCGCCGAAGGGGATGAACTTTTCCCGGCGGAAACTGATGCAGCCATTGCCACCGTCGCCAGCCAGGACCTTGATTTGTGCTTCGTCGACGAATTTCATTGGGGCCGGGATTCAGGATTGGGGATTCGGGATTGGGAAAAAGCAGGCAATCGTGGACATGGTACGGGACGTGAGGCGGCTCGGCTTTTACGAATCCCGAATCCCGAATCCCCAATCCCCGCTACAAACGAAAAACCCCGCCGAAGCGGGGCCTTCGTTGCCGCGTCGCGGAGAGCTTACGCCTGGACGACGTCGACGAAACGGCGGTTCTTGTCGCCGCGCACGGCAAACTGGACCTTGCCGTCGACCAGCGCGAACAGCGTGTGGTCGCGGCCCAGGCCGACGCCGTTGCCGGGATGGAACTGGGTGCCGCGCTGACGCACGATGATGTTGCCGGCTTCGATCGCCTGGCCGCCGTAAACCTTGACGCCGAGGTATTTCGGGTTCGAATCGCGACCGTTGCGGCTGGAACCTACGCCTTTTTTATGTGCCATGACTCAATGCTCCAGGTGCTCAGGCGTTGATGCCCGTGATCTCGATTTCGGTGAAATGCTGCCGATGACCCTGCTGACGCTTGTAGTGCTTGCGGCGGCGGAACTTGATGATGCGGATCTTGTCGGCGCGGCCGTGCTTGCGCACGGTGGCGCTGACGGTGGCGCCCTCGACGACCGGCGCACCGATGGTGACCGACTCGCCGGTGCCGACCAGCAGCACCTGGTCGAAGCTGACCGTGGCGCCTTCATCGGCGGTCAACAGCTCCACGCGCAGCACGTCGCCCTGCTGCACCCGGTACTGCTTGCCACCGGTCTTGATGACTGCATAACTCATGGGAATGCCCTTCTGTCGTTATTCTCTTGGGTATCGCCAAGGCCCGAGCGGGCTGGCGAACCGCGGATTATAGCGACGGCCACCCGGCCTGGTCAAATAGTGACCACGCACCCCGGAACCCCCCCGCTCAACGGGTCGCGGCGGGCGCCGGCGCGCTGCCGCTGGCGGCGGGACTGGCCGGGCAGCGGCCGTTACTGTCCAGCGTGCCGTTCTGCTGCAGCTCGCGGATCATCTGCTCGCCGCGCTCGCGGCCCCATTGCTGGCCGACCTTCATGCCTTCGGCCATCGTCCGGGGCATCTGGCTGATCACCTTCTGGCCCAGCGCGGATTTGTAGAACTTCAGCAGGCCGGCCACCTCGGCAGCGGTGAAGTGCTGCTGGTAGACCGGCACCATGCGGTCCAGCAACTGCTCGGTGCCGCTGGCATCGATGAACCCCTGCCAGTACGAGGCAGGCACGCAGGGCACGGCCTGGCCCATCACGCCGGCCATCTGCGTGTTCATCTGGCCGAACATCTGGCTCAGGTGCATCACCTCGAACAGCTGGCGCACCTGTTGGGCACTGGGCTGTGCCGCCGCTGCCTGGCCGCCAGCGCCCAACGCCAGCGCGGCGGCAACGACCCATCCGGTCCATTTGTGCATTGCTGTCTCCGCTCGGGGGGAACCGGCATTTAGCCACAGCCGCCGCGGGACCGGAACCGCGGCGCCGAAGCGCAAAAATTCGGCGAATGAACTATCCAAACCACTTGGTATAGTAATGAGTCCCCCCCATATCCGGCGTCCATGGACACCATTCGCATCCGCGGCGCACGCACGCACAACCTCAAGAACATCGACCTCGACCTGCCCCGCGACCAGCTGATCGTGATCACCGGCCTGTCCGGTTCGGGCAAATCCTCGCTGGCCTTCGACACCATCTACGCCGAAGGCCAGCGCCGCTATGTGGAGTCGCTCTCCGCCTATGCGCGGCAGTTCCTGTCGATGATGGAAAAGCCCGACGTCGACCACATCGAAGGCCTGTCGCCGGCGATCTCGATCGAGCAGAAGTCCACCTCGCACAACCCGCGCTCCACCGTGGGCACGATCACCGAGGTGTACGACTACCTGCGCCTGCTGTACGCGCGCGTGGGAACGCCGCGCTGCCCCGACCACGGCATCCCGCTCGAGGCGCAGACGGTGAGCCAGATGGTCGACGCCACGCTCGCGCTGGACCCGGAGCAGCGCTACATGCTGCTGGCGCCGGTGGTGCGCGAGCGCAAGGGCGAGCACGTGCAGGTGTTCGAGCAGCTGCGCGCGCAGGGCTTCGTGCGCGCCCGCGTCGACGGCGCGGTGGTCGACCTCGATGCGGTGCCGCCGCTGGGGTTGCGCATCAAGCACACGATCGAGGTGGTGGTCGACCGCTTCCGTCCGCGCGAGGACATCAAGCAGCGCCTGGCCGAATCGTTCGAGACCGCGCTGCGGCTCGGCGACGGGTTGGTGATCCTGGCCAACATGGACGCAACCGACGCGCCGGAGCAACTGCTGTCCTCGCGCTACTCCTGCCCCGTGTGCGACTACTCCCTGCCGGAACTGGAGCCGCGGCTGTTCTCGTTCAACTCGCCGATCGGCGCCTGCCCGGCCTGCGACGGCCTCGGGCTGACCCAGGTGTTCGACCCGGCGCGCGTGGTCGGCCATCCGGAGCTGTCGCTGGCCAACGGCGCGGTGAGGGGATGGGATCGCCGCAACGCGCATTACTTCCAGTTGCTCATGTCGCTGGCGGCGCATTACCGCTTCGACGTGAACACGCCGTGGAACAAGCTCCCCGCGGACGTCCAGAAGGCCATCCTGTTCGGCAGCGGCAAGGAGCGCATCGCGTTCCGCTACCTCACCGAGCGCGGCGGCAAGGTCACCCGCGAGCATGCGTTCGAGGGCATCGTGCCGAACCTGGAACGCCGCTACCGGGAAACCGAATCCTCCGCCGTGCGCGAAGAGCTGGCCAAGTACATCAGCGACCAGCCCTGTCCCGCCTGCGAGGGCCAGCGGCTGAACCGCTCGGCACGCAACGTGTTCGTCGCCGACCACGCGCTGCCCTCGCTCACCGCGCGCTCGATCGACGATGCACTGGCGTTTTTCCAGGAACTGAAGCTTCCCGGCTGGCGCGGCGAGATCGCGGTGAAGATCGTCAAGGAGATCCGCGAGCGCCTCACCTTCCTCAACGACGTCGGCCTGAACTATCTCACGCTGGACCGCCAGGCCGATTCGCTCTCCGGCGGCGAGGCCCAGCGCATCCGGCTCGCCTCGCAGATCGGCGCCGGCCTGGTCGGCGTGATGTACGTGCTGGACGAACCCTCGATCGGCCTGCACCAGCGCGACAACGAGCGCCTGCTCGGCACGCTCACGCGCCTGCGCGACCTCGGCAACACGGTGATCGTGGTCGAGCACGACGAGGACGCGATCCGCATGGCCGACCACGTGCTGGACATCGGCCCCGGTGCCGGCGTCCACGGCGGCGAGGTGGTGGCGCAGGGCAGCGTGCAGGACATGCTCGACGCGCCGCGCTCGATCACCGGCCAGTTCCTTTCCGGCGCCCGCGCGATCGAGGTGCCGACCGAGCGCCGCCAGCCGATCGACGACGAGTCGTGGCTGCGCCTGGACGGCGCCAGCGGCAACAATCTCAAGCACGTCGACCTGGCGATTCCGGCCGGCCTGTTTACCTGCGTCACCGGCGTGTCCGGTTCGGGCAAGTCCACCCTGGTCAACGACACGCTGTTCCGTCTCGCTGCTGCCGAACTCAATGGCGCCAGCACCCAACCGGCGCCGTACAAGTCGGTCGAGGGCATGGGTCTGTTCGACAAGGTGGTCGACATCGACCAGTCGCCGATCGGCCGCACGCCGCGTTCCAACCCCGCCACCTACACCGGCCTGTTCACACCGCTGCGCGAGATGTTCGCGCAGGTGCCCGAAGCGCGCTCGCGCGGCTATACGCCAGGCCGCTTCAGCTTCAACGTGCGCGGCGGCCGCTGCGAGGCGTGCGAGGGCGACGGCATGATCAAGGTGGAAATGCACTTCCTGCCCGACGTCTACGTGCCCTGCGACGTCTGCCACGGCAAGCGCTACAATCGCGAAACGCTGGAGGTCATGTACAAGGGCCACACCATCGCCGACGTGCTCGACATGACGGTGGAGGACGCGCTGAAGCTGTTCGAGAACGTACCGACCATCGCGCGCAAGCTCGATACGCTGCGCGCCGTGGGCCTGGACTACATCAAGCTCGGCCAGAGCGCGACCACGCTGTCCGGCGGCGAGGCACAGCGCGTGAAGCTGTCCAAGGAGCTGTCCAAGCGCGACACCGGCCGCACGCTCTACATCCTCGACGAGCCGACCACCGGCCTGCACTTCCACGACATCGAGCAGTTGCTCGACGTGCTGCACCAGCTGGTCGACCAGGGCAACACCGTGGTGGTGATCGAGCACAACCTGGACGTGATCAAGACCGCCGACTGGATCGTCGACCTCGGCCCCGAGGGCGGCGCCGGCGGCGGCCGCATCCTGGTGGCCGGCACGCCGGAAACCGTGGCGGCCACGCCCGAATCGCATACCGGCCGTTTCCTCGCGCCGCACCTGAAGCCGGCCCGGCCGAAGAAGCCCGGCGCGGCCAAACGCGTCAAGGCCGCCACCAAGCACATCGCCTCCGCTGACAAGTACAAGCCGATGCGCGGCAGCGGAAAGAAGAAGAAGAAATCCCCATGACCACTCCGTCCTCCGGCACCCGGGATACACCCTTGTTCGTCGCCTCGCTCGGCGTGCGCTGGCGCGACCTCGACGCGTTCAACCACGTCAACAATTCCAACTACCTCACCTACCTGGAAGAGGCGCGGCTGCAGTGGCTCAGCCACGTGCCGGGCCCGTGGTTCGACGAGCACGCGATGCCGGTGATGGCCGCCAGCCAGCTCAACTACCGCCGTCCGATCGCGTGGCCGGCGCAACTGCAGGTGCAGCTGTTCTGCGAGCGCATGGGCAACACCTCCATGACCCTCGCGCACCGGGTGGTCGACGCCGAACGAAGCGACACGCTGTACTGCGACGGCCACGTGGTGATGGTGTGGATGGACCCTGCCAGCGGCAAGCCGGTGCCGTTGCCCGAGGCGATCCGCGCCGCAGTGGAATGAACACCCCATGCGTGCCGCCGCCCGCACCTGCTTCACGGTCAGCGCAATTGGCGCCCATCGCGTCGAAACGATCGCCGGCGCACGCCATGCCTGGCGCTTCCGGCCGCATTTCCATGCCGGCGACGAAGTCGTGCGGATGCTGGCGGGGCGGGCGCGATTGCGTCTTCCCGACAGCTGCCGGGACGTCACCGCCGGCGACACCGTCGTGGTGCCGGCCGGCGTGATTCACCGCTTCGAACCGATGGACGACGACGGCTGGGCCTTCGCTTCGCGCTTCGTGTCTCCCGCCGCGGACGTCGTCGCCATGCCGGGTTCCCGCCATGCGCTCGGCGCACGAGCCATGGCCCTGCTGGCCGGCCGGTCCTCGCTGCATACCGACGTGGAGGCTATCGCGCAGGCCTGCGCCGTGTCCGCCGGCCACCTGTCGCGCCTCTTCCACCGCGAGACCGGCACCAGCCTGCACAACTTCCACGTCCTGCTGGCGCTGCACAAGGCCAAGGCACTCCTCCGCAAGCAGGCGCCGATCATCGAGGCAGCGCTCGACGCGGGCTTCTGCGACCAGGCCCATCTCAACCGCGAATTCGCCCGCACCTTCGGCATGACGCCCGCCGGCTTCCGTGCGGCCTGGGCGATGGCGTCCTAGGCTGCCTGCGGACCGAGCTCCAGCGCCATGTACAAGGTCCCGGGCAGCGGGTTGTCGTAATACGGCGCCACCGGACGGAAGCCCAGCGCGACATAAAGTTGCCGCGCCGCCACCATCGACGCCAGCGTATCCAGCAGCACGCGGACGTAGCCGGCTCGCACCGCCCAGGCGATCGCCGCTTCCGCCAGCTGCCGGCCCAGCGCATGCCCGCGTGCCGCGGGCCGCACGTAGAGGCGCTTGATCTCGCACACGCCCGGCTGCGGCCACGGGCGCAAGGCCACGCAACCCGGCGTGGCTCCGGCCCCGTCGCGTGCCAGCAAGATCACGCCCCGCGGCGGCGCGTACTTGCCGGGCAGCTGCGCCAGTTCCGTGGCCACATCCTGGAAGGAAAGGTCGATGCCGAGGCTGTCGACATATTCCGTGAACAGCTCGCGCACGGTATCGACATCGTCGGGCAGGCTGGCAGGTGCGATGGCGATGTTCGGGGAGACAGGCATGCTCGGGCCACTCGCTGGGTTTCCCCGCACGATAGCGGCCCGCGTGTGCGAATACTTGGATGGTCCTGACCGGGCGCGCGCATCGCCGACGCACCTTGCACGTGCGGTCGTTATGATGGCAGTCCGGTCCCCACCATGGAATGCACCATGACTCCAGCCCGTTCCCTCCTCGCGTTCGCCTGTCTCACCGTCCTGGCCGGTACCGCCAGCGCCCAGGCCGCCGACGGCACGACCTTGAGCTTGTACCGCTCCGACAGCCCCGCGCTGTACGCCAGCCAGGGCGGCGACGTCGACGCCGGCTACGCGGTGGTGCGCGAGCAGCGTTCGCTCACGCTTGCCGCGGGCACCCACGACGTGGCCATAGGCAACCTGCCCAATGCGCTGGATGCCGAAGCGTTGTCGCTGGCCTTTCCCGGCAACGAAGCCAAGGTGGTCTCGCAGCGGCTGCTGCTGGCGCAGGGCAACGACGGTGCGTTGTCCGGCCTCGTCGGGCAGGAGGTCAACGTGCTGGGCAGCAACGGCGAATCGCTGGCCAACGGCACGTTGCTGCGCGCCGGCAACGGCCTGCTGGTCCGCGGCGTGAGCGGCACCACGCTGGTGCACGACTACGCGGCGGTGCGCAGCAGTGGCGGCAGCTTCCCGCTGGGCTCCACCCTGAGCCTGCGCGTGGACGCCGCCCGCGCCGGCCAGGCCCGCGCCGTGCTCAGCTACCCCACGGCCGGCCTGGGTTGGCGCGCCGCCTATGTGGCGACGCTGCAACCAGGCGACAGCTGCCGCATGCAGTTCGAATCGCGCGCCAGCATCGCCAACCGCAGCGGACGCGACTGGAAGGACGCACAGCTCACCCTGATCGCCGGCGAGCCGAACATGGCCAAGGCTTCTGCCCCGCGCCCGATGATGGCGATGGCGCGTGGTTTCAACGCCAAGGCCGAGGCGATGCCGCAACAGGACAGCGTCGGCGATTACCGCAGCTTCACCCTGCCCGGCAAGGTGAGCCTGCCCGACGGCAGCGTCAGCCAGGCGCCGCTGTACGCCACGCGCAGCATGGATTGCGTGCGCACCACCCTGCTCGACAACGGCAACAGCTACCAGCCGCCGCAACCCGTGCTCGCGCGCGACTTCGTGCAGGGCGGCGGCAGCCTCGTCAGCACCCTGCAACTGAAGGCGTTCGACAGCCTGCCGGCCGGCTACCTGCGCGTGCTCACGCTCGACCGCCACGGCGTGCCGCAGTTCATCGGCGAGGGCCGCATCGACGACACGCCCAAGGGCAGCGACGCCACGATCACCCTGGGCACGCCGTTCGACCTGCGCGCCGAGCGCACGCGCACCAGCTTCCACGTCGACAAGGGCGGCCGCACGCTGGACGAGGCGTTCCGCATCGAACTGAGCAACGCCGGCGACAGCGTACGCACGGTGACCGTGCGCGAACACCCCAACCGCTGGCGCGAGTGGACGCTGGTGTCCTCCAGCAGCAAGCCCGTCAAGCAGAGCACCGACACGCTGGAGTTCCACGTGCAGGTGCCCGCCAACGGCAAGGCCACGCTGAGCTACGCGGTGCGTTACCGCTGGAGCGGCGACGAGCAGCCGCAGCAATAGGAACAGGAGTCCGCCATGCTCAACCTGATCACCCACGACCACGCCATCCGCGAGCTCCAGCTCGCCCGTCTGCCGGTCAACGCGCTGAACCTGGACCTGCTGCAGGCGTTGCGCAAGGCGGTCGACGACAGCGTGCGCGACGACGTGCGCGGCATCGTGTTGTCCGGCGCGCCGGGCCTGTTCTCCGCCGGCGTCGACGTACCCGCCCTGCTGCAGCACGACCGCGCCGGCGTGCGCGAATACTGGCGCGAGTTCTTCACGCTGTGCGGCACGCTGGCGCGCGCGCCGATCCCGCTGGTGGCGGCGATCACCGGCCACAGCCCGGCCGGCGGCGCGGTGCTGGCGCTGTTCTGCGACTACCGGGTGATGGCCGATGGCCCGTACCGCATCGGCCTGAACGAGGTGCAGGTCGGCCTGATCGTGCCGGAGGCGATCCAGCTGGCGCTGCGCCGCGTGGTCGGCACCTACCGTGCCGAGCGCCTGCTGGTGTCCGGCGCCATGATCGAGTCGGCCGACGCGCTGGCGTGCGGTTTCGTCGACGAAACCACCGCCGTCGAACAGGTCACCACCCGTGCCCTGCGCTGGCTGGACGAACTGCTGGCGCTGCCCGCGCACGCCATGCTCACCACCCGCCGCCTGGCCCGTGCCGATCTGGCCAGCGCCTACGCCGACATGGACGCCCTGCCGCTGGACGATTTCGTCGAAGCGTTCTTCCACCCGGAAACGCAAGCCACCCTGCAGGCCCTGGTGGCGCGGTTGAAGAGCAAGAAATGACGGCAGCAGCGCTCCCGTCCGTCAGCCTTTCGCCACCGGCCGCGACGGGTCGCTGACCCAGCCGCTCCACGACGGCGCGTACAGGCGCGAGCCGTGCAGGCCGGCGTGTTCCATCGCCAGCAGGTTGTGGCAGGCGGTGACGCCGGATCCGCACATGTGCACGACGCGCGACGGCGCGGTGGCGCCGAGCACGGCGGTGAATTCCTCGCGCAAGCTTGCCGCCGGCTTGAAGCGGCCGCTGGCGTCGAGGTTGTCGGCGAACGGGCGGTTCAGCGCCCCGGGGACATGACCCGCGGCTCGATCCAGCGGCTCGGTGTCGCCGCGGTAGCGCGGCGCGCCACGCGCATCCAGCAGTTGCCCGGACGCGCCCCCGGCGACCGCCCCGTGGTCGAACAATACTTGCGTGGCGTCGTAGCGCAACGAGACCTCGCTGCGCGGACGCGGCGCAGGCTCGCCGTGTTCGACCGGCTGGCCGGCTGCGGTCCAGGCGGCGTAACCGCCATCGAGCACCGCGGCGGGGATGCCCACCAGGCGCAGCAGCCACCACAGCCGCGCGGCGGCCAGCGCGCCACCGGCAGCGTCATAGGCCACCACCTGCATGCCCTCGCGCCAGCCCCAGCGCGACAGCAGCGCGCTGAACGCCGACTCCGGCGGCAGCGGGTGGCGGCCCAGGCCTTCGGCCTGGCGCGACAGATCGGACAGGTCGCGATCGAGGCTGGCGTAGATCGCGCCGGGCACATGACCCTGCGCGTAGTCGCGCGCACCACTGGCGGGGTCGGAAAGCTCGAAGCGGCAATCGACGATCAGCACGTCGTGCGGCGCCAGCGCGGCAAGCGCGTCGACGTCGATCAGGGTGGTTTTCAGGCTCATGTCCGGTCCATCCTCTCCAGCAGGTTGCAAAGCATCGCGGCGGTGGCGCCCCAGATGCGGTGTCCGGCGTGGACGAATTCCACCATCGGCCGCTGCTGCCCACGGAACTCCATCGTGTAGCGACGCAGGTTGGCCGGGTCGAACAGGAACGTCAGCGGCACCTCGAACACCTCGGCCACTTCATCGGGCGACGGATACAGGCGGGCCTCGGCCGCGATGCTCGCCACTACCGGCGTGACGCTGTAGCCGCTGATCGTCTCGAAGCGATCGAGGAAACCCAGCGGCTTCACCAGCGCGCGACTCAGGCCGATCTCCTCCTCGCTCTCGCGCAGCGCGGTATCCACGGCATCGGCATCCCGCGGCTCGCTGCGCCCGCCCGGAAACGCCACCTGGCCGGCATGGGCCGGCAGGCGCGCGTCGCGCACGGTAAACACCAGCCGCGGCTGCACGCCTTCGCGGATGCCGAGCAGCACGGCGGCCGGCAGGCGCGCCTGGTCGCCGAGCCATTCGTTCACCTCGGCGTGGTTCCAGGCCGGACCTTCGGGCGGCGCGGACAAGGGCCGCAGCGCCTGCACCAGGGTATCCATCATGGCCGGCGACCGGGCAGCAGCACGTCCATCACGTGGCGGCGTTCGGGATCGCTCATCGCGCGCCAGCGGCCGATTTCCTCGCCGCTGCGGCGGCAGCCGATGCAGTAACCGTGGCTGTCCAGTCGGCACACGCCGGTACAGGGAGTCAGGGGCGGAACTGGCTGCGGCGCGGGATCGTTCGGCATGTCGGCGCATGTTAGCACCGGCCGGATTCAGCCCCTCAGCCCCGCGGCGGCTTGATCTCGATCAGTTCGATCACGAACTGCAGCGCCTCGTTGGGCCCGATGCGCGGCAGCGCGCCCTCCTCGCCGTATGCGAGCCGCGAGGGGATCACCACCTTCCAGCGATCGCCCACGCGCATGCGCGGGAGCACGTCGCGCCAACCGGGAATGACCTGGTCGACCGCGATCGTCGCTGGCGCGCCATGCGCCCAGGTGCTGTCGAACTCGGTACCGTCCACCAGCATGCCGCGGTAGTTCACCACCACCGTGCTGGTCAGGCTCGGGTGCACCGTGCCGCTACCCTGGTGCACCACCGCGTACTGGATGCCGGAAGGCAGTTGCACCACGCCCGGCTTCTTGCGGTTTTCCGCCATGAACGCCGCGCTCTTGCTCGCGTTCGCCGCAGCGATGCGCTTGAACTCGGCCAGGGCGTCGCTGTGCATCTGTTGCTGCAGGCGTTGCAATTGCGCCTGCATCTCGCCAATCGGCACGCGCGGCTGGTGACGCGCGTAGGCGTCCGCGATCGCGCGCTGCAGGGTGGACAGATCCACCTCGGGCGAGCCGCCGGCGAAGCGGCTGCCGATCTGGTAGCCGATCGCATAGGACAACTTGACCTTGTCGGGTTTCGCCGTGCTGGCGGCTTGCGCGGGCGCGCCAGCCTGTGCCGCATGCGCCGGCAGCATGCCACCCGGCAACACGCCGATCAGCAGCCACGCCGCCAGATGTGTCACGCCTTTCGCCATCGAATCCATGCCCGCCGTGGTGAGGTATCGCGGCCCCGCACGCGTGCCGCTGATGCATACGCGAGTTGAGAACCCCGCCATCGGCAAAGGTTCCCGCTGCTACCATCGGCGGCCTGCACTCACAGGAACCGGCCATGGCCTATCGCAATCTGGAACTCGGCAACCGCGGTGCGGTGCGCACGATCGTAGTGAACCGCCCCGACAAGCTCAATGCGCTGGATCGGCAGACGCTCAACGAGCTGACGCTGGCCTTTGCCCAGGCCGCGCAGGACGACGCCGTGCGCGTGGTGGTGCTCGCCGGCGCCGGCGAAAAGGCGTTCGTGGCCGGCGCCGACATCAGCGAGATGAGCGGCTGCAGCAGCGTGCAGGCGCAGGCGTTCTCGCGCGCCGGGCAGCGCCTGATGAGCAGCATCGAACGGCTGGGCAAACCGGTGATCGCGCGCGTGCAGGGTTTCGCACTGGGCGGCGGCATGGAGCTGGCGATGGCCTGTCACCTGCGCGTGGCCAGCGAAAAGGCGAAGTTCGGCCAGCCGGAAATCAACCTCGGCCTGATCCCCGGCTTCGGCGGCACCCAGCGCCTGCTGCGCCTGGCCGGGCGCAGCGCCGCGCTGGAACTGTGCCTCACCGGCACCCCGGTCAACGCGCAACGCGCGTACGAACTGGGCATCGTCAACCGCGTGGTGGCAGCGGAGGCGCTGGACGAAACCGTGGAAGCGCTGGCCGACCAGCTCGCCGCCGCCGCGCCGCTGGCCGCCGCCGGCATCCTCGACGCGGTGCTGCAAGGTGGCGAGACGTCGCTCGACCAGGGGCTGGAATTCGAGACGCAGGGTTTCGCGCTGATGTTCTCCACCGAGGACATGCGCGAGGGGACGCGCGCGTTCCTGGAGAAGCGCAAGGCCGCGTTCAAGGGGCAATGAGCCCCCCGACAAAGTTACGGGTCAGTGCCCGCCGCGGTATTTCTTTTCGCCGGCGGTGATGGCGACGTCCAGCCGGTTCTCCGGTGGCGCCAGCGGACAAGTCGCGAACGAGGTGAACGCGCAGGGCGGGTTGTAGGCCTTGTTGAAATCCAGCACCACCTTGCCCGGATGGTCGAGACCGCCGGCAGGCAGCGCGGCGTAGAGGAAACGCGCGGCGCCGTAGGTTTCCTTGCCGGAGGTGCGATCGGCCAGCACGAAGAACAGCTCGCCGCCCGGTTCCTCCTGGTACGGCAACAGCTCGAAGGTGTGGCCGTCGCGCTGGAACACCGCCTTGCCGGGCACCTTGACCGTGTCGATGGTGCCGATCACCGAGCCCATCGCCAGGTCGTGCGGTGGCGTGAACGGGACCCAGTCGGCCTCGATGCGCCAGGCGTCGTCGATCGGGAAATAGTCGATGCCGAGAAAATGCCGGCGCGACTCGGCGTCCTCGTCCTTCACCCGCAATGCCTTGCGGCCATCGCGCTCGATCACGTAGAAGCTGGCCTTGCCGAAACGCACGGTGGTGGGATCGGCATCGGCGGCGGCGTGCATGTCGTCGACCAGCGCGGCTTCGGTCACGGCCTTGCCGTCGACGGTGGCGCCGCTGGCCGGGTCGAGCGCCAGGTGCAAGCCGCCATCCGGCGCCAGCGTCACCGTACCCAGGTGCGCGGGACCGGCCTTCAGCACGATGTCGTTGTCGGCGGCGCAGCCCACCCGGTTGGCGCCCTCGTTCAACCATTCGAGCCCGATCAGGCTGAGCCATCCGGTGGGCGCGGTGAGCCGTGCCACGCGGTTGGCGCGCCACTGCTCGATCTCCTGCGTGTGGCTGGCGTTGGGGGACGGCACATCGGCGGCTGACACGGCGGCAACTCCGGAAAACATGGCAAGGACGAAAGCGGCGGTGCGCAACATGGGGACGATCCGGCGGCGGTGAAAGGATCGAGTATGCGCACCGGCAGGCATGGCGGGCAACCGGGACAACCTCGCTGCCGTCAGCGCCCGCGCAGGAACAACTTGTCCAGCTCGCCCAGCGACAGCTGCGCCCAGGTCGGACGGCCATGGTTGCACTGGCCGGAGCGCTCGGTCTCCTCCATCTCGCGCAGCAGGGCATTCATCTCCGGCACGGTCAGGCGACGGCCCGCGCGCACCGAGCCATGGCACGCCATGGTGGAGAGCAGTTCGTTTTCCAGCTCCTGCAGGCGCCGCGAGCTGCCGTGCTGGGCCAGCTCGGCCAGCACGTCGCGCGTCAGCTGGGCCACGTCGGCGCCATCGAGCAACGCCGGGATGCGCCGTACCACTACGCCTGACGGGCCGCTGCGCGAGAGCTCCAGGCCCCATTCGGCCAGCGCGTCGGCGTATTCCTCGGCGGCAGCGGCCTCTTTCGCGCTCACCGCCAGGCTGAGCGGCACCAGCAGCAACTGCGATCGCAGGTTGCTGCACACGCGGCCGGCCTTGAGTTTCTCGTAGGTGATTCGCTCGTGCGCCGCATGCATGTCCACCAGCACCAGGCCGTGTGCATTTTCGGCAAGGATGTAGATGTTCTTCAGCTGGGCGATGGCGAAGCCCAGCGGCGGCGCCTCGCCGGGTTCGGACTCGCGCATGGGCGCCGCGTTGGCGGCGGTGCCGAGCAAGGCGGCGTAGTCGGCCAGCGGCTCGTCGCGCACGCCGAGGGAAAGGCGGCTCTGGCTGGCGCTGGCGGGCCAGGCCGACGGCGCCGATACCACAGCGGCAGCGGCCATGCGCAGACCGCCCTCGCCCTCGTGCGCAGGCGACGCCACCTGCCCGGCGCGGGTCTGGGCCAGGGCTTCGTGCAAGGTGCGGAACAGGAAATCGTGCACCAGCCGCTGCTCGCGAAAACGCACCTCGTGCTTGGCCGGGTGCACGTTGACGTCGACCCCGGCCGGATCGAGTTCGAGGTACAGCACGAAAGCGGCATGGCGGCCGTGGAACAGCACGTCGGCATACGCCTGGCGCACCGCATGGGCCACGATGCGATCGCGCACGAGGCGACCGTTGACGTAGAAATACTGCGCGTCGGCCTGCGCACGCGAAGCGGTGGGCAAGCCGACCCAGCCGGACAGGTGCAGGCCGGCGGCGGCGTGCTCGACGCGCAGGCTGCGCTCGGGAAACTCCGCGCCGAGCACTTCGGCCACGCGCTGCAGCTGGGCCTGTTCGTCGCGCGCCGCCTTCCACACGCGCACCGGCTTGCCGTTGTGGCTGAGCCGGAACTCCACCGAACTGCGCGCCAGCGCCAGCGACTTCAGCAGGTCGTCGATGTGCGCGAACTCGGTGCGCTCGGCGCGCATGAACTTCTTGCGCGCCGGCACGTTGTAGAACAGGTCGCGCACCTCCACGCTGGTGCCCGGCGGATGCTGCGCCGGTCGCGCCGCCTGCAGTCTGCCGCCATCCACCTCGATGCGAAACGCCGCGTCCTGGCCGGCGGTGCGCGAGACCAGCGCGAAACGCGACACCGACGAGACCGAAGCCAGAGCCTCGCCGCGAAAACCCATGCTGGCGACGTGTTCGAGGTCGTCGAAGCTGCCGATCTTGCTGGTCGCATGCGAGGCCACGGCCAGCGGCAGGTCGTCCAGCGCGATGCCGCCACCGTCGTCGCGCACGCGGATCAAGCGTGCGCCGCCGGCCTCGATGTCCACCTCGATGCGCCGGGCACCGGCGTCGAGGCTGTTCTCGACCAGTTCCTTGACCACCGAGGAAGGCCGCTCGATCACCTCGCCGGCGGCGATCTGGTTGACGAGTTCGGGGGGAAGTGCGCGGATGTTCGCCATCCGCGAACTTTAGCAGCCTGCCCTGTGGCCGCGGCGGAGGATCAGCCGGAAGGAATCGTCAGCACCGCGCCGGCCTGCACGATGTTGCTGCTGATCCGGTTGGCAGTCTTGAGCGCGCCCACGCTGACCCCGTACTGTCGCGCGATGCCGCTCAGGCTTTCGCCGCGAGTGACCTTGTGGGTATCGGTGGCGCGATCCGGCGCCTTGCCGGCATGGCTCGCCGGCGTGGAAGCGGCGGCCACGCGCACGCCGTTGCGCCTGGCCGCCTCGGCGGCGAACCAGGTACCCGGTGGCGGGGTCGACTCAAAATAATTCTTTACGCCGGACATCACCGCACTGGCCAGCAGCTTCTGGTGTTTCGGATCGCGCAGCTTGCGCTCTTCGACCGGGTTGCTGATGAAGGCCGTCTCGACCAGGATCGAGGGCACGTCGGGCGAGCGCAGCACCACGAAATTGGCGCGCTCGACATGGCCGCGATGGGTCGGCCCGAGCTTGGCGAGGGCGCGCAGCACGTTGCCGGCCACCTCGTCGCTGGCCTGGATCGCCCAGCCCTGCTGCAGGTCGAGCAGCACCTTGGCCAGGCCATCGTCCTTGTCGTCCAGGCTGATGCCGCCGATCAGGTCGGCGCGGTTCTCCCCGTCCGCCAGCCAGCGCGCGGCCATGCTGGTCTTCCCCCGCGGCGACAGCACCCACACCGACGAGCCGCGCGCGTCGTCGCTGGTGAAGGCGTCGGCGTGGATCGACACGAACAGGTCGGCGTTATGTTCGCGGGCGATTTCGTAACGGCGCTTGAGCGGGATGAAGATGTCGCTGTCGCGGGTCAGCACCGCCTTCATGCCGGGCTGGCGGTTGATCTCCTTCGCCAGGTCGCGCGCCACCGCCAGGGTGACGTCCTTCTCCTGGGTGCCGGCCGGGCCGTGCGAACCCGGATCCTTGCCGCCATGGCCGGCGTCGATCGCCACCACCACGGCGCGCTGTCCGTTGAGCATCGCCGCAGCCTGCTCGGCGGCGACCCGGCGGCTGTGCGTGGGGTTGCTGTAGGTCACGGTCGGGATCGACGCGCTGGCAGTGGATGCCTTGGCGGCAGACGCGCTGGCCGGGTACAGATCCAGCACCAGCCGGTAGTTGTCGTTGGCCGAAGGCTTGAGCACGAAACTCTTGAGCTGGCTGGCGGGATCGACGCGGGCGGTCAGCAGCAGGTCGTTGCCGCGCTTCGCGTGGCTGATGCCGCGGTACAGGCCTTGCGCCGCCGGAGCGGAGAAACCGCTCGCGGCCTGGCTGTCACGCAGATCCACCACGATCTGGCCGTCTTTCTGCTCGATCGTGTAATGCAGCGGGCCGTCGGCATCCAGCACCACGCGCGTGTACTGCGGGCCCGCCCAGACGCGGGCGTCCTTGACCTGGGCAGCTTGCGCCAGACACGGCGAAAGCACGGCCAGCATCGCCGCGACGGTCCAACCGGCCAGCTTGTTCAGATAGCCCCGCATGGGCGGCATTGAAACGCAGTAGCCCGCCGAATGCAAGCAAGTTTTCCTTTTAATATCCGCCACCTGCAGCGTATTCATCAGGGGATATCAAGCTGTCGCCTGCAACTGCCACATTTCGGACAGCTCACGGCCCGATCCTGTGATCAAGAAATTTTCCAGCAGGAACCGACACTTGGAGCCTCAGGACAGGCGCGCCAGCAGCCCCTCGCCGCGAGCGGTGCCGGCCCGCAGGACCGCATGGCGGCCGGGCCCGGCATAGTCAAGATGGACGTGCAGATCCGCCGCCGGCAATGCCCCGACGCCCCGCTCGGGCCACTCCACCAGCACCAGCGCGGCCGGGTCGGCCAACGCGTCCAGCCCCAGCCATTCCAGTTCGGCGGGATCGGCGATCCGGTACAGGTCCAGATGCCAGGCAGGCCGCCGGGCGGTCGCGTAGCCTTCGACCAGGCTGTAGGTCGGGCTCTTGACCCGCTCACCCACGCCCAGCGCCAGCAGCAGGGCACGCGCGAAGCTGGTCTTGCCGGCGCCGAGCGGACCATGCAGGTAGACCACCAGGCCGTGATCCAGCCCGCCGGCCAGCCGCTGCGCCAACGCGGCCGTCGCGGCCTCGTCGGGCAGGCTGCAGGAAAGCTCGGCGGATGGCATGACGTTCATTGCCCCGCCTCACCAGGAATGCCATTGCCGAGCCGCCGCAGGGGCCCCAGCAGGTCGCTCGCCAGAAGGCCGCGCTCGCCCTCCGTGGCGGCGACGTCGCCGGCGCGCGCGTGCAGGCCCACGCCAAGGCACGCCGCCTGCCACGCATCGCATCCCTGCGCGAGCAGGGCAGCGACGATGCCGGTAAGCAGGTCGCCCATGCCGCCGGATGCCATGCCCGGGTTGCCCCACGGACAGACGTCCAGACGTCCATCCGGATCGGCGACCAGGCTGCCCGCACCCTTCAGCACCACCACCGCGGCGAAGCGCGCGGCAAGCTCGCGCGCGGCGGCGAAACGGTCGCGCTCGATCACATCCACCGGGCGGCCAAGCAGGCGTGCCGCCTCGCCCGGATGCGGCGTCAGCACGGTCGGGGCGGTGAACCGCCGCGGTTCCTTCGCCAGCAGGTTGAGGCCATCGGCATCGAGCACCAGCGGCTTGCCGCCATCCAGCGCCGTCAGCCAAAGCGCATGCGACCACGCGGACTGGCCGAGGCCCGGGCCCAGCGCCAGGGTGTCTGCGCGCTCGAGCAATGGCTGCAGGGTCTGCGGGCCCTCCACGCCGTGAGCCATCAATTCCGGCCGCGATGCGTTGAGCGCGCTGACGTGCTCGGCGCGCGTGGCCACGCTGACCAGGCCCGCCCCGGCGCGCAGCGCCGCCGCGCCGGCCAGGTGCACGGCGCCGGCCATGCCCTTGCCTCCGCCAATCACCAGCAGGTGGCCATAATCGCCCTTGTTGGCCCGCCGTGGCCGCGGCGGCAGGCTTTCGGCGAGCAGCAGGTGCGCGTCCGGCGGCACATGGGCGAACACGCCGGCCGGCACGCCCAGCGTCGCCAGCTCGAGCACACCGGTGCAGTCGACGGCACGACCGGTGTGCAGGCCGCGCTTGTCGGCGATGAAGGTGACCGTGACCTGCGCGTGGATCGCGGCACCGGCGCAGTGGCCGCTGTCCGCGTCCAGCCCGGACGGCACATCGAGCGCCAGCACGGGCACGCCGCTGCCGTTGATGCTTTCGATCAGCGCGGCGGCGGCCGGCTCCGGCGCACGGTTCAGGCCGATGCCGTACAGCGCATCCACCTGCACGTCGGGCTCGGGCAGTTCGTGCCGCGCATCGACGGCATGCACCACGCCACCGGTCGCCACCCAGGCCGCACGCGCCGCTGCGGCGTCTCCGCGCGAAACGTCGGCCAGCGCCACCACGTCGACCTGCAGGCCGGCTTCGCGCGCCAGCACGCCGAGCAGGAAACCGTCGCCGCCATTGTTGCCCGGGCCGCAATGCACGCGCAGCCTGCGCGCCTGCGGCCAGTGCCGGCGCAGGCTGCGCAGCGCGTCGCTGGCGGCGCGGCGCATCAATTCGCTGGCGGAGATGCCCAGCGCATCCAGTGCGGCGCGATCGATCCGGCGCATGTCGTCGACGGTGTACAGCTCGCGGGGCAAGGGTTCGGACATGCGGCGAATTATAGGGGTGCGACTAGACTATGCGGATGTCCGTGCCGACCGCTTCCGCCCTCCCCGACTACGCTGCGCTCGCGCGCGACATCAAGCGCTGGGCGCACGAACTGGGGTTTGCCGACGCCGGCATCAGCGGCGTCGACCTGGCCGAGGACGAGCAGCACCTGCAGCGCTGGCTGGAGGCCGGTCGCCACGGCGAGATGGAGTACATGGCGCGGCACGGGAGCAAGCGCACGCGTCCGGCCGAACTGGAGCCGGGCACGCAGCGCGTCATCTCGGTGCGCATGGATTACGCCCCGCCGGGTACCGCCAACGCCTGGGAGGTGCTCGGCGACGGCGAAACAGGCTACGTCTCGCGCTATGCGTTGGGCCGCGATTACCACAAGCTGATGCGCAACCGCCTGCAGAAACTGGCCGAGCGCATCCGCGCCGTGGTGGGCGAATTCGGCCATCGCGCCTATGTCGATTCCGCCCCGGTGATGGAAAAGGCGCTGGCGCGCAACGCCGGGCTGGGCTGGATCGGCAAGCACACCGTGCTGATCAACCGCCACGCCGGCTCCTACTTTTTCCTCGGCGAGCTGTACACCGACCTGCCGCTGCCGATCGATCCGCCGGCCAGTGCGCACTGCGGCACCTGCACGCGCTGCATCGAGGTGTGCCCGACCCAGGCGATCACCGGGCCATACCAGCTCGACGCCAAGCGCTGCATCTCGTATCTCACGATCGAGCTCAAGGGCAGCATTCCCGAGGAACTGCGCGCGCCGATGGGCAACCGCATCTTCGGATGCGACGATTGCCAGCTGGTCTGCCCGTGGAACAAGTTCGCGCAGGTCGCCACCGAGGCGGACTTCGCGCCACGGCACAGCCTCGACGGCGCAAAGCTGGTCGAGCTGTTCGGCTGGAGCGAGGACGAGTTCCTCAAGCGCACCGAAGGCATGGCGATCCGCCGCACCGGCTACGAAGGCTGGCTGCGCAACATCGCCGTGGCGCTGGGCAACGCGCCGCCCGGCGATGCCATCGACGCCGCCCTCGCCAGCCGCGCCGAGGATGCCTCGCCCGTGGTCCGCGAACACGTCGCATGGGCACGGGCGCAGCAGGCCAGCCGGCGGCGCGACGGCTGAGCCGCTGTTGTCAGCCGGCGACCCGAAGCTGGCGCATCGACGGTCGCTCACGATAGAGCCGGCAGGCCAGGTCGATCACGACGATCAGCACGACCACGCCCAGTGCCCCGCGCGCGCCATCATCGGTGGCCTTGGCCTGGAACATGCCGCCGACGGCGATCCACCAGAGCAGCAGCGCCACCCAGGCCAGGCTCGAGAGCATGCCCAACCGCCGCAACAAACTCGACCAGCGTCCCTGCCTGTACGCCGACAGTTGCAGCGCGAACGTGGCGCCCCACAGCAACAGCACCGGCCAGGCACGCCGGGACAGGAAGCCGTCATCGAAGGCAAACACCTGCGGCAGGACGCCCGGCAGCATCGGCGCGACCCACGGCAGGCTGACCATCAAGGCCACGCCGAGCACGAACCACACCAGCCCGAACAGCATGACAGGCCGATTGACCCGCTCCGGATCGACCATGCGCGGCCGCCATGCCGGCTGCCAGCCGTGGCTCCGAATCAACGCCGCGACCAGCGCCGACATCACCATCAGCCCGGGCCACCACAACGCTCCCAGGCCGGCACTGAACCACCACGCCACCAGGGGCTGGTCGCCGCCGAACACGCGTGGCAAGGTCAGTGCCCATTGCAGAGCCACGCCACCAAAGGCAAACAGGGCGAACGAACGGGTCTGCATCGCCGGGATGACAACCGCGCCGGCGGGGTGGTAACGCTCGGCCACCTGCGCAGGCGTGCCGAACTCCCGCAGCATCGCCAGCACCATGGCGTCGTCGGCTGGCGTACCGGCCGATTGCGCGCGATCGGCCAGCATCTCGCCAAGCAGGCCGTGCAGCTCCAGCCCGACCTCCTGGCGCTCGCGGCCGGGCAGGCGGCGCATCACTTCGGCAACGTAAGTCCGGATCACGTCGTTCGGATTCATGCGGTGTCTCCCTCCAGCAGGCCAGCCATGGTCCCGACAAGGGCGTGCCACGAGGCCGTCAGTTCGGCGAGCAACGCCTCGCCCGCGTCGTTCAAGCGGTAATAGCGCCGCGGCGGGCCATCCTCGATGCGCCATTCCGAGGCCAGCACGCCCTGTTTTTCCAGGCGCCGCAGCAAGGGGTAGAGCGTGCCCTCCTCGATCGGCATGCCGCGCCGGGCCAACGCCTGGCGCAGCGAATAGCCGTACTGCACCTCGCGCAGCTGGGACAGCACGGCGACGACGAGCACGCCACGGCGCAGTTCCAGCTCCAGTTTGGGCAACGGATTGTCGGAGGAGTCAGCCATGCACGGCACCGTAGTGTTTGGCGCACTCTACATAGCAACACACAGTACGTCAACGCCAAAAGCGGACCCGGCGGGACCGCCTTGCGTGGAAAGGAGACAAGGGCGCGACCCCGCCGCCGCTGGATGGTGCGGCGTCAACGCGACGCAGGGGGTGACGGCTGCCGCAGCGGAAGCGTCAGGCGGCGGCCATCTGCTTGGGGATCGAGCGGTTGGTGTGGCTGATGCGGTTGCCTTCGCCAGCGGCGATGTACACGCAGGTGGGCTGGAACTTCTCCAGCTCCGCCTCGTTCAACTGGGCGAAAGCGGCGATGATCACGATGTCGCCGGGCTTGGCCCGATGCGCGGCGCTGCCGTTCACCGAAATGATGCCCGAGCCTTCCTCGGCCCGCAGCGCATAGGTGACGAAGCGCTTGCCGTTGTTGACGTTCCACGCGTGGATCTGCTCGTACTCGCGGATGCCGGAGGCATCCAGCAGCAAACCGTCGATCGCGATGGAACCCTCATAGTGCAGCTCGGCGTGGGTCACCGTGGCCCGGTGGATCTTGGCCTTGAGCATGTTCAGGTGCATGACGAAGTTCCTGCAGCGATCCGCAAAGTCGTTGATTATCGAACCGATGACGCTGCGCTGCAACATCAACGGCCCTCGGGCGGTACATGCGGGCGGTTCAGTCCAGCAACAAGTTGTCGATCAGGCGGGTATCGCCCAGGCGCGCGGCGATCAGCGCCACCAGCCCTTCGCGCTGGCCGTCCTCCGGCTCGGCGAGATCCTCGGCCCGGCGGATCGCCGCATAGTCGGGCACGAAGCCGGCCCGCGTCAGCCGGGCTTCCGCCACCTGCTCCACCGCGTGCCAGGGATGGCCCTGGCCGAGCAGTTCGCGCATTTTCAGCAGGGTGTCGTGGACCAGCGGCGCCTGCGCGCGCTGCTGCACCGAGAGGTACTGGTTGCGCGAACTAAGCGCCAGTCCGTCGTCCGCGCGCAGGATGGGCGCGGCGATGATCTTCACCGGCAACGACAGATCGCGCACCATCCGCTCGATCACCTTCAGCTGCTGGAAATCCTTCTGCCCGAACACGGCCAGGTCCGGGTTGACCAGGTTGAACAGCTTGCACACCACGGTGGCCACGCCGTCGAAGTGACCGGGCCGGTGCGCGCCCTCCAGCATGGCCGTGATCTGCGGCACCCGCAGGCTCGTGCTGAGCGCGGCGCCGTACGGATAGATGGTGGCGACCTCCGGCGCGAACAGCAGGTCGCAGCCCTCGTCGGCCAGCGCCGCCTGATCGTGCACCAGGGTGCGCGGGTAGCGCTCGAAATCCTCGTTGGGGCCGAACTGGGTCGGATTGACGAACACGCTGGCGACCACCCGATCGGCGCGCGCGCGGGCCAGCCGCACCAGCGACTGATGGCCGGCGTGGAGGTTGCCCATCGTCGGCACGAAGCCGACGGTCTGGCCCTTGCTGCGCCAACCGCGAACCGCGGCGCGCAGCGCCGGCGCATCCTGAACCGTTTGCATGGCGAAGACTCGTCAGCTCAGTTGAAACAGTGTTCCGGTGCCGGAAAGGCGCCGCTGCGCACGTCGTCCGCGTAGGCCCGGATCGCCGCCGCCACAGAATCGCGGCCGGCGAGGAAATCCTTGCTGAATTTGGGGCGTTTGCCGGGCGTGACGCCGAGCAGGTCGTGGATCACCAGCACCTGGCCGTCGCAATGCGGGCCGGCACCGATGCCGATTACCGGGATTTCCACCGCCGCGGTCACGCGCCGCCCGAGTTCGACCGGCACGCCCTCCATCACCAGCAACTGCGCGCCCGCCGCCTGCACTGCCAGCGCGTCCGCCACCAGCCGGTCCGCCGCCTCCTGTTCGCGCCCCTGGATGCGGAAGCCGCCGAAGCGGTGCACGGATTGCGGGGTCAGGCCCAGGTGCGCGCACACCGGCATGGCGCGTGCCGTCAATGCCGCGATGCCCTCCAGCACGTGCGCGGCGGCGCCTTCGATCTTCACCATCGCCGCACCCGCCTCGCCGACCAGGCGGGCGCCGGCGGCCAGCACGTGGTCGACGTCGCGGTCGGCCATGAACGGCAGGTCGGCCACCAGCAGGGTAGCGGACAGGCCGCGTGCCACCGCGGCGGTGTGGTAGACCATCTGGTCGAGCGTCACCGGCAAGGTGCTGGCATGTCCCTGCACCACCATGCCGAGCGAATCGCCGACCAGCGCCACGTCGATGCCTGCCGCCTCCAGTTGCCAGGCGAAGCTGGCGTCGTAGGCCGTCAGCATGGTGATGCGCTGCCCCTGCGCCTTCATCGCGCGCAGGCCGGGCACGGTCACCGGCTTGCGGTCGGGGAGATTGGCGTTCTGCACGTACACGGATCTTCCTGGTCGGACGGAGGTGACTGCCGATTATGGCGCAAGCAGCCGCTCGCAACCGGCGGCGTCGACCCGTGCCAGCAGTTCCGTGACGCTGCCCTGGCCGGGCAGGCGCAGATCCGGCGCGATATCGGCCAGCGGCAACAGCACGAAGGCGCGCTCGGCCAGGCGCGGATGCGGCAGCGTCAATGCCGGATCGTGGCGACGCACGCCCTCGACATGCAGCAGATCCAGGTCGAGCGTGCGCGGCCCGTTGCGTTCGGCGCGGACGCGGCCGGCGCGCTGCTCGATCGCCAGCAGGTGCTGCAGCAACGCGTCCGGCGACAGGGTCGTCTCCAGCTCGGCGACGGCATTGATGAAGGGGGGCTGGTCGAGCACACCCCAGGGTGGCGTGCGATAGAGCGGCGAGCGTTGCAGGAGACGGGTACCGGGCAGCCCGGCCAGGGTATCCAGCGCATCGAGCACCTGCCGGCGCGGTTCGCCGAGGTTGCTGCCCAGCGCCACGTAGGCGAGGGTCATTCGGGGGCCGGGCTGTCGCTGCGCTTGCGCCGGCGCCGGCGCGGACGCGGCGGCTTGCGTACGGCCGGCGCCGGCGCCGAATCCGCAACGGCTCCGCCGAGCACCGGCAAGGCCGCGGCAAGCACGTCCTGCGGCAGGCGTTGCGCGTGGGCCCACCATTGGCCCAGCTCGCGCATCGCCGGGGATTCGTCGGCGCGCAACAACAGGAAATCGAACGCCGCGCGAAAGCGCGGATGCGCCATCAGGCGGAACACCCGTTTGCGCTGCACCTGCTCGAAACGCGGTTGCAGCGACCAGATCTCTTCCATGGTGAAGGTGAAGCGTCGCGGGATCGCCACCCGCTGGCACTGTTCGCCGACCACCTTGGCGGCTGCACGCGACCAGGCCTCCGGGCCGTCCAGGCCGCGCTCGATGCCGAGACGCGCCTCGTCGCGCACCTCGCCCCACAACAACACGGCGAACAGGAACGCGGGAGTGACCGATTTGCCCTCGCGGATGCGCGCGTCGGTGTTGGCCAGGCCCTGCTCCACCAGCGAACGCAATGCCGCGTCGCCGCGCCTGAGCGCGCGCGCCGTGGCCGGGAACAGGAACTTCAGCAGGCCGCACTGCTCCAGCATGCGGAAGCTCTTCAGGCCGTTGCCGGCCAGGAACATCTTCAGCGATTCGTCGAACAGCCGCGCCGGCGCGGCGTCGGCCAGCAGAGGGCCCAGCGACTCGAACGGCGCCGCCGCGGCGGCATCGATGTGCATGTCGAGCTTGCCGGCCAGCCGCGCGGCACGCAGCATGCGCACCGGATCCTCGTGGTAGCGCACCTCGGGATCGCCGATCAGGCGCAACACGCGGTCGTGCAGGTCCTGCATGCCGCCGACGTAGTCGCGTACCGAGAAATCGCTGATGTCGTAATACAGGGCATTGACGCGGAAATCGCGGCGCAGCGCGTCCTCCTCGATGGTGCCCCAGATGTTGTCGCGCACGATGCGGCCGTCGACGATGTGGCGGTCGCCCTCGCCCTCCTCGCCGGTGCCGCGGAACGTGGCCACCTCGATGATCTCCGGCCCGAACACCACGTGGGCGAGGCGGAAGCGCCGCCCGATCAGGCGGCAGTTGCGGAACAGCTTCTTGACCTCGTCGGGCGTGGCGTCGGTGGCGACGTCGAAATCCTTCGGTCGCAGGCCCAGCAGCAGGTCGCGCACGGCGCCGCCGACGAGGTAGGCGGCGTAGCCGGCGTCGTGGAGCCGGTACAACACGCGCAGCGCGGCCTTGCTGATGTTCGCACGCGAAATGATGTGCTGGTCGCGCGGGATGATCCGCAGCGCGGGGGCGGAATCGGAGCCTGGTGTGGGGTTCAAGCGGTTGGAATCCTTGCGGGACGCAGGCGCCCCGTGCTTGCCATGTTCACGATGCCGAGCATCAACGATAGTCGCGGCAGAACGGCCACCCGCACCTCTCCGCGGCAGGCTTCGGCGCGCGTCGATCAGGCGTTGCCGCGCGAAGCAATTCCGCTATACTACCGCGCTTCGCCACACAACGCTCCCTTCGTCTAGTGGCCCAGGACACCGCCCTCTCAAGGCGGGAACACGAGTTCGAGTCTCGTAGGGAGCGCCAGTTACCTGTGCGATCATCCCTGATCGCGGCAATCGGAACGATGGCCGCGATCGGCGGTGTCCCCGGGGGCGACTGCGATCAAAAGCGGCCATCCATGGCCGCACTCTTCACAAGAGCTGGTTATCCCATGACTTTCGTCGTCATCGACAACTGCATCAAGTGCAAGTACACCGATTGCGTCGAGGTGTGCCCGGTGGATGCCTTCCACGAGGGCCCCAATTTCCTGGTGATCGACCCGGACGAGTGCATCGACTGCACCCTGTGCGAGCCGGAGTGCCCGATCAACGCCATCTACCCGGAGGACGACGTGCCGGCGGGACAGGAGGCGCTGGTGGCGCTCAATGCGGAACTGGCCAAGGACTGGCCGGTGATCACCGAACGCAAGGACGCCCCCGCCGACGCCGCCGACTGGGAAGGCAAGCCGGGCAAGCTGGCGCTGCTCGAGCGCTGATCCGGCGTGCTGCCGCGACGCCGAAACGAAAACGCCGCCCGAGGGCGGCGTTCTTGCATGCGCGTCGCGCTCGCGATCAATCCAGCTTCGACTTCAGCCGGTCGATCACCTTGGCCACCGCGCCCAGCGAGTCGCTCTGCGCACGGATCTCGCTGCCGGCGTCGCCGCGGCTCTCCACGTTGACCTGCACCTGGTGCGTGCCGCCGCCGGCGGTGCTGGCGGAGTCGTCGCGGTGCCGGCCGAACAGCCTCGAGAAGAAGCCGCGCTTCTTCGCGGCCGCCGCGGTCACGCTGACCACGTAGGAGTGCGTGGCGTCGTCGTGGCTGACCAGCTGGCCGGCCTTGCCGTCGGCCAGCACCTTGCCCACCTGCTGGTAGACGCTGTCGACCGTGCCTTCGTGCACGAAGCCATCGGAGATCTGCCCCGCCTGGCCCGGCACCCCGGCCACGGAGGCCGTCACGCCGTCGGCCGTCGGCTGGTTCGCGCCCGGCGGCGGGATCACCAGGGCGTCGCTGGTGGAGGGCCGATCCATGCTGGGCGGAATCTCCAGCGGCGCCTCCTGCCGGGCTTTCTGCCAGGCGCTGTGCGAACGGAACATGCCGCAACCGGAGAGCAGCAGGCCGCCGAGCGCGATGGCCGGCAAGGCCACGAGGAGCGAGGTTTTCTTCATCGAATCGGATTCCGTGAGTAAGCCAGGCCCGGAGCAGCGGGCACAGGTGTCTAGGATGACAGACTGGACAGCGCCTGGTGCAAGCGGGCGCGATCCGGTCCGTCGGGCAATTCCACCAGCGGCAAGCGCGGCCGGGCCGAGCCCAGCCCCAGCGGCGGCAATCCGGCCTTGACCGCGATCGGATTGGGCGCGCAGTCCAGCGCATGCAACAGGGGTTCAAGCGCATCCCGGCACCGTGCCGTGGCTGCCTCGTCGCCTGCCGTGGCGGCGTCGCACAACGCCCGGAACGGCCGGGGTGCCAGGTTGGCCACCACCGAAACGGTGCCGGCGGCGCCGGCAAGCATCGCCGCCGCGGCGCTGGCGTCGTCGCCGGACAGATAGACGAAATCCGCGCGCGCAAGTTCCGCCAGCGCGGCGATGCGCTGCGCATCGCCCCGCGCTTCCTTGATGCCGATGATCGCCGGGTGCTCGCGCAGGCGCGCCACCGTCTCCGGCAGCAGGTCGCAACCGGTGCGGCCGGGCACGTTGTAGAGCAGCACCGGCAAGCCGGCCGCGTCGGCGACGGCGGTGAAGTGCCGCCACAGCCCTTCCTGCGTGGGCCGCACGTAGTACGGCACCACCACCAGGGCCGCGTCCGCGCCCAGCGCCCGCGCGCGGCGCGTGGCGGCGATGGTCTTCGCGGTGCCTGCCTCGCCGGTACCGGCGATGACCGGCACGCGGCCGGACACCCTTTCCAGCGCGAACGTCAGCAGGCGGTCGAACTCGTTTTCCTCCAGCATGTGCGCCTCGCCGGTCGAACCGGCCACCACCAGCGCCTGCGTTCCGCCGGCGATCTGCTGTTCGATCAGGCGGCCGAATGCCGCCAGGTCGAGGCTGTCATCGGCCGCGAACGGCGTGACCAGCGCGCAGATACTTCCACCAATGTCCACGAATCGGTTCCGCTGCAAGGCAAGCCCCGCATGTTACTTGCCGCTTCGCAAGACGGGCAAGTAAGCTCGATGGGAGTAACCTGATGCCTCCGCATCGGGCGGAATGCTGCCCACAGGTGGATCTCCTTGAAATCTTCCTCCACTGCCTCGCACGCGGCCGGACGCGCGACCGCCGACAGCCAGTTGCTGATCCAGGCGCTCACCCCGGCCGACAAGTCGCCGCTGCTGGCGCTGGCCCGGCGCATTGCCGATGCCGGCTGCAACCTCTCCGAATCGCGCGTCTCCACCATCGGCACCGAAGTCTCGCTGATGCTGCTTGCAAGCGGCGCCTGGGATGCGCTGGCCAAGCTGGAAACCGCGCTGACCAAGCTGGCCCGCGACGAAAGCCTGCGCCTGGTGCACTACCGCACCGGCCCGCGCGGCAACAGCGCGCAGCTGCCGTACCTGGTGGAAGTGGTGGCGGCCGACCGCCCCGGCATCGTGGCCCGCATCGTGGAGTTCTTCGCCCAGCACGAGATCAGCGTGGAGCAGTTGAACTCCACTCGCTACCGTGCCATGCAGACCGGTGCGGAGATGTTCCAGGCCCAGTTCACCATCGGCATCCCGGCCGACATCCACATCGCCGCCTTGCGCGACGATTTCCTGGAACTGTGCGACGGCATGAACCTCGACGCGATCATGGATCCGGTGAAGTTCTGACGCGTTGCCGTCCGCCGAGCATCGCGCGAACGCGTTGCCCTGACAAGGCTGTCATCCGCCGCCCCGGGCGCGCTAGTCTGTGGCCGTGGCCCTGCCCGAGGATGTCAGCATTGCCGAACCGCGAGTCGATTCACGCCAGCCGGCCCCGGCCTGCCCGGTCGCCTCGCCGCCGCACTGTCGTCGTCCACGCCACGTCCTTCTTCCATCCCACTGCAGGCACGGCCGTCCAAGCCGTGCAGGATTCCCCATGCCCGCGATCGGCAAGAAACTTCCCGCACTGAAAGGCATCACCGGCGACGGCAATGAACTGAAGCTCTCCGACTACCGCGGCCAATGGCTGGTGGTGTACTTCTACCCGAAGGACTCGACCCCCGGCTGCACCAACGAGGCCAGGGATTTCCGCGACCTCCACGAGAAATTCCGCCGGCGTCGTGCGCAGGTCATCGGGGTGTCGCGCGATTCCCCGAGATCGCACGCCAATTTCGCGGCGAAGCAGGAACTGCCGTTCCCGCTGGTATCCGACGCCGACGAAACCTGGTGCCGGGCCTTCGACGTGATCCACGAGAAAGTGCTCTACGGCAAGCGCCACCTCGGCATCGTGCGCAGCACCTTCCTGATCGACCCCGACGGCAAGCTCGCCGCCGAGTGGCGCGGGGTGAAAGTCCCCGGCCACGCCCAGGCCGTGCTCGACGCGATCCCCGCCGCCTGAGCCGTTCTTCCCGATGACTTGTCGCCATCCGCTTTGCCCACCCACCAGCGAGGACACTTCCGCATGACCGGAAGCAAGCGCATCTACGCTCTCGACACCAACGTCCTGCTGCACGACCCGACTTCGCTGTTCCGCTTCGAGGAACACGACGTCTTCATCCCGATGACCGTCCTGGAGGAGCTGGACGAGAAGAAGAAAGGCGCCTCGGAAGTCTCCCGCAACGGCCGTCAGGCCAGTCGTTTCCTCAACGAACTGATCGAGGCGGGCAAGCGCCACGACCTCGCCGAGGGACTGGAGCTGGCCAATCCGCAGGGGGTCAAGCTCAAGCGCGGCAGCTCGGTCGGCAGGCTGTATTTCCAGCACCGCACCAGCAGCAACGGCCATGCCAAGGCCGACAACCAGATCCTCGCGGCGGTGATCGAGCTGCGCAACCAGAACCAGGATCGCGACGTGATCCTGGTCACCAAGGACATCAACCTGCGCATCAAGGCCAGCATCAACGGCCTGGTCGCCGAGGACTACGAGAACGACCGCGCGCTGGACGACTTCGCCCTGCTCTACACCGGCTCGGCGGAACTGCCGGCGGATTTCTGGAACCTGCACCCGGAAGTGCGCTCGTGGACCGAGCACGGCCGCACCTATTACCAGCTCGATCGCCGCGAGGACGAAACCTGGCATCCCAACGAGTGCCTGTACCTGCCGGGCGAGAACGAGATCGAGTTGCGCGTGCTGAAGCTGGACGACGCGCACGCCACGCTGGTGCTGCTGGACGACCACTCGCATGCCAACCACCACGTCTGGGGCATCGGCGCGCGCAACCGCGAGCAGAACTTCGCGCTCAACGCGCTGATGGACCCGGACATCGACTTCGTCACCCTGCTCGGCAATGCCGGCACCGGCAAGACCCTGCTGGCGCTGGCCGCCGGCCTGGCCCAGGTGATGGACCAGCAACGCTACCGCGAGATCATCATGACCCGCGCCACGGTTTCCGTGGGCGAGGACATCGGCTTCCTGCCCGGCACCGAGGAGGAAAAGATGACGCCGTGGATGGGCGCGCTCACCGACAACCTCGAAGTGCTGGCCAATCCGGAGGACGGCGGCAGCTGGGGCCGCCAGGCCACCAACGACCTGCTGGCCTCGCGCATCAAGATCCGCTCGCTGAACTTCATGCGCGGGCGCACCTTCCTGTCGCGCTACCTGATCATCGACGAGGCGCAGAACCTCACCCCGAAACAGATGAAGACCCTGATCACCCGCGCCGGCCCCGGCACCAAGATCGTCTGCCTGGGCAACGTCGAGCAGATCGACACGCCCTACCTCACCGAAACCACCTCCGGCCTCACCTACGCGGTGGACCGCTTCAAGCAATGGGAGCATTCGGCGCATGTCACGCTACGCCGAGGCGAGCGTTCGCGGTTGGCGGATTTTGCGGCGGAGACGCTGTAAGTCAGAATCCACCATCCGGCATCCGGACCAGGCGATCGCTCCGCCCGAGCTCGCGGCGGAATACCATTGTCAGACTCTCACTTCGCTTAGCCTTTCACCACGACGCAGGGAATGCCACGTCGACCGTGCTTTTGATGCAGATGTTCCAGTTGGTGCTGATTCTGGCGCTGGGTACGGCGCTGGCGGTGTCCGCGGTGCGGCTGATGTGGATTGCCGGCAGTTACTTAAAGCGAAAGTCGCACCAGCTACCGTAGGGCACCGGGCCAGTACGTGCCGCCACGCTGTCCTCGTCTTCGGACGGGTAGAATCGCCGTATTGCTGCCGACGTGCTTCTCTGCGCCCATGATCCTCACCCCCCGCCTCATCCTGCTTGCCGTCTTCCTTTTCTTCGTGCTGTGCGTGCTGCTGGTGCACCTGCGCGGGCGCGTGCGGCTGCGGTTCGACCGCCAGCTGGTGGACCATTCGGCGGTGTTCGCGCCGTACAACCTGCTGATGTACGCGTTCTCGGCGGTGCCGGCCAAACCCATCCTGGACCGCCGCGGATTTCCCGAGCTCGACCTGCTGCAGGCGAACTGGCAGGCCATCCGCGACGAGGCGCTGCACCTCACCGACCAGGGCCACATCCGCGGCACCAGCCGCAACGACGACGCCAGCTTCAACAGCTTCATCAAGCAGGGCTGGAAGCGCTTCTACCTGAAGTGGTACGGCGAGCCGCTGGCCTCGGCGCAGGCGCTGTGCCCGAAGACGGTGGAGCTGCTCAACGCCATCCCCGGCATCAAGGCGGCGATGTTCGCCACGCTGGCCCCCAACAGCAAGCTCAACCCGCATCGCGACCCGTTCGCCGGCTCGCTGCGCTACCACCTGGGCCTGATCACGCCGAACTCGCGCGACTGCCGCATCTTCGTCGACGGCGAGGAACACGCCTGGGGTGACGGCAAGGACGTGGTGTTCGACGAGACCTTCGTGCACTGGGTGGAGAACAAGACCGACCAGACCCGGGTGATCCTGTTCGCCGACGTGGAGCGCCCGTTGCGCACGCGCTGGATGAGCGCGATCAACCACCGCGTGGGCGCGTTCATGGGCAAGATCACCGCCTCGCCCAACAGCGACGCCGGCGCCGACAAGACCGGCTTCGTGAACCGGCTGTACGCATGGAGCCAGCGCAAGGGCGCCCTGCACCACTGGAAAGCCGCGTTCAAGCGCCGGCACAAGAAGCTGTACAAGGCCGGCAAGTACGCCGGCATCGTCCTGCTGCTGTGGCTGATCTTCCTGGCGCCCTGGCCGTTCCAGCGCTGAGCAGCAGTCACGGTTCACGACGCCGGAACGTCCTGGCTGCATCCTTCCCCGGAGCGCCCCATGGACCCGCAAACCGCCTTGTTCCAGCAACACCGACCCCGCCTGTTCGGCCTGGCCTACCGCATGCTGGGCACGCCAGCCGACGCCGAGGACGTGCTGCACGATGCCTGGCTGCGCTGGCACGCGCGGGACACCTCGGCGCTGGATGATCCGGAGGCCTGGCTGGTCACCGTCACCACCCGCATCGCGCTGGACCGGCTGCGCCGGGCGAAGACCGAACGCGAGCACTACGCCGGGCCGTGGCTGCCCGAGCCGCTGGTGGACGATCCCGCGCCCGCGGCCGCCACCGGCGGCGACACGCCGGAGACGGCGCTGCAGCGCGACCAGACCCTCACGCTCTCCTTCCTCACCCTGCTCGAACGGCTGGGCCCGGACGAGCGCGCCGCCTTCCTGCTCAACGAGGTGTTCGATTACAGCCACGCCGAGGCCGCAGCCATTCTGGGCATCGCCGAAAACGCCTGCCGCCAGCGCGTGCATCGCGCCAGGGCGAGGCTGCGCGAGGATCGCCCGCGCTTCAACGTGGACGCGCGGGCGCAGCAGCGCCTGCTGCAGCGTTTCGTGGCGGCGATGGAGCATCCCACCCTGGATTCGCTGCGTGCGCTGTTTGCCGAGGATGCCGTTCACATCAGCGACGGCGGCGGCGTGGTCACCGCCACCCTGCATCCGTTGCACGGCGCCGACCGACTGGCGCGGCTGTATCTGCAGATCGCCCACAACACCCCCCTGCAGCCCCTGCGCTATACCGCGCTGACGCTGAACGGCGCGCCCGCCCTGCTGGCCTGGTCGGGCGACACCTTGACCACGGTGATCTGGATCGAGGGCGACGGCGAGCACATCCGCGCCATCCACGCATTGCGCCATCCGGGCAAGCTGGCACGCCTCGCCGCCACGGTAACGAACCGGGCGGCCGGCACGTCCTTGCAGTGAATGGCCCGCCGCGGCCATCGCCCCACCGACATCAGGAGTTTTCCATGACCCGCATTTCCATCCAGCGCCATTACGCCGCCATGCAGCCGCTGCTCACGCTAGGCCAGGAGATCCGCGCGCGCGGCCACCTCGACGGCAAGCTGGTCGAACTGGTGCTGATGCGCTGTTCGCAGATCAACGGCTGCGCCTTCTGCCTGGACATGCACAGCAAGGACGCCCGTGCCGCCGGCGAAACCGAGCAACGCCTGTACCTGCTCCCCGCCTGGCGCGAGACCCGGCTGTTCAGCGAGAGCGAGCAGGCCGCACTGGCCTTCGCCGAGGAGCTCACCGAACTGCCCTCGCATGAATCGGTATCCGACGCGCTCTACGCGCAGCTGCGCCAGCATTTCGACGAGGCCGCGGTGATCGACCTGACCCTGCTGGTCGGCCTGATCAACAGCTGGAACCGCCTCAATATCGCCGTGCGCACCGAAGGCGGCCACTACAAGCCCGCCGCGCACTGACGCCGGAAACGACAAGGCCGCGGGCGATACCGCGGCCTTGCGTGTTGCTGGCGCCGACGGTCAGCCCTTGACGCGCTTGACGATCGCGTCGGCAAAGCTGTCGGTGCTGCCCTTGCCGCCGATGTCCGGCGTCACGCTGTCGCGGTCGTTGGTCATGGTGTCGCGGATCGCCTGGCGCAGCTTGTCGCCCTTGGCCACCATGTCCAGGTGGTCGAGCATGTCGGCGGCGGCCAGCAGCAGCGCGCACGGGTTGGCGATGCCCTTGCCCGCGATGTCCGGCGCCGAGCCGTGCACGGCCTCGAAGATCGCCGCGTGCTCGCCGATGTTGTCGCCCGGCGCCAGGCCCAGGCCGCCGACCAGGCCGGCGCACAGGTCCGACAGGATGTCGCCGAACAGGTTGGTGGTGACGATCACGTCGAACTGGTAGGGATTCATCACCAGCTGCATGCAGGTGTTGTCCACGATCATCTCGTTGAACTCGATCTGCGGGTATTCCCTGGCGATCTCGCGCGCCACGTTGAGGAACAGGCCCGAGCTGGTCTTCAGGATGTTCGCCTTGTGCACGGCGGTGACCTTCTTGCGGCCCTTCTTCACCGCCAGCTCGAACGCGTAGCGCACGATGCGGCTGCTGCCCTTGCGGGTGTTGCGCGCCACCGACTCGGCGATCTCGCCATCCTCCGACAGCGTCTGCCCCTCGGAGCGGTACGCGCCCTCGGTGTTCTCGCGCACGGTGATGATGTCGATGTTCTCGTAGCGCGATTTCGTGCCGGGGAAGCTCACCGCGGGGCGCACGTTCGCGTACAGGTCGAAGTGCCGGCGCAAGGTGACATTGACCGAGGTGAAGCCGCCGCCGATCGGCGTGGTCAGCGGGCCCTTCAGCGCCACCTTGTGCTCGGCGATCTTGTCCAGCGTGGCCTTGGGCAGCAGGTCGCCGTGCTTCTCCAGCGCGACCATGCCGGCGTCGACGAATTCATACTTGAGGCCGCAGTCCAGCGCGTCGAGCACGCGCAGCGTGGCGGTCATGATCTCCGGGCCGATGCCGTCGCCCGGGATCACGGCGATGGTGTTGTTCATGGGGAACTCCTTGGGGTGCTGGTCGCAGTCGCGCAGCGCATCAAGCGCGCGTCAAGACCGCCCATTATCGCCCATGCGTCCCTTGCGGGACAGCCGTGGCGCCGTGGAAACCGTTGCAAATCCTCGCACGCAGCATTGCGGAAACCCGCACACCCCGCTGCGTAGGGCGGGCACTGCCCGCCGTCGTACCGCAAGGCTGGCGGGCGGTGCCCGCCCTACAGAAAAGGGTCAGCCGTGTTCGGCGCACCCCGCCGTGGCGGGATCGCCGTTTTCCAGCTGGTCCAGGAAATCCACCGCGCGGCGCAGGTGCGGGATCACGATGGAACCGCCGACCACCAGCCCGACGCTGAACACCTCGAAGAACTCGTCTCGCTGTACGCCGGCTTCCTTGCACTGGGCCACGTGGTAGCTGATGCAGTCGTCGCAGCGCAGCACCAGGGAGGCCACCAGGCCCAGCATCTCCTTGGCTTTCACGTCCAGCGCGCCGGCCTTGTAGGTCTGCGTGTCCAGGGCGAAGAAGCGCCGCACGACCTGGTTGTCCTCGGCCAGGATGCGCTGGTTCATGCGCTGGCGGAAAGCGGTGAATTCGGCGAGCTTGTCGCTCATGCGCCCGCCTCCAGCAACTCGGCCAGCTTGCCGCTGCGGTCGGCCGCCGCCAGGTCGTCGAAGCCGCCGACATGGTGGTCGTTGATGAAGATCTGCGGCACGGTGCGGGCGCCGCCGCTGCGCGCCAGCATGGCTTCGCGCTGGGACGGGTCGGTATCCACGCGCACCTCGGTCCACTCCAGCCCGCGCGCCTTGAGCAGGTTCTTGGCGGCCACGCAGTAGGGACACACCGCCGTGGAATACACCTCGATCTTCGACATCACGACACTCCGCAAAAAGCCCGGGAAACGCCCCGTAGATGGGGGCATCCGGGCACGAGGCAAGGTGGGAACCGACGCCGCCCGGGGCGGTCGAAATGCTATTGTCGCTTACCCATGGCCATGACACCACGACGACCCGCCCGGCGTGTCCTCACCGCGCTGATCTGCGCCGGCCTCGCCTGCGCGGCCAGCGCGCAGGATGACGTGCGCCTGCCCGACCTCGGCAGCTCGGCCAACGCGCTGATCTCGCCGCAGGAGGCGCGTGACTACGGCGCCTCCATGCTGCGGCAGATGCGCGCGCTGGACATGGTGGTGGACGACCCCCTGCTGGACGACTACATCAACGACCTCGGCCACCGGCTGGCGTCCAACTCGGACAAGCCCAAGGACCGCTTCACCTTCTTCATCGTGAAGGATCCCGAGATCAACGCTTTCGCCGCGCCCGGCGGCTACATCGCGGTCAACTCCGGGCTGTTCGTCATCACCCGCAACGAAAGCGAGCTGGCCGGCGTGATCGCGCACGAAATCGGCCACATCACCCAGAACCACCTGCAGCGCGCGTTCGAGGCCTCGCGCAAGGATGCCCCGCTGATGGCCCTGGTAATGCTGGGGGCGGTCCTCGCCGGCGCGAGCAGCCACAGCGGCGACGCCCCGATGGCGGTACTGGCCGGCGGCCAGGGCCTGATCGCGCAACGTTCGATCAACTTCACCCGCAAGGACGAGATCGAGGCTGACCGGGTCGGCATCCAGACCCTGGCCAAGTCCGGTTTCGATCCGAACGCGATGGCAGCCTTTTTCCAGCGCATGCAGGACGTGCTCAGCACCGGGGCCGGCGGCGACGACGTGCCCGCCCTGCTGCAGACCCACCCGGTGACCACCATGCGCATCAGCGACGCCAAGGCGCGCGCCGGCGCCCTGATCGCGGCGCAGAAGCTGCGCCCGTCCGGCGCCGTCATGGACCTGCAGCAGTGGCAGCAGCACACCGCGCCGATCGCGTTCGTGAAGGATCCGATCTCGTTGCTGGAAGCGCCCAAGGCGGGCCCGCTCGACACCTACAACCTCATGCGCGAGCGGGTGCGCGTGCTGGCCGGTGACGCCACCCGCGAAGCAACCTACTACGGCTCCAACCTGCAGACCCGGCCCGAGTTCGACACGCCCGCGAACCATTACGGCTACGCGCTGGCGCTGACCCGCAGCGGCCGCGGCGCGCTGGCGGTGGACCAGTTGCGCCCCCTGTTGCGCACCGCACCGGACAACCTGGTGCTGAAACTGGCTTTGGCCGACGCCGAGCTGCAGTCCGGCCAGCGCGCCTCGGCGCTGGCCATCTACCAGGACCTCAACGTGCAGTCGCCGCGCAACCGCGCCGTGGCGCTGGCCTACGCCCAGGCGCTTACCGCCGGCGGCGACAAGGCCCAGGCCGGCCTCGCCGCCAGCCTGCTGCGGCCGTTGCTGGACGACGCCAGCGAACCGGAGATCTACAGCGCCTACGCCCGCGCAAGCGACGCGGCAGGCGACGACGTGCGCGCCGGCGAGGCGTTCGCCGACGCCAGCTACTATTCCGGCCGTCCCTTCGATGCGATGGAACAGCTCGAACGCCTGCTCAAGCGCGATGACCTGGATTACTACGCCCGTGCCCGCATCCAGGGCCGGATCGCCGAGCTGACGCCGCTGCTGCTGGAACTGCGCAAGCGCAAGATCGAGACCAAGGACAGCCCCGACAGCCGCCAGCAGGCGCAACCGTTCGGGAGCTGCCCCGCAGTTTCCTGCAGCGGCGCGGCTCCGGTCTCCGCCTGGCGCGAGGGCTGACCGGAACCGCCGGCGCGGGCACGCGGGCACCATGCATCGCCCGCCGCCTTGGGCCAGAATGGGCCATGTCCCGGCCCTCCGCCCGCCTGCCCACCGTCGACCTCGCCGCCCCGCAGCTGTACTTCAGCCGCGAGCTCGCCGCGCTGGAATTCAACTTCCGCGTGCTGGCCATGGCCCGCGATGCCGGCGTGCCCCTGCTCGAACGCGTGCGCTACATGAGCATCGTGGCGAACAACCTCGACGAGTTCTTCGAGGTTCGCGTGGCGATGCTCAAGCATCACCACGCCTACGGCTCGGCCGCGCCGGGCCCGGATGGCGTGCCCTCCGGCGAATTGCTGGCGCGCATCCGCAGCCGCGTGCTGGACCTGGTGGCCGAGGTCTACGCCGCCTGGCAGGAACAGATCCGCCCGCAGCTGGAACACGAACACATCCACATCCTCACCCGCAAGCAGTGGACGCCGCGCCAGCGACGCTGGCTGCAGGGCTATTTCGAGCACGAGGTGCTGCCGGTGCTGTCGCCGCTGGGGCTGGACCCGGCGCATCCGTTTCCGCGCATCCTCAACAAGACGCTGAACATCGCGGTGGTGCTGAAGGGCCGCGACGCCTTCGGCCACGAAGGCCACCTGGCCCTGGTGCGGGCGCCGCGCTCGCTGCCGCGGATCATCCGCGTACCGGCCGAGGTCAGTGGCCGCGGCGATCACTTCGTGTTCCTGGCGGAACTGCTGCAGGCCTTCGTCGACCTGATGTTCCCCGGTCTCAAGGTGCTCGGCTCGTACCAGTTCCGCGTGACGCGCAACAGCGAGCTGATCGTCGAGGAGGCGGAGGTGGAGAACCTCGCGCTGGCGCTCAGCGAGGAACTGCTCGGCCGCGGCTACGCGCGCCCGGTGCGGCTGGAAATCGCCGAGGATTGCCCGCAGGCGATCACCGCGATGCTGGTGGAGAAGTTCCAGCTCGGCGAGGCCGACGTCTATCGCTGCGACGGTCCGGTCAACATCATCCGCGCCGGCCTGATCTACGACTGGCTGGACCGGGCGGAGCTCAAGTTCCCGCGCTTCACCCCGCAGCTGCCGCCATCGCTGGACAGCAGCCTGAACAAGTTCGAGGTGATCGCCAAGGGCGACGTGCTGCTGCACCATCCCTACCAGAGCTTCGCCGCGGTGATCGACCTGCTGCGCCAGGCGGCCGCCGATCCGCAGGTGCTGGCGATCAAGCAGACCCTGTACCGCGCCGGCGAGGACACCCCACTGGTCGACCTGCTGGTGGAGGCCGCGCGCCACGGCAAGGACGTCACCGTGGTGATCGAGCTGCGCGCGCGTTTCGACGAGGAGGCCAACATCCGCCTGGCCACGCGGCTGCAGGAGGCTGGCGTGCAGGTGGTCTACGGCGTGGTCGGCTACAAGACCCACGCCAAGATGATGCTGATCGTGCGCCGCGAGGGCGAGACCCTGCGCCGCTACGCGCACCTGTCCACCGGCAACTACCACCAGGCCAACAGCCGCGTGTACACCGACATCGGCCTGATGACCGCCAACCCCGAGATCGGCGAAGACCTGCACAAGGTGTTCCAGCAATTGTCCGGCCTGGGTCCGGTGATCGAGTTGAAGCGCCTGCTGCATTCGCCGTTCACGCTCTATCGCGGCGTGCTGGCCAGGATCGAGCGCGAGACCGAACACGCCCGCGCCGGACGCCCGGCGCGCATCGTGGCCAAGCTCAACGCGCTGAACGAGGCCAACGTGATCACCGCGCTGTACCGCGCCTCCCAGGCCGGCGTGGAGATCGACCTGATCGTGCGCGGCGCCTGCACCCTGCGGCCCGGCCTGCCTGGGATCTCCGAGCGCATCCGGGTGCGCTCGATCGTGGGGCGCTTCCTCGAACACAGCCGGGTGTACTGGTTCGCCAACGACGGCGAGGCGGAAATCTACTGCGCCAGCGCCGACTGGATGGAGCGCAACCTGATGCGGCGCATCGAGATCGCCTTCCCCATCCTCGACCCGGAGCTGGCCGCGCGTGTCTACGACGAGACGCTCGCCAACGGCCTGGCCGACAACACTCAGGCCTGGCTGCTCGACAGCGAGGGCCGCTACACGCGCGCCGAGCCCGGCGACAACCCGCCGTACAGCGCGCAGCAGGGCCTGCTGGCACGGTTGTGCCCGTGAGCCGCGTTACCCCCATGCGCGCGTGCGAGAATCCGCACTTTGCGTTTGCCGGAGCCCCGGTTTGAGTCCAGTCGAACAAACACCGATCCGCGATGGCGAATTGATGGCCGCCATCGACATGGGCTCGAACAGTTTCCACATGGTGGTGGCGCGCATGGAACACGGCGAGCCGCGGGTGATCGACCGCTTGCGCGACACCGTGCGCATGGCCGCCGGCCTGCGCGCCGACGGCAGCCTGGATGCCGAACGCCGCGCGCGTGCGCTGGCCTGCCTGGCCCGCTTCGGCCAGCGCATCGCCGGCTTGCCGACCGCGCGCGTGCGCGCGGTGGCCACCAACACCGTGCGCCAGCTTGCTTCGCCGCAAACCTTCCTGACCGCGGCGGAAGCCGCGCTGGGACATCCGATCGAAGTGGTGTCCGGACGCGAGGAAGGCCGCCTGATCTTCCTCGGCGCGGCGCACGACCTGCCCGCTTCGCGCGAGCCGCGGCTGATCATCGACGTCGGCGGCGGCAGCACCGAGTTCATCATCGGCCGCGGCCTGGCGCCCCTGCACACCGAGAGCGTGCAGGCCGGCTGCATCGCCTCGACCCTGCGCTTCTTCCCCGGCGGCAAGCTCACCCGTGCGCGGTGGCAGCGCGGGCTGAGCGAGATCGGCGTGCTGCTGCAGCAGTTCGCGGAGGATTACCGCGAGTCCGGCTGGCAGGATGCGTTCGGCTCGTCCGGCACCACCAAGGCGATCGGCGCGGTCGCCCAGGCGATGAAGCTTTCCGACGACGGCATCACCTCCGCCGCACTGGCCGGCTTGCGTGACGCGGTGATCGAACAGGGCCGGATCGGCGCGCTCAAGTTGCCCAGCCTGGCACCCGAACGCACCCCGGTGTTCGCCGGCGGCGTGATGATCATGGAGGCTGCCTTCACCGCGCTGGGCATCGAGCGGCTGCGCGTGTGCGAAAGCTCGATGCGCGAAGGGCTGCTGTGGGACCTGCTCGGTCGCGCCGGCGGCAGCGATCCGCGCACCGCCAGCATCGACGCGCTGGCAACCCGCTACGGCGTCGACCGCGCCCAGGCGCGCCGGGTGGAAGCGACGGCGCTGATGCTGTTCGACCAGATCGCGCGCAGCTGGAAACTCGACGCCGATGCGCGCGAATGGCTGTCCTGGGCCGCGCGGGTGCACGAGATCGGCCTGGCCATCGCACACAGCCACCACCACCGCCACGGCGCCTACATCCTGCGCCACGCCGACCTGGCCGGCTTCTCGCGGCAGGAACAGGAGCTGCTCGCCGCGGTGATCGAGCTGCATCGGCGCAGGCCGGACAAGTCCATCGTCACCAGTTTGCCACTGCGCTATCGCGCGCTGGCGAAGCAGATCACCGCGCTGTTGCGCCTGGCCGTGCTGTTCCGCCGCGCCCGCCGCGCCGAGTCGCTGCCGCAGATGCAACTGACCGCAAGCGCCCGCTCGCTGCGCCTGAAGCTGCCGCCGGCGTGGGTCGAGCAGCATCCGCTCACCGAGGCCGACCTGCAGCAGGAGAAGGCGCCGATGGCGGAACTCGGCGTGAAGCTGGATATTTCCGGAAAGTGATCGGCCCTTTCGCGGCATGCCGATGCCATGCCGCGTATCATGGGCGCTCGCCTCACGCATGCTGGCCCGGATCGTTCGAACCATGCTCAAGTCCCTGCTGATCGCCCTGCTCCTGATCGTCCCGCCCGGCGCTGCTGCCCAGGCCGCCAAGCCCGCACCGGCGGCATCGAGCGCCGCGCCCGCCGCCGCGCCACCGCAGGTGCTGCTGCACACCTCGCAGGGCGACATCACGCTGGAGCTGTATCCGGACAAGGCGCCCAAGAGCGTGGCCAACTTCCTGCAGTACGTGCGCGACGGCTTCTACGACGGCACCCTGCTGCATCGGGTCATTCCCGGTTATCTCGTGCAGGGCGGGCTCTACACTCGCGACCTGCAACCCAAGCGCACGCGCCCGGCGATCGCCAGCGAGGCGGACAACGGCTTGTCCAACCTCCGCGGCACCATCGCCGTCGCCCGTGGCGCCGACCCCAATTCCGGCACCGCGCAGTTCTTCTTCAACCTGGTCGACAACCGCCGGCTGGATTTCGTCGGCAACCAGAGCGGGCTCACCTGGGGCTTCGCGGTGTTCGGCAAGGTGACCCATGGCATGGAGGTGCTCGACAAGATCGCGGCGCTTCCCACCCGCCCGCTGGGTCCGTTCGCCGGCGACGTGCCCGAGCCGCTGGTGGTGATCGAGAAGGCCAGCGTCATCGGCGAGGAACCGCCCGCACCAGCGAGCAGCGCCGCCGCGCCCGCCAAGGCTGCCACCGCGGCCAGGGCGGACCGGAAGCCGGCAAGAAAATCCGGCGGGGCCTGAGCCGCATGGCCACGCTGTTCATCGCCGACCTGCATCTCGACCCCGCGCGCCCGCAGATCACCCGGCTGTTCGAGGATTGCCTGGCCGGTGACGAAGTGCGCCGCGCCGACGCGCTGTACATCCTCGGCGACCTGGTGGAAGCCTGGATCGGCGACGACGACGATGCCGAACTTCCACAGCGCATCGCCGACGCCACCCGCGCCGTGCGCGAAGCCGGCGTTCCGGTGTATTTCATGGTCGGCAACCGCGACTTCCTGCTCGGCGAAACCTTCGCCCGCCGCGCCGGCATGACCCTGCTCGACGACGGCACCGTGCACGACATCCAGGGCCGGCCCACCCTGCTGATGCACGGCGACACGCTGTGCACCGACGACCTCGCCTACCAGGCCGTCCGCCGCCAGGTGCGTACGCCCGAATGGCAGGCGCAGATCCTGGCGATGCCGCTGGAAGCACGCCGCGCGTTCGCCGCCAAGGCACGCGCCGACAGCAAGGCGCATACCGGCAGCACCATGGAAAGCATCATGGACGTCAACGACGATGCCGTGGCCGACGCGATGCGCAAGGCCGGCGTCACCCGGTTGATCCACGGACACACGCACCGTCCGGCCATCCATCGTTTCGACCTGGACGGCAAACCGGTTGAACGGATCGTACTGGGGGATTGGTACGAGCAGGGATCGGTGCTGCGCGTGGATGGCGACGAAGTGGAACTGCGCGGGCTGGGGTGAGGCCGGGCTGGAGCCGAAGGCACGGGATGCGGGTTCGACCATCCCGCCGTTCGGGCTGAGCGTAGTGCCGATCGCGCGGGTTCGAAGTCTCGACGCAGGTTGCCCTTCGACTTCGCCACGGTGTGGCTACGCTCAGGGAGATCGGCGGCGGGGCGACGACGAGCCGATGGCCCGAAGGGCGAGACACAGGATGTGTCGAGTAGGCGGAGGGCTCTTCCACCACCTCTCTCTCCGCCAGATACGCAAAACGCCCCGTCGATGGGGCATCTGGTTGCGTGGTCGTGCGCGGGGATTGTTCGGCCCATCCATGGGCCGAACCCCTTCGCGCTGCGCGCTGCGGGGCCAGCCTTCGGCTGTCCAAATTCGTTCCGGACGAATTTGTCGAACAGAGGGTTCGTCCACCACCTCTCTCCGCCAGATACGCAAAACGCCCCGTGCGGGGCGTTTTGCGTATCTGGCGGAGAGAGAGGGATTCGAACCCTCGATCAGGTTTTTGACCCGATACTCCCTTAGCAGGGGAGCCCCTTCGGCCACTCGGGCATCTCTCCGGGGATGTGCCGCATTGCTGCGGAGCCGGCAAGGATACCGATCGGCGCGGCGCAGGTAAAGCCTTGGAGCGATGGTCAGTGGTCGCCGCCGTCCTCCGGCGCGCCCCCGGTCTCGTGCTCGCCCTTGATTCGCTGGTAGATTTCTTCGCGGTGGACGGCCACCGTTTTCGGCGCGTTGATACCGATGCGTACCTGATTGCCTTTCACGCCAAGAACGGTGACGGTCACCTCGTCACCGATCATCAGGGTCTCACCGACCCGGCGGGTCAGAATCAACATGACTGCTACTCCATAAAATGCTGCTGGTCACAGGCTTGCGGATCGACACTGCCTCACCCCTGAGCGTGCGTCCATCCGCGGCTCGACGTTTTGATCCGTCGAAGGCCCTACCGCCTTCCCGGCTCACAGCCAAAACACTCCTGAGCGTCCTGACTGGCGGTTGCGCATTTTTCATGCGCGCAAACCGACCTCTGCGGATACTAACTGAGCACGATTCCCCGGCGCAATCAGCCTCTCGGCTGCCGTTAAGGCGGATCAACGCGAGGTGATCCAGCCCGCCAGGCCGGCCAGGATCGCCGGCAACTCGGCGGCGTCGGAACCGCCGCCCTGGGCCATGTCGGGGCGACCGCCACCCTTGCCGCCGATCTGTGCGGCGACGTGGGCGACCACCTCGCCGGCCTTGATCCGCGTCAGCGCCTTGCCGTGCACGCCCGCGATCAGCGACACCTTGCCGTCGGCGGCTCCGGCCAGCAACACCACGCAGTCGCCGAGTTGCTGCTTCAGCTGGTCGACGCTGTCGCGCAGCGATTTCACGTCGAAGCCTTCCAGCCGCGCGGCGACCACCTTGATGCCGTCGACTTCCTTCGCCGACGCGGCCAGGTCGGCGGTGGCGGAGCCGGCGGCCTTGCTGCGCAGCGACTCCAGTTCGCGCTCGAGCTTCTTCTGGCGATCGAACAGCTGGCGCAGCTTTTCCACCGCGTCGTCGCCGCTGCTGGACAGCAATTGCGAGAACTCGTCCAGGCGACGCTCCTCTTCCGCCACGTGCGCCAGCGCGCCAGCGCCGGTAACCGCCTCGATGCGACGCACGCCGGAAGCCACGCCCGCTTCGCTGACGATCTTGAACAGGCCGATGTCGCCGGTGCGGCCGACATGGGTACCGCCGCACAGCTCGGTGGAGAAGTCGCCCATCTTGAGCACGCGCACTTCATCGCCGTACTTCTCGCCGAACAAGGCCATCGCGCCGAATTCGATCGCCTGGTCGTAGCCCATGTTGTGCACCTCGGCCGCCGCGTTGCGGCGCACCTCGGCGTTCACCAGCGCCTCGACCCGCGCCAGTTCGTCGTGGCTCATCGGCTTGTTGTGCGAGAAATCGAATCGCAATCGTTCCGCCGCGACCAGCGAACCCTTTTGCGTGACGTGGGTGCCGAGCACCTTGCGCAGGGCCGCGTGCAGCAGATGGGTGGCCGAATGGTTGAGCACGATGGCCTGGCGACGCGACGCGTCGACCGAAGCATCGACCGCGTCGCCGGCACGCAGCGGCCGGTCGCCATGCCAGGTTCCGGCATGGCCGAAGAACACGCCGCCCATCTTCAGCGTATCGCCCACGTCGAAATGGCCGGACGCGTTGGACAGCATGCCGGTGTCGCCGACCTGGCCGCCCGATTCGGCGTAGAACGGCGTGCGATCGAGGATCAGCAGGCCTTCTTCTCCCTCGCCCAGCTGATCGACCTGCCTGCCCCCGCGCACGATGCCGAGCACCTTGCTGGCGCTGCCTTGCAGCGTCTCGTAGCCGAGGAACACGGTCGGCGGCAGCTGGCTGGCCAGCTCGGCCGGCATCTGCCCCCTGGCCTCGAACCTGCCGGCGGCGCGCGCGCGCTCGCGCTGTTCGTTCATGGCCTGCTCGAAGCCGGCCATGTCGACGTCAAGCCCGCGTTCACGCGCTATGTCGGCAGTGAGGTCCACCGGAAAACCGTACGTGTCGTAGAGGCGGAACGCCTCGACGCCGGGAATGGTTTTGCCGGCATTCCCCGCCACCTCGTCGAACAACCGCATGCCATGCTCGAGCGTCTCGCCGAAGCGCTGCTCCTCGGTGCGCAGCGCGTCCTCGACAAAGGCCTGCTTGGCCGGCAGCTCGGGGTAGGCTGTGCCCATTTCCTCGACCAGCGGCTGCACCATCTTCCAGAAAAAGTCGCCGCGCACGCCGAGCATCCAGCCGTGCCGCAACGCGCGGCGGATGATCCGGCGCAACACGTAGCCGCGGCCTTCGTTGGACGGCAGCACGCCGTCGACGATGAGGAAGGCGCAGGCGCGGATGTGGTCGGCGATCACCCGCAGCGACTTGTTGGCCAGGTCGGACGTGCCGGTGAGCTCGCCGGCGACGCGGATCAGGTGCGCGAACAGGTCGATTTCGTAGTTGGAATGCACGTGCTGCAGGATCGCGGCGAGCCGCTCCAGGCCCATGCCGGTGTCCACGCACGGTGCCGGCAGCGGGCTCAGCGTGCCGTCGGGCGCGCGGTCGAACTGCATGAACACCAGGTTCCAGATCTCGATGTAGCGATCGCCATCCTCGTCCGGCGAACCCGGCGGGCCGCCGGCGATGTGCGCGCCGTGGTCGTAGAAGATCTCGGTGCACGGACCGCAGGGGCCGGTGTCGGCCATCTGCCAGAAATTGTCCGAGGCGAACGGCGCGCCCTTGTTGTCGCCGATGCGGATGATGCGCTCGACCGGCACGCCGATCTCGTCGCGCCAGATCGCGAAAGCCTCCTCGTCCGTGTGATAGACGGTGACGGTGAGGCGCTCGGGCGGCAGTTTGAACACCTGGGTCAGCAGTTCCCACGCCCAGCGGATCGCCTCGTGCTTGAAGTAGTCGCCGAACGACCAGTTGCCGAGCATCTCGAAAAAGGTGTGGTGGCGCGCGGTGTAGCCGACCTGGTCGAGATCGTTGTGCTTGCCGCCGGCGCGCAGGCAGCGCTGCACGTCGGCCGCACGCACGTAGCCGAGTTTCTCGCTGCCGAGGAAAACGTTCTTGAATTGCACCATGCCCGAATTGGTGAACATCAGCGTCGGATCGCTGGCCGGCACCAGGGAACTGGAGGGCACGATGGTGTGGCCCCGGGTGCGGAAGAAGTCGAGGAAGGCGGAACGGATTTCGGAGGTTTTCATGCGGATCGCGATGGCTGGCGGCAAGGGCCACGCCGGCGTGGCGCCAATCGCTCCGCCACCGCCGCGTGGCGGTGGATGTCAGGGAAGATCGTCGGCGTCGTCCACTTCGGCGTGGGTAACACGTCGTACTGTGGCGGCGGCAAAGCCGCGGCGCAAGAGGAATTGCGCCCGGCGGGCGCGTTCGGCAGGCTCCGCCGTGCCCGTTCCGCCATAGCGGCGACGCAGTTGGGCCGCGGCCGAAGCATCCCAGTCGACCCCGGCCTCGTCCATCAGTTCGCGGATGCGCGCATCGGCCAGGCCATGGCTTTTCAGCTCCTGGCGCAGGCGCATCGGGCCATAGCCCTGGGCGACCCGGCTGCGCAGCAGCACTTCAGCGAACCGGTCGTCGTCCTGATAATGCTGCTCGCCGAGGCGGTCCAGCGCCGCGGCGGCCTCGTCACCGTCGTAACCGCCCTGGCGCAGCTTGGTCTTCAGCTCCTTGCGCGAATGCTCGCGGCGGGCAAGCAGGCCGAGCGCCTTGTCGTAGGCGCTGCGTTTCGGCTTGGCCGGGTCGTTCGGGCCGGGCGGTTGTCGCTTCACGGCCATGGGCGCAGAACGATGCCCGGAAGGAAGGCCTTCGGCCGTTCTCCCCGAGCGCACGTGCGAAGGGCTGGAGTCGAAGAGCCCTTCGACTCCGCTGCGCCACGCCCAGGGGAAACAGTGGGACTGTTTCGCGCCATCGAAGCGGGAGTTGACGCCGGGCGCGACACCAGGTTCAAAAGCACATGGCCCGGGCGAGCCGGGCCATGCGCATGCCACGAGCCATCCACCGGCACGGCTCAGGCTTCCTCGAGCGCCTCTTCCGGACCGGCCGCGGCCGCCTTGCCGGGCTGCACCAGCAGGCGCTCGCGCAGCTGCTTGTCGATCTCGTTGGCGATGGCCGGGTTGTCGCGCAGGAACTGGCGCACGTTCTCCTTGCCCTGGCCGATGCGGTCGCCGTTGTAGCTGTACCAGGCGCCGGACTTGTCGATCAGGTTCTGCGCCACGCCCAGCTCGATGATCTCGCCCTCGCGCGAGGTGCCCTCGCCGTAGAGGATCTCGAACTCGGTCTGGCGGAACGGCGGCGCCACCTTGTTCTTGACCACCTTGACGCGGGTTTCGGAGCCGATGATCTCGTCGCCCTTCTTCACCGCGCCGATGCGGCGGATGTCCAGCCGCACCGAGGCATAGAACTTCAGCGCGTTGCCGCCGGTGGTGGTTTCCGGGCTGCCGAACATCACGCCGATCTTCATGCGGATCTGGTTGATGAAGATCACCAGGCAGCCGGATTTCTTGATGTTGGCGGTGAGCTTGCGCAGTGCCTGGCTCATCAGGCGGGCGTGCAGGCCGACGTGGGAGTCGCCCATCTCGCCCTCGATTTCCGCCTTCGGGGTCAGCGCGGCGACCGAGTCGACCACCACCATGTCCACCGCGCCCGAGCGCACCAGCATGTCGGCGATCTCCAGCGCCTGCTCGCCGGTATCGGGCTGCGAGACCAGCAGGTCGTCGACCTTGACGCCGAGTTTCTCCGCGTAGCTCGGGTCGAGCGCGTGCTCGGCATCGATGAACGCCGCGGTGCCGCCGGCGCGCTGGCAGCTGGCGATCGCCTGCAGGGTCATGGTGGTCTTGCCGGAGGATTCCGGGCCGTAGATCTCGACCACCCGCCCGCGCGGCAGCCCGCCGACGCCAAGCGCGATGTCCAGCCCCAGCGAACCGGTGGAAATCGTCTCGACCGGCTCGTTGACGCGATCGCCCATGCGCATGACGGCACCCTTGCCGAACTGCTTTTCGATCTGGCCGAGGGCGGAGGTGAGCGCCTTGCGCTTGTTGTCATCCATCGTTGGTATTCCGGTTGGGCGTTGAGTGGGAGGCATGATGCCCGGATCGAATCTCACGGGTTGCGATGAGGCGGACCCGTTCGCGCGCGGCGACGGGTGCGATCGGAAGCTGCAGTATCCCACACCCGTCAAGCCGGTCCGGCAGCACGCGCCGCGTCATTCCGTCAGGGTTTTCCGCAAGCCTTCGAGCGCGGCCGCCACGGTCTGCCGGCGCACAGCCTCGCGATCGCCGGAAAAATGGAACAGGCGGGCATGGGCGTAACCGCCGCGGCGCTTCCAGCCGATCCACACCGTGCCGACGGGCTTGCCCGGCATCCCGCCGGTGGGGCCGGCGATGCCGGTCACCGCCACCGCCACGCCCGCGCCGAAGCGCGCCAGGGCGCCGGCCACCATCTCCAGCACGGTCTCTTCGCTGACCGCGCCGGCCTGCTCAAGCGTGCGCGGGTTGACCCCGAGCAGGGCTTCCTTGGCCTCGTAGCTGTAGGTGACCACGCCGGCGTCGAACCAGGCCGAACTGCCCGGCAGATCGGTCAGGGTCTTGGCGATCCAGCCGCCACTGCACGATTCGGCCGTGACCAGCATCAGGCGGCAGCGCTGCACTTCGACGGCCACTTCGCCGGCCAGCGCCAGCAGTTCGGCATCGGTGGGAACGGATGACGGCTCCATACGGGACTCCCGGATGCAGGGGACGCGGCGTTCGCCACGCGCAGAGGCACCGTTCTACCTGCTCCGCCGCGCTACGCCAAGACGTCGCCGGCGCTCAGCGCGTCGAATCGACCGATTCCTTGCGCGACCGGGAAAGCTCCCGCGGCAGCACCGCCGACGCATCGTCCTGCCTCGCGGCAGCTTCATCGGCGGCTTGCCGCGCGAGCAGGCCCTGCATCTGCAGCTGCAGGTCCTTCAGCACCACGGTGTGGCGGTGGAGCGCCGCCATGATGGCCCACAGCAGCACGCCATTGACAATGAGCAGGATGCCAAGACTGGTGAGGGTCATCGTTGCGGTTCCTGGGTTCCAGCAGTGAAACGGCGCCAGGCGCCGCGGGTCGGTGGGGAGGTCTCGCCGCCTGCGCCATCGGGACAGCGGAGCGGCAAATCATTCAAGCACATTCCGCGCCAGCACCGCCGTGCGCGGCCGCACGCCTCCCCATGGTGGCCGCGCCCCTTGGCCAGCCGCCTCAAGCGTACCGCGATCGGGATTCCGGACGGACGACGGGCCGGGCAAGGCGGACCACCGGGGTCGGCAAACCGACGTTCCGCGTCATGCGATCGACGCCCCCCCGGCGTCCCGCGGCCTCGCCTCACAACAGCTGGCGATAGACCGCCAGCGTGCGTTCGATGACGAGGCGCTCGTCGAATTTGGCCAGCACCTTGGCGCGCGCGGCGGCGCCGAGGCGCGCGGCCAGCCCGGGCGAATCGATCAGGCGGGCGATGGCATGCGCCAGGGCACCGGCATCGTGCGGCGGGATCAGCAGGCCGTCCTGGCCGTCGGTCACCACTTCGCGGCAGCCCGGCATGTCGGTGGTGACCAGCGGCCGCGCACAGGCGGCCGCCTCGATCAGCGACTTGGGCAGGCCTTCGCGGTAGTAGCTGGGCAGCGCGACGACATCCACCGCGCGGAACAACTCGCTGGTGTCGTCCACGTGCCCCAGCCATTCGATCACCCCTTCCGCCACCCACTGCCGCAGCGTCGGTTCAGGCACCGCCGCCGGATTCCCCGGGTCCGGCATGCCGGCGAGCAGGAAGCGGACGTGGCGGCCCGCCGCGTGCAGCTGGCGCGCGGCCTCGACGTACTCCGCCACGCCCTTGTCCCACAGCAGCCGCGCGGCCAGCAGCACGCAGGGTTCGCGGCGGGGCGCGCCGGCGACGGCCGCGGCGGGGGCGAAGCGCGCACAGTCCACGCCCGAACCGGGGATCAGGTCGATGCGGTCGGAGCCGATCAGGCCGGCTTGCCGGAACATCGCCTGGTCGTCCGGGTTCTGCAGGATCAGGCGCGTGCGCCGGCCGCGCAGGGCCAGCCGCAGCATGGTGCGCACCATCGGCCGCAGGCAGCGCGCCTTGCGGTCGTCGCTGGCGAAAACGTAGCCCAGCCCGGCCACCGCGTTGACCCGCGCCGGCACCCCCGCCAGCTGCGCGGCCAGCGATCCGTAGACCGCGCACTTGATCGTGAAACCATGCATAAGCGCGGGACGCTCGCGCCGGAACAGCCTCACCAGGCTGGCCAGCAGCCGCAGTTCGCGCAGGGGATTGAGGCTGCGACGATCCATCCCTGCCAGCGGCAGCCAGCGCAGGCCGAGGCCGCGCAGGCGCTCGCCGTATTCGCCGGACGGCGACACCAGCAGCACCTCGTAGCCGCAGGCCTGCGCCGCCAGCGCCAGCGAACGCCGGAAGTTGTAGAGGTACCAGTCGGTGTTGGCGAAAAAGACGATCTTCACGGCGGTCAGGGAGCCTCGTTGGCGGACGGCGCCGCGGAGCGCGCGGCGGTATCGCCACAGCTCGCGCGCATCGCATGGATCACCGCCGTGTACTTCGCGAAATCGGCGGTGACCGGCCCGGCCCCGTACGGCCCGTCGGTCTGCCACGCGCTGCCGTAGCCATAGATCCACACATAGTTTCTTGCCGCGCCGTAGGCGGACCGGAGGTGCCGGGCAAACTCCGCGGGCGTGTCGCGGGCGGACTTGTCGTCATAGGAATGTCCCAGCGGCCACAACCCCGGCGCCACGCCGAGGCCGGTGCGGCTGGCGTGCTGCGCGCCCATGAACACCGCATAGTTGTCCCGTGTCTGGTGCACCGGCGCGGCCATGTCGGAGCCTTCGTAGGTCACTTCCGTGGCGATCTCCACGTGCGCCCAGTCCGCCGCGAGCAGCCCGTGCAGGAACGGGGTGGCGAGCGCATAGCCGCCGTGCCAGAAATGCCGGGACGGGCCGGGGTCCGTGCCGAAGCGCGACACCAGCTGGTCCAGCGGCGTGTGCGGGTAGTTCTGGTGCAGGGCGTCCTTGATCACCACCAGGGTCATCCCCGGGTACGCCGCGAGCATGGCCCTGGCGATCGCGCTCCCCTGCGCCTGCACGGTGGCGGACAGGTCGCCGCTGTCGACCCAGGTCGGCTTGTACGGCTCCAGGTCGATCGCGATGCCCTTGAGCCCCGCGTGGCGCGCGAGCGCGGCGGCATGGGAGAAGTTCTTCACGATCTGCTCGCGCTCGCCGGGGTCGCGCCAGTCGATCGGCTTGTACAGCGCCACCTTGATGAAATTGTCGGCCACGCCGTGGCGGGCGTAGACCGACTGGAAGCGGCTCAGCTGCCGCCACAGCTTGCTGTCGGGCCGGGTGCCCACGTCGTCCTGCCAGGAGGCCATGACGCGATTGACGAAGAAGCCCTGCACGCCGACCGTGCCGCCCCAGTAGTCGGCCTGTTCGGCGGTGGCCTGGGTGCGGAAATTGGTGCCGTCGAACATCAGCAGCTTCGGGCACTTCGCGGCCGCCGACGTCGCCACGCCCAGCAGCCCGATCGCGCCGAGCGCGACGAGGGATGAAGCAAGCCGCCCCGTCATGACATGGCCTCCTTCCCCAGGCCCTCGCGCGCCACCGCCGCGCCCCGTTTCGAGCGCAGCAGGAACACCATCTCCTGCGACAGCGCCGGGGCGATCCACCGCTGCCGGAGCAGTTCGAAATCCGTGGACAGCTCGGCCCGGGCCTGTTCGACGGTGCAGAAGCACAGCGGATCCCGGCCTCCGCCGAACACCGCGGCGCGGAGTTCGCGCCGCCTCCGGTGGAACCCGTTTTCGATGCCGTACGAGACGATGGTGAACGGCGCGATGCGGGCGAACTCGCGCAGCATCCGCCGGCGCAGCCCCGACGGCACCCGGTGCATCAGCCGCAGGCATACCACCACGTCGAATGCGCCCTCGCGGAAACGGGCCAGGTCGGTGGCGTCCTCCACCTGGAACCGCGCGTCGGTGCAGCCGGCACGCGCGTACTCGGCCTCGGCCAGCTTCAGCATGCTGGAGGAAATGTCCGAGGCCACCACGCGCGTGCCCCGGGCGGCGAACACGCCGGCCAGCTTGCCGGTGCCGGCCGGCAGGTCCAGCGCCGTGCGGTGCGGCACCTGGTCGAGCAGGGTCTCGATGGCGCGCCGCTCCCGCCGCGCCACCAGCCGCGAGGGAAAATTGCGCCAGCCCGCGGTCGACATGAACATGTGGTGGTAGCGTCGCGCCGTGTCGTCGTTCTGGTAGAACTCGCGGGTGTCGCGCTGGTAATCAAAATTCATGATTTGCGGCCCAGTGGTTGAGTTGCATGAAATAGCTGGCCAGGTACGGCCGGCCGATGACCCGCTTCGCCCCCTTCATGTTGCGCAGCGCCTTCTGCGCGAAGTGCCGGCGCATGGCGATGGTTTCGCGCAGGAAATAAGTCAGCAGCGCACCGTCCAGCAGGATGCCGGCGGCGTTCTCGTAGGCGGACAGCAGGTTCTCGACATCGAAGCCCCGCCACAGCGCCACGCTGCCGCCCTGGCCCCAGTTGATCATCAGCAGGGAGACGATGAAGCGGGCCAGGTCGTCCTCCGGCATGCCACGGTAGACATGCTGCGGGTCGAAGAAGAACCAGTCGTCGTGATCCTGGTCGTAGCGGAAATTGCGCACCTCGAAACCGCCGATGAAGAGCGTGCGTTCGCGCTCGCCGATGCGCCTGGCCACGTCCGCGTCAGGCACCAGGTAGCCGTCGTGCAGATAGTCCTTGACCGGATAGTCGGCCAGTTCCGGCCGGGCGCGATGCAACTGCGCCAGCACCAGCATGGCCTTGCGCAAGGCATGGGCACGGTGCCGCGCGCCGCCCGGTCCGCGCAGCTGCTGCAGCATCGGCCGCAGATCCGGCCCGGACAGCCGCGGATACACCACGCAGGCGTGGTCCAGCTCCAGCGGCACGCAGACGTGGCTGCTCATGCGACCGAGCAGCAGCGCGTCGGCATGTTCGCGGCTGGCCTTTTCCATGCAGAGCGGATCCAGCCAGTCGCGCAGCGGATCGTCGCTGCGACGGAATATCTTGAAGAAGCGGTCGGCCGACGCCGCCACCCAGGATTCCTTGCGCGCCGTGAATGTCAGCGCGGGGATCCATTCCGCGGACCGGGCCGGCGGCGCGTGTTCGAGTGCCGGATTCAACCCGTTCATGGCGTCAGTGCACCGTCTGCATGCGCGCGGCTGGCGCGACGGGCGGGCGACGGCGAAACGCATACTCGTCGCAGCCGGAGCCGAGCAGCCCGCGCAGCGGATGCCGGCTGACCTTCACGAACTCGCGGTCGAGCGCGAACCCGGCGCGCTGCAGCAGGGCCCGGCATTCGTCCGGGGCGATCGATTCGAAGGGATAGCCACCCAGCCAGTCGTGCAGGTCGTGGTCGTAATCCATGCCGCGGTCGCCGTAGCTTTTCACGTAGGCGGCGAAATCGCGGCCCTGCATGATCATCACCGTCCTGCGCACGAAGCCGTACGCCGACCGGGCGCGCTGCTGGGCGGCCGGCGGCGCCGACGAATACCAGCGCTTGATGCGGCGCCACACGCCGCAATACGGAGTCTTGCGATACAGCGCGAGGCAGAGCTCGCCTTGCGGTGCGACCAGGCTGGCGGCGGTCTCGATGGCGCGGACCATGTCGCCGGTGTGGTGCAGCACGCCCCACGAATACACCAGATCGAAAGTGCCGAAGCTCTCCGGCGTCATCTCGAGCACGCTGCAGGTGTCGAAATCGGCGCTCAGCCCGGGGGCGAATCGCGCGAACACGCGGGTGGCTGCCTGGACCGAGTCCGGATCGATGTCGACGCCCACCACGCAACGCGCACCCAGGCGCACCGCGGCCAGCGCGGACAGGCCCGAGCCGCAGCCGATGTCGAGGAAGCTCAGCCCATCGAGCCGCGGCCGCCCGCTCAGGCGGCGCAGGCTGTCGATGGCGCGGGCAATCTTCGGCTCGTCGATCGTGTCCGCGTAGTCCAGCCAGTTTCTGCCGAAGGCAAAATGCGATCGCTGGTCGAGCAAGTTTTCATGTTTCATCGAATGCCGGCTCCTTCGAACGAATCCACCAGCCCTGTTTTCCCGCGTGCCATCGACTTCAGGTAAAGCCCGCGGACACGTCGGCCGCGTGCGCGACGGGTGTCGCCCCGTGGACGCGCGTGCCCTCCTGCCGGGTTTCCCGCAGCCAGGCCTGGAACATCAGCACGTCCCACAGCCGGCCACCTTCGTTGACCCGCCCCGCCAGGTGGTCGGCGAACATCGCGCGCACGTAGCCCGGGTCGAAATAGCCTTCCTCGCGCAGCCTTCGCGGCTCCAGCAGGGATTCGGCCCAGTCGCGCAGCGGCCCGCGCAGCCACGCACCCATCGGCACGCCGAAGCCCTGCTTGGGGCGGTCGATCAGCGCGCGCGGCACGTGCCGGTAGAGCACCTGGCGCAGCAGCCACTTGCCCTCCCGGCCGCGCACTTTCTGCGCCATCGGCAGGCGCCAGGCGAACTCGGCCACGCGGTGGTCCAGCAGCGGCACCCGCGCCTCCAGACTCACCGCCATGCTGGCGCGGTCGACCTTGGCCAGCACGTCGCCGGGCAGGTAGGTGACCAGGTCGGTGAACATCATCCGTTCGACGACGTCCTTCACCTGCGCTCCCAGCCCGGGATCGTCGAGCGCGGTGGGCGGTTCCTCGGCGTCGAGCACCACGCGGGCCGGATCACGCAGGTGCGACATCAGCAGGCGATAGCGTTGCTCCTGCTGGCCGGCCTCGAGCATGCCGGCGAGTACCCCGATCTTCGAGCGCGGCCGCTTCAGGCGCATCCGCGCCGGCACGCAGCGGTTGGCGCCGGCCAGCAGCGATTCGTAGAAACCCTGCCGGCGCGACAGCGAGCGCGCGGCGCGACGCTGCAGGCCCGGCGGTATCCAGTCCAGCCCGCGCTCGATGGCGCGCGCCTTGAAATAACGCTCGTAGCCGCCGAACAGTTCGTCGCCGCCGTCGCCGGAGAGGCTCACCGTCACGTGCCGGCGCGCCAGTCGGGACAGCAGGAAGGTCGGTATCTGCGAGGCATCGGAGAACGGCTCGTCGAACATGCAGGGCAGCTTCGGCACCACGTCCAGCGCGTCCTGCGCGGTCACGTACAGCTCGTGGTGCTCGGTGCCCAGGTGCCGCGCCACGGCGCGGGCGTGCACCGCTTCGTCGTAGCCCTTCTCGTGGAAGCCGATGGAAAAGGTCTGCACCGGCCGCGCGGCCTGCGCCTGCATCAGCGCGACCACCAGCGAGGAATCCACGCCACCGGAGAGGAACGCGCCCAGCGGTACGTCGGCCTCCATGCGCAAACCGACCGCATCGCGCAGGAGCGCTTCCAGCGCATCGGCGGCGGCCGTATCGGAAAGGCGCAGGCGCCCGGCCGCGCCGGTCTCGGCCACGTCGCGCGCCGACCAGTAGGCTTGCGCGCCCGCCGCCAGCGTCTGTGCATCGACGCGCGAGGCGGCCATCGCCTGGTCCATGCGCAGCCAGCTGCCCGGCTGCAGCTTGCGCACGCCCTGGTAAATGGCGTGCGGCGCGCCGATGTAGTTGTGCCGCAGCAGCAGGCACAGCGCATCACGGTCGACGGCATGGGCGAAACCCGGGCAGCTGCGCAACGCCTTCAGCTCGGAGCCGAACACGAACAGCGGACCCACCCAGCCGTAATACAGCGGCTTGATGCCGAGCCGGTCGCGGACCAGGGTGAGCGAACGCTCGCGGCGATCCCACAGCGCGAAGGCGAACATGCCCACGAAGCGCTTGACGGCGGCTTCCAGCCCCCAGTGCTCGATCGCCGCCAGCATCACCTCCGTGTCCGAATGCCCGCGGAAGGCGGCGCCCAGCGGGGCCAGCTCGCGTCGCAGCTCGCGGTGGTTGTAGACCTCCCCGTTGAACACGATCACGTAGCGCCCGCTGGCCGAACTCATCGGCTGGTGCCCTTCCGGCGACGGGTCGATCACGGCAAGCCGCCGATGCCCCAGCGCCACGCCGGCCGCGGCGTCCTGGAAATGGCCGGCATCGTCCGGGCCACGATGGCTCAGCGCGTCGGTCATGCGGCGCACGACGGCGCGCCCGTCGTCGGCGGTCAGCGTATGGGAGGCATCCCAGAAGCCGGCTATTCCGCACATGCTCGGTGCTCCTGCACGATGGACGAATACAGGTCGGCGTAACGCTTCGTGCGCAGGCTGCCCGTATAGTTGTCGACGATGCGCTGGCGCGCCCGCGAACCCAGGTGGTGCCGCCCGTGCGGACCGAGCGCGGCGAGCCGGGCCCAGCCGGCGCTCAACGCGGCCGGATCGCGCGGCGGCACCACCACGCCGGTGTCGGCGACGATCAGCGGGACGTCGCCCACGTCGGTGGCCACGCAGGGCACGCCGCAGGCCATCGCCTCGGCCACCGCATTGGGGAAGGCCTCGCCGCGCGAGGCCAGCGTGGCGATGTCGAACGCGGCGTTGATCGCGGCGATGTCCTGGCGCCGCCCCAGCAGGCGCACCTGCGGACGCAATTGCTGCGCATCGATCAGGCCGGCGAGTTCCGCGTTCGCTGCCGTCGCGCCATCGCCGACCAGCACGAACACGCAGCCTGGATGGCGATCGCGGAACCGGCTCGCCGCGCGCAGGAAGTTGCCGTGATCCTTGGTCGGATGCACGCGCGCCACCATGCCGATCACCAGCTCGTCATCGGCCACGCCCAGCTCGCGGCGGATGCGGCGGCGCGCTTCAGGGTCGGGCACCAGGACGCGGGTGTCGTAACCGTTGGGGATGACGACCGTGCGCAGGCGGTTGAAGCCGTAATCCTCGTGCTGCGACGCGCTGAGCCGGGAGGCATACAGCACGTGGCGGGGCCAGCTCGAGAACACCGCGTTCAGGCGGATCACGACCCGCGTCATCCCCTTGTCGGTGGCCAGGTCCGTCAACGAGTGATGCACGCTCCACAGATGCGGCACGGACTGATGCCACAGAGCCAGCGACGTCAGCAGGTGGGCGTGGTACATCCACGCGTGGACCAGGTCGGCCGACTCGCGCGCCAGCAGGCGGCGCAGCCGCAGCACGTCGCCGGGGCCGGCGCGGCCGGGCCGCAGGCCCATGTGATGCAGCCGCGCGGAAGCCGCCAACGGGGCGCTCAGCGAGCCCTCGCCGCCCAGCACCACCACGACATGCTCGAAGTCCGGCGCCGGCATGGATTCCACCAGGCGGCACAGCGCAATCTCCGCGCCGCCGGCGTTCATGCCGGTGATGACGTGGCAGATCTTCATGCCGGCACCCCCACGCGGGCCGGTGCCAGCCATCGCGCCACCGCCAGTTCGCGCTTCTGCAGCACCTGCTGCGCCAGCACGAAGGTGATCACGAGGATGACCGCCGGGCTTTCCAGCAGGTTGTGCGAGAAGAAGCTGGCGATGACCAGCTGCAGCACCAGCATGCGCTGCAGGCCCGAGGTGGCCCGCCACAACACGACCAGCAGCGCCAGGTAGAAGGCCAGCCCGCACACGCCGCCCTCGACCAGGAAGCGCAGGTACATGTTGTGCGGGCCCACCGGGAAACCCCACTCGTAGACATGGCCGCTGCCGTGCCCGAACAACGGCCGCTGCGCCGCCTGCTGCAGCGAGAACCAGATCAGGTCGGTGCGCGTGGCGGCGGAGTCGCCGGACAGCGAGGAACCGCCCACGCCCATGCGCGCCAGCGTATTGGGATCGAGGTAGCGCGCGAACGACGTGCCGCTCAGCCACTCGCCCAGCTCGCCGGTGAACAGGGCCAGCAGGATGCCGATGCCCGCCAGCGTGGACAGCGTCATCAGGGCGAACTTCCACTTCGCGCCGTGCGCGCGGTCGCGCCAGCCCAGCCAGACCAGGGTCACTCCCCACATGATCCACGCCGACCGCGAGAAGGTGACCAGCACGCCGACGCCGCACACCAGCACGAACAGCCAGCGCAGCCGCGCCGACACGCTGTCCATGCCGCACAGCATGAGCAGGGCGAGTGCGTAGCCGGCCACGTTGGGGTTGACGTACAGGCCGGCCGCCCGACCCGGCACGTTGGAGAACCGCGGGTGGAAGAAATCGAGCAGGTTCATCCCGGTGGCGAACAGCGCCAGCAGCAGGAACACCCCGCCCAGCATGTGCAGCCGCCGCCGATGCACCATCAGCGACGCGAACGCCATGCCGATGGCCACCATCTCGATCAGGGTGATCAGCGCCTGCAGCGCCACCTGGCTCTGCGAGGATTCCAGGAAGATCAGCACGCCATACACGACGTAGAGCAGCAGCCAGATGACGAAGCGGCGCGTGCCGCGGTCGCGCAGGATGGCCGGGGGCTGGCCCGCCGCCCCCTGCGCGACGGCGTAGAAGGCGCCGAAGCCGATCACCGCCGCGTAGGAGTACAGCGGCTTCACGCCGTGCGCCGAGAACATGAAGTCGCTGGCGTCGCTGCCGAACCACACCACGAAGGCGGCCAGCAGCAGGTCGACCGGCGTGCGCGGCAGGAACCGGGCGTTCATGACGCCACCTCGTCCGGCAGGCATTCGCAGCGGTGCACGTCTTCCAGCACCCGGGCCGATTGCTCGACCAGCCGGGCCGTGCTGAACAGATCGACCACGCGCGCCCTGGCCGCCCGCGCGATCGCCTCCGGGTCGCGCTCCCGCCACTCGCGCATCCGCCCGATGCCGTCGGCCAGGGCCGCGGGATCGCCCGGCGGCACCACGATGCCGGTGTCCGCCACCAGGTGCGCCGAGTCGCCCACGTCGGTGACCACGCAGGGCCGGCCGCACGCCATCGCCTCGGCCACCACGTTGGGGAAGCCCTCGCCACGCGAGGAGGACACCAGGATGTCGATGGCGCTGTAGGCCGCGACCATGTCCTCGCACGGCCCGGCCCACACCAGCCGGTCCGCCAGCCCCAACTCGCCGGCCTGCATCCGCAGCCGGCCGGCATGCTCCGCCGCGCCGTCGCCGACACAGACGAAGCGCCAGGGCACGCCGCCCGCCAGCCGCGCGATCGCCTGCAGGAAGGTGGGGTGGTCCTTCATCGGATCGAGCCGCCCGACCAGCCCCACCAGCACCGCGTGCGCGGGCACGCCCCACGCCTCGCGCATGCGCAGCCGCGAGGCCGCGTCGAAACGGAAGCGGCCGGTGTCGATGCCGTTGGCGATCACCACCAGCCGGTCGACGGGATAGCCGCGCGCGCCGTGCAGCGCGGAACCCGCCTCGGAGTTGAAGATGATCCGGTCCGCCCGCCTGGCCATCCGGCAGCTCAGCGCAAAGGTGGCGCGCGACAGCCAGTCGTAACGTCGGCGATCGATGAACGAGGACCGCACGCCCCAGACCACGCGCGTCCCCGGGCTGGCCAGGTGGCCGAGCAGCGACAGCAGGTTGCCGACCGTGAGGTATCCGTGCACGACGTCCGGCCGGAACTCGCGCAGCGCCCGCCACAGGCGCCACAGGAAGCCGGCGATATCCCAGCGGCCGCGCTTGCGCAGGTCGATGACGGGCACGCCGCCGCGCTCCAGCCCGCGCTGGAACGCGCCGCCGGCATAGAAGCAGGCCACCGCGACATCCCAGCCACTGCGGCGCAGGCCGGTCGCCAGTTCCACCAGCTGCCGTTCGGCGCCGCCGCGGCCCAGCGAACGGATCAGGAACAGCACCCGCGGCTTGCCCTCGTGGCCCGGCATCGGACGGACGGCCCCGGGCACGGGGCGGCGGCGCGAGGAGCCGGCGTGCCCGGCCTCGGCCACCAGCCGCGCCACCAGCGACTGCCAGCGGGCGAACACGCAGGCCAGCGAATGGGTTTCGCGCACCCGCACGGCGCTGGCGCCGAGTCGATGGCGCAGCGCCTCGTCGCCCATCAGCGCATCCAGGGCCGCGGCCAGCGCGGGAACATCCGCCACCGGCACCAGCCAGCCGTTGCTGCCATGCTCGATCAGCTCGCGCGGGCCGGTCTCGCAATCGGTACTGACGCAGGCCAGGCCCAGCGACATCGCCTCCAGCAGCACATTGGGCATGCCTTCGAAGCGCGAGGAGAGCACGAACAGGTCCGCCGCGCGCATCGCCGCGGCGAGGTCGTCGTCGAACCCCGCCAGCTCCACCCGGTCGCCGAGGCCGAGGCGCTCGATCTGCGCGGTCAGCGCCGCACGCTGCGCGCCCTCGCCGGTGATGCGCAGCCGCCAATGCGGGTGCGCCGCGGCGATCGTCGCCCAGGCGTCGAGCAGGATGTCGAAGCCCTTCTGCGGATTCAGGCGGCCGGACGCCAGCAGGGTCCTGGCCGGCTTGCGCGGCAACCGCGGCGCGGCTGCCAGCGGCAGCTCGCGTACCGGGTTGGGGATCACCCGCACGTCGCGCCCCAGCCGCGCCTCCAGGTCGGCGGCGCCGCGACGCGTCTGCGCCACCACGGCAGCGGCGCGCCGGTAGAGCAGCCGGTAGAGCAGCTTCCAGGCTGCGCGCGGCGGATGCGCCCCGACGAAGGTCCGCTCCGAAACGATCACCGGCACGCGCCATCCGGCGACGGCCAGCATCACGAGCAGATTGACCGTGGTGGTGAAGCTGACGATGGCGTCCGGCCGCGCCGCCCGCAGCGCGCGGCGCAGCGAGCGCAGCCGCACGGCGTTGTTGCGCAGCGCCGCCACGACGTGCGGCGAGGGCGCCGCGAGGTCCAGCCCCACGCGCTCGACCGCTGCGTGCAGCGGGTACTTGTCGCGATCGCTGGGCGCCAGGGTGATCAGGGTCACGGCGGCGCCCTCGGCCGCCCACGCATTGGCCAGGGCGACCATCACGCGTTCCGCGCCGCCGCCGCCCAGCGTGGGAATGACCAGCGCCAGCCTCATCGCGCCACCGCCTTTGCGGACACGCCGAAGACCGACGGCTCGATGCCCAGGCGCGAGCGCACGGTCCACCACGCCAGCCCGCGCCACACCAGCCGCGACGCCACCGCACCGACCGCCGCGCCGGTGGCGCCCAGGGTCGGTACCAGCAGCCACGCCACCGCGGCATTGGCCGCCACGCCGACCAGCACCAGCACCGAGGCCAGCCGCTGGAACTTCGTCATCGACAACATGAAGCCGACCTCGCCCAGCCCGGTGGTGGCGCAGTAGCCCCACAGCAGGACCAGCAAGGGGACATAGGCCGCATCGAAACCCGGGCCGAACAGGGTCAGCAGCCAGTGGCCCGTCACGCTGAACCCCGCACTCACCACGAAGGCACCGGCAAACGCGAAACGGGCGGAGCGCGTGGCGACCAGTTGCAGCCCCGGCAGGTCGTGCGCGTCGTAGCGCTCGGCGATCATCGGCGCGAGCACCACGTTGGTGGCGCTCTGGGCGAACAGCGCGAACCCGGCCATGCGCACCGCGGCGTAATAAGGCCCCACGTCGCCCGCACCCATCAGCGCGCCGAGGATGAGCACGTCCAGCCGGCTCCCGGACACCACGATGATCGACAGCATCGACATCTGCGCGCCCACCGCCAGCCAGCGCCGCACCTCGTAGCTCGGCGCCACGCCCCGCCCCGCTTCGGGCCAGGTCAGCCACAGGTGCCGGGCCGAACCGGCCAGCGCCAGCGCGGCCGCCACCAGCGCGGCGGCGGCCGCCCACGGCGCGTCGACCTGCGGCACCGCCAGCACCAGCACGCCCATCAGCACGATCAGCAGCAGCGGGCGGCCCAGCGTCTGGTAGAGGCCGCTGACCACCGGCCGCTTGAAGGCGCGATGCAGCGCGCCGCTCTGCTGCAGCTGGGTCAGCACCGGCAGCATCGCGAAGCCGAGGTAGAAGGTATGGCGCCAGCCGGGGCTCTGCGCCGCACCGATCACATGCACCACCAGGCAGCCGCCCACGGCGATGCAGCTGCTGATGGCCAGCACGATCGCCCCCACGCCGCGCCGCAGGCCGCGCACGGCGCCCCAGGCGCCCTCGCGGATGTAGGAGGGCAGCAGGCGGATCATGCTGATGTCCTGGCCGGCCTGGCTGACCACGGCGAGCACGCTGACCCAGCTGAACATCAGGGCGTAGATGCCGAACTGCTCGCGTCCGATCACCCGCGCCATCACCAGGTTGGCCAGAAAGCTCACCCCGGTCCCGCCAACGGAGACGACCAGCGCCCCCGAGGCGCCGCGCCGCAGAAGCTGCAGGCTCGATGCATGGCGCGAGGGCAGCGCGCCGATGGCGCCGACCGCGGTTGAACCGTGCATGGTTCCCATCGGTGCGTCCTCCGGCGTGCTCACGAGGCAGCCCGGGCCAGCAGCACGTCGAGCGTGCGGGCCGCCTCGTCCGCCCCCCACCAGGCCAGGGACGTGCCGGCGGGAGGTGGCTGTCGTTCCGCGCCGCGCAGCGCCTGCGCGCAGTGGAAGGCGATCAGGCGGCGGTTGGCTTCGGCGGGCGAGCGCCCCAGTTCGCGCACCAGCCGCCGTTCGAGCAGCGTCGCCGCCTCGTCGGGCCGCACATCCCCCAGCCTCGCCACGGCATCGAGCAGGCCGATCAGGTCGTGGTCGCCGGCGTAGTCGGCGCCGGCGTATTCCCAGTCGAACACGCACAACCGGTTGTCCTGGCGAAAGGAGTTCACCGGCGTGAAGTCGCCGTGGGCCATGCCGCGGGATGCAATGAGCGAGGGCTCGGCCGACAGGACCGCGATGGCGCGACCGAGCCGCTCGCGCCAGGCCGGCGCCAGCTGGGCGCGCAAGCGTTCGATGCGCCGGTTCCAGCCCGCCAGCAGCGACTCCCCGCTGCTGGCCCACGCCGGGCCCGTGCACGCCGCCAGCTCCTCCAGGAAGGCCAGGTGCAGCGCATCCAGGTCGGTCAGGCAGCGGGCCGAGCGCGTCCTCACCGCATCGGTGGCGAAGATCGCGGTGCCGTCCCGTGTCTCGCTGCGCAACACGCAGGGCAGCCAGGCCGTGCGCAGATCCATCGCGGCGAGCAGCCGCAGCACTTCTGCCTCGCGCCTGAGCAGCGCCTGCACGGCGGGCACCAGCGACACTTTCGCGTAGGCCTGGATGTGGCCGGCGTCATCCATCAGCTGCATGCTCAGCTTGCGGTGCGGCCCGGGCGTGCCGGTGAGGAAGGCGCCGTGGCGCGCGCGGGCGTCCACCAGGCGCGCGAAATCGCTGGCCCCGGCAACGTGCACCTTGTGCGGCAGCAGCCCCGCCAGCCCCAGCCGCACCGCCATCGTGGCCAGCCCCTTGACCGCCCGCGGGGCGAGCCGCACCGGCTGGACGAGCGCCAGCGAACCGGTGCTGACCGCACGGGGGCGTGCCGGCAGCAGGAAGAAGCGCGAGCCGGTGCGCCCGGACAGCACGCCATAGGGCGCGGAACCCGGATGCGGCTGCGGGCGCACGCGCAAGCCGATTGCCTCCATCTCCTGCACGGCGGCACGGAAAAACGTGTCGGACGCGAAGCCCGGCCGGCGTCGCGAGCGGCGCTCGCGCCGGATCGACGCGCGCGGCATGGGTTCGGCCGGTTCGCTGGTTCCCGCGCGGATCATTGGGCAAAGCCGTAGCCGAGGAAGCCGTAGGTGGAGAAGCCGCTGCTGCGCCGCTCCATGCCGTTGAACACCACGCCCTTGATGTTCACCCCGGCCTGCCGGAACCGCTGCATGGCCAGCTCGACCTCGCGCGACTGGTTGAGCCCGTAGCGCACCACCAGCAGGCTGGTGCCCACGTGGTGCCCGATGATCGCCGCATCGGTGACGGCCAGGATGGGCGGGCTGTCGATGACCACCAGGTCGTAGGCCGGCGAAAGCCGCCGCAGCAAGGCGCCGAAGTAAGGCTGCATCAACAGCTCCGACGGATTGGACGGCTTGCTGCCGCGCGGGATGAAATCCAGCTCGCCCCCCAGGCCCTCGATGGGACGGATGGCCTCGGCCACTTCGAGGTCGCCCGACAGCAGCTCGGACAGCCCGCGATCGGCGCGCACGCCGAGCACCTGGTGCAGGTCGCCGTCACGCATGTTGGCGTCGATCAGCAGCACGCGCAGGCCGGCCTGCGCGTTGACCGCCGCGAGGTTGGAGGACACGAAGGTCTTGCCCGCCTGCGAACTGGAGCCGCACACCATCAGGCGGTTGTCGGCGGCACCGAGCTGGGTGAAGCGCAGGCTGGTGCGCAGGCTGCGCATCGCTTCGGCCGCCACGTCATCCGGCGCGGCGAGCGCCAGCAGGGCGGAGCGACCCTTGCCGAGCAGGCGCCGGCGATGCTGCGACAGCTCGATCTGCTGCTCGCTCAGCGGGATCGCGGAATAGACCTCCACGCCGAGCTGCTCGATCTCGGCCGGATCCTCCAGGCCACGCCGGAACATCTGCTGCAGGAAGACATACGCCACGGCCAGGAACGCGCCGATGAAGGCGCAGCCGAGGATGGTCAGCAGCTTTCGCGGCTTGGCAGGCTGGGTGATGTCGACCGAGGGCTGGTCCACCACGCGCGCGGTGCCCACCGTTCCCGCCTGCGCGAGTTCGAGTTGCTGCGCCTCGTTGAGCAGGCCGGTATAGGTGTTGTTGAGCACCTGCACGTCGCCGGTGAGGCGCAGGAGCTGGCGCTGCGTGTCGGGGAAGGTCGTCATCCGCTTGTCGATCGACGCACGCTGCGCCTGCAGCTGCCCGATCTGCTGCATGATCGCCTTGTAGGCCGGGTGTTGCGGGGTATACAGGCGCTGCACCTGCGCCTTCTCGATGTTGAGCTGGTCGATGCTGTTGTTGATCGTGGCCATCTCGCTCAGCAGGGTCTGGGTCTGCATCGGCACGTCCACCGAATGCGCCTTGAGCTGGAAGGCGGCCAGCGCGGCCTGCGCGTCCGTGAGCTTCTTCTTCACCTGCGGCAACTGCTGCTGCACGAACTTCAGGCTGTTGGACGCCTGCGCCGAGTTGCGGCCCACGTTCTGCGCCAGGAACGCACCGACCACGTGGTCGAGCACCTTGACCGCCTTCTTCGGGTCGGCGCTGTCATAGGCCAGCTCGATGATGTTGGAACCCGGCACCGGCTGGCTGGTGGAGATGGATTTGCGGATCGCGGCAGTCGTGGTGACCTCGTCGTTGCGCATCACGTGGAAGCGCATGCCCGGGTTGGCGCGCATGGTGGTGACCAGCATGGACACGCCCGACCCGCTCGACACGCGCCCCACGTGGCCCTGCAGCAGCTGCAACCCGTCCGAAAACGGCACGTCGCTGTCCTCGGTCAGCACGTAGCTTCCGTCCGGGCCGGCCGTCAGCGTCAGCTGCTGGCCGAGCAGTCGGTCCGGCACCTCGAGCTGGGGCATGTCCAGCTTCGAGCCGCCCCATCCATAGCCGTTGAGGCCGAACCAGGGCGCGTTGAGCCCGTCTCCCTCGGCCATGTCGTGCAGGCGCGCCACCAGGCCGCCGATCAGCGGCACGCGATAGGGACTGGTGTCGATGTACAGGTGCAGCTTGCGCACCGCCTCGCCCACGACCGATTGCGCGGTGAGGATCGTCTTGGCATCCACCGCGGCCGGATTGGACGCCCCACCCTGCTGGGTGCCCAGGTTGAGCCCGGGCAGGCTGGGCGCCTGCTCCACCTGCACCATCGCCTTGGCCTCGTACTGGGGCGTGGCCACCAGCAGATAGGCCAGGCCGATCACCAGGGCGGCCAGGGTCGCCTTGATGATCAGCCATTTGTTGTCCAGCAGCGTGCCCAGCAGGGCGCGGGGATCGATCTCGTCCTCGGGCTGGATCTGGATGGTGGGACCATTGATGGCTTTCACGGGAGTTCTCTCCGGATGGAGGCTGAACATGGAGGGCTGCGTGCCGCCGCCCCGCCAGGAAATCCGGCAAATGGCCGGGGTCGTCGGGCTCGATTATCTGCAGATATGCGGCATGGTTTCGGATGAAACCATTATCTGCGAGTCCCGATGATGAATCGGCGACCGATGATCGTCGTTGAATGTATCCGTCAAGCTCATGCGAGCGGCCTCGTAAAACAGGACGAAAACGCCATTGCGCATCCCGCCAAATGGATGTACCGCTGCCTCCGCGACCGGCGCGCGGCGTTGATATGGCGCCATCCGCGGCGCCGTGAACAGGGGATCACGTTTCAGCTGAAACGTAATTATTTGCGTAATGTGAATTACCGGTGCACGGTACTGCTCATTCTTCTCGGCGAAGTGGACAGCACTTCGGGGAAAACGCATTTGGACGCGGCAGTCGCGTTTTGTCAATACCGTGGACCGGGGTCAATGCGTGAAACATGGATGAAATCATTTATTAATCGGACATGTCGATGAACGTGCATTAACCATGGGGGCTGGACAAATTAACCATGACGAGGATTATTGGGCGGGCTCGACATCGCACAGGGGCATTATTCGATCGAATACGGGAGCAATTTTCGACATGAACCGAGGCGCGACAGTTGCAGTTCGGACGATGCCCTGGAACAGGACTACCCGGTCACCCTGCATCCGTGAGCACGGACGTTTCGCGGCACCCATCCGCAGCGCCGCCTGCGTGCTGCTGGTGGCGTCGCTCGCCGGCTGCGTGTGGGCGCCGGGGCAGTCGATGTCGAGGAGCTCGGTGGAGGGCGAAAACAGCTACGTGAAGCTCGTGCCGATCACGCCGGACCTGCTGCAGACGCAGCAGCAGAACGCGGCACCCGCGACCGACTCCGGCGTGCCCACGGCCCTGATGGACTACCGTCCCGAGGCCTACCGCATCGGGCCCGGCGACACGCTGCACATCACCGTATGGGACCACCCGGAACTCACCTCGCCCGCCGGCCAGCAGCAGGAGACGGCCGCGAACGAGCGCCTGGTGCGGCCCGACGGAACCCTGTACTTCCCCTACGCCGGCGTGGTGAAAGTGGCCGGCATGACCATCGAGCAGGCGCGCCAGGCCATCACCTCGGGGCTCTCGAAGTTCATTCGGGCGCCGCTGGTGGATGTGAGCGTCGCCGGCTACGGCAGCCAGCACGTCGTGCTGGAAGGCGCCTTCGTGAAAGCCGGCGCGCAGCCGGTGACCACGGTGCCGATGACGCTGGGCGAGGCGATCGGCGTGGCGGGCGGCGTGGACAGCAAGAATGCCGACCTCTCGAACGTGGCGCTGACGCGCCAGGACCAGACCTATCACCTGGACCTGAGCCCCTCCCACGAGGGGGAGATGCTCGCCCGCAAGATCTACCTGCGTCCGGGCGACCGCGTGTTCGTGCCGTTCAACTTCAACCAGGAGGTGTACGTGATGGGCGAGGTGCTGCATCCGCAAGCGCTCCGCTTCAGCACCTCCAACCTCACCCTGACCCAGGCGCTCGGACAGGCGGGCGGGCTCAACGAAGTCACCTCCAAGGGCATGGTCTACGTGGTCCGCGGCCTGCGCAAGCAGAACCCCGGCCAGCGGCCCACCGTCTACGAACTGGATGCGAAATCGCCCGCGGCGTTTGCGTTGGCCGACGGCTTCAGGGTGCAGCCGGGCGACGTGGTCTTCGCGAGCGCCGCCGGCATCACCCGCTGGAACCGCTTCACCAGCCAGCTGCTGCCACTTACCAGCGCGTTGAGCGCCACCGCGTCCAGCCAGTACTACCTCAACAACAGCAAGTAGGCCGCCGGGGCAGCGAGCGATCGCGAGATCGACCGCCTGCCGCCGCGCGCCCTCCATTGCCGCCTTTTCGCGTGGCCGTTCGCACCGGTCAACCAACGTCACCGGCAGACGACCCGGGCACCAGCGTCAAGCCCGACCGGCGACGTGAAGAACAAGCAGGATTGCCATGACGTTCGACCCGCGGATCCTCCAAGCCTGCGTGATCGCCACCGGCGTATCGGCGCTCTCCCTGATCGTGCTGCTGCCGCTGGGTCGCCGGCTCGGCCTGGTCGATCGCCCGGACCAGGGCCGCAAGCGCCATGCGTTCAACACGCCGCTGGTCGGCGGGTTGGCCATTGCCATCGGCATGCTGGCCGGGTGGTGGCACGCCGATGTCTTCAGCCGGTTCGAGGACGCGGTCATCGGCACCTCGCTGCTGCTGGTCATGGTCGGGGTCGCCGACGACCTGCTCGATCTCAAGGTCTGGGTACGCGTGATAGCCCAGCTTGCCTCGATCGCCATCGTGGTGATCAGTTCGGGCGTCTACATCCGCTCGCTGGGCACGCTGCACGGCCACGAGCTCACCCTCGGCTGGCTCGGCATCCCGTTCACCGTGGTCGCCGTCATCGGCCTGCTGAATGCCTTCAACCTCATCGACGGCATCGACGGGCTGGCCGGATGCCTGGCCCTCGTCGCGGCCGGCGGCATCGAACTGCTCGGCCGCCACCAGGGGTCGGCCCTGCAGTTTGCCGCGGTCGCCGTCATCGCCGCCGCCCTGGTGCCCTACCTGGCGGCCAACCTCGGCCTGTTCGGCCGCGACGGCAAGGTGTTCCTGGGCGATGCGGGCAGCGTGATGCTGGGATACCTGTTGGCCTGGTCGCTGATCGGCATGAGCCAGGGCCAGCCGCGGCAGATCTCGCCCGGGCTGGTGCTCTGGTGCGTGGCGTTGCCCGTGTTCGACACGCTCACCGTCATGTTCCGGCGCATGCATCGGGGCGAATCCCCGTTCACCGCGGATCGCGGCCACATCCACCACCTGCTGATGGACGCGGGACTGAAGCCCCATGACACGCTGATCTGCCTGGTGGCGTTTGCCGCGATCCTGCCGGTGCTGGGCCACGCCATCCACGATTTCCTGGGGGCGCTGGCCAATGCGCTGGCCTTCCTGGCGGTGCTGATCCTCTATGCGATCTTCACGGCAAGGCTGGCCCGGCGGCGGGAGAAGCAGCAGCTGACGTCCCGGGCAGTCTCGCGCATGCTTGCCGGCGCGCATGCCGCCCGCCATGCGCCGAGAGTCCGGCCGCGGGGCGAACAAGGCGGGCAACTCGACGCGCCATCGCGCGTCCGGCGCCGGACCGATCTGTCGACCTGAGGCGCGGCCAAGGAGCCGGATCGGCAAGCGCAGGATCAGGCACCCCGTTAGCATGGGCATCCCGTCCGTGCCAGACTCGCGTTCCTCCGTGGCTCCGCCCGCAGGCACGCCGGCGGCCACGCGCCCGATCCATTCCAGATTCGATTGCATGAGTCACGACGACCACGCCAGACACACCCCGTTCATGCGCCAGTACCTCTCGGCCAAGGCCGAGCACCCGGACGTGCTGCTGTTCTTCCGGATGGGCGATTTCTACGAGCTGTTCTACGACGACGCACGCAAGGCGGCGCGCCTGCTCGACATCACGCTGACCCAGCGCGGGCAATCCGCCGGCGCGCCGATCCCGATGGCCGGCGTGCCCTACCACGCGGCGGAGAACTACCTGGCGCGACTGGTGCGCCTGGGCGAGTCGGTGGCGATCTGCGAGCAGATGGGCGACCCGGCGCTGGCCAAGGGCATCGTCGAACGCAAGGTGGTGCGCGTGGTCACGCCGGGCACGGTGACCGATGCCGCGCTGCTCGAAGAGCGCCGCGACAACCTGTTGCTGGCGATCGCCTCGGGCACGCGCGGCGATTACGGGTTGGCCTGGGTCGATCTTTCCAGCGGTCGCTTCCTGCTCAGCGAAGTACCACACGCCGAGGCGCTGGCTGCCGAACTGGCGCGGCTGCAGCCGGCGGAAACCCTGGTCGGCGAGGACGTGGCCTGGCCGAAGCTGGTCAGCTCCCTGCCCGGCCTGCGCAAGCGTCCGCCGTGGCATTTCGACGGCGACGCGGCGCGGCGCGAACTGAACCGCTTCTTCGGCACCCACGACCTCGGCGGTTTCGGCGCGGACAAGCTGCCGCTGGCGGTGGCCGCCGCCGGCTGCCTGCTCGGCTACGTGGAGGAAACACAGAAGAGCGCGCTGCCCCACCTCACCGGCATGGCGGTGGAAAGCGCCGGCGAGACGATCGCGCTGGACGCCGCCACGCGGCGCAACCTGGAACTGGACACCCACCCCAGCGGACGCACCGAACACACCCTGCTCGGCGTGCTGGACGAAACGGTGACGCCGATGGGCGCACGGGCGTTGCGCCGCTGGCTGACCCGCCCGCTGCGCTCGCGCGAGGTGCTGCGCCGGCGCCACCAGGCGATCGGCATGCTGATCGACAGCCGCGCCTGCAAATCCCTGCGCGAGCAACTGCGCGGCATCGGCGACCTGGAACGCATACTGGCGCGGGTGGCATTGCGTTCGGCACGGCCGCGCGACCTCTCCACACTGCGCGACGGCCTCGCTGCCGCCCCGGCGCTGCGCGAGAAAGTGGCCGCGCTGGACAGCCCGCTACTGCACAGCCTGGTCGAACACATCGGCGATCACGCGGACACCGCCGCCCTGCTCGCCCGCGCCGTGGTCGAACAGCCGCCCGCACTGCAACGCGACGGCGGCGTGATCGCCGACGGCCACGACGCCGAGCTGGACGAGTTGCGCCGCCTGTCCACCCACGCCGACCAGTACCTGGTCGAGCTGGAGGAGCGCGAGAAGGCCGCCAGCGGCATCACCACGCTCAAGGTCGGCTACAACCGCGTGCACGGCTACTACATCGAGATCAGCAAGGCGCAGTCGGACAAGGCACCCGCGCATTACACGCGCCGGCAGACGACGAAGAACGCCGAGCGCTACATCACCGAGGAACTGAAGGCGTTCGAGGACAAGGTGCTGTCGGCGAGGGAGCGCTCGCTGATGCGCGAACGCGCGCTGTACGAAGCGCTGCTCGATACGCTCACCGAACGGTTGGAACCGCTGAAGACCGCCGCCTCCGCGATGGCCGAACTCGACGTGCTGACCACCCTGGCCGAACGCGCCGAGGCGCTGGACTGGAGCGCGCCGCGGCTCACCGACGAGCCCGGCATCGCGATCGAGCGCGGCCGCCACCCGGTGGTGGAAAAAGTGCGCGACGAACCGTTCGAGCCGAACGACCTCAGGCTCGACGACGACCGCCGCATGCTGGTCATCACCGGACCCAACATGGGCGGCAAGAGCACTTACATGCGCCAGAACGCGCTGATCGTGCTGCTCGCCCACATCGGCAGCTACGTGCCGGCGGCGAGCGCGGTGATCGGCCCGATCGACCGCATCTTCACCCGCATCGGCGCGGGCGACGACCTGTCGCGCGGCCAGTCCACCTTCATGGTGGAGATGAGCGAGACGGCCAACATCCTGCACAACGCCACTGCCGAAAGCCTGGTGCTGATGGACGAGGTCGGCCGCGGCACCAGCACCTACGACGGCCTCTCGCTGGCACGCGCCGCCGCCGTGCACCTGGCGCGGCACTGCCGCGCCTACACCTTGTTCGCCACGCACTACTTCGAGCTGACCGAACTGGCCGGCGAGTTCCCCTCGATCGCCAACGTGCACCTGGATGCCGTGGAGCTGCACGACCAGAAGCGGGGCGAGCAGCTGGTGTTCATGCACGCGGTGAAGGACGGCCCGGCCAACCGCAGCTTCGGCCTGCAGGTGGCCGCGCTCGCCGGCCTGCCGAAAGCGGTGATCGCCGACGCGAAACGCACGCTGGCCGAACTCGAGCGCGGCATGCACCGGCACGCCGGCACGGCACCCGCCGCCGAGGCTTCGCCGCAACTCGGCTTGTTCGCGCCGGCACCGCCCTCGGCCGCGCAGCGCGAACTGGAGCGCATCGACCCGGATACGCTGACGCCGCGCGAGGCGCTGGACGCGCTCTATCGTCTGAAGGCGCTGGACTGACCCGCGCGGCGGCCGCTCAGGCCACGCGATGCAGCGGCAGCGGGGGCTCGATGGTCCCGGGCGTGCCCGCATCCGGCATGGCGATGTCCGGGATGCCGTCCAGTGCCTCCGCCGACAGGGCCGACAGCAGCGTGTTGCCCGCCACCGAGGTGTCGCGGGCCGGCAGCCGCCCGGCGGCCACCAGGTTGCCGATGCGCTCGTACACGTCGTCGCGGTCGAACGGCTTTTTCATGAAGTCGTCCGCGCCGTAGCGTTGCAGGTAGAACTGCTCGGTGGCCTGCTGGTTGCCGCTGATCATGATGATCGGAATGTCGCGCGTGGCCGGGTCGTGGCGCAGTGCGCGCAGCACGCTGAAACCGTTCATGCCCGGCATCACCACGTCGAGGAAGATCAGCGCCGGCAACTCGCTGCGCGCCAGTTCGATCGCGGTGGCCCCGTCGGCCGCCTTCAGCGGGTGGTAGCCGTCCTGGCCCAGCATCTTGCCGAGCACGGCGCAGATCGTGGGTGAATCATCCACCACCAGCATGCGCGCGCCCTGCGTGGTCTGCGCGTGCTGCGGCTCGACCGCATGTCCGCCCAGCAGGCGCTTGATGAAGCCGATGCCACTGATTTCCATGCCTCTTCCCCGGGTCGTGAGAGGCGCGCGCGGCGCGCCTCGTGGATACAAGCGCATGCTCGCGCAGACCCGGGCGGCAATGTGCGACGCAGTGCTCAGCCTGAACTCTTCACCGCAAGTCCTTGATCTTCCGCAATTGCCTGCGCGCCTGCCGGTCGGGTCGACGCGCCGGATGATCGAGCGCGGCGCCGCTCAGGCGACGCTGTTCGCGCAATGCCTCGGCCGCCTCGCGGCTGGCCTCGGTTTCGCGATACAGCAACTGCGCCTCGCTGGCAGGCCCGCGCCGCGATGCCAGCGCGAGCACATCGAGCTCCATCCGCTCATGCCCGCGGCTCACCCGCAACCGATCGCCGACGTGCACGGCGCGGGAAGGCTTGCAGCGCGCGCCACCGAGTTCCACGCGCCCTGCCTCGATGGCCACGCGGGCGAGGCCGCGGGTCTTGAAGAAACGCGCCGTCCACAGCCAGATGTCGAGGCGCGTTTCGTGGCGTTCGTCCGGCATGAAGCTCAGGTCGTCTCGCCCGGAGGCGGCACCAGGTCCTGCGGATCGGGCATGGCGATGTCCGGGATCGCCGCCTGTTCGTCGGCGCTCAGCGCCGGCTCGGCCGCCGCCACCGGCACGCTGGCGCGCGGTCGCACCACCAGGCGGCCGGACTGGGTCAGGTGCTGCAGGCGGGCAAACACCTCGCCGCGGCCAAACGGCTTTTTCATGAAGTCGTCGGCGCCGAAGCGCTGCACGTAGAACTGCTCGGTGGCCTGCAGGTTGCCGCTGATCATCACGATCGGGATGTCATGGGTGAGCGCTTCGCGGCGCAGCGCGCGCAGCACGGCGAAGCCGTTCATGCCGGGCATGACGATGTCGAGGAAAATCAGGTCCGGCAATTCGCTGCGGGCCAGTTCGAGCGCGCTTTCGCCGTCGGCCGCCTTGAACACCACGTGGCCATCCTGGGTGAGCATCTTGCCCAGCACGGCGCGAATGGTCGGCGAGTCGTCGACGACCAGGATGTGCGCTTCCTTGGGCACGCCACTGCGCGGCACCGCACGACGCTCGCCGTGTTCGTTGCCGAAAATCCGCCGTATCAGTTCAAAGCCGGACATGACACGAGCCCCTTCCCCCGGGAAATCCCCCTCCAGTCTCGACGCAGTGCGCCCGCGGCGCAAGCATCCGCGGGGCGTTGCCTGTCACGCCGCGCCGACCATCAGGTAATTGGCCAGCGGCACGGTCAGCAGCGACAGCACGATGCCGGCGCCCAGCACGGTATTGGCCAGTGCCGGATCGAGCTGGTACTCGTCGGCCAGGATCGCCGCCGACACCATCGGCGCCATCGCCGCCTGCAGCACGCCGACCGTGAGCACCAGGCCCTCCACGCCCGCCGCCGTGCCCAGCAAGCAGCACAGCAGCGGGGCCAGCAACAGCTTCCAGCCCAGTCCGCAGGCAGCCGCACCCCACTGGCGCTGGCCCGGATGGAACTTGAACTGCAGGCCGACCGAGAACAGCGCCAGCGGCGTCAGGGTGGCGCCGATCGGCGCGAACACCTCGTCGAGCAAGGGCGGCCAGCCGCCGAGACGGCCCACCACGATGCCGAGCAACAGGGCCAGGAACGGCGGAAACGAAAACACGCGGCGCAGCATCGGCCGCAGCTGCGGCGTGCGTCCGGAATAGAGCGACGCCACCACGATGCCTGCCGACGCCAGCACCGGAAACGCACCGAGCTGGTCGGCCACCACCGCCAGCGACAATCCGGCCTTGCCGTGCAGCGCCTGCACCATCGGATAACCCATGTAGGCCGTGTTGCCCAGCCCGCACACCAGGATCAGCGAACCGGTGCGCTGCCGCGACCAGCCCAGCCGCGGACCGAGCAGGCCGAACAGCAGCCAGGCGCCGCCGAAGGTGATCCACATCGCGGCCACCAGGAACCACAGGTCGGCATCGAACTTGAGCTTCGGAATCAGCTCCAGCACCAGCGCAGCCAGCGCCACGTTCAGCACCCACCAGTTGATGCCCTGCACGATGCCCGCCGGTGGCCGCGCGAACCGCGCCACCACGACGCCGAGCAGCAGGCAGACGAACAACAGCAACAAGGCACTCATGGGATCCGCGCGGGCTCGGGCAAAGAGCGTCATTAGACGCGAAAAGCCCCGCCGGCCGAAAGGCGCGGCGGCTGGGCGATAATCGTGCGGATGCAGAATCCCACGGCGCCTTCCGAACCCGATCACCTCGTGCATGGCCTGGCCGGCGACGACATCGCCCCCGACTGGCCGGCGCTGATCGTGCCGGAACTGGACGCGCTGCTGCGCCGCTTTCCGCAAACCGGTGCCTTGCGGCGTGTCGTGTGGCACAGCCCGCGGCCGCTCTCGGCAGCGTGTCTGGTCGACACCGAAGCCGGCACGCTGTTCGTCAAGCGCCACCACCAGCAGGTGCGCTCGGTTGCCACGCTGGCGGAGGAACACCGTTTCATCGCGCACCTGCGCCAATACGACATTCCGCTGGCCGAAGTACTGCACGACGCCGACGGCGACACCGCCATCGCGAGCGGCGCGTGGGTCTACGAGGTGCATAGGCGCGCGGCGGGCATCGACCTTTACCGCGAGCTGGTCTCGTGGCAACCGTTGCCGAACCTCCACCACGCGCGCCGCGCCGGCCGCATGCTGGCGCGGCTGCACGACGCCGCCGCGGATTACGCCGCGCCACAGCGCGACACCCACATCCTGGTGGCACGCAGCGAGCTGATTGCCGCGGCCGATCCGGTCGCGGCCCTGCAATCGCAGTTGCCGCAGCGGCCGGGCCTGGCCGCTTACCTGCGCGGCCGGCCCTGGCAACGCGAGTTCGCCGACCTGCTCGCACCCTGGCACGAGCGCCTGCAGCCCGGGCTGGCGCGGCAGCCGCGGCTGTGGACGCACGGCGACTGGCACGCTTCCAACCTGTGCTGGAGCGGCAGCGGCGACGACGCCGAGGTCACCGCCGTGCTCGATGTTGGCCTGGCCGCGGCGAACTGCGCGCTGTTCGACCTGGCCACCGCGATCGAACGCAACGCGATCGCCTGGCTGGCGCTGGATACCGGTGCGGCGGCGATCCATCCGTCCATCGCCCGCGCGCTGATCAAGGGTTATCGCGAAATCCGGCCGCTGGCCCGCGACGAGCTGGAGCTGCTGGCCGACCTGCTGCCGCTGGTGCACGTGGATTTCGCCCTGTCCGAAGTGGAGTATTTCCACGCCATCACGCATGCGTCGGCCCACGCCGACGTCGCCTGGGACACCTTCCTGCGCGGGCATGCGGCATGGTTCGCCACCGCGCCCGGGCAAGCGCTGCTGCACGAGGTCCGCGCACTGGCGTGACACCGCGCGTTCGCTTTGGACGTCCGTTCCGTGCTTCAATAGCGGTCTTGAAGCGGGGGTGCCCGGCAAAAACGCCGGGCTGAGAGAGTCCCTTGGAACCTGATCCGGTCCGTACCGGCGTAGGGAGCTTGCAGAGCCGGATCGTTCCCCGCGAACGTGCCGGTTCGCCGTCGCTTCGTCCGCCACCCGAAGACGACGACGATGACCCGCACGCCCCTCGCCCTTGCCCTGCTCGCCACCCTCGCCGCCACCGGTGCGGCCGCCACCGGCAGCTCCGCCGCGCAACCCGATGCCCCTCAGGCCGTCGACCTTGCCACCGTGCACGTGCGCGGCCAGGCGCCGCAGCATCCGCGCGACAACGGCATCGACAGCTACGGCCGCGCCTCGCTGCACGACACGCCGGCGTCGGTCGCCGTGGTGGCGCGCCAGCAACTGGACGACCGGCAGATCCGCACGCTCAGCGAACTGGCCCGCGAGGACGCCGCGCTCGGCGACAACTACGCCCCGGTCGGCTACTACCAGGACATCGCGATCCGCGGCTATCCGCTGGACCCGGCCACCGGTTTCCGCAGCAACGGGCTGACCATCGCCGGCGAGCAGAAGGTGCCGCTGGAGGACGTGCAGCAGGTGCAGATCCTGAAAGGTCTGGCCGGCCTGGAAGCCGGCGTGATGGAGCCCGGCGGCGTGGTCAATTACGTCAGCAAGCGGCCAGCCGACGTGCGCGGCGTCACCCTGGGCACCGATTCGCACGGCTCGCGCCACGTCGCGGTCGACCTCGGCGGCTGGCTCACGCCGCAGTTCGGCGTGCGCGTCAATGCGGCGCACGAGGACATCCATTCCTACGTGCGCCACGCCGACGGCCGGCGCAGCATGCTGGCGCTGGCCGCGGACTGGAAGATCAGCGAACGCACCACGCTGGAACTGGACGGCAACTACCAGACCAGCGGCCAGCGCTCGGTGTCCGGCTACCAGTTGCTGGGCGGCACCACGCTGCCGGCGCACGCGGACGCCACGCGCATGCTCGGCTACCAGCCGTGGCAGCAGCCGGTGGGCATCCAGTCGTCCAACTCGAGCGTGCGCATCGAGCATGGCTTCAGCGATGACTGGCGGATACGCCTCGCCGGCGGCCACAGCCGCAGCGTGATCGACGACAACGTGGCGTTCGCCTACGGCTGCTTCTATGCGGGCGAATGCGCCGACGGCAGCGTGCCCGGCTGGTTCTTCGCGCCGAACGGCGACTACGACATCTACGATTTCCGCAGCCCCGACGACACCCGCATCAGCGACGAGGCCCGCGCCGTGCTCGAAGGCCGTTTCGCCACCGGCGCGCTCAGCCACGAACTGAGCCTCGGCGCCGGCGCGTTCCGTCGCATCATCGATCGCCGCGCCTACGTCTACGACTACGTCGGCACCGGCAACATCGACCAGCTCGATCCGCCGGTGTTCGCGCCTTCGCCGAATCAGCCCGGCGCCTCGGTGCGCCGGCTCACCAGCTGGCAGCATTCGCTGTTCGCGCTGGATCGCGCGCATCTGGGCGAACACTGGCAGCTGCTCGCCGGCGCCCGCCTCGCCCGCCTGCACGAGCGCAGCTACGACGACAGCGGCGCACCCGAGCGCGCGACGCGCCTGCGCAAGGTGCTGCCGCAGGCCGCGCTGCTGTGGCAGCCGAACGTGCCGACCACCGTGTACCTGAGCTATAGCGAGGGCCTCTCGCTGGGTACCGAGGCGCCGTACTGGACCAGCAACGGCGGCAGCACGCTGGGACCGCGCCTGTCGCGCCAGCTCGAAGCCGGCGTGAAGCTGCAGGCCAGCGACGCGCTGGCGCTGAGCGGTGCGCTCTACCGCATCCACCAGCCTTACCAGTTCGCCCGCCCGGACCACAGCGCCGAGGGCTTCACCTTCGTGCAGCAGGGCGACGAGGTGCACACCGGACTGGAGCTGGGCGCGAACGGACGGCTCAGCGACAACCTGCGCGTGATCGCCAGCGCCAGCCTGATCCGGGCCCGCGCCGAGGGCACCGGCACGCCTTCGTACGAGGGCCACCAGCTGATCAACGTGCCGCGCCTGCGCACCGCCGTGTTCCTCGACTACCGCCTGCCGCTCGCGCCGGCCTTGAGCCTGCTCGGCGGCTGGCGCCACGCCTCGGCCAACGTCGCCACTCCCGAAGGCACCGTGCGCGCGCCGGCGTATGACGTGTTCGACGCCGGCCTGCGCTACACCACGCCGTGGCGCGGCCGCGCGCTGACCTGGCGGCTGTCGGTAGACAACGTGTTCAACCGCTTCTACTGGCGCGACACCGGCTCGGTCGGCGGCGATCGCTACCTGTTCCCCGGCGCGCCGCGACTGGCGCGGCTCTCCGTCAGCTACGACTTCCGATGATCTGGATCGAACTCGGCGGCGCGCTCATCAGCGCCTGGGCGGTCTGGCTCACCGCCAGGCGGCGGCCCTGGTGCTGGCCGATCGGGCTGGCGTCGGTGCTGGTCTACGGCTGGATCTTCATCGACGCCAGGCTGTATTCCGACGCCCTGCTGCAACTCGCCTTCGCCGGCCTGATCGTCTACGGCTGGCGGCGCTGGCTGCAGAACCTGGGCGACGACGGCCGCGTGCAGCTCGCCCCGTTGCCGGCATCGCAGGCGATCGGCCACGTGGCGATCGGCGCGGTCGCCGCGCTGCTGCTCGGCTACTCGATGCACCGCTGGACGGACGCGGCACTGCCCTGGCTCGACGCCGCGCTCACCGCCTTCAGCCTGGTCGCCCAGTGGTGGCAGGGCCGCCGCCACGTGGCGGCGTGGTGGCTGTGGATCGCGGTCGACCTGATCTACATCGGCGAATACATCTACAAGCACCTGCTGATCACCGCGGTGCTCTACGCCGGCTTCGTGGTGCTGGCGGTGATCGGCTTGCGCGCGTGGCGGCAGGCCGGCCACGACGCAAGGCCTGCGCCCGGATGATTTCACGCCGTCCGGAGGCCCGCCGAGGCACAATGGGCGGCCACTGCAGCAAGGACAAGGCGACATGCCCGATCTCTCCCGCTTTCCGATCACCAGCCGCTGGCCGGCACGGCATCCCGAGCGCATCCAGTTGTATTCGCTCAACACGCCCAACGGCGTGAAGGCGTCGATCATGCTGGAGGAAACCGGGCTGGCCTACGAGCCGCACCTGGTCGACATCACCGACAACGAAAGCCACACGCCGGAATTCCTCTCGCTCAACCCCAACGGCAAGATCCCCGCGATCATCGACCCCGACGGTCCGCACGGCGAGCCGCTGGCGCTGTTCGAGTCCGGCGCCATCCTGCTCTACCTCGCGGACAAGACCGGCCGGTTCGTTCCGCACGATGCCGCGCGGCGCTGGGAGTGCATCCAGTGGGTGTTCTTCCAGATGGCCTCGATCGGGCCGATGTTCGGCCAGGTCGGCTACTTCAACAAGTTCGCCGGCCGGGAGATCGCCGACAAGCGTCCGCTCGAGCGCTACGTGAACGAATCGAAACGGCTGCTCGCCGTGCTCGAGGGCCGGCTCACCGGCCGCGACTGGATCATGGGCGACGACTACACCATTGCCGACATCGCCACGCTGGGCTGGGTCAACAACCTGATCACCTTCTACGAGGCCCGCGAACTGGTCGAATACGACCGTCTCCTCCACCTGCCGGCCTGGCTGGAGCGTGGCATGGCGCGACCGGCGGTGGCACGCGGGCTGCAGATTCCGCGGCGAGGCTGAGGCTGCAGGCTGGCGGGCTGGACGGAGGCACGCGCCGGGGGCAAGCTTTCATTCACGCAGCGCCCAGCCGCGTTGCTGCAAAGTGGTGCCATCATGCATGACTCGCTTGCCAAACTGTCTCTGCCGGGCGTTGCGTTGGCGCTGGGGCTGCTCGCTCCCGCCGCGAGCGCCCAGAACATCTACAAGTGCCCGCAGGCCGGCGGCGGCGTGGCCTACACCGATCACCCCTGCGCCGACGGCAAGGGCCAGCTGCTGCACCAGGCGGACGACAGCGAGGTGATCGACCGCTACCTGCGCCTGGGCCAGGACGACCTCGCCAGGCAGTATGCCCACGCCCGCCATCTCGACGCGCTGTACGAGGAGCGCGTGGCCGTCCATCGGCAGGCGCAGGAGGATGCGGCACAACGCCGCCAGGACGAGGCGCTTGCCGCGCAGCAGCGCGAGGACGCCGCGCGCCGGCAGGCGCAGTTCGACGTGGATGCCGAGCGCGACCAGTTGCAGGCCGAGAACGAGGCCCTGCGCCAGCAGAACGACCAGTACCGCGAGGCGCTCTCGCAACCCGTGGACGACTATGCCCCGCTGTACTGGGGCGCACCCATGCCACCGTACCGCGACCACCCGCGCCACGACGGCGACCGCGGCCATCGCTGGACCCCGCCCAAGCCACCGGTCTACCAGCCCTGCACGCAACTGGCGGGTGGCCGGGTGCAGTGCTGATTGCCGGGCACCACGCCACGGCCGCTCGTCCTTCCTTCACCTGCCGCACCCGTCGCCCATCCCGCCCGACGGGAGCCTGATCCTGGAGTCGTCACGGTTTGCGCGTGGCGGGCGTCCGTTTCCTGCCGCGCGATGAGGTCTTGCCTGAAGCGTTTGCCGGCGTTCCCTTGCCGGGCAGCGACGGGCCGTCGTAGCCGATGAATTTCTGCCGCATGTCGGTGATGTCGCCGATGCGCCCGAACACGTCGCCCATCTCGCGAATCATCGCGTTGATCAACAGGCTGAACAGGCTGGTGAGCGTGCCGAAGCTGTGCCAGGCGCGGCCGGTCTGCATCGGAATCATCAGCACGTGCGGGGTCAGATGGCGCGCCCAGTAGCACTGCGTGTCGGTGATGATCACCAAGGGAATGCCGCGTTCCACCACCTCTTCGGCCAGCAGGCGGAAATGGCGCGAGTAGCGACGTATGTCGATCAGCACCACGCAACTCTTTCTGGTCGAGTCCAGCAACAAGCCGGTGTACGAGCCGTCGCCACCGGACTCGAACGACACCCGCGGCCGCACATGCTGCAGCGACGAGGCAAAGCCCATCCCGAGGAAGGCGCCATGCTGGAAACTCGCCACCGACACGCGATCGGCGGACACCAGCATCTTCACGATCGGTGCCCACTCCTCGCTGCGCGCCAGCGCATAGACGTCATTCAGGCTGCGGATCTCCGCCTGCAGCGCTTCGCTGACATGGTCCGCATTGGCGGGCGGCTCGGCGATCCTGTACAGCTGCATCCATGACGCCTCGCCGCGCAACTCCTCCTTCAGCTCGCTGACCCCGTCGTAGCCCAGATTGCGCAGGAAGCGCCCCACCGTCATGGCGCTCACGCCGACCCGCTTGCCCAGCGAGGCTGCCGTTTCGAACGGGATGCCGCTGATGTTTTGCAAGAGGTAGCCGGCGATCCTCTGCTCGGCCGTCGTGAAGGTATCCCAGCGGCTCTTCAGTTTTTTCTGCAGGTCCTTGGTCATCGTCGTCCGCCTATCGGACCGGCACTACGGCGGCCGGTGCCGTTCCATGACTTTCCACGTCGCCCAGGCGACGGCCAAGCATATATAACAATATGGCCGCCACGGCGGCGACGGCCGCGATCAGGGCGAAAAACCGGGCGTGGCTGAGCCCGCTCCACAGCGTGCCCAGCGCACCGGCCAGCAGGTTGCCGAAGAAGCCGGCGAAGAACCAGGTGGCAATGCTGGTGGCGCGAAAGCCCTCCGGCGCCAGGCGTCCGAACAGCGCCAGCCCGACCGGCAGGATATAGAGCTCGCCGGTGGTCATCACCACGAACCAGGCCGCCAGCCAGCCCCAGTGCGCCCGTACGCCGCGCGCTTCGCACCAGGCCGACAGCGCGGCCAGCAACAAATAGGAACCACCTACCACAGCCGCGCCGAACGCCATCCTGGCCAGCAGCGGCGTCTCCACGCCGCGTCGCCCCAAGCGCGCCCAGCGAGCCACCAGCAGCGGGGTGACGGTGAACACCACCACCGAGTTGATCGATTGGAACCAGGTCATCGGGATGACCCAGCCCGACGCCAGCCCGCGGTCCACGCTCTGGTCGGTCCACAGCGCGATGGTGTTGCCGACCTGCTCGTATGCGCCGCGGAACACCACCACGATCGCGGCGATGCCGATGAGCAGGGCGAAGCGATCGACGACCGCCCGGTCGATCGGGGGCCGGGCCGCCCGCGCCGCAGCACCCCGCGGCGGCTCCGGCGGCAGGTGGCGGGCGCCGGCCAGGTAGATCATCAGCGACAACAGCATGCCGAACCCCGCCGCAGCGAATCCCCAGTGCCAGCCGTAGGCCTCGCCCAGCGTGCCGCACACCAGCGGCGCCAGGAACGCGCCCAGGTTCACGCCCACGTAGTAGATGTTGTAGGCGCTCTTGCTGCGCGGATCGCCGTCGCGGTAGAGCCCTTCGATCTGGCTGGCGAGACTGGGCAGGAACAGGCCATTGCCCAGCGCGATCGTCGTCAGCGCCGGATAGAACAGCGGCTCGGACGCCATCATGAAGTGCCCCAGCGCCATCGTGGCGCCGCCGATCATCACCGCGTTGCGCTTGCCCAGCCAGCGGTCGGCCACCATGCCGCCGAAAACCGGCGTGAAGTACACGAAGGCCGCGTAGGCGCCATAGATCAGCGAGGCATAGGCCTGATCCAGGTCCAGGTGCTTGGTCATGTAGTAGACCAGCAGCGCCCGCATGCCGAAGAACGAGAACATTTCCCACATTTCGGTGAGAAACAGCACGCTCAGGCCAGGCGGATGGCCGAACCAGTCGCGTTTGCTTGCAGGAATCATGCGGTCGGACATGCGCGCCGGGTCGCCTCGTTTGCGGTGGTCGCCGCCATCAGGCGGCAGCTGCCAGCGGACCGCCCCATATCGCATCGTCGCACCAGATGCGGCCGCCCTCATAGACCGCCGAAGGCGCGGGGTCGCGCTGCAGGTAGACCGGCCCGTCCAGGTCCACCACCTTGCAGCGCTGGCCCAGCACGAAGGCCGGCGCCATCGCCAGCGACGAGCCGGACATGTTGCCGACCATCAACTCGAAGCCCAACCCGCGCGCCTGCGCCACCATGGCCAGCGCCTCGGTGAGTCCGCCGCACTTGTCCAGCTTGATGTTGATCATGCCGACGCGGCCGACCAGACCCGGCAGGTCGTGGTGGTCCTGCACGCTCTCGTCGGCGGCAATCATGATCGGGCTGTCCAGCCCGTCGAGCCAGGCCTCGCTGCCGATGGGGAAAGGCTGTTCGACCACTGCCACCTGCGCGTCCACCAGCGCCGGCAGCAGGCGCGTGAATGTTTCGCGGGTGAAGCCCTGGTTGGCATCCACCATGATCCACGCCGTCGGGCAAGCCGCGCGCACGGCGCGCACGCGATCGGCGTTGAGCCCGTCATTGGTGAGCTTGAGCTTCAGCGCGCGCGCATCCGGGAAGCCGCGAGCCGCCAGGGCCATCGCGGCTGGCGCGTCGGCACCGACGGTGAACGTGGTCACCAGGGGTTGTGGCGTGCCGCCGCCGGCCAGCATCCACACCGGCCGGCCGCTGCGCTTGGCCTCCAGATCCCACAACGCGCAATCGAGCGCGTTGCGCGCGCCGCCAGCCGGCAGCAGCTGCAGCAATTGCTCTCGCGTCACGCCGGCCTCGATCCGCTCGCGCAGCGCCTCGATCTGCGCCTGCATCGAGGCCGGCGTGTCGTTGCGGTAGTAGACGCCAAGCGCCTCGCCCCGGCCGACGTGACCTTCCTCGTGCAGGCTGACCACCAGCGCGTCGAACGTGTCGAAGGTGTAGCCGGTGATGTGGAACGGCTCCTTCAATACCCGTGATTCAAGCTGCATGCACAACCGCAGTCGCGCGTGTCCCTCGGTGCCCATGATCCCTCCTGCCCGTTGATGTCGATGCGCGCGACGGCTCGTCAGAACCTTGCGTTGAAGCTGACCAGCCCGAAAACCACGATGAACCAGGCCAGGTAGATCGCCGCCAGCGCCAGCAGGGTTTCGCCGGCGCGCACCCAGCGGCTGCGCCGCGGAGCCATCCACGCGCTCACCGCGTTCACCACCACCGCCACGGACCCCAGCAGGCCAGGCACGCCCAGCACATAGAGCAGGTACAGCCATCCCGTGCCCGAACCATCCAGCAACAGGCTTTCATCGAGCGAGATGACACCGACGAACGCCAGCCAGCCGGCCACCACGACCGCCAGGGCCACCACCCCGAGCCGCGACAGCAGGCGCGTGCGGCGTGCCCGCGGATCCAGCGCCAGTGGCCGCCGGTAATGACGGCGCACCCACCAGCCGGCGAACCAGGTCAGCAGCGTCGTCAGCAAGACAACGGTAGACAGCACCAGCAGCGGGCCGACCACGCCGAGGCTGCGCATCGCCGGCACGCGCTGGAACACGAACACCGGCACTTCGGCATCGGTGGCGAAGTAACGGATGCCGTCCTGCGCATCGGTGACGAATGCCAGCTGCGATTTGCCGTTTACCTCGCGGTAGTGCAGCGGACCGGTCTCGTGCCATGACAGCGGCTTGCCGGCGTAGTCGGTGAGCATCGACACGCTCAGCGTGCCGTCGGGCCTGGCCGCCACCTTGACCTGGCCGAACAGGTACAGCATGCGCAGCGCGCTGTCGTTGCGACGGCTGGACTGGTACCAGCCTGCCACGCGCTCGGCATCGGTCCGTGCGCTCGCCACCGTCGCCGGCGCCGGCGCCGCCTGCGGAAAATAACGATCGAGAAAGGCCTGGAAGATCGCCTTGCGGATCACGTGCACACTGCCGGCCTCGCCGGCGCTGTTGAACGACATGAAGATGCCGACGTTCGCGTCCAGCAGCAGGTGCAGGTCGCTGTGGAACACGACCGTGTCGCCGCCATGCCCGATGATGCGCTGGCCGTTGCGATCCTCCTGATAGAAGCCGAGATCGAAGCCGTTCATACCGGGCACGGCGGTGTGCTGCGTGCTGTGCATCAGTTCGGTGGTGGCCTGCTGCAGGATGCGCGTGTCGCCGAAGCGGCCGCCCTGCAGCTGGGCGATCATGAAGTGCGCCATATCGGTGGCGCTGCTGCTCATCGCTCCGGCGGGCGCCGGATCGACCAGCTCGAACGGCTGCGGTTTGCCGTCGGAGGCACTCTTGTAGCCCTTCGACATCAACGGCGCCAGCGCGGGCGGCAACGGGGTAGCAAAGCTCGAATGGTGCATCTGCAGCGGCTCGAAGATATGCCTCTGCACGTAATCGTTGAAGTCTTCGCCGGACACCCGCTGCACGATGTAGCCAGCCAGGCCGCAGCCATAGTTGGAATACGCCACGATGTCGCCCGGCGCGAAAATGCGCGCCGGGATGTGCGTTTTCAGGTAGCGCTCGAGGTTCACGTCCTCGGGCTTGCGCGGCAGCAGGCCACGGGCCGTGTCCTCGAAGCCCGCGGTATGCGTCATCAGCTGGCGCAGGGTCACCGGCTTGCCGTCGCGTGGCGGAATCCTGAAGTCGAGGTACTCGTTGACGTCGCGGTCGAGGTCCAGCTTGCCCTGCTCCACCTGCTGCATCACGGCCGTCCAGGTGAACAGCTTGGAGGTTGAGCCGGGCCGGAACAGCGTGGTTTCGGGCGACACCGGGGTGCGCGCGGCCAGGTCGGCGTAGCCGTAGCCGCGGGCGAACAGCAGCTTGCCGTCCTTGACCACCGAGATCACGCCGCCGGCGATGTCGCCGCGCTGGATCATGTACGGCACCATGCCGTCGAGGAAGGTCGACAGGTCGTCGGCGGTCAGCGCATGCGGTCCATGGCCCGGGGCGGCTGGTGCCGCCGCCGCGACGGGCACCGCAGCCGCCGCGACGGAACCGGCGGGCGCCGGATCGAGCGGCTGCGGCACCTGCGCCACCGCGACCGCCGAGGCCAGGACCACGGCGAACGCCGCGGCGAGTTTCCATTGACGTTTCATGGACGCACTCCGAAGGGACTGACGGAAGGTTTGCTCAGAAATCGACGCTGACGGAAACGCCGACCGTGCGCGGCGGCACGTAGACCGCGGCGAACGGACTGGCGTGCGGATCGCCGGTTTCGGCCGTGAGCGACGCGATGCCGCGCTCGTTGGTCAGGTTCTTGACGTAGGCCTTGACCGTCCAGTTGCCGCGATTGACGCCGGCGCGCAAGTCGATGCCGTCGTAGTCGGGAATATCCATGCGCGGCCCCGGCGCGGCGACGAAATCGGTCTTGCGCCTGCCCACGTAGCGGTAGCTGGCGCCCACGAACCCGGCCCAGCCCGCCGCCATCGGGAAGTCGTAGTCCACGCCGACGTTCGCATTCCACCGGGGCACGTAGGGAAGCGCATCGTTCTTGTAGCCAAACAGGCCCGACGGCGTGTCGGCATCCAGCTTAGCGTCGGTCCAGCTGGCATTGGCCGACAGCATCAGGCCACCGATCGGGGCATACTGCCAGGCCGCTTCCACGCCTTTGCTGCTGGCCCGGCCGCCGTTGCCCATGAAACCGATGCCACCGGAAACCACGGTGAGCTGGATCTGGCTCCAGTCGATGTAGAAGGCCGACACGTCGAACGTCATGCGCCGATCGAGCACGGTGGATTTCAGGCCCAGCTCGTAGTTCACCAGCTTGTCCGGCCCGAAAGTCAAGGGCGCACCGAGGCCCGGCGGCACGCCGACGTTCGGCCCGCCCGGCCGGAAGCCCGAGGCGACCCGCCCGTAGACCATCAGGTCGTCGCTGACCTTGTAGCTCGGGTTGAACAGGTACGTGAACGGCTGGTCCGACCCGCGGATGGTGAATGAGGTTGCCCCCACCAGCAGGCCGTCGCCATTCTGCTCGTAGGTGGTGCGATCCCGGGTGTAGCGGGCGCCGACCAGCACGCTGAAGCGCGGCGTGAAATGCCAGGTCACGTCGCCATAGGTGGCCCACTCGGTGAAGATCGCCGGTCCCATGGACAGGTCGGCCAGCACGACCGGCAAGGCGATGGGGTCGCCCGAGGTGGCGTCGAAGGTGTCCACGTTCTGGTGGGCGGTGGTTTTTTCGCGCGTGTAGAAGACACCGAGCCGCCATTCCAGCGTCTGGTCCTCCGACGACTGCAGCCGCAACTCCTGGGTGAACTTGTCCAGCGTCATCGGGTTGACCAGCGAATAACCGCCATCGGGCAAGCCCAGCAAGGGGTTCAGCAACGGCCCGAAGACCGGCGTGACATCGGAGCGCGAATCCATGTCCAGCGTGCCGTAGCTGGTCGACGAAAACAGCCTGACCGCGCCCAGGTCGGCCTTGAGGGAGGCGTCGTAGAGCCGGTACTGCAGCTTGAACAGACCACTGGCCGGTGGGCGCGCCTGCTTCAGGTCGCCGTAGATCGGCTTGAGCGAGGCATCGACGTCGGCGCCGCCGCCCACCAGCCCCGCCTCGTCACTGCCCAGATTCTGCGCCAGCGCCGACAACCGCAGCGAGACCTCGTCGCTTGGCGTCCACAACAGTTGCGCGCGCCCGCCGCTGACCTTGGCGCGATTGACGTCGGACTTCCCGGTGGTGACGTTGTCGACGTAACCCGGATCGTGGCGTTGATAGCCGTTGAGCCGCAGCGCGAGCCGGTCGGTGGCCAGCGGCAGGTTGAGCATCGCATGGACGTCCGAGCCCGTGCCGCCGTCCTCGACGCTGCTGACCCCGGCGCGCACGCGCCCGTACGTCTGGGTGGCGTCCGGTGGCGTGGTCACGAACTTGACCAGCCCGCCCAGCGTGTTCGATCCGTACAGCGTGCCCTGCGGCCCGCGCAGCACCTCGATGCGTTCCAAGTCGGCCGGATCGATGTCCGGCGTCAGCTGGCTGCCGGCGGCATAGACGGTGCTGGATCCGAACGGCACATCGTCGATGTAGGTGCCTACCGTGGCGTTCGGCTGGCCGCTGCCCGAGGTGATGCCACGCAGCACCAGCTGCGTGCGGCCCTGGCCGCTGGAAATGATGTTGAGCCCGGGAACCCGCGTGGCGTAGTCGGCAAAGTTGAGTGCCGTTTCGCGCTCCAGCTGGTAGCCGGGGAGCGCCGATACCGCCATGGCCACGTCTTGCACCCGTTCGCTGCGCTTGTTCGCGGTGACCACCACCGTGCTCAGGTCGGTTGCCGTCTGGCGACCGGACGGGGTGGACGAAGCTTGCTGCACGCCGTCCTGCGGTGCGTCGGCGGCGGCCGCCGCGGCGCCGGCATCGCTCCCCGTCGATGCTTGCGCCACGATGCCCCATGAGCCGAGCAGCGCCATGGCGATCGCCATGCAGATGCCGCGGCGGTGTTGCTGCAGGTAACGAAGCTCCATGACGCCCTCCCCAGACTGGTCACGTGGACGACCCACCGGCCCATTGATACATTGATAACATTTTCGTGTCAATGTTATTTTCGTATCATACGCCGGCGCGCCGCCATCGCCGCTGCGCGCGACCTGTGTTGCGCCACGGACGCCTCCGGCCCGGGACTGACGAAATGTCCTTGCGTTCGGAGCTTCAGGAGTCGGCGCACGCGTGAATGCGCGCGCCACCCTCGGCACACCTCGCCAGCCGGGTTATGGCCGCCTATCAATGCCCCCGCGCATGCGCTCGCGCGAAGCCGCCGCAAGCGCGGCGGCTTCATCGCAACCCGCGAGCGATCCGCCGTTCCTCAGCGCGCGGCCGGCGGCGCGATCGCATCACCGCGCCGCACGTCGGCATCGTCGAGATGCTCGGCCTTCCACACCATCGCGCGATGGATGCGCTGCCAGCCGCTGGGATGGTCGAAGAACAGGAACTCCTCGACCGGGCCGGGGTGCATCTTGCGGTATTCGGACAACTGAACGGCAGCCTGGGCGAAGCCGTCGGGCTGGCGTGCCGCGTTGAGGCCGAACGCGTCGGCCTCGGCCTCCATGCTGCGGGTGATGGTGTTGGTCACCGGCGTCATCAGGAACATGAAGATCGCGAACAGCGCCGACAACAACGGCAACCCCGCCACGTCGCCCGCGTCGCGCAGCTGCCAGCGCCCGCCCCAGCGCCGCTGCGCCCAGCCGAAGCCCCAGCGCACGAAAGCGAAGCCGATCACGATGATGACGCCGAAGAACACGATGCCCTTGTAGATGTGGTTGAGCACGTAGTGGCCCATTTCATGCCCGAGCACGGCCTTGACCTCCTCCGGCGAGCTGCGCTTGAGCAGGTTGTCGTTGAGGCTGATGCGGGTGGTGCCGAACATGCCGCTGACGTTGGCGCTGATGCGCTTGCTCTGCCGCGAGGCATCGAACCAGTACACGTCCGAGGCGGGGATGCCGTTGGCGCGCGCCATCGACAGCACCTGCTCCTTCAGCGGGCTCTCGGGCAACGACTTGTAGGTGTTGAACAGCGGCGAGATGTATACCGGCGCGATGGTGACCATGAAGATCACGAACACGATGGCCACGCCGGCGCCCCACAACCACCAGGTGCGCGTGGCCCGGCGGATCACCGCGTAGATCAGCACCAGCGCCAGCGTGCCGAAGATCAGTCCCACCGCCAGTGCCTTGGCCTGCTCGCCCAGCCAGCCGCCGAGGGCCAGGTTGGACAAGCCGTACTGGTGCTCGCGGAAATAGCCTTCGTACAGCGCCCACGGCAGGGTCAGCACGGTCGTCAGCACGATGTACTGCACGGCGTAGATCGCCGTCTGCAGCCAGCGCCAGCGGCTGAGCCGCTCAGCGAGGTTGCGCATGCGCGCGGAGAGCCGCGTGCCGAGCAGCAGCCACGCCACGCCCAGCGCCACCAGCAGGTCCCAGCCGGTGAGCCAGTAGCCGCCCTCGAAGTAGGCATCGGAACTGGCCCGCTGCGCGGGCGTCAGCTCATCCATGTAGGCCTGGGTGGCCGCGTCCACGTCGAACGCCGCCGCCGCGGCAACCGCCGGCGCCGGCGCCGCTGCGGTGGATGAGGGCACCGCCTGCGCGTGGATCGCGCCGACCAGGAACCAGGCAAGCAACAGCACGCCGAGCAGCTTCTTCATGACGCCCCCATCCCCGTGTGGAGCCCGCACGCTAACCCAAGCAGCGTGCCGTCGCCACCCTCTGCCGGAAGCAAACGAAAAAGGCGGGCAGCGCAACGCTGCCCGCCTCCGACGTGCCTGCCCGCGGATCAGCGGCTGAGCTGCTCCACGGTGGCCCCATCCAGTTCGCCGGTGGCAGGGATCTGCCGCGACCTCTGGAACTTCTTCAGCTCCGCGCGGGTGTGCGGGCCCAGCTTGCCGTCGGGCTCGCCCACGTCGAAGCCCAGCCGGTTGAGTTTCTGCTGCGCCTGGTAAAGCGACATGCCGTTGCCGGTCGGCGCCGCGGCAGTGGTGCTGCCCTGCACCGCCATGTTGCCACCGGTGCCGAGGCCGCCGGCGACGTGCTGGGCCTTGTAGTTGCGCACTGCCTTGACCACGTTGTTGTAGGAATCGACGAACGCGGCCACGATGACCTTGCCCTCGGCCGTGTTCGCGTAACCGCCGCCGATGCCGCCGGCCGCGCCGCCGAACATGCCGCCCAGCCCGCCGAAGTCCCAGTTCTCGGCGCTGCCCTCGGCAATCGCCAGCTGCACGCCGGACCGGTTGTCGTCGAGGGTGAGCAGGGTGCTCGCCTCCTTCGAATGCATGCTGCCGCCCACGATCGCGCCGACCGGGCCGAGCAGGCCGCCGACCAGCGCACCGGCACCGCCGGCGTCGTTGTTGGAGAAGGTGATCGACGGGGTCAGCGAGTAGTCGGCCGAGACCAGCTGGCCCTTGCCGAAGTTGGAGCTGCCGCGCAGCTCGCCCGACTGCGCCAGCGCCCGCTCGCTCATCATGTTGTTCATCGCGCGGCCGCGGTCGACCACCACGAAGCAGTTGGACTGCTGGATGATGAGCTTCAGCACCGGCGTGGTCGGGCCGAGCTTATACTGGTTCGCCAGGATGCTGTACCAGGGCGAGGCCGTGTCTTCGGTGACGGCGATGGTGCCCAGCGGTGCATCGCAGTGGGCAAGTTCCTTGTTCGCATCGTGGCTGTTGGCGCCGCCGGCCGAACCGCTGGCGGCCGTCTTGGCCGAGCGCGAGCCGATCTGCATGGTCGAACAGCCGGACATGGCAAAAGTCGCTGCCGCAACGGCAAGCGGCAGCAAGGCTGCTTTCGTCTTCATGGGTTGAATCCCTCTCTGGCGATGGAACGGGCAAAGCCGTCCATCCATTACCGACACCCGCGTCCCTGCGTAGCTGGTTCTCAGAGGCGGGGGCGTCGATGACCTCGACATTGTCCCGGGCCGCCGGCTTTCCCGATCGACGACGCAGGACTCCCTGTGACCGTGTGGTCGCTCGAAACGCCGGACGCTTCCGATCCTCTTGAAAGCGGCACCGGCGAGAGCGCGACGAGCCTAACCGAAGCGACGCGGTCCGCTCAAGGATGCAACGAGGCGCGCATCACGCTTCGCCACAGCCGCCGCCGCGCAGGACATGGACACATGGTGGACGCCTGCCTGCCGCCGCGGCGGTCGCCTACAATGCAACGCACGACATGCCGGAATGATCCATGCCTCCGCTACGCCTCAAACGCTACCTGCTCACTGGCCTGCTGACCTTCATCCCGCTGTGGGTGACCTGGCTGGTGTTCAATTTCGTGCTCGGCGTGCTGGCCGGCATCGGCGCGCCGATGGTGGCCGCCCTGCTCGGCACGCTGGCGCTGGTGGCGCCGCATGCCGCCGAATCGCTGAAGATGGAATGGCTGACCTACATCGCGGCGTTGCTGATCACGCTGGGCTCGCTGTACCTGCTCGGCTTCGTCGCGAACCGCGTGATCGGCCAGCGCTTCCTCAATGCCTTCGACGGCCTGCTCGCGCGCATCCCGCTGGTGCAGACCATCTATGGCGGCACCAAGAAGCTGATGGCGGTGCTGCAGAACAAACCCGGCGGCATGCAGCGGGTGGTGCTGGTGGACTTTCCCCGCCGCGGTCTCAAGGTGGTGGGTTTCGTCACCCGGGTGATGGTGGAGGAAGGCAGCGGTCGGGAGATCGCCGCGGTATACATCCCGACCACCCCCAACCCCACCGGCGGCTACCTGGAGCTGGTGCCGGTGGACGAACTCACCCCCACCGACTGGACCATGGATCAGGCCATGGCCTTCATCATTTCCGGCGGCGCGGTGGCGCCGGACAGCCTGCCGGCGACGACGCTGCCGCCACCGCAAGGGCGCGCCGCTACCCCTGACCTTTGACACTGTCTGGCCCCTGGCCTTTGGCCTAGCGTGAACGGCTGCGTCCGCGCGCCGGGGGAGCATTCGCGCACGGCCACGCCCGCAATCCAACCGCCCAGTTCCACCCATCGAGGGATACCCATGACCAAGCAGTACCTGAAGCCCCTGGCCCTTGCGGTCAGCCTGGCCCTGACCGTGAGCGCCTGCGGCAAGCAGGATTCGGCACCGGCCGATACGCCCGCACCAGCCGCCAGCACGGCGCCGGCCGCCGCCGGCAGCGTCGCGGCCGTCGACGGCAAGAGCATCTTCGACGTCAGCGAACTGGGTGCGCCGACCGAGGCGTGCACGGACTTCAACCAGTTCGTGAATGCCAAGTGGGTCGCCGCCAACCCGATCCCGAACGACCGCACCCGCTGGGGCGCGTTCGACAAGCTGGCCGAGGACAGCCTCAACACCCAGCACGCCATCGTCGAGAACGCCGCCAAGGGCGCCGACCAGGCCGCCGCCGGCTCGATCGAGCAGAAGATCGGCAACCTGTACAAGTCGGGCATGGACGAGGCCGCCATCGACAAGGCCGGCTTCGACCCGATCAAGCCCAAGCTGGCCGAGATCGACCAGCTGAAGAACGGCAACGACGTGGCCGCCTTCCTCCGCAACAGCTTCGCCCAGGGCGACATGCTGGTGTTCCAGTTCGGCGCCGGCGCCGACTTCAAGCACGCCGAAACGCAGATCGGCTACACCTTCCAGGACGGCCTGGGCCTGCCGACCAAGGATTACTACACCGATCCGAAGCACGCCGACCTCCGCAAGGCCTACCTCGACTACATCGCCAAGACGCTGGAACTCACCGGCGTGTCCGCCGCCGATGCCAAGGCGCAGGCGGACCAGGTGATGGCGTTCGAAACGAAACTCGCCGCTGCCTCGCTGGCGCCGGTCGAACTGCGCACGCCGGAAAACCAGTACCACTTCGTGAGCGTGGCCGAGGCGGACAAGATCACTCCGCACTTCAGCTGGGAGAAGTTCTTCAAGGCCCAGGGCGTGACCATCGACAAGGGCTTCTCGCTGTCGCAGCCGAAGTTCTTCGCCGAGTTCGACAAGCTGCTGGCCAGCGCGCCGGCCAGCCAGTGGCAGGCCTACCTGCGCTTCCACACCATCGACGGCGCCTCCGACGCGCTGAGCAAGCCGTTCCGCGACAACCGCTTCGCCTTCTACGGCAAGACCCTCTCCGGCCAGCCGGAACAGAAGCCGCGCTGGAAGCAGGTGCTGAATGCGGTCAACGGCTCGATGGGCATGGCGCTGGGCGAGCTCTACGTGAAGCAGGAATTCACCCCCGAAGCCAAGCAGCGCGCCGAGGAGCTGGTCACCAACGTGCGCAACGCGCTGAAGGCGCGCATCCAGAACCTCGACTGGATGAGCGACGAGACCAAGGCCAAGGCAATCGCCAAGTGGGATACCTTCCTGCCCAAGATCGGCTACCCGGACAAGTTCCGCAGCTGGGACGGCCTGACCATCGTGCCGGACAACTACTACGCCAACCTGGAAGCGGCGCAGAAGTTCAACTACGACTACGACCTCGCCAAGATCGGCAAACCCACCGACCGCAAGGAATGGGGCATGACCCCGCAGACGGTCAATGCGTACTACAACCCGACCGACAACACCATCAACTTCCCGGCCGCGATCCTGCAGCCGCCGTTCTTCGACGCCAAGGCGGATGACGCGATCAACTACGGCGGCATCGGCGCCGTGATCGGCCATGAAGCCAGCCACGGCTTCGATGACGAGGGCAGCCAGTTCGACGGCGCCGGCAACAACGTCAACTGGTGGAGCAAGGCCGACCGCGACAAGTTCGACGCGCGCACGGCCAAGCTGGTGCAGCAGTTCAACGACTACACGCCGATCAAGGACAAGCCCGACGCGCACGTCAACGGCAAGCTGACCCTGGGCGAGAACATCGCCGACCTGGGTGGCCTCAACGTCGCCTACGACGCCCTGCAGGTGGCGCTGAAGCAGCATCCGGCCGAAGCCTCGCAGAAGATCGACGGCTACACCCAGGACCAGCGCTTCTTCCTGAACTGGGCGCGCGTGTGGCGCGGCAACATCCGCGAGCAGCAGGCGCTGCTGCGGCTGAACACCGACCCGCACGCACCGGCTTCGCTGCGCGCGATCGGCGCGCCGTCCAACATGCCGGCGTTCGCCGCGGCGTTCCAGTGCAAGCCGGGCGACGCGATGGTGCGGCCGGCCGACAAGCAGGTGAAGATCTGGTAACCGCGCTCGTCGCAGCCGTTTGAGAACCGGGGCCCCGCATGCGAATGCGGGGCCCTTTTGCATGCCGGCCGGCACGCCCGCCCCTGACCTTTGACACTGTCTGCCCCATGACGTTTGGCCTAGCGTCAATCGGCATGGCCACGGCCGTCGAGCGCCGGCCATCCGGGATCCACGCAACGCCCAGGGGCGAACCACCAATGGAGGCAATCCGCATGACCAAGACCCTTCTCAAGCCGCTCGCGCTTGCCGTCAGTGCCGCGCTGGCGCTCACCGCGTGCGGCAAACAGGAACCGGCCGACACGCCGGCCGCGCCCGCAGGCAGCGCCAGTGTTGCCCATGCCGCCACCGCCGCGGCACCCAGCGTGTTCGACATCAGCGAGCTGGGCCCGGCCACCGAGGCCTGCACCGACTTCAACCAGTTCGTCAACGCCAAATGGATCGCCGCCAACCCGATCCCGGCCGACCAGACCGTATGGGGTTCGTTCAACCTGCTGCGCGAGAAGAGCCTGGCCGACCAGCACGCCCTGGTCGATGCGGCCGACAAGAACGCCGACAGCGCCGCCGCCGGCTCGATCGAGCAGAAGATCGGCTGGCTGTACCGCTCCAGCATGAACATGGACGCACGCAACAAGGCCGGCTTCGAGCCGCTCAAGCCCTACCTGGCGAAGATCGACGCGCTGAAGTCGAACAAGGACATCCCGGCGTGGCTCAACCAGTCCTTCGCCAAGGGCGACAGCGCGGTGTTCCGCTTCGGCGCGCGCGCCGACTACAAGAACGCGAAGATGCAGATCGCCTACGCGGTGCAGGGCGGCCTGGGCCTGCCTACGCCGGACTACTACACCGACGCCAAATACAAGGACGTGCGCGCCGAATACGTGAAGTACCTGGCCAAGCTGTTCGAACTCACCGGCACGCCGGCCAAGGAGGCGGCCAGCCAGGCCGACCTGGCCATGCAATTCGAGACCGAACTGGCCAAGCACTCCATTCCCCGCGTGGAAATGCGCAAGCCGGAGAACCAGTACCACTTCGTCACCGTGGCCGAGGCGAACAAGGTCACCCCGCACTTCGACTGGAACAATTTCTTCAAGGCACAGGGCGTGACCATCGACAAGGGCTTCTCGCTGTCGCAGCCGAAGTTCTTCGCCGAGATGGACAAGCTGCTGGCCAGCGCACCGCTGGCGCAGTGGAAGGCCTACCTGACCGCGCACACGATCTCCGGCGCGGCCGACGTGCTGTCCGAGCCGTTCGTCGACGCCCGCTTCGACTTCTACGACAAGACCCTGCGCGGCCAGCCCGAGCAGAAGCCGCAGTGGAAGCGTTCGCTGGGCGCGGTCAACGACGCCATGGGCCAGGCCCTGGGCCAGCTCTACGTCGCCAAGTACTTCCCGCCCGAAGCCAAGCAGCGCGCCGAGGAGCTGGTCACCAACGTGCGCAACGCGCTGAAGGCACGCATCCAGAACCTCGACTGGATGAGCGCCGAGACCAAGGCCAAGGCGATCGCCAAGTGGGAGACCTTCCTGCCCAAGATCGGCTACCCCGACAAGTGGCGCAGCTGGGACGGCCTGAAGATCACGCCGGACAACTACTTCGCCAACATGGAGGCGGCGCAGCAGTTCGACTACGACTACAACATCGCCAAGATCGGCCAGCCGACCGACCGCCACGAGTGGTTCATGACGCCGCAGACGGTCAACGCGTACTACAACCCCACCGACAACACGATCAACTTCCCCGCCGCGATCCTGCAGCCGCCGTTCTTCTATGCCAAGGGCGACGACGCGATCAACTACGGCGGCATCGGCGCGGTGATCGGCCACGAGGCCAGCCACGGCTTCGACGACCAGGGCAGCCAGTTCGACGGCAGCGGCAACCTGGACAACTGGTGGACGGATGCCGACAAGAAGCAGTTCGACGAACGCGCGCAGAAGCTGGTCGACCAGTTCGACAACTACGCGCCCCTGCCCGACCACCCGGACCTGCACGTCAACGGCAAGCTGACCCTGGGCGAGAACATCGCCGACCTGGGTGGCCTCAACATCGCCTACGACGCGCTGCAGACCGCGCTGAAGGGCCACCCCGCCGAGGCCACGCAGAAGATCGACGGCTACACCGAGGACCAGCGCTTCTTCCTCAACTGGGCGCGCGTGTGGCGAGGCAGCATCCGCGACAAGGCGCAGATGGTCTACCTCAACGCCGATCCGCACTCGCCGATGAAATTCCGCGCGATCGGTGCGCCGTCGAACATGCCGGCGTTCGCCCAGGCGTTCCAGTGCAAGGCGGGCGACGCCATGGTTCGCCCCGCCGACAAGCAGGTGAAGATCTGGTAACCGCCGGCGCGGCGGCAGGCGCAACGCCTCGCCGCCGCTGAAACACCGGCAAGCAAGAAAACAAGAGGCCCCGCACGCTGCTGCGGGGCCTCTTGCCGTGCGGGGGTCGGTCGGTCGCGGACGAGCTTCGCCAACTCAATTAGTTATTGCAAATCATTCTCATTGGCAATATTGTGTGCGCCTTCGCGGCCATCGCCGTCACTCCATTCGATCGACGGCGATGGCTGTCGCGCGCGCCGGACGGGGACTGGCCAGATTCCACATGACGCAAAGGACCCCCGCATGAGCCCGATCAAGAGCAGGAAACACCCCGCTCGCCGCACCCTCCCCGCGATGGCGCCCGGGCTGCTGACCACCGCCCTGCTCGGCAGCCTGGCTCTCGCCCCCGCGCATGCCGCCACGCCCGCCGACGCGGCAGCCGCGGACGCCACGCTCGTCGCGCAGGCGCGCAACCTGCCGCGCGTGCAGGTGCATGGCAGCGCCGGCGTCGACTACCGCATCGACGAGCTCTCGTCGCACAAGCTCACCCAGCCGCTGCTGGACACCACCCAGACCATCAGCATCATCGGCCGCGACCTGATCCAGCAGCAAGGCGCCACCACACTGACCGAAGCGCTGCGCAACAGCCCCGGCGTGGGTACCTTCTACGCCGGCGAGAACGGTTCCACCAGCACCGGCGACACACTGTACATGCGCGGCTTCGACAGCTCAGGCAGCATCTTCGTCGATGGCGTGCGCGACCTCGGCTCGATCTCGCGCGACGTGTTCAACATCGAACAGATCGAGGTCACCAAGGGCCCGGACGGCACCGAGTACGGCCGCACTGCGCCCACCGGTGCGATCAACATGGTCAGCAAGCGCCCGCAACTGGACAGCGCCGTTTCCGGATCGCTCAGCTACGGCAGCGCAAACCAGAAGCGCGCCACCGCCGACTGGAACCAGGCGATCGGCGGCGGCGCCGCGTTCCGACTCAATGTGATGGGCCAGGACAGCGGCGTGCCCGGGCGCGACCAGGTGGAGAACAACCGCTGGGGCGTGGCGCCCTCGCTGGCCTTCGGCTTGGGCAGCGCCACCCGGGTCTATCTGGACTACCTGCACGTGAAGCACGACAACGTGCCCGATGGCGGCGTCTCCACCATCGGCCTGCCCGGCTACGCCAGTCCCGATCCGACGCGGCCGTTCCTGTCCGACGCCGCTGCGGTCGACCCGCACAACTTCTACGGCACCCGGCAGGACCACGACGACGTGCAGGTCGACATGTTCACCGCGATCGTCGAACACGATTTCTCCGATCACCTCGCCGTGCACGACACCTTGCGCTGGGGCCGCACGCGCCAGGATTACCTGCTCACCTCGTTCACGGCCACCGCGGCGCACCTGTCGACGCCGGACCCGGATGACCCCTCGACCTGGACGGTGGCGCGCAGCAACCCGACCTTCAAGCACCAGACCAACCGCATCCTCACCAACCAGACCAACCTCACCGCCAGCTTCGACACCGGCGCGGTCGGCCACGACCTCAGCGCCGGCATCGAGCTCAGCCGCGAGCAAGCCGCGACGCAGGGCATTGCCCCGCTCTCCGGCAGCACCTGGCCCCCGGCAAACCTGTACCGGCCCGACCCCGACCAGGGCGGCCTGGCCTACGCCCGCAACGGCGCCCACGGCAACGGCAAGACCGATACCGTCGCGGCCTACCTGTTCGACACGCTCAAATTCGGCGAGCGCTGGCAACTCAACGCCGGCGCGCGGCTGGACCATTACCGCACGCGGTTCGTCAGCACCGACGTCTGCGGCGGCCGGCGCGGCCCGGCCTGCGGCAGTCACCCGGCCGGCACGGTGCTGCCCAGCGTGGACGCGCGCCTCTCCGGCAACCTGCCCAATTACAAACTCGGCGTGCTGTTCAAGCCAGTCGCCGCCGGCAGCATCTACGCCAACTTCGCCATGTCGCAGGAGCCACCGGGCGGCAACACGCTCACCCTCAGCAACGCGTCGAACAGTGCCGACAATCCCGACCTCGACCCCCAGCGCGCGCGCACCGTCGAGCTGGGCACGAAGTGGAGCGTGCTGGGCGACAGGCTGCTGCTGACCGGTGCGCTGTACCGCACCACGGTCAGCAACGACCTGGTGCAGGACCCGACCGATGGCCTGTACTACCAGGTCGGCAGGAAGCGCGTGCAAGGCGTGGAGATCGGCGCGGTCGGCAGGATCACCGACCGCTGGGCGGTGAGCACCGGCTATACCCGCATGGACGCCAAGGTCATCCGCGGCAGCGCGGTGACCAGTGACGGCTCCGCCGACCTGCCGTACACGCCGACCAGCGCGTTCACCGCGTGGACCACATACCGGCTGCCGTTCAACCTCACCCTCGGCGGCGGCGCACGCCATGCCGGCGGGATGAAGCGCGGCAGCGACGGTGCGGTCGGCACGCCGGCCTTCACCCGCGGCTACTGGGTGTTCGACGCGATGGCCAGCTTCGAGGTGAACACGCACCTCGACCTGCAGCTCAATGTTTACAATGCCTTCGACAGGCACTACGTCGCGGCGATCAACAAGAGCGGCTACCGTTACACGCCGGCCATGCCGCGCTCGGCGATGCTCACCGCGCAGCTGCGCTTTTGAGCCGCCGACCCACGCCACCACTTCCCGCGGGTGACCCATGCTGCTGCACATTCCCGGCGTACTGAGCGCGGAGCAGATCAGGCGGATGCGCGAGTCGCTCGACGCGGCGCCGTGGATCGACGGCCGCGAAACGGTGGGCGCGCAGGGCGCGCGGGTCAAGCGCAACCAGCAACTGCCCGACGCCTCGCCGCTGCGCCGGCAACTGGGCGAAACCGTGCTGACGGCGCTGGCCGCGCAACCGCTGTTCCACGCCGCCACGCTGCCGCTGCGCATCCTGCCGCCACGCTTCAACCGCTATGCCGACGGCGGCCAGTACGGCTTCCACGTCGACGGCGCGGTGATGGCCCTGCCTGATGGCGGCGGGCAGTTGCGCAGCGACGTCTCGTGCACGCTGTTCCTCGGCGAACCGGACGAGTACGAGGGCGGCGAACTGATCGTCAGCGACAGCTACGGCGAGCACGAGGTGAAACTGCCCGCCGGCGACCTCATCGTCTATCCGTCCAGCAGCCTGCACCGGGTGGCACCGGTGACTCGCGGCGCGCGGCTGGCCTCGTTCTTCTGGGTGCAAAGCCTGGTTCGCGACGACGGCCAGCGCCGGCTGCTGTTCGAGCTGGACACCTCGATCCAGGCGCTGACTCGAACCGGCGCCGACCACGCTGCCGTGCTGCAACTGACCGGCGTCTACCACAACCTGCTGCGGCAGTGGTCCGCCACCTGATCGCCGCAACGGTTCCCTCGGCGCGGCGCACGGCGGATAATCGTCGACCCCCGACGCTGATGGCTGCACCATGTTCGTACCCGGTCAACGCTGGATCTCCTCCGCCGAACCCGAGCTTGGCCTCGGCACCGTGTTGCGCGTCGAGGGACGCGGCGTGCAGGTGCTGTTCGCCAAGGCCGGCGTGCTGCGACCCTACGCGATCGACTCGGCGCCGCTGATCCGCGCCGAGTTCCGCGCTGGCCAGCGCGTGGCGGGCAAGGGCATCGCGTTCCTGGTCGAACGCGTCGAGGCGAGGAACGACCTGCTCGTCTACCGCGGCGAAGGGCGCGAACTGGAGGAAGGCCAGCTCGACGACGAACAGAGCGTGAGCCAGGCCGACGACCGCCTGATCGGCGGGCGCACCGATTCCGTGGCGCAGTTCGAGCTGCGCCTGGAAGGCCTCCGGCGGCGTGCCGAAGCGCGCCGTTCGCCGATGTGGGGCCTGGGCGCGGCGCGCATCGGGCTGGTGCCGCACCAGTTGCGCGTGGCCGGCATCGCCTCGGCCCGCCGCCCTCCGCGTGTGTTGCTGGCCGACGAGGTCGGCCTCGGCAAGACCATCGAGGCGGGCATGATCATCGCCCGCCAGCTCGCCACCGGCCGCGCCTCGCGCGTGCTGCTGCTGTTGCCCGACACCCTGGTCTACCAGTGGTTCGTGGAGATGCTGCGCCGCTTCAACCTCAGCTTCGCGATCTACGACGAGGAGCGCTGCGAGGCGCTCGAACAGTCCGGCGACACCGGCAACCCGTTCGAGGACGAGCAGCTGGTGATCGCCGACTTCGGCTTCCTGGAAAGCTCGCCGAAATACGCGAAGCAACTGCTGGAGGCGCCGTGGGATCTGCTGGTGGTGGATGAAGCCCATCACCTGGCCTGGTCACCGGAAGCCGCCAGCCCGCGCTACGCGATGGTGGAAAAACTGGCCGCCGCGATCCCCGGCGTGATCCTGCTCACCGCCACGCCCGAGCAACTCGGGCGCAGCGGCCACTTCGCCCGCCTGCGCCTGCTCGATCCGCAGCGTTACCACGATCTGGACGGCTATCTGGCCGAAGCCGATTCCTACCGCGCGCTGTCGGCCATCGCCGACCGCCTGCTCGACAGCCAGCCGCTGGATGCCCGCCAGCACGCCGCCCTGGCCGAAGCCTTCCATGGCGACGCGGCGCTCACCGCGCTGCTGGCCGATTCCACCAGGCCGGCCAACGCGCGCGAACTGCTGGCCGCGCTGATCGACCGCCACGGCACCGGTCGCGTGATGTTCCGCAACAATCGCGCCGGCGTCGGCGGTTTTCCCCGGCGACTGCCCGAATGGCACCTGCTGGACGCCGCCGCCATCGACGACAGCACCCGGCAGGCGTTGCTGGCCGAGTTCCACGCCGACATCCAGCAGCCGCCCGCGCTGATCGAAGTCGACTACAGCGCCGACCCGCGCATCGACGCCTTGATCGCGCTGCTGGAGGAGCATCCGCAGGACAAGTTCCTGCTGATCTGCCGCAGCCAGGCCAAGGTGCTGGCGCTGGAAGAAGCGCTGCGCACGAAGAGCGGCGTCGGCGTGGCGCGTTTCCACGAAGGCCTCAGCATCGTGCAGCGCGATCGCAACGCCGCGTACTTCGCCCAGCCCGACGGCGCGCGACTGCTGCTGTGCTCGGAAATCGGCTCGGAAGGGCGCAACTTCCAGTTCGCGCACCGGCTGGTGCTGTGGGACCTGCCGCTGGACCCGGACCTGCTCGAACAACGCATCGGCCGCCTCGATCGCATCGGCCAGAAGCACGACATCGCCATCCACATCCTGGCCGTGGCCGACAGCGCCCAGCACGTGCTGGCGCGCTGGTACGACGAGGGCGTCGACGCTTTCCGCTCGAGCCCGGCCGACGGCCGCGAACTGCTGCGACGCTACGGCGAGCCGCTGGCGCGGCTGGCCGACGAACACGCCCGCGGCGACGACAACCGCGACCAGGAACTCGACGCCCTGCTCGCCGAAACCCGCGCCAGCCACGAGCAGATGGCGGCGCTCATCCGTGGCGGTCGAGACCATCTGCTGGAACTCGCCTCCAGCCGCGACCCGCACGCCGACGAGCTGCAGCAGGCCTTCCGCCGCGACGACGACGACCCCAGCCGCGACGCTTTCGTGCAGCGCCTGCTCGAAGCGTTCGGCATCCATGCCGAGGAACTCGGCGCGCAGGTGCTGCTGCTCGATCCGCAATACCTCTCCACCGATGCCCTGCCCGGTTTCGCCGAGGGCCCGCAGTCGGTCACTTTCTCGCGCGAGGTGGCACTGGCGCGCGAAGACCTGCCGCTGCTGCGGCTGGACCACCCGCTGGTGGCCGGCGCACTGGACCTGGCGCTGTCCGGCGAACAGGGCAATGCCGCCTTCATGGTCGACGACGTGCTGGGCCCGCGCACCGCGCTGCTGCAGGCCGTCTACGTGCTCGAATGCGTGGCCGACCGCCGGCTCGATGCCGAGCGCTTCCTGCCGCCCACGCCGCTGGTGGTCACCGTCGACACCCGCCTGGCCGAACGCGCCGACTTCACCCCCAGCGAAGCGGCGTTGCGCAAGGCCAGCGACCGCCACATCGAGGTGGCGCGCTACCGCAAGTTCCTCGGCAAGCTGGTGCCGCCGATGCTGGAGTGCGCCGAAGCGCTGGCCGGCAGCCGCGCCCAGGCCGACATCGACGCGGCGGTGGCCGCCGCCACCGACTCGCTGGACAACGAACTCTCGCGCCTGCTCGCCCTGCGCGCGGTGAACCCCGCGATCAGCGACGCCGAGATCACCGCCGTCACCGACGAGCGCCACGCCCTGCTCGGCGCGCTCCCCCAGGCACGCCTGCGACTGGACGCGGTGCGCTTCGTGGTCAGCGCGGACTTCCTCGCCCTGCGCTGAGCATCCCGAAACGCAGGGCGGGCACTGCCCGCCGGCTTCTTGCTCGTGAGATGGAAGATGGCGGGCAGTGCCCGCCTACGCGCCGCGGCTCCGGCGCTAGCGCATCAATCGCCGCGCCGGCTTGATCGGCAGTTTGCCGCGCCAGTACTGGATCAGCACGATGCCGCCGACCATGCCGCCGAGATGGGCGAAATGGGCGACGCCGGCCTGGGTGCCGGTCACGCCCAGCACCAGCTCCACCGCCGCGTAGCCGATCACGAAGATCCACGCCGGGATCGGCACCGGCAGGAAGATCAGCATCATCTTCTCGTGCGGGTACAGCATGCCGAAGGCCAGCAACAGGCCGAAGATCGCGCCCGAGGCGCCGAGCGTGGGATAGAAGCCGTGGGTGAACCAGTGCACCACGATCAGCTGGGCCAGCGCCGCGACGATCGCGCAGACGAAATAGTAGACGATGAAATTGCGCGCGCCGAAGGTGCGCTCGATGGTGCCGCCGAACATGAACAGCGCGAACATGTTGAACGCGATGTGGGTCAGGCCGCCGTGCATGAAGGCGTAGGTGACCAGCTGCCAGGGGCGGAAACCGATCGACGCCAGCCCCTGCGCCGTGCGGAACACCTGGTCGGGTCCCCACGGCCACAGCGCGAAATACTGCAGGAAGACCTCCCCGAAGAATTGCTGCAGCAGGTAGACGACGACGTTGGCGATCAGCAGGTTGCGCGTGACCGGCGGCAAATCAAGAGGCATCAGTCATTTCCGGAAAGGGTCCAGACCCAAGCCTAACGGCGAGCGCGCGCCGCCGCCATGCAGCCGCGTCGCGGCGGACGTTTGCCGCGGCCGTGTTTGGGCGTCGGCGGCCCGTAAAAAAGCCGCCTTGCGGCGGCTGCGGAACGCACCCTTGCAGGCACTCAACCCTTGCTGGCGGCCACCGCCATCGCCTCCGGCCGCTTGGCGCCGGCGAAACGCTTGGCCCAGTAGCCGTCGTCCAGGCTGGAGATCTCCACCGACTTGCCGGCACTGGGCGAGTGGATGAAACGCCCGCCGGAAATGTAGATGCCCACGTGCGAGATCCGATGCCGGCCGTGGGTACGGAAGAAGACCAGGTCGCCAGGCTTGATGTCGTCGCGCTTGACCTTGATGCCGGCCAGGAACTGGCTGGCGGAGGTGCTCGGCAACTGCAGGCCGATGGCATGGGAGAACACGTAGCGCACGAAGCCGCTGCAATCGAAGCCGGTGGCGGGGTTGCGCCCGCCGCGCACGTAGCGGATGTCGCGCAGGCCCATGGCCGCGGCCAGCAGCGCCTTGCGCAGGTCGGTGATGTTGCGGGTGGCAACCGCGGCTTCCGGGCTCTGCGCCGCGGCAACGGCGGCGGCCGGCCTGGCGGCATCCGCCTGGGCGATCTTCGACGCCGGAAGCAGGTCGTTGCCGTTGTCCGGCAGCACCGACTGGCTCAGGCGAACCGCGGGGCTGAACACCGGCAGCGGCTGCAGCAGCGGGGCGGCCACCCGGGCCGCGACGGGCGCGCTCAAGGCGGCATCGACATGGGTGGCGTGAAGGATTCCGGAAAACAGCAGCGCAGGCACAAGCGCAGCAAACACGATCAATCGCTGGGTGGGCATGCAGGAAAATCCCGGGGTATTCACAGAGTTGCCGTCACCGGAGCACGATGGCGGCGTAACAGGGCTGTGAAAATACCAAGCCACCACCCCCGGTATGTTGGATTGAGGTTAAGTGAACCCTGCCGTTTCGGGATTCCGGGATGCCGCGCACGTTTCGGGCAAGCCACTGATTTTCATGGCATTCACGAGCCTTCGGTCGATTCGGGCCAATAGTACGAATCCGGGTAGGCCCGCTTGCCGAAAATCGCCGTGCCGATGCGCAACTCGGTCGCCCCCTCGGCGACGGCGAGCGGGAAATCGCCGCTCATGCCCATGGAAAGTTTCGTCAAATCATGCCCTTGCCTGACTTCCCGGTCGCGCAGTTCGCGCAGCAGCCGAAAGCAGGCGCGGATCTCGGCCGGCTCGCTGGAGTGGATCGCCAGGGTCATCAGGCCGCGGACGCGCAGGGTCTCGTAGCGACGCAGGTTGTTCAGGAAGCCGGCCAGCTGTTCAGGCGGGAGACCGTATTTGCTGGGCTCGGAAGAGGTCTTGACCTGCACCAGCACGTCGAGGGCCCGACCTTCGTGCTGCAGGCGCCGGTCCAGCGCCTCGGCGAGTTCCAGCCGATCCAGCGACTGCACCTCGCTGGCCAGCCGGGCCACGTCTTTCGCCTTGTTGGTCTGCAGGTGGCCGATCATCACCCAATCGATTCCGCAGTCTGCCAGCAGCGCGGACTTGTCGCGGATCTCCTGCACCTTGTTCTCGCCGAAGCGGTGCACGCCCAGCGCCACCATGGCCCGGATCAGCTCCGGACCGAAGGTCTTGCTGACCGGCAGGATGTCTACCTCGGTCGGATCTCGCCCGGCCGCCCGGCAGGCCTCGTCCACCCGGCGGCGAATGTCGGACCAGTTGGCGGCGAGGTAGGCGTGGCTGGACATCGTGCGGACTCCGCGGGGGAAAACCGGGGCAGCAGGAAACGAGGAGTGAGCGAGGAGCAAGGCGCGACGCGGCCGGCTCCCAACCAGATCCTCTTCGCTCACTCCCCACTTTCAGCCCTGCTTGAAGTGCCTGGCCACCACGTCGGCCACTACCATGCTGACCTTCTTGCCGGTGGGGATGTGCAGGAACTCGTTGGGGCCATGCGCGTTGGAATGCGGACCGAGCACGCCGGTGATCAGGAACTGCGCCTGGGGGAATTTCTCGCCCAGCATGCCCATGAACGGAATGCTGCCGCCTTCGCCCATGTAGGCGGCCGGGGCGCCGAAATAGTTCTGCGAGGCGTCGGCCACCGCCTGCTCCAGCCACGGCGACAGCGCCGGCGCGTTCCAGCCCGAGCCGTCCTTTTCCAGGGTGAAGGTGACCTTGGCGCCGTACGGCGGGTCCTTCTCCAGCAGCTGCTTGACGAACTCGCCGGCCCTGGCACCGTTCAGCGTGGGCGGCACGCGCAGGCTCAGCTTGACCGCGGTGAACGGACGCAGCACGTTGCCGGCGCTTTCCAGCGGCGGAATGCCGCCGATGCCGGTCACCGCCAGCTGCGGGCGCCAGGTGCGGTTGAGCACCAGCTCGGCCAGATCCGTGGTGACCGGCTGCATGCCCTCGACCCAGGGGAACTTGTCGTAGATGTCCTCGCCGAGCACTTCGGCCGAGAGCTTTGCCTGCTCGATGCGCTGCGGCGGGATCTCGACGTACAGCTCCCTGGGCTTGATCGCGCCGGTTTCCGGGTCTTCCAGCCGCGACAGCAGCTCGCGCAGGATGCGGAAGCTGGACGGCACCACGCCGGAGGCGTCACCCGAATGCACGCCTTCCTCCAGCACCTGCACGGTGAGGTTGCCGCCGGTCATGCCGCGCAGCGAGGTGGTCAGCCACAGCTGGTCGTAGTTGCCGCAGCCGGAATCCAGGCACACCACCAGCGAGGGGCTGCCGATGCGCTCGGCCAGGTGGTCGACGTAGAACGGCAAATCGTAGCTGCCCGACTCCTCGCAGGCCTCGATCATCACCACGCAGCGCGCGTGCGGGATGCCCTGCTCGTGCAGCGCCAGCAGCGCGGCCAGCGAGCCGAAGATCGCGTAGCCGTCGTCGGCGCCACCGCGGCCGTACAGCTTGTCGCCCTTGAGCACCGGCGTCCACGGACCCAGGCCCTCGGCCCAGCCGGTCATCTCCGGCTGCTTGTCCAGGTGGCCGTACAGCATCACGGTGTCATCGCCCTGGCCCGGCACCTCGATGTAGATCAGCGGCGTGCGCCCCTCCAGCCGCACCACTTCCAGCGTGGCACCGGGCAGCTGGCTCAGCTTGGAGCGCGCCCAGGTCTCCATCAGCTTCACCGCGGCATCCATGTGGCCGTGCGCCACCCAGTCCTTGTCGAACATCGGCGACTTGTTGGGGATGCGGATGTACTCCACCAGCTGCGGCACGATCTCCGCATCCCACAAATCGCTGACGAAACGGGACAGACGGCTGGTATCCATGGGCAACTCCAACGTGGCGAACAATCGCGCATTGTAGCAGCGCCCCGCCGCGGCACCGACGGCACCGGCGGTGGACACCCACGACGACAGGGGCGCAAGCCGCACGCCGGGCATCCCCGGGGCCCGGCTGCGCCAGCGCGCGGCGGCACGCATGGTGGCGAAGCGGCAACGCCTGCCGCGATTCGCCAGCAAACCCACCCTTTTCACGGAGGAAGAACCATGTTCCACAAGCTCGCCGCCACGGCCCTCGCGCTGGGCCTCGCCGCACCGGGGCTGCTGCTCGCCGCCACGCCGGTCAACATCAACAAGGCCGATGCCCGCGCCATCGCCAAGTCCCTCGACGGGATCGGCGCCACGCGCGCCGAGGCCATCGTGGCCTGGCGCGAGGCCCATGGCCCGTTCAAGAAGGTCGACGACCTCAAGCACATCAAGGGGCTCGGCAAGGCCACGATTGAGCGCAACCGCGGCGCGATCCTGCTTGCCGACGACGCGGCATCCGCCGATACCGCAAAGCCGAAGCCGGGACACGGCAAGCAGGCTGCCGGCGAGTAGCCCCTGGCGGGCGCGTGCAAGCGGTGCGCGTCCCGGCACCGCTTGCGCTACACTCGCGCGCCGCTCCCGCCGCCGCGTCGCCATGATCCTCCCGCGCTACCACATTGCCGCCTCCGCCATCGCCGGTGCCGGCAAGGGTTTGTTCCTCGACGAGGCGGTAGCCGCCGGCCGGGTCATCACCGCACCCGACGGCATCTCGCAGACCTGGCGGCAGGGCGAGATCGAGGCATCCGAATCGTTGCAGGCGTTGTGGCACGCCAGCGCGCGCTGGTTCGAGGATCGTTACACGCTGTCGCCCGAATGGCCCGACGAGTGCTACATCAACCACAGCTTCACGCCGAACGGGTTGTGGCACCTGGGTTTCGTGTTTGCCCTGGCCGACCTCCCCGCCGGCAGCGAGATCACCGTGGACTACCGCCACCTGCTGCCCCCGGGCCAGGCTGAGGACTTTGTCGATGCGGCCACCGGTGAGACAATCACGGGGTTGTCCTGGCGAGAGAGTCTCGCCAGCAGCACCCGTGCCCTGGCCGAGCTGCTGGCATTCCCTCGAACCGGGTCGTGATGGTTGATGGTGATGGTTGAGATTCCTGTCCTCGAGACGCCGCGGTTGCGCCTGACCGCACTGGGCGAAAGACACTTCGACGATTACGCCGCGATGCTGGCCGACCCGGACAGCACCCGCTGGGTCGGCGATGGCCAGCCACTGGATCGCACCAACGCGTGGCGCTCGCTGGCGATGCTGCTGGGCCACTGGCAGTTGCGCGGTTTCGGCATGTGGGCGCTGGAGCTGAAGGACACCGGCGAGTTCGTCGGCCGCGCCGGCCTGATGTATCCGGACGGCTGGCCGGACCTGGAGCTGGGCTGGATGCTCAAGCCGGCCCATCGCCACCAGGGCTATGCCACCGAGGCGGGCAATGCGACGCTGGATTTCGCCTGGAACCAGCTGCGCGCGCCGCGGGTGATCAGCCTGGTGCGCATCGGCAACGAGGCCTCCGACCGGCTGGCCGAGCGACTCGGCGGCGAGCACATCGAGAACATCGACTTCTACGGCAGCAACAGCCACGTGTTCGCCTACTACCCGCCGCATCGCGAGCGCCGGCGCGCCTACGCCTGAGCGGACGTCAGTAGACGTCGCGGCGATAACGCCCCTGCTCACGCAACTGCGCGACCTGTCCCGCCCCCAGCACGTCGCACAACGCCGCATCGACGCCGGGGGCCAGCCCGTCGAGGCTGCCGCAGACGTAGATCGCCGCCCCCTCGTCGACCCAGCGCCGCAGCTCGTCGCCGGCTTCGCGCAGACGCTGCTGCACATGGATGCGCTCGCCCTGGTCGCGCGACCAGGCAAAATCGGCGCGCTCGATGGCGCCTTCGCCGATCCAGCGCTCGATGTCTTCCCGGTGGAGGAAGTCGTGCGCACGATGACGCTCGCCGAACAGCAGCCAGTTGCGCGTCCGGCCGACGGCGATGCGCTGCTTGAGCAGGGCGCGCAAGGCGGCCAGGCCCGTGCCATTGCCGATCAGCACCAACGGGCGCGCATCGCGAGGCGCATGGAAGTTGACGTTGCTGCGCACGCGCAGCGCGATCTCCGCGCCGATCGGCGCGTGCTCGGTAAGCCAGCCCGAGCCCAACCCGGGATAGCCGCCACGCGCGCGCATCCGGCGCACGATCAATTGCAGCGTGCCATCCTGCGGCAGCGAGGCGATCGAATACGCGCGATGCGGCAACTGCTGCAGCACCGCGGCGACGCCCTCCTCGTCCAGGCCGTCGACCTCGGCCGGCTCCGGCAGACGGCAGCGCGCCAGCAAGGTCGCCAGCGGCAGCCGCTCCCGCTGTCCGAACGGCACCACGACGCGGCCATCCAGCCCGCGCGCCGCCAGCCATGCCGCCACCGCGTCGGCGGCTTGACGGGGACCGATCTCGGCCAGGTCGCCGGCTTGCCAGTCCGCTCCGCCCTCCAGCGGTTTCAGCGCCAGATGGAAGCAGGGCTCGCCCACGCCGCCCGGATTGAGCAGGCGTCGTTCCACCAGTTGCCAGCGCCGGTACCTCGGCGCCTGCCAGTCGGGCAGGTCGGCCAGGCCGCCGAGCTTGGCCAGGTGATGCTGCCAGTGGCGCAGACTGGCGTCATCCTCGCTGTCCACCTCCACCGGGTCGAACAAGGCCCGTGCCCCGCTGGCCTGCAGCCAACGCTGCAGTTGCCGGCCGAAGCCGCAGAAGTCCTCGTAGTCGCTGTCGCCCAGGGCCAGCAGCCCGTACTCCAGGCCGGCCAGGGACGCGGGCTGCTGCATCGGCCCCCGACAGAACGCCAGCGCCATGTCCGGTGGCTCGCCATCGCCAGTGGTGCTGACCACGAACAGCACCCGACCGGCCTGGCGCAGATCGTCGAGCGAGAGACGGTCGATGCCGTCCACGGGAGCCGACAGCCCGGCGAGTCGCAGGCTTTGCGAGGTCTGCCGCGCCAGCTGCCCGGCAAAGCCGGTCTGGCTGGCATAGACCACGCGCAGCGTCTGCTCCCCCGGCCGCGCCCGGGCGATGGAAGCGTCGCCCGCCTCAGGCCGGGTCGGCTGGCCGGCCGCCATGTCCTTCACAGCCACCGGCGGGCGCGGCCCGGCACGACGCCGGAAGCGCAGCAGGCCGGACAGGAGCAGCCATGTGCCGGCCAGCGCCGCCCCGGCCACCCGCCAGTGCGCGCCGCCCGGGTCGCGCCATTGCCAGGCATCGACATGCCACAACCCCGCTGCCAGCAGTGCGGACCCGCCCAGCATCAGCGCGCTGCCGAGCACGGCGTGGCGGACCGAACCCGCATCAACGGCCTTCATCGTCGGGCCACCGCGGCAAGATCTGGCGACGCCCAGCACATCCATGACGATTGAGGCGTCGGGTGGGCCGACGTGGTGGTGACTGGCAGTTGGCTCATGGAAATCCGTATTCGGCGGCACTCGTCCCGCAGCGGCATGGCACGAGCGAGCGCCGCAGTGACGCGCCTCGACGCGATGGCGCGGCGTCGGCTTCGACCAGGGATATTGAACCGCAAATGCGAATCAATCGCAACAAATGGGCGCAGCGTCGGGTGGCCCGCCGCCGGGAGTCAGGCCATTGGAATGGTGTCGGTGCGTCGCGGCGAGGGCCGCTCGCCTTCGCTCGCCTCAGCTCAGCCCGATCTGCTTCATGGCCTTGCTCTTGATGCTCGCGAAGAAGCCCTTCTTGGCGTGGGTGCCCTTGTCGCTGGTCAGCCCTTCCAGCTGAAGACGCGAGCTCATGATGTTCTTGTTGGCGATCTTGAGCATCGGGTCCATCTGCTTCTTCTTCATCAGCTCGACCTTGTCCATCCAGCCCGGCAGGCCGATGTCGGCGACGAACATGTTGGCCACCGCCGAGGTGTCGGCGCAGGTGAGCAGATAACAGCCGAGGATCGGGCACTCGTTGAACACGGTGAGATCCAGCGTATTGGGTGCCGCCAGCCGCTTGTTGCCGGCGCGCATGTCCTTGATGTCCAGCCCCAGCGAGAACAGCAGCAGGCCCAGGCTGGCCAGCGTGTTGGCCACGCCGATCGCGGCGGTGGTAGCCGTGCCGAAGTCGGCGAACAGGCCGCCGATCTTCGCGCCGGTAGCCGCGGTCTGCTGGCCCAGTTTCACCGAGTGCTGCGCCAGGTCGCGCCTGATGATCGCCTGGATGGCCTCGGCCGCCGCGCTCGGGTCGCCCATGCGGAAGCCGTTCTTGTACTCGTCGCTCTTGTAAAGGTTGTAGCCGTCCTGCGCCACGGTCTTTGCCGCCTTGGCCAGCTTCACCGTGCTGGTGACGACGCCGAGGTAGGGCGTTACCTCCGACACCAGCTCGTGCAACACCTCGCCGCCGATCGCCTCGATCACGTCGTGGATGTTCTCCACGTCGGCGCATTCGACCATGAAGTTCTCGAACGCCTCCTTCATGCCCGGCACGCTGGCGACCTTGCTCGCGGTGCTGCCGCCCTTGGCCAGCTTGCCGACGCCCGATTTCAGCTTCTTGCCGGACGACAGCAGCGACTTCCCCGTCGACAGCACGCTGGCACTGCCGAACTTGAGCCTGGTGCCTCCGAACATGTTGACGACGAGCTGGCGTCGCGCCTTGGCGAGCTCGCCCATGGCGATGAATTCGGCGCGGCTGAGTGGTGTGGAAGGCATTGTCGTTATCCCATTAGATGATGTCACGCGATTCGGGGCGCTCGGTGCTCACCAAAGCATGCAGAAAGGCACACCAGCGCCCGACAAAGTCAACTTGACCAAATCTCCTAGACCCTATTTTCTTAATAGGGCGCGGGCGAGGCTGTACCTGAAGCCGAACACCCTGTATGGCCTAGATGAATGGGCCGGCGTAGAGAAGCGTGGCCGGCCCGATACCGGTTCCGATCACACCGTACTTGTTGATAATCCTCACACCACCGGCACCATCGCTTTCGTAAACAAGCTTTCCGTACTTGGCCAGATCATGGAGCGCGTCCTTGCGCATCTGGTAGTCATTCTTCCGAGCCAGCATCTGGTGATAGGCCTTGCCGGCTTGCTTCATCCCACTGAAGGGGCTTGCATAGGCATTGGAGTCTCTTTTGTACTTTTCATCTACCCCCATCCATTTGAGACCCTTCTTTTCAGATTCCCCCCAAGACTCGTCCTTGTATTTTTTCCACTTTGCGATGAGCTGCTGAACCTTGGGGCTGCGCAGGTACTCTTCCTTCTCCAGCGCAATGTCGATAGCTGCTTCCTGCTCAACCGAAGAGCTCCCGGTCTTCTCATCGAATGCAACGGCGCCGGTTCTGGCGGTCATGCGAATGTTGCGTCCGTGTCCGTCGCACAGGTACTTGTACAGCTTGTAGGCAAAACTGGTTTTCAGCTGAGCCGGAGGGATCATGCCTTGGTGATCCAGGTCGCGTGAATGGTATGTGTCGGTACGCGCGCCGTAACACATGACCAGACAGACTTGATAGACCCTGTCCTTACGCGGCAACAACCGGCGCATCAAGCGGCCAAAGCCTTTCCATGTAGCCAGCGGCGAACCGCCACTGGCTTTCGCGAAACCGTGCTCAGTGTCGGTAGCAGTACCGTGCGTGCACAGGAAAATCTTGTCCGCCGCGTTGCAGTCGTCACGAACCTTGCCGAGCGCAGGCCCCAGGTCGGCATCCCAGCTGTCCTTGACCGTATCGAGCATCTCGAACAGGTCGTACACCGGTACGTCATCTCCCCCAACACCTATGCTTTTTCTCTGCTGGCGCACTTTCAGGCCGGATTTCACCCTCGACACCGGACCGATGCCATCGGGATCTGCGAGGTTCAAAACCACGTATTTCGCCATTGCGTTGCCTCGGTATTCGTAGGATTGCGATATAGGATGCGAATGCCCGTCCACTTGGGGAGGAGCCTCACCCAAACCCGTAAGAAAACTCCCCGTCCGTCACCCCCACTTCCACCTTGGCAACCTGCTCGCCCTCCATCATCTTCGTGAGGAACGCCCGCGAGATGTCCGGCAGCATCGAGTTGGTCAGGATGGCGTCGATCATGCGACCGCCCGACTCGGTCTCGGTACAACGCTCGACCACCAGCTTCACCACGTCCTCGCTGTAGTCGAACGGGATCTTGTAGCGGGCCTCGACGCGCTTCTTGATGCGGTTGATCTGCAGCTTGACGATCTTGCCCAGCATCTCGGGGCTCAACGGGTAGTACGGGATCGTCACCAGGCGGCCCAGCAGCGCGGGCGGGAAGATCTTCAACAGCGGCTCGCGCAGCGCCTTGGCCATGCCCTCGTGGTCGGGCATCAGCTCGGGGTCCTTGCACAGGCCGGCGATCATGTCGGTGCCGGCGTTGGTGGTGAGCAGGATCAGGGTGTTCTTGAAGTCGATCTGGCGACCCTCGCCGTCTTCCATCACGCCCTTGTCGAACACCTGGAAGAAGATCTCGTGGACGTCCGGGTGGGCCTTCTCCACCTCGTCCAGCAGCACCACGGAGTACGGCTTGCGGCGCACCGCCTCGGTGAGCACGCCGCCCTCGCCGTAGCCGACGTAGCCGGGGGGCGCGCCCTTGAGCGTGGAGACGGTGTGCGCCTCCTGGAATTCGCTCATGTTGATGGTGATGATGTTCTGCTCGCCGCCATACAGCGCTTCGGCCAGGGCCAGGGCGGTCTCGGTCTTGCCGACGCCGGAGGTGCCGGCCAGCATGAATACGCCGATCGGCTTGTTCGGATCGACCAGGCCGGCGCGCGAGGTCTGGATGCGCTTGGCGATCATCTCCATCGCGTGGTCCTGGCCGATGACCCGCTGGCCCATCAGCTTGGCCAGGTTCATCACGGTCTCGACTTCGCTCTTGACCATGCGCCCGACCGGAATGCCGGTCCAGTCCGACACCACCGAACCCACGGCCTGCTGGTCGACCGAGGCGAGGATCAGCGGATGTTCGCCCTGCAGCTCGGCGAGCTGGCCTTGCAGGTCCTGCAGTTCCTTCAGCGCGGCGACGCGCTCGTCACCGGCAAGCGCGGCTTCCCCGGTTGCGGACTCCGCGCTGGCTTCCGCGGCCTGGCTGGCCGACTCTTCCAGCGCGCTGCCGGTGCCTTCGACCGGCGCCGAGGAACCGCGCAGCTTCGAACGAATGTCGAGGATTTTCTCGACCAGATCCTTCTCCTTGATCCAGTTCGCCTCCAGCGCTTCCAGGCGTGCCTTCTGCGCGGCCAGCTTCTCGTTGGCGCTCTCTTCGCGGGCGGTCACGTTGACGCCGACGTTCTTCTCGCGGGCGATGATCTCCAGCTCGGTTTCCAGCGCCTGGATGCGCTTGCGGGTGTCGTCCACCTCGGCCGGCACGGCATGCTGGCTGATCGCCACGCGGGCGCAGGCGGTATCGAGCAGGCTCACCGACTTGTCCGGCAGCTGGCGCGCGGGGATGTAGCGGTGGGACAGCTTGACCGCCGCTTCCAGCGCCTCGTCGAGGATCTGCACCTTGTGGTGCTTCTCCATCACGCTGGCGACGCCGCGCATCATCAGGATCGCCTTCTCCTCGCTGGGCTCGTCGATCTGCACGGTCTGGAAGCGGCGGGTCAGCGCCGGGTCCTTCTCGATGTGCTTCTTGTACTCGGCCCAGGTGGTGGCGCCGATGGTGCGCAGGTTGCCGCGAGCCAGCGCCGGCTTCAGCAGGTTCGCCGCATCGCCGGTGCCGGCCGCGCCGCCGGCGCCGACCAGGGTGTGCGCCTCGTCGATGAACAGGATGATCGGCCTGGTCGAGGACTGCACTTCCTCGATCACCTGCTTCAGGCGGTTCTCGAACTCGCCCTTCATGCTGGCGCCGGCCTGCAGCAGGCCCACGTCGAGCACGCGCAGCTGCACGTCCTTCAGCGGCGGCGGCACGTCGCCGATGGCGATGCGCATGGCGAAGCCCTCGATCACCGCGGTCTTGCCTACGCCGGCCTCGCCGACCAGCATCGGGTTGTTCTGGCGCCGGCGCATCAGGATGTCGACCAGCTGGCGGATCTCGTCGTCGCGCCCGACGATCGGATCCATCTTGCCGTCGCGCGCCTGTGCGGTGAGGTCGATGGTGAACTGCGCCAGCGCCTCCTGCTTGCCCATCTGCGCCGGCGACATCGCACCGCTGGCTTCGCCGGGCGCGCTGCCGCCGCCCATCCGGAATCCGTCGTTGGCGCTCTGCCCGTCCTCGGGCGAGCCGCCGACCACCTCGGCGAACTTCTCCACCAGCGTTTCAGGCTTGATCTTGTCGAACTCGGCGGAAATGTTGACCAGGGCATTGCGCAGGTTGCGCGTGCGCAGGCAGCCGACGATCAGGTAACCGGTACGCACCTGTGCCTCGCCGAACATCAGCGTGGCGAACACCCAGCCGCGCTCGACGGCGTCCTCGACATTGCTGGAGAGATCGGAAATGGACGAAGAGCCGCGCGGCAGCCGGTCCAGCGCATCGGTGATGTCGCGCGCCAGGTTCGACGGGTTCAGGTTGAACTGCTTGACGATGCGGTGCAGGTCCGAATCCTGCAATTGCAGGATCTGGTGGATCCAGTGCACCAGTTCCACGTAGGGGTTGCCGCGCAGCTTGCAGAACACGGTGGCGCTTTCGATGCACCGGAAAGCGAGCTTGTTGAGTTTCCCGAACAGCGCGCCGCGACTGATCTCGGCCATGTCATTGATCCTCTGTGTTGATTGCCAATCCCATCATGTCTGCTGCGACGTCGATCCGGCCGCCGGCGGCTAACCCGCCGGTTGCAGCACGACCTCGTCGACGTCGGCGGCGTGCCGGGGCGAGCCCAGCCACGTCGTCAATCCCATCCTTCCGTCCCGCCCCAGGCGCGTCACCGGCACGTCGGCCCTTTTCAGCACCAGCTGCACGTCCCAGGCTTTTTCCTCGCCGAGATAGGTCTTCACGGCGGCGACCAGCTGCCGGAGCGCTTCGCCGCCCGGCAGGAAATTGTTGAACTGGGCGCGGCTGAGCGGCCCCAGGCGCAGGCGGAACCGTTGCTGGCTGCCGCGCACGTACTGCCCGGTGACCGTGGTCAGGCCCAGCGCGGCCACGTCACCGGAGCTGCCCAGGCGCAACAGCGAATCGGACGGCAGCCGCATCCACTCGGCAATGAACTCGACGATCTCCACCGGCACGCGGAAAAAGCGTTCCAGCATGCCCTGCAGGCCCTCGGCGTTGCGCGCCTGCTGCAACAGGCGCCCGGCGAAGAACCGCTTGAACTGGTCCGGCAGCGCGTCGCGATCGTCCAGGTCCGGCGTGGCCAGGCCGACCAGGGCGCCCATGTACAGCCTGAAACGATCCTCCTCCGGACGATCCATCTGCACCGTGGGCTGGGCGTCAGCCCAGCTGCGGTAGAACAGGCTCATCATGCGGTGGTGGAAGATGTCGGCGAACGCGCGGAACGTGGTGTCCCTCGCATTGATCTCGCGGTCCATCGCATATTCGGTCAAGTGCAGCGGCAACGGTCCGTTCGGGCCGAACAGGCCGAAGAACAGGCCGCGCATGCGCGCCGGCCGGCCGCCGCCACCGGGCTGATAGCTGTCCACGGTTTTCGGCGCGAAAGCCAGCGACGGCGTCTGGCCGAGGCGCACGAAGTCATCGCTGGCCTTGGTCGAGTGGCCCAGCCGGGGACGCTCCGGGAACGCGCACTCCAACCGCCGCATCGCTTCGAAGAACTCGAAGGACTCGGGTTGGTCGCGCAGCGCGTTCTCCAGCGCTACAGCGTCTGGCGTGTTCCCAGCCGGGCGGGCCATCGGGCGACCTCGTTGCGTTCCAGCGTGCGCAGAACGGTTTCAGTGAAGGAATTGATCGATACGTATCGGGTAAAGAACTGCTGCATCACCGCGCCCAGCAGGAACGCGCCGGTACCTTCGAACGCACCGTCGTCGCAGGTGAGGGTGATCTCCAGCCCGCGGCCGAACGTGATCGGCCCCGGCAACGGGATGCGCCGCACGATGGATTGCGAGCTGACCGCCTTGAGTCCCTCGATCTGGCGCCGCCCGCCGGAATCGAACTCGTCGCAGTAGAGGGTCAGCATCTCGCGCAGCGCCGCGGCGCCCTCGCCTGCGTTGTTCTCCAGCAGCGAGACGTAGTTGAGCTGCAGGTGGCTGAGCAGGCGCCATGCGGTCTCGCCGGTAGCCACCGGGGCACGCGGCTTGGTCGGGCCGGCGACGCAGCGGATCGACTCCACCGGCGCGCCGGTCTCCAGGGTGAAATCCGTGTGCGACTTGCCGACCGGCATCTGCAGCGGCAGGTCGCGGTTGGTGCACATCAACTGCATGCCGATCTGGCGCAGCTCGGTGGAGTACGGCGCCTCGCTGGAGTCGACCAGCGAGATGTACATCTCGTTGCCGATGTAGCTGGACCGCGCACCCTGGCGCTTCTGCCTGGACGAAAGCAACCGCGGTTCGCGCCGGATCGTGTAATAGGCCGAATGCCGGGCGTGCCAGCTGCGCTCGTCGCAACCGTAGAACGGCAGGAAGCGCTGCTCCGGTTCCTGCCGGTCGCCGAAACCCTCGACGTTGCCGATGCTGTGGATCTCGAAATCCATCGGCCGGGTGCGATCGGCGAGGATGTGGTACTCGCTGGTGCCCTGCTTGAGGTGGATGCGATCGGCCCGCCGCGGGAACAGGTTGATGGCCGGCGTGCAGAACAGCCGGAAGTTGCTCACGTCGACGGCGTTGTGCAGGCTGGCCACGCTGCGGTCGAACAGCACCACGATCTCGAACTCGTTGCCCTTGGCGCGGGCCAGCAGCGGCCGCAGACCGGCGAATTCGGCGAACAGGAACCGCTCCGGGCAGGCAAAGTACTCCTGCAGCAAGCGGTAGCCGCTGAACGAGCGGCCGGAATACGGTATGAGCGCCTCGTCGTCATCGAAGCCGCGCCGCAGGATGTGGCTGGCGTCGTGGCTCTCAGTGATCACGCCGGATGCGCCCTGCGCCCGCACCTGGTAGCCGACCGCGTTGCCCAGCAGCTGCTCGTACAGGCGCTTGGGCAGCTCGTCGGTACCGGCAATGAAGACCGGCAACCGGTCCAGCGCCAGCATGTTGGCCTGGGCACCGGCGGTGACGCGGAATTTCAGGCGCAGGCCGGCGCGCACCGTCTTGCCGGCCGGCAGCACCACCCCGGCGGCGGCAATGGCCGCCGGTGTCTCGAAATACTTCGCTTCGGTCAGTTCCAGCGGCCACAGGGTGACTTCATGCGCGGTGCGGTATTCGCAGGCGGTGCGGTCGTCCTTGCCGATCATGCTGCGCAAGGACGTGTGTCGGGCCACCTTGTGGCCGGCCAGCAACCCGCTCTCCTTCAGGTCCGGATACATCTGCACCACGGCCATCGACGGCACCGGCGCCAGGTAATGCGGGTAGATCATCTCCAGCAGGTGCTGGGTGAACACCGGATACTGCGCGTCGAGCTTGAGCTGCACGCGCGCGGCCAGGAAGGCGAAGCCTTCCAGCAGGCGTTCAACGTAGGGATCGGCGCACTCGAAACCCTCCAGGCCGAGCCGGCCGGCGATCTTCGGGTATTCGCGGGCGAACTCTCCGCCCATTTCGCGAACGTGTTGCAGCTCCCGGTTGTAGTAGCGCAGCAGTCTGGGGTCCATGGGTAATCAGCCGAAGCCCTCCGACACCTTGAAGTCGCCCGTCTCGAGGTCGACCTCGGTCTTCAGGTACAGATTCAACGGGATCGGCTGCGCCCACATTTCCGACTCGATGTTGAAGATCAGCGCCTGGCGATCCATGCGCTTGCTGAGCGCGTTGACGCTGACGCGCAGGGTATTGGCGGTCAGCCGCGGCTCGTACGCGACGATGGCATCACGCACCCGGCGCTGCAGCGTCTCCACGTTGATGCCGGACAGTGCCGCACCGGTGAGGTCCGGAATGCCGAAGTTCAGCACCGAGCGGGAAACCTCGGGATACTCCTCGAGCTCGACATTTGCCTCCAGGCTCACGCAATTCAGCAGCCAGGAAATGTCGCGGGTGACACATTCGCGCAAGCGCGATACGGAAAGCACGCGCTTCTCGCGGCTTTCCTCCGGCTTGGCCGGCTCGTCGTCGGTCAGGCGGTCGAGCAGCGAAGGCTGAAGTCGTTCCTGGGTGGTGAGTTCAGCCATGGAAGGTCAGTCCTCCCGCTCAGGCGACATCGAACGAGATCAGTCGCGCGTCCAGCAGCGGATAATCGGCCACGTCGGTGGCCAGCATGCGTTGCCCCAGACCGATCTGGTCGGCGCCCTGCTCCACCCAGTCGGTCTTGCGTGCAAGCACGATGTCCTGGTCGTCGGACCGTTCGCTGCCGGCATAGCGGCCGGGAATGAAGCCGATCGCCTGACCGCCATTGCTCCACGTGACCTGGGTGGGCACCCAGATCTTGTCGCGCAGGTCGCTCGGAGCCTCGAACTTGAGTTCGCGCAACCGCGAGAACGGCACCCAGGAGTAGCCGCCGTTGACGATGATCTCCAGGCACGGCCCGATGCGCGGGTCGGCATCGGCGATCCACTCGAACGCGGCGCCGTCGATGTTGCCCGCCACCGCTGGCGCCTGTTCCAGCGCCTGCTCGCGCAGCGCCGCGGCCTGTTCATGCCTGCCTTCGGCGCCGAGTTTCAGCGACTGCAGCAGCAGCGCCAGCCACTGCTCCGGCTCGCCGATGATCACCGGCATGCGTTTGCCGGCGAAGACCTCGGCGCGCACCAGCTCGCCCTTCAGCGCCTCCGAATAGGCGCCGACCATCATGGCGTTGAGCGGGTCGAGTTCGCCGCAGACGTTGAGCTGGTTCTGGGCCCGCTCCCATTGCCCGAGCAGCGCCAGCAACTGGAATAAAAAAACCCGGCGCTTGGCATCTGCCGGGTTGGTGCGCACTTCCGCCGTGAGCAGTTGCAACGCTTCGTCCGGTCGGCCTTCTTTGAGCTTGCTTTCGGGTGTCATGTCGTCTCTCGATGCCGGCGCCCCGTCGGCAACGGGGCGCGGGCGCGGGAAGGTCGCCGTCGCCAGCCCGACGATCCCGGGTGCAGGCGGACACGCGCCGCTGGCAGCACCCGGAATGCCGGGTGCGATGAGCCGGCGCATTCATCCCCTGCACCAGGACCGCCGGATGGCGGGTCCCGGCGAAGCCTGGGCAACGCCGGATCAGCTCGCCGCGACTTCCTCGACGCTGTACCCGACCGTGCCGGCAGAAGCCACCACGCCCTTGTCGTTCTGGGCGAAGTATTCGACGTCGAACTTGGCAAAGCTGATCGAGATGTTCTCCGTCAGCATGTCCTCGCCACCCGAGCCACCGGTGGAGTAGCTGGTGATCATCGCGCTGGTCAGCTTGATGGTGAAGTAGTCCTCCTGCTTGCCACCGGCCTTGGATATGAACAGGGTGGCGGTGTCGATGTGCGCGCCGGTGACCAGCGCCTTGATGAACGACGTGGTGCTCTTGTCGATGTACTTGGTGAAGCTGATGTCCTGGATGTTGGCCTTGCCGGCGCCGCCGCCGGTGCCGTGGCCGAAGGAACCACTCTGGGACATCCCCCAGGACCAAGCCAGCAGCTGGATCTGGTCCTTGTGTTTTGCGTGCTTGGACTCGCCGGTGAAGGTGACTTCGCCGCCCTCCAGCTTCAGGTGCATGTCTAGTGCCATGGGAATTCTCCTTGTCTGTTGAGATCAGTGAACCGGACAGTTCTCGCTTGGAGGAACCTGCTCGGCGATTGACTGGTGCTGCCAGTTGAAACCGTGGAACGAACCTGCGGGAAACTTCCGGTCAGCTCTTGGCCGCCGAAGGAAGACGGGAAACCAGCCTCAAGGAAACAGTCAGGCCCTCCAACTGGTAATGCGGCTTGAGGAAAAACTTGGACGTGTAATAGCCCGGCGCGCCTTCCACCTCTTCCACCACCACTTCCGCGGCCGACAAGGGTTTGCGGGCCTTGGTTTCTTCGCTGGAGTTGGCCGGATCGCCATCGACGTACTGGTTGATCCAGGACCCCAGCCAGCGCTCCATCGCCGTACGATCCTTGAAGGAGCCGATCTTGTCGCGCACGATGCACTTCAGGTAGTGCGCGAAGCGGCAGCAGGCGAACATGTACGGCAAACGCGCGCCCAGCGCCGCGTTGGCGGTGGCGTCCGGGTCGTCGTACTCCTCCGGCTTGCTCAGCGACTGGGCGCTGATGAACGCGGCCATGTCCGAGTTCTTGCGATGCACCAGCGGCATCATGCCCATCTTGTCCAGCTCGGCCGAGCGGCGATCGGTGATCGCGATCTCGGTCGGGCACTTCATGTCCACGCCGCCGTCGTCGGTGGGGAAGGTGTGTGCGGGCAGGCCTTCCACCGCGCCGCCGGACTCGATGCCGCGGATGCGCGAGCACCAGCCGTACTCCTTGAACGAGCGGTTGATGTTCACCGCCATCGAGTATGCCGCGTTCTGCCAGGTGTACTTGGACGAATCGGCGCCGGCGGTGTCCTCCTCGAAGTTGAACTCCTCGACCGGGTCGGTCTTGGATCCATACGGGAGGCGCGCCAGCGTGCGCGGCATGGTCAGGCCGATGTACTTGGCGTCGTCGGACTCGCGCAGCGAACGCCACGCGGCGTAGTCCGGCGTGGAGAACACCTTGGCCAGGTCGCGCGGGTTGGCCAGTTCGTTCCAGCTGTCCATGCCCATCAGGGTGGATGCGGCGGCGGAGATGAACGGCGCGTGCGCCGCCGCGGCGACCTGCGCAATGCCCGAGAGCAGTTCGACGTCCGGCGGGCTGTGGTCGAAGTAATAGTCGCCGACCAGGCAGCCGTAGGGCTCGCCGCCGAGCTGGCCGTACTCTTCCTCGTACAGCTTCTTGAAGATGGGGCTCTGGTCCCAGGCCGTGCCCTTGTAGCGCTTCAGGGTCTTGCCCAGCTCCTTCTTGGAGATGTTCATCACGCGGATCTTCAGCAACTGGTCGGTCTCGGTGTTGTTGACCAGGTGGTGCAGGCCGCGCCAGGCGCTTTCCAGCTTCTGGAAATCCGGGTGGTGCATGATCAGGTTGATCTGCTCGCTGAGCTTGCGGTCGATCTCGGCGATATAGGCGTTGATGGTCTGGGCGACGTCGTCGGAAACGATGTCGGCCTTGTTCAACACCTGCTCGGCCAGGGTGCGCACCGCCGATTCGACTTCTTCCTTGGCGCGGTCGCTCTTGGGCTTGAATTCCTTGCTCAGCAGCGCAGCGAAATCGCCGGCGTCGAGGGTCTGTACCGCGCCTTCCTGGTCGGCTAGCTTTTCGGTGGCCATGCTTGCTTACTCCCCGTCTTTGTTGGTGTCGTCAGCGGGCTTGGGCGCCGAGACCAGTGACTGCAGCAGCGCCGGATCCTTGAGCGCCTGGGCAATGAGGTTTTCGGCTCCCGCCTTGCCATCCATGTAGGTATCCAGGTTGGCGAGCTGGGTGCGCGCCTCGAGCAGTTTCGCCACCGCACCGACCTTGCGGGCCACCGCCGCGGGAGAAAAGTCGTCCATGCTCTCGAAGGTGATGTCCACGGCCAGGTTGCCTTCGCCGGTGAGCGTGTTCGGCACGGCGAAGGTGACCCGCGGCTTCATCGAATTCAGGCGGCTGTCGAAATTGTCGACGTCGATCTCCAGCGCCTTGCGGTCCTCGATCGGCGGCAACTCGCCGGCATTGGCGCCGGACAGGTCCGACATCACGCCCATCACGAACGGGACCTGTACCTTTTTCTGGGCGCCATAGACCTCGACGTCGTACTCGATCTGCACGCGGGGCGCACGGTTGCGTGCGATGAACTTCTGACTACTTTGCTTGGCCATGCGATTCTCCCGGTGGGCATGCGTGGGTTTTCGAAATGCAGCATCCGTCCGCTGCGGCGCGGCCCGGACCGGCCGGGCGACGGCGAAACGAAAAGTCATTGGGGGCAGGTACTGAAGCGCAGCGGTCGCGGCGTCGAGTGCTCGCGGCGCGGATGCCGGCCGGGTACGTGGGGTACTCGTGGTGGGTCAGCGGCGAGCGCGGAGAGGCAGCGTGCCGGCGCAAACCGTGTCGACGCGCGGGAGCGTGGCTCGATTCCGGTGGCGAGTGTGTGCGCAAGCGTACGTTCCCCTTCGTTCCCGCGGTGGGTCGGCTTGACGACGTGATGTCCGGTGGCGCACGCAACGCCCCGGCACACCGCCCGACTCCACTGATGCACCCCGCCCCCCATAGCGCGTCGAAACCGATGTTCACCCCACCTCGACGCGGAATTCCGGAGTGGCTGAGCGCCCGATCTCCTCAGGTCGCCTCACGGCGCGCCGGGACCAGGTCGCCAGCAGCCGGAATACGATCGACCGTCCGAACAATCTACATCCGTGAATGGATTGCTGCAAGCCGAATCGACCGGTATCGCGCGATTCCCGCGGAGCGAACGAGGCTCGGCACATTCGCGCCGGCAGAGCCGGTGATGGCACAGGGCGCGGCCGAGCCTCCGAAGCGACCATCCGCCCGCGCCGACCACCGCGGCCGGAGGCGCGACACGGTTGTCGCCCCACGAAAAAGGGGAACCCCTCAGGGCTCCCCTCTCGGCTCCACTCGATCGGTGGATCACGGAATTGGTGGGCGGTACAAGGATCGAACTTGTGACCCCTACCATGTCAAGGTAGTGCTCTACCGCTGAGCTAACCGCCCGTCGCCGCGGCCAGGCCGTGCGAGCCGCGCAGTATACGGGAGCCGGCGGCGGCCGACAATATCCCGCGGGCGGTTCAACGCAGCGCCTGCTCGCGGAGCTGGTGGATCTGGTCGCGCAGCCTCGCGGCGTCCTCGAACTCCAGGTTCTGCGCGTGCCGGTACATCTGCGCCTCCAGCTTCTTCAGCAGGGCGGCTGCCTGCGGTGCACCGAGGCCGGCGTAATCGGCGCCCTGCTCGGCCACCACCTTGTCGCGGGCACGGGTCTTGCCGCCGCGCCGGTTGCCGACGTCGCTGCGGGCACCCTCCATGATGTCGGCGATGCGCCGCACCACGGTTTTCGGGGTGATGCCATGCGCCTCGTTGAAGGCGAGCTGCTTCTCGCGGCGCCGCGCGGTCTCGTCCATCGCGGCCTGCATCGAGCGGGTGACGTTGTCGGCGTAGAGGATCGCCTTGCCGCGCACGTTGCGCGCGGCGCGGCCGATGGTCTGGATCAGCGAACCGGTGGAGCGCAGGAAGCCCTCCTTGTCCGCGTCCAGCACCGCCACCAGCGACACCTCGGGCATGTCCAGGCCCTCGCGCAGCAGGTTGATGCCGACCAGCACGTCGAATTCGCCCAGGCGCAGGTCGCGGATGATCTCGCTGCGCTCGACCGTCTCGATGTCCGAGTGCAGATAGCGCACCTTCACGTCGTGCTCGGCCAGGTATTCGGTGAGGTTCTCGGCCATGCGCTTGGTCAGCGTGGTGACCAGCACGCGGTCGCCCATGGCGATGCGCTTGTGCGCCTCGCTGAGCAGGTCGTCGACCTGGGTGCGCACCGGCCGCACCTCCACCTCCGGGTCGACCAGGCCGGTCGGGCGCACCACCAGCTCGGTCACCGCGTCGCCGGACTTCTCGAGCTCGTAGTCGCGCGGCGTGGCCGAGACATAGATCGCGCGCGGCACGCGTTCCTCCCATTCCTCGAAGCGCAGCGGGCGGTTGTCCATTGCCGACGGCAGGCGGAAGCCGAACTCGACCAGGGTCTCCTTGCGCGAGCGGTCGCCCTTGTACATCGCGCCGAGCTGCGGCACGGTGACGTGCGATTCGTCGACCACCAGCAGGCCGTCCGCCGGCAGATAGTCGAACAGGGTCGGCGGCGGCTCGCCGGGTGCGCGGCGGGTCAGGTGGCGCGAGTAGTTCTCGATGCCCTGGCAGTAGCCGACTTCGGCCATCATCTCCAGATCGAAGCGGGTGCGCTGCTCCAGCCGCTGCGCCTCGACCAGCTTGTTCTCCCTGTACAGATATTCCAGCCGGTCCTTCAGTTCGACCTTGATCGTCTCGATCGCGTTGAGCACGCTCTCGCGCGTCGAGGCGTAGTGCGTGCGCGGGTAGACGGTGTAGCGCTGCACCTTGCGGATCGTCTCGCCGGTGAGCGGGTCGAACAGCGCCATCTTCTCCACCTCGCCATCGAACAGCTCGATGCGCAGCGCCTCGGTTTCCGATTCGGCGGGGAACACGTCGACGATCTCGCCGCGCACGCGGTAGGTGCCGCGGCGCAGCTCGGTTTCGTTGCGGGTGTATTGCAGCTCGGTGAGCTGGTGGATCAGCTTGCGCTGGTCGATGCGCTCGCCGGTGGCCAGGATCAGCCGCAGGCTCAGGTAATCCTCCGGATTGCCCAGGCCGTAGATCGCCGACACCGTGGCCACGATGATCGAATCGCGCCGCGACAGCAGCGCCTTGGTCGCCGACAGCCGCATCTGCTCGATGTGCTCGTTGATCGAGGCATCCTTCTCGATGAAGGTGTCCGACGCCACCACGTAGGCTTCCGGCTGGTAGTAGTCGTAGTAGCTGACGAAGTACTCCACCGCGTTGTGCGGGAAGAATTCCCTGAACTCGCCGTACAGCTGCGCCGCCAGCGTCTTGTTCGGCGCCATCACGATGGTCGGGCGCTGCACGCGCTCGATCACGTTGGCGATGGTGTAGGTCTTGCCCGAACCGGTCACGCCCAGCAGGGTTTGCGCGGCCAGGCCGGCCTCGAAACCCTCGGCCAGGCGCTCGATTGCCTGCGGCTGGTCGCCGGCGGGCTGGTAGGGGGCGGCGAGTTGGAAACGATCGGTCATCAGCTGCAGATGTGGGCGGGACGACGCATTTTAAATCCGGCCTGCTGACAGCCTGCGTCAGCAGAGACCGACAGGCGAGCCAGCGCCCTGCCGCTGGTCGGTGCGAGCCGGCGTCCTAGCATGGACGTTCGGTACCGGACGCAGGATGCGCGATGACCACGACAGCATGGAAGCGGCAGCGGGTTCCGGATCAGGGGGGCTTCAGCCTGATCGAACAGGTCATGGTCCTTGCCATTGCCGGCGCCCTGCTCGGTGTCGCCCTGCCCTCGCTGCATCATTTGTTGAGCCGCAACCGGGTGCAGGAAGCACAAAGCGATTTTCTTGCCGCGTTGCGCCACTCCCGCAGCACCGCGGCCATCACCGGCAAGCGGACGGTGTTCTGCCCCAGCGTGGATGGCAGGCACTGCAGCGGTGCCAACCAGTGGGATAGTGGCTGGCTGATCGGCCCGGATATCGACGGCGACCACCAGCCCGACGGCAACCCCTCCTACACGCGTTCCCGCTATCCGTCGGGCCTGCGCATCACCAGCAGCAACGGTCGCCGCGACGTCCGCTTCCAGGCGGACGGCAGCGCCGGCGGCAGCAACCTGACCCTGCTGTTCTGCCAACCGGGGCGCGCCAGCCAGACCCTCAGCGTGGTGGTGTCCAATGCCGGCCGGGTGCGCGGCGCACCGGCGACGGCCGCGCAGGCCGCGCGGTGCCGGCAGGGCGATTGAGGACGCGGCGACGCTTCGCGCCCGCTCAGCGATCGTCGCGGGTCCAGATTGCGCCGTCTTCCTCGCGCACCGGAAAACTGGCAATCGGCAGGTAGGCCGGGGGTTTCGTCACCGCGCCCGTGCGCAGGTCGAAGCGTGCGCCGTGGCGGGGGCATTCCACCTCGAAGCCGAACACTTCGCCGCCGGCCAGGTCGCCGCCGTCATGGGTGCAGGTGTCCTCGACGGCGTAGAGCGCCCCGTCGATGTTGTACACGGCGATGGGCGTGTCGCCGTCCCATACCACCTTGTACTCGCCGGGCAGGAAATCGCTGCGGGTGCCGACCTTGACCCATCCGTTCATGCCACCGTCTCCGTGAATTCCTTGACCAGCACCTCGAAGCGAAGATCGGCGCGGCGCGGGATGCCGAAGCGCTCGTCGCCATAGGGAAACGGCTGGTGCTCGCCGGTGCGACGGTAGCCACGGCGGACATACCAGGCGATCAGTTCCTCGCGCTGTTCGATCACCGTCATGCGCATGGCGCGGCATTGCCACAGCTCGCGCGCGAGCTGCTCGGCCCGGGCCAGCACCTGCTTGCCCAGGCCGCTGCGCTGTTCGGCGGGGTCGACGGCGAACATGCCGAAATAGCCGTCCGCGTGCCGGCGCTCGATGTGGCAGCTCGCCACCAGCACACCATCGCGTGTCGCCAGCAACACCCGGCTGTCCGGCCGCGCGATCAGGGCGGCGACGTCCGCCGCATCGGTGCGCTGCCCGTCGAGCAGATGGGATTCCGTGGTCCAGCCGCGCAGGCCGGATTCGCCGCGGTAGGCCGATTCCACCAGGGCCACGATCGCGGGGACGTCTTCGGCACCGGCGGTGCGAAAGGAGACGATGGCAGGAGATTCGATCATCGGCGCATGGTAATGCGCCACCGGCCGCTCAACCATGATCTGCAGCAAGGGCCGGTCGTGGCCCGCGCGTCACCGCAACACGCCGGCGAGCCGACGGGCTTCGTGGACCATGAGATGGGCGTGGACGAGGCCGAGCATCGTGGTCGGCAGTTGCTGCCGCGCCGCGCGCTCCAGCATGTCGCCCACCACGTGGTCGGCCTCGATCGGATGGCCCTGGCGCAGGTCGCGCAGCATCGACGCTTCGAGGCTCGAAGCCGGGTCGGTCAGCAAGCCGCGAGCGCGCTCCAGCACGCGCTCGCCGGGTGGATAGCCGCTGGCCGCGGCGGTCGCGCGGCACTCTTCCAGCAGCGCGAGCGTGGCCGCCGCGCCGCCAGGGGTCGAGGCGATCTCGCCGACCGAACCGCGCATCAGGCAGGTTATTCCGGCCAGCGTGGCGAGGAAGAACCACTTGTCCCACATCTCCTGCACGATCCCGTCGCTCGGGCGCGCATCGAAGCCGGCCCCGGACAGCGCGGCGGTGATCTGCCGCATCCGCTCGGAGCGCCCGCCGTCGCGTTCGCCGAAGGTGATGCTGTGCATGCGGTTGAGGTGCCGCACCACCCCGTCCTCCTCCAATGTGGAGGAAATCACGCACTGGCCGCCCAGCACGTGCCGCGCGCCGAACGTGCCGTCCAGGCGATCGAGCTGCCGCATGCCGTTGAGCACCGGCAGGATCGTGGTGTCGGCGCCCACGGCCGGCGCGATGTCTTCCAGCGCCTGGTCCAGCGCATAGGCCTTGCAGCTGAGCACGATCAAATCGAACGGCGCGGCCAGCTCGCTCGCCAGCAACGTCGGCGGCGCGGGAATGTCGACGTCGCCGGTGGCGCTGCGGATCACCAGCCCGTGTTCGGCCAGTTGCCGCGCGCGCCCGGCCCGCACCAGGAAGCTCACGTCCCGCCCGTGCTGCAGCAGGCGTCCGCCGAAATAGCCGCCGGTGGCCCCGGCTCCCACGATCAAAATGCGCATGTCATGCTCCGGCGGAGTCGACGCCAGGCGCCAGCTGCATGCGGGCGGCCTGCGCGTCCTTCTCGTGCCACAAGGTGTTCATCCAGGCCTTGACCCGTCCGCGGAATGCCGCGTCCTCGTCGTAGCTGCCGATCAGATCGCGCCCGATCGGGCGTTCGCGTACGTGCACCCGGACCTCGCGCACGCGACCCGCGATCAGGTCCACGATCGTGCACGGGCCGTACGGATAGACGATGGTGACGTCGAGGATCGCGTGCAACGCATCGCCCATCGCGTCAAGCACGAATGCCACCCCGCCCGCCTTCGGCCGCAGCAGATGGCGGAACGGCGAGTGCTGCGCGTCGTGCTTGGCCGGCGTGAAGCGGGTGCCCTCGGCGAAATTCATCACCGACACCGGCATGTGGCGGAACTTCTCGCAGGCGCGACGGGTGGCCTCGCGATCCTTGCCCTGCAGCTCGGGATGGCGCAGCAAGGTCTGCCGCGAATAGCGCTTCATGAAGGGGAAATCCAGCGCCCACCAGGCGAGCCCCAGCAGGGGCACCCAGATCAGTTCCTGCTTCAGGAAAAAACGCAGGAACGGAATGCGCCGGTTGAACACCTTCTGCAGCACCGGGATGTCGACCCAGCTCTGGTGGTTGCACAGCACCAGGTAATTGCCGTCACGGCGCAGCCCGTCCAGCCCCTCGACCTGCCAGCGCACGCGCGCGAACACCTCGAACAGGACATTGTTGACGCCGATCCAGCTTTCCGCGATCGCCACCAGCGCGCGCGAACAGGCCTGGCGAATCGCTTTCACCGGCAGCAGCAGCTTGATCAGCGTGAAGGCGAAGATGAAGACCACATGCAGCAGGATGTTGAGCGCAAGCGCAAGCAGCGCCAGCGGCACGCGGAGGAACGAGGGCAACCAGGCAAGCATGGGGATGATCGATGGGGACTCCACCGCGCATGATGCCCGACGGCGGCGGTGGCAGGAAAGCCGTTGCCGGCTCAGCGCAGCAGGCGGCGCACCTTGAGCAGGGCGGCGACGAAGCTGTCGATCTCCTCGCGCGTGTTGTAGAAGGCCAGCGAGGCACGCAACGTGGCGGGCACGCCGAAGAACTGCATCAGCGGGTGCGCGCAGTGGTGGCCAGAGCGCACGGCAACGCCCTCGAGGTCGAGCAGGGTCGCCAGGTCGGTGGCCTGGGCGCCTTCCAGCAGGAACGAGATCACCGGCTCCTTCTCGGCCGCCTCGCCGATGATGCGCAAGCCGGGAATCTGCCGCAGGCGCTCGCTGGCGTAATGCAGCAGCTGCTGTTCCCACGCCTCGATCGCGGCGAAGCCGACCGACTCGTAGTAATCGATCGCCGCCGCCAGGCCGACGAAGCCGGCGATGTTCGGCGTGCCGGCTTCGAACTTGTGCGGCGGCGCGGCGAACGTGGTGCCGGAGAACTTCACCTCGCGGATCATCTCGCCGCCGCCGAAGAACGGCGGCATCGCCTCCAGGTGTTCGCGTTTCGCCCACAGCGCGCCGGTACCGGTGGGCGCGAGCATCTTGTGGCCGGTCAGCGCGTAGAAATCGCAGCCCAGCGCCTGCACGTCGACCGCCCGGTGCGGCACCGCCTGCGAGCCGTCGACCAGCAGCGGGATGCCGCGCCTGCGGCACTCGCGCGCGATCTCGCGCACCGGGTTCACCGTGCCCAGCACGTTGGAGACGTGGGCGACGCAGGCGAGCTTCACCTCGGGCGTGAGCAGCTCGACGTACTTCTCCACGATCAGCTCGCCGCGCTCGTCGATCGGCGCCGCCTTCACCGTGGCACCGCGGCGTGCCGCGACCAGTTGCCAGGGCACGATGTTGGCGTGGTGCTCCATCACCGTGGTGAGGATGCTGTCGCCGGCCTTCAGCTGCGGCAGCACATGGCTGTAGGCAACCAGGTTGGTGGCCTGGGTGGTGCCGGAGGTGAGCACGACCTCGTCACGCGAGCCGGCACGGATGAACCGCGCCAGCTTGTCGCGCGCGCCCTCGTACGCCGCCGTGGCCTCCTCGCCCAGCTGGTGCACCGCGCGCGACACGTTGGCGTTGTGGCGGCGGTAATGCGCGTCCACCGCCGCGATCACCGACTCCGGCTTCTGGCTGGTATTGGCGTTGTCGAAGTACACCAGCGGCTTGCCATGCACCGTGCGCGACAACAGCGGAAAATCCGCGCGGATGCGCTGGACGTCGAGGACGGCGGGCGTGCTGGCTTGTGCGTTCATTCGGTGAATTCCGTTGGGCTTCCTGCTCCTGTGCAGCAGGGGGAGCTGGAGCTTCAGGCGGGCAACTGCGCGACCAGCAACCCGGACAGATGTTCGCGCAGCGCCTGGTTGGGCAGGTCGTCCAGCACCGCGCGACAGAACGCGGCGGTCAGCAGCGCGCGCGCCTCGCCCAGCGGAATGCCGCGCGAGCGCAGGTAGAACAGCGAGCGCTCGTCCAGCTGCCCGACCGTGGCGCCGTGCGCGGCCTGGACCTCGTCGGCGTAGATCTCCAGCTCCGGCTTGGTGTCGATCTCGGCGTTCGGCGACAGCAGCAGGTTCTTGTTGCTGAGGTTGGCATCGCTGCCGTCGGCGCCCGGCGCCACCACGATGGCGCCGCGGAACACGCCGCGCCCGCGATCGTTGGCGACGCCACGCCAATGCGAGGTGGAAGTGGTGTCCAGTGCCTGGTGGCGGATCGCCAGCTGGGTGTCGATGTGCTGGCGACCATGCGGCATGAACACGCCGCGGGTATGCACCTGGGCGCCATCGCCGATCAGTTCGGCGCGCAGGTCATGGCGCACCAGCGCGCCGCCGAGTTCCAGCACGTGCACGGTGGCTTGTGCACGCGCATGCAGGCGCAGGCTGCTGCGCCGGACCAGGTTCGTGCCGCTGGCCGCATCCTGCAGCACGGCGTGATGCAATTGCGCGCCATCACGCAACTCGATGTCGCTGACCATGGTGGCCAACTGGGCCGCGTCACCGCTGCCTGCGTGCTGCTCGACCAGGCTGAGCTCGGCGCCCTCGCCCAGTTCGATCACGTTGCGCGCATGCCAGGCCAGTTCGGCCTCGGCGCCCACGAAGACCAGCTGCACCGGCTGCGCGATGCGCGCACGCGCGGCCACCCGCAACACCACGCCGTCGACGGCGCTGGCCGCGTTGATCTGGGCGAACGCGTCTCCGGCATCGCGGTAGTGCCGCGACAGGGCGAAGCGCAGCGGTTCGGCGTCGCCCTGCAGGGCCTGCGACAGCGGTTGCAACGACAACCCTTCCGGCAGGTGTTCCAGCTGCGACAGATCGGCGCGGAAGACCCCATGGACGAAGACCAGCCGCAAGCCGGCCACTCCCGGCAGCACCAGGGTCGAGGCGTCCACCACGCGCTCCTGCGCCGCGGCATCGCCGCTGGCGAAGCGGCGTTGCGCCAGCCCTCGCAAGGCGGTGTATTTCCACGCCTCCACCCGGGTATCGGGCAGGCCGCCGGCCGCGAACGCCGCGCGATTTTCCTGCCGCGCCGCATCCAGCCAGCCGATGCCGCTGGGCGGCAGCGGAGCGTCCAGCAGCGAGGCGACCAACGGCAGGGATGCCGGCTGGTTCATGCCACGGCTCCCGCCGGGTGCGCGTTGCCGATGCCGGCATATCCGTGCGCTTCCAGTTTCAGCGCCAGCGACTTGTCGCCGCTTTCGACAATGCGACCACCCGCCAGCACGTGCACGAAATCCGGCACCACGTAGTCGAGCAGGCGCTGGTAGTGAGTGATCATCAGGAACGCGCGGTCCGGCGAACGCAGCGTGTTGACGCCCTGCGCCACCTGCTTGAGGGCATCGATGTCCAGGCCCGAATCGGTCTCGTCGAGAATCGCCAGCTGCGGCTCCAGCACGGCCATCTGGAAGATCTCGTTGCGCTTCTTCTCGCCGCCGGAGAAGCCTTCGTTGACGGCGCGGTGCAGCAGCTCGTCGGAGATCTGCATCACCTTGAGCTTCTCGCGCACCAGCTTGAGGAACTGCATCGAGTCGAGCTCCTTCTCGCCACGCACCTTGCGCTGCGCATTCAGGGCCGCGCGCAGGAAATAGGTGTTGTTGACGCCCGGGATCTCCACCGGATACTGGAACGCCAGGAACACGCCGGCGGCGGCGCGCGCCTCCGGCGCCAGCGTCAGCAGGTCGATGCCGTTGTAACTCACCGTGCCGGCCGTCACCTCGTAGCCGTCGCGACCGGACAGCACGTTGCCCAGGGTCGACTTGCCGGCGCCGTTCGGCCCCATGATCGCGTGCACCTCGCCCGCGTTCACTTCGAGGCTGAGCCCCTTGAGGATTTCCCTGCCCTCGACACGGGCGTGCAGGTTTTCGATTTTCAGCATTTCAACATCCGGGATTTGGGATTGGGGATTGGGGATTCGGTGCGGGCTGGCGAACGCTCTTGCGAATCCCAAATCCCGAATGCCAAATCCCGAAGCGGTCAGCCAACGGCGCCCTCGAGGGACACCTCGAGCAGCTTCTTCGCCTCCACCGCGAACTCCATCGGCAGCTCGCGGAAGACCTGCTTGCAGAAGCCGTCGACGATCATCGACACGGCATCCTCTTCCGGGATGCCGCGGGCGCGGCAGTAGAACATCTGGTCGTCGGAGATCTTCGAGGTGGTGGCCTCGTGCTCGACGATCGCCGTGGGGTTCTTCACTTCCATGTACGGGAAGGTGTGGGCGCCGCACTGCTTGCCGATCAGCAGGCTGTCGCACTGGGTGTAATTGCGCGCGCGCTCGGCGCCCTTCTCCATCTTCACCAGACCGCGGTAGCTGTTGGAACTCTTGCCGGCGCTGATGCCCTTGGAAACGATCTTCGATTTGGTGTCCTTGCCGAGGTGGACCATCTTGGTGCCGGTGTCGGCCTGCTGGAAATGATGGGTCAGCGCCACCGAATAGAACTCGCCCACCGAACGGTCGCCGCGCAGCACCACGGAAGGATATTTCCAGGTGATCGCCGAGCCGGTTTCCACCTGGGTCCAGCAGATCTTGCTGTCGTCACCGCGGCAGTCGCCGCGCTTGGTCACGAAGTTGTAGATGCCGCCCACGCCGTTCTCGTCGCCGGGATACCAGTTCTGCACGGTGGAGTACTTGATCTGCGCGCCTTCCAGCGCCACCAGCTCGACCACCGCCGCGTGCAGCTGGTTCTCGTCGCGCTTGGGCGCGGTGCAGCCTTCGAGGTAGGACACGTGGGCGCCTTCCTCGGCCACGATCAGGGTGCGTTCGAACTGTCCGGTGTTCTGCGCGTTGATGCGGAAATACGTGCTCAGCTCCATCGGGCAGCGCACGCCCTTCGGGATGAACACGAAACTGCCATCGGAGAACACCGCCGAGTTCAGCGCGGCGAAGAAGTTGTCGCCGGTGGGCACCACGCTGCCGAGGTACTTCTGCACGATCTCCGGATATTCGCGGATCGCCTCGCTCATCGAGCAGAACAGCACGCCGGCGTCGGCCAGCTGCTTGCGGAAGGTGGTGCCGACCGAGACCGAATCGAACACCGCGTCCACCGCCACGCCGGCCAGCGCCGCGCGCTCGTGCAGCGGCACGCCGAGCTTCTCGTAGGTTTCCAGCAACGCCGGATCGACCTCGTCCAGCGACTTGGGCTGCTTCTTGGGCGCGGCGTAGTAGCTGATCGCCTGGTAGTCGATCGGGTCGATGTTGAGCTTGGCCCAGTCGGGCTTGGGCATGGTCAGCCAGTGGCGATAGGCTTCCAGCCGCCACTCGGTCATCCATTGCGGCTCGTGCTTGACCGCGGAAAGCGCGCGGATGGTGCCCTCGTCCAGGCCCGGCGGCAGGCCGGTCATCTCGATCTCGGTGATGAAGCCGGCCGAGTAGGCGCGGCCGAGCGCCTCGGCGACGTCGGCGTTGTCGCGCAAGGCGGTGGCGCTGCTGCTGTCGTTGATCATGCTGTTCATTCGGTGATGGCCTCGCCGGTTTTCACGGTGACGGCGATTTTTCGCTTCGCGGATGGCGGCTGGAGCATGTCGGCGAGGCTGACCGCGCGCAGGGTCTGGTCCAGCACGCTGTTGATGCGCTGCCAGCTGCCACGCACGCCGCACTGGGCCTCGCGCTCGCACTGGCCTTCGGCCACGCTGCATTCGGTCATGCCGATCGGCCCCTCCAGCGCCTCGACGATTTCCGCCAGCGATATGTCGCTGGCCGGACGGGCCAGCCGGTAGCCACCGTTGACGCCGCGGAAGGACTCGACCAGCCCGGCATGGCCCAGCGCCTTCAGCAGCTTGCTGACCGTCGGCAGTTCGAGTCGCGTCTCGTCGGCGATCTGCGCGGTGCTCAGCACATCCGCCGGGTGCGCGGCGATGCAGGTCATCACCACGGTGGCGTAATCGGTGAGGCGGCTGACGCGAAGCATGGCAGCGGATTCGGCCGGGCTTGAATCGGGACCAAAATGGTACTGATTAAGAGCTTTCGGGTCAATGTGACCGCCCCATCCGCGCCGTCTCGCCATGCCGCGGAGGCCTCGCTAAGCTGGCGGCATGACTTCGCAAGATCGCGCTGCCGCCCGCCTCGCCTGGGCCCGCCAGACCCTGGATTGCCCCACGCTGGCGCTGCACAGCGCCTCGGCCGACGCCAGCTTTCGCAGCTACTGGCGCGCCACGCAAGGCGGGCAAAGCTGGATCGTGATGGATTCGCCGCCCGAGCGCGAAGACCCGCGCCCGTGGCTGGCCATCGGCAAGCGCCTGGCCGCCGCCGGGCTGCACGTGCCGCAAGTACAGGCGCAGGACCTGGAGCAGGGTTTCCTGCTGATCGAGGACCTCGGCTCGCGGCAGTACCTCGACGCGCTGGACGACACCAGCGCCGACCGGCTCTACGGCGACGCTCTGGATGCCTTGCTCGTGATGCAGACGCGGGTGGCCAGCGACGACCTGCCCCCGTTCGACCATCGGGTGCTGGTCAGCGGACTGGAGGTGATGCCCGAGTGGTTCCTCACGCGCCACCTCGGCCACACGCCGAGCTGCGGCGAATGGGACGTGCTGGAAGCGGCGTTCGACCGGATCGTGCACAACGCACTGGCGCAGCCGCGCTGTTTCGTGCACCGCGATTTTCACAGCCGCAACCTGTTGCTGACGGCGACGAACAACCCGGGCATCGTCGATTTCCAGGGCGCGCTGCACGGGCCGCTGACCTATGACCTGGCGTCGTTGCTGCGCGATGCCTACGTCGCCTGGCCGCTCGCGCGCGTGGAAGGGTGGGTGGAGTCCTACCGGCAGCGCCTGCGGCAAGCCGGCGTGATCGACGAGGCGGTGGACGCCGCGCGCTTCCTGCGCTGGTTCGACCTCACCGGCTTGCATCGCCACCTGCGCGTGCTGGGCCAGTTCTATCGGCTGTGGTATCGCGACGGCAAGAGCGGCTATCTCAAGGATGTGCCGCAGGTGTATCGCTACGTGATCGAGGTGGCGCGCCGGTATCCCGAATTGACGGCGTTGGCCGACCTGATGGAGCGTCACGCACGGGGCCGCGACCTGACCCGGGTGGCCGCATGAGGCACGCCCTGATCTTCGCCGCCGGTCGCGGCGAGCGCATGCGCCCGCTGACCGACCGCACGCCCAAACCCCTGCTGTGCGTTGGCGGCAAACCGCTGATCGTCTGGCACCTCGAACGCCTCGCCGCGGCCGGCGTGCATTACGTGGTGATCAACACCTCGCACCTGGCCGAGCAGTTCCCGGCCACGCTGGGCGATGGCTCGCGCTGGGGCCTGCGCATCCGCTACGCCTACGAAGGCCCCGCGCCGCTGGAAACCGGCGGCGGCATGCTCAATGCGCTGCCGCTGCTCGGCAGCGAGCCGTTCCTCGCCATCAGCGGCGACGTCTGGTGCGATGCCGACCTCGTCGGCTTGCCGATGGAACCGGCGGGGCTCGCACACCTGCTGCTGGTCGACAACCCGCCCCATCATCCCGAAGGCGACTTCGCGCTGGATGGGCAGGGTCTGGTGCACGCGAGCGGCGAACCGCGGCTCACCTTCAGCGGCATCGGCGTGTTCCGCCGGGAGCTGCTGGACGGCTGGCGGGAACTTGCCGGCCCGGCTGCCGGCGAAGGAGCCGCGCCCGTCTTCAAGCTGCGCCAGTTGCTGCTTGGCGCGATGGAGCGGCAGGCCGTCAGTGGCAGCCGCCACCACGGCGCGTGGGCGGACGTGGGCACACCCGAGCGCCTCGCACAGCTCGACGCCGAATGCGCCGACGCGGCGATGTCGCACGGTGATCAGCGCGACGCGGGTTTCGCCGGCAACTGAGCCGCGTCCGCCCGCGGCGCCGCCATGCCGTCGGGGTGGACGATCGCCGGCGGCATCGGCAGGCGCTTAGGCGCCGGCGTCGTGGCGACGACCGCAGCGGCCAGCGTTGCCGGAGGCGGCGCCGGTAGCGGCGAGGGCTGCGCCGGGCCGCCGTCGGCCACCTCCATCGAGCGCGCCGCCTTCGCAGCCTGGTCGGACATCACGATGATGCTGATGCGGCGGTTCACCGGGTCGGCGGGATGCTGCTTGTCGAACGGCACCGACGCGGCCAGGCCCACCACGCGCGAGATCTTGTCCGCCTCCAGCCCGCCAGCGATCAGCGCGCGGCGTGCGGCGTTGCCGCGATCGGCGGACAGCTCCCAGTTGCTGTAGTCGTGCTCGGAGCTGTACGGCGCGTCGTCGGTGTGGCCGGAGATGCTGATCTGGTTGGGCACCTCGTCGATCGAATGGCCCAGCTCATGCAGGATCTGCACCGTGTAGGGCTTGAGCCGCGCGCTGCCGGTGTCGAACATCGGCCGGTTCAGCTTGTCGACGATCTGGATGCGCAGCCCTTCGGACGTGATGTCCAGCAGCAGCTGGTCCTTGAACGGCGCCAGCGCCTGGCTGTTCCGGATGGCCGCGTTCAACTGTTTCATCAGCTCCTGCAGGCGCGCCTTGTCGGCCTCCTGCGCCAGCTTGATCGCGTCCTCGACGTTGTGCCTGACCTGCGGCGAGCCGCGCTTTTCCGTACCCGGACCGCGCGGCAGATCCATGGTGCCGCCGAGCTTGATCATGCTGTCGCTGGCGCCGCCGGGGCCGGCGTGGCCCGGCGGCGCGATCGTGGCGGTGCCGGGCGTCATGCTCGGGTTCTTGAAGTATTCGGAGATCGCCGCCTTCTGCTCGCGTGTCCCTACGCCGATCAGCCACATGACCAGGAAGAACGCCATCATCGCGGTGACGAAATCCGCGTACGCGACTTTCCACGCACCGCCGTGGTGGCCGTGCTTCCGGCGCTTCACCCGACGGATGATGATCGGCTGGTCGAACTCCTCGCTCACGCGCCGGCTCCGGCACGCGCACCCTTGAGGTGGCCCTCCAGCTCCATGAAGCTGGGCCGCGCCTGCTCGGCCAGCGACTTGCGCGCGAACTCCACCGACACCATGGGGTTGTAACCGCGCAGGTTCGCCATCAGGGCCACCTTCACGCATTCGAACGCCTTGCCGTCCTCCTGCGCGCGGTTCTCCATCGCCGAGGCCAACGGCCCGGCGAAGCCGTAGCACAGCAGGATGCCCAGGAAGGTGCCGACCAGCGCGCCGGCGATATGCTCGCCGATGCGCGAGGTATCCCCGCTCAGCTGCGACATCGTGGTGACGATGCCCAGCACCGCCGCCACGATGCCGAAGCCGGGCAGCGCGTCGGCGGATTTCATCAAGGCCATGGCGGGCGCCTCGGCTTCCTGGTGATGGACCTCCAGCTCCACCTCCAGCAGTTGCTCCAGCTCGTGCGGATTCATGCTGCCGCCCACGATCAGGCGCAGGCAGTCGGTGATGAACTCGATCAGGTGGTGCTCGGCCAGCAGGCGCGGATAGGCCGAGAACACGCTGCTGGACGCCGGGTCCTCGATGTGCGATTCGAGGCTGAGCAGGCCGTTCTTGCGCATCAGGCTGAAGATGTCGTACAGCAGCGAGAGCAGGTCGACATAATCCTGGCGGCGGTACCTCGGCCCTTTCAGCAGGCCCAGGATGTCGCGGAAGGTGGCCTTGACGATCTTGGTGGGGTTGGCGGTGAGGAACGCACCCGCGGCACCGCCGCCGATGATCAGCAGCTCGTAGGGCTGCCACAGCGCCAGCAGCTGCCCGTGCGACAGCAGGTAGCCGCCCACGACGCTGACGAGCACGACCAGGGTTCCGACCAAGATGAGCATGCAGGTTCCAGCGCGGGGTTCGACGTCGGGTTATCGACCTGTCGCGGAAAAGATGTAGCCCGGATCTGCCGGCAGGTCGCGCACATCGCGGACAGCCCAGACCCCGGAAAGCGAAAGGCCCGGGCATGCCCGGGCCTTTCGCTCGACTGGTCCCCACGCGGCCGGTCAGGGGCGGCGCGCCAGCTCCGGGTTGTCGCGGGTGACCGGCATCAGGTCCTTCTTCGACACGCCCAGCCACAGCAGGATCGGGCTGGCCACGAAGATGGAGGACAGCGTGCCGACCACGATGCCGATCAGCATGGTGATGGCGAAGCCGTGCACCGCCGGGCCGCCCAGCAGCCACATCGCACCCATGGTGATGCCGGTGAACAGCGAGGTGATGATGGTTCGCGACAGGGTGTTGTTGATCGAGCGGTTGAGGATCTCCTCCGGCTCGGCCTTGCGCGCGAGGCGGAACAGCTCGCGGATGCGGTCGAACACCACCACCTTGTCGTTGATCGAGTAGCCGATCACCGCCAGCACCGAGGCCAGCACGGTCATGTCGAACTCGCGCTGCACCAGCGCGATGACGCCCAGCGTGACCAGCGTGTCGTGGATTTCGGTGGCCACCGCGGCGATCGCGAAGCGGCGCTCAAAGCGGATCCACAGGTAGGCCATGATGCCCAGGATCACCAGCAGGGCCGCCCAGGTGCCGTCGGATTTCAGCTCCGCGCCGACCTGCGCGCTGACGAAGTCGCGGCTCTTCAGCTTGGCATCCGGGCGCGCCGCCTGCAGTTGCTTCATCACGTCGGCGGAGACGCGGTCGAGGTTGACCGTACCGTTGGACTGCATCGCCTCCGGGTCATCCTTGGCCTGGAAGCGGATCGACACCTGCCGCGTGCCGCCCAGGCTCTGCACCACGGCGTCACCGAAGCCGCCCTTGGCCAGCGCGCCGCGCACGTCGGCGATCTCCACCGGCTGCGCGTAATCGACCGTCATGGAGACGCCGCCGGTGAAATCCATGCCGTAGTTGAGGCCCTTGGTCGCGATGAGGACGATCGAGCCGATCATCAGCAGGATCGCCAGGCCGACCGTGTACTTGCGCATCCCCAGGAAGTGGATGTTGCTGTCGTGGTTGAAAATTTCCATGGTGGGATCTCTGGTCGGAAGTCCGTTTCCGGGGGTAGAAGCGGCCGTCCGTGGCCGCACTGTTCAAAAAGGCTGCTTACACCGACAGCGTCTTGAGCTTGCGGTGGCCGTGGATCGCCGCGGTGAACGCATGGGTCAGCGTGACCGAAGTGAACAGCGAGGTCAGGATGCCGATCATCAGGGTGACGCCGAAACCCTTGATCGCGCCGGTGCCCATCGTGGTCAGCGCCAGCGCCGCGATCAGGTGGGTGACGTTGGCATCCAGGATGGTCGACCACGCCTTCTCGTAGCCGGCGTGGATCGCGGCGTGCGGCGTGGAGCCGTTGCGCAGTTCCTCACGCACGCGCTCGCAGATCAGCACGTTGGCGTCGATGGCCATGCCCAGGGTCAGCACGATGCCGGCGATGCCGGGCATGGTCAGGGTCACCCCGATCAGCGACATCACCGCCACCAGGATCACCAGGTTGAAGAACAGCGCGATGTCCGCGACCAGGCCGAACAGCTTGTAGTAGACCGCCGCGGCCAGCAGCACCAGCGCCAGGCCCAGCATCACCGACTTGAAGCCCTTGTCGATGTTGTCCGCGCCCATGCTGGAGCCGATCACGCCTTCCTCGATGATGTCCACCGGGGCGGCGAACGCACCACCCTTGAGCAGCAGGGCGAGGTCGGAGGCCTCCTTCGGGCTGCCCAGGCCGGTGGTCTGGAACTGCCGGCTGAACGGGCTGGCGATGTTGGCGTCGTTGATCACCGACTCGGTGACCTTGGGGATGCGCACTTCCTTGCCGTCGACCATCTTGGTCTCGGTCACCCGCTCGACGTAGACCACCGCCATCGGCTTGCCGACGTTGGCGTTGGTGAAATCGCTCATCTTGCGCGCGCCGGCGGCGTTGAGCGTGACGTCGACCTTGGGCGTGCCGCTCTGCTGGTCGATGCCGGAGGAGGCGTCCACCAGCTCCTTGCCGGTGACGATCACCTTCTTGCTGACCAGCACCGGCAGGCCGGTGCCGCGCATGTGGTAGAGGTTGGCATCGGGCGGAATGTTGCCGGTGCGCTCCGCCTCGCGCGCCTGCGGATCGCCGGGGTGGCCGATGCCGGGGCGATATTCGAGCGTGGCCACGGTGCCGATCAGCTTCTTCGCCTCGGCCGGGTCCTGCACGCCGGCGAGGTCGACCACGATGTGGTTCTCGCCCTGCTGCTGGATCAACGGCTCGGACACGCCCAGGGCGTTGATGCGGTTGCGCAGCGTCTGCAGGTTCTGGGTGATCGCGCCGCGCGTGATGTCGCGCAGCTTGTCCGGCTTGATCACCGCGTTCAGCACGAAGCGGTCGCCCGTGCTGGGGCCGTTGGACACCAGCAGGTCGGTGTATTCGTTGGCGATGGCGTCGGCGGCCTTGGCGCGGTCGTCCTCCGAGCGCAGCACCACGGCCACGCCCTTGCCGCGCACCGAGTTGCGCGCCACCGATTCATAACGGATCTTCTTGTCGCGCAACAGGCTGCGGATGTCGTCGGCGTAGCTGCTTTCCTGCTTGTCGATGACGTCGTTCTGGTCGACCTGCATCAGGAAGTGCACGCCGCCCTGCAGGTCCAGGCCCAGCGGCATGGAGCGGGCGCCGATCATGCCCAGCCAGGCCGGCACGGTGGACTGCAGCTTGAACGCCACCGTGTACTGGTCGCCCAGCAGCGCCTTGATCGCATCCGAACCGCTCTTCTGCACGTCGGTGTCGGCGAAGGTGGCCAGCAGGTTGTCGCCCTCCACCACGACTTCGCCGAAGGCGATGCGCTTCTGGGTCAGCGTGTCGATGACCTTCTGGCGCACGGCCTGGTCGATCGCCGGCGCGCCGCGGTTGGCGCTCACCTGCACGGCCGGTACGGGGACAAAGGCGTTCGGCAGCGCGTAGATCACGCCGAACACCATCACCAGCGCTACCAGCACGTACTTCCAGCGGGGAAAATCACTCATCATCTGGTCCTTTGCGATCATCCATGGTCGCGAACGTCAAGAGGCGGCCGTCCACTGCCGAAGTTTTTTGTCTGGCGACCATCCGTGATCGCGAGCATCAAGAAAGCGGCCATCCCTGGCCGCACGGTTCGTAGAGCCGCCCCCGGACACTCCGTGGCTCAGGCGGACTTCAGCGAGCCCTTGGGCAGCACCTGCTGCACGGCGCCCTTCTGCAGCTTCACCTTCACGTTCGGCGCGATCTCGATGGTGACGAACGTCTCGCCCACCTCGTCCACCCGGCCGGCAAGGCCGCCGTTGGTGACCACCTCGTCGCCCTTGGCCAGGGCGGCGATCAGGGCGCGGTGTTCCTTCTGCCGCTTCATCTGCGGCCGGATCATCATGAAGTACATCAGGCCGAACAGGACCACCATCATGATGATCATGGACATGCCGCCGTTCTGCTGCGGGGTGGCCTGGGCGATCACGGGGGAAAGCGGAAAACTCATCTTCACGTCTCGCAAGTAGTGGCGCCATCAGCGATTTCCGCTGAACGCCCGATAAAAGATTCTCGATTATGCCTTGCAGGCGGGGTCAGAGTCACCTTCCGCCCGCCAAAGGCGGCGCCGACCCCGGCTCCGCCCCGCGCCGGGCGTAAAAGGTTGCGACGAAGGCGTCCAGGCGGCGCCCCGCGATCGCCTCGCGCAGGCCGGCCATCAGACGCTGGTAGTAGCGCAGGTTGTGCATGGTCGCCAGCTGGCTGCCGAGGATCTCGTTGCAGCGGTCGAGGTGGCGCAGGTAGGCGCGGCTGAAGCCGTGGCTGCAGGCATGGCAGTCGCAGCCCTCCTCGATCACGCCGGTGTCGGTGGCGTATTTCGCGTTGCGGATGCGCAGCGTGCCTTCGTCAGTGAACAGGAAGCCATTGCGCGCGTTGCGGGTGGGCATGACGCAATCGAACATGTCGATGCCGCGGCGCACCGCCTCCACGATGTCCTCCGGCCGGCCCACGCCCATCAGGTAGCGCGGCTTGTCCGCCGGCAGCAGCGGCACGGTGAAATCCAGCGCGTGGTTGCGCTCGGCCTCCGGCTCGCCCACCGCCAGCCCGCCCACGGCGTAGCCGTCGAAGCCGATGCCCACCAGCCCCTCGGCCGAGCGGCGGCGCAGGTTCTCGTACACGCTGCCCTGCACGATGCCGAACAGCGAATTGGGATTGCCCAGCTCGTCGAACGCACGACGCGAGCGCTCGGCCCAGCGCAGGCTGAGTTCCATCGAGTCCGATGCCACCTTCTCGCTGGCCGGGTACGGTGTGCACTCGTCGAAGATCATCGCGATGTCCGAATCCAGCGTCTTCTGGATCTGCATCGACACTTCCGGCGAAAGGAACACCTTCGAGCCGTCCACCGGCGAGGCGAACGTCACGCCCTCCTCGGTGATCCTGCGCTTGTGCGCCAGGGAGAAGACCTGGAAACCGCCGGAATCGGTCAGGATGGGCTTGTCCCAGCCGATGAACCGGTGCAGCCCGCCGAACTTCTCCACGATCTCCAGCCCGGGCCGCAGGAACAGGTGGAAGGTGTTGCCCAAGATGATCTCGGCGCCGGTATCGGCGACGTCGCGCGGCGTCATCGCCTTGACCGAACCGTAGGTGCCCACCGGCATGAAGGCCGGCGTCTCGATCGTGCCGCGGGCAAACGCGAGCCGGCCGCGCCGCGCCGCGCCATCGGTGGCGTGGACGTTGAACTGGAGAGAAGTCATCCGGCCATTATCGCGGGTTTGGCCCCACCACGCCCGCACCGCCACGGTGCCGGTTGCTGCGGCGGCGCTCAGGCGCCGTGCGGCAGGATCAGCATGGCGTCGCCATAGGAGAAGAAGCGGTAGCGCTGCTCCACCGCGTGGCGGTAGGTCTCCAGCATGAATTCGCGACCGGCCAGCGCCGAGACCAGCATCAGCAGGGTCGACTGCGGCAGGTGGAAGTTGGTGAGCAGGCCGTCGATGCTGGTGAAGCGGTAGCCGGGGAAGATGAAGATCTGCGTCTCGCCGGCAAACGGATGCACCTGCCCGTCCCTGCTGGCGCTTTCCAGCGCGCGCACCACCGTGGTGCCCACCGCGATCACCCGCCCGCCGCGGGCGCGGGTGCGCCGGATCTGCTCGACCAGGTGCGCGCCGACATTGAGCCATTCGGTGTGCATGTGGTGATCTTCGAGATTGACCGCGCGCACCGGCTGGAAGGTGCCGGCGCCGACATGCAGGGTGATGTAGCCGAACTCGACGCCACGTGCGCGCAACTCGGCCAGGATCGCCTCGTCGAAGTGCAGGCCGGCGGTGGGCGCGGCCACCGCGCCGGGCTCGCGCGCGAACACGGTCTGGTAGCGCTCCATGTCGCTGGCATCCGCATGGCGCTCGATGTAGGGCGGCAGCGGCATCTCGCCCAGCTTCAGCAACAGCTTCTCCAGCGGCTCCGGCGCCTCGAAACGCAGCCGGAAGAAACCGTCGTCACGCCCCAGCACCACCGCCTCGCTGCCGTCGGCCAGCTGGATCCGGCCGCCTTCCTTCGGCTTCTTGCTCACGCCGAGCTGCACCGTGGCCTCGTGCGCACCGGTGACGCGCTCGATCAGGATCTCCACCGCACCGCCGCTTTCCTTGCGCCCGTACAGCCGCGCCGGCAACACGCGGGTGTCGTTGAACACCAGCAGGTCGCCGGGACGCAGGAACCCGGGCAGCTCGCGGAACATGCGGTCCTGCCGCGCCTGCGCCGCCACGTCGACCAGCAGCAGGCGGCTGGCCGAACGCTCGGGCAACGGCGCCTGCGCGATCAGCTCGTGCGGCAGGTCGAAATCGAAATCGGACTTCTTCAAGGGTTGCGGCCGGTGTCGGAAAACAGGCCATTATCCCGCAGCGCGGACGCCTGCGTCGCCGGTGGCTTCTTACAGCCAGCCTTTTTGCCGCGCCAGCCGGTACGCCTCGATGCGGTTGCCGACACCGAGCTTGCCGATCGCCTCGGACAGGTAATTGCGCACGGTGCCGTGGGAGAGGTTGAGTTTCGCGGCGATGTCGCCGGCGGACTGGCCCTCCCCGGCGAGGCGCAGCACCTGGCGCTCGCGGTCGTTCAGCGGGTCGGCTTCGGACCAGGCCTCCAGCGCCAGCTGCGGGTCGATCGCGCGGCCGCCGCGATGCACGGTGCGCAACGCCTCGGCCAGGTTCTCGGCGGGCGCGTCCTTCAACAGGTAGCCCGACACGCCGGCGTCGAGCGCGCGGCGCAGGAAGCCCGGGCGAGCGAAGGTGGTGACGATGATGACCTTCACCGGCAACTCGTCGTGGCGCTGGATGCGCTGGGCCAGCTCCAGCCCGGTGAGGCCGGGCATCTCGATGTCGGTGACCAGCACGTCCGGCTTCAGGCGCTGCACCTCGCGCCAGGCCGCCTCGCCATCGGCGGCCGAACCGAGCACCTCGATGTCCGATTCCATGCCCAGCAAGGCTGACAGCGCCCCGCGCACCATGGCCTGGTCCTCGGCCAGCAGCACGCGGATCATGCGACCACCCGCGACGGTTGCTTCAGTGACATGGCGACACCCCTCCGTCGACGATGGTCCGATCCTCAGACGGCCGGACGGCCGCCCTGTGCGGCGGCCGTCGCATGGCCCGCGGCCAGCGGCGCGGTGGCGACCAGCCGCAGCACCGGCAGCGGCGCGGTGACCTGCAGCGT
>JBASAF010000013.1:0-1909 GCA_049650465.1 Rhodanobacter sp. | reverse complement strand
GGTCATGGCCAAATGCCTTCCGGCCATGACGGCGTTGAATCAGACCCGTCGGTTATTCCTTTTATTCGAGCATGATCTGGTCCGAAAACCGGTTCCCACTTTTCGGGATCATGCTAATCCAGCACCTGCATGATGCGCCGCGTGCGCGGGTCCACCAGTACGGTGCGGTCGTTCACCACCGTGTAGCGATAGGTGGTCGCGCCGAACTGCTGCGGCACGTCGTAATAGGTCACGCCGACTTCAGGCAGCACGCGGCCCACGCTGATCTCGTCGGACACCTCGAAGGCCGGAATGCTCTGCTCGATCACATAGGTGCGGAATGCGCGGCGCTGCGCGGGCACGATGCCGGTGTCTTCCACCGCGACGCCGACAGTGCCGGGTTCCTCGCGAATGATGACGGTGTTTTGCGCCAGAGCGCTGCCGGCGATGCCGAGCGTGCCGATAACGACGGCGGCTGCAATCATATGCTGTCGCATTATCATCTCCTGCTTTCTCGCCCTGCACGCCATGGCGCCAGGCCACGGCCGCAACGGACACGGCCCGTCAATGTTTCGGGCGTGGCGTCGTTCCGGGCGATTGCGAATATGCCGGGGCGATTTCGTGATTTTGCCGTGCCTGCGGAACCTGTCGCGAGGCGCGGTGCTGTTCCGTATTCGCGGCGCGCGATAGAGTGCCGGCTGATTCGCCCGGCCGCTTTCGCCACCAACGGAGACATGCATGACCATCACCGCCACGCACCTTCCGGCCATCGTCGCGCTGATCGCGGGGCTTCTCATTCTGATCATGCCGCGCCTGCTGAATTTCATCGTCGCGATCTATCTGATCTTCATCGGGCTGGTCGGGCTCGGCGTGTTTCGCATGTTCAAGTTCTAGCACGCGACGCGCCCGCGCCCCGCAGCCGGAAAATCCGCTGCGATCGATCCGAAATTCAGCAAGTCCGCGGCTCGCTCGCGGATTTGTTCTTTTTTGTTCCCGTCAGGCCTCGCCATTCGCCAAAAAGCAGGTTCGCGGCGTTCTTTTCGCAGTTGCACACGGCCCTGAAACCGTGGTGTAACCCTGCGCAGCCGCCTCCCTTCTGCTGAACGTCTGGATGCCATGGCCAAAGTTACTTCAAAGTCCAAGCCCGCCCGCAATTCCGTCAAAACCGCGCCCGTGAAGTCGGCGCCAGCCAAACCGCCGAAATCCGCAGGCGGATCGTCCGGGAAGCCCAAGCCCGCCGCCGCGACGTCCGGGACACAACGCTGGGTTTATACTTTTGGCGCGGGCAAGGCCGAAGGAAAGGCCAATATGCGCGACCTGCTCGGCGGCAAGGGCGCGAACCTCGCGGAAATGGCCAATCTCGGCCTGCCGGTGCCGCCGGGCTTCACCATTCCGACCTCGGTCTGCACGTATTTTTACGAGCACGGCAAGGCCTATCCGAAAGTGTTGAAGGCGCAGGTCGAAAAGGCGCTGGACTATGTCGGCAAGCTGACCGGCAAGGCGTTCGGCGATCCCGCCAATCCGCTGCTGGTTTCGGTGCGCTCGGGCAGCCGCGCCTCGATGCCCGGCATGATGGACACAGTCCTCAATCTCGGCCTCAACGACGAAACCGTCGAGGCGCTGGCGAAAAAGTCCGGCGACCGTCGTTTCGCGTTCGACAGCTATCGCCGCTTCATCACGATGTATTCCGACGTGGTGCTCGGCTTCGGCCATCACCACTTCGAGGACATCCTCGACACTTACAAGGATTCCAAGGGCTACACGCTCGACACCGAACTCGACGCCGACGACTGGACCGAACTGGTTGGCCGCTACAAGGAAGCGGTCCGGCGCGAGACCGGCAGCGATTTTCCGCAGGACCCGCACGCCCAGCTCTGGGGTGCCATCGGCGCGGTGTTCGGCTCGTGGATGAACGCGCGCGCCGTCACCT
>JBASAF010000012.1:0-91960 GCA_049650465.1 Rhodanobacter sp. | reverse complement strand
GCGGCCAGCTTGGCGGCGGACTGGTCGCGGGTGGCGCGCGCGGCGTCGGCGGCGCGCTGGCTGCTGGCGCCCGATTCGAGCAAGGTGCGCTGGCGCTTGAAGTTGCGCTCGGCCTCGGTGGCGCTGGCCTGCGCCTGGCGCACCTGCTCGCGCACTTGGGCGATTTCCTGCGGTCGGTTGCCGCGATGCAGCTTGTCCAGTTGGGCCTGCGCGGCCTGGAGTTCGGCTTCGGCCGCCGCCAGCTTCTCGCGGTAAGGCGTGGCGTCGAGCTGCGCCATGACGGCGCCGGCGGTGATGGTGTCGCCTTCGTCAAAGGCCATGTCAGTCAGGCGGCCGGACTGACGAAAGGCCAGCTCCACCTCGCGGATGTCGACGTTGCCGTACAGGCGCAACACATCCGGATTGCCGCGGTCGCGCAGCAGCCAGAACGCCAGGATGCCGCCCAGCGCGATCACCACGACGGCGATGGCGATCCAGCGGGTCTTTCCGGTGGGAAGGCTCGGAGTTTTCATGGAGAGAATTTCCGCGGGAGAAAGGCATTCAGTGCGTGCGTGCCAGCGGCGCGACGTTCGACGCGCGCCAAGCCATGGCCGCGATACCGGTCCACACCAGCGTGCGCAGGGCCATGGCGATCGGCGTGCGCTGTTCCCAGGCACCGCCCAAGGCCACATGCACGCCGAAAGCGACGAATACCAGCGCCGTCGCCAGCGCGATGGCGGACGCCAGCCACGCCGCCCAGCGCCGGCGCCGCCACAGCCCGACGCCGGCGATGACGTAGGCGAAGCCGGCCAGGAAATTGAACCAGAGCACGAACGGCACGTAGCGGCCGGCCGCTTCGCGCGCGGCACCGTCAACAAACAGCACGGTGCCGCCTTCCCTGAGGGTCAGCAGGCCGAAGCCGATGGCGAGCAGGGAAAGCAGTCGAGTCCAGATGCCGCGTCGCGGGTGGGTGGTCATCGTCATGGCGCTCGGTTCGTGGGGGGACTTCCAGTGCGGGAGGGAAAGCGCCTCAGGCGGCGCGCGCGATGCCGCGGCGGTAGATCGCAAATGCGCCCGCCGCTTGCTTGCGCATGCGGCGGGTGTCGCCGGCCAGCAGGGCCTGCATCACCAGGCCCTGGATGCTGCCGATGAACAGCGTGGCCGCCGCAGCCGGATCCAGCTGCGGATCCAGTTCGCCGGCCGCCTTGCCGTCTTCGATCAGGGTGCGCAAACGCTCGCCGTAGCGGCGGATCAGGGTCTGCACCATCTGCTTGGCGGCCGTGCCTTCGGCCCGCTGCAGTTCGCCGAACATCATGCGCGGCACGCCCGGGTGTTCGGCGACGAAGGCAATGTGCGCCATGAACATCGCTTCCAACGCGGCCAACGGGCTGGCGGCATTGCGCGCGGCGCGCTCGATCCGCGCCAGCAGGTGGTCGGCCACCCATTCCATCACCGCCTGCCAGATCGCGTCCTTGCTCGGGAAGTGGCGGAACAGTGCGCCTTGGGTCAGCTTCATCGAGCTGGCGATCGCTGCGGTGGTGATCTCGCTGGGATTTTGCTCCGCCGCCAGCTTGATGACCGCCTCGACGGTGACTGCGCGGCGCTCCTCCGCGGGCAGATGTTTGCGCTGGATGTCCATGGTGACGGGTTCGCCGTAAGTGAGTAAGTAATTACTAGCTTATTCGAAATCGCGCGGCTGTCAACCGTCATTGACGACGGAGTGGGCGGCAGGGCCTTGCCGAGACGACGGTCCGGGTAGCCCGCCGGCTCACGACTCGCAGGTCGGCCGGCGGCCGGGGTGGTTGGCGATGAGGAGCGGAGCCCGGCCATTGTCGGCACCGGACGCAAACGCTGTTTCAGCGCACAGCTGCCTTGCGCAACCTTCCGCGCGTCGCGCGGCGCAGCAGTTCCAGCCACGCGACGGCGGCGGCCAGCATCGCGGCGGCGGCGAGCAGGCTGAGCGGCGCCGGCACGGCCAGGCTCATCACGCCGCGGAGGAAGGGCACGCCGATCACGACCGCCAGCATCAGTGCCACGGCGCCGAACATCCGCGCCAGCCACGGGTTCTTCGCCGGATGGCGGGCCAATGCGGGATGGGTCAGGTCGCGGTTGGCCAGGGTCAGCAGGAACAGTCCGATCACCAGTGCGATGAACACGGCGCTGCGGCTTTGCGTCGCGTCCAGGTTCTGGCCCAGCAGCAAGCCGTAGCCGAGCAGCAGGATGCCGGCAAAGCCCAGCCCCTGGATCACCGCGTGCCGCAGGTTGGCGGCGGCGAACGGGGAGTCTGACGCTGCGCGCGGCGGCCGGCGCATGATGTCGTCATCGGCCGGCTCGGCTTCGAACACGATCGAGCAGGCCGGGTCGATCAGCAATTCCAGCAGCACGATGTGCACCGGCATCAGCAGCACCGGCCAGTGCAACAGGGTGGGCACCAGCGCCAGCGCGATGATCGGCATGTGCACCGCGAACACGAAGCGGGTGGCCTTGGTGATGTTGTCGTAGATGCGCCGGCCCTGGCGGATCGCGCTGACGATGCTGGCGAAGCTGTCGTCCAGCAGCACCAGCGCGGCGGCCTCGCGCGCCACGTCGGTGCCGCGCTCGCCCATCGCCACGCCGACGTCGGCGGCCTTCAGCGCGGGCGCGTCGTTGACGCCGTCGCCGGTCATCGCCACCACCTCGCCGTCCTCGCGCAGCAGTTGCACCAGGCGCAGCTTCTGCTCGGGCTGGAGCCGTGCGCAGAGGTCGACGTGACGCAGCCGTTCGCGCAGCGCGGCGTCGTCCAGCACGGCCATTTCCGCACCGGTAATCACCTCGGCGCGCTCGCTCAGGCCCACCTCGCGTGCGATGGCGCGCGCGGTGGCGGGGTGGTCGCCGGTCATCATGATGATGCGGATGCCGGCACTGCGGCATTCGGCGATCGCCGCAGGCACTTCCGGGCGCGGCGGGTCGACGAAGCCGAGCAGGCCGAGGAAGCGGAAGTCGAAATCGTGCTGGCTTTGCGGCCACGCCTCGCCCTGCCACTGACCGCTGGCCACACCGAGCACGCGCAGGCCGCGTTCGGCCATCGACTCGACCTGGCGCAGGATCGCTGTCGCCTCGGCATCGGGCAGATGGCACAGGTCGATTACCGCCTCCGGTGCGCCCTTGGTCGCCAGCAGGTGCGTGTTGCGCGCGTCGCCGCGGAACACCCGGGTCATCGCCAGGATGTCCGGCGACAGCGCGTATTCGAATTCCGGCGCCCATTCGGCGTGCACGTGTTCGGTGTCGGTGAGCCAGTGCAGGCCGAACTGCTGGATCGCCTTCTCCATCGGGTCGAACGGATCGGCCGGCGTCGCCAGCATGGCGAACTCGGCCAGCGCGTGGAATGGCTCGGGCAACTCGGTATCGCCTTCGCCGTGCGCGCTGTCGTCGGGCAGACGCAATTCAGCCACCTCCATGCGGTTCTGGGTCAGCGTTCCGGTCTTGTCGGCCGCCAGTACCGAGATCGCGCCCAGCGCCTCCACCGCCGGCACCCGGCGGGTCAGCACCTTGTGCCTGGAGATGCGCCATGCGCCGAGCGCGAGGAACACGGTGAGGATCACCGGGATCTCCTCGGGCAGGATCGCCATGGTCAGCGCGATCCCGGCCAGCACGCTCTGCAGCAGGCCGTGGCCGTCCCACAGCCAGCCGAGCAGCGCATACGCCGTGGCCAGCAGCAGGCCGCCGGCGGCGAGCCGACGGATCAGCCGGCGCGAAGCCCGCTGCAGGCCCGAGACAGGCTCGACGGTGGTGCTGAGCGCCTGGCCGATGCGACCGACCGCGGTGGACCCGGCGATGGCGTAAACCTCGGCGACGCCGACGCCCTTGGTCACCACGGTACTGGCGAACAACTGGCCGGCGTCCGCACCCGGCAGCTTGGTGACCGGCACCGCCTCGCCGGTGAGCAACGACTCGTTGACGTCCAGGTGCCCGTCCAGCAGCCACCCGTCGGCGGCGATGCGGTCGCCTTCATGCAGCACCAGCAGGTCGCCGACCACCACCTCGCGGCCCGGCACGCGGATTTCCTCGCCGCCGCGGATCACCAGCGCGCGCGGCGCGGACAGCTCGCGCAGCGACTCCAGAGCCCGCTGGGTCTTGCGTTCCTGCATCAGCGTGATGCCGATGATCACGAACACGGCCGACAGCAGGAACATTGCTTCGGCGCGGTCGCCGAGCGCCAGGTACAGGCCGCCGGCGACCAGCAGCATCAGGAACATCGGCTCGGTCAGCACGCCGCGGACGATCCCGGCCAGACTCTTCGGCGTGCTGCCCGGCAGCAGGTTCGGGCCGTGCTCGGCCAGTCGCCGCGCCGCCTCGGCCGGATCGAGGCCGGGGCGACCGGCCGGTTGGGGTGGTCTGCCTTCGCTCATGCGCCGAGCCGCTGGCCGCCCCCGCCGATACCGTCGCTCAGCGGCACACCAGTACCGGCAAATCGCCGTTGAGGATCACCTTGTGCGTTTCGCTGCCCAGCAGCAGGCGGTCGAAGCCACGCCAGCCGTGCGAGGCCATCACGATCAGGTCGCACTGCTGCTTGCGGGCGGCCCCGACGATGGCCGAATAGGGGCGCGCGTCGATCTCGTGGCTGCCCTCGCAGGGAACGCCGGCGGCTTTCGCGCGCTGGCGCACGTCGGCCAGGTAGCGTTCGGCATTGGCGATGGCTTCGCGGGTGTAGCCCGGTTCGTTGGCCACGACGAACTCGGCGAAGTAGACCGAGGCAGGGAACGGCGCGATGACGTGGAACGCGTACACGCGAGCGCCCAGCCTGGCGGCCAGTTCGATGCCGGTGTCGACCGCGCGCAGCGACAGCTCGGAGCCGTCGGTGGGCAGCAAAATGTGCTTGAACATGGTGGATTCCTCCAGCGGGGGATGGTCAGCGGCAGGTGTAGCCGCCATCGATGACCAGCTCGCTGCCGGTCACGAATTTCGCTTCCTCGGACGCGAGATAGACTACGCCCCAGGCGATGTCGTCGGGCTCGCCCATGTGGCCCAGCGGGTGCAGTGCGCCGACCTCGCGCCGGTGCGCGGCGGGGTCGCCGCCCATCGAGGCGATATGCTGTTCCACCATCGGCGTCCAGATGAAACCGGGGTGGATCGAGTTGACGCGGATGCGATCGGGCGCATACAGCACCGCGTCGGTCTTGCTCATCAGCCGCACCGCACCTTTGGACGCGTGGTAGGGCGGTGAATCCGCCGCGCCGACCAGGCCGTAGATCGACGACAGGTTGATGATGCTGCCGCCACCGGCTGCGCGCAGGTGCGCGATGGCGTGCTTGGTGCAGAAGAACACGCCCTTCACGTTGATCGCCTGCACCCGGTCCCATTCGGCTTCGGTGAGTTCGTGGGTCGGCTTGTTCGCACCGGCGATGCCGGCGTTGTTGACCAGGACGTCCAGACGTCCAAACGCGGCCACGGTTCCGGCAATGGCCGAAGCCACCTCGGACTCGACTGCCACGTCGGCATGGAAGTAGCGCGCGTCGTCACCGAGCTCCGCCGCCAGCTGCTGCCCTGGGCCATCGTGCAGGTCGACCAGGGCCACCCGCGCGCCGGCTTCCCGCAGCCGGCGCACGCAGGCTGCGCCGATGCCGAGGGCGGCGCCGGTCACCAGTGCCACCTTGCCGCTCAGTCTGCCCATCGCCATGTCTCCCGTGGATGCGGAACCCGAGCATGGGCTGGCCGGGCGTGGCGCATGTTGACCATGGTCAAATCCCTTGTCGGGCGCTCTGCGGCGGATTGGCGCGGCTATCCCGCCGGCGCCCTGGGCATCGGCGCGCAGCCGGTCTCGATGCTGTGCCGCAGCGACGCGTCGCAGCGCGAGCGGTCGATGCCGTGCGCGGTCAACCAGTGCGGATCGAACAGGGTTTCGGCGTAGCGTTCGCCGCGATCGCACAGCAGGCTGACGATGCTGCCGCGCTGGCCTTCGGCGCGCATCGTGGCGGCCAGGTTCAGGCAGGCCACGAAATTGGTGCCCGAGGAGCCGCCGTAGCGGTGTCCGAACAATTCGCCCAGCAGCCATGCACCGGCGATGGAGGCCTCGTCCGGCACGCCGATCGCCTGGTCCACCACCTCGAACACGAAGCCCGGTTCGACGCGCGGCCGGCCGATGCCTTCGATCAGGGTGGGCTGGCTGGCCACCGCGGCGCGGTCACCGGATTGCCAGCCCCGGATGAAGCCGCTGCCGGCCGGGTCGGCGATGCACAGCCGCGTATGCAGGCGGCGATAGCGCAGGTAGCGGCCGATGGTGGCCGAGGTGCCGCCGGTGCCGGCGCCGCAGACGATCCAGTGCGGCTCGGGGAAGCGCTCGCGGGCGAGCTGGTTGATGATCGACTCGGCAATGTTGTTGTTGCCGCGCCAGTCGGTGGCGCGCTCGGCCAGGCCGAACTGGTCCAGGTGGCAGGCGCCGCGCCCGGCGTGCCAGGCGGCGCGCGCGTGCACCTGGGCGGGGTCGTCCACCAGGTCGACCTCGCCGCCCAGCGCCTGCACGTCGCGGATTTTCCCCGGTGCGGTGCACGCCGGCATCACCGCGACAAAGCGCAGGCCGAGCAGGCGCGCGAACCAGGCCTCGGAGATCGCGGTACTGCCGGAGGAGGCGTCCACCACGGTCTGCTCCGGTCCGAGCCGGCCGTTGCACAGCGCGTACAGATATAGCGAACGCGCCAGCCGGTGCTTGAGGCTGCCGCTGGGGTGGCTGGCCTCGTCCTTGAAGTAGAAATCGATGCCGTGGAAGCCCGGGAAATTGAGTTTCAGCAGGTGCGTGTCGGCCGAGCGCGCGGCCTCCTGGGCCAGGCATTCGAGCGCCTCGTGGACCCAGCGGCGGCCGGCGTGGCGCAGCGGATGGATGAGGGGGACGACACGGTTCACGCGGAGCCTCGACTTGCCACGGATGGCGAAAAACGCGGATGCCGGCAATCGGCAGGGAGCATGCTCGCGGCAGCGCACGATGGCGGCCCTGATGCAGGTCAACCGCAAGGGCGGCGACGCGGGGCGGATTGTCACAGCCGGTCCGGGCGGCCACGCCGCCGCCGCGATTGATGCAGATCATGGCCGGCGCCGGATGAGCGGCGGATGCTGGGCATTGGTTCTTTCTCATGGCCTTGCCCATGCTCGCCTGGTATCCGTGGATCGTCCTGCTGCACCTGGCCTGCGCCATCGTGTTCGTCGGCGCGGTAGCGTTCGAGGTGATCGTGGTGGAGTCGCTGCACAGGCACTTCGACATCGTCACCATGCAGCGCATCGAGCAGGCGGTGATGGCGCGGGTGCGGCGCTACATGCCGGTGGTGGTGCTGCTGCTGTTCGCCAGCGGCTTCGTGCTGTTCGACATCCGCTGCGACGGCGCCGCCTGCGTCGGTTCGCGCTTCGGCAACTGGCTGCTGCTCAAGGTGCTGCTGGCGTTCGGCGTGCTGGCCGTGTTCGTCAACGCGATGTGGGCGATGCGCCACGGCAAGATGGACGTATGCCGGTTCAAGCACACCCATCGCATCGTGCTGGCGCTGATGGTCGGCATCGTGTTCCTGGCCAAGACCATGTTCTACTTGTAGCCCTTCACCCAGCAGGAGTCGCACCATGTCCACAGTCACCTTCCACGGCAAGCCCGTTCGCGTCGACGGCAGTTTCCCCACGGTCGGCTCGGCCGCGCCGGCGTTTTCGCTGGTGGCGGGCGACCTTTCCGACGTCGGGCTGTCGCGTTTCGCCGGCAAGCGCAAGGTACTCAACATCTTCCCCAGCGTCGACACGCCGACCTGCGCGGCCTCGGTGCGCCACTTCAACGAGGCTGCAGGCAAGCTCGACAACACCGTGGTGCTGTGCATCTCCGCCGACCTGCCGTTTGCGCAGAAGCGTTTCTGCGGCGCGGAAGGGCTGGACCAGGTGGTCAACCTGTCGATGATGCGCGGCCGCCAGTTCCTCGCCGACTATGGCGTGGCGATCGCCGACGGCCCGCTGGCCGGGCTCGCCGCACGCGCGGTGGTGGTGCTCGACGCGCACGACAAGGTGCTTCACACGGAACTGGTGGGCGAGATCGGCGACGAGCCGAATTACGCGGCGGCACTGAAAGCGCTCGGCTGATCGGGCTTTTGTAGGAGCGCACCCTGTGCGCGATTGCTCTTCGTTACGTAGCGGAAAGCATCGCGCGTAGGGCGGGCACTGCCCGCCGGCTCTTGTTCGCATGACGGAAAACGGCGGGGCCGTGCCCGCCCTACGGCGGTGTCGCTTTTGCGCGGCTCTTCCGAATCCCGGATCGATCAGCGATTGACGCCCACGATGGGCACGCCGAACGGCTGCGCCTCGGGATGCAGGCCCAGTCCGTATTTCAGGCTACGGCCGATGCGCTGGGCGTATTCCAGCATGCGTTCGGCGTGAACCGGATCGAGCTCCTCGCTGCAGGTTTCACGCCACAGTGCCAGCCAGCGATCGAAATGCTCGGCGCGGATCGGGTGCGGGCGGTGCGCTGCCATCGGATTGCCGCGATAGCTGCCCGCACGCAGCGCCACCGAACACCAGAACGAGGTCAGCAGGCGCTTGTGTTCGTCCCAGTCGTGCACGGCGGCGTTGAAGACCGGGCCGATCAGCGGGTCGCGCCGCACCTTCTCGTAGAAATGGTCGACCAGGGTGGCGATGGCGATTTCGTCGAAGGCGGCGGCAGCATTCATGAGGGGATCGGCAAGCAGGACGGTTGACGCAAAAAGGCGCACCCGCCCGTGCCGGCCGGGTGCGCTGCCGTTTCGGCCAAGCTTACTTGCCCAGGCTCAGCGTGCCCTTCATCAGGGCGGCGTGGCCGGGGAAGGTGCAGAAGAACGCGTACTGCTCGCCAGCCTTGAGCTTGGCCACGTCGATGGTGGCGGTGTCGCTCTCGCCGGCGCCGATCAGCTTGGTGTGGGCGATGATGCGGCTGTCGCCGGGCTTCTCGTAGCTGTTGGCCGCACCGGCCTTCATGCCGTCGGCGACCACGCCGGCCTCGTCCGAGGCGTGCGACAGCACCCAGTTGTGGCCCATCGCGGTGACCGGCAACTTGCCGGTGTGCTTGAGCGTGACCTTGAAGGTCTTGCAGGTGCTCGGCACGGTGATGGTCTTCTTGTTGAACTGCATCGCGTCGCTGCCCTCGACGGTGGTGGCGCACTCGGCGGCCATCAGCGGAGTGGAGAGCAGTCCGAGCAGGGCAACGGCAATCAGTTTGCGCATGGTGTCGCTCCTAGGGGGAAATGAGGGATCGGAAGCATTCTGCGTGGGCAGCGACCGTGGCACACTGATCTGGATCATGGCCACGGCAGCAGTTGCCGCGGACACTGTAGTTACCGCGGCGAGGCCGCGGAAGGAGGCATGATGACGCACGTCGTCACCGACAACTGCATCAACTGCAAGCACACCGATTGCGTCGAGGTGTGCCCGGTCGACTGCTTCCACGCCGGTCCCAATTTCCTGGTGATCGATCCCGACGAATGCATCGACTGCACGCTGTGCGTGGAGGAGTGTCCGGTCGGCGCGATCTTCCCCGAGCTCGACGTGCCGGCCGGGCAGGAGATCTACATGTCGATCAACGCGGAGCTGGCGAAGGAATGGCCGGTGCTGACCAGCAAGATCCCGTCGATGGAAGATGCCGCCAAGTGGGATGGCGTGCCGAACAAGCTGCCGCTGCTCAAACGCTGATCCACCGGGCGCCTGGCCGTTGCCGGCGGCGCAAAATGGTTTATCGTGGACGTACCGATGCGCGTGCCGGGGAGCATGGCCGCCGCATCGGCGATCTGCAGGCCGGTGCGACACGCACGGCGGGGGCGGCTTGTCACCTTGGTTGCGTCGCGGCGCCTGCATTCCCTCATCTTGCCGGAGGAAGCAACGATGAACGAAGCAGCGCATGCCTTGCCCGACGACGATGCCGAGCTGTCACCGTGGTGGTTGCGAACGGTGGCGATCGTGCTGGTGGTCGGTTTTGCCGGATTGCTGGCGATCACCTCGCTGGCCTATCGCAACGCGCCGCCGATCCCGGCGCGGGTGGTCGACGCCCAGGGCGCGCTGCTGTTCAGCGGCGACGATGTGCGCGCCGGCCAGGCGGTCTTTCTCAGGTACGGCCTGATGGACAACGGCAGCATCTGGGGACATGGCGCGTACCTGGGGCCGGACTATTCCGCCGAAGCCCTGCACCGCCTCGGCGAGGACACCGCTGCGGCGATCGCCGGCAGCCAGTACGGCAAGTCGATGGACGAGCTGGATGCGCAGCATCAGGCCGCAGTGCGGGCGGAGACCGCGGTGGTCCTGAAGACCAACCGCTACGATGCGCAAACCGGCGTGCTGCAGCTGACCGAAGCCGAAGCGGCTGCCTACCGGCAACAGATCGGCTACTGGACTGACTATTTCAAGGACCCGACGAAAAACGGGGGACTCCGGCCAGGCCTGATCAGCGACCCGGCGGAGTTGCACCAGTTCACCGCCTTCGTGACCTGGGCGGCGTGGGCTTCGGTGGCGACGCGGCCGGGTACGGATGCGTCGTACACCAACAACTTCCCCTATGACCCCAGCGTCGGCAATGTGCCTACCGGCAGCGCCCTGCTGTGGAGCGCGCTGAGTCTGCTGGTGCTGCTGGCCGGCATCGCCACCGTGCTGCTGGCGTTCGGCAAGTTCGACTACCTGGGCTGGATCAGCCGCGGCCACCACGTGCATCCGCAGCTGCTGCCGGGGCAAGCCGGCGCGGGCCAGCGGGCGCTGATGAAGTTCTTCGTGGTGGTGGCGCTGCTGTTCCTCATGCAGACCCTGGTTGGCGGTGGCGTGGCCCACTTCCGCGCCGATCCCGGGAGCTTCTACGGCTTCCAGCTGGAGAACATCTTCCCCAGCAACCTGCTGCGCACCTGGCACCTGCAGACGGCGATCTTCTGGATCGCCACCGCGTACGTCGCCGCCGCGCTGTTTCTGGGCCGCTCCCTGCGCGCGCCGGACGACGAGCCGCGCTGGTTGAGCGGCTGGGTGCACCTGCTGTTCGCCGCCTTCGTGGTGGTCATCGGCGGCAGCCTGCTCGGCGTGTGGGCCGGCATCGAGCAGAAGCTGGGCAACCTCTGGTTCTGGTTCGGCGATCAGGGCTGGGAGTACCTCGAACTGGGCCGGGCCTGGCAATACCTGCTGGTGGTCGGCCTGCTGGTGTGGTTCGCCATCCTGTGGGTGCTGGCGCGCCCGCGCGCGGTGGCCAACGAGGCCGCGCGTCCGCTGGCCAGGATGTTCATGTTTGCGGCCGTCGCCATCCCGGTGTTCTACGTGCCGGCGGTGTTCTTCGGCGCCGAGACCAACTACACCGTGGTCGACACCTGGCGCTTCTGGATCATTCACCTGTGGGTGGAAGGCTTCTTCGAGTTCTTTGCCACCACGGTGGTGGCGCTGACCTTCTATCAACTGGGCCTGACCCGGCGCAACGTGGCGCTGCGGGTGATCTACCTGGACGCCATCCTGTATTTCCTCGGTGGCCTGATCGGCACCGGGCACCACTGGTACTTCACCGGCCACACGAACTTCAACATGGCGCTGTCGGCCCTGTTTTCGGTGCTCGAGGTGGTGCCGCTGACCCTGCTGACGCTGGACGCCTGGGATTTCGTGCGCACCACGCGCGGTGACTGCGCGGTGTGCGGCAAGGCGGTCAAGGTGCCGCACAAGTGGACGTTCTACTTCCTGATGGCCGTAGGCTTCTGGAACTTCGTCGGCGCGGGCATGTTCGGCTTCTTCCTGAACCTGCCGATCGTCAGCTACTACGAGGTGGGCACGCAGGTCACGCCGACGCATGGCCACGCGGCGCTGATGGGCGTGTTCGGCATGCTGGCGATCGCGCTGATGGTGTTCTGCCTGCGCCAGGTCAGCAGCGACGCGCGCTGGCCCGGGATAGAAAAATACGTCAAGTTCGCGTTCTGGGGCACCAACATCGGCCTGATGCTGATGATCCTGATGAGCCTGTTCCCCAGCGGCGTGATGCAGCTGTGGGACGTGGTCGAGCACGGCTACTGGCACGCGCGCAGCGTGGAATACATGGCCACGTCGCGTTCGCACCTGGTGGAATGGCTGCGCCTGCCCGGCGACCTGATCTTCATCATCTTCGGCGCGATTCCGTTGCTGATCGCTTCGGTCAAGGGCTGGCTGGGCGTGCGGGCGGACGCCCGGGCGCAAGCGCGCTGAGCCGTTGCACATGAAAAAGCCCGCGTCGACGATGTCGGCGCGGGCCTCGGGGCTTGCGAGGGAGGCGATTACTTCGCGACGACGCGCACCATCTCCAGGCACTTGTTGGAGTAGCCCCATTCATTGTCGTACCAGCTGACAAGCTTGACGAAGCTGTCATCCAGCGCGATGCCGGCGTCGGCGTCGAAGATCGAGGTGCGGGCGTCGCCGCGGAAGTCGGTGGCCACCACCTTGTCCTCGGTGTAGCCCAGGATGCCCTTGAGCGCGCCTTCGCTCTGCGCCTTCATCTCGGCCTTGATCTCCTCGTAGGTCGCCGGCTTCTCCAGCTCCACGGTGAGGTCGACCACCGAGACGTCCGAGGTCGGCACGCGGAAGCTCATGCCGGTGAGCTTCTTGTTGAGCTCGGGGATCACCACGCCGACGGCCTTGGCCGCGCCGGTGGACGACGGGATGATGTTCTCCAGGATGCCGCGGCCGCCGCGCCAGTCCTTGTTGCTGGGGCCGTCGACGGTCTTCTGCGTGGCGGTGGCGGCGTGCACGGTGGTCATCAGGCCGCGCTTGATGCCCCACTTGTCGTTGAGCACCTTGGCCACCGGCGCCAGGCAGTTGGTGGTGCAGCTGGCGTTGGAGATGATCGCCTCGCCCTTGTAGGTCTTGTCGTTGACGCCGTAGACGAACATCGGCGTGGCGTCCTTCGACGGCGCGGACAGGATCACCTTCTTCGCGCCCGCGTCGATGTGCTTCTGCGCCGCTTCCTTGGTCAGGAACAGGCCGGTGGATTCGATCACCACCTCGGCATCCACCTCGTTCCACTTGAGGTTGGCCGGGTCGCGTTCCTGGGTCAGGCGGATGCGCTTGCCATTGACCACCAGGTGGTTGCCATCGACCTTGACGTCGCCATCGAAGCGGCCGTGCACGGAGTCGTGCTTGAGCATGTAGGCCAGGTAGTCCGGCTCCAGCAGATCGTTGATCGCGACGATCTCGATGTCGTTGCCGAAGTTCTCCACGGCGGCGCGCAACACGTTGCGACCGATGCGGCCGAAGCCATTGATGCCGACCTTTATGGTCATGGGATGACGTCCTCCTGAGGATGGGCTCGATGCCGCGAGCGGGCGGTAAAGAATGCTCATTTTACCGCCATTCCCGCGCGCCTGCCTGAGCCGCGGCTGGCCGCCGGATGGACCGGGCGCGGCACGGCGCCGAGGGCGACAAAACACCGCAGCACCGGTGTGGCAGACTGCGACCTTGCCCCATCGCCGGAATCACCCGCATGAGTCTCGTCCGCCGTGCCGCCTTCGCCGTGTTCGCCTGCCTGCTGGTCACGCCGGCGCTGGCGTGGGGGCCGCTGGGGCACAGCGTGGTCGCCGAACTGGCCCAGCGGCACCTGAGCCCCGCCGCCGAGGCCGAGGTCGAGCGCCTGCTGGCGCCGGAACACACCAGTTCGCTGGCCGACGTGGCCAACTGGGCCGACCAGATGCAGGATGACCCGGCCATGGCCAACCTGTGGAAGCAGACCCGCGCCCAGCACTACATCAATTTCCACGGCGGCCCCTCCTGCGACTACGTGCCGCCGCGCGATTGCCGCGACGGCCGCTGCGTGGTGGCGGCGCTGCAGTACTACGTCGGCGTGCTCGGCGACCGCGGCAAGCCGGACGCCGTGCGCCGCCAGGCACTCAAGTTCGTGGTGCATTTCACCGGCGACGTGCACCAGCCGCTGCACGCGGGCTATCGCGACGACAAGGGCGGCAACACCTACCAGGTGCAGTTCGACGGCAAGGGCAGCAACCTGCACCGGGTCTGGGACTCCGGCATGCTCTACACGCGCGGGCTGGACTGGCAGCAGTATGCGCAGCGCCTGGATTCGGCGGTGCCGGTGCCGCTGCCGGCGCCGGCCGCGCCGCTGGACAACCCCTACGCCCAGTGGGCGGAAGAGTCATGCCGGATCACCGCCGAGAGCGGTTTCTACCCGGCCGGCCACAAGGTCTCCGCCGCCTACGTCTCCACCTGGCTGCCCGTGGCCGACCGTCGCCTGCGCGAAGCCGGCCGCCGCCTCGCGCAGGTGCTCAACGTGACGCTGGCGCCGACCGCGGCGGCGCGCGGCGGTTCTGTTACGCTCACTCGATGACCATGGAAAAAGTTCGCCGTACCAAGATCGTCGCCACGCTGGGTCCGGCCACCGACGCGCCCGGCATGCTCGCCCGGGTGATTGCCGCGGGCGTGGACGTGGTGCGTCTCAACCTTTCGCATGGCGAGCCGGACGACCATCGTGCCCGCGCCATCGCGGTGCGCGAGGCCGCCGACGCGGCGGGCCGCGAAGTCGGCGTGCTGGCCGACCTGCAGGGGCCGAAGATCCGCATCGAGACCTTCGCCGACGGCCCGGTGCAGCTGACCGAGGGCGACAGCTTCGTGCTCGACTGCCGCCCCGGCGTGCCGCCCGGCGACGCCACCCGCGTGGGCGTGAGCTACTACGGCCTGCCTGATGACGTGCGCGCCGGCGACGTGCTGCTGCTGGACGACGGTCTGGTGGCGCTCACCGTGCGCGAGGTGGTCGGCAGCGAAGTGCGCTGCGAGGTGCTGGTCGGCGGCAAGCTGTCCAATCGCAAGGGGCTCAACCGGCAGGGCGGCGGACTCTCGGTGGACGCGCTGTCGGACAAGGACAAGGCCGATATCCGGCTGGCCGCGGAGATCGGCGCGGATTTCCTCGCCGTGTCCTTCGTGCGTTCGGCCGACGACATGCACCTGGCCCGCCACCTGCTCAAGCTGGCCGGTGGTCGCGCCGCGCTGGTGGCGAAGATCGAGCGGGCCGACGCCATCCCGGTGCTGGGCGAGATCATCGACGCCTCCGACGTGGTGATGGTGGCGCGTGGCGATTTGGGCGTGGAGATCGGCGATGCCGAGCTGCCCGGCCTGCAGAAGAAGATCATCCGCGAGGCGGTGCAGCGCAATCGCGCCGTGATCACCGCCACCCAGATGCTGCAGTCGATGGTGCGCGCGCCCATCCCCACCCGCGCCGAGGTGCTCGACGTGGCCAACGCCGTGATCGACGGCACTGATGCGGTGATGCTGTCGGAGGAGACCGCCGCGGGCGCCCATCCGGACAAGGCGGTGGCGGCGATGAAACGCATCTGCCTGGGTGCCGAACGCCAGTTCGAGCCCAAGGAGGAGCTGGCCAACGTCAGCCACCAGCTGAGCCGCACCGACCAGGCGATCGCGCTGGCCGCCATGGAGCTGGCCGGCCAGCTGGGCGTGCGCGCGATCGTGGCGCTCACCGAATCCGGCGCCACCGCCCAGTGGCTGTCGCGCTACCGCAGTGCGGTGCCGATCTACGGCATGTCGCCGTCCGCCTCCGCACGCCGGCGCATGCAGTTGCTGCGCGACGTGCAGCCGGTGGAGTTCAGCCACGGCGAGAAGCAGAGCATGGCCGCTTCCACCCGCGCTGCGGTGCGCCTGCTGTTCGAACAGGGCCGGTTGCTCCAGGGCGACAGCGTGGTGATCACCTACGGCGACCGCGTCGGCCACGTGGGCGGTACCAACACGCTGAAACTGCTCGCGGTGGGCCCCGACGGCACGGTGGAGAGCCGGCGCGAGCTGTGACGCTGAAAGCCGGCTGTCCGCCCACGCCCGGCCGGCTGTGGCGCGCCGCGCGGGAAGCTACACTGGCGCCATCGACGCCTTGCGGGAGTCTGCCATGAAAAACCTGTTTCCCTCCGTGTGCCGCGGCGTGCTGATCGCGCTGGCGCTGGGCGCGGCCGCGCCGGTGCTGGCGCAGACGATCAGGATCGACCAGCAGAACCTGTATCGCTACTGGATCCTGCTCAACACCAAGGTGCAGATGGATGCGCCCAACAGCGGGCTGAACCTGGACAAGCCCGGCTGCGTGGCGGTGACCTACACGGTGGGTTCCGATGGCGTGCCGATGGATGTGCAGGTGGCCAAGGTGGAACCCAAAAGCGACCTGGGCCCGATGGCGCGCAGCGCGGTGGCCAACTTCCGCTATGGCCCGTCGCTGAGCAACAACATCCACCAGCCCGTTTCCACGTATTACATCGTGGTTTTCAACGGGCCGAAGGATCCTGCCGCGCGCGACCAGCTGATGGCCCCCTGCAAGCTGCCCGGCTACCCCGGCTGATCCACCCCCGGCCGCGGGTGCGGCGTTGTTTCGGCCCGTCACCGGCCCGATCTGGCCTATAATCGCCGTTTTTCACCATGCTGCTTCGCCTGCGAGGCGGCGCCCACCATGTGTGGCCGGGCATCGCCCCCGCCAGCGGAGCCATCAATGAGCATTGAAGATCTCGAAAGCGTCGCCCTGGCGATGGTCGCGCCCGGCAAGGGCATCATCGCGATCGACGAGTCGACCAACACCATCCGCAAGCGCTTCGAGGCCGTCGGCATCGAGAACACCGAGGAGAACCGGCGCGCCTACCGCGAGTTGCTGCTGACCACGCCGGGCCTGTCCGAGCACATCTCCGGCGCGATCCTGTTCGACGAGACGATCCGCCAGTCCACCCGGGACGGCGTGCCGTTCACCCAGGTGATGAAGAAGGCCGGGATCATCCCCGGCATCAAGGTCGACAAGGGCCCGGTGCCGCTGGCAGGCTTCCCCGGCGACGTGGTCACCGAAGGCCTGGACGGCCTGCGTCCGCGCCTGGAGGAGTACGCCAGGCTGGGCGCCCAGTTCGCCAAGTGGCGTGCGGTGATCAACATCTCCGAGGAAAACCCCAGCTCCACCGCGATCGAGGCCAACTGCCACGTGCTGGCGCGCTACGCCGCGCTGTGCCAGGAGGCCGGCCTGGTGCCGATGGTCGAGCCCGAAGTGATCATGGACGGCGACCACACCATCGAAGTGAGCTACGAAGTGCACGAGGCCGTGCTGCGCAGCCTGTTCAACGCCCTGTACGAGCAGAACGTGATGCTGGAAGGCACCATCCTCAAAGTCAGCATGGTCATTCCCGGCAAGAGCTGCGAGGAGCAGGCCGGCGTCGAGGAAGTGGCCGAGGCCACCGTGCGCGTGCTCAAGTCCACCGTGCCGGCGGCGCTGCCGGGCATCGTGTTCCTCTCCGGCGGCCAGACCGACCAGCAGTCCACCGCGCACCTCAACGCGATGAACCAGATCGGCCCGCACCCGTGGCCGCTGTCGTTCTCCTACGGCCGCGCCATGCAGCAGGCCGCGCTGCAGCTGTGGTCGAAGGATCTGAAGGCGAATGTCGCCGAGGCGCAGAAGATCGTGCACGCCCGCGCCCGGGACAACGGCCTCGCCGCGCTGGGGCAGTGGAACGGCTGATTGCCTTTCAGGCGGGGAATAGGGAATAGGGAACAGGGAATCGGTAGAGAAGAAAAAAGGGCGCCTTGCGGCGCCCTTTTTTTTCGCATCAAGCGATGGAGCTCAGAAGCGGTACTCGGCGCTGGCCGAGACCATGTCCGTGCTCAGGTCGACGTTGTTCTTGTTGGCGTCGAAGTAGTCGTAGTTCACGCCCACGCTGAGCTGCGGGGTGATGTTGTAGCCGATGCCCGCGCCGGCGTACCAGCTGTTGTCGTCCAGGCCCTTGCGGATCGGGTTCACGTCGTTGTTGAGGCCGTGTCCGGTCCAGCTGTACAGGCCCGCGCGACCGCTGAGGTACCAGTTCGGGGTCATGTCCAGCCGGGCATTGGCGCCCACCGTCCAGCCGTGCAGCTGCGACTTGTTGTCGGCCACGACCGGGTCGCTGTTGAAGATGTTCTTGGCGTGGATGTTGCCCAGGTCGTTGTAGCCCACCTCGGCGCCCAGCGCGAAGTTCGGTGCCACCGACCAGCGGTAGCCGCCGTTCAAGGCGTAGCCGGTGTCGTGCCCGTCGTACGGGCCATGATCGATCGCGGTACGACCGACGTTGCCGTTGATGAACCAGCCGGCGTTGTCGGCGGGCGCGTTCTGCGCGAAGGCCGCGGGGACGGCCACCAGGCCGGCGGAGACGAGGGCAAGGGCGAGCAGTGTTTTCTTGGTTTTCATGGATGGCTCCAATGGTCGGGACAGGTGGCCCAATGTGGGGATGGGCTCTTGTCGAATGCGCCCCGCCCAAGGCGGGCGGTGGCACGGAGACTTAGATGGGTGGGGCCGGGAAAGATTCAATACTCATTGGTTCAGTATTAAGCGCAGATTAAGCCGTCCCGCCCGCAGAGGCTCCGCTGCCGGGCCGCGCGGGCGCGACACGGCGACGCCGGATCGGCGACAATGAGCGCTTTTGCGCCCTCCGGAGAACCCGATGACCACCCGCCGCGACCTTGCCAATGCCGTGCGAGCCCTTGCCATGGACGCCGTCGAAGCGGCGAAATCCGGTCATCCCGGCATGCCGATGGGCATGGCCGACATCGCCGAGGTGCTGTGGAACGACTTCCTCCGGTTCAATCCGGCCAACCCCAAGTGGTTCAACCGCGACCGCTTCGTGCTCTCCAATGGCCACGGTTCGATGCTGCAGTACGCGTTGCTGCACCTGACCGGCTTCGATCTGCCGATGGACCAGCTCAAGCGCTTCCGCCAGCTGCACTCCAGGACCGCCGGTCATCCCGAAGCCAGTGAAACGCCCGGAGTGGAAACCACCACCGGCCCGCTCGGCCAGGGTCTGGCCAATGCGGTCGGTTTCGCGCTGGCCGAGAAGGTGCTGGCGGCGCACTTCAACCGCCCGGGCCACGACGTGGTCGATCACCATACTTACGTGTTCTTCGGTGACGGCTGCCTGATGGAAGGCATCTCGCACGAGGTCGCCTCGCTGGCCGGCACCTGGAAGCTGGGCAAGCTGGTGGCGATCTACGACGACAACGGCATTTCGATCGACGGCGAGGTGCACGGCTGGTTCACCGACGATACGCCGGCGCGTTTCGAGGCCTATGGCTGGAACGTGATCCGCGGCGTGGACGGGCACGACGCGGAGGCGATCAGGCAGGCGATCGCCGCGGCCACCGCGCAGCACGACAAGCCCACCCTGATCTGCGCCAAGACCATCATCGGTTTCGGCGCGCCGAACAAGCAGGGCAAGGAGGAAAGCCACGGCGCCGCGCTGGGCAAGGACGAGATCGCCGCCGCCCGCGCGCAGCTGGGCTGGAACCATGCCCCGTTCGAGATCCCCGGCGAGATCTACGCTGGCTGGGACCACAAGCAGGCCGGGAGCGAAGCCGAGCAGGCCTGGAACGACACGTTCGCGAAGTACGCCACCGCGCATCCGGAGTTGGCTGCCGAGTTCAGGCGCCGCCTCGCTGGTGAATTGCCGGCCGACTGGGCGGAGAAGTCGCAGGCGTACATCGCGAAGCTGCAGGCCGATGGCCCGGAAGTGGCCTCGCGCAAGGCCTCGCAGATGGCGCTGGACGCGTTCGGTCCGCTGCTGCCGGAGCTGATCGGCGGCTCGGCCGACCTGGCCGGTTCCAACCTCACCAAGTGGAAGGGCAGCAAGGACGCCGGCAACGGCAACAGCAGTGGCGGCCAGGGCAATTACGTTTATTACGGCGTGCGCGAGTTCGGCATGACCGCGATCGCCAATGGCCTGGCCTTGCATGGTGGCTTCATCCCGTACGACGCCACCTTCCTGGTGTTTTCCGACTACGCGCGCAACGCGGTGCGCATGAGCGCGCTGATCCCGGCCCACGCGATCCACGTCTACACGCACGATTCGATCGGCCTGGGCGAGGATGGCCCGACCCACCAGCCAGTCGAGCACATGGCCAGCCTGCGTTACATCCCGAACAACCAGCTGTGGCGTCCGTGCGACGCGGTGGAATCGGCCGCTTCGTGGAAGGCGGCGATCGAGCGCAAGGGTGCGCCGTCGTGCCTGGTGTTCTCGCGGCAGAACCTCAGGCACCAGCAGCGCAGCGAGCAGCAGGTCGCCGACATCCTGCGCGGCGGCTACGTGCTGTCCGATCCGCTGGACACGAGGTTCCAGGCCATCCTGATCGCCACCGGTTCGGAAGTGGAGCTGGCGATGGAAGCCGCGCGCGCGCTGGCGCAGCAGGGCGTGGCGGTGCGCGTGGTGTCGATGCCGTGCACCGAGGTGTTCGACGCGCAGCCGCTGGAATACCGCGAAGGCGTACTGCCGTCCTGGTGCCGCGCCCGCGTGGCGGTGGAAGCCGGCACCGCCGACTTCTGGCGCAAGTACGTAGGCCTGGACGGCGAGGTGATCGGCATGACCACGTTCGGCGCCTCCGCGCCCGCGCCGCAATTGTTCGAGCACTTCGGTTTCACCGTGCCAAACGTGGTCGATGCGGTAAAGCGCGTCATCAAGTAAAAGCCCGTGCAGGGCGCACCCTGTGCGCGACGCTCTTCGTCACGAAAGAGCTCGCGCACAGGGTGCGCTCCCGCAGGTGGCCGTAGGGCGGGCACAGCCCGCCGGCTTTTTGGGTTTGGGCGGGAAAACCGGCGGGCCGTGCCCGCCCTACGCGCTCAGCAGCGTGGCCAGTTCGTCCGGCGTCGCCGCAATGGCATGGGCGCCGGCCTGCTCCAGTTCCTCGCGGTTGCCGAAACCCCACAGCACGCCGAAGCCGCGTACGCGGTTGGCGACGGCGCCGTCGATGTCGAAGTGGCGGTCGCCGATCATCACGGCATCGGCGGGCCGGCAATGGAAGTCCGCCAGCGCCTCGGCGATCATCGTGGCCTTCTCGCTGCACGCGCTGTCCGGATGCGGGCCGTACAGGCGCAGGAAGGCGTCGCCGAAGGGGAGGTGGGCGATGATCGGCGCGGCGTGGCGATGCGGCTTGCTGGTGACCACGGCGAGCCGGTGGCCGGCGGCAAGCAACTGCTCGACCAGCGCGTCGATGCCCGGGTAGATCTGGTGTTCGCGCCAGCCGAGCGTGTTGAAGCGCTCGTGGTAATACGCCACCGCCGCCTCGATCCGTTCCGGATCATGATCCAGCAGGGGCGCAAAGCTGTGCCGCAGCGGTGGCCCTATCCAGCGACGCAGCTCCTCGTGCGCCGGCGCCGGCACCTCCAGCCGCGCCAGCGCGTGCTTCACGCAGGCGGTGATGCCGTGCTCGGAATCGATCAGGGTGCCGTCGAGGTCGAACAGGCAGAGCATTACTTCGCGGCTCGCGCCTTCAGCGCGGTGACCGCGGGCAGTTCCTTGCCTTCGAGGAACTCCAGGAAGGCACCGCCGCCGGTGGAGATGTAGGAAACCTGGTCGGCGATGCCGTACTTGTCCACCGCGGCCAGGGTGTCGCCGCCGCCGGCGATGGAGAACGCCTTCGACGCGGCGATCGCGCGCGCCAGCGTCTCGGTGCCCTTGCCGAAAGCGTCGAACTCGAACACGCCGACCGGCCCGTTCCACACCACGGTGCCGGCCTTGGCGATCAACCCGGCATACAGCTGGGCCGTCTGCGGGCCGATGTCGAGGATCATCTCGTCCGCGCCCACCTGGTCGACCGGCTTCACCGTGGCCGGGGCCTGGGCGGAGAAGGTCGGCGCCACCACCACGTCGACCGGCATCGGCACTTCGGCCCCGCGGCGTTTGGCGTCGGCCAGCACCTTTTTCGCCGCGTCGAGCAGGTCCATCTCCACCAGCGAGTTGCCGACCGAATGGCCCATCGCCGCGATGAAGGTATTGGCGATGCCGCCGCCCACGATCAGTTGGTCGACCTTGCCGATCAGGTTCTCGAGCAGGGTCAGCTTGGTGGAGACCTTGGAGCCGGCCACGATGGCCAGCAGCGGGTGGGCCGGGTGTTCCAGCGCCTTGCCCAGCGCATCGAGTTCCGCGCACAGCAACGGACCGGCCGCGGCGACCGGGGCGTACTTGATCACGCCGTGGGTGGATGCCTGGGCGCGGTGCGCGGTGCCGAACGCATCCATCACGAAGATGTCGCACAGCGCGGCGTACTTCTTCGCCAGCGCGTCGTCGTCCTTGCCTTCGCCGATGTTCATGCGGCAGTTCTCCAGCAGCACCACCTCGCCCGGGGCGACCTCGACGCCATCGGTCAGGTAATCGGCGACCAGGCGTACGGACTGGTCCAGCTGGCTGCTCAGCCACAGGGCCACCGGCGCCAGCGAGGATTCGGCATCGAACTGGCCTTCCTTCGGCCGGCCCAGGTGCGACATCACCAGCACGCGGGCGCCGGCGTCGCGGGCGGCCCGGATGGTCGGCAGGGCCGCGTCCAGGCGCTGGGTCGAGCTGATCCGGCCCTGGTCGTCGATCGGCACGTTCAGGTCTTCGCGGATCAGCACGCGCTGGTCGCGCAGATCGAGGTCGCTCATGCGGATGACGGACACGGCACAACTCCAGTGAGGTGGGGGCTAGCCAGAACAGGCTGCAACCGCTTATTGTCCGGTGGCCGGGGTACCGATGCAAACCGCCGCGGGGACCCCGCGCCGGGCCGCGATGACCGGGCCCGCACCAGCGGCGCTTCTGACTTGGACTGCGGGCAATCTGCGCAGGGGGACTGCTCATGACGACCGGCTTGGTGCTCTACAGTTACTGGCGCTCCAGTGCGGCGTACCGCGTGCGCATCGCGCTGAACCTGAAAGGGTTGAGCTACGAGACGCAACCGGTGCACCTGCTGCGCGACGGCGGCCAGCAGCACACGGCGCAGTACCGCGCCCTGAATCCGCTGGAGTCCGTGCCCGTCCTGCGCGACGGCGACCGCGTGATCACCCAGTCGCTGGCGATCATGGAATACCTGGACGAGATGCACCCGGAGCTCGAGACCGCGCTGCTGCCGGTCGACGCCCGTGGCCGCGCCCAGGTGCGGGCGTTGGCCATGGCCATCTGCTGCGACATCCATCCGCTGGGCAACCTGAGGGTGCTGCAGCAACTGGAGGCGCAGTTCGGTGCCGGCGAGGAGCAGCGCGCGGCATGGTCGCGGCACTGGATGAGCGTGGGGTTCAAGGCGGTCGAGGCGGTGCTCGCCGAAAGCGCGGCCACCGGCCGCTACTGCCACGGCGAAACGCCGAGCGTGGCCGACGCCTGCCTGGTGCCGCAGGTCTACAACGCCTTGCGCTGGAAATTGCCGATGGACGACTACCCCATCATTTCGCGCATCTACCAGGCCTGCAACGAACTGGAGGCGTTCCAGCGCGCCGCGCCGGAAGCTCAACCTGACGCCCCTTGAGCGGGGATTCGGGATTGGCCAAGAGCGCCCCCATCCGCCTTCGGCACCTTCCCCCGCACGCGGGGGAAGGAAGTGCTGCGGGGTAACGCTCTAACCGAATCCCGAATCCCGAATCCCGAATCCCAAATCCCAAATCCCGGCTTTAAAACCCCATCCCGTACGGGTCGTTGCCCGCCAGCTCGGCGCTGCTGTTGCCGCCTTCGGCCAGGCGGATCTTGAGCGCCAGGCCGTCACGCGAGTCGGACTTGCTGAGCGCCTCGTCCAGCTCCACGCGACCTTCCTTGTACAGCTTGTACAACGACTGGTCGAAGGTCTGCATGCCTTCCTGCAGGCTGCGATCCATGGCGTCCTTGATCTCGTGGATCTGGCCGCGGCGGATCATGTCGCGGATCAGCGGGGTGTTGAGCAACACCTCGGCGGCCGGGATGCGCCGGCCGTCCTTGCCGATCACCAGGCGCTGGCTGATCACCGCGCGCAGGTTCAGCGCCAGGTTCATCAGCACGTTCTTGTGCGCCGATTCCGGGAAGAAGTTGAGGATGCGCTCCAGCGTCTGGTCGGCGTTGTTGGAATGCAGGGTGGCCAGGCACAGGTGGCCGGTTTCGGAGAAGGCGATGGCCGCCTCCATGGTGTCGGTGTCGCGGATCTCGCCGATCATGATCACGTCCGGCGCCTCGCGCATCGCGTTCTTCAGCGCCTCGTGGTAGCTGTGCGTGTCCAGCCCCACCTCGCGCTGGTTGACGATCGAGCGCTTGTGCCGGTGCAGGTATTCGATCGGGTCCTCGATGGTGAGGATGTGGCCGGGTGACTGCGAGTTGCGCTGGTCGATCATCGCCGCCAGCGTGGTCGACTTGCCCGAACCGGTGGCGCCCACCACCAGGATCAGCCCGCGCGGTTCCATGATCAGGTCGCGGAAGATCGGCGGCAGCTGCAGCTGCTCGATGCTGGGGATCTCGCTCTTGATCGCGCGGATCACCATGCCCACTTCACCGCGCTGCTTGAACACGTTGATGCGGAAGCGGCCGGCCTCCTTCACAGCCAGCGCCATGTTCAGTTCGAGGTTGCGCTCGAACTGCGGCACCTGGCCTTCGTCCATCAGCGAGTAGGCGATCTTCTTGACCATGCCGCTGGGCAGGCCGGTGTTCCCCAGCGGGTAGAGCTTGCCCTCGACCTTGATGTTCACCGGGGCCCCGGTGGACAGGAACATGTCCGACGCGCCCTTGTCTACCATGAGCTTGAGGAAGTAGCCGATGTCCACGTTTTACCCCTGGGTTCCCGATGTACATTGCATTGCACGATTATGCCTGCCCACAATACGCTGCAACACACCATGAGGACTGTGATGTACTTCTTTTCCCCACCGGCCGTGCCCGCACGCCGCGTGCGCGCGGCGGCTGCGGCGCTGGCGCTGAGCCTGGCCGTGGCCGGTTGCGCCACGGCGCCGCCGCCGAATGACGCGATGAACCTGGCCCAGTACCAGCTGCAGGCCGCCCGCGACGCCGGCGCCGCCGACTACGCGCCGGTCGACCTGGGCTTCGCGCAGGACAAGTTCCAGCAGGCTCAGGCGGCCATGGAGGCGCGCAAGTACGCCGATGCCGCCAACCTGGCCGAGGAATCCGGCGCCGACGCCGAACTGGCGCGGGTCAAGGCCCGGCTCGGCGCGGCCCGCGCCGACATGCAGAGCAAGCTGCAGGAAAACACCCGCCTGCGCAACGAGGGCGAGCAACTGGCTGCCCGGCAGCAGCAGATGGAACAGGCCGCGCCGGCACCGGCGGCGGATTCCTCCGCGCCGTTGCCGGTGGGCGACATGCCGGCGCCTTCGGCTTCGGTGCTGTCCGCGCCGGTCGATGGCACGCCGGTCCAGCCGGCCGACAACCCCGTGCCGGCCAGCAGCAGCGGGATTCCCGGAGGCCAGCCATGAAACGCCTGGGCAAAATACTCGCCGGTGCCGGCCTGGCGCTGGCCCTGGTCGGCACGGCTCACGCGCGCCAGGACGACATCGACATCAACCGCCTGCGCGGCAGCCTGGACCAGCTCGCCAACGACCCGAGCCTGGGCCATTACGCACTCTCCGAGCAGGCCCGCGCCCGCGAGGCGATCCGCACGCTGGAGGCGGCCGGTCGCAGCGAGCGGTCGCATGCCCTGTACCTGGCCGAGCGCCGGGTCGACCTGGCGAAGACCGCCGCACAGTTGCAGGACGCCCAGGTCAAGCTGAACCAGCTCGATCGCGAGCACGACCAGATCCTGCTGGCCAACAGCCGCCGCGAAGCGGACATGGCGCGGTTGGAGCTGGCCCGCCAGCGCCTGCAGAACCAGCTGGCCCAGGAAGAGGCCGCACGCCTGCAGCAGCAAGGCGTCGAATATTCGCAGCAGGCCGAGCAGGCGCGGGCCGAGGCCGAACGGGCGAAGAAGCTGGCCGCGGCACAGAGCAAGGTAGCCCGGGCAGCCCGTCGTGAGGCGGCGCTGGCCGCGCAGGCAGCCAAGGCGATGCGCGAGCAGATGGACGACAATGACACCGCCACGCCGTCGTCGGCAGGGAAGGACAAGCCCGCCGGCAAGCACCCCGGCTCGCATTGATCCGGGGCTTCGGGGACGGGCTGAATGGCGCTGCCCCAAGGCCTGCGGAGGGCTCGGGCGTACGTCCGCAAAACACTGTTTTGACAGGTATTTAATGCCTGCGCGGAAGTGTGATCCGATACCGGCGCAACGGCTTGCACGGGCCTGATGGGCGGAGTAGGGTCAAAGCCCCGGGAGGCATCCAGGCCACCGGGGTTACTGACCTGAATCATGCGCCCATTCCACGTTCAGATCCCCACCTGCGTCCCGGTTGACCGGCGCGGGTCGTGGGTGTGCGCCGGTTCAGCTGTCGGCGGGCCGCCAGCCTGGCGGCAACCGTCCGTTCACTCGCAGGAGGTCGGATCATGTTCGAAAACCAGCAGCGCGATGATGTCGAGGCATTGATGAAGGCGGACGCGGAGTTCCGCCGGCTTTACCAGCACCATCGGGAGCTCGACAGCAAGGTGCACGACGCCGACATCGGCGTGCTTCCCATCGACGACGCCACCCTCGCCGGGATGAAGAAGGAGAAACTGCTCGCCAAGGCGCGGCTTGAACGCATGTGGGCGGACAGGGCGCACCTCATCCACTGACGCTTGCGGTTCGCTGGCGCGGCCCCGGGTCTTCCGAGCAGTCATCGGAAGATCGCCGGGGCCGCAGCGTTTCCGGCAGAGCACAAGGCATCGCCTGCGAGCGGGCTCCTATGGGAGGCCGGGCAAGCTGCAGGAGCCCGCTCGCGGGCGATGCTCCATCCGCCCTCGGTTATCATGGGCGATTCGCGACAGCAGCGCCGCCGCCATTCACGTAACGGAGCCCCCATGACGGTCCACCAGAGTGTCCTCGAACTGATCGGACACACCCCGATGGTTCGCGCACGACGCCTCGACACGGGTGCGTGCGAACTGTTCCTGAAACTCGAGAGTGCCAACCCCGGCGGCTCGATCAAGGACCGCATCGGCCTGTCGATGATCGAGGGCGCCGAGAAGGATGGCCGCATCCGCCCCGGCGACATCCTGGTCGAGGGCACCGCCGGCAACACCGGCCTGGGCCTGGCGCTGGTGGCGCAGGCCAAGGGCTACCGCCTGATCCTGGTGGTGCCGGACAAGATGAGCCGCGAGAAGATCTTCAACCTCAAGGCGATGGGCGCCGAGGTGGTGCTGACGCGTTCGGACGTGGCCAAGGGCCACCCCGAGTATTACCAGGACATGGCCGAGCGGATCGCCCGCGAAACGCCCGGCGCCTACTTCATCAACCAGTTCGGCAACCCCGACAACCCGGCCGCGCACATCGCCACCACCGGCCCGGAAATCCTCGAACAGATGGATGGCAAGGTGGATGCCGTGGTGGTCGGTTGCGGCTCCTCCGGCACGCTCAGCGGCCTGTCGAAATTCTTCGCCGAACATTCCCCGCAGACGGAGCTGATCCTGGCCGATCCGGTCGGCTCGATCCTGGCGCAGTACATCAACGAAGGCACGCTCTCGACCAAGTCGGCGAGCTGGATGGTCGAAGGCATCGGCGAGGATTTCCTGCCCTCCATCAGCGACTTCACCCGGGTCAAGAAGGCCTACGCGATCTCCGACAAGGAGAGCTTCCTCACCGCGCGCGAGCTGCTGGCGAAGGAGGGCGTGCTGGGCGGTTCGTCCACCGGCACCCTGGTGGCCGCGGCGCTGCGCTACTGCCGCGAGCAGACCGCGCCGAAGCGCGTGGTGACCCTGGTCTGCGACACCGGCAACAAGTACCTGTCCAAGCTCTACAACGACTACTGGATGCTCGACAACGGCTTCATCGAGCGCGAACAGCATGGCGACCTGCGCGACCTGCTGCTGCGTCCGTTCGCGCAGCGCGACACCGTGGTGGTCGGCCCCAACGAGCTGCTGGTCACCGCCTACAACCGCATGAAGCTGTACGACGTGTCGCAGCTGCCGGTGATGGACGGGCGCAAGCTGGTCGGCATCGTCGACGAGTCCGACGTGCTGCTGCACGTGCACGCCGACGAGACGCGCTTCCGCGATCCGGTGTCCACCGCGATGATCGCCGACCTGCACCGGCTCGACGTGCGCTCGCCGATCGAATCGCTGCTGCCGGTGTTCGAGCGCGGCCACGTGGCGATCGTGGTCGACGGCGATGATTTCCTCGGCCTGATCACCCGCATCGACCTGCTGAACTGGCTGCGCCGCAAGGTGAATTGAGCGGCTGCGTCAGGCACTTTCGACAATACGCCCGGGGTGACCGGGCCCGACCCAAGGAAGCTCTCCCCATGTGTGGAATCGTTGCCGCCGTAGCCCAGCGCGATGTCGCACCGCTGCTGATCGTTGGCCTCAAGGCGCTGGAGTATCGCGGCTACGATTCCTCTGGCGTGGCCGTGCTCGACCGCGGCACCCTGCGCCGGGTGCGCGCCAAGGGCAAGGTGCGCGAGATGGAGGCGCTGTACCTGGCCGATCCGTTCCCGGGCGGCACCGGCATCGCGCACACCCGCTGGGCCACCCACGGTGTGCCCAGCGAAGCGAACGCGCATCCGCACGTGGCCGGGCGGGTGTCGATCGTGCACAACGGCATCATCGAGAACTACGCCGGCCTGCGCGCGGAGCTGCAGGCTGCCGGGCACGTGTTCACCTCCGAGACCGACACCGAGGTGATGGCGGCGCTGATCGACCGCCGCATCAGCCAGGGCCTGAACCTGCGCGAGGCGGTGCTGGCCACCGTGCGCGAGCTCGAAGGCGCCTACGCGATCGCCGTGCTCAGCAGCGACGAACCCGACCGCGTGGTCGGCGCGCGGCGCGGCGCGCCGCTGCTGGTGGGCGTGGGCATCGGCGAGAATTTCCTCGGCTCCGACGCGCAGGCGCTGATCCAGGTCACCAACCGCATGCTCCACCTCGATGAGGACGACGTGGTCGAGATCACCCGCGACAGCGTGCAGGTGTTCACGCTGGATGGCACGCCGGTCGAGCGCAAGGTGTACGAGAGCGAGTTGTCCACCGATGCGGTCGAGCGTGGCGAGTACCGCCACTACATGCAGAAGGAAATCTTCGAGCAGCCGCGCGCCGTGGCCGACACGCTGGAGGCGCGCATCGGTCCGCGCGGCGTGCTGCCGAACATCTTCGGCATCGACAGCGACGCGCTGCTGGCCGCCACCCGCGGCGTGCACATCATTGCCTGCGGCACCAGCTACCACGCCGGCCTGGTGGCCAAGTACTGGATCGAGGAGTTCGCGCGCCTGCCGGTCGCGGTCGAGGTGGCCAGCGAATACCGCTACCGCGAGACCGTGGTGCCGCCGGGCACGCTGTTCCTGGCGATCTCCCAGTCCGGCGAAACCGCCGACACGCTGGCCGCGATGCGCGAGTCGCGTCGCCGCGGCTATCTCGGCACCCTGGTCATCTGCAACTCGCCGGAGTCGTCGCTGGTGCGCGAGTCCGACCTCACGCTGATGACCCGCGCCGGCCCGGAGATCGGCGTGGCTTCGACCAAGGCCTTCACCACGCAATTGGCCGGCCTTGCCCTGCTGGCGCTGGAGCTGGCGCGCCGCAACGACCTCGACGAGGCACGCTACGCGGCGCTGTGCGAGGAATTGCAGCACCTGCCGCGGGCGATCGAGAACGCGCTGAAGCTGGAGCCGGCGATCATCGCCCTGGCCGGCGACTTCATCCATCGCCAGCACGCGCTGTTCCTGGGCCGCGGCGCGCACTACCCGGTGGCGCTGGAAGGCTCGCTCAAGCTCAAGGAGATCTCCTACATCCACGCCGAGGCGTACCCCGCCGGCGAACTCAAGCATGGCCCGCTGGCGCTGGTGGACGAGAACATGCCGGTGGTGGCGGTGGCGCCCAACGGCCCGCTGCTGGACAAGCTCAAGTCCAACCTGCAGGAAGTGCGCGCCCGCGGCGGCCGCCTGATCGTGTTCGCCGACGGCGCCGCCGGCCTGGACGACAGCGCCGGCAATGGCGTGACCCTGCGCGTGCAGTCCGGCGGCAACTTCATCGCCCCGGCCGTGTTCACCGTGCCGCTGCAACTGCTCGCCTACCACGTCGCCGTACTGCGCGGCACCGACGTCGACCAGCCGCGCAACCTGGCGAAATCCGTTACCGTCGAATGAGGGTAGGGCGGACACTGCCCGCCGATGGCTCATCGGCACGACGATGGCGGGCATTGCCCGCCCTACGATGGCCTCGCCAGATCCGGTTGCCGTTTACGCCCGCCCGTACACGTCGTCGTAGCGCACGATGTCGTCTTCGCCGAGGTAACTGCCGGACTGCACCTCGATCAATTCAAGCGGAACCTTGCCGGGGTTGCGCAGGCGGTGCTTGCTGCCCAGCGGAATGTAGGTGCTCTGGTTTTCGCCGAGCAGGAACACCTTGTCGTCGCAGGTGACCTCGGCGGTGCCGGAGACCACGATCCAGTGTTCGGCGCGGTGGTGGTGTTTCTGCAGGCTCAGGCTGGCGCCGGGCTTGACCTGGATGCGCTTGACCTGGAAGCGGTCGCCGGCTTCCAGCGAATCGTAGTTGCCCCACGGACGGTGCACCACGCGGTGCAGCGAGTGCTCGCTGCGACCGGCGGCCTTGAGCTGCTCGACGATCTTCTTCACGTCCTGCGCGGCGTCGCGGTGCGCCACCAGGGTGGCGTCCGGCGTGGTCACCACGATCAGGTCGTCGATGCCGACCGTGGTCAGCAGGTGGCGATCGTGCGAACGCAGCAGCGAGTTGTGGGTGTCCACCGCCAGGGTGTCGCCGTCGCGCAGGTTGCCCTCGGCGTCCCTGTCGCCGGTCAGCCACAGCGCCGACCACGAACCGATGTCGCTCCACCCGCAGCTGACCGGAATGACCGCCGCGCGCGTGGTCTTCTCCATCACCGCATAGTCGATCGATTTGTCCGGCACGCGCGCGAATGCGTCCTTGTCGATGCGTACGAAGTCGAGGTCGGTGGAGGCCCTGGCGTGCGCCTCGCGCACCGCGGCCAGCATCGCCGGCGCGTGCTCGGCGAGCTCTTCCAGGTAGCGCGAGGCCCGGAACAGGAACATGCCCGAGTTCCAGTCATAGCCGCCGTCGGCGAGGTAGGTTCCGGCAGTGGCCAGGTCGGGCTTCTCCACGAACTGCCCGACGCGAAAACCGTGCCCGTCGATCGCCTCGGCGCGGCGGATGTAGCCAAAGCCGGTTTCGGGGCGATCCGGGCGGATGCCGAAGGTCACCAGCCAGCCCTGTGCGGCCAGCGGCAGCGCCTGCTGCACGGCGTCGACGAAGGCGCCGGTATCGGCGATGAGGTGGTCGGCCGGCAGCACCAGCAAAACGGCGTCGGGATCATGCTGCAACGCCTGCAGCGCGCCCAGCGCGATCGCCGGCGCCGTGTTGCGGGCCAGCGGTTCCAGCACGATCGTGGCACCTTCGACGCCTGCTTCCAGCAACTGGTCGGCGGCGAGGAAGCGGTGATCCTCGCTGGCCACCACGATCGGCGCGGCGACGTCGGGCAGTTGCCGGGTGCGCGCGATGGTCTGCTGGAACAAGGTGCCCTTGCCGGCCAACGCGAGGAATTGCTTGGGCAGGTTCCTGCGCGATACCGGCCACAACCGGGTGCCGCTGCCGCCGCTGAGGATGAGGGGGATCAACATGAGCTCGACGTTCCTGGCCGGATGTTGCGCGTAGGCGCACCCTGTGCGCGATATTTCTTGATCACGTCACGAAAAGCGTCGCGCACAGGGTGCGCTCCTGCACGGAGGGCTGCGCGAAGAGTTGATTATGCCTGCCATGATACGGCAGCGTAGGGCGGGCACTGCCCGCCTTCTGTCTGCCACCCCACGGGTCAAGCCCGGAGTCCGGGGCATCGCCCGCGAGCACGCTCCTACGGGGGCGGGAGAAGCGCCATGACCTGCCCAAGTCCCGCGCGCCAATCGGGTAGAGGGAAATCGAATCGTTGCTGAAAGTTGTGGTTGTCCAGCAATGACCACGCCGGACGCACCGCCGGTGTCGGGTAATCGGCGGTGGCGATCGCGACCACGCGCGGCGGGTTTGCCAGCAGCCCGCGTGCCCGTGCCGCCTCGAAAATCGCGCTGGCGAAGCCGTGCCAGGTGGTCGCGCCACTGGCGACCAGGTGATGCGTGCCGACGAGCGAGTCACGTGTTGCGCGATCCGACGCCATCCAGCGATCCAGCGCGGCGAGCGTGCCGTGCACGATCAGGCCGGTATCGGTGGGCGCGCCGTGCTGGTCGGCCACCACGCGCAGCTCGTCTCGTTCGGCGCCGAGGCGCAGCATCGTGCGCAGAAAATTGTGCCCGTGCGCCGCGTAGACCCACGCGGTGCGGAAGACGAAATGGTCGGCGCCGCTTTCGCGCAGCGCCCGTTCGCCGGCCAGCTTGCTGCGGCCGTAGGCGCCGAGCGGACCGGTAGGCGCGTCGACGGCGTAGGGTTGCGACTGGCGGCCGTCGAACACGTAGTCGGTGGAGTAGTGGATCACCAGCGCACCGTGCGCCGCCGCCCAGCGGCCCAGCACGCCGACCGCCTCGCCGTTGACGCGTGTGGCCAGCGCCTCTTCCTGCTCGGCGCGATCGACGGCGGTGTACGCGGCGGCGTTGACGATCACGTCGGGGCGCAGGCGGTCGAGCAGGGCGGGCAACGACTCGGGGGTCGACAGGTCGGCCGTCTCGCCGGAGCCTCCGGCTGTCAACGCGCCATCACGGCTCGCCGCGATCAACTCGCCGCGCGCGGCCAAGCCAGCGTGATCAAGGAAGGTACGGCCAAGCTGGCCGTTGGCGCCGAGCAACAGGATCCTCATGGCGAATAAACCGGCAACCGCTCGGGCGGCACGTCCCCTAGCAAGGGCGTCTTGCCATCCTTGTCCGACAGCAGGGGCGCGCTGACCGGCCAGTCGATGGCCAGCGCTGCATCGTTCCAGCGGATGCCGGCGTCGGCCTTCGGGTCGTACAGCGCGGTGCACTGGTAGGTGAAGGTGGCGAAGTCCGAGACCACGCAGAAGCCGTGCGCGAAGCCTTCGGGAATCCAGAAATGGCGGTGGCTGTCGGCCGTCAGCATCACCCCCACCGATTGCCCGAACGTCGGCGAGCCGCGGCGGATGTCCACCGCCACGTCGTAGACTTCGCCTTCGAGCACGCTGACCAGTTTGCCCTGGGGGTTGGGCCACTGATAGTGCAAGCCCCGCAGCACGCCGCGCGCGGAGCGCGAGACATTGGATTGGACGAAACGGTGGTCGACGCCCGCATCGCGATACTTCGCTTCGTTGTAGCTCTCGTAGAAGAAGCCGCGGGAATCGCCGAATACCTGTGGCTCGATAATCAACGCGCCGGGCAGCGTCGTTTCAATCACTTTCATCGCGCGAGGCCCTGCGTGGTCAGTTGCTGCAGGTATCGCCCGTAGCCGGTCTTGGCCAACGGCGCGGCCAGCGCCAGCAACTGCTCGGCGTTGACCCAGCCATTGAGATAGGCGATCTCCTCGGGACAGCACACCTTCAGGCCCTGCCGATTCTCGATCGTCTCGATGTAGTTGCCAGCCTCCATCAGCGACTCGTGCGTGCCGGTGTCCAGCCAGGCGAAGCCGCGGCCCAGCTGCTCCAGGTGCAGCGAGCCGTCCTCGAGGTAGCAGCGGTTGAGATCGGTGATCTCCAGTTCGCCGCGCGGTGAGGGTTTCAGCGCGGCGGCGTAGTCGCACACCCGCGCGTCGTAGAAGTACAGACCGGTCACCGCGTAATGCGATTTCGGCTGGGCAGGCTTCTCTTCCAGGCCCACGACCTTGCCGGTGGTGTCGAACTCGGCCACGCCATAGCGCTCGGGGTCTTTAACCCAGTAACCGAACACCGTGGCGCCGTGCTCGCGCGCGGCGGCACGCTTCAGGCGCTCGGTGAAGCCGTGGCCGTAGAAGATGTTGTCGCCCAGCACCAGGCAGCTCGGCTTGCCGTCGATGAAGTCGCGGCCGATGGTGAACGCCTGCGCCAGGCCGTCGGGCGAGGGCTGCACCGCGTAGCGGATGTCCAGTCCCCACTGTGAACCGTCACCGAGCAGGCGCTGGAACATCTCCTGCTCGTGCGGCGTATTGATGATCAACACCTCGCGGATGCCGGCCAGCATCAACGTGGCCAGCGGGTAGTAGATCATCGGCTTGTCGTACACCGGCAGCAGTTGCTTGCTCACGGCGCGGGTGATCGGGTGCAGCCGGGTGCCGGAGCCGCCGGCGAGGATGATGCCCTTGGTGGTCATTGGCCCAGCCTCTCCATGCGATAGCTGCCGTCCAGCACGCGCTGCACCCACGGCTGGTTGGCGAGGTACCAGTCCACCGTGGCTTTGATCCCGCTCTCGAAGGTCTGCGACGGCTTCCAGCCCAGCTCGCGCTGCAGCTTGGACGAGTCGATCGCGTAGCGGCGGTCGTGGCCGGGGCGATCCTTCACGTGGGCGATCAGCGATTCGCGCTGGCGGCCGTCGCCCAGCGGGCGACGCTCGTCCAGCAGCGCGCAGATCGTCTTCACCACGGTGATGTTGGTGCGCTCGGCGTTGCCGCCCACGTTGTAGGTCTCGCCCACGCGGCCGGCTTCAAGCACGCGACGGATGGCCGAACAATGGTCGCCTACGAACAGCCAGTCGCGGATGTTCAGGCCGTCGCCGTAGACCGGCAGCGCCTCGCCCGCCAGCGCCTTGGCGGTGACCAGCGGAATCAACTTTTCGGGAAACTGGAACGGCCCGTAGTTGTTCGAGCAATTGGTGGTGAGCACCGGCAGGCCGTAGGTGTGGTGGAAGGCGCGCACCAGGTGATCGGAAGCGGCCTTCGACGCGGAGTACGGCGAGTTCGGCGCGTACGGCGTGGTCTCGGTGAACATGCCCGTCTCGCCCAGCGAGCCATACACCTCGTCGGTGGACACGTGCAGGAAGCGGAAGCCTTCGCGCACGGCGCCTTCCAGGCCTCGCCAGTAGTCGCGGGCGCATTCCAGCAGGCCCAGCGTGCCCACCACGTTGGTCTGCACGAACTCGGCGGGGCCGTCGATGGAGCGATCCACGTGCGACTCGGCGGCGAAGTTCACGATGGCGTCGGGCCGGTGCTCGGCCAGCAGCTTCGCCACCAGCGCGCGGTCGCCGATATCGCCCTGCACGAACACGTGGCGGTCGTTGCCGGCTAGCGAGGCCAGCGTGTCGAGGTTGCCGGCGTAGGTGAGCTTGTCCAGGTTCACCACGCGCAAGCCGTGGGCCACGGCTTGCAGCACGAAATTCGCGCCGATGAAGCCGGCGCCGCCGGTGACGAGAAAGGTTTGCATGGAAAGCACGTGGCCCGCGTGGCGTAAAGCCCCGATTCTCGCATGGCCCATCGAGGACTCAAACACGTGGAAGGGCGCAGCGTATGCCCCGATGTCGTGTCCGTTAAGGCAAATTCGGGCCGTGCAAGTACAATGGCCGATCCCTTCACGTGGCAGCCGCTTCCCGGTTGCCGCCCCGCACGGTTGCCTGCCATGCCCCAAAAGACTGTCGCCAGCCACGGACTCGGAACGCGCGCGATCCACGCCGGCCAGCACCCCGACCCCAGCACCGGCGCCATCATGACGCCGATCTATGCCACCTCGACCTACGTGCAGGAGAGCCCGGGCAAGCACAAGGGCTACGAGTACTCGCGCACGCAGAACCCCACGCGCATGGCGTACGAACGTTGCGTGGCGGATCTGGAGGGCGGCGTGGCCGGCTTCGCGTTCGGCTCCGGCCTGGCGGCGGCAGCGACCGTGCTGGATCTGCTCGACTCGGGCAGCCACGTGATCGCGATGGACGACCTCTACGGCGGCACCTACCGCTTGTTCGAGCGGGTGCGCCGGCGGTCGGCAGGGCTGGATTTCAGCTTCGTCGACCTGAACGACACGACGGCGCTAAAAGCGGTACTGAAACCCAGCACGCGGATGATCTGGGCCGAAACGCCGACCAATCCGATGCTCAAGCTGGTCGACCTGGCCAAGGTTGCCGCCTTCGCGAAGAAGCACGGCCTGATCCTGGTGGTGGACAACACCTTCTGCTCGCCGATGGTGCAGCGTCCGCTGGAATTCGGCGCGGACCTGGTGCTGCATTCGGCCACCAAGTACATCAACGGCCACTCCGACATGGTCGGTGGGATCGTGGTGGCCAACGATCGGGAACTGGCCGCGCAGATGGCATTCCTGCAGAACTCGGTCGGCGCCGTAGCTGGCCCGTTCGACGCCTTCCTCGCCATGCGCGGCCTGAAGACCCTGCACCTGCGCATGCGTCAGCACTGCGCCAGCGCGCTGGAACTGGCTGCGTGGCTGCAGAAGCATCCGGCGGTCGAGCGCGTGATCTACCCCGGCCTGAAAAGCCACCCCCAGCACGCACTGGCCAGGCGCCAGATGCACGGCTTCGGCGGCATCGTCACCATCGAGGTGAAGGGCGGTCTGAAGAAAGCGCGCCGCATGCTGGAGCGCTGCGAACTGTTCGCCCTTGCCGAATCGCTCGGCGGCGTCGAAAGCCTGATCGAGCATCCTGCGATTATGACTCACGCCTCGGTGCCGCCGGCCAACCGCAAGCGGCTGGGGATCAGCGATGGGCTGGTGCGGTTGTCGGTAGGTGTGGAGGATGTGGGGGATCTGCGCCGTGAGCTGGACGCTGCACTCGGCAGCGCCAGGCCGCAAACCAAGGTGCGGTGATGAGAGCCGTACGTGCTACGAGCCCGGGTGTGTCGTCGATCCTCGGGCCGTTCAGCGCCCTGAGCAAGCATTGGTCACTGACGCTGGAATTGACCAAGCGCGATGTGCTTGGCCGCTATCGTGGCTCCAGCTTCGGTTTGCTGTGGTCGCTGATCAGCCCCTTTTTCATGCTACTGGTGTATTCGTTCGCCTTCGGCTTCGTCATGAAGGCCCGGTGGCCACAAAGCGAAAATGGTGAGGCGCACTATTCGGTCATCCTTTTTGTGGGATTGATTGTCCACGGTTTTTTCGCAGAGTGCCTCAACCGCTCGCCATTCCTGATTACAGGGAACGTGAATTTCGTCAAGCGGGTCATCTTTCCGCTGGAAATCCTGCCTTGGCCGATGATGGTTTCGGCTTTGTTCCATGCCTTCATGAACACCCTCGTGTTCCTTTTGCTCCACGCATTGCTGGACCATTCCCTGGTCTGGACCACTCTTCTTCTGCCGGTGGTGCTGTTCCCGCTGGTTCTGCTCACGCTTGGAGTGTCCTGGTTGTTTGCGGCGATCGGCGTTTACCTGCGCGATATCGGCCAGGTAACCGGCGTTTTGTCAACCGCCATGCTCTTTCTTTCTTCCGCCATGTTTCCCCTCGATGCTCTGCCGCAACAGTATCGCTGGTTACTGGTCATGAACCCCCTTACGTTCATTATTGATCAGGCGCGCGAAGTAATGTTGTGGGGAAAATTTCCTGACTGGACCGGCCTCGGCGTGTATGCGGCCTTTTCCCTGGTTGCGATGTACTTGGGATATGGGGTGTTCCGTTTGACTCGCCGGGGATTTGCCGATGTCGTCTGATCTTGCGATCCAGGTAGAAGGGCTATGCAAATCGTTTCCCATATATGAAAAGCCCATGCATCGGCTTTATCAGATGTTGTCGCCGCGGAAGCACAAGCAACGATGGTTCAGGCAGTTCCAAGCGCTGAAGGACATCGATCTGACCGTGCGTCGGGGCGAGACTTTGGGGGTGGTCGGACGCAACGGTTCCGGCAAGTCCACCCTGCTTCAAGTTATCTGCGGAACCCTTTCGCCTTCGGCCGGTGATGTGCGAGTCCATGGCCGCATTGCGGCATTGCTGGAGTTGGGATCAGGCTTCAATCCGGAGTTTACCGGTCGCGAGAACGTGTACCTGTACGGGACCGTGCTCGGCCTTACGCGGCGCCAGGTCGCGGAGCGGTTCGATGAGATTGCTGCGTTCGCCGACATCGGCGAGTTCATCGAGCAACCGGTCAAGAGCTACTCCAGCGGCATGTACGTGCGGCTCGCATTCGCGGTGGCTATCAATGTGACCCCGGACATCCTCGTGGTGGACGAGGCCTTGTCGGTGGGCGATGAGGCTTTCCAGCGCAAGTGTTTCGCACGCATCAATCATCTACGCGACGAGGGTGCGACCGTACTTTTTGTTTCACATTCCGCCGGCATCGTCACACAACTGTGCGACCGAGCTGTTCTGCTGGATCACGGCGAGCTGCTGTTGGACGGCTCGCCGAAATTCGTGGTTTCCCGCTATCACAAAATGCTTTACGCGCCGCCGGGCCGCGTCGAGGCGGTGCGCGAGGAGATCCGCAAAGATCGCGATCTCGAGTTTGCATCCTCTGTCTCGCGAACGCCGGACATGCAGGCGATAAACCGGGCAGAGGCAAGTCTGGTCTCGGCGGCCGGCTCGAACAACGGCCCGACCAACGACCAGACCAAAGGTCCGTCCAGCGATGGCGTTTCGCGCGGTTGGTACGACGAGGGCCTGGTTCCCAAGAGTACGGTGCGCTACGACAAACGCGGAGCCAGCATTTTGTTGCCCCATCTGGAAACCCCGGATGGGCGAAAGGTGAATGTCTTGCGCGCGGGGGACGAGTACGTCTACGTGTACCGGGTGCATTTCGAGGAAACTGCCGCGGGGGTGCGGTTTGGAATGCTGATCAAGACCTTGACCGGTATCGACCTGGGCGGCGCCGCCAGCAGCCTTCCGCAGGACTCACTGGCGTTGGTCGAGGCAGGCCAGAGCGTTGAGGTGCGGTTCCGTTTTCGCTGCCTTCTGGATGGAGGCGTTTATTTCTGCAACGCGGGTGTGCTTGCACATATCGCGGAGGAGGAGACCTACATCGACAGGTTGATCGACGCGTTGATGTTCCGCGTCATGCCCCAGCCCGAGCGACTTGCCACTGGTGTGGTCGATTTTTGCGTAAGTCCCGAGGTTGCAGTCCTGGAGCAAAGCGGAATGAAGGCATGACGCAGAAGCGCCAGAATCGCAGGCAGGCCTTGCTGGTCGTCGGAATGCACCGCAGCGGCACGTCGGCATTGACCCGTGTGCTCAACCTTCATGGTGCCGATTTGGGCAGCGACTTGCTGGCTGCGGCGGAGGATAACCAAGCGGGCTTCTGGGAGAATCGGCGGATAGTCGCTTTCCATGAGAAATTGCTCAGCCTGATTGGCTCAAGTTGGGATGATCTGCGCCAGTTGCGTGCAGACTGGCTCGATCTGGCCATTGCCAACGGCTGTCTGGACGAGCTCATACGGCTGCTGGACGAGGAATTCGCGAGTTCCGGGACTTGGGTCGTCAAGGATCCTCGCTTATGCCGGTTCCTGCCATTGTGGATCAGGGCTCTCGGAATCTCGGGGGTCGAGCCGAAACTGGTCTTTGCCATGCGTGACCCCGGCGAGGTTGCCGGTTCGCTGATGAAGCGCAACGGGCTTTCCGCAGGTGCGGCGACGCTGCTGTGGCTGGAGTATCTGGCTGAGTCCGTGCAAGCTTCGCGCGGCTTGCCCCGTTGCGCTATCGATTATCACGAGCTGTTACAGGATTGGCGCTCGTGCGTGGATCGTATCGCCACGAGCCTTGATGTGACGTGGCCGGTTTCTTCGTCCGACTGCGCGCCCGAAATCACCGCCCATCTGCAGGAGGACTTGCGCCACCAGCGGGCGGATCATGCGCGCGATCTGCTGCCGCCCGAATGGCGCGATTTGCTGCTTTCCACGTACCGCGCGGCCAAGTCCCAAGTGTGCGACTCGGATGATTGGGAAGGTCTGGCGAAGGTGCTGGAGGGGGCAATGGGGCACTTTGAGTTCATGCGTCCCCTGATGACGGACTTCGAGCCGGCCTCGCTCAAGAAGCAGAGCCAGAGCCGATTGGCTGAAGCGGAACGCGCCCGGGCAGCCTATCAGTCCGAGGCCGAGCGCCTGCAGGTGGAATATGGCGAGGCCGACCGTCGCTTGGCCGAGGCAGAACGGAGCCGGCGGGAAGCGGAGCTCAGGAGCAGGGAGTTGGAGCTTCAGAAGATGGAGGCGGAAAGGGAATGGCAACAACTGCGAGGTGCCTTGCAGTTGGCACTGGACAACAGCCGGCAGGTCGTCGATCACAAGAACCACGAGATAGAGAGGTTGAGCGGACAGATCCAATCCATGGGAGAGCTGCGGCGGGCGACCGAAACACGAATAGAGAGCCTCGGGTTGCAGATCGATGGTCTGAACGCGAGACTGGCGGAGCGTGAGAAGCAACTTGGCCAGATCATTTCCTCGCACTCCTGGCGGCTGACCGCGCCATTGCGTGCAGCCCGGAGGCTGGGAGGTCGCGTCATACGATTGTCGCGCCATGTGGTGTCATCCATTTCGCATGTGTTGACCGATGGTGAGTCAAGGAGTCGGTACTGGACGCTGGCCAAGCAGTTGGGTTTGTTGGGGGCTCTGCGTCGGTCGCTTCACTTCGTGCGCCGCGGCGGTCCTTCACCGGCGCCAAGCGTGCCGGTCGAGCACACCTTCAATTTGCGCCGTGCCGACGGCAAGCCAATCGTGATCCTCAGCACGCCCCATTGTCGCTTCGTCGCGGAAGAGATCGCGCATGCGCTGGATCAAGTGGGAATTGCGAGCAACATCATCCACGAAATACCTGCCGGAGGTTACGCGGACGTTCCGCATTTCGTGATCTGCCCTCAGATGTTCGACTCCATGCCGGCACTGCATGTATCTTTTCAGATGGAGCAGTCGGTCAGCTCGCGCTGGTTTACCCGAGAATACCTGCGGCGTCTGGAGAGTTCGTACGCCATCTTCGATTATTCACTGGATAACATCGCCAGTCTGGCGAAGAAGGGGCTCCACCCGAAACAGTTCTATTACATGCCGGTCGGCTACCTTCCAGGTTATGGAAGTGATCTGGAACCTGCCATGGACAGCTATGATGTCCTTTTTTATGGGGACATCAATAACGCGCGGCGCCGCACTTGCATCCACGAGCTCGAAAAGATATGTCGGGTAAAGGTGGTAAGCAATCTGTTCGGTCGGGACATGCTCCAAGAATTGTGCAAGGCGAAGATAGTGGTAAATATCCACTACTACCCGGGTGCATTGCTGGAGTCCACCCGCCTTTGGGAATGCCTGTCGCTCGGGCGACTGGTGGTATCGGAGCGGGGCTCGGACATGCCCATGCACGAAGACCTGGAGTCATTGATTGACTTTGTCGACGAAGGGGATTTCGTCGGCATGGCGGATCGGGTGCGCTACTGGCTGGAGCATGAGGGTTTGCGACGGGAGAAGCTGGCCCGGAATGCCGAGCGCATGAAATCCATGTTTCGACGCTTCGATTATTTCTTCTATCGCTTCCTTCTGGCTACCGACAATATCGGATTCGCGGACTTTTGGCGATTAATCGGAGAAAGTTTTCCATTGGCGTCCGATCGGTTGTGCCTCAACCTTCCCGAGTACCTGGATCGCTCAGCGAGCTTCGACCGCGACAACCACTTTGGATTCCAGCGCTTCCCGGGTCTTCGTCATGCCAAAGGCTGGCTGGGCTGTGCCATGAGTTACAAGTACATGTTGCGCCTCGCACGCAAGCACGGGTTGCCCCAGGTGACGATCTGCGAAGACGACGTGGATTTCCCGACGAATTTCGAGACGGTATGGGGCGACGTAAAAGAAGCCTTGGCCAAGGACACTTCGCGATGGGATATATTTTCCGGCGTGCTTGCTGACCTGAGTGCTGATACCAACGTGCTTGAGGTCGAGGAGCTCGGAGAACGCAAGCTCGTCATGATCGATCGATTGATAAGCATGGTATTCAACGTATACAACGCTTCCTGCTACGATCTGATCGATGCATGGGACGAGCGCAACCGCGACGTCCTGATCAACACCATAGATCGTTTCCTCGAACGCCAGGGGCAGCTGCGCGTGATGACCACCTCGCCTTTTCTTGTTGGGCACAAGGAGGATCTTCATTCGACGCTATGGGGGGCGCAAAACACGATCTACAGCGAGCTCATGAGCAAGAGCGCGGGGCTGCTGCAGGAAAAGGTCGACGCTTGGGGGCAGTAAGGGGCGCCATCACGCGCGGCTGTAATGGCCCAGCGGTTCCTGCACAGGTCAGGCCGCTAAAGTATACGCTTGAGCGGGTGTCTTCATGCCCGGCGCCTGATGCGGGCGCCGGTGGTTGTAGAAGCCGATCCAGTCGCCGATCACGCGCATGGCGTGCCGCTGGGTTTCGAAGCGGTGGCGATGGGCGCACTGTTCCTTCAAGGTGCGGATGACGCGTTCGACCATGCCGTTCTGCTGTGGGCAGTGCGGGGTGATGAATTCCTGCTTCAAGCCGTAGCTGCGCACCAACCGGGTGTAGATGCGGCCGGTGAACACCAAGCCGTTGTCCGAGCGCAGCAGGAACGGCGTGGCAACCCGCCCCAGCGTGCCGTAGCGCGTCAGCAGTGCCTGCTCCAAGGCCGCGGCGGCCGTGCTGGCCTTGCCACTGCGCGAGAGTTGCCAGCCCAGCAACTGGCGGGTGTGGCAGTCGATGACCAAGGCCAACGTCAGCAAGCCATCGCGACCACCCCAATGCGGCAAAGGTCGGTGGCCCAGCGCTGATCCGGTGCCGCCGCTAGGGAAGGCAAGGCTTGGACACGCGGGCGATGGCCCACCGCACGCTTGCGCACCTGCTAGCCCTTGAGCTGGAAGATCCGCTGCACGGTGTTCTTGTTCATGCCCAGCAGCCCGGCCACCGTGCGGTGCCCAAACGAAGGTTCTTCCTCAATCAACGCCTTGATCGGTGTGGCCAACGCCTCGCTCACCTGCGGCGGCGTCTTGGTCGGCCGGTAGTACACCGAACGTCGTGCCACGCCAAGCCACCGGCACAGCTTGGCCATCGATACCGCGATGCCGTCCTCCCGCAGTCCCTGCTGGATCGTGATCACAGGTCTCGTCCTTGACCAACAGGGACGCCAATTTTTTTCGTGCGCGCAGCTCCAGCATGGCCTCGCCGTAGGCCTCCCGTAGGTCCTTCAGCTGTCGCTCGTACTGCTCGCGCACATCTTCCGGCTTGGCGCGCAGGGCGTTTTCCATCCCCGCTTTGCCCTGGTCGATCCATTCCTCGATCTCGGAGGGCTGCAGATCAAACTGCCGGCTGGCCTCCGCCACCGTGGTCTTGCCTTGCACGATCTCCAGTACCAGCGCCGCCTTCCGGCGTGCCGTCCAGCGCTTGATCTCTTCGTCCATCGTGATGCTCATGCTCCCGTCAAGGTAACGCGAGCAGGAAATCACTGGGGCATTACAGGAGGCCTGACCTAGACGAAACAGACTTCATGGAAATCGGGCGGTTCAATGGATGCAGCGGGACTTCTCCATGGGCTCCTCGGCTCAGGTTGCGAGGAAATTCCACTTCCGGAACCGGCGAGCCTAAGCGGTACGCATCTTACCCACCATCCACAAATCCTATCTCCTTCACCAAGATCGACAGTGACCTATGGTCGCCCTGCGGATTGCTAAATTCTATGACATTGTCCGTTTCAATTCGTATGTGCCAGATGCCGTCACGCGGCTGGCTACAATTTGCGGGAACATTGAAATAAAGCGTGAAGAGCTTATCGTCTGGCACCGGTTTCGGAGCAACTCGGCAACCATTGAAAGACACAACGGCATGCATTGGATCGGCGTACAAATACTTGTTCCGAGAAGGCGTATAGCCAGTAATGTGGAATGATTGAGATGGTGTGCCTCGCAGTACGAAAAGATTGTCACTCGCCAGCCAGATTCCAAATCCCGGCACTGCTTTATAGGCGCCCCATACGTACGGATAATCTTCGCTATCGGTGATGATATCCTTGACTTTTTCCGGATCAAATGTCATCTCGTTTGGCGTAAATGATGGGATTTTATAAACCCCATACTCACTGGTGCGCGGCACAGTAACTCCATACATCGAAAATGCGTGATTTATGGACTCGCTCGCACCTGGGGACGGTTGCTTGATGACATATGCGGGTCGATTCGACTCCAGTCTGGGGACCGGAAGCTGGTTGAAATTCGTGATGATCCGGCCGGAAAGCAATGCCATGACTGGTGCCGAATCCCATCCAAGGCCGAATATGTACGCATCTTGCGGCAAGTTGTGCACAATGCTGGCGTTGGTCAGTAGGTCGGTGGTATCCGGATTATCCTGAGAAAAGATAATCCCGCTTTGCTGGGACAAGGTAATGGCCGGGAAAGCCAGAAGTAGCAATGTCTTGATGCGTGCAACGAGCATGTTTTTCGCCGTCCCCGCCACCGACGTCCATGCGAAAACCAGTATCCCAAGATTGGCGAGCAACATGCCATTCATTATGCGACGCAGCCAAGTCCTGCTGTCGGGTGTGAACGCAAGCCACCAGGCGAAATAAACGGACGCCGTTCCAAGCATTACAACCACAATGAGGTAACGCCGGTCCCGACGCACCTTGGCGAGCGCGATCAATGTCGCGCCTAGAACTAGAACCAGCCAGCTACCCACAAGCCATTGAGGGAGTCCGTAAAATCCGGAGAGAATATCAAGGTGCATGAGGGCTTTATGTATCAATCCGATTGAGCCCGCCCCGTGACCCTCGGGTACCCCCGCTTGCCAAAGAATGTTTTCTTGTTCCGTGCGCCACCAATCGAGCCACGGCCCAGAGCCGCCCAGGGCAGCAAGCTTCCACGATTCAAGGCTCGCAATAGGCAGTATCGTGCCACCCGCCAATGACGCGATTTCGGGCAGGCTTGCACGTATTTTCTTCCTTCTCTGCAAGAAGAGATCAATCAATACGACCAACCCGAAAACCAGGATCCCAATAAGCATCACGGTTTTGGTTAGATAGGCCAACCCAAGCAATATACCGGCGTAAAACGCCACCGAAAGCCTCGCCTTGGCGGGGGGCTTTGGCCAGAAATAGACTGCCGTCGCTGCGATAAACCATGTCAGCGCTGGTATCTCACCGTAACCTGCAAACCCGAAACGTAAGATTCCTGGTGTGGCCAAGATTGCAGCGATGCCGAGCGTGGACGCCGCGCCGGCTCCAACTGCGCGCAGAAGAAAAAACGAAAGTAGTGCAAGAGCTAGAAAATAGATGACGTTGACCACCGCAGCCTGCGTGATACCCACACCAAAGAGCTGAAATATAGCGGCGGCGGGCAGTATGAATGGTGCCTTCGTCTGGATCTCGTGGGGGAAGAGATGTCTTGGCGCGTACATGCGCCGATAACCCTCTCCGTGTGCCAATGAGTGAGCGACTTCGAGATTCATAGCGCCGTCAAATGAAGGCGCTGTCTGAAGTTCGATGACTAATAGCCGTCCCGCCACGACGAGAATCCACAGCGCGACACCAGCAGCAAGCAACGTGCGAAAGATGAGCCGGATGTTGCTTTGGTCGCTGATCGAACTCGCTTTAGAAGTTGTCATCTTTTTTTCCGCGCATGGTTATATGTTGAATGCGGAAGTTTATTTTTTCCAGAAGCTTGCGATTTGTGGCGATCAGATCACCAATAAGTCCCATCATGTACATGATGACTGCTATTGTTACGCACAACGATGATAAAATAACTGACTGAACATGCCCTTCTCCGCTGCCTGAAAAATAGTAATAGAGAAAGCGGCTGCCGCCGATGATGCCGGCAGCCAGGAAAAGGGACCCGGCCCAGATGAAGAGCGCCAGAGGGCGGTAAATAACGAAGACCCGAAGGATCGTCAACAGAGAGCGCTGGACGTAACTGGAGATGCTTTTGACTAGTCGCGACGGACGCAAGTCGGCATTCGTGCGAATCGGTACAGATGCGATGCGCAGGTTGCTTTGGCCTGCCTGAATAATTGTTTCCAGGGTATAGGTGTATGCCGTGAACACATTCAAACGCATTGCCGCTTCCCGGGAAAGCGCGCGGAAGCCGCTTGGCGCATCGACTACGCCAGTACCGCTGGCAACGCGCACCGCCCAACTCCCTAGCCTCTGCAGCTTCTTCTTGCTCCAGGAAAAATGTTCAGTTTGTTCGATGGGGCGAGAACCAATCACGATATCCGCTTTCTGCGCCAGAATAGGCGCTGTGATAGCAGGGATGTCGGCACCGCAATATTGGTTGTCTGCGTCTGTATTTACGATGACATCGGCGCCAAGTTTCAGACAGGCCTCAATGCCAGTCATAAATCCGACCGCCAAGCCGCGATTGACTGGATGCCTGACTACGTGATCGACGCCATTGGCTAAAGCGACTTCTGCTGTGTTGTCCGTGGAGCCGTCGTCAATGATCAGCCATTCGACGGTGTCAAACCCTTCAACCCTGCGAGGTAGATCGGCAAGGGCGACAGCCAAGGTATCGGCCTCATTGAGGCAAGGAATTTGAATAATAAGTTTCACTTAGGTCCTCTTGTGGGTTGCTGCATGTTCGATACCGGATTCAGCTGCGAAGAGCATAACGGTCGAAGAATGCATCGAAGGCCGACTGCGGTGAGCGATAGCTTAACCGTTTTTAGGGATGTTCTGAGCTCTTTGCCGTCAGAGGTATCTTGGCTACAGACTGAGCCAGCCGACTTTCCCGGGCGGATTCCACTCCGAAGTGCAGCGCGTTTGAATGACCGCTCGAACACTTCTCGTGACGTACGATAGCCCAGCCCGCGGTCTGCTGTTGAGTTTGTCTTCGACGTGCTGGATGAAGGCGGCGTTGAAGGTGGCCAGTCGCAGCCCTTGGGAAAGACTCGCCGAAGGAGGCCGATTGCCGTTCTCGTTGGTACCGCCTTGCCAGAAACGAGTACGGATCGGCGAAGCAGCTCTTTGCTGTCAGCGCAACGTCGATGAGCGCATGTTCGGCGAACTCGCTGCCGTTTCCCGCGTTATCGCGTGCACACGAGCTGCCAGCGGATGCATCATGTGAATGATGGCTCGCGCGACCGTCCCGGCTTCGCCGCTGGATACGCGCCGGATTCGGGTGAGGCTGGACTTTCGGTCGGCCAACGTGACCAGGCGGGTGGTCCCCTGGCCCAGATGGTAGTCACCCTTCCGCAGACCGATACGGTGCCTCGATACCCGCTGGTCGCTCAGCAATGCGGCGACCGTGAAAGCGCTGGCGCTGTTTGGGTGGAGACGCTGCGGTGGCATCGTCGTCGCTTGCGCCGGCGCAGGTGCTACCACAACGTGCCACCCAGCCGGCGATCATTGGCCATGCGCTGTATGCGTTCGCGGCAGACCACCGTCTCCCTGGGGTCGGCGATCTGCTCGGGACTCCAGTCCTCGCGGAGGCGATCCTCCAGCTGCAGCCATGTCGCTTCGCCATGCGTGGGAGGCTGCTGCCCGCGCGCCGGCGATGAACGCTCGACCGTTGCGCCGAGCGCGAATCGTAGTCGCCTTTGCGGGCGCGCGTTGCGTTGCAGCTCCCGACTGATGATGCTGACGGCTCGGCCCACTTCACGAGCGTTCTGCCTGAGCGGGAAACTGCCTTCTTCAGCCACTGAATCTGATAGAGAATGGAACGATGTAAACGTTGAAGAAGCAGTTGCGGCGTGCTCGTCGAGGGTACGTGAGTGAGGCGGTGCGTATGAAGTTCGAGCGTCACGGCGCACGCCTCACATAGGATCGCCGGCAAGATCGCTGCACGGCGAACGCTGTGCAACTGGGTGCGGCTGGCCGAGCGTGACCGAGAGAGCTGCGGCCCGAATCACCAGCGAGGAGCGGGCGCGTACCGAGGCGGCGGAGCGGAAGAACCGCGAGTTGCCCGGCACGACGGGAATTTTTTCAGCCTTAATCAAACCCTCCGTGGAAACGGCGTGGAGCCCACTCTTCGGGGTTTCCATCACTCCACCTTCTCAGGAGTGTAGCCCTCTTGGAATCTCGGGGTGCAGTTCACGGCTGATTGGGGTGGTCACCCTGGCCATCCCACCAGTGAGCTGGCAGGCAGTGAAGCCCCGCATGGAGGTCCCAATCTGATCCCGTTCTATTGGCTCAGGTGCGTGTGGCCTTTGCGAAGTCGCGCGGGCTACGCCATCTGCGTCTCTTTACAGCTTGGATGGCGCACTTCAGAATGGAATTTGCCCATGAGGAACGGCCTTTTGTGGCGCGGGTCAGTTGCGCGTGCTCTGCAACTGGAAGATCCTACCAAGCCCCCGGAGCGGGCAATGCGCAGCGAGGAAGTTTCAGTGAATGGCAAGGTTCACCAGCCGGCGGGCAACTACTACGACAAATACAACACCAGAAATCCCGTCGCCCGCGCACTGATGCAGGGTTTCCTGAAATCGTTCGATGAACTCGTCGCCATGTCCGGAAGCCCCGGTACCGCGCTCGAGATCGGCTGTGGCGAGGGTGAATTGTCCATGCGGCTGACCAGGGCGGGCTGGCAGGTGCGCGGTTGCGACATTGCTGCCGAAGCGGTGGACGAGGCCAGGCGGCGCGCAGCGGCAGCCACACTGTCCATTCCGTTCGAGCAGCGCGGCATCGAGGAGTGCGCCGGTGCCTATCCCGTGCAGGATCTCGTGGTGTGTTGCGAGGTCATGGAACATCTCGAGGACTCGCTGGCCGCGCTGGATACGCTGGCCGGCTTGAGCCGCCGCCATGTCCTGGTGAGCGTGCCACGCGAGCCGATCTGGCGCGTGCTCAACATGGCTCGCGGCCGTTACCTGCCCGCGCTTGGCAATACTCCGGGGCATATCCAGCATTGGTCGACGCGGGCGTTTGTGGAACTCCTCGGGCAGCGCCTGGATGTGCAGGCGGTGCGTAGCCCGTTGCCGTGGACCATGGCCTTGTGTCGTGTCCGTACGCCTTAAGCTTGCCTTGCGCTGGCTGGGCGGGTTGCTCAGCATCTGCGCCATTATCTATGTAGTGCAGCGCTTCGCCAGCACCGAGGCGGTTGCCAGGCTGTTCGACGACGGATTGCCGACCACGCTCCTGCTGCACCTGTTGATGGCCGCGCTGCTGTATACCGCGGGGTGCGTCTTCCTGGCGCTCGCATGGTGGTTCCTGCTGTCCGCCTTCGTCCCCACGTCGCCTTCGGCCAGGCCGGTGGCTGCCGCTTATGCGACCAGCCAGTTCGCAAAGTACCTTCCCGGCAACGTGGCGCATTACCTGGCGCGACACGCCATGCTCCGGCGACTGCAATTGCCCCACGGCGGACTGATCGCGGCCGCGGGCCTGGAGGCCGGATGCCTGGTCGTGGCTTCGTTGATCTGGGCCATTCCGGCCACCGGTGCCACGTTGAGCCGCCTGCTGGACGTGCCGGCAGGCTGGCTCATGTCCGTATTGGTTGTCGGGGGCCTCATCGGCCTGGCCTCGCTTCGCTTCGCCATGCGCCATACCCGGCTGGGAACTTGGGTCGCGCTTGAGCGGCCGCTGTGCGTGGCGTGGGCGTTGGCGGCGCACATCGGTTTCTTTGGAGTGATGGCGTTGAGTCTGATGGTCGTCGCCACGGCCATGCCGGGCGTCCAGACCGGAGCATGGCAACTCACCGGAGTGGCCACCACCAGCTGGCTGGCGGGCTTTCTGGTGATCGGTTCACCGGCAGGGCTCGGCGTGCGCGAAGCGGTGTTCGTCGAACTGCTCAAGGGCTCCGCAACAGAAAGCTCGGCGCTGCTTCTGGCGGCGGCGTTCCGCATGGTCACCTTCCTTGGCGATCTCGGCTTCTTTACGGTTGGGCTGCTGCTGTTTGCGGGAACGGGCCGCCGTATGACAGGTGAGTGAGGCGAAGGCAGCCGTGGGCGGGGTTAGCCGATGGCAGTCCAGCTCCGGAATGATCCCGAACGGATTCCTACCAGCCTGAACCGGTTACCTTGAGGAAGCTGCTTCGCTATTCCTTTTGATCGCTACGATGGTGTCGGCACACTTGATACCGGTGAGGTGGCGGATGGCGCCGGGGCGCAAACGGTTACGCATACCGCCACAATCGCTGGTTATGGTGTTCGGTGGCATCATCCCATTTGGCGCTGGTCTCGGCTGTCTGGCGCATTCTTGAAGCAGCTGGAGAGGGGGATCGCGCGGATCAATCCAGGAGACACTGGCTCGGCAGTTCCGTCAGCAGTTTTCACATTACACGCGCCACCGCTAGGTCAGGTTGTCCCGACGTAGCCTTCCAGGAAAAGAGCTGCTCCGTTGAAACCCTTCGCCGACAATTTCGGAGATCATTGGCTTCGATCTGGCAACGCAGGATTGCTTCTTGTCGTGTCGTTGGGCCTCGCCGTGTGCTCCGGCACGTTCCTCCTGGAAGGGCGTCTGGGCTTCAGTCTCTGGGATGAGGGTTATCTCTGGTATGGCGTGCAGCGGGTGCTGCATGGAGAGGTACCCATCCGGGACTTCATGTCCTACGATCCGGGCCGCTATTACTGGGCGGCAGGCCTGCTTCGGCTCTTTCATGTGGATGGCATCGTGGCAGTGCGCGCGGCGACGATGGCGTTCGTTGCACTCGGAGTCGCCGTTGGCGCAGCACTGGTTTGGCATCAGTCATCCGGCCGCTTCGTCATGCGGTCCGGCAAGTGTGCATTGGCCATTGCGCTATTGGTTCTGTGGGCCGTGCCATGGTGGAAGGGCTACGACGCCGCGCTGTCCATCATTCTGACCGCGAGCCTGGCATGGGTGCTCACGCGTCCCTCCGCCGCACGCTTTTTTGTGCACGGCGTCGTGATTGGTACAGCCGCCATGATGGGTCGCAACCATGGCGTCTATGGCGTCATCGCCTGCCTGGTGGCTGCGCCGCTGCTGCTGTTGGGTACCAGCAAACCGGTATGGCGCCGATGCCTGCCGGCATGGGCTGTCGGTATCGCGCTGGGGTTTGCGCCGATTCTCCTTGGCCTCATGGTGGACCATCATTTCGCGGCGATGTTCTGGGACAGCATTCGCTTCATGTTGTTCGAATACAAGGGCACCAATCTTCCGTTGCCGGTCCCTTGGCCCTGGATGGCGCATGGCGAGGGCGTGCTGACACTTTCGTTGGTCAGGCAGTGGCTGATCGGAAGCCTTTTCGTGCTGTTGCCACTGTTCTGTATTGCCGGCTTTGGGGTCGTGTTGAATGGGTTGTGCCGTGAACACCATGTTGCTCATGCTGGATTCGCCGCCTGTGTTGCCACCGCCATCCCTTATCTCAACGTGGCGTTCTCCCGGGCAGACGTTTCCCATCTTGCGCAAGCGATATGTCCGCTGTTGATCGGTGTGCTGCTTTTCCCCGTGCGCGGGGTTGCTCGTTCCATCCACGGCTGGATCGCCCTGCCATTGCTGGCGATGGTTTCGATCCTGGTCGCCCTCCCGCTGCACCCGTGGTACCAATCGAAGGTGCAATCAGATTGGAGGGCGGTGTCGGTGCGCGGCGACAGGCTTCGCGTGAACGGTGTCGAGGCCACGCGCCTCGAGGCGGTCGAAGCTCTCGCACAGCGTCACATACCAGCCGGTGGCACGCTGCTGGCAGCGCCGGTATGGCCAGGCGTGTATGCGTTGCTTGGGATGAAGTCGCCGCTTTGGGAAATTTATCCCCTGTTTCCCCGCGCAGATGATTTCCAGAACGAGGAAATCGCGCGGCTGCAACGGACGCGTCCGGCGCTGGTCCTGATCAACGACATCGGTGTCGACGGGCGTGATGATCTGCGCTATGTACATACGCATGCACGCATATGGAACTACGTAACCGCGAACTACCGACAGATTCCGGCACCCGCTGGTATGCCGAAACTCCTGGTCTACGTCCCGAAATCGAGGTTGCGTTGACGACAAAGTCGACCGTTGCCGGGGTCGACCTGTTCAGCGGATCCGCGGACGATGCAGGACGAACAGGCACACCATTCCCGCCAAGGCGATGATAGGAGTGAGTGCGCGCAGCGCGATCGCGGTGGCCTCGGCGTCGGTAATGGGAGCGCCGAGCCAGAGCATGATTCCGCGGCTGCCGAGCTCCGCCACACCTATCCCGCCGGGCACCATGCTCGCGACAACAGCCAACATGACGGCGCCAAGCAGGATGCAGACCTGGCTGAAGTCCAATCGCACGTGGATGGCAAGGATGACGACCCACCAAAGGCTGGCATACAGCGTCCAGATCATTATCGTCAGCAGGCTGGCTTGAATGATGCGCCGCCTGTGGCGAAACACCTCCGCAAACGGCTGCAGGCGAGGCGACAGGTGACCAACGTGGGGAGCAAGCCGGCCAAGCAGCAGTCCCGTCAGCAACGGTAGCAGCAACGCCACGGGAGCCAGCCATGCGAATCCGAAGTGTGTTGCCAGTCCGCATGAACCCATGCCAAGCACGCCGCTCAGGTCAAGCAAGCGCTCGGCAAAGAATCCGGAGACACCAAGCCGCCCGGCGCTTCCGTGGTGGTCGGGGATCAATCGTATCTTGATGATCTCGCCGAACTGGAACGGCGTCAGCGTAGCGAGCCCGGCCGCCGCGCCATTGGCGCAAAATGATTGCCAGAACAGCTTCCGGTCCGGCTTGATCCCGAGCACCACCAGCCAGCGCAAGCCACGCAGCGAGAAGATCGCAAACAGGATCGGGAGCGCACCGGTCAGAAGCAGACTGAAATGCATGCGGGAAATCGCCTGGGCTACCGCACGCCAATCAAACAGCCTCAGCGTGACTGTCACGCAGACAGCCACAATCACCAGTACAAGCAAATGGCGCAGATGGCGGCGCATCAATGTGCTTGCCGGTTGCGATCATGACCCGTGGCCCGACGCTGCGAAACTTCCGGCTGACGCGCGATCAATGCTGCGATTCCCTCGGGTCGCATCTTCGCGATACATGTCCAGTAGTGTGGGAACACAGACTTCAGGCCAGCTCCAGGATGTGTTGAGCGGTCTGCATGACATACCCCTGCCGATCTTCCAGCCCGACCCAGAGCGGCAGTCGCACGAGTCGGTCGCTGGCGGCGTCTGTATGCGGTAACGCTGATGCCGTGCGTCCGTAGCGTTGGCCGGCCGGTGAGCTGTGCAGCGGAATATAGTGGAAAACCGTGCCAATGCCGGCCGCCATCATCGCGTCGATGAAATGCGATCGCGCCGCCAGCCCGTCCAGCAAAAGGAAATACATATGCGCGTTGTGCGTGCAGTGAACAGGCACGATCGGACGACGCAACCTGCCGTTCCTCTCCAGCGGATCGGCCCATGCGTGATAACGCTCCCAGATCGCCAGCCGTCGGGCGTTGATGTCGTCAGCTTCCTCAAGCTGCGCCGCGAGAAAGGCAGCGATCAATTCACTGGGCAGATACGATGATCCGATGTCGATCCAGGTGTATTTGTCGACCTGTCCGCGGAAGAACTTGCTGCGATTGGTGCCCTTTTCGCGAATGATCTCCGCGCGCTCGACCAGCGCGGGATCGTTGACCAGCAGGGCACCGCCCTCGCCGGAGATCACATTTTTTGTCTCGTGGAAGCTCAGCGCGGCCAGGTCGCCGATGCTGCCCAAGGCACGCCCCTTGTAGCTGGACAGAATGCCTTGGGCAGCATCCTCGATCACTTTCAGTCCGTGTAGCGCAGCGATCGCCATGATCGTGTCCATCTCGCAGGCAACGCCGGCGTAGTGAACCACGCAGATCGCGCGGGTGCGCGGAGTGATGGCTTGCGCGATCAATGCTTCGTCGATGTTCAACGTATCGGGCCGGATATCCACGAATACCGGCACGGCACCTCGCAATACGAAGGCGTTCGCCGTCGACACAAAGGTGAACGAAGGCATGATGACTTCGTCGCCTGGCTGCAGATCCAGCAGGATGGCCGCCATTTCCAACGCCGCCGTACATGAATGCGTGAGCAGCGCCCTGCACGCTCCGATCCGCTGTTCCAGCCAGGCATGGCAGGTTCGCGTGAACAAACCATCGCCCGAAAGCTGACCCAGGGCGTGTGCCTTTGCTATGTTGTCGAGTTCGCGACCGACCAGATAGGGACGATTGAATGGAATGATCATGGGGTTGCCGGGAGGGTAGGCGCACAGGATGTCATGCGAACGGTGAGCCCGGTTGTGGAACAGGCCCGCCCTTGCTCATGGTTTGCCTCGATGGCCCCAAATGTATTCTGGCGCATGGGGGCCCGTATTGAAGATCAGATCGAGCACGCTCACGGTGTGTTCAAACGGTGGGTGGAGCTGCACGTATTCCGGGTAATCCGAATAGTCCTTGAGTTCCAAAGCAATGCCCGATGCCTCGAATCTACTGGACTCCAGGTAGTTGGCGGCCAACGGTCCCGACAGGTAGGAGGCGGCACCGCTGAGTCGCAACAGATCGAGGATGCGGTCGAGCTTTGCGCCTTGTGCCGGGTAAGTACGCGCATCGGTAAAAACGGTATGGATGCCCAGCAGCTCACGGGCAATGCGCTGCGTCATAGCCTGGTTCATCTCCGAGAGAGAGGTCCACCTCTGCCCGAGATAGAGTTCCTCGAAGAAAGAGGCGTATTGTCGGAAGAACGCGGCGCGGGCGTAGCTGTGGCAAAGGGTTTTCCAGTGTTTCTCCTGCCAGCCCGGGTCAGGCAACATCACATCGCAAATGAGGCGGTTGCGGCTTCCCCCTGCGGGGACGGTAAGCCAATGAACGCCGTCGGCAGCCTTGATTCGGTTTCTGCTACGCCAATCGCGTGTCGTGAACTGTACGTCATCGAGGAAGATGAATTCATCCACGTCGTGGATGATGTCGAAATATCCCTTCCACGGGATATACGACGACTGGATGATTGCCACCTTGTGCCCGTTCATGAGCCAAGACAGGCATGGCGGGCCGAAAGCAGGCCGCTGACGACATCGATCCGGTTGCGGATGTCGGTCGGTACGATCGACGCAAGGGATTCGTCGGGACTGAGGAATGCGCCATTCCTGCGGATGATCAGCGCGTGCATGTAACCCGCGCGAATCGCGCCGACGCCGTCACGGAAGTAGTTGTCACCGATCATCACCAATCGGGAAGGGGCAAGATTCAGCGCTTCCGCGGCCTGCAGGAACGCCGTAGGGGCGGGCTTTTCGCCACCGTGTTCGCGGCTGCAAACTACGGCATCGATGCAGTGGAGCGCCCGCGCCTGACGAATCTTGGAACGCTGTGTCGTGGGCGGATTGTCGGTAAGGATGGCCATGGCAAGACCCGCCGCCTCAAAGTCCTTGAGTGTTGCCTCCACATCGGCAAACAAGGGTGTCTGGGCAACGACCGCCTCCCGGTACGCGTTCAGCGCCGCGGTGCGCAAGCTATCCGGCAGCGCCAGCGCCGAAAGCAACCGGTCGATCAGGAACGCACGCTCTCCTTCGTCGATCAATTGCGCAGCACACATCAGGAAGGTGGGTCGTTCCACCCAGCGAGAGAACACGTCGGCGTAGATGAGCTGCAGCTTTTCGAGCATCCACTCCTTGTGTTTCACGAGGGTATCGTCCAGGTCAATAACGATGCCCGCGGGAAGTGACCGCAGCTGAGGCACGACAATGTCCTCGAGCACGCGAACGGTAGTGGCCATCCTGCGTGCAGGTGCCCCGATACTCTGGTGACGGGCCCCCACGCCCATGAAGAATCCCGGGAGATTGATGCCTTCGGCAAGCCCATGCGTTGCTGACGTTCCGATACGCGGGTTGACGTCGGAAACGAATGCGGCGCTGTCCGGTGGAGCGATGATCTGTGCGTTGTAGAGGCCGCAGCCGCCGGCTCCAACGATGGCTGCGGCAGTCTGTTCTGCCATCGCTGCGATGAGTGGATCGCTTGTCGAGGAAGAGATGACGGCGAAGCCGCCCGACGTTCGCCGCCGCTTGCGCAGCACTACGGGGGAGATGTTTCCGTGGCGATCAACGGCGAAGTCAGCCGAGAACTCCTCGAAGGCGGGCAGCCACCGTGACCATACGTGAGTGACGAACTCACTCTGGTGTGCAAGCGCTTCGTCGCGGTCTCGCAACAGCAGCGCCCCACGGCCACCCCAGCCTCCACGTGGCCTGCCGAACAGGGGCTGCGCGTAGTCGAAGTTGAGAGGATCGAGCAACCCCGGTACGGGCACGCCGGCATCAAGGAGAAATTGATGGGTAAAGAGCTTGTCGAGCAGGGTCGTAGTCAGCCACTCGGTGGCTACTGCCACGTCGGCACCCAGATCGGTCAGCGCCCCCTTGATGCGCGCCAATATGGGCAGTTCATGGGCGGTCGCCGGGAAAATGAAGTCTACATGTTCGCGCCGTGTCATTTCGATCAGAAACGTCCCGAACGCGCCCTCGTTTGCCAGCGGCGGGGCTACGAAACATTCCCCGCAGACATAGCGGACGAGATGTTCGGCGTTGACATCACAGACAAGCACCCGGGTTCGATCCAGTTGCTGCAGCGCGCGCACGATGCCCAGTCCCTGGAAGCCGCCCCCGCTGACGACGAGCGCAGTTTTCATGCGGGTCGTGCGGTCAGCAGAATGCCGTTGCAGATATCGGGAAAATCGTAGCCCACGTCGATGAACGCCTTTTCGATGTCAGGTCCGAGCGATAGCTGCTGCAGTTGCGCAGTGGTCAGCGGCTTGAGCACCAACCCCGCCTTTTCCACGATGACGTAGCCGGACTCTTCCACGAGGCAGCTAATCGAGTTGCTGTCGAAGTAGCGCTTGTGCCCCAATTCGCGGTCGTACTGACTCAGCGTGCCGAGATCCGGAAGAAAGCCCGCGCTGTGGCCCAGCAGCCGATGCAGAGACCGCGCGTTGGGTACGGCTGCGAACAGGATGCCGCCGGGTTTCAGGAAGGCACGGAAGCGGCGCAGGATAAGCCCCGGATCATCCACGTGTTCCAGCACGAACCCCATCTCGATGGCGTCGAACGGCTGCTCGAAATGTGCTTGTTCAAAACGGATGTGATGGATCGAGACATGCGCTGGCGGTGATGTCTCGGTCCGGTAACGGCTGATGATCTCCTCGGACCCCTCGAGGATGTGATAGTCCGTTACGTCCAGTTGCTCGCGGATTGCCTGGCTGATGCGTTGCCCGCCGATGCCGAGGCTGAGCACGCGCAGGGATCGCTGATCGTGCAATTGCCGGACGATTTTCTGCGCGTAAGCTGTCAGCAGAAGCTCTTCATCGCCGTGGTAAGGAAATTGCGGGGTGTACGCGTCCTTGTAGGCGTTGAGATCCTCTTGCATTCGGGTGGCCTCAATCATGGAACTCTCGAACAATGAACAACGGGCGGTTCTGTGTTTGCGTGTAGATCCGCGAAATGTACAAGCCGATGACGCCGAGTACCGAGATGATGATGCCGGCCATGCCGATGATGACCAGCATCAGCGACGTGAAGCCGACAAGTACTGCTTCCGGATGAAACATCTTGCGGATCAGCAGCGCGATACCCGCCATGCCGGCGCATAGCGTCAGGACGATTCCGCCACCAAGGACCAATTTCAATGGAACCGTGGAGAACGACGTGACGGCTTCCAGCAGGAGGGCCACGCGTTTGCGAAAGGAATAGGTGGACACGCCCTCGCGTTGCCCCTTATTCACCAACACCGCGACTTGCCGGAAGCCCGACCAGTACATCATGCCGCCGAGGAAGACGTTGCGGTCGCCCAGCGAAAGCAGCGCGTCGACGTAGCGTCGTGTCATCAACCGCTCGCTCAGTACATTGGCGGGGATCTTGGTTTCGCTGAGCCGGTTGAACAGGTGCCAGAACAAGGCTCCGCCCGCCCGCTCGACCAAAGCCCCTTTGCGCTTCTCCTGGACGCCGTATACAACGTCCGCCCCCGTGGCTTGAAGTGTATCCAGAAACGGCTGCAAGACTCCCGGATGCACCTCCAGGTCGCAATCGATGATGAATGTCAGCTCGCCCTTGGCATAGGACAAGCCGGCCATGATCGCCTTGTGATGACCGAAGTTTCGCGACAGGTCCAGGATCTTTATCGACGGATTGCCGGTGCGTGCCCGCAACAGGTGCCTGAGCGAGTCGTCGGGAGAACCATCGTTGACGAAGATGATCTCGTAATGCTCGATATGTGCCTTTCTGATGGCGGCGATTGTTTCGTCGACGAAAGCGGGAATGAACCTCTCGGAACGATATACCGACGTAACCACGCTCAAGCGCGGAACGGACCCGGTGGGCGAGTCCGGCTGCGGTGAGATCGTGCCAGGTATGGACATGCGGAGGATTCCTGTCGAGGCGAAGTCTCATTGAAGACACACAGTTTAGTGGCGTGCGGTCATTTCTTCGACGTGCAGGAAGGTCGCTTGACGGCCAATGTGCGGCGCAGTGGGGTGAAGCGGCTGCTGCCTCTAAGAGGCGGTGGCTTCGGGGTCGGGACTGTGTCTGGCCTGTCTCTTGTTCAATCGACGTTGATCACCGACAAACGGCATGCGGAAATCTGGGGTGCCGCTCCCGCCGCCCCCACTTTGGCCGGCACGCAGTCCCGTGCGGTATCGGGGCCGTCGGCAGTCCGGTCTGCAGCGATATTCCCGGAGTCCCTTGTCGACGGGTTCGTGTCCGACATGCGATTGAAGACTTCCGACTGCCAGGGTTGCAAACGTCAGGGCTTTGCCGGGAGCGTGGATAAAACGCTCCATCCATTCGGGTAGTTGTTGTAATAGGCGCCTCCACCTGCCGGCTCCCCGCCAGCAACCTGCGAGGAGCTGAACGTGCCATCGCCATTGTTCGTCCACAGGTAGAGGTCGTTGGCCGCGCTGGTCCACAGAATGCCAGCCACAGCACCGGCGAACCGATCAATATTGACCACATGGTAGCCAGCGGCGATCGGCACGATCTTGTAGCCTACGCGAGTACTGCCGCTCATCAGCCAGTAAGCGAATTGATGGGTCGTATCGTTGGTCCAGACCAGATCGGCACGCTGATCTCCATCCATGTCTCCGCTGCCCTGCAGCTGCCAGCCGGAAGGATAGTCCAGGCCGCGCCTGCTGGTGAATGTGCCGTTGCCATTGTTCATCCAGAAGTACAGGTCGTTGGCCGCACTGGTCCAGACCAGGTCGGCGCGTCCCAAACCGGCGAAGTCGCCGATGGCCGCAATGTAGTAACCAGGGGCGACGCTGATGGTCCTTTTGCCGACGACTGCGGTGCCGTTCATCAGCCAGTAGCCGAACTGGTGCGCGGATGCGTTGGTCCAAAGGAGGTCACTGGTGCCGTCGCCATTCATGTCACCGGTTCCGATCAGCTTCCAGCCTGCTGCATGGTCGGGGCCTCGCACGGAACTGAATCCGCCGGCGCCGTTGTAAGTCCAGAAGTAGACGTCGTTGGCCGCGCTGGTCCAGACAAGTTCGCTACGGCGGTCGCCATACAGGTCACCGATGGCAGCGATGCGATAACCGGAGGCAACAGGCTGGGTCTTGTAGAACGAAGGAAAGAATGCGCCTCCTTCCAGCATGTAGGTGAATTGGCCGCCTGCGTTCTTCTGCAAAACGAGGTCGGTCAACCCGTCCCCGTTCAGATCGAGCAACGGGCCGCCAGGTGCGTTGAATTTCGCCGCCACGGGCATCGTTTGATTGAGTGCCAACGTCTGGTTGGCTTCGATCGGATCCCCGCAAGGATGGTTGTTGCACAGCGTGATGTCGGGATTGGCGAAGTAAGGCACCGGCTCCTGACCCGCCGCGCCGTAGGCCATGATGGTGTAGAAGCTCCCCACCGGGAAAGTTTGCTGCCAGCCGTAGGCGTAAGTGAAGGCGCCCGGCCCGGCAGCATCGGCCTTGTCGTGTGCCAAGCCCAGATTGTGGCCGATTTCGTGGGCAAGGGTGACGTCCGCGCAGAAGTATGAGGAGGTTCCATTCTCCCAAGTACCAATATTGATGACCGAGTATCCCCACCCAGCGTCGTCCAAGAGGTAGGGCTGCAAGGATCCACCCGGCATCCAGCCGACGCCGCAGGATCCGTCTTGCGTGACGAGTGCGAAGGGCCGCACCAGGCTGACCAGGTCCGCACCGAGATCTCGACGCTTCGCGATGAGTGGCGCGAGGGCGTCGGCGTAAGCGCCAGCGGCATTGGCGCCAGGTGTCAAGTCGTCCAGCGCCTGATGGTTGGTCGGTATGTCGGAGTAGTTCACTTCGAGCGTACCTACGAGGCGGACGCGGCCGTTGACCTGGCTGTCCGCATAAGCCTGATTGGCTACCGCGACGAGGTAGGTGAGGTTTGTGATGACGGCCGAAGTGGAGCCCAGTTGTGACACCACACCGGAGGTGTAGCCAAGCAGCAGGTCCACGGTGGTCGGGGTGGTACTGGAGGCGGTGGCCCATGCCGCTGCGCTGGGCTGGGCCATGGCGCGGCCACTTTTTGCCCGTTGGTGCGGAGGGATGACGTAGTCTGGTGCAGGAGGCCGAAGTTTCAGCGCCGGCGCGTGTCCTGCGGCTGCGTCAGCCTGCACGAGGTAGGTCTTGCCCCCTCGGGTGGTCACGCGGAATGGTTTGCCGGTGGCGGATAGAAGTGACCCGAAAGTGGCATCTCTGCCGAAAGTGATGACGACGCTGCGCTCGCCGCCAGGCGTGGAAACTTTACCGATCCAGGTTTGGTTGCCATCCCGCTGTGGGTCGACGCGCTCCGTTCGGGCGAACGTGCGTGCGCCATCTGGAGCGGTCAGCCACATGCCGCCACCCGTCAGCGCGTCTTGCGCCGCGTTTGCATTCAGCTCTACCGGGTAGAGTCGCTCGCTGCCTCGGACAAAGCTGCCTTGCGCAGCGATATGGATTATCAATTCCGGTGTAGCGGCAGCACACATCCCGCTGCAAAAAAGCAGCAAGAGCGCGACGGTAAAGCTGCGCATTGGATTTGCTCCCAGCACTCCCCCGAGGCGGAGCTACTCTACTCTGGGAATTTCGCTCTTGTCGAATGCCGCTGGCGGCTGGATTTACCCTTTGACCGCCGCTCTCGTGGCTGGCACGGCTGCCATGCTGCACAGGCCCTCGCTACAAACCAGAGCGAGGAAGTGCGGAGGGACGGTTTGAATGCAGGCTTATGACAGCGCTTTTTCCAGCTCGGGAATCAACTGGAACAGGTCCCCTACCAGTCCGATGTCCGCTACCTCGAAAATCGGCGCCTCGCCGTCCTTGTTGATCGCCACGATGGTGCCAGCGTCCTTGATGCCGGTGAGGTGCTGGATGGCGCCGGAGATGCCGATGGCCATGTACAGCTCGGGAGCGATGATCTTGCCGGTCTGACCCACCTGCATTTCGTTGGGGCAGTAGCCGGCGTCGACGGCGGCGCGCGAGGCGCCCACGGCGGCGCCGATCTTGTCGGCGAACTTGTAGATGATGTCGAAGTTTTCCTTCGAGCCGACGCCGCGACCGCCGGAGACGACCTTGCTGGCGCTCTGCAGGTCCGGGCGGTCGCTCTTGCCCTGCTGCAGTTCGACGAAGCGGGTGTGGGTGGGCAGTGCGGCATCGACGCCGATGGCCTCGACCGGCGCGCTGTTGCTGCCGCTGGCGGCGGCTGACCACGACGCCGTGCGAATGGTGGCGACCACGGTGTGCGCCGGGTCGGCTTCCACCGTGATGATCGCGTTGCCGGCGTAGATCGGGCGCTTGAAGGTGTGCGCGGCTTCCACGCTCATCACGTCGCTGACCTGGGCCACGTCGAGCAGGGCAGCCACGCGCGGGGCGACGTCCTTGCCGAAGGTGGTGGAGGGCACGAACACGTGGCTGTAGCCGGTGGCGGCCTTGGCGATCTGCGGCGCCAGCACGGCGGCCAGCGGATGCGCGTTCTCGGCGCGGGCGATGGTGAGCACGCGGCTGACGCCGCCGATCTTCGCTGCATCGGCGGCGATGGCATCGACGTTGTCGCCGAGCACCAGCACGTCGATCGCCTCGCCCTTCACGGCGGCGGCGGCGCTCACCGCGCGCGCGGTGGAGGTGTTGAGTTTGCCGCCGAGGTGTTCGGCGATGACGAGGATCTTGCTCATGTGTGTCTCCGAAGCTTTTTGTCTGTAGGAGCCCGCGTGCGGGCGATGCTTTTGTTCTCGCGAAAATCCGGGTTCTGTGAGAAGGGATCGCCCGCGAGCAGGCTCCTACGGATTTTTGGGGCGGGCACTGCCCGCCGGGTTTCATTGATGCGGCGCGGCGGCGGGCAATGCCCGCCCTACAACAGGCCTTTCTGCTTCAGTGCGGCGACCAGCTCGGCGGCGTCTTTCACCATCACGCCCTTGCTGCGCTTGGCCGGCGGGGCATAGGTGGTCACCTTCAGATGATCGTGCGAGGCCACGCCGAGCGAATCGAACTCGATCACGTCGATCGGCTTGGACTTGGCCTTCATGATGTCCGGCAGCTTGATGAAGCGCGGCTCGTTGAGGCGCAGGTCGGTGGTGATCACGGCGGGCAACTCGGCCTCGATCACTTCCAGTCCGGCATCGACTTCGCGGGTCACGGTGGCTTTGCCATCGGCAATCTCGACCTTGCTGGCAAACGTGGCCTGCGGGCGGTCCCACAGTGCGGCCAGCATCTGGCCGGTCTGGTTGGCGTCGTCGTCGATCGCCTGCTTGCCCAGGATCACCAGGCCCGGCTGCTCCTTTTCGATCAGCTTGAGGAAGACGCGGGCGGCGGTGAGCGGTTGCACGGTGTCCGCCGTGCTCACGTGGATGGCGCGGTTGGCGCCCATGGCCAGGCCGTTGCGCAGGTGGGCGGTGAGGTCGGCCGGGCCGATGCCGACCACGACCACTTCCTCGGCCACGCCCTTTTCGCGCAGGCGCAGCGCCTCTTCCAGCGCGATGTCGTCGAACGGATTGGCGGAAAGCTTGACGCCGTCGGTGACCACGCCGCTGCCGTCGGGTTTGACCTGGATGCGCACGTTGTAATCAACGACGCGCTTGTAGCCGACCAGAATCTTCATCTGCTGTTCCTTTGGATTGCAGGGCGCCGGATTGCCGGGCGCGATGGATCAGTCTGCCATTCTAACCCGTTAGCCCTGTCCATGCGGCGGCGTACGGATTGAGCAGGCGTTGCCTCGTGCCGCGGCCGGGGCATCCCGCTCGTGGCCCCGGACGAAGCGGCGCATCGACACTATAGAATGCATCCACCCCCGGGCTGTGGGCCTGCCGGCAATGAAGGTGCTTGCAACACGGCATCCGCCTGGCTTCCGCGCCAACGAGCGACCATGACGCGACTGCGAGTTTCCATCGTCCTATGCACCTACAACGGCGCTGTCCATCTGCAACCGCAGCTGGACAGCCTGTTGGCGCAAACGCGCCTGCCCGACGAGATCGTGATCGGCGACGACGGCTCGACCGATGCGAGCGTGGACATGCTGCAGGCGTTCGCAGTGCGGGCACGGGATGCCGGTATCGAGGTGCAGCTGGTGCGTCATCGGGAGAACCTCGGTTACGTCGACAATTTCTCGGCTGGGCTGCGCGCGGCGCGGGGCGATGTGCTGTTCCTGTGCGACCAGGACGACGTGTGGCGAACCGACAAGCTGGCCCGGATGGCCGAATGTTTCGAGCAGGATTCGTCCCTGCTGTTGTTGCACGGCGATGCGCGGCTGGTGGACACCGAGGGTCATTCGCTGGGTTGCTCGCTGTTCGAGGCGTTGCAGATGACGGCGCCGGAGCGGGAAGCCATCCACGACGGGCGCGCGTTCGACGTGGTCTTGCGCCGCAGCTTCGTGACCGGCGCGACGGCGGCGCTGCGACGCGACCTGGTGGCAACCGCGCTGCCGGTGGCTCCCGGCTGGATCCATGACGAGTGGCTGGCTGCGGTGGCTGCCGCGGTCGGCCGGGTCGATTTCATCGACCAACCCCTGATCGACTATCGCCAGCATGGCGCTAACCAGATCGGCATGCGCAAGCGCACCCTGACGATGAAGTGGCGGGATCTGCTGCTGCCGCGCGGGCGCCTGCTGGCCGGCGAGGCGGAGCGTTTGCGCCTGCTGGAAGAGTACCTTGCGCGGGCGGGGTTCCATGGCAGTCGCGACCGTGCCGCGCAAGTGCGGGACAAGCGAACCCACCTCGAGCGTCGCGTGGCGATGGGCCGCCTGCCGCGCTGGCGCCGGTGGTCGCCCGTGCTGCGCGAGGCACGCGGCGGCTTCTATCGCCGTTACGGTACCGGCATCCGCTCGCTGCTGAGGGATCTGCTGCGCCGTGACTGATGCGACCGTCAGCGACGTGTGCGCGGTGGTGGTGAGCTACCGCCCCGAACCGGAAGCGATCGCGCGACTGGTGGACGCGGTCGCGCCACAGGTCGGCGCGGTGGTGCTGGTCGACAACGCCAGTGATGGCGAATGGAAGCAGGCACTGGGCCGACGCCTGTCTGCACCAGGTGGCGCGCTGCTGAGCCAGGCGCGCAACCTCGGCCTGGCGGCGGCGCAGAACGTCGGCATCGCCTGGGCGCGCAAGCACGGTTACGACCATGTGCTGCTGCTGGATCAGGACAGCGAGCCGGGCGAGGGCATGGTGGCGGTGTTGCGGGGTGCGCTGCGGGATTTGTCGGCGGTCGGCCCGGTGGCGGCTGTCGGTCCGCGCTTCCACGACGCGCGGGAACATCGCGATGCGCCGTTCGTGCGCATCGGCTTTCCGCTCAATCGCAAGCTGTGGTGCGATGGTTCGACGCCAACCATCGCCTGCGATTTCCTGATCAGCTCCGGCATGCTGGTTCCGCTGGCCGTGATCGACCGGGTCGGCGCGATGGATGCTGGCCTTTTCATCGACAACGTCGACCTGGAGTGGAGCTTCCGTGCACGGGCGCAAGGCTATGCATTGCACGGCGTCTGCGCGGCGACCATGCGCCATCGCCTCGGCGACGCCCGCCGCGCCCTGCCGTTCGGGCTGGGCCAGGTGGTGGTGCATGGACCCGTGCGCCTGTACTACATGATGCGCAACCGGGTGCGGCTGTACCGGATGGCCCACACGCCGCGCGCGTGGATCGCGCAGGACGTGCCGCGGGTGGCGGTCAAGCTGTTTCTATTCGGCGTGCTGATCGGACCGCGCCGACGAAACCTGCGCTGCATGCTGCGCGGGTTGCTCGACGGCATGCGCGGTCGTCAGGGCGAAGCGCCGGCCGACCTCCCTGGTTGACGCCGGGTTGTCGATCCCGATGGGCGCCGAGGCAAGAACGGCGGGCGGTGCCCGCCCTACGCGGTGAGCAAGGACGCGGGGCGGGCACCGCCCGCCGGTACGTCTGATGCCACCTGGTCTCGCACTTACAGGTTCTGGTAATTCGGCCCCGAGCCACCCTCGGGCGTGACCCAGGTGATGATCTCGTACGGGTCCTTGATGTCGCAGGTCTTGCAGTGCACGCAGTTGGCGGCGTTGATCTGCAGGCGCTTGCCGTGGGGCTGGCTTTCGTCCGCCACCATCTCGTAGACGTGGGCGGGGCAGAAGCGGGTGCAGGGGTTGTCGTACTCCTCGACGCAACGCGTGGCGCAGATGTCGGTGTCGGCCACGTGCAGGTGGATGGGCTGGTCCTCGTCGTGTTCGGTGGCGGCGAAATAGACGCCGGCGAGGCGGTCGCGCGGCGGCAGGGTGCGCTGCACGTAATCGCGTTTGGGCTCCTCGCATTCGCCCAGCTTGTGCAGGCTGGACCAGTCGGCCTTGTTCTTCAGCGTCCACGGCGACAGGCCGGCGCTGACGGTTTCCCAAGCGGCGTTGAACAGGCCGAACCACAGGCCCTTCTTGAAGCCGGGCTTGACGTTGCGCACTTTCTTCAGCTCGGCCATCACCTCGGAGCCACGAAGTTTCGCGTCGAAGCCGGTGGCGTCGAGACCGGTGGCGGCGAGGTGCTCGGCGGCCAGCATGCCGCTCTTCAGCGCCTGATGGGTGCCCTTGATCTTCGGCACGTTGAGCAGGCCGGCGGTGTCGCCGATCAGAAGGGCGCCCGGCATCTCGCACCTGGGCAGCGATTGCCAGCCGCCGGAGACGATGGCGCGCGCACCGGCCGAGAGGATCGTGCCGTCTTCCAGCAGCGGTTTCACGCTCGGGTGGTTCTTCCATTGCTGGAAGGCTTCCCACGGCTTGTACTCGGGATCGCTGTAGTCGAGGCCGCTGATGTAGCCCAGCGCGATGCGGTCCTTGTCCAGGTGGTAGAGGAAGCTGCCGCCATAGGTATGCGTGTCGGCGGGCCAGCCGATGCTGTGCACGATCTTGCCGGGCGTGACGCGTCCGGCGGGCACCTGCCACAGCTCCTTGATGCCGATCGAGTAGCCCTGCGGGTCGCTGTGTTCGTCCAGCTTGAAGCGCTTGACCAGCTGCTTGGTGAGGCTGCCGCGGGCGCCCTCGGCCAGCACGGTGACCTTCGCCTTGATGTCGATGCCCTCGGCGTAGCCGGGCTTGTGCGTGCCGTCCTTCGCCACGCCCATGTCACCGATGCGCACGCCGGCGACGGAGCCATCCTCGTTGTAGATGTTGTCGGCCGCGGCGAAGCCGGGGAACACGTCCACGCCCAGCGCCTCGGCCTGCGGCGCCAGCCAGGCGCACAGCGCGCCCAGCGAGACGATGAAGTTGCCGTGGTTGCGCATGCCGGGCGGCACCGGCAGCTTGGTGCCGCCGGTCTTCGACAGCAGCCAGAACTCGTCCTTGCCGGCAGGCACGCAGATCGGCGGCGGGTTGTCGCGCCAGCCGGGCAGCAGGGCATCCAGCGGCTGCGGCTCGATCACCGCGCCGGAGAGGATCTGCGCGCCGATGGTCGATGCCTTCTCGATCACGCAGACGCTGACGTCGGCCTTCAGCTGCTTGAGCCGGATCGCGAAGGCCAGGCCGGCAGGGCCGGCACCGACCACGACGACGTCGTATTCCATGGTTTCGCGCTCGCTCATGGCGAACTCCTGCAGTGCGGGAAAGGGCGGCGCCTTCGATGCGTCATCGAGGCACGATACCCTGCCGCATTGTCCGGATTCGGGCAATGCAGGGCAACGCGTGCTGCGCCACGGCTTGCAATCGCTGCGGGTCGGGCGGCGATAATCATGTCCATATTTGCAAGGAGAGTTCATGAATTCGATGCCGCCGATCGCCGACCTCGACCTGCGCCGTGCATCGCTGTGCCAACTGCTGCATTGGCTCGCCGGCGGCAGGGTGCGGCCGGAGGCCCTGGCCGATGTCTACCAGCAGGCCATCGAGCGACTCGACCCGCAGCTCAACTGTTATGTCGACCAACGGCCGGGCCTGATGCAGGAACAGGCGCACATGGCCGACCGGCGTCGCCGCGACGGCGTGATCGGCCGGCTGGACGGCATCCCGCTGGCGTTGAAGGACAACCTCGACATGGCCGGCTGGCCGACGCGGGTGGGCCTGCCCGGGCGGCGCAAGCCGGTGGAGAACGACGCGCACGTGGTGGCGCGCCTGCGTGCGTCCGGCGCGGTGGTGATCGGCAAGACCAACATGGACGAGGGCGCGCTGGGCGCGGCCACCGACAACCCGCATTTCGGCGCCACCCACAATCCGCATCGCCATGGCTACAGCGCGGGCGGCTCCTCCGGTGGCGCGGCGGCGGCCGTGGCCGCGGGACTGGCGGTGGCGGCGGTGGGTTCGGACAGCCTCGGCTCGATCCGCATCCCGGCCAGCTATTGCGGCATCTACGGGTTGAAGCCCACGCATGGCGAGATTTCCGCGCGTGGCCTGGTGCCGGCCGCGCGCCGGCTGGATTCGGTGGGCCTGCTGGCGCGCAGCGTCGAGGACCTCACCGTGCTGCTGCAGGTGCTGGCCGGCTACGACGCCGACGACGCGCGCTCGCGCCGCCGGCGCGTGGCGTTCGCGCTGCCGGACTGGGATCCCGGCCATCTGCGCGCCGGCCTGCTGCCGGACCTGGCGGCCGTCGGCGTGCAGCCGGAGGTGATCGAGGTGTTCGAGGCCGCACTGGCCCGGTTGCCGCATGCGCTGAGCGATCGCCGCACGGTCGACTTCGACGACTGGAACTTCGCCCGTACCCGCCGCGCCGGCCTGCTGCTGATGGAGGCGGAAATGCTCGGCACGTTTGCCGAGGATCTTTCGCCTGACGCAAAGCATCCGGTGTCCGACCGCTTCCGCCGCATGCTCGGCTACGCCGCCGGCAAGAGCGCCGCCGACTACGCCACGGCCGACCGTGTGCTGGATGCGGCCACGCTGAAAATGCGCCGGCTGTTCGCCCAGGTCGACGTGCTGGTGCTGCCGACCACGCCGCAGGGCGCCTTCCCGCTGGACGGCCCGACCCCGGATTCGGCGGCGGACCTCACCAGCTTCGCCAGCCTGGCCGGTTGCCCGGCGGTGAGCCTGCCGATGGGCAAGCTCTCCGACGGCCTGCCGGTGGGCCTGCAACTGGTCGGGCCGCGTGGCTCGGATCTGCGTCTGCTGGAACTGGCCGCGGCCTGCGCCGCGACGCTGGACGCGGAGCCGGCCTACCCGGTGCTGGAATGATGGGCGAGTAGGGCGGGCACCGCCCGCCATTTGCCGTCCGTGGAGTGACGCACGGCAACTTGCCGGGCGCATACCCTTTGCATCGCGCACAGGGTTCGCTCCCGCGTTTGACGGTCGCCGGCCGGCTCTTGTCGCCATTGCCCACCGCCATATCCATATGCGAACTCCTTTGGCAGTGGGCCCCGGGGACTGCCGTTCGCACGATCTATACTGCGAGGTTCCAGGATGTCGCTCACCCCACGGGCGATGTCGTTTCGGTCACCTGTGCCATCGAGTTCGCCACCCATGACGGCTACCGCCCCGCGCTCCCATCTCGACGATCTCGAGGCCGAGAGCATCCACATCTTCCGCGAGGTGCAGGCGGCGTTTCGTCACCCGGTGATGCTGTATTCGATCGGCAAGGATTCCTCGGTGCTGCTGCACCTGCTGCGCAAGGCGTTCCATCCGGCGAAGCCGCCGATGCCGCTGCTGCACGTCGACACCACCTGGAAGTTCCGCGAGATGATCGCCTTTCGCGAGCAGGTGGCCGCGGCGGGCGACGTCGAGGTGCTGGTCCACATCAACCAGGACGGCGTGCGCCAGGGCATCTCGCCGCTTACCCACGGCGCCGCGGTGCATACCGACGTGATGAAGACCCAGTCGCTGAAACAGGCGCTGGACCAGCACGGTTTCGACGCCGCGATCGGCGGTGCGCGCCGCGACGAGGAGAAGTCGCGGGCGAAGGAGCGCGTGTTCTCGTTCCGCAACGCGCAGCATCGCTGGGACCCGAGGAACCAGCGGCCGGAGCTGTGGCGCAACTACAACACCTTCGTGCGCCAGGGCGAGAGCGTGCGGGTGTTCCCGCTGTCCAACTGGACCGAGATGGACGTGTGGTTGTACATCCAGCGCGAGAACATCCCGCTGGTGCCGCTGTACTTCGCCAAACCGCGCCCGGTGGTGGAGCGCGACGGCGCGCTGATCATGGTCGATGACGACCGCTTCATCCTGCGCGAGGGCGAGTCGGTACGGGTGCGCGAAGTGCGTTTCCGCACGCTGGGCTGCTATCCGCTGACCGGCGCGGTGGAGTCCTCCGCCGACACCGTGCAGAAGATCATCGACGAGATGGCCGCTTCGCGCAGCTCCGAGCGCCAGGGGCGGGTGATCGACCATGATCCCACCGCGTCGATGGAACACAAGAAGCAGGAGGGCTACTTCTGATGGCCGCGCCGGAGAAGGGACTGCTGCGTTTCATCACCTGCGGCAGCGTGGACGACGGCAAGAGCACGCTGCTTGGCCGCCTGCTGTACGACGCCGGCATGCTGCCGGACGACCAGCTGGCGGCGCTGGCGCGCGAGAGCCGCCGGCTGCACGCCGATGCCGACGAGGGCGTGCTCGACTTTGCCCTGCTCACCGATGGCCTGGACGCCGAGCGCGAGCAGGGCATCACCATCGACGTGGCCTACCGCTATTTCCATACCGCGCGGCGCAGCTTCATCGTGGCCGACTGTCCCGGCCACGAGCAGTACACCCGCAACATGGCCACCGGTGCCTCCAACGCGGAGCTGGCGGTGGTGCTGGTCGATGCGCGCAAGGGCGTGCTGACGCAGACGCGGCGGCACACTTACATATGCGGTCTGCTCGGCATCCGCCACGTGCTGCTGGCGGTCAACAAGATGGACCTGGTCGACTACCGCCAGGACGTGCACGAGGCGATCGCCGCCGAGTACCGCGAGCTGGCCCGCAACCTGGGTATCGAGCACGTGCATTGCCTGCCGGTGTCCGCGCTGAACGGCGACAACGTCGGCAGTCGCTCCTCGCGCATGCCCTGGTACGACGGTGGCAGTCTGCTGGAACGGCTGGAGACGGCGGAGGTGGCACGTATCCGCGCGGAGGATTTCCGCATGCCGGTGCAATGGGTCAACCGCCCGGACCAGTCGTTCCGTGGCTATGCCGGCACGATCTGCGGCGGCAGCGTGGCGCGTGGCGACGAGATCGTGGTGCAACCGGGCGTGCAGCGCGCGCGCATCGAGCGCATCGTGACCTTCGACGGCGACCTGGAGCGCGCCGGCGAAGGCCAGGCGGTGACGCTGTGTCTGGATCGCGAACTCGACGCCAGCCGCGGCGACGTGATCGCCGACGCGCTGCGTCCGGCGCCGGTGGCCGACCAGTTCACCTGCCACCTGCTGTGGATGGGCGACGGCAACCTGCTGCCCAACCGCACCTACCGGCTGAAGATCGGCACGCGCACGGTCAACGCGCGGATCATGTCGATCAAGCACAAGGTGGACGTCAACAGCCAGGCGCATCTGGCCGCGCGCCACCTGGAGCTCAACGAGGTCGGCTACTGCACGGTGGGCCTGGACGACGCGATCGCGTTCGAACCCTACGCCACCAACCGCGATCTCGGCGGCTTCATCCTGATCGATCGCCAGAGCAACGCCACCGTGGCCTGCGGCATGCTCGACTTCGCGCTGGGCCGCTCCAGCAACGTGCACTGGCAGCACGTGGACATCGACAAGCGCGTGCGCAGCGCCAGCAAGGGCCAGCATCCGATGTGCCTGTGGTTCACCGGCCTGTCCGGTGCGGGCAAGTCCACCATCGCCAACCTGGTCGAGCGCAAGCTGCATGCGCTGGGCTACCACACCTACCTGCTGGACGGCGACAACGTGCGCCATGGCATCAACAAGGACCTGGGTTTCACCCCTGCCGACCGCGTCGAGAACATCCGCCGCATCGCCGAGGTCGCCCACCTGATGGTGGATGCCGGGCTGATCGTGCTGGTCAGCGCGATCTCGCCGTACCGCAGCGAGCGGCGCTCGGCGCGCGAGCTGTTCGGCAGCGGGGAATTCGTCGAGGTATTCGTCGACGCGCCGCTGGAGGAATGCGAGCGGCGCGATCCGAAGGGCCTCTACCGCAAGGCGCGCGCCGGCGAGATCCGCAACTTCACCGGCATCGACGCGCCGTACGAGCGCCCGCTTTCGCCGGATGTGCACCTGCTCAGCGGCGGCCAGCGCGCCGAGCAACTGGCCGAGCAGCTCACCGCGGAACTGCTGCCGGGGATCGACCGCGGCGCCGGCGACTGAGCGTTTTGCCGCATCGCTTGGATTGCCCTGTGCCGGCGGCGATAATGGCCCATTCCTTTCCGCAGGGCGCCGCCGCGATGACCGAGAAGACCGTACTCAACGCCACCCATCGCGCGCTCGGTGCGCGGATGGTGGATTTCGGCGGCTGGGACATGCCGATCAACTACGGCTCGCAGATCGAGGAGCACCACGCCGTGCGACGCGACGCCGGCATGTTCGACGTCTCGCACATGACCGTGGTCGACCTGCACGGCGCCCGCGCGCGGGAGTTCCTGCGCCACCTGCTGGCGAACAGCATCGACAAGCTGAAGGTCCACGGCAAGGCGTTGTACTCGTGCATGCTGAACGAGCGCGGTGGGGTGATCGACGACCTGATCGTGTATTACCTCGGCGAGGAATTCTTCCGGCTGGTGGTCAACGCCGCCACCCGCGCCAAGGACCTGGCCTGGATCGAACGCCAGGCGCAGGCGTTCGACGTGCAGGTGAAGGAGCGTCCCGACTTCGCGATGATCGCCGTGCAGGGGCCGCAGGCGCGGGCGAAGGTGCTGGGCCTGCTGCACGACGTCGACCGCCCGCGCATCGAGAAGCTGGGCAAGTTCGCCGCCGCGGCGGCGCAGGGCCCGCACGGCATGCCGCTGTTCGTGGCGCGCACCGGCTACACCGGCGAGGACGGTTTCGAGATCATGCTGTCGGCCGAGCACGCGGTCGCGCTGTGGGAAGCCTTGCTTGCCGCCGGCGTGAAGCCGGCCGGGCTGGGTGCGCGCGACACCCTGCGCCTGGAGGCCGGCATGAACCTGTACGGCCAGGACATGGACGAGGACGTGTCGCCGTGGGAGGCGAACCTGGGCTGGACTGTGTCGCTGGACGAGGGCCGCGACTTCATCGGGCGCGCGGCGCTGGAGCAGCAGAAGGCCGCCGGCGTGGCGCGCGTGATGATCGGCGTGGTGCTCGACGAGAAGGGCGTGCTTCGCCACGGGCAGAAGGTGCTCACGGCGAACGGCGAGGGCGAGATCCTGTCCGGCAGCTTCGCCCCCACGCTGGACAAGGCGATCGCGTTCGCCCGTGTGCCGGCTGGCGACCCCGGCGCCCTGCACGTGGACATCCGCGGCCGCGAGGTGGCCGTGCGCCAGGTGAAATATCCCTTCGTGCGCGATGGCAAGCCCTGCGACGGCATCTGATCGCGGGTTGCCCTTTCCCTCACGGCGAATGCCGCTAGAATCCCCCTCCGTAACCGCCTTCCCTCCCAACGACTGGACCCGACCATGAGCGAGATTCCCGGCGATCTGAAGTTTCTCAAGTCCCACGAATGGGCTCGCGTCGAAGACGACGGCCTGGTGCGGGTCGGCATTTCCGATCATGCCCAGGGGCAATTGGGCGACCTGGTCTACGTGGAGTTGCCGGAAATCGGCGCCGCGGTGAAGGCTGGCACCGGCACCGCCGTGGTGGAGTCGGTCAAGGCGGCTTCGGACATCTATTCGCCGGTGTCGGGCGAGATCGTCGAGGTCAACGAACTGCTCAACGACAAGCCCGAGACGATCAACGAGGACGCCTTCGGCGATGGCTGGATCTTCCTCGTGCGTCCCAGCGATCGCGCCGAGCTGGACGAGCTGCTCGATGCCAACGACTACCAGGAACTGATCGAGAGCGAGGATCACTGATCCGCTCGCATCGACCGAACCCCGGATACGCTGCCGGCCGCCATGTGCGGCCGGCTTCGTTTCAGGGGTGCGTCGAGCGACGGGCATCGACCCGGCCGGAACATTTCCGGATCGTGGCGTCGCTGCCAGCGCACACTTGCGGGCGACGCGTCGGACGACTTCGCTCTCGCTTTCGCGGCACGGAACGGATGATCGTCGCGCCGGTTCTTGCCGCTGGCGGACGTCACGATTCGTCTTTGCCGCATGCCGGTCCGGTTGCCGCAACGGATCGTTCCGGCCGGTGGGTCGCGTCCATCGCGGCCGCTCGGGACATCGGCGGCCTTCTCCTGGTCGCATTCCGTTCATTTGCCGGAACCGCCTGTGTCCGGCGTCGTGCACGCCCTTGCACCACTGCCCTGCGTGCATGGCGCGCGGCAGCCGCGATTTCGCCGCATTTGCGCAATTCGGCCTGTTTTACGCGGTTTGGCGCGCGTTTCGAAAAATGACGCATGACCAATATGGACGTCTAGACGTCCAACGTTGAAAAAGCGTCCGGCCGGCGCGCCCTTGCCGGCAGCAGGTTGGCGGGGTGGTGGCGGTTCGGGTGGAAGAAAACACATGGCGAAAATCAATTGACAGTTGAAATCTTCGGGGATAGCTTTCGCAGCAGATCACGGGGAATGCGTTTTTATGGCGACAACGAAATTCATCAAGCCCTATGTCGAGCACGGTGAAAAAGCCAATGCAGTACGCAAGATCACGGTCTCGATTCCGCTGCATGTCCTGCGACGGCTTTCTGATTTGCGCACCCACCGACAGGTGAACAATCTTCGGCACGCGACGAACAGCGATTTGCTGGTTGAAGCGTTCCTGCATGCTTTTACTGGGCAACCACTGCCAACTGATGAGGAGCTGAGACGAACCATGGCCACTGCCAAGAAATCCGCTGCAAAGAAACCGGCTGCCAAGAAGGCCGCCGCCAAGAAACCGGCTGCCAAGAAACCGGCCGCCAAGAAAGCCGCGGCCCGGAAGCCGGCTGCGAAGAAGCCGGCCGCCAAGAAGGCTGCCGCGAAGAAGGCCGTCCGCAAGCCGGCGGCTGCCAAGAAGGCCGCGGTGAAGAAAGTCGCGGTGAAGAAGGTCGCCAAGAAGCCGGCGAAGAAGGCTGCACCGAAGAAGGCTGCGGCGGCGAAGGTGGTCAAGGCCACCAAGACCGCGAAGCCCAAGGCCAAGACCAAGGCCAAGAAGTAAGCCACACGCAACAGGCAATACCCACAACAAGATATGTCATCGACTTCTCCCCCCGCGGTGCCCAGCGCGGGGGGAGCACTTCGAGAAAGTTCGTCCCGGCTTTGCCGGGACGCTTCGTTTCCGGGGTCCGGGAAACGAAGCGGTCGGCCCCGCCGCCGCGCCGCGATGCCCGCGGCAGCGACTCGCGCGGTCGGCCCGAGCCGCGCCATTGCCGTGCTGCGCCATAGGAGTTACCTTCTGCACATCCGCGCCGCGGCGTATCCGGGGGATCGCCGCTCCTACAGGGGGAAAAAGCGCGGGTATCTGTCGACACTCAGCGAGAGACCATGGATACCCGATATTCACTTCAGACGCGCCGGCGCGCGCGTGGTGCCGTCCGGCCAACCTACATCGCCATCATTGCGGTCTTCGTCCTGCTCGCCGTCGGTGCATGGTTTCTGATCCTCAAGCCGCACCAGGAACTGTTGATGGCCGATTCGGGCGGGCATCCGTCGACGCCGGTCACCGCGATGACGCGCGCGGCGCCGCCGCCGGTCAACGTGGCGGGGATGGACGTCAACCAGCTGGTGGACGAGGCGCGCTCGGCCATGGGCCAGCAGCGCTATCTGGCGCCTGCCGGCAACAATGCGTTCGAGTTCTACCTGCGCGTGCTGGAAAAGGACCCCGGCAACAAGGTGGCATCCGACGCGCTGCGCGAGACCTTCCCGTTCGCCGCCAACCAGGCAGAACAAGCCATCAACTCGCGCGACTTCGGTGAGGCGCAGCGCGAGATCGACCTGCTCGCCAAGGCCGACCCGACCAACTTCACGCTGACCATCCTGCGCTCCAAGCTCGATGCCCAGCGCAAGACGCTGGACCAGCAACAGCAGCAGGCGCTGGAGCAGCAGAAGGCCGCCGCGCTAGCCGCGGAGAAGGCTGCCGCCGACAAGGCCGCTGCCGCGCAGCTGGCGCAGCAGCAGGCTGCGCAGGCGGCACAGCAGCCGACGCAGTCCACGCAGGTCGCCGCGCAGAATGCCGGCGCCGCGCAGCCGGGCGGCAACGCCTCCACTGTCGCCGCGCCCGCGCCGGTCGGACCGACCGCCGATGCCGTCCTGGTCAAGGCGGCCGCGCCGCACTATCCGCCCGCCGCCGTTCGTTCGCGCCAGGAAGGCTGGGTGGTGGTCTCGTTCACCGTGGGCACCGACGGCAAGCCCGTCGACATCAAGGTGGTGGATGCGCAGCCGCGGCGCATCTTCGATCGGGCCGCGATCGAGGCGGTCGAGCATTACGAGTTCAAGCCGGCGGTGCGCAATGGCGTGCCGGTGGTCAGCGCGCGGCAACAGCGGATCGAGTTCAAGTTCTGACCCGAGCCCCGGCTGTTGCATGAACCGAACGGCGCGTGCTGCGGCACGCGCCGTTCTGCTTTCCGGGTGGGCGGGCAGGCAGCCGGAACGTCGGCCGGCCGGACGCTCCGCTTGCCGGCCGCGCCCGAACCATTAGTTGTGCGGCTACGCGGGCGGGATGCCGAGCAGCGCGCGGTCCGCCCGCCTGCGCGGGATCGGCGTCAGTGGCGTCGCGCCGGACGCGGCTTGTGGACCTTCCTGCGCGGCGTGGCTTTCTTCGGCGGGCTCTCGATCTGCGCCCAGTCCACGTGCGGCAGGCCGAGCAGGTCGTCGAACACCATCGGCATCAGGCCGCTCGGTGTCGGGCCGGTGGAGTTCCACAGGGTGACCACGCCCACGTTGTACTTCGGAAAGAAGCCGATCATGGTGCGGTAGCCGGCCACCGCGCCGGCGTGATAGATCAGGGTTTCGCCTGCGTAGCGGTAGACGCGCCATCCCAGCGCGTAGTGGGCGTCGGTCAGCCGGGCACGGCGCCATGCGGTGGAGCGCAGCTCGCTGGGCGTGCTGATGCCGGGCGCGTGCAGCTTGTCGAGCAGGGCGCTGGGGAGCACGTCCGGGCGACCTCCCATTTGCGCGATCAGCCATTTTTCCATGTCGCGCAAGCTGGCGTTGACGCCCGCCGCGGGTGCCACGCGGTAATAGGTCTCGTTCGGTTCGAACGGCACCCAGCCATGGCGCGAGGCGTGGTGCGGGCGCGCCCAGCTTTTGCTCGATTCCAGCCCGGCGCGACCGTAGGTGGCGGTGGTCATGCCCAGCGGATAGAACAGGCGCTTGTCGACCAGGTGGTAGAAAAAGTCGCCGGTGCGCGCGAGCACCACGTCGCCGATCATGCTGAAGGCCACGTTCTGGTAGCCGTAGCATTGGCCGACACCGCAGGTCATGTCGACCTCGTCCAGCTTGCGCACCAGTTCCTGGTAAGGGATGTCTCCCTCGAGCATGTTGTCGAAGGTGTTGCGCGGCAGGCCGATCTTCTGCCCGAGGATGTCGCTGACCGTGGCCTGGTCCGCCTCCTGCATGTTCTTGAGCTTGAAGTAGGGCAGCACGTCGATCAGGCGGGTGTCCCACTGCAGCTTGCCGTCGTCCACCAGCAGGCCGGTGATCGCGGTGGCGAATGCCTTGGACAGCGAGGCCAGGCGGAACACCGTGGTCGGTGCCACCGGTTCGCGCGTGGCGGCATTGGCGTAGCCGACGGTGCCTTCGAATACCACCTTGTCGCCGACGACCACGGCGGTGGCCAGGCCGGCGACGGCATCGCGCTGGCCCAGCAGGTTGAGCCACCGCTTGTAGTCGTCCAGGGTTTTCTGGATGCGTGCGGGCGGCAGTGTGGTCGGGCCCGCCGATGGCGGCAATGCGGTGGCGGGCGTGGCGTTGAGCGGGCGGCAGAAGATCGCACAGGACAGGCCGAGGCCGCCGGCGATCACGAGGAAGATCTTGCGAAACGGCATGGTATTCTGGCGGTGTTCCGGCGTGGGGATACGCCTCTGGGTGGAGAACTTGTCGATGGGCCTGATCATTTTTCTGGTTGTCGTCGTCCTGATTGTCTTGTACTTCGTGGCGATCTACAACGGACTGGTGACTTCCCGCAACGGCTACAAGAACGCCTTCGCGCAGATCGACGTGCAGTTGACGCGCCGGCACGACCTGATCCCGAACCTGGTCGAGACCGCCAAGGGATACCTCGCGCACGAGCGCGGCACGCTCGAGGCGGTGGTGCAGGCGCGCAACGCGGCGGTGAGCGGCCTGGCCGGTGCCAAGGCCCGCCCCGGCGATCCGGCGGCGATGCAGCAACTTGCCAGCAGCGAGAATGCGCTGACCCAGACCCTGGGCCATCTGTTCGCGCTGCAGGAAGCCTATCCGGACCTGAAGGCCAACCAGACGATGATGCAGCTCTCCGAGGAGCTCACCTCGACCGAGAACCGGGTGGCCTTTGCGCGGCAGGCGTACAACGATTCGGTGCTGACCTACAACAACAAGCGCGAAGTGTTCCCCGCGTCGTTCGTGGCCAACAGCTTCGGTTTCGTCGCCGCTGAACCGCTGAAGATCGAAGACCCCGCCGTGCGCGAGGTGCCGAAGGTCTCCTTCAGCTGATCGTCGCGGTGTCGCGGCCGCCACGCCGCTGACCATCCGTCGGAGCCTCCATGGATTTCTTCGCCCAACAGGCGCGCGTGCGCGGCAGCAGCCGGCGGCTGGTGATCCTGTTCGTGCTGGCGGTGGCCGCCATCGTGGCGGCGATCGACGCGGTGGTCTGGATCGCCATGGGCCACCACCCGGTCGAAGGCGAGCCACCGGCGTCGAACGTGAAGTTGCTGGTGGCGACCAGCATGGTGGTGCTGGCCGGCATCGGGCTCAGTTCGCTGTTCCGCATCATGAGTCTGTCGGGCGGCGGCAAGGGCGTGGCCGAGAGCATGGGTGCCGTGGCGGTGCCGCCGGACACGCGCGATCCCGCGCTGCGCCGGCTGCGCAACGTGATCGAGGAAGTGGCCATTGCCGCCGGCGTGCCGGTGCCGGACATCTACCTGATGGCCGACGAGCCGGGCATCAACGCCTTCGCCGCCGGTTATTCGGCCTCCGATGCGGCGGTGTGCGTGACGCAGGGTTGCCTGGACAACCTCACGCGCGACGAACTGCAAGGCGTGATCGCGCACGAGTTCAGCCACGTGCTCAATGGCGACATGCGGCTGAACATCCGCCTGATGGGCCTGCTGTTCGGCATCCTGGTGCTGGCCATCGTGGGACGCCGGGTGATCTGGTTCGGTGGCGGCCGCAGCAGCCGTCGCGGCAGCGGTGGTGGCCAGGTGTGGATGATCGGGCTGGCGCTGATCGTGGTCGGCTACATCGGCTACTTCTTCGGGCGGCTGATCCAGGCGGCGGTGGCGCGTTCGCGCGAATCGCTGGCCGATGCGTCGGCGGTGCAGTTCACCCGCCAGACCGACGGCATCGCTGGCGCGCTGAAGAAGATCGCGATCCTGAGCGAGGGTTCGCAACTGCAGGCGGCCAACAAGCAGGAAGTGGCGCACATGCTGTTCGGCGAGGCCGGCAGTTTCAACGCCCTGTTCGCCACCCATCCGCCGCTGCTCGAGCGCATCCGCGCGCTGGAGCCCGGCTTCAAGGAGGCTGACCTGGCGCGCGTGGCGACGGCGATGCAGCGAGAGGCGGCCGCGCCAGCGCCAGCGCCTGCGCCGGCGGGCGCCCCGGGCGTGCCGGGCTTGCCGTTGCCGCCGGTGTTGAACGGCGTGTTGGCTGGCAGCGTGGCGGCGGCCCCGGCCTTCCAGCGTGCCGCCGCCGTGCAGCAGGCGATGCCGACCGGTTTGGACGAAGCCGTGCAGCAGCCGGAATCCGCACTGGCGGTGATGCTGGCCTTGGCATTGTCAGCGGTGACCGAGTTGCAGCCCGCACAGCGCCGGATCGTCGCCGATGCGTTTGGCGATGACGTGCAGCGTGCCGTGCAGGCGCAGGCTTCCGCCGTGGCCGCGCTGGCGCCGATCGCGCGCCTGCCCCTGGTCTCGCTGGCGTTTCCCGCGCTCAAGCAGTTGCCCGACGGCCGTCAGCAGACCCTGCTGCGCGTGCTCGACGACCTGGTCAAGGTGGATGGCCGGGTCGACATCAACGAGTACTGCCTGGCGCGGCTGCTGCGCCTTCATCTGCAGGAGGCGCGTTCGCCGCGCAGTGCGCCGGTCGATGGCGTGAAGAAGCTCCCGGCCGTGCGCGACAGCGTGATCCTGGTGTGCACCATCGTGGCCGCGGCCGGTAGCTCGGACGAGGCCGGCGCGAGGCGCGCGTGGCTGTTCGCGATGCAGCAGGCGTTCCCCGGCGAGGCCATCGAATGGTCGCCTCCACCGGCGGCCTGGCAGGCGCCGCTCGAAAGGGCGCTGGAGGAACTGGACGAGCTGAGCCCGACGGCCAAGGAGCTGGTGATCCAGGCCCTGTTGCGGGCGATCCACACCGACGGCCAGGTCAGCGTGGAGGAGGCGGAATTGGTGCGAGTGATCTGCGCCAGCCTGCATTGTCCGGTGCCATTGTAGATACCGTCTTGCCAGTCATAACGCAACAACCTCATCACGAGGTGCAAGAGGCGGATGCGTGGTGATGGTGTCCGGCGTAATCGGGGTCGAAATGCGTGCTGGTATGGATGACACCCCAGACCAGATGCAGCAGCTTTCGCATGGCGGCACACACGGTCACGATGGGGCGCTTGCCTCGGGCGAGCAGGCGTTCGCAGAAGGCGCGGACAATGGGGTTGTGATTTTTGGCCGAGACGGCGGGCATGTCGAGCTTGGCGCGCAGGCTGGGGGTGCCCGTTTTGGAGATGTGGACCTGGCCCTTGAGCGTGCCTGATTCGCGCAGCGCCGGGTTGAGGCCGACGAAGGCCACCAGTTTGCCCGGGGCGTCGAAACGGCGCAGATCGCCCAATGCGGCCAACAAGGAGGCCGAGGTGGTCTTGGCGATCCCAGGAATCGAGGTCATCAGGGCGGCGTCGTGGCACAGGTCGGGATCGTTGTCGATGTGCTGGTCAATGCGTTTCTCCAGCGTCTTGATTTGCTGGCGCAGTGCCTTGAGCGAAGCTTCCAGCGAACCGCGCACGGCGGCGTCGGCGACATCGAGCCGGTTCGCCTCCATCCGCTCCATGCCCTTGAGGTCATCCAGCCGCTCGACCAGGGCGCGCAGGGCGCGCTGAGCCGGTGTCGGCGGCGTCCACGGCGCCATCGGCTTGGCGCTGTTCTGCTGGCTGGTGGCGAATTGCGCAATCAGCTTGGCATCCGTGCGATCCGTCTTGGTCCGCGACAGCTGGCTCTTGCCGAAATACTTCACCTGCGCCGGGTTGGCCACGTAGACCGTCTTGCCTCGCTGAATGAGAAACGCGGCCAGTGCCTCGTGATAGACCCCGGTGGCCTCCATGCACACCGCCGCGTCCGGTGCGTGCTTGTCCAGCCAGGCAAGCAACGCTTCGAAACCCTCGTGCCGGTTCGGCACCTTGGCACGCGTCTGGAACTTGCCGGGCTTGGCCAACCCCACCGCCACATCAAACGTGGCTTTGGCCACGTCTACTCCCACGATCTTCGTCACTGCATCACCTCGCATGGTTTGTCCTGATCACCATGCCCATCCCGCTGATCCTTAGGTGTGCAGGCTCACGCCGATGGCGGGCCGAGGGTACCGTTCAAGCTTCGGGACGAGCGAAAACCGGAACCGGGGTGCGCATCTACGGTGCGGGCTCGAAGCCCAAGGAGCGCATCTGCATCACCCGGTTCCCCCGATGATCAGTCGGGGATGCTCGACCTTCAGTGGCCCAACATCAAGACCTAAGGAGCGTACTTTGTGCGCGAGTTCCTCGTCACGTAACGAAAAACATCGCGCGCAGGGTGCTCTCCTACGGGGAGGCCTCGCCACGGACCAACGCGCTGGCGCGTTCGGCGATCATGATCGTGGGGGCGTTGGTATTGCCGGTGGGCAGGCTGGGCATGATCGAGGCATCCGCCACGCGCAGGCCGCTCACGCCACGTACGCGCAATTCGCTGTCGACCACCGCCGAATCGTCCTTGCCCATGCGGCAGGTACCGACCGGGTGGTAGATGGTCTCGGCCTTGCGGCGGATGAAATCGACGTACTCCGCATCGGTGTGGATACGTCGCTCGGGAAACACCGGCTTGCCGCGATGCGGCGCGAATGCGGGCTGGTCGAGGATCTCGCGTGACAGCCGCGCCGCCTCGACCATCATCTTCAGGTCGTGGCCGTCCGCGTCGCTGAGATAGTTGGCGTGGATCGCGATCGGCTGCGCCGGGTCGGCCGAGTGCAGGCGCAAGCGGCCGCGGCTGCGCGGATGCAGGCAGCACGCATGCAGGGTGTAGCCATGGCCGGGCAGGCGATGGCGGCCGTGGTCGTCGAGCAGGGCGGGCACGAAATGGAACTGCAGGTCGCAGCGCGCATCGGTGGCGAAGCGGCTGCGCACGAAGCCGCCGGCCTCGGCCACGTTGGAGCTGCCCGGCCCGTCGCGATGACGCCACCAGCGCCAGCCGGCGGAGAGCTCGTTGAGATGGTCGTAGCTGAGCTTGCCGGGGTTGGCATCCAGCGTGCAGATGTCCAGGTGATCCTGCAGGTTGGTGCCGACGCCGGGCAGGTCGGCAAGCACGGCGATGCCGTGCTCGCGCAGGTGGTCGGCCGGACCGAGCCCGGACAGCATCAGCAGCTGCGGTGTGTTGATCGCGCCGGCGGCCAGGATCACCTCGCCGGCCTCGATCCGCTCTGCGTCACGTCGGCCCCGGCGCAACTGCACGCCGACCGCGCGCCCGTGATCCACCAGCAAGCGCTCGACCAGCACGCCGGTGCGCACATGCAGGTTGGCCCGCTGGCGCACCGGTTTCAGGAACGCCGCGGCACTCGAGCAGCGCGCGCCGTTGCGCTGGGTCACTTGGTACAGGCCGAAGCCGGCCTGTCGCTCGCCGTTGAAGTCGTCGTTGCCGGGATGTCCGGCGCTGCCCGCGGCAGCGATCAGCGCGGCCGACAACGGATTGTGGTGACGCAGGTCGGACACGCCGAGCGGGCCGCCCGCGCCGTGCAGCGCGCTGGCGCCGCGGCTGTTGTCCTCGCTGCGCAGGAACCACGGCAGCACCTCGCGCCACGACCAGCGCGGATCGCCGCTGGCCTCGGCCCAGCCGTCGTAGTCGGCCGCCACGCCGCGCACGTAGCACATCGCGTTGATCGAACTGGAGCCCCCCAGCGTGCGCCCCCGTGGCCACCACAGCCGGCGTCGGTCGAGCGCGGGTTCCGGCTCGGTGCGGTAGTTCCAGTTCAGCGTGCGGTTGTTGGCCAGCCGGGCGATGCCGGCCGGCATGTGGATCAGCGGGTGCCAGTCGGCGGGGCCGGCCTCGAGCAGCAGCACGCGCTTGCCCGGATCGGCGCTGAGCCGGTTGGCCAGCACACAGCCGGCCGAGCCGGCGCCGACGATGACGAAGTCGTAATGGTCCAACTTGTCCCCCTGGGCCGCCCTGGCGAAGCACGGCCGCATGCTAGGCTTGCCGCGCCCCACGCTGGATGTGCCCGTGAGTTTGCCCCGCCAAGCCGTTGTGGAACAAGCCGCCGCGCCCTTGCTGTCCGCGCTGGCGTTCTTCTTCGTGATGACCTCGTACTACATCATCCGGCCGGTGATGGGCCAGCTGAGCGGTGCGGTCGGTTCGCAGTCGCTGCCCCTGTTCTACGGCGCGGTGTTCGTAGTGATGCTGCTGCTGACGCCGGTGTTCGGCATGCTGGTGGCGCGCTTCCCGCGCGGGCGGTTGCTGGGCTGGAGCTACAGCTTCTTCATTTTGTGCCTGCTCGCGTTCGTGCCGGCGTTCATGGCACAGGAGCGCATCGGCGCGCGGGAGCTGGGCGTGCTGTTTTTCGTCTGGGCCAGCGTGTTCAACCTGTTCGTGGTGTCGCTGTTCTGGAGCTTCATGGCGGACATCTTCTCCAGCGGCCAGGCTCGGCAGGTGTTCTCGCTGATCGCGCTGGGCGGCATGGGTGGCGCGATCGTCGGTCCGGCGCTGACCCGGTTGCTGGTGCAGCTGATCGGCGTGGCGCCGTTGCTGCTGGTTTCGGCGTCGGCGCTGGGATTGGCGCTGGCACTGCTGCTGCGGCTGTCGGCGCATCACGATCGTCGAAGCGGCCGGCACGACGGCAGGGAAGCGATCGGCGGCTCGTTGTGGGCAGGGATCAAGGAGCTCTGGTCGCGTCCGTTCCTGCGCTACATGGCCTTGCTGATGCTGTTCGGCGACGGGATCGGCACGCTGGCCTACGCGCTGGTGGCCGACTATGCCAAGGCGCATTTCACCGATGCGGTGGCGCGCACGGCGTTCTACAGCAATCTCGACCTGGCCACCAACCTGCTCGGTGCGGCCCTGCAACTGACCCTGACTCGCTGGCTGCTGATCCGCCACGGCGCCGGCTGGGGCCTGCTGCTGCCGGCGCTGGTGAACGTGGCGCTGCTGGGCGCGATAGCGCTGCTCGGCGATGGCGAGCTGGCGGTGTTCGGCTACGGTATCCCGCTGCTGGCCGTGATGCAGGTGGTCACGCGCGGCTTCGCCTACGGCATGACCAAGCCGGCGGTGGATGCGTTGTATACCCGCGTGCCGCGCGAGACGCGCTACAAGGGCAAGAACTTCGTCGAGACAGCCGTGTGGCGCTTCGGCGACGTGGTGGTGACCAGTGCGGTGAGCGGTTTGCGCATGCTGGGCTGGGGCATCGGCGGACTGGCGCTGGCCGGTGCCGGTGTGGCCACGCTGGCCGCGGTGGTGGCGCGGCGCGCCGGCTGGTCGCCGGACCTGGCGCCGGACGAGCATGCGTCCACGGACCATGCGCAGAAAGCACCGGCTTGATGCTTTTCCGAATCCCGAATCCCGAATCCCGAATCCCGGCACTCAGCCCGTGATGTAGCGTTCCAGATGTTCGATCTGCTCGGCCTGTGCGTCGATCACCGCCTTGACCAGGTCGCCGATGGAGATCACCCCGACCAGCTTGCCGCCCTCGACCACCGGCAGGTGGCGGATGCGGCTGTCGGTGCACAAGCGCATGCAGTCGAACACGTCGGTGTCCGGGCCGACGGTGATCGGCGTGCCGGACATGATGTCCGACACGGCGGTCTGCGAGGAGGACTTGCCCTGCAGGATCACCTTGCGCGCGTAATCGCGCTCGGAGACCACGCCGACCAGTTCGTCGTTGGCCAGCACCAGCAGTGCGCCGATGCGGTGTTCGGCCATCCGCTTGATCGCCTCCAGCACGGGAGCATCGGGTGCCACGCTGAAGATGGTGCTGCCCTTGGTTTGCAGCAGGTGCCTGACTTGACTCATCTCGGGTCTCCTGGCGGTGGCCGTCGGTTGTCCGGTTCGAGTCTATCGCGCGGCAGCGTTGGCGTGTAGTGACGGCCGCGGAGCCTATTCCGGCGCCGGCGCATCGAGGTAGCCGGGGCCGCCCAGTTGCTGCATCTGCTGCTCGATCCATGCGGTGCGGCGCTGGACGTAGGCGCTGGGTCGGTCGGCGTGCAGCCGTCGCGGACTGGGCAACACCGCGGCAAGACGGGCAGCCTGGGCCGGCCCGAGGTTCGCCGGCGCGGTGTGGAAATACGCCTCGCTGGCGGCACCCACGCCGTAGATGCCGTTGCCCAGCTCGGCGATATTCATGTACACCTCGAGGATGCGCCGCTTCGGCCAGGTCAGCTCGATCAGTACGGTGAAATAGGCCTCCAGTCCCTTGCGCACGTAGCTGCGGCCGTTCCACAGGAACAGGTTCTTGGCGGTCTGCTGGCTGATCGTGCTGGCGCCGCGCAGGCGCTTGCCGTCGTCCGCCGCGTCGATCGCCTGGTTGATGGAGTCGAAATCGAAACCGTGGTGGTAGGGAAATTTCTGGTCCTCGCCGGCCACCATCGCCAGCGGCACCCAGGGCGACACCCGTTTCCAGGGCACCCAGTGCTGGCGCAGGCGGAAGTTCTTCTCTCCGTGCAGCCACGCGCCGATCTGGCGTTCCACCATCACCGCCGAAGTCAGCGGCGGCACGAAGCGCAGGACCAGCACCGCCAGCCAGGTCGACCCCAGCCAGGCCAGGGCGAGGATGCCCAGCCAGCGGAGCGCCTTGCGCCAAGGGTTTCGACGGGACGGTGAAGACATCGCAGCAGTATACGAGGCGTTGTGCCGGCGCCGCGCCGACCCCATCTGTGCGGATTCCCCAGCCTGTCTCCGCGAGAACCGCCATGCCCGCGCCGCCCGACGATGACGTGATGTACCGCTTCCTGCTGCCGCACTCCGGCGTGCGGGGTGCGCTGGTGCGCCTGGGCGCAGCGTGGCGCGAGGTGGCCGGTCGCGCCGACTATCCGCCGGCGTTGCGTTCGCTGCTGGGCGAGACGCTGGTGGCCAGCGCGCTGCTCACCGGTAACATCAAGCTCGATGGCGCACTGTCGATCGAGCTGAAGAGCGCGTCCGCGCTGCGCCTGCTGTTCGCCGAGTGCGACGACACCGGGCGCTTGCGCGGCCTGGCACGCTGGCACGATCCGCTGCCCCAGCCGCTGGCGCTGAACGAGCTGGCCGAAGCGGTCATGGCGATCACCATGGGCAATGTCGAGCGGGGCCAGCGCTACCAGGGCCTGGTGGAGCTGTGCGACGCCGGGCTGGCGGCATCGCTGGAGAACTACTTCCAGCAGTCGGAGCAGCTGCCCGCGCGATTCCTGCTGGCCACCGACGCGACCCAGGCGGTCGGCTTGATCCTGCAGAAGATGCCCGACGAGGGCGGCCACGCCGCGGATGTCGACGACGACGCCTGGAACCGCGTGCTGCAGCTGACCGCGACGCTGGGCGTGGAGGAGTTGCTGGCCACCCCGGCCGAGCAGCTGCTGTTCCGCCTGTATCACGAGGAATCCGTGCGCCTGCTGGAGACACGCGTGCTGGCCTTCGGCTGCAGCTGCAGTCGCGAGCGGGTCAGCGCAATGCTGCGTTCGCTCGGGCGCGACGAAGTGGAGGCCGCGCTGGCCGCGCGCGAGGGCGAGATCGAGGTGATCTGCGAATTCTGCGCGCAGCGCTACGCGTTCGACCGCATCGACGCGGAGCACCTGCTGAGCGACAGCGCCGCCCCCGGCACTCCGGAACCGCAGTAGGAGCCCAGGGGCGGGGTGTCAGGCCGGCAGCAGCGGACTGTTGGCTGCCAGCCAGGTGCTGGCCGGTTGCGGCGAGGCGAACAGGAAGCCCTGGCCGAAGCGGCAACCGACGCGCAGCAGCGCCTGGCGCTGCGATTCCTGCTCGATGCCTTCGGCGATTACCTTCATGTGCAGGGAATCGGCCAGCACCTGGATGGCGCGCACCAGGGCCAGGCCCTGGGTGTCGCTCTCGTCCGGCGGCAGTTCGACGATGAACGAGCGGTCGATCTTCAGGCTCTCGAACGGGTACTGGTGCAGGTAGCTGAGCGAAGAGTAGCCGGTGCCGAAGTCGTCCAGCGCGATGCCCACGCCGTGGTTGCGCAGGTTCTTCAGGATCCGCTTCACCTGGGTGGGATTTTCCAGCAGCGCGTGCTCGGTCACCTCGATGCGGATGCAATGGGTGGGCACGGCGTACTGGTCGAGCAGGGCGAGTAGACGCTGGTCGAGGTCGACCGAGCGGAAGTGCCGCCCCGACACGTTGATGCTGACGAAGCCCTCGGTGCCGATCAGGCGCACCGCCTGGATGCACACCTGCTCGAAGATCTGCCAGTCGATCGCCTCGGCACAACCGCATTCCTCCGCGATCAGCAGGAAGTCGTGCGGCGGCAGCAGGCCGCGCTGCGGGTGGTGCCAGCGCAGCAGCGCCTCGTAGCCGACGATGTGGCCGTCGGAGAGGTCGACGATGGGCTGGTAGTACGGTTCGAATTCGTTGCGGCTCAGCGCGTGGCGCAGGTCGCTTTCCATGTCCAGCAGGGACAGCGCCTCGCGGCGCAGGCGGTCGTCGAACATCGCCGCGCGATGGCGGCCGCCATCCTTGGCGTTGTACATCGCCGCATCGGCGTCACGCAGCAGTTCCTCCGGCTGGCGGTAATGCGGCGCCGACAGCGCGATGCCGATCGAGGCGGAGGTGAAGATCTCCTTGGTGCCCAACCGGAACGGCGTCTGCAGTTCGTGGATGATGCGTTCGGCGATCAGCGAGGCCTTGTCGGTATGGGTGATGCCTTCCAGCAGCACGGCGAACTCGTCGCCGCCCAGGCGCGCCACCACGTCGCGGGTCTTGAGGCAGGCGCGGATGCGTCCGCCGACCTGGAACAACAGGTCGTCGCCGATCAGGTGGCCGACGGAGTCGTTGATCACCTTGAAGCGGTCCAGGTCGATGAACAGCACGGCGAACTGCTCTTCCCGGTTCGCCGCATAGCGCTGCATGGCCTGTTCCAGCCGTTGCAGCAGCAAGGTGCGGTTGGGCAGGCCGGTGAGCGAGTCGTGCAGGGTCTCGTACTTCAGCCGGCGCTCCACCCGCTCGCGCTCGGCGATCTGTTCGCGCAGGTCGCGGTTGGCCAGCGCCAGCGCGCGGGTGCGTTCGGTGACCCGGCGCTCGAGGCTGGCGTTGGCCTGCTTGAGCGAATGGGCTGCTTGCTTGCGCTGCAGGGCGTTGGCCACGTGGTAGCTGACGAAAGTGAGCAGCTCCTGGTCGCGCTCGCTGTAATTGTGCGCGGGCGAATAACTCTGCAGGGTCAGCACGCCGATGGCCTTGCCGCTGCAGATCAGCGGCACGCCGAGCCAGCACACCGACGGCGCGCCGAAATGGGCGATCTCGCCCGCGGCGTGCAGCTTGTCGATCAGCTCGGGCGTGGCCAGCAGGGGCCGCGCGGTGCGCAACACGTACTCGGTCGCGCCGCGGCCGTGCACCCGGGCCGGGCGCACGCGGTCGACCTCGTCGACCGAGTAGGGGAAGGTCAGCTGGCCGGTTTCCTCGTCCAGCAGGGCGATGTAGAAGTTGCGCGCATACAGCAGGCCGCTGATCACCTGGTGCACGGCGGCATAGAACTTGTCCAGGCTTTCCGAGGTGCTGGCCAGTTCGGCGATCCGGAACAGCGCCGCCTGCAGCCGCTCGCCGCGCTGGCGCTGCAGCACCTGCTGGCGCAGCACCCGGTTGGCCTCGCGCAACGCCGCGGTGCGATCTGTGACGCGGCGGCCGAGCTCCAGGTGCGCCTCGCGCCGTTCCAGCGCCGTCTGCACGTGCTGCGCCACGTAGTTGAGCAGCTCCATGTCGTGGCGCGAGTAGTGCGTGTCGGGACGGTAGCTCTGCACCACGATGCCCCCGGCCACCTGGCCGTCGCGCAGCATCGGCACGCCCAGCCAGTCCTCGCAGCGCGCGCCGAACAGGCGGAAGCGCTCGCCCAGCTGCAGCACCAGGTCGTCGAGCGTACCCATCATCGGGCGCCCGCCGCGCAGCAGGTTCCAGGTCAGGCTGTACTCCATGTCCTGCAGCGGCACCGGCTCGTTCAGCACGGGCAGGTCGGTGTCGACGATGTCGACGCAATAGGTGAAGCGGACCTGGTCGGTGGCCGGGTCGTACAGCACGATGTAGAAGTTCTCCGCGTACATCAGGCTGCTGACGATCGCGTGCAGCGAGTGCATCATCTGCGGCATGTCGTGCTCGGCGCTGGCCTGGTCGGCGATCGCGTACAGCGCGCGTTGCAGGCGTTCGGCCAGGGCCAGGCGGGAGATCGCCTCGTACAGCCGGCTGGTCTCGGCCAGCTGGCGCAGGCGGATGTCGGCCAGGCGGCCCAGCCATTGCAGCGATTCGCGCGCGGCCGGAGAGATCGGCGCCTCGTCCCAGGCCAGCGACAGGGTGTGCGGGACCTGGGGGTCCTCGGCCAGATCCAGCCACTTTTCGGCACGGTCGTCGCCCACGTCGTCGGGGCAGCGCCAGTGCAGGCGGCCGCAAATGCCGAGCTGATCGAGCATCAGCTCGCAGATGTCCATCACCGCGGCCGCGTCGGCAGCCTCGAACAGGCGTTCGACGGCGCCGTTCAGGCTCACGACATCCCGGGCCGCGACGGGCGGCTGGGATGGTCGGATCGTGGGGCTGGCGCTCATGGCTGGTGGTCGGTTCCGGAACGATTTGACGGGTCGACGTCAAATGGCCTTTATACAGGGTGGATTGCCGCTCCTGCCAGCGGGATCATAGCGGGAACCCGGCCTGATCGAATGGGTCAAAGCTTGACACAGCAGTTCATGCAACTGTGCGCTGGGGCGGGTTTTGGGCTGTTAGCAAAACGTAAAACGCGCTACAATCCCACTGCACGACACTCCCTGCGGGGAGCCATGCGTGATTGTCGTTCCACCGAACCGGAGTTCCACGCCAAAACCATGCGTCGCCTGCCTGCCATGCTCTCGCTTCTGCTGCTGCCGCTTGCGGCGGCCGGGCAGTCCGTGGCTGGCGATGCGGCGCAGGCTGCGCAGCTGCTGTCGCAGCCGGCGAATGGCGCGGACCTGGCCAAGGCCGACACCTCGAGCGTTCCGCTGTGGCGCGACGACCACGGCCGCATGCTGATCCTCAAGGCCGACCGGAACCCCGCGGACGACTCCGCCACATCCTTGTATTCGCCGCTGCTGATGCAGCCTGATGCCGACAGTTCGATGGCCGCCGGCCTGCAGTACGGCGTTGGCCCGTTGCAGGCGCACGCGCGGGTCAGCCAGCGCTCGTGGCTCAACCACGGCATGCGGGTGCTGGGCAGCGAAGTGGGCGCCACCTATGATGCCGGCGATTACAGCGTGGGCCTCAGCGTGGGTGCCACCAGCACGCCGCACCGCAACGTGCCGCTGCCCCGCGTGCTGCCGGGCGCGGCACCGGGCGGCCTGTACAGTTTCGACAGCAGCAACCAGCTCAATGCGCGGGGCCGCCTGGCCCTGGGCAACCAGACCGGCATTGATCTCGGCGCCAGCGTGGGCCGCGTGCACCTGCTTCCGGGCAACCTGCTCGGCATCAACGTACTGGACCAGAAGGCACTGAGCTTCGGCGTCGACCACGGTCCATTGAGCGGCATGCTCACCGGCCGCACGATGCAGCCCGAAGCCGGCGTGCCCGGCAGCCTGTACGGCGACCGGCGCTGGAACAGCATCGACCTGGGCGTGACCTGGCGCCTGCCGTGGCGTGGCTCGCTGAGCGTGGGCGCGCAGAACCTGTGGTCGTCCGGCACGCCGGCGAACACGCCGGCCGGGCCCGAGCCGGACCAGTCGCGCACGCCTTACGTGCAATACCACCAGGATCTCTGAGCGAACCCGCAGCGCGCGGAAGCTCCACCTCGACGCCACCGCTTTCGCGGTGGCGTTTTTGCATCGGCAATCGCCGGGGCGGGTGCTCGCCGTGGCGGCTGATCAGTCCAGCTTGCGCACGCGCAGGTCGCCGCTGAAAGTCTCGACGTGGATCTTGCCATTGCCTGCCCCGATGCTGGCATCGAGCGAGCTGCCGGGGCCGTGGTCGGCTTCGACCGGCTTGCCGAAATCGCTGCGCAGGTCGCCGCTGAAGCTGCTGGCGTGCAGTTTGGCCGACGTGTCCGCCGGCAGGCGCAGCTGGACATCGCCGCTCATGCTGTCGACGTCGATGTCGCCGCCCGCGGCAGGCTTGCCGGACAGCTGCACGTCGCCGGAAACCGTGCTCACGCTGAGCTTCTGCCACGGGCCGCCACCGGCCTGGATTTCGCCGGAGATGGTTTCGAGCCTGGCCGTGTGGCCCAGCGCCGGCGCGAGGATCTCCCCGCTCACGGTTTGCAGCGACACCTTGTCGGCCTGTCCGGAAATCTCGATGCCGCCGCTGACGCTGTCGATGTCCAGCTCCGGCGTGCGCGCATGGATGCGGGCGTTGCCACTGATGGTGTTGACCTTGATGTTGCCGCCGTCGAGGCCGTCGACCACCAGCGGCGCACTGATCACCTTGACGTCCAGCGCCGCGCCGCGCGGCACGTGCAGCTCCAGCGTGGTCGGCGCCATGCGGCTGTCACCGCCGAAATTGAACCAGCCGGAGCCGGAGCTGCTTTGCGGTTCGACCTTGATCGAGAGCCGGTCGTTGTCGCCGGTGATCTGCAGCGGCTTGGCGCCCTCGCCGAGTTCACCGGTGACCTGTACCTCGTTGCGGTCCCAGGCGGTGACGTTCACCGAACCGGCGATGCTGCTGATGCTGACCCGTGCGTTGGGGCTCGCGGCGTGTTGCAGCTGGATCGGCGTGCCGGCCAGCGCATCGCCGATGCACAGGCACAACAGCAGGGGCAGGCAAGATGCGGTTTTCATGGGTTCTCCCGGGGTGGTCATCAACTGGCGCGGTCGGCCAGCCGGCGCAATTGCGCCTGTTGTCGTTCGGTGTGGCGCAGCAGCCGCTGCAGAGCCGCGGAATCCGGTGCCTGTTCGATCGCCAGCTTCAATTCGAGACGGGCAGCGTCCAGTTCGATGGCGGCGCCGGCGAGGCGAGGATCGGCGGGTTTCCAGTCGGCATGGCTGGCCATGCGGGCCGGCTCGGTGGGCGGAGTGGCCGCGAACCACGAGTGCCAGCCCGCACCCACGACCAGCGCCAGCGAGGCAGCGACGGCCACCCAGGTCCAGCCGTGCCGTCGTGGGGTCGGGACCGCAGGCCGGTTACCGACCTGGTCCAGTGCCGCGTCGATCGCCGGCCACAGGTCGCGGCGCGGTGCCTGCGCTTGCTGCAGGTCGCGCAGCTGGCGACGCCATTCGAATTCGTTCACGGGTTTTCTCCCAGCGTCTTGCGCAGCAGCTGACGCGCGCGATGCAGTTGTGCCTTCGACGTACCCACGGCCATGCCCAGTTCGTCGCCGATGTCCTCGTGCCGCCAGCCTTCGATGTCGTGCAGCACCAGCACGGCCCGCGCGCGTGGCGGCAGCTTGCCGATGGCCTGTTCCAGTTCATGCCGTTCGGCGGCGCAGAACGGCGTCTCGCCGCTGTCCGGCAGGTGCTCGTCGTCCACCACGCGCACCGGGTCTGCAGTGCGCGCCCGGATGTCCATCAGCGCGACGTTCACGGCCAGGCGATACAGCCAGGTGCCGAAGGAACTCTCGTGCCGGAAGCCGGGCAATTTCTGCCACGCGCGGATGAAGGCGTCCTGGGTGAGATCCTCGGCGCGGGCATGGTCGTAGCCGGCGAGCCGGTGCAGTGCGCCGTAGACGCGGCCGACGTGCAGCGCGTAGAGACGCTGGAAGGCGCGACGGTCGCCCGCGGCTGCGGCGCGCACGTCGTCGCCGTCATGCGCGGCGCTGTAGACAGGCGGCATCAGGCTTCCGGAGGCAGGACAGGCGGCGATCATCTTGCCAGCTTGGATGCCGCCAGGTGCGAAAGGGTTTGAAGCGGGTGGGCCGTGCCGGCCCACCC
>JBASAF010000011.1:0-34098 GCA_049650465.1 Rhodanobacter sp. | reverse complement strand
GGGCGCGACCGCGGCCTTCGCGCAGCCACGTGCCTTTTTCCTTGTTTCAATCCGCGCGCCCGTGAGGGCGCGACCGACATGAGCAGCCGCTATTACAACCTGGTCAACGTTTCAATCCGCGCGCCCGTGAGGGCGCGACGCGACAAACACGACATGGGAATGATGATGGACGAGTTTCAATCCGCGCGCCCGTGAGGGCGCGACTCTTTTTGCGATCCTTGGAAAGGATCTGTTCCTTGGTTTCAATCCGCGCGCCCGTGAGGGCGCGACTATCGTCAGCGTGACGCCATGCAGTCCAACTGGAAGTTTCAATCCGCGCGCCCGTGAGGGCGCGACTCCAATCACTGATGCAGCGCGTGACCGACCTGGAATCGTTTCAATCCGCGCGCCCGTGAGGGCGCGACGCGGCCTTCGCGCAACCAGGCGCCTTTTTCCTTGTTTCAATCCGCGCGCCCGTGAGGGCGCGACCTCCCCGCAGGGTAAGCATGCCCGCGTGCCGGTGTTTCAATCCGCGCGCCCGTGAGGGCGCGACCAGTTGGCAGCGGTCCGTTGATCGACTCCCAAACCAGTTTCAATCCGCGCGCCCGTGAGGGCGCGACATCAGCTCGATGATGGGCGCGAAGCGGTGTTCGCTGTTTCAATCCGCGCGCCCGTGAGGGCGCGACCTGGTGCGGATGTCAGCTACAGCACCGCCAGCAAGTTTCAATCCGCGCGCCCGTGAGGGCGCGACCCGGGCGGAAGTCGGTCAGCGTGCCAGCGCGGGTGTTTCAATCCGCGCGCCCGTGAGGGCGCGACCGCGGAAGATCCACGCGCCGGCGGTGGTGTCCTCGTTTCAATCCGCGCGCCCGTGAGGGCGCGACCGCCGTTATTCAGGGGCTGCGCCGGAACCTGAAGTTTCAATCCGCGCGCCCGTGAGGGCGCGACCATGCCTGCGGTGATCCACATATCATCCGCCACACAGTTTCAATCCGCGCGCCCGTGAGGGCGCGACCAGCGGATGGGCTCGCCGTCGCGTCGGGCGATGAGGTTTCAATCCGCGCGCCCGTGAGGGCGCGACAAGTAGACGGTGGCGGCCATCTTGTCGGTGTCGATGTTTCAATCCGCGCGCCCGTGAGGGCGCGACTTGATACGGATATGAACCGCGTACGGGACAACGCGTTTCAATCCGCGCGCCCGTGAGGGCGCGACCCGTCTAAACGTCTAAACAAAAGAGGAAATGAAGATGTTTCAATCCGCGCGCCCGTGAGGGCGCGACGAAAAACCAGAAGAGGAAATCGGCGTCATGAACAGGTTTCAATCCGCGCGCCCGTGAGGGCGCGACGTTCACTGCATTGTCGAGGATCGCCGGCTGCTCCTTGTTTCAATCCGCGCGCCCGTGAGGGCGCGACTTGCCCAAGGTGGCGTCCACCATCGTCGCGAGTTGTTTCAATCCGCGCGCCCGTGAGGGCGCGACGGACCGGAGGCAGGTCGACGCACTGGTCGCGCGTGTTTCAATCCGCGCGCCCGTGAGGGCGCGACCACATCCTCGCCGATTACGACGCCTTCCAGTTCGAGTTTCAATCCGCGCGCCCGTGAGGGCGCGACGCGCTGCTGATCGCGCGGTGGGCATGGGAGACGGTTTCAATCCGCGCGCCCGTGAGGGCGCGACCCGTCCTTGAACACCGACTTGATGTCCATCGCGATGTTTCAATCCGCGCGCCCGTGAGGGCGCGACACCCTGGCCTGTACAACTCGACCGCGCCGTTGAAGTTTCAATCCGCGCGCCCGTGAGGGCGCGACCACCCGCCGCCGCCCGGGCCGGGCTGGAGATATCAGTGTTTCAATCCGCGCGCCCGTGAGGGCGCGACATCATTCCCTGGCCTCCCGCCACTGTTCCGCCGTGTTTCAATCCGCGCGCCCGTGAGGGCGCGACCTCCGGCGTGCCAACCGGCTTCATCCACCGCGACATGTTTCAATCCGCGCGCCCGTGAGGGCGCGACGGGCTGGTGTCCATCTTGACGACGATGAATTTCTGTTTCAATCCGCGCGCCCGTGAGGGCGCGACCCTCCTGATTGTAAATCCATGATCGCGCACGGCCCAATCTTTCTCGTGCGCGAACCCGCTGAATTCAGGCCATGAACCGTATGCGTGGAGAGGGGGGATTTGCAGATCTGCATTGAATCAGCGCTCTAGCCGGGCGCGAACCCGGCGGGGTGTGGGCGGACGCTTGAGGTTCGCGTCAGTAGATCAGCGGGGCCTTAAAGTCGACGGCCGGCTTGGCGCCGACGTGTTCGACCTTGGCTTGCCACTTGGCGCCGAGGTGGTAGAAGCGGAGGCTGTCGACATTGGGGTCGATCAGGTTGCAGAGACGCTGTCGCAGGGCAACCCACTGCGCGGGTTCGATTTCTACTTCGAACACGGAGTATTGGACGCGCTGGCCGAGATCACGGCAAGCCTTGGCGATCTTGCGCAGCCGCTTCTCGCCCGCGGCCGTCATCGTGCTGACGTCATAGCTCACCAGGATCATCATGGCTACAGCTCCATAGGCCTACTTCCAGAGAAACGGGGGATAGCCATCGAGATCGCCGCGCAGGTGGCGCGCCAGCAACTGCGCCTGCACGAAGGGCAGCAAGCCGATGTCGACCTTTTCGTCCAGGAAGCCATGCTGGAGCTGCTCTCGCTTGCGCTCCTGGTAGGCAACCAATGCTGTCTTGCGCGCGCCATCCTTCAGAAGCACGGCGCCGTTGTCGAAGGTCTGGAAATCACGTTCGTTCAACTGCCGTCGATTGATGAGTGAGAGTGCGAGCCGTTCGCCGAGCAGAGGGCGGAACTCTTCCGCCAAGTCGAGTGCAAGGCTGGCTCGGCCTGGACGATCGCGATGTAGAAAACCAACGGCAGGATCCAACCCAACGGATTCCAGCGCCGAGCGGCAATCATGCGTCAACAAGGTATAGAAGAACGACAGCAAAGCATTGAATGCATCGCGCGGCGGCCGGCGATTGCGCCCACCAAAACCAAGCAAAGGCGATTCCACGCGTACCAGTTGGCCGAAGACACCGAAATAGGCCTGTGCCGCCTCACCCTCCAGACCACGCAGAAGGTCGACATCGCTCTCCTGCAGCAACCGGTACGGTATCCGCTTGAGCCGCTGCAGCGCATGCTGGAACGCTGGCATGTCGGCAAGATGCGCGCCGTGGTCGCGCCAACCGCGTGCCAGCACCGCGCGCTGATTGTGGATTTTCCCGGCCAGCAGGTTGCGAACGATGGCCGCGCAGGACTCAGGTTCATCGCTGGTACGGTACTGGGCACGGCGCAGTAATACGTTGCCTGATACGGGTCCCTCCACTCGCGCGAGAAAACGACCTTGTGGTGTCAGGTAGCTGATGGTGATGCCTCGCTCGCAACAAAAGCCGAGTAGCTGCGGCGACACGCCGATGCGACCGATGCACACCAATCCTTCCAGCATGTGTACAGGTAATCGGGCGCGCTCCTCGCGCTCTACTTCCAACACGACGTTAGCGCCATCCTTGTGCAGCCAAGCGCCATCGGTGGTGACGTAGAGCGTATTGAGCTGGCGGCGCATGTCAGTCCTCTTCATCGTCGAGCTGTCGACGCAGCCACGCGTCGATGCCGCGCCTCCCCAGCCAGCGTGGCTGACAGACGTCGATCAGTGAGCAGCGGTCGCAAAGTTGAGGCGAGTAGCCGGCCGACGGGGTTTGCCCGGAAGCCAGCATGTGACGCGTGTCGGTGATGACTTGCTCGGTCAGCTCGCGCAGTGCCGGATCAAAGGTTACCTCCTGCCGCCGCCGGGTTCGTCCGTAGAACAGGGCACCGGCCTCAACCGGGGTGCCCAGCATGGCTTCCAAACACAATGCCTGCGCGCACAGCTGTACTTCGTCGGCGCGGTGCGCCTTGGGTCTTCCACGTTTGTACTCGACGGGGAAAACACGCTCGCCGATTTCACTGACGTGAACCTCAACCACATCGGCTTTGCCGGTAATACCCAGCTCAAGCGACAGCAACGGCATGGCCGTGACGGTACGCACGCCGCGGCGCCGCTCAACCTGTGGCTTATCCGCTTGCCGGTGCAGCAACACACCTTCGGCTGTCTGACGGTTCTCGGCCCACTGCTGCTCTAGGTGAATCAGGGCGCATTGCCGCGGGCAGTACAGGTAGTGCTGAAGGGCGGAGATGGGGATGAGGTCGTCGTCTTCCATCGTCCGCCCTCTCTCCTCATGCCAACCGGGTAAGCGTTACGCCCGCCGGAAGGCCGGCATCGTTCACAGTTACCGTGTAGTCGGCAAAGCTGCGCGGCACTTCGGTCCTCTTGCTTACCTGGATGCGCTCAAACAAGGCGTGGGCTGGCGCGTTACCAAGCTCGGATTCGTGTTTGAACACGTACAGCCCGCGTGTCGCCATTTCGCCACGTGCAGCGGAACGATCATGCTCGAACATCTGAGCCAGCGCCTGCCACAGCAGTTCCAGATCATCCTGCGAAAAGCCGGTCTGCTTGGCGAGGAAGCTGGATACGAAGCCGTGCGCCACGTAGAGGCCATAGGGCACGGTGTGCTTGCGGCCCATGGTGCGCTCTTTCTCAAGGTCCTTCTCATTCGTCACTGCCATTCGGGTGATCGAATGCTCCTGCGCGATGATGGGATCGACAGAGCGAGCGAAGGTCAGCTGGATCGGCCCTCTAACTTGGCCGGCGGTTTTCTTGAGCTTGCTTTCTGCATCTTCATCGCCCGTGCTCATCACAGCGCCAAAAGCCCGAACATCGAAAAAATTGTCACACATCCAGTCGCGAGCCACATCTTCATAGTGACGCGCTGGTCGCGGGTTGTTCTTCTTGTCCTTCTGCCAGCTCCTCCAAGCGTCCATAGCGGTTCGGACATCCTCACTCGTTTCGTAGGCTCGTTCGATCTGTTGGTTCAGGACAGACTTTTCCTTGACGAAGATGTCAAAGCGAGGCATGCCGCCCTTCACCAAGCCAACGAAATTGCGCACCTTGCGCTTGAGCATCACATCCGTGGTCAGCCCATGCCCCGTCTCCGCATCCAGCCGTGGCAGATTGCCGGCATCGGGATCGCCGTTGGGGTTGCCGTCCTTCACTTCGAAAATCAGGACGAAGTCGTAGCGGTTGGAAAGGCTCATCGGGTTTCCTCCGGATTCTTAGGTTCAGACCTGGTGAAAAAAGCTTGGCGCTGGTGGTAATAGCCGAGTGCGAAACGTGCCTGATCGGCCAACGTCAGCACGCGTGGCGGGAAACTACTGGCATCGAATCCACCCATGATGTCGCCGATCAATTTCTCCCGGGCGACGGCAAGGCCACCACTGAGCTTGCCCAGATGGTGCTTGGACAGACGCAACAAGGTCGAGAACACCGCCGCGGGCGTGCTGGAGGCCGCACCGTAGTAACGGTCGCGAATGGTGGCGTTGAGGCCGGGGCTGGCGTCCTCCTGGATTCTCTCCAACACGGCGAAGAGCCGCCCGAGCCGGTAGCCCGGATTAGCGTTGTCGGGGTCGAGCATGGGTAGGAACTCCTTCTCGTGGCTTTGACGGAAGCGAATCTGGCGATTGAGGCTGGCTTTGATGGCTGCGGCGCGCGCGTAACTAACGTTTGGAACTGGCCTTCCGTTCTTGTCTTTGCGCGCCTGTTCGGCACGGCAGCGCGAAACGGCCAGGTTCATCAGAGAGGCCGGGTAGGCCAAGTCCTCAAGAATGGCACGCATGACTTCGCCGCCAAGGTTGGGGGGAATGTCACACGAACCATCCGACTTCCGCCGCCCACAACCTTTCAGAAGTGTTGATAACGACAGGTACTGCGGCTCGTAGTCGGCATGAGCGACCTTGACATCATCGAAGTGCTGCTTGATGCGTCGCCCAAGCTCCAACGCCGTAGCTGTTTCCCAGAAACGGATGCTGATGCGGGCGGCATTTGGGGCGAGGCCCAGCACATGAAAGCGTGTTTCCGGCCCACCTTCCGCAAACTGGCCGGTCTGGATGGAGGCATAGAGCGCACTCACGGCGCGGGTGTTTCGATCCGGGGCGTCCTTGGGCGGATCGCCGAACAGGTCGGGAAGTGCGCTCTCAAGGTCGTGCGGTTCTTCCGCCCAGAACACAGTGGAGGCGTCGCCAACCTGGATGCGCTGCGCCGATGACAGCAGGTGATTGAGAGCGGTGGTGTATGCGAAGGATGCCTGGGTGCTGATCGGTGCGTTCTCACCATTGCGCTCTCGCTTGCCGTATGACTCGAATGCCCTTGCATTGAAAGCAACGATGTTGCAACCAGCCGGCTGACCTCCCCACACTCCCTTGATGACGGACTCGTTCGGTGCAATGGGTACCCCCATTGCACCTGTGACAAGACAGTTGCCGAGCAACGGGCTTTCGGACTGGCTCAAGGACAAGGCCGCCTCATAGGCTGAGCGAACCGCTGGCCGATGATGGACATCCTCCACATCGCCCACCAGGCGAAAGGTCAGTACAGGATCACGCTTGTCGAAATCGTCGCGCACACCGAAGCGGTCAACCAGTGCGCCTACACTTGTCGACGCTGCTTGCAGCCCACGGCAAAAGCGCTTAACCGCTTCGACACCCTCATCGTCCAACCCAGGCAGCCAAGCTTCCAGCGTATCGATGAAACTCGCGAGTTTGCCCGCACCCTTGTTGCCCGTGCCAAGAACAAAGCTGGCGTTGTCCCAAAGCAGGTTGGCGTCCTTGCCGCTATTGGTGTGTTTCATCGCCTGCTTGCCGATCGCTGTGACAAGCCTTTCGGATGGAACCGTTTTGCCTTTCTTGATCTCACCAATTGATTCAAGGTTGACGCATTCACCTTGGGCATTGAGGACAACGGTGTAATCGACTCCGCGCCGAACCCAACCTAGTCGCGGAAGGCTCTCGGAACGTTCGTAGTAGCGATTCAGTGCTTGCAGAATCATCCCCGCACCTCCGCGCTGTCCCAACCCGGCACTTTGACCACGCCTTGCTCCATCTGCGCGCGGAAGAAGCGCGGCTTCGGGTCGGCAGCGTTGCTGAAATCCAGATCGTGCAGCATGAAGCCCAGCTCGCGCGTCTCTGCGATGGCGGGCTGCTCGGTCTCGGGATGCTCTACCAGTCGGAAGGCTGCGGCGAATTCCCGACAACCGAGATAGGGTTGGTTGACGCATTGCCCCTTGCCGGCGCGCCGTTCGAACATCTGCTGATATTTCGCGGCATTGGCCTGGGGGTCGCGCTGCGGCAAAAACTCCAGATCGGCGTGTACACGGTACGCTACGTCGCGCAGGAACAGGCCGGCACGTTGTGCGCGCTCCGATGGGTCATCCGCATATATCGAAAGGTCGACTGGCGTGCCATTCATCGCCTTCTTCAGGTTGGAAGCTGAGATCACCGAAGAAACCTCGTTGCGGCGCAGGTTGATCCAGCGAACCGGTCGCAGCACTTCGATGCTCCGCACATGCCAGCGGATCGCCGGCTTCCACAAGATGGCCTCAAAGCAGGCACGTGCGGCGGAGGGTGTCATCACGTCGTAGCTCACGCGCTCCACTTTCATTTCGGGGCGCGTGAAGCAGGCGTAGGGGCCAGATAGCTCCAGGCAATAAGTTCTCAAGATCAATTCCCCCAGATAGTGTCTTGCGGACGCAGCTGGATCGGCTCCGGATTCAAGCCGGTCTCGGGATCGTATAGCCAGTCGCTCGCCTGCACGTACAGGCCGGGCAGGATGCCTTCAATGTCACCGCGCATGAGCAAGGCCAGTGCTTGGCTTTTATGCAGGTTGACGGTGTAGCGCTGCAACTTGCGCATCAGCCAGCGTTGCGGGCCTTCTTGCTTCAACTTTCCAAGCAAGCCGTCGATTTCACGATTTTGTCCGTCTTGGCTGTAATAACGCACCACGATGGGCAGGCTGTCCTCATCGTCGATCAACCTGAATTTCTCGGCGGCGCTGCGAAAGCTCACGGCCAGCTCGTCACCATCCACGGCCAGTAAGCTGCAGATGCCGGCCTTGTCCAGCTGGCAGTCGTGATACAGCCGCTCAAAATAGGTGGCGAAGTTGGTCCGTGTAAACGGCGCGTGCGGCATGGCATGCAACACATCCCGGCTGGCGTTTTCGCCCAGGCACAATAGGCCGGGCGGTGCGGGCTTTGGCGGTACGAACACCACGACCTTGCCCTTGCCGTCGAGCCGCCCCTCACGGTTGCAACGTCCCGCCGCCTGCGCCATGGAATCCAACCCGGCCAGCGCGCGATAGACAACGGGGAAGTCCAGGTCCACGCCGGCTTCCACCAACTGCGTGCTAACGACACGGGTGGGCGTGCCGGCCTTGAGCCGCTTCTTGATCTTCGCGATGACTTGCGAACGATGCGCGCCACACATCAGGGCCGACAGGTGCAGCGTGCCTTGCGGCATGGCGTCCCACAACGCACTCGCGTCCTTGCGTGTATTGACGATGGCCAGCACCGAGTCCTGCGCGACCAGCGTTTCGGCCAGTTGCGGCCAGTCTGTGGCTTGGTGCCAGTCAGTGGGAAGCTGCACGATGACGCGCTCCAGTGCGGCGTACAGATCATCGGGGTCGGCGATGATCTCGCGCACGTTGTCGAGGCCGCGCCGGTTCTTTCTGGCATCGAAGTACTCGCGGCTGGCGAGCGCCGGCTGGGTGGCAGTGGAGAGCACCACGCTGACGCCGTAGTGCCTAGTCAGCAGGTTCAGCACATCCAGAATGGGTTGCAGGAACTCCGGCGGCAACAACTGTGCCTCGTCGAGGACGACGACGGCATCGACGATGTTGTGCAGTTTCCGGCAGCGCGAGGTGCGCGCGGCAAACAGCGACTCGAAGAACTGCACATTGGTGGTGACGACGATGGGCGCGTCCCAGTTTTCGCAGGCCAGACGCAAGGCTGATGTCTCGTCATCGGGCGAGGATTCCGCATTGCTATGGTGCTCGATGACGGCATCACCGAAAATGCTGCGAAACACATCGGCGGTCTGCTCGATGATGCTGGTGTAAGGAATCACATGGATGACGCGGCGCTTGCCGTGCAGGCGCGCATGCTCCAGCGCAAAGGCCATGCCAGAGAGCGTCTTGCCACCGCCGGTCGGCACGGTCAGCGAGAACAGGCCGGGCTCCAACTTTGCCGCAGCACGACACTGCTGCAGGATGTCGGCGCGCAGCGCATTGACCGAGGTGGCGTGGGCACTGACCGCCAGCTTCGCCATATGTGCATCGAACCTCGGCGCGAGGTCATGCAGCGCAGGCCAGGTGTTTCGAACCACGAATTTTTCCGGATCCATGTAGCGCTCGGTATCCAGAAAATCCGCATCGACCAGCGCCGAGAAAAGCATGCGCACCCACAACGCAAAGCCACCCTTGCCACCGGGGATATTGCGCAGTTCCGCTTGGAAATTCCCTGCGTCGAGGATGTCTGCCGACGGCTGCTCAGCCAGGGATTCGGCCAGTTCAGCATGACTCTCCGGCTTGTCGAGCCGCTCTCGCAGGCCGCCGAACCAATCGGCCAAACCGGCGTGGTGACCGGCAATCAGGTAGGCGAGCACCCGACCCGCAACCCCGAAGCGCTCCATGGCCAGCAGAGCACCGGCCGTGGAATGCGGCGCCTTGCCCGCCTCGCCTTTGATATGCGCGTCGGCCTCAAAGCCACTGGCCAAGCGGATGTAGCGCTGAAAGCGCGGCCGAAACTTGCCGAGATCATGCCAGCGCCCGGCCAATCGCGCCCAGTCCGCCCCAAAATGAGCGGCAAAGCCGGCAGCAAGCTCGCCAACACACTCCAAGTGTTCGACCAAATCATGCGGGTCTCGCCAGTTGCCGGCAGCATCGCGGGAGGCGTGGGCTATCGGGCGGGGCTTGTCCATGCTGTCACCCTACCTTTTGCCAATCTCAAAGGCTGCGACGTATTCACTCGAGCCTAGCCAGATCACAACTTGAACTTGCAGCAACCAAGCTTGGGCACGCTAAGGAAGGTCTGAGCAAGCCGTCATCCCAGCGAAAGCTGGGGTCCAGAGCCTCGGCAACTGCTTTGAGACACTGGATTCCAGCTTTCGCTGGAATGACGAGCAAAGACTTGATCAGAGCATCCCTAATAGCAAAGGTCGGAACTTGCGCCCCGGCCTTCTTGTTTCACATCAGGCATATGCCTTCACTTCCACGGCCACGCCTTCAACGCGTACTCCTTCGGCGGCGTGTCGCCGGCGAGGTATTGCACGAAGTAGTCCCAGCGGCGGCGGGTGACGTAGGGGGTGGCGTCGCCGTAGGCGTGGCGGGCGTTGGGGATCATCAGCAAATCAAAATTGCGGTTGGCCTTGATCAGCGCGTCGACCATCAGCAGGGTGTTGCCGGGCGGCACGTTGTCGTCCAGCGTGCCGTGCACCAGCATCAACCGGCCCTTGAGTTTGGCGGCGTGGTTGGGGTTGGCCTGGTCGTCGTAGTTGCTCTTGCTGTCCTTGTCCTTGACCAGTTCGCCCTGGTACTTCTCGGCCCAGTCGTCCTCGTAGTGGCGGTTGTCGTGGTTGCCGCTTTCGGACCAGGCGACCTTGAAGAAATCCGGGTAGCGCAGCATGGCGCCGGTGGAGGCGTTGCCGCCGCCGGAGTGGCCCCAGATGCCGACGCGGTCGAGGTCGATCCAGCGGTAGCGTTTGCCCAGCTCCTTCAGCGCGGCGACCTGGTCGGGCAGCGTGTTGTCGCCCATGTCGCCATACCAGGCGTCATGGAAGGACTTGGAGCGCCACGGCGTGCCCATGCCGTCGATGGCCACCACGATGAAGCCCAGCTCGGCCATGGCCTGGTGGTCGCTGCGCGCGGCGGAGAAGTTGCGCCCGCGCACCGAGCCGGTCTGCGGGCCGGGGTAGATGTAGTCGATGATCGGGTACTTCTTCGACGCATCGAAGTGCGAGGGCTTGAACATCATGCCGTACAGCTCGGTCTTGCCGTCGCGCGCCGTGACCGTGATCGGCACCGGCGGCACCCAGCCGGCCGCCTTCAATCGGGTGATGTCGGCGCGGGCCACGGTGGCCAGCGTGCGGCCGTCGTCGGCGGCGCGCAGCACGGTGACCGGCGGCGTGGTCGGCGTGGAATGGACGTCCACGAAGGCCTTGCCGTCCGGCGACAGGGTGATCTCGTGGTTGGCCGCTTCCGGCGTCAGCAGCACCGGCTGGCCGCCGTCCAGGCCGACCTTGAAGAACTGCTGGTAGTACGGATTCACGCCGGGCGTGCGACCGACGCCGCGGAACCACACGGTGCGCGTCTTCGCATCGACCTTGAGCACCTCGGTGACGTTGCCGCTGCCGGTGGTGATCGCGTGCTTGAGCTTGCCGGTGTCGAGGTCGTAGAGGTAGAGGTTGCCCCAGTCGTTGCGCTCGCTGAACCAGATCGCCTCGTGCGTGGCCGGCAGGTAGCGCCAGTTGACCGCGCCGTTGCCGCTTTCGTAATACGTGGGCGAGGTTTCCTCGAACACCGTGCGCACCTTGCCGGTGGCCGCGTCGGCGATGCGGAACCAGGCGTGCTTGTGGTAGCGCGAGGTGGAGACGAAGGCCAGGGTCTTGCCGTCCGGCGCCCACTTGACGTCATCCCAGCCGCCGTCGGGGCCGCAGCTGACGTCGTCGCACAGGGTGGAGCGGTGCTGGTCCGGCGGCATCTGCAGGCGCACGACCTTGTGCGTGGGCACGTCGATGATGACGCGCTCGATCATCGTCACGTCCTTGTCGCCGACCAGCGGATACTTCCATTGCTGCAGTTCGGGATGGCCGACTTTCGTCTTGATCAGGTACATCTCGCCGGTCTTGCGCTGGTCCTGCTGGAAGGTGGCGATGCGCTTCGAATCGGGCGACCACTCCACGATGGCCTTGTCGGTGTGCTTCCAGCCGGCGTTGTCGGTGGCGTAGCCGAAGTTCTCCACGCCGTCGGTGGTCAGCTGGGTTTCCTTGCCGGTGGCGACGTCGCGCAGCCACAGGTTCCAGTCGCGGATGAAGGCCTCGCTCTTGCCGTCCGGCGACAGCGCGCCGGGCTCCTTGCCGGTCTTCACCAGGGTGGCGCGATCGACGCAGCCGGGCTCGGCGGCGGCGAGGTCGCACACGAGGTGCTTGCCGTGCACGGTGACGTCGATGCGGCCGTCGGGCATCGGCTTGTAGTCGGTCACCGGCAATTTCATCGCATCGACCGGCTTGTCGCCGGCCTTGCCCAGCGCCGCGGCGAGCTTCGCCTGGTCGAACAGTGGCGAGGCCTTGCCGCTGGCGTCCATGCGCATGAAGTGGTCGCCGCGCGCGTCGTGGTCGATGTACCAGAAGTGGCCGTCGTCCAACCAATGCACGGTGGTCACCGCGTGGTCGACCAGCGGCGTGGTGTTGTACGCCATGAAGCGTTCGGCGTGCGCATAGTCGGCCGCGGTGAGCGTGCGCCCCTGCGCCGACAGCGCGCCCGACAGCAGGCCCATTACCAGGGCGGCGCCGAGGCGCGCCTTGCCGAATGTCGTGTGCATGGGATTCCCCTCTGGAGTGGCAAGCGAATTTCCCGATCGTAACCCGAGCGGGCAGCGGGCGGACCGGCCGGTTCAGTCCGGCGACGACGGGGCTTGCTGGTCCGGCGCGGCGGCAGGCGCCGCCTGCCACACGAAGGTCGCCACGCTTTCGGCCGGCATGGCGTAGCGGAAGCGCAGTTGCCCCTGCTGCACCGAGACCTCGTGCCCGCTGGTCTTGCCGTTGATCAGCACCAGCACGATCGACCCGCCGTCGGGGTTGCGGAAGGCGACGTTCTTGATGTCGTCGCCGGTGTCGGTGGACCAGATGCGCACCGCGCCCGGGCGGATGAAGCGGCTGTAGTGGGCGAACGCGTAGTACTCGTCGTTGCGGCTTACCGCGCCGGTGCGCGAGTCGATGGTGACGATGCCCTTGCAGGTGTCGCAGCCGCCGAAATGCGGGCCGTAGTTCTCGTCCAGCGCCAGGTTCCAGTACACCACGCCGCGCGCCCAGTTGCGCAGGCCGCCGAGCAGCAGGTCGCGCGCGAACCACAGCAGTTCGCCGTGCCGGCTCGATGGCCAGTCGCCGCCGGAACACTCGGTGATGTAGGCGTCCTTGCGCGGAAAGGCGCGGTGCACCTCGGTCTGCGCGCCGGGCGCGCCGCGGTAGCAATGCCAGGCGATGCCGTCGACGTAGCGGGCGGCGTCGGCGTCGTACAGCACGTCCAGCGGCTGTCGCGGTTCGTCCCAGTTGTGGTCCCAGCCGAGAATGCGCGTGGCCGGACGGCGCGCGGTCAGCGCCGGGCCGAGGTACTGCGCGAAGATGCGCGCGCGCTGCTCGGCGGAGAGCAGCATGCCGGGGTAGGTCTGGGGCACGAAGCCCGGTTCGTTCTGCAGGGTCAGCGCGAAGATCGGGATGCCGTAGCCGCGATAGGTGTCGACGTACTTCACCAGGTACTGCGCATAGGCCGCCTCGTACTCCTCGAGCAGGGTACCGCCGATCAGGTTGGCGCTGGTCTTCATCCACGCCGGCGCGCTCCACGGCGAAGCGATGACGCGCAGGTGCGGGTCGACGGCCAGCACCTCCTGCATGGTCGGGATGAGATACGGCAGGTTGCGGGCGACGTTGAAATGCTGCAGGTCGGGGTCGACCTCGCCGGTGGGCATGTCGTCCAGCGTGTACGGCTGCAGCGAGAAATCCGACGCGCCGATGGTCAGCCGGACCATGTTGAAGTCGAGCCCCGGCGGCGGGCCGAACAGTTCGTGCAGCAGGGCGCGGCGCGCCGGCGCGTCCAGCTTGTTCTGCAGCAGCCAGGCCGAGGCGTCCGTCACCGCCGCGCCGAAGCCGACGATGCTCTGGTAGGTCTTGCCGGTGTCGATGACCACGTCGGCGGGCGTGGAGTCCGCCTCGCCGGCCGGCACGTCGAACTGGCGCGCCAGGCGCAGGCGGCGGTCCTGGGTGCTCAGCCACAGCTGAATCCCCGGGGCGCTGGGCTGCAGCACCGAGGCGACCACGCCGGCGAACAGCGCCGGCGGGCGTCGCGCCAGCCGCAGTGCCGAGAGGGCCAGCACCGAAAGCAGCACGAACGACGCGATGGCAAGCCAGCGCGGAACACCACGAACCTCATCCATGCGGCGCGCCGGCCCGGGCGATGGCGGCATGCGGTGCGGATGGAGCGCTCGTCACGGCGCCGCCGACCCGCTGCAGCTGTGGACGCCGGACCAGCGGGGCAGCGCCTTCACCTCGTGCGCGGCCGCGTAGCGCAGGCCGTAGCCCGGCGCGAACAGCCACGCCTGGCCGTAATCGGCGTGCTGGTAGGGGCACGGCACGCCGGGCCAGGGCATCGCCAGGCTGCCGCGGAAATCGTCGTGGCCGCTGCCATCGGCGGCGGCGAACAGCACGTCGGCCACGCCGCCGCCTTCGGTGCCCGGCAGCCACGCCGCCACGAACGCGTCGGAGAGGTCGAGCAGGTCGTTGACGAACAGCGGGCGCCCGGACACGAACACCGTCACCACCGGTTTGTGCGCCCTGGCCACGGCCTGCAGCACGGCCAGGTCCTCCGGGTAGCGGTCGCTGTGGCGTAGCGTGGCGGGCAGCTTGATGTCGCCCTTCATCTCCGCATACGGCGTTTCCCCGATCACCGCCACGATGGCGTCGAAGGGTGCGAGGTCGATGCCGGCCGCGCTCGGGCTGTAGCTGACATTGGCCGCGCCGTCGGCGGCGCGCAGGCCGGCCAGGATGGTCTCGCCGTGCGGGAAGTCGGCGTTGGTGTTGTCGGTGCCCTGCCAGGTCAGCGACCAGCCGCCGGTCTGGTTCGGCAGGCTGTCGGCGCTCTTGCCGACCACCAGGATCTTCGCGCCCGCCTTCAGCGGCAGCGCGCCGTGGTTGTTCTTCAGCAGCACCAGCGATTCGCGCACCGCGCGGCGCGCCAGCTCGCGGTGCTGCAGGGCGGCGGCATCGCCGGCGCCTTCGCGCTGCGCGGGCGGCTTGTCGAACAGGCCCATGCGCAGCTTGGCGCGCACGATGCGGCTCACCGCGTCGTCGATGCGGCTGATCGGGATCTGGCCGTTCTCGACCTGGCGGGTGGTATTGGCGATGAAGGCCTGCCAGTCGTCGGGCACCATCACCATGTCGATGCCGGCGTTGATCGCCTGCGGGCAACTGGCGTTGCTGCAGCCGGGCAGCTGGCCGATCGCGTTCCAGTCGGACACCACGAAACCGTCGAAGCCCATCTTCTCCTTCAGCGCGTCGGTGAGCAGGGCGCGGGCGCCGGACATCTTGCCGTAGTCGACGCCGTCGGCCACGTCGTCCCAGCTGTTGTAGGAGGCCATCACGCTCAGCACGCCGGCGCGCAACGCGCCGACGTAGCCGGCGCCGTGCACGTTGATCATGTCCTGCCGGCTGACCCGGGCCTGGCCTTCGTCCACGCCGTTCCAGGTGGCGCCATCGCCGATGAAGTGCTTGGCGGTGGCCATCACGTGGTGGTCGTCGAAGTTGCCCTGCAGTCCGGTGACGTAGGCGCCTGCGTACTCGCGCACCAGCGGCGCCTCGCTGGAGAAACTCTCGTAGGTGCGGCCCCAGCGCACGTTCTGCGCCACCGCGAGCGTGGGCGCGAAGGCCCAGTCGATGCCGGTGGCGCGCACCGAGCGCGCGGTGGCCCTGCCTATGGCCTCGATCAGCGCCGGGTCGTGCGCCGCGCCGAGGCCGATGTTGTGCGGGAACAGGGTGGCGCCGAACACGTTGTTGTCGCCATGCACCGCGTCGGTGCCCCAGATCACCGGGATCTTCACCTTGGCATCGGTGGCCATCGACGCCTCGCGGTAACGCTCGGCCAGGTCGAGCCAGTCGCCGACGGCAGCGTGCTTGTTCTTGCCCGGCCAGGAGCCGCCGCCGTTGAGCACCGAACCGATGTAGTACTGCCGCACCTGCGCCGGGGTGATCGACTTGATCTCGGCCTGGGTCATCTGGCCGATCTTCTGCGCCAGGGTCATGCCGGCCACGATGCGGCGCACGCGCTGCTCCAGTGCGGGGTCGGCCGGCCGCTCGGCGTGGATCGCGGGCCAGTCGACCGGCTGGCCCGGCGCCGGGCCGTCGGCGGCGTGGGCGGCGCCACCACACGTCGCCAGCACGGCGAGCGCCGGGAACCACCAGAATCGGATGCCAGCCATGAAGCGCCTCCTCGGTATGCGGCAAAGCTGCATCAGCGTACCGCCAATGCGGCCGGGCCGATGCGGACCCGGATCACGCGCCACGCCGGCCGCCCCTCAGCGCAGGGTGGCGGTCAACTCCACCAGCCAGTCGACGAACACGCGCAGCCGCGCGGGCATCTGCCGCTGCTGCGGGTAGAGCACGGTCATCGGCAACGAAGGCGGCGGATGGGCGGGCAGCAGCTCGCGCAGGCGGCCGCTCTTCAATGCCGCGGCGATGCGGTAGCGCGGGATCTGCGCGATGCCCAGGCCCGCCTCGCAGCAGCCGTAGTAGGCCTCGGCGCTGCTGACGCTGACGCAGCCGGGCAGCGCCACCTCGCGGCGCCGGCGACCGACCATGAACTCCAGCGGTTCGGCGCGGCGGGTGGTGGGCGAGATCCAGTTCACCGCGACGTGGCCATCCTGCAAGGCCGCCAGCGAGTCGGGCATCGGGTGTCGGCGCAGGTAGGCGGCGCTGGCCACGGTGGCCAGCTCGAAGCGGCCCACGCGGCGCCCGACCATGTCCGAGTCGGCCAGCTCGCCCACGCGCAGCACGCAGTCCACGCCTTCGCCCACCAGGTCGACGAAGCGGTCGCCGGTGCCGATGTCCAGGCCGATCTGCGGATAGCGGGCAAAGAACTCGCGCAGCGCCGGGATCACCAGCAGGCTGGCCAGCGAGGCCGGCAGGTCCACGCGCAGGCGGCCCTTGGGCTGCACCCGCGCCTCGCGAAAGTCCGCCTCCACCTCGTCCACGTCGGCGAGCAGGCGCAGGCAGTGGCCGTAATAGGTCTCGCCGCCGCGGGTGGCGCGCACGCGGCGGGTGGTCCGCTGCAGCAGCTGCGCGCCGAGCCGTGCTTCCAGGCGCTTGATCGCGTGGGTGGCGGTGGCGCGAGGCAGGCCGAGGTCGTCCGCCGCGGCGGTGAAGCTGCCCAGCTCGACGATCCGCGTGTAGAGCCGCATGGCCTGCAGTCGGTCCATCGCCATTGTTGTCGTTGCTTGAATGGTGCTGGTCATTATTGAGTATTTATCGGAAGGCCGCCACGGCGCACCATGCGTCCACCCTCACCCACCGGAGCAACCCCATGCAGATGCGCCCCCTCGGCCACGGCCCCCAAGTCTCCGCCCTCGGCCTCGGCTGCATGGGCATGAGCGCGTTCTACGGCGCGCACGACGACGCCGAGTCGATCGCCACCATCCACCACGCGCTGGAGCGTGGCCTCAACCTGCTCGACACCGCCGACATGTACGGCCCGCACACCAACGAGGTGCTGGTCGGCAAGGCCATCAGGGGGCGCCGCGATCAGGCCTTCGTGGCGACCAAGTTCGGCATCGTGCGGGATCCGGACGACCCCGCGGCACGCGGCGTCAACGGTCGCCCGGAGTACGTGCACTCCGCCTGCGACGCCAGCCTGAAGCGCCTGGGCATCGACACCATCGACCTGTACTACCAGCACCGCGTCGATCCGCAGGTGCCGATCGAGGAAACCGTGGGCGCGATGGCCGAGCTGGTGGCCGCCGGCAAGGTGCGCTACCTCGGCCTGAGCGAGGCCTCCGGCACGACGCTGGAGCGCGCCTGCAAGGTGCATCCGATCGCCGCGCTGCAAAGCGAGTTCTCGCTGTGGACGCGCGACCCGCAGACCAACGGCATGCTCGCCGCGTGCCGCAGGCTCGGCGTGAGCCTGGTCGCCTACTCGCCGTTGGGGCGCGGCTTCCTCACCGGCGCGATCCGCTCGCCGGACGATTTCGACGCCGACGACTACCGCCGCGGCAGCCCGCGTTTCATGGGCGACAACTTCGCGCGCAACCTGCAGCTGGTCGAGCAGGTGAAAGTCATCGCCGCCGACAAGGGCTGCTCGCCCGCGCAACTGGCGCTGGCCTGGGTGCTGGCACAGGGCGAAAACGTGCTGGCCATCCCCGGCACGCGCAAGCGCAGCCGGCTGGACGAGAACCTCGGCGCGCTGGACGTGCGGCTCGACGCCGCCGAGCTGAAGGCGATCGACGCGGTGTTTCCGCCCGACGTCGCCAGCGGCAGCCGCTACGTCGATGCCGGCATGCGCATGGTCAACGCGTAACGCGGGCCGCTGCCCCGCGTGGGCGGGGCAGCGGCGCGGGCGGCTAGAACTCCTGCTTGAAGCGGATGCCGATGGTGCGCGGCAGGCTGTAGCCGGTGTAGACCTGACCGTTCGGGTATTGCGCCACCACGCCATGGGCGCCGCAAACGTCGACGCCGCACTCGGTGTACTTGTACTGCGCGGCGCGCTTGTCGAAGGCGTTGTTGACGTAGACGTCGGCCGACCAGCTGCCTTTCTGCACGCCGGCGGACAGGTCCAGCGTGTTGTAGGCAGGCAGGTCGCCCAGCAGCGCGCGTTCGCTCAGGCGCAGGTCGGTGGTGCGCGTGCCCACGTGGACCAGCGCGGCCTGCACGAACGCATCGCTGTCGCCGATGGTGAAGCTGTAGTGCGCGATCAGGTTGCCCTTGAACTTCGGCGTGATCGGCAGCTGGGTGCCCTTCGGCGCCAGCGGCCCGGACACCACGCTGCCGTCCTGCGGGTTGAGCGAGCCGGGCGGGCAGTCGGTGATCGGGCGTCCGCTGGCGTCGGTGAAGCCGCAGTAGTTGGCGGTCAGCCGCGCGCGGTACAGCGCCCAGCCGGCGGTCAGTTGCAGGTTGTAGGTGGCCTGCCAGTTCAACTGCGATTCCAGACCCTCGATGCGCGCGGAGTTGGCGTTCTTGATTTCGGTGAGGCCGTTGGCGCCCAGGATCGGGAACTGGAAGTCGTTCCAGGTCTCGCGGAACACCGCGCCGTTGAACGACACCCGGTTGTCCAGCCATGAGGTCTTCCAGCCCAGTTCCTGGTTGATCAGGAAGTCGGCGTGGTACGGCAGCAGGGTGCCGCGCCGGTTCACGCCGCCGGGGCGGAAGCCCTCCGAGCGGGTGGCGTAGATCATCTTGGTGTCGCTGATGTTCCAGGTCAGGTTGAACTTGGTGAGGTTGCCGCTCTCCTTCACCTTCTTGTTGAAGTCCAGGCACGGCGCGCCCATGAACGGCTCGGGCGACACGCAGGCAGCCTCGCCCTGGCTGGAGGAGAAGCCCGCGCCGTAGCCGAAGTAGCCGTACAGCTGGTTGCTGGTGCGGTAGTAGCGTTCGCCGATGGTGCCGGTGAGCACGTCGGGGATGAAATCCCACGACAGTTCGCCGAACAGCGCCTCGTCGCGGTCGTAGCGCATCTGCCGGGTCAGCCAGATGGTGTCGTTCCAGCCGGTGACGGAGAGCGCGTCGGCCAGGCCGTCGACCTGGTAGTTCTGCATGATGTCGTGCTTCTGCTTCTGCCAGAACGCGCCGGCGACCAGGCGCAGGCGATCATCCGCCGGCGAGACCAGGCGCAGCTCGTGGCTGCTGTTGGTGTAGCCGTCGCGATCGCTGATGTGTTGCGACGGATTGACCAGCGCGCCGCTGTTGTCATAGAAGTACGCGCCCGAGCCGTACAGCGCGTCGTACCAGAAGCCGTAGTCGCTGTAGTCGGTCTGCTCCTCCTGGTTGCGCTTGAGGTGCGCATAGGCATAGGTCAGGTCGAAGTTGCCGATCTTGCCCTGCACGGTCAGCGCGCCCTGCCACCAGCGATCGTTCACGCGCTCGGGATAGAAGTGCGTGACGGCCAGGTCGCCCACCGTCGGGTCGCTGGCGAAGTTGCCGTGCGAGATGGTCTGCTGCCCCATCAGCATCGGCGTGATCGACCAGTTGTCGTCGAGGTCGACCTTCAGCGCGGCGCGCGCACCGGTGGTGTTGGCGTCGTTGTAGTTGTCTTTCGCGTGGCCGACGCACTGCAAGGCCGACGAGGGCGAGCTGCCGCTCGCCGTGCAGCCCGGTGCATTGCTGATGGTGATGCCGGAGCTGGGGAAGGTGCGCGAGCCGGCCTTGTTGTCGATGTAGCCGGCGTCGTGCTCGCGCCAGCCGACCAGGCGGATCGCGGCCTTCGAGTTGATCGGCAGGTTGAGCATGCCCTCGGCGGTGTAGCCGATGCCGCCGTGCGCGAGCGTGTCCACGCCCAGGCTGTAGCTCGCCGCGTAACCGGTCGGGTCGGGCTTGTTGGTGATGATGCGCAGGGCGCCGGCCTCGGCGCTGGCGCCGTACAGCGTGCCCTGCGGGCCGGCCAGCACCTCGATGCGGGCGATGTCGTACATGTGGATGTCGAGCGGGCCCTGGATCGTGGTCACCGGCTGGTCGTCGAGGTAGACGCCCACGCTCGGCTGCGAGCCGGAGTGGTTGGTGTTGCCGCCGCTGGTCACGCCGCGCATGTAGATCGAGACGAAGCCGGGGCCGGTGGCAATGCCGCCGCCGCCCTGCTGGAAGCTCACGCTGGGCAGGTACTTCACGTAGTCGTCGAAGCTTTTCACATGCAGCGCTTCGAGCTGGTCGGTGGCCAGCACGTCCATGCTGATCGGCACCTTCTGCAGGTTCTCCGTGCGCTTCTGCGCGGTCACCGTGACCACGCCGAGCGTGGTGGTCTTCTGCTTTGCCGCCGGCGTGGCGTCGGGCGGCGCGGACTGGCCGGTGTCCTGCGCGACGGCCGGTGCCGCCATGGCGAGACAGATGGCGGCCGCCAGCGGCACTCGGATCAATGCCGCCCGCCGGGCGTTCATGGCCTGTCTGGATCTGCTTGCGTGCATGCGATTTCCCCTCATCCGGTGAACGGCAAACCAACCAAACCCCTGGTCTTTCAGGTGAACCCGGGAACCTCGGGATAGCGTTGCAGCACGGGCCCGAGCGCCTGCTCCAGCGGCCCCAGCCACGGCGCAAACTGGCGCCAGTGGTCCACGCCCTCGCGGTAGATCGGACGGCGCACCTGTTCCGAACTGGCGGTGTGCACCGGCCTCGGGTTCTCGAAGAAGCGCAGGCAGGCGTCCTCGAACGGCAGGCCGCAATAGTCCAGCAGACGGCGCACCTCGCCCTCGGTATCCGCCACCATGCGCTCGTAGAACACGCGGTGGATGCGTCCGGGCAGCACCGCGTCGAAGTGCGCCATCAGGCGGACGTAGTCGCGGTAGTAGCGCCCCACGTCTTCCAGGTCGTAGCTGAAACTCTGCCCGCGCGCGAAATGCTGCTTGAACGCCGAGAAACAGCACGCCAGCGGATGCCGGCGCGCGTCGATGATCCGCGCGTTCGGCAGCATCAGCTGGATCAGGCCGACGTGCATGAAGTTGTTCGGCATCTTGTCGATGAACAGCGGTGCCGAGGTCTTGCGCTGGATGCGGGTGTGCGCGAGGTAGCGCTCGCCGAGCGCGCGCAGCGCGTCGGCGTCGAGCGCGGCCAGCGCGTCGTGGTAGGGCGTCTCGCCGTCGCCATCGGCCTGGCGGCGCAGGCTGCGGGTGATCGAGGCGACCTCGGGCAGCTCCATCGTGCCCTCGACCTGGCTGTGGCTGGACAGGATCTGCTCGATCAGGGTGGAGCCGGCGCGCGGCAGCCCGACCACGAAGATCGGATCGCGCGCCGGGCAGCCCATGCCCGCGCGCGCGGCGAAGAAATCGCCGGTGTAGTGCGCGCAGGCGCGGTCCACCCGCGCGCTGGTCACCTCCGCGCTGTAGTGCAGTTGCGCGCGGCGGATCGCGTTGCCGCGTGCGTAGTGGGCGAACGACTCCGCGCAGGCGCCGGCATCCTCGCGCGCCTTGCCCATGGCGAACTCCAGGTGCAGGCGGTCCTCGTCCGAAAGATCCGTGCGCGCCAGCTGCTCGCCCATGGTGGCGAGGTCGGCCGCGCCGAAGCGGAAGGTCTTGAGGTTGGCCAGGCTCCACCAGACTTCGCCGAACGAGGGCAGGCGCGCCAGGCTGTGCCGGTAGGCGGCGATCGCGCGCTCGACGAAGCCGGCGGTCTTCAGCGCGTGGCCATAGCTCATCCACACCCGCGGGTTGTCCGGGTAGTGCTGCACCAGGTCGGCGTAGATCGCGAGGGCTGGCTCGTAATCGCCGATGCGGCACAACACCACCGCCTTGAGGTTGCGGTAGGCCGGGTGCTGCGGGTCGCTCGCCAGCAGGTGTTCGATCTGCGCCAGTGCCTCCCCGGGCCGGTTGCTGCGATGCAGGACCATGGCGTAGTGCTGGCGTGCGGCGTCGAAGCCGGGGGCGAGTTCGAGGCAGCGTGCGAGCAGGTTCAGCGCATCCTCGTTGCGGCCCACGCGGGCGGCGACCTCGGCGAACATGCGGATCGCCGCCACGTCGGTGGGCGCCTGTTTCAGATGCTCCCGCAACAGCGCCTCGGCCTGCGGCACGCGGCCTTCGGCGAGCGCCACGGCGGCGCCCATCAGGTGCGGATCGTGGGTGGAATGCAGCACGTGCCTGGCGTAGGCGGCATCGGCGGCGTCCTGCTCGCCGGCTGCCATCAGGTGGTCGCCGAGTTCGCGCCAGGCTTGCGGCAGCTCGGGTTGCAGCGCGACCGCGCGGCGCAGCGCAGCGATCGCCTCCTCGCCGCGTCCGAGCCGGCCCAGCACCACGCCCAGGTCGAACTGCAGCGCCGCCCATGCCGGTTGCGAGGATGCCAGCGGCAGCAGGATGTCGAGCGCGGCCCGGGCATCGCCCTGGCGCAGGCGCGCGGCGGCCAGCAGCTGCAATGCGAGCGGGTGTGCGCCGACTGCCTGCAGGATCTCCTCGACCTGTTCCACCGCCAGCGCGGGGTCGCGTTGCAGCAGCCGCTCCGCGTGCGCCAGCGCCTGCTCAAGCGTGCCGCTGGCCGGCGCCGCGATCATGCGTTGCCCCGTGGCGGCCACGCCGACGGCCCTCGCGGTGCGATGGGGCAAAGTGGCGACAGCAGTACGGCGCCTGGCATGGACGGCAGCGGCTTCTCGCGGGTTTCGTCGCAATCTACAACCGAATCCGGTCGGTAGATAGGGGGTGCCGGGGCTTGCGGGCGGGCCCGCTGCCGACGCTCACGCGCGCGGTTGCCGCCGGTTCGACACAAGCGCTAGGCTCGCCCGGACGTCGCCGCCGACCGCGGCGGAACGCGCCGGCCGGGCGGTTCGCGGCCGTCCAACCGGGGGCAGCAATCCATGCAAAACGACACCATCGTCGAACCGCTCGACCGCGCGCACGCCCTGCCGGCGCGCTACTACGCGGGGGAAGCCATGCTGGCGATGGAGCAGCGCGCGGTGTTCGCGCGCAGCTGGCAACTGGTGGCGCAGCAGGAACAGCTGGCCGGGCCGGGCGACCATGTGGTCGAACAGGTTGCCGGCGTGCCCTTGCTGCTGGTGCGCGGCGAGGATGGCGTGCTGCGCGGCTTCCCCAATGTCTGCCGCCACCGCGCCGGCCCGCTGGCGCTGTGCGACGGCAAGGGCGCGCGGGCGCTGCACTGCAAGTACCACGGCTGGACCTACACCCTCGACGGCCAGCTGCGCAGCGCGCCGGAAATGCAGGGCGCCGCGGATTTCCGCGTGGAGGACATCCGCCTGCCGCCGTACCGCGTGCACGAGTGGCAAGGGCTGGTGTTCGTCGCACTGGACGAGGAGGTGCCCCCGTTCGAGCAGGTCTACGGCGGCATCGCCGAACGCATCGCGCCGATCGACCTGGCGGCGATGCGCTACCTGCGCCGCGACACCTACGACATCGACTGCAACTGGAAGGTCTACGTCGACAACTTCCTCGAGGGCTACCACCTGCCGCACGTGCATCCGGGCCTGTCCAAGGTGCTGGACTACCGCGCCTACGACACCGAGCTGTTCGCCTGGCATTCGCTGCAATCCTCGCCCCTGCGCAACAGCACCGACATCTACGGCGACGGCGAGGCGTTCTACTACTTCATTTATCCCAACGTGATGCTCAACATCATGCCGGGGAGATTGCAGACCAACCGCATCCTGCCGCTGGGCCCGGGCCGCTGCCGCATCGTGTTCGACTACTACTACGCGCAGGACGCCGCGGCGCAGGCGCGCATGGAGGCCGACCGCAACTTCAGCGACGAGGTGCAGAACGAGGACATCGGCATCTGCGAGGCGGTGCAGCGCGGGTTGGCCTCCGGCGCCTATCGCCCGGGCCGGCTCAACCCCAGGCGCGAGAGCGGCGTGTGGCATTTCCAGAACCTGTTGCGCGCGGCCTACGCGGGGCCGGCCGGCGAGTCGGCATGAGCGCGCCGGCCATGGTGGACGCCGGATGAAGCCGCTGACCGCCATGCGCGGCAGCCAGCGGATCGGCTTCTGGACCTGCACCGCGCTGGTGGTCGGCAACGTGATCGGCATGGGCATCTTCCTGCTGCCCTCCTCGCTGGCGCCGTACGGCTTCAACGCGCTGATCGGCTGGGGCATCACGCTGCTGGGTTGCCTCACCCTGGCGCGGGTGTTCGCACATCTTTCCGCAGCGCTGCCGGGCGCGGACGGCCCCTATGGCTATGTGCGCGAGACGCTTGGCGATCTGCCTGCCTACATGGCGATGTGGGCGTACTGGGTTTCGCTGTGGCTGACCAATGCCGCGCTGGCCACCGGCGTGGTCGGCTATCTCACGGTGGTGGTGCCCGGCCTGGCGGCGGTGCCGCCGGCGGCGTTCGCACTGGCGCTGGTGTGGCTGTTCGTGCTGGTCAACCTGTTCGGCGTGCGCACCGGCGGCGTGGTGCAGATCGCCACCACCGCGCTGAAGCTGCTGCCGATGCTGGCGATCGCGGCGCTCGGCGGCTGGGTGCTGCTCACTTCGCCGGCCAGCTACGTGGCGCACCCGCCGGCCACGCCGGTGAGCTTCGGCGGCGTGATGGCGGCGTCCACCATCGCGCTGTTCGCCATGCTAGGCATCGAATCGGCAAGCATCCCCGCCGAGCGCGTCGACGACCCCGGCCGCACGATTCCGCGCGCGACGATGGCCGGCGCGGTGGTGGTCGCGGCGATCTACCTGGTGGTCTGCGCGGTGCCGCTGCTGCTGATCCGGCAGGACGTGCTGGCCAGCGCCGGCGCGCCGTTCGCGTTGTTGATGGAACAGTTCGGCGCGGCCGGCTCCGGCCGCTGGCTGGCACTGTTCGTGGTGGTCAGCGGGCTCGGTGCGCTGAACGGATGGACCCTGCTGGCCGGCCAGCTGACCCGCACCATGGCTGCCAACGGCGTGCTCCCGTCGCTGCTCATGCGCGGCAACCGGCACGGTGCGCCGACGACCGCGCTGGTGGTCACCGGCGTGCTTGCCTCCGTGATGGTGTGGATGAGCTACAGCAGTTCGCTGGTGGCCGCGTTCACCTTCATCACGCTGCTGGTGACCGCAGCGAACCTGCCGCTGTACCTGGCCTGCGCGCTGGCGCTCGCGGTTTTGTGGCGGCGTGGTGCCGCGCCGAGCCGCGGGCGTGGCGTGCTGCTGGTCGCCGTGATTGCCACGCTGTACGTGGTCTATGCCTTCATCGGCATCGGCGGGGCGCCGTTCGTCTACGCCCTTGGCCTGATCGCGGCCGGGTTGCCCCTGTATTTCTTCATGCGACGTCGTGGCGCGACCGCGGCGACCAAGGCCTGAACCCATGCGCGACCCGCGTTACGACCTCCTGTTCACCCCGCTCAAGATCGGTCCGGTGACCGCGAAGAACCGCTTCTTCCAGGTGCCGCATTGCAACGGCATGGGCCACGCGATGCCGCTGGCGCATGCGGCGATGCGCGAGGTGAAGGCCGAGGGCGGCTGGGCGGTGGTCTCCACCGAGGAGTGCGAGATCCACCCCAGCGGCGATCTGACGCCCTACGTCGAGGCGCGTTTGTGGGACGACCGCGACATCCCCGCGCTGGCGCTGATGTGCGACAAGGTGCACGCGCACGGCGCGCTGGCCGCGCTGGAACTGACCCACAACGGCCCGACGGCGTCCAACCTCTATTCGCGGGAGGTGCTGATCGCGCCCTCGCACCAGCCGACCAAGTACGGCTACCCGCACCAGGCGCGGGCGATGACGAAACACGACATCCGCGAATACCGGCGCTGGCACCGCGAGGCGGCGATCCGCGGCAGGCGCGCGGGCATGGACATCATCTATGTCTACGCCGCGCACGACCTGTCGCTGGCGATGCACTTCCTGCAGCGTCGGCGCAACCAGCGCAGCGACGAGTACGGCGGCTCGCTGGAGAACCGTGTGCGGCTGCTGCGCGAAGTGCTCGAAGACACCAAGGACGCGGTGGGCGACACCTGCGCCGTCGCGCTGCGGTTCGCCACCGAGGAGCTGCTGGGCCCCGGCGGCGTCGAGCTGGCCGAGGCGAAGGACATCGTGGCCATGCTGGCCGAGCTGCCGGATCTCTGGGACGTGAACCTGGCCGCCTGGTACAACGACTCGGTGCCGTCGCGCTTCGCCGCGGAAGGTGCGCAGGAGCCGTTCATCGACTTCGTCAAGCAGACCACCACCAAGCCGGTGGTCGGCGTCGGCCGCTTCACCTCGCCCGACACCATGGTCTCGCAACTGAAGCGCGGCGTGCTCGACATGATCGGCTGCGCGCGCCCGTCGATCGCCGACCCGTTCCTGCCGCGCAAGATCGAGGAAGGCCGCATCGACGACATCCGCGAATGCATCGGCTGCAACATCTGCGTCTCCGGCGACATGACCATCTCGCCGATCCGCTGCACGCAGAACCCGACCATGGGCGAGGAGTGGCGCAAGGGCTGGCACCCGGAGCGCATCGCGCCGAAACGTAGCGCCGCGCGCGTGCTGGTGGTCGGCGCCGGCCCGGCCGGACTGGAGGCGGCGCGCGCACTGGGCCAGCGCGGCTATGAGGTGAGCCTGGCCGAGGCGCGCCGGGAACTCGGCGGCCGCGTCACCCGCGAAGCGCGCCTGCCGGGCCTGGCCGAATGGGCACGCGTGCGCGACTGGCGCGTCGGCCAGATCCGCAAGCTGGCGAATGTGGCCGTCTATCTCGATTCCGCACTCACGGCGCAAGACGTGCTCGACTTCGGCGCCGAACACGTGGTGCTGGCCACCGGCTGCCACTGGCGCCGCGACGGCTACGGCCGCAGCCACGGCGCGGCCATCGATGGTTTCGCCGACAACACGCGCATTTATACGCCCGACGACCTGATGGACGGCCGCCTGCCCGAGGGCCGCGTGGTGGTATTCGACGACGACGGCTTCTACTACGCCGGCATCGCCGCCGAGGTTTTGGCGCTGCGCGGCTGCGAAGTGTCCTGCCTGACGCCGGACGACAGCATCGCGCCATGGAGCCAGCACACGCTGGATTACCGGCATATCCGCAAACGGATGGCCAAACTCGGCATCGAGGCGATCGTGTCGCACGACATCGTCGGCTACGCCGGCCGCACGCTCACCGTCGAGAACGTGTGGGACCACCGGCGCCGCGAGCTGGCCTGCGACGCCGTCGTCACCGTGACCGCCCGCGTGCCGGACGATGCGTTGTACCAGGCGCTGCTTGGCCGCGAAACGGAATGGCCGGCCGCCGGGCTGCGCTCGCTGCGTTGCATCGGCGACGCCGAGGCGCCGGGCCTGATCGCCCACGCGGTCTACGCCGGCCACCGCTACGCGCGCGAGCTGGAGGAGCCCGCCGGCGATGGCGTCCCCTTCAAGCGGCACTTCCACGTGGCTGACGGCTAGGCGCGCTCGTGCACGGCATCAGGCCCTCCCGCGGGAGCGGGTAAACTCAAGCGGATGAGCACCCCCGAACACTCCCCGCTCGGCAAGGACACCGTCTACGCCGACCGCTACGACCCGCAGCTGCTGTTCCCGATCCCGCGCGCGGACAAGCGCGCGGAGCTCGGCGTGGCCGAGACGCTGCCCTTCCACGGCGTGGACATCTGGAATGCCTACGAGCTGTCATGGCTGGACCCGCGCGGCAAGCCGCAGGTGGCGCTGGCCGAGTTCCGCGTACCGGCGGCGTCGCCGCACATCATCGAATCGAAGTCGTTCAAGCTGTACCTGAACGGTTTCGCGCAGGAATCCCTCGCCGACGCCGACACGCTCGCCGAAACCATGCGTCGCGACCTCTCCGCCGCGGCCGGTGCCGTGGTCGGGGTGGAGCTGGCGCCGGTGCGCGCCGCGTCCCTGCCGGTGGCGGAGCTGGACGGCGAGCTGCTCGACGCGCAGGACATCGCCATCGACCACTACGGCCCGCCGCGGCCCGAGTACCTGCGCGCCGACACCGGCGCGACCGCGGTGGCCGAAACGGTGGTCTCGCACCTGCTGCGCTCGAATTGCCCGGTGACCGGCCAGCCCGACTGGGGCAGCGTGCAGATCGCCTACCGCGGCGCGCCGATCGACCACGCCGGCCTGCTGCGCTACCTGGTCTCGTTCCGCACCCACAACGAGTTCCACGAGCAATGCGTGGAGCGCATCTTCGTCGACCTCACCCGCCGCTGCGCGCCGCAGCAGCTCAGCGTGCATGGCCGCTACACCCGCCGCGGCGGGCTGGACATCAACCCGTTCCGCAGCAGCGTGCCGGCCACGCCCGGCAACCCGCGCGGCGTGCGGCAGTAGCGCGCGGCCGTGCCAACGCCGCGTGAAGGTTCGCGGCGGCGCCGACGGTCGCTAATCGGCGCTTCATTTGCGCGGCGCTAGCCTCGGCAGGGTGAGTCATGTCGACCATCCATCCGTGGAGTTCCAATGAAACGATCAACCGCCACCACGGCCCTGTGCCGGGCGGCCGCCCTGGCCAGCCTGCTGCTGCTCGCCGCCTGCGGCAAGCACGATGAACCCGCCCCGGCCCCGCCGCCCGCCGGCAGCGTCGCCCCCGCAGCCTCGGCGATGCCGGCGCCCGCCCCGAGCTCGGGGTGCTCTATCCCTCCGAATTGGCAACCGGGATGCGCATTTACGTCGAATACGACAAGGCCGACCCGGACCTGGTGCGGGTACAGCACCGCACCGCGGTACTGGCGATCATCCCGGCCGGCTCGATCGTGGTGATCGCCTTGCTGGTCGGCGCCGCGGCGCTGGCGGGATTGGCCGTCGTCGAACGGCGCTGGGCGGGAACCAGTAGCTGACGCAGGGTTGGCCACCTGCTAGCCTGCCGTGGATTTCCTGCCGTTCGGTTGCCAGCAAGCGACGGCCCTCAACGACGAGGAGTCCTTCCATGAATCGACGTACCGTGTCCCTCATCGGTGCACTCGCTTTCGGAGTCGGCGTTGCAACCGCTCCAACCGCTGTGGCAGAGCCCTACTACAAGAACTGCGCCGCCGCCCGTGACGCAGGAGCGGCGCCCATCTACCAGGGTGAGCCAGGGTATCGCTCGGAACTCGACCGCGACGGCGACGGCATCGCCTGCGAGCCGAAGCGCCGCTAGCGCTCCTGCACCAGCCGGTCCAGCCAGCCGGCATCATCGGTGTCGACAACAGTTCGGGTGGCAAGATCGTAAACCGTTGGGGTGCCGGGGCTCTCCGGGTTGGCCGCCAGCAGCTGTACCCGGTTGAAGGCGTTCATCGACGTCGGCTCGACGGCCGGCTGACCCTCGGCGATCCTGTCCACCACGTGGGCGGGCAGGCCGCTCTCCCGTGCGGTGGTCGCGATGTCCTCGAGATTCGGCGTCGCGCCCTTGCGGTACAGCTCGTTGACGAACGTCTGGTAGGACGCTGCCGGGGTGACCGGATCGGCGGCGGCCATCAGCGCGTTGCCGACGCGGGCGGAGGTGTCGTTGTCGCGGCGGGCATCCAGAAACGTCATCCAGCGGTAGGTGACCGTGACGTCCCCGGCGGCCAGGTGCCGGCCCAGGGCGTCCCCGGAGGCCGCCTCGAACTTCGCACACTCCGAGCATTGCGGGTCGCAGAAGATCTCCAGCTGTACCGGGGCGTCGGCCGAGCCGGCGAGCACGCCGAAGTGGTCGGGGGACAGGGCGGTGCCCGGCACACCGGGTCCATGCGCCGGTCCCAGCTTCGCCTCTCCTCCGTCGAGGCTCGCTGAACCGCCGGGGTCTGCCGCCGCGGGAGCCGCCAACGCCGCGCCGAACGTCACCAGTGCCGCCAATGTGCCCAGCCAAGACCGCATTCCACCCACCCTATCGGAGGCGGGTAGCGTCGACACCGTGAGCCGCGCGAGCCTGGACAAAGACCCCCACGCGGTGGCATCGATGTTCGACGGTGTCGCGCGCCGCTACGACGTGACCAACACCGTGATGTCGCTGGGCCGCGACCGTTCCTGGCGGCGAGCGACGCGGAAAGCACTGGGACTGCAGCCCGGGGAGAAGGTGCTGGACCTGGCCGCCGGGACTGCGGTGTCCACCGTCGAACTGGCGAAGTCGGGCGCGTGGTGCGTGGCCGCGGATTTCTCGGTCGGCATGCTGGCCGCGGGCCACAAACGAGACGTGCCCAAGGTGGCCGGCGATGCCACCAAGCTGCCGTTCGACGACGGCGTGTTCGATGCGGTGACGATCAGCTTTGGGCTGCGCAACGTCGTCGACCATACCGCGGGGCTGCGGGAGATGGCCCGGGTGACCAAACCCGGTGGGCGACTGGTGGTTTGCGAGTTTTCCACCCCGACCGTCCCGGTGTTCGCCACCGCCTACAAGGAGTACCTGATGCGGGCGCTGCCGGCGGTGGCCCGGGCGGTGTCGTCTAATCCGGAGGCCTACGTCTATCTGGCCGAGTCGATCCGGGCCTGGCCCGACCAGGCCGCGTTGGCCGAGCGGATCGGCGCGGCGGGCTGGTCGGACGTGAGCTGGCGCAACCTCACCGGCGGCATCGTCGCCCTGCATTCGGCCCGCAAGCCCTTGGCCTGACGGCGATCAGTCCGCCACCGGGTCGAACCGGAAGACGGCGCAGCGGCCGGCGAGCGCTTCGATCTCCTCAGGAGTGCCGTGCGGTGCCAGGCCGGTGCGCTTCATGAACCCCACCCCGACCGGCACCTCGGAGTGAAATGCCCGCAGCACCGGCCGCGCCTCGTCGGCGGGCAGTTCCACGATCTGCACGGTTCGCGATCTGCGCCCACGGGTCAACGTTCCCACCCGCGCGGCGCGGGCATTGCTCGCCCAGTCGGCACCGGGAAACGCCACACCGTGCACGCTGCCATTGACTGTGAACGGCGTCATCGGCGTACTGCGGGGTTGGCCTGACTTGCGGCCGGGCACCGTCAACACGCTGACGGGTCCCGCGGTGATGCCGAGCTTCTGGATCGTCATCATGACCTTGTTCATCGGCTTGAGCCAGCCGGGGAGACTCGCAGTGCTCATGGCGATCTCAGCCCAGGTGCGCCGAGAGCAGCCAACCCGCAGCCGATTTGCGGCCGCCTGCCTCGTCGCGCAGCGGCACGCCGCCGAAGCCGGGGAAGTCGTCGGGGAACACCGCGTGCAACCGGGCCGGCTTGATCTCGTCGATCACCCAGTACTTCGACACCACCTCGCGCAGTTCATCCTCGGTCACCGCGAACGGCGGGCCCTCCGGGATCGCGGCCTTGTCGAAGACCAGGACGAAGTACGACGCTCCCGGCGCGGCGGCGCGCACGATCGAGCGCTGGTAACCCTCGCGGGCCTCCACCGGGATGGAGTGGAACAGCGTGCTGTCGACGATGGTGCCGAACCGGCCGTCATAACCGGTGAACGCGCTGATGTCGGCGACCTCGAAGGTGGCGTTGGTCAGGCCGCGTTTGGCGGCCTCGGCGCGGGCCAGGTCGATGGCGGTGGGCGACATGTCGAGACCCACCGTGGTGTGGCCCCGTTCGGCCAGATACAGCGAGATGGCGGCCTCGCCGCAGCCGACGTCGAGGATGTCGCCGTGAAACTTGCCTTCGGCGATCAGGGTGGCCAGCTCGGGTTGGGGTTCCCCGATGCTCCACGGTGGCTTGGCGCCCAAGCCGCCCATTTGCTCGGATTCGCCACGGTAGGCGGCGTCGAACTCAAGATCTAATGAATCGCTCATCAGTCCGGTATATCAATGCGTCTGATATATGTCAACGGCGTTGATACCACCGGGACCGGCTAAGCGAACGGAGGCCGACGGTCGATCAGCCGGGACATCCGCCCCCCGCCGCGCCAGGCTCGAGCCACCAGGTCGGCGTCGTCGGTGGTGACCAGATTGGCCATCACCCGCACCGCCACCCGCATCAGCGTCGTCGAGCGCATCGCCACCGGGCCGGTGGCCGGCAGGAACTTCGGGAACGTCAGCAGCAGCGCCAGCCGGCGCGCCACCGAGAACCCGCGGGCGTAGCGGGCGGCCAGCAACTCCGGCCAGGCGTGGGTGAGGTCGCCGCAGTCCAACATCTCGGCGGCCAGCAGTCCGGTCTCCAGGCCGTAGTCGATGCCTTCGCCGTTGAGCGGGTTGACGCAGGCCGCGGCGTCGCCGATCAGCATCCAGTTCGGCCCGGCCACCCCGGAGACTGCGCCGCCCATCGGCAGCAGCGCGCTAGCCGGGGCCCGCACCGTACCCTCGAAACCCCATTCGTCGCGGCGCAGGTCGGCGTAGTAGGACATCAACGGCCGCAGCGCCACGTCGGCGGGCCGCTTGACGGTGGCCAGCGCGCCGACGCCGATGTTCACCTCGCCATTGCCCAGCGGGAAGATCCACCCGTAACCCGGCAGCACCGCACCGTCGGGCGAGCGCAGTTCCAGGTGCGAGGTCAGCCACGGTTCGTCGCTGCGCGGTGAGGCCAGGTATCCGCGGGCGGCCACCCCGTACACCGTCTCCTGATGCCATTGGCGGCCCAGTGCCCGGCCCAGCGTGGAGCGGGCGCCGTCGGCGACGATCAGCTGCCGGCAGGCGACCTCGGTGCCGTCGGCGAGCACCACCGCACGCACCCGTCCCGACGAGTCGTGATGGACGCCGACGGCCTTGACGCCCAACCGCATCCGGGCCCCGGACTCCTCGGCGACCTTGCGGATCCGTTCGTCGAGCTCGGTGCGCGGCGCGGCGCTGCCGGTCGACGGGAACGACGGGCCGGGCCAGTCCACCTGCACCTCGCCGCCGAAGCCGGCCATCCGCAGGCCGCGGTGCCGGATGTGGCTGTCGAGCCACTCGCCGAGCCCCAACAACTCGAGCTGCTCGACGGCGCGCGGGGTCAGCCCGTCGCCGCAGGGTTTGTCTCGCGGGAAGGCGGCCCTGTCGATCACCAGCACGTCGCGACCCGCCCGGGCGGCCCAGGCGGCCGCCGCCGACCCCGCCGGTCCAGCCCCGACCACCACCACATCACCCTGCGAACTCACACTGACCAGTATGTTGGAGCCGTGAGGACACCGGCGAGTGTGGTGGCGGGGCTGGATTTCGGGGGCTTGGGCGACCCGGCGTTCGCGGGCAATGTCCGCGACGGGGTGGCCCGCATCGAAGAGCTGATGGACACCGAGTTGCGCGGCGGCGACGCGCTGATGACCGAAGCCGTCACCCACCTGTTCGACGCCGGGGGCAAGCGCTTCCGTCCGTTGTTCACGGTGCTGTCCGCACAGCTCGGCCCGGAGCCCGACGCCTGGCAGGTGACGGTGGCCGGAGCGGTGATCGAGCTGGTGCACCTGGCCACGCTGTACCACGACGACGTGATGGACGAGGCGCAGATCCGCCGCGGAGCGCCCAGCGCCAACGCGCGATGGGGCAACAACATCGCGATCCTGGCCGGGGACTACCTGTTCGCGACGGCGTCGCGGTTGGTGTCGCGGCTGGGACCGGAGGCGGTGCGGATCATTGCCGAGACCTTCGCCCAGCTGGTGACCGGCCAGATGCGCGAGACCCGCGGTGCCGCCGACGGGGTGGACTCTATCGAGCACTACCTGAAGGTGGTCTACGAGAAGACGGCCTGTCTGATCTCGGCGTCCGGTCGGTTCGGTGCGACGTTCTCCGGCGCCGACGACGATCAGATCGAGCGGCTGGCCCGCCTCGGCGGCATCGTGGGCACCGCGTTCCAGATCTCCGACGACATCATCGATATCGATTCCGACCCCGAAGAGTCCGGCAAACTGCCCGGCACCGATCTGCGCGAAGGGGTGCACACCCTGCCGGTGCTCTACGCGCTGCAGGACAGCGGCGCGGACGCCGAGCGGCTGCGGGTGCTGCTGTCCGGCCCGGTCACCGACGACGCGGCGCTGGCCGAGGCGTTGGGGCTGCTGCGCGCGTCGCCGGGCATGGCGCGGGCGAAGGACACGG
>JBASAF010000010.1:0-41139 GCA_049650465.1 Rhodanobacter sp. | reverse complement strand
GCCCGCGGCAACCTCGACCGCCGCTCCCGCCGCCCCCGCCAGCGCGGCACCGGCCCAGCCATCCAGCGCGATGCCGGCCACGGCCGCCAGCGCGCCAGCCCATGCCGGTAGCGCCGTGGCCACGCCGGCGCCGGCGAGCTCGTCCCCGCAGGGCTGAGCGTCAGGCGGTTTCGGGGAGAGCGTCCGTCCCCGGCGGCGGCACCACGCCGGCACCGGCTTCGCCGAGGGCGGCGAGCAGTGCCTCGTTCTCGCGCACCACTTCGCGCAAGGCCAGCAGGGCGCGCAGGTTGCGTTCCAGTTCGGCGATCGAGATCGGGAAGAAATTGTCCTCGCGGTCGCTGACCACCCAACTGCGGGCACGCGCGAGGTCGACCGGGATCTGCGCCGCGTGCAGCGCCTCGACCACGTCCGCGGGACGCAGCTCCGCCAGGTCGCAGACCAGCCGCCACAGCCAGTTCATCCGCTGCGGATCGGTGGCGCGCACCAGCGGCGGACGGCGATAAGGCAGCCGGCTGAGGTTGGGAACATCCATGACGAGGCTTCCAGATGAGGCCGATATGGCCGGTAGCGGCGGATGGCCGCCAAGCTTTAACCGCCCAGCCGCTGGCGCGGCATGCCGCGCAGGGTCAGGGTGAAGGCCACGCCGCCGCCGCCGTCGAGATTGCGCGCGCTGACGCTGCCGCCGTGGCGCTCGGCCACCAGGCGCACCACGTACAAGCCCAGGCCCAGGTGTGGCGCATCGCCGGGGGTGGCCTTGTCGCGCAGGCTGACCAGCGAATCGAACAGGCGCCCCTGCATCGCCACCGGCAGCGGCGGGCCCTGGTTGGCCAGTTCGATCTCGGCGCCGTCCGGCACGCGGCGCAGAGTCAGCCGCAGCCAGCCGCCCTCCGCAGTGAATGACAGCGCGTTGTCGAGCAGCTTGTCCAGCGCCTGCGCGATCAGTTCGGGGGCGCCGTGCAGCGGCAGCGGGGCATCCGGCAAGCGGCACTCGAGCCGGCGCGTGCCGATCAGCGGGCGATAGCCGTCGGCGCAGCCGCGCACCACGTCGCGCAGGTCGACGTCCTCGGGCTCGGCCGCCTCGATCGACCGCTCCATCCGGCTCGACTCGCTCATCGCCCGCACCAGCGCGCCCAGCCGGGCCACGCCGTCGCGGGCGCGTTCCAGGTAGGGCCGGGCCGGCTCCGGCAGCGCGGCGTGCGCCTGCAATGCGTGCTCCAGGTTGTCCAGCGAGGACTTCACGATGGCCAGCGGCGTGTTGAGCTCGTGCGACAGTTTCGAGGCCAGCGTGCGCAGGTAATCGGTGTAGCTGCCCACCGCCACGAACAGCTTCTCGAAGCTGCGCGCCAGGTCGCCGATCTCGTCGGGAGCATCGGTCATGGGGAAGCGGGCCGATTCCAGTTGGCCGTCCAGACGTCCATCGTTGCGCTGTGCCTGCTCGGCCGCGTTGCGCAGCCGCGCCAGGCGCAGGCTGAGCCGGGTGGCGAACGCCAGCAGGATGCCCCCGGCCAGCAGCAGCACGCCGAAGCTGGTCAGCAGCACGCCGAACAGCGCGCGGTTGGCCAGCAGCGGCACGGTGCGGCTGGCCTGTTCCAGCAGCAGCACGCCCTCGACCTGGCCGTCCCGTTCGATCGGCACCGCGGCAGCCAGCACCACGCTGCCGCGCTCCTCGCCGTGGCGCCAGCGGCTGACCGCTTCCCCGGCACGCGCCTGTTCCACTTCGCGGGTGTCCAGCCGCGGCACGTCCTGTGCCCACAGGTTGGCGTCATCCAGACGGGTGGCGAGCAGCGAGCGATAGACCAGCGAGGCAAACCAGCCCGGGTCGCGTTCGGCGGCGCTGCTGCCGTGCAGGCGGCCGCTGCGCGCCAGCAGCCAGCCGGCCGGCGACAGCACGCGCGCCTGCACGCCGGCGGGCACCAGCCGGGCCAGCTCGCCGGACAGCGCGGGCAGGTAGCGGCGCAACGGGCGGGATTCGGCGGCCAGGCGATCGCCGCCAGCGCCGGCGTCGTAGGCGCCGATGCCCAGGCGGCTCAGCGCCAGTTGCCGCGGCAGGCGCAGCTCGACTTCGTAGCCGCTGCCGTCCTCCTGCCAGCGTGCACTGAGCTGATCGGGCAGGCCGGCCACCGGCGGGTCCAGCGGCAGCGCCTCCAGCGGTCCGGGCGCGGCGCTGGCCAGCAGGTAGCGCCGCTGCCCGGCGTCGTTGCCCAGGGCGAGGATAAGGTGGTCGGCCAGCAGGGCGTTCGCATCGCCGGTATCGGCCCGGGTGCGATGGGTGTCGGCCACCTGCGCGTGCAGGTAGAAGCCATCGGCGTCCTCGGCGAGCAGCAGGCGGCCGCGCCGCGCAAACGGCTGGCTCCATGGCGTCAACGGCGCCCAGTCGTCGCCGTAGCCGTCGACGGTGATGGGCGTGGGCGCCTGCTGCACGTACCAGTCAGGGCCTTCGCCCGACGGCAAGGCACGGGTCACCACCAGGCTGCGCGCCACCACCTGCGCCGAGGCCACCAGCGCCTGGGCCTGGCCATCGCGCAGCAGCGACTCCATCTGGCGCACGTCGAACCAGCCGGCCACCGGCAGCGCCAGCGTGCACAGCGCCACCAGCAGCAGCTTGCGACGCAGGTTCATGCCGCTCCGGCCCGTCGTTCAGCGGGCATCGGCCGGTGCCGCGGCACGCTGGTAATGCGAGGCCATCACCACCCGCATGAAGTCATCCAGCAGCGCGCGCCGCGTGGGGTCGCCCGCGTCGAAGGCCATCGACCAGCTGTAGCGGACGCCGCTGGCCCGGCCCGGATCGCAGAACACCAGCACGTCGTCGACGTGGTCGCTGCCTTGGTAGACGCTGGCCTCGCATGGCATGTCCGGATGCCGCACGGCGAAGCTCGACGCCTTGCCGGCGGGATCCAGGTCAAGGTAGCGCTTGCGGTCGGCCTGGACTTCGGCGGCCAGGCTGGGCAGCGCGCGCGGCCACACGTTCAACACCATCACCCGCTGCGGCTTGCCGCTCCACTCGCCCTGGTACAGCACCGCGTTGACGCCGATCGCCTGCGCGTAGGTGCAGCAGTCGCGGGTCCAGCCGGCGGGCGAATCCACGCGGATCGCCCAGGCCGGCGCCTTGCCGTCGCGGGCGCCGCGGGCAAGCACGTCGTCCGTGCCGGTACCCCGCGCCACTGCGGCGCAAAGACCCAGCAGCAGCGCAACGGCGAAACGCAGCCTCACGGCTTCCACCGGTAGCCCACGCCATGCACTGTCTCGATGGCGTCGAACTCCGGCGCCACCGCCACGAACTTCTTGCGGATGCGCTTGATGTGCGAGGTGATGGTGGCGTCGTCCACCACCAGTTCGGCCTCGCGCATCAGCTGGTCGCGGTTCTTCACGTGGCCGGGGAAGCGCACCAGCGTGTGCACCATCCAGAACTCGGTGACGGTAAGCGGCACCTCCTCGCCGTTCCAGGTGATGCGCATGCGTTCGGACTCCAGCTTCAGCGGACCGTGCTCCAGCACCGTCTCGCTGGAGGCCGGCGCCTTCAGCGACTCGATCCGACGGAACAGCGCGGCGATGCGCGCGGCCAGCTGGTGCAGGCTGGTGTCCTTGCTGAGGTAGTCGTCCGCGCCCAGGCGCAGGCCGGAGATCACGTCGAAATCCGAATCGCGCGCGGTGAGGAAGATCAGCGGCAGCGTCGACGATTTCGCGCGCAGTTCGCGGCACAGGTCGAAGCCGCCCTCCGGCTCGTCGCCCAGCCCGATGTCGATGATCACCAGCTCGGGCAACTTCACCGCGAACGCGCTGGACGCCTCCTGGCGCGAACCGTAGCCGCGCGCGTCGTAGCCGAAGCGGTTCAGCGCCTCGACGTAGTTGGCGCGGATCAACGGCTCGTCCTCGACGATGGCAATGCTGCGGCCCATGGCGCACTCCTTGGATGGTGGCTGCAGCGTGCTATGCGCGCCGCGCGGGCGCAAGCGGTCGCACCACGCTGCCAGCGATTTGCCACAAGCCGGCGGCAAATCGCCCGGCGATGGCCGGCGCACGCGCCGCGGCGGGCGTTTTGATGTGATCCATGCACCTTGCTCAGGAGGCCGGCCATGGACACCCAGCGTACCGAACACGACCCCAACGCCGAATTGCACGGCTTCGAACCGCTGCGCCTGGGCCTGGCGCTGGGCGCCCTGCTGCTGGGCCTGCTGGTCGGCTTCTTCTGAGGCAGGGCAGGCCATGTCCGCGCAGCTGTCCACCCTCGATCCGTTTGCCGTGGTGGAAGTCGTCCGTGCGCCCGGCGTGAAGGGAATCCCGCCGGGCGCGGGCCAGGACGACGCCGACCCCGACTGGCAACCGCTGTAACCCCGTTCCTCCCCTGGTGGTTGCTTGCCCCTCGCCTGCGAGGGGCTTTTTTTCGCGGCTCGCCCGCCGCTTGCCACGACTGGCCCGGGACCCGCTGCCCGCGCGCGAACGCGGCAGGCAGAGCGAACCTGAACGAGACAGTTGGCAAATCGGCCGCCGCGACGGGAACCAACCGGCAGCGACCGGGTCGGACCTAGTGATTGGCGATGTTCCTCTTTGCCGTGGAACGTGCCGGTGCGAGTGCTGTGTACTCCTGAGCAGGGCTTGCACCGGCACACGCCAATCCATGGTGTTTCCCCCTTGCGTCCCCCCGACGACGTTGATCCCGGCGCTGCCATTTCGGCGCCGGTTTTTTTTCGTGCGGAGTAGCCGGATCCCGCCAGCCGCCTGGCGCAGCGGCGGGTTTTCTCAACCGCTCGCCTTGCGCATGGCGGCGGACATCCTTATCCGATCGCCTTGCGCATGGCGGCGGACATCCTCATCCGATCGCCTTGCGCATGGCGGCGGACATCCTCATCCGATCGCCTTGCGCATGGCGGCGGACATCCTCATCCGATCGCCTTGCGCATGGCGGCGATCTCGGCCGCGTAATCCTTCGCGTGGAAGATCGCCGAGCCGGCCACGAAGGTGTCGGCGCCGGCGGCGGCGATCGCGCCGATGTTGTCGGCGGTGACGCCGCCGTCGACCTCCAGCCGGATCGCGCGACCGCTGGCCTCGATCCGCTCGCGGGCCTGGCGCAACTTGTCCAGCGTGCCGGGGATGAATTTCTGGCCGCCGAAACCGGGGTTTACCGACATGATCAGGATCATGTCCAGCTTGTCCATCACGTAGTCGAGATGGTCCAGCGGCGTGGCGGGGTTGAACACCAGCCCGGCCTGGCAACCGGATTCCTTGATCAGGCCCAGGGTGCGGTCAATGTGCTCGCTGGCTTCGGGATGGAAGCTGATCAGGCTGGCGCCCGCCTTGGCGAAGTCAGGCACGATGCGGTCCACCGGCTTGACCATCAGGTGCACATCGATCGGCGCGCTGATGCCGTACTTGCGCAGCGACTGCAGCACCATCGGCCCGATCGTGAGGTTCGGCACGTAATGGTTGTCCATCACGTCGAAATGCACCCAGTCGGCACCGGCGGCCAGCGCCGCGGCAGTGTCCTCGCCCAACCGGGCGAAATCGGCGGCGAGGATGGACGGGGCGATGATGGGGCTTTGCTTGCTCATAAGCCGGGAATCGGGAATCGGGAATCGGGAATCGGGAAGATTATGAAGCCTGACGCGGCAAATGCCACCGCAAGGCCGCTTCTCCCATTCCCCATTCCCTATTCCCCATTCCCGGCCCCATCACTTGAATCCTCTGGCCTCCTTGATCCGGTCGTAGGCCGCGTTGATCTCGCTGGCGCGCGCCTCGGCGCGCTTGCGCATGTCTTCGGGCAGATCGCCGAGGCGGTCGGGGTGATGTTCGGAGATCAGCTTGCGGTAGGCGCGCTTGATGGCGCGTTCGTCGGCGTTGCGGTCGATGCCCAGCACGGCGTAGGGGTCGGGCCCTTGCGGCGTGCGTTGCGGCGGCACGTAGCCGCCATGGCCGTACTGCTGACGGCTGCCGCGCGGACCGCCGGCACCCTGGTTCCAGGCGTAGCCCTTCATCGCCATCAGCGCCATCAGCTCCATGTCGCTGACCCGCAGCGCGAAGGCGAGCTGGCGCAGGATCGACATCTTCTCCGGGCCCGGGTTGCCCTCGGACAGCACCGTCTCGATCACCACGTCCAGCACCGGAAACGCATGGTCGCGGCGCAGGCCGACCCAGTTGCGCAGCTCGGCGATGGTGCGGGTGACGTCGAACTCCGGCTGCTTGCCCGCGTTGAAGCTGGCCACGGCCTGCGCGCGCTGCTCGGCGGTCAGGCCCATGCGCGTCATCAGGCGCTCGGCCACGGCGATTTCGGCCTCGGACACGCGTCCGTCGGATTTGGCCACCGCACCGAGCAGGGTGAACAGCGGGCCGACGAAACCGCCGGCCTCGGGCGTGGCCTGGCGGCGCTGGCTGTGGCGCAGGTTGTCGAAGATGAAGCCGAGCACCGCGCCCACCACCGCGCCCGGCATGTGGCCGACCAGCAGGCCGAAGATGCCGAACCAGATCGTGTAGGTGAAACTCATGGCTGCACCTGCGCCGGCGCGGCCGATTGCGCGCTGTACCAGCGTGCCAGCGCATCGAGCTCGGCGGCGTTCAGCGGGCCGATCGCCGCGCGCATCACCGGCACGTTGCGGCGGCCGTCGCGGTACTGCTTCAGCGCGTCACGCAGATAGTCCAGCCGTTGCCCGGCCAGGTTCGGCACGCCCGGCATCTGCGCCTGGCCGGTCTCGCCGTGGCAGGCCGCGCACAGGCCGAGCCGGTCGGGGCGGGAGGCGGATTGGGCAAGGCTGGGCAAGGAGGCCAGGCAAAGCGCCGCGATCAGGAATATGCGCATCGGCAACACATGGGGCCAAAGGATGCCAATTCTAGCAGCGCTGCCGCCGGGCGCCGGCCGCGCTCCCGGTGCCGCGCCGGCAGTCGCTACAATGGGCGCTCCCACCTCGTGGAACCTGCCGTGCCCACCACCCTGCCCCAATCGAACCTGCCTGGCCTCGAACTGATCCATCGGGGCAAGGTGCGCGACGTCTACGCACTGGATGACTCGCGACTGCTGATGGTGGCCACGGACCGGCTGTCGGCGTTCGACGTGGTGATGCCCAACCCGATCCCCGGCAAGGGCGAGATGCTGACCCAGATCTCCAACTTCTGGTTCGGCAAGACCGCGCATCTGGTGCCCAACCACCTGCTCGACGTGCCGCTGGCCGAGGTGCTGCCGCCCGGCACCGACCTCAAGCTGTACGAAAAGCGCGCGGTGGTGGCGCGGCGACTGAAGCCGGTGCCGGTGGAATGCATCGCGCGCGGTTACCTGATCGGTTCGGGCTGGAAGGACTACCAGGCCACCGGCGCGCTGTGCGGCATCGCGCTGCCGGCCGGCCTGAAGCAGGCACAGCAGTTGCCCGAGCCGATCTTCACGCCCTCCACCAAGGCCGCGGTGGGCGATCACGACCAGAACGTCAGCTTCGACGCCGTGGTGGATGCGGTCGGCCGCGAACTGGCCGGGCAGGTGCGTGACGCCACCTTGGCGATCTACCGCTGGGCCGCCGCCTATGCCGCCGAGCGCGGCATCATCATCGCCGACACCAAGTTCGAGTTCGGCACCGACGCCAGCGGCAAGCTGTACGTGATGGACGAGATGCTCACGCCGGATTCCTCGCGCTTCTGGCCTGCCGACGAGTACCAGGTCGGCATCAGCCCGCCCAGCTACGACAAGCAGTTCGTGCGCGACTGGCTGGAGACGCAGGACTGGAACAAGACCGCGCCCGGCCCGGTGATCCCCGACGAGGTGATCGCACGCACCGCCGCCAAGTACGCCGAGGCGCTGCACAAGCTGGCCGGCATCCGGCTCGACTGAGGTTTCATCGAGGGGGAACGCTCATGCGCACCATGCAGGACTGGATCGACAGCTACAGCAGCGATCACCGCAACCCGACCAACCAGGTCTTCCACTGGTTCTGCGTGCCGCCGATCGTGTGGTCGGTGATCGCGCTGCTGTGGGCAACCCCGGTGCCGTTCACCGCGTTGCGCCCCGGCTCGTGGGCGGTGCTGGTGATGGTGCTGGCCTTCTACTGGTACTGGAAACGCTCGCACCGGCTGGCGGTCGGCCTGCTGATCGCCTTTGCCCTGATGGGCCTGCTCACCAACTTCCTGTACTGGCAGCTGGGCGCGCGGGCGCTGGCGTGGTGGGCGGTCGGCGTGTTCGTGGTGGCCTGGATCGGCCAGTTCATCGGACACAAGTACGAGGGGCGCAAGCCCAGCTTCCTCACCGACCTGTCCTACCTGCTGGTCGGCCCGGCGTGGCTGATGTCCAAGCTGTATCGCAAGCTGGGGTTCAAGCAGGTCACATGAACAGCGTGCTCGCGGCAACCAGCACCCTGCTGTGGTGGGTGCTCTACAGCAGCATGGCGGCGCTGGTGTTCGCGCTGATCGGCTGGTCGGTGATGCGCTGGACCGAGCGTTGCGCGGTGGTGTTCAACCGCATCTACCTGGCCTGCCTGCTGTGGACGATGGCGGGGCTGCTACTGGTTTTCCTGGTGGCCGCCTACGAGGGAGCGCTGCACCCGCCTTACGGCGGCCTGTTGCGCTCGGGCCTGCTGCGCGTGGCGCTGGTGCTGGACATGCTGATCGGCGCGATCCTGCTGTGGCGGCTGGTGCCGCGCGTCGATGCCCGCCGCATCCGCCCCGGCAGCGCCTGCATGGCGGTGGCGGTGAGCATGGCGATCGGCTTCGGCGTGGCCACCACGCTGGTGTGATCCTCGACCCATGGCGGAGGCGGCCGGCGCCCCCGCCATGCATCGGGCTCAGTGCAGGCCGAACAGCGCCGCGCCAAATACCATCGCGAAGATGAAGCCGATGATCAGCGCCAGCACGATGCCGATCACCATGTTGACCAGCTCGACCACGCAGGCCTTGCCGAAGCCGATCTGGCTGCCGTCCGCGGCCAGCAACAGGTAGTTCACCACCGCGGCACCGACGAGGAAGGTCACGATCAGCGACAGCACGCTGCTGTGCACCACCATGCCGAGGATCAGCGTCACCACGAACACCCCGACATAGGTCAGCACCACGGCGCCCAGCGCACGCAGGTAGGACGGCATGAAACCGACCACCAGGCGGAAGGACACAGCCAGCACCAGCGCGCCCAGCGCGATGCCCACGACGATCATGATCAGGATCGCGAACAGACCCATGCCGGCCAAGGCGGCAAACGTAGAAGTACCCATAAATCCCCCGGATTGGAAAAAGAACCGCGCAGCGGCATCCCCATGCCGCTTGCGACGGTGGCGTCAGCCTACCCGATTCCGCGGCGCGCGGCAGCGCGCGGGTCGCGGCCGCGGCACATTCAGCGGAAATCGCGCGAGCGGCTGTCCAGTTCGCCCAGCCACGCGCTCATGTCGGTGAGCCGCCGGGCGATCAGGTGGGCCACGCCGTCGACGCACTCCCACTGCCCTTCCACGCCGAGCAGGCGGGCTTCCAGGTAGGCGCGCCGCTGCCGCTCGGCCACCTGGCTCCACACCACCACGTTGATGGCGCCGTGCTCGTCCTCGAGAGTGATGAAGGTGACTCCGCTGGCGGTCTGCGGGCGCTGGCGCTGGGTGACCAGGCCGGCGGCGCGCACCAGGCTCTGGTGCGGCTGGCCGCGCAGGTGGCGCGAGTCGGCGAAACGCGCGGCGCGCAGGCGCGGGCGGATCAGCTGCAGCGGATGCGGGCCCAGGCTGAGGCCGGTGCGCGCGTAGTCGGATTGCAGGTTCTCCGCGACCGACGGCACCGGCAGCACCACCGCCGCCTCCGCCGGGCTGTCCCGGCCGAACAGCGGCAATTGCGGCTCGACGCCCGCCACCGTCCATTTCGCCCGATGCCGGTGGCCGGCCAGTCCGCGCAAGGCGCCCGCCTCGGCCAGCAGCTCCTGCTGGTGCCGGTCGATGCCGGTGCGCGCGCACAGATCCGTCACGCCGACAAAGGCACGCACGGCACGCGCCGCCGACATCCGCCTGGCGACGTCTTCGCGAAAACCGCGCACCTGCCGCAAGCCGAGCCGCAGCGCCGGCTGGCCGCGCACCTCGTCCTCCAGCGTGCAATCCCAGTCGCTGTGGCGCACGTCCACCGGGCGCACCGCGATGCCGTGGCGCTGCGCGTCCTGCACGATCTGGCTGGGCCCGTAGAAACCCATCGGCTGCGCGTTGAGCAGGGCACAGGCGAACGCAGCCGGTTCGTGGCATTTCAGCCAGCAGCTGGCGTAGACGATGCCGGCGAAACTGGCCGCGTGGCTCTCGGGAAAACCGTAGCTGCCGAAGCCCTTGATCTGCTCGAACAGTCGCGCGGCGAACTCGGCGGTGTAGCCGCGTTCGAGCATGCCGCGGATGATCCGCTCGCGGTGGTGCTCCATGCCGCCGTGGCGTTTCCACGCCGCCATCGCGCGGCGCAGCTGGTCGGCTTCGCCGGCCGTATAGCCGGCCGCCACGATGGCCAGCTTCATCACCTGCTCCTGGAACAGCGGCACGCCCAGGGTGCGCTCGAACACCGCCTTCAGATCCTCCGACGGATAGTCCACCGGCTCCTCGCCGCGGCGCCGGCGCAGGTAGGGATGCACCATGTCGCCCTGGATCGGGCCAGGCCGCACGATCGCCACCTGGATCACCAGGTCGTAGAAATTCTCCGGGCGATGCCGCGGCAGCATCGCCATCTGCGCGCGGCTCTCGATCTGAAACACGCCGACGGTGTCGGCGCGCTGGATCATCGCGTACGTCTGCGGATCTTCGGCCGGCAGCGTCGCCAGGCTGTAATCCTGACCGCGGTGTGCGCGCAGCAGGTCCAGGCAACGGCGCACGCAACTCAACATGCCCAGCGCCAGGCAATCGACCTTGAGCAGGCGCATCGTGTCCAGGTCGTCCTTGTCCCACTGCAGGATGGTGCGATCGGCCATCGCCGCGTTCTCCACCGGCACCAGCTCGGCCAGCGGCGCGTCGCTGATCACGAAACCACCCACGTGCTGGGACAGGTGGCGCGGCATGTCGCGCAGTTCGGCGGTGAGCTTGAGCACCCGGCGCAGCAGCGGGCTGTGCGGATCGAAACCGTGTTCGCGCAGGCGCTCGTCCAGCGAGGCCTGCTCGCCGCGCCAGCCGAAGATGCCGCTCAGCTGATCCACCTGGTCCGGCGGCAGGCCCAGCGCCTTGGCCACGTCGCGCACCGCGCTGCGGCCGCGGTAGCAGATCACCGTGGCCGCCAGCGCGGCGCGCTCGCGGCCGTACTTGGCGTAGATGTACTGGATCACCTCCTCGCGCCGCTCGTGCTCGAAATCCACGTCGATGTCGGGCGGCTCGTTGCGCTCCCTGCTGATGAAGCGCTCCACCAGCAGGTTCATCCGCGCCGGATCGACCTCGGTGACGCCGAGCGCGAAACACACGGCGGAGTTGGCCGCCGAGCCGCGGCCCTGGCAGAGGATCCCCTTGCTGCGGGCAAAGTGCACGATGTCCTGCACGGTGAGGAAATAGGACTCGTACTGCAGCTCCTCGATCAGGCCCAGTTCGTGCTCGATCTGCGCACGGACTTTCTCCGGCACGCCACCCGGCCAGCGCCAGCGCATGCCCTTCTCGGTGAGATGACGCAGCCAGCTGGTCGCGCTGTGGCCTGCGGGCACCAGCTCGGCGGGGTAGCGGTATGTCAGCTCGTCGAGGCTGAAGGTGCAACGCGCGGCGATGGCCGTGCTTTCGCGCATCAGCGCGGCGGGATAGATCGTCGCCAGCGCCTCGCGCCGGCGCAGGTGGCGCTCGCCGTTGCGGAAGATCAGCGCGCCGGCTTCGGCCAGCGGCACGCGATGGCGGATCGCGGTGAGCGTGTTCTGCAGCGCGAGCCGGCGCCGCACGTGCATGTGCACGTCGCCGGCGGCGACCAGCGGCAGGTCGAGGCCGTGCCCGAGTCGCTGCAGCTCGCGCAGGCGCCCGGCGTCGTCCGGCCCGTGATGCAGTTCCACCGCCAGCCAGGCCCGTTCGCCGAAGGTATCGCGCAGCCAGCGGCCGTGCGCGGGATCGCTCTCGCGCCCGGGCAGCCACAACGCCAGCGTGCCCGGCACGCCATCGGCGAGGTCGGCGCGATGCAGGCGGTAGGTGCCCTTGACCGAGGCGCGGCGGCCGCGGGTGATCAGCGCGCACAGTGCGGTATAGCCGGCCTTGTTCTCGCACAGCAGCACCAGCTTGGGGCCGTCGTCGAGCTGGAACTCGGCGCCGACGATCAGCTTCACGCCGGTGGCACGCGAGGCCTCCAACGCGCGCACGATGCCGGCCAGCGAGCACTCGTCGGTGATCGCCAGCGCCTCGTAGCCGCAGGCCTTGGCGCGCTCGAACAGCTCGCGCGCGCTGGACGCGCCGCGGCCGAACGAGAAGTTCGACAGGCAATGCAGCTCGGCATACGCGTTCATGCGAACCAGCCGTGCAGCATCCAGCCGCCCTGCTCGCCCGGCGCGCAGAACGCCCAACCGCGCTGGCCTTGCGCGGTCTCCACCACGTAGTAGTCGCGGCACACCTCGCCGCCATCCCACCAGCCGGTTTCCAGCCGCTCGGGGCCGGCCAGGATGTGCGGCGCGGGGCCACGCAGCGGCACCGGCCGCTCGAGCAGCCAGGTCGGTCGCGGCGAAGGTTCCCGCCAGTCGTCGTGGTGAGTTGTCACCTTCTGCGCGAGCTCGGGGCGCGGATCGGTGGTGCTGCCCAGCTGGTGCACGGCGCGATCGCCGAGCCGCGCACGCAGGCGCTCGCGCAACTGTTCGATCGGCAAGGCGTTGGCGGGACGCTCGTCGAACAGGTCGCGGCCCGCCGGCACGAACGCGGGCAGCTCGCGCGCAAGCAGGCGCATGGCGACGACCGGCTGCGGCAATTGCACCTGCTCCAGCCGGCCACGTGCCAGCTCGAACAGCATGCCGGCCTCGCGCTCGGGCGCGAGCAGGCCCACCTTCACCTCGGTGTGTCCCTCGCGATGTTCCAACTGCACGGTGAAACGCTGCACGCCGCCGTCGCGGCCGGCCAGGTAGGCAGACAGATCGGCCGTCATGCGGCGCAGCGGAAAGACCAGCGCGCCGATGGCCTCGACTTCGTGCGTCAACTCGATGCGCAGGTCGAAGCGGTCGGGCGGCCGATACGCTTGCAGCCCGGCGGGAGCCGCGCCGCTCAGCCGATCCAGCGCCAGCAGCAGTTCCGCGCCGAAGCGCCGGCGCAGGCCGTCGCGCGGCAGCGCCAGCAACTGGCCCAGGCTGCGAATGCCCATGCCCGGCAAGGCGTCGGCCGCCGCCGCGGGCAAGCGACTCTGCGACAGCGGGATGCGCTGCAGCGCGTGGCGCAGCTGTTCGTCGGTGAGCACCGCCTGGCCGTCGGCGACGCCGGCCAGCACATGCGCCGCATGCGGCGTCGGCGCGGCGCTGATCCGGTGGCGAAAACCCAGCGCCTCGAGATCGGCGCGCAGCAGGCTTTCCAGCCGTGGCCAGGAGCCGAACAGGTTCAGGCTGCGACTGACCTCCAGCACGATCGCCTGCGGCAACAGGCTCACCTCGGCGCTGTAGCGATAGGCCACCGCGGCCAGGAACCGATGCCAGTGATCGACCCGCTCAGGCTGGTACGGCAGTGCCTCGAATTGCGCCAGCAGCGCCTGCGCCGCGCTCAAGCGCTGGCCCACGCGCAGGCCGGCTTCGCGCGCGGCGGCATTCGCCGCCACGATGCTGCGCGCATGGCCGGCACCGGCCACCAGTACCAGGGGCCCGGCGTCCGGGCGGCGGCGAAGGACACCGTCCAGTGCCAGGTGCGGCAACAAGATGCAAGCCCACAACATGCGCGGCCGCCATCAATGCAGGGCGCGCGGCAGCGCCACGGGCTGGGCGGGCACCGCGCCGCCGCGGCATTTGCGTACCCACACCCGCGCCTGCGGCCGCGCCTCCAGCTCCAGCCGCAACGCCGCCGGCGAGGCATTGGAGAGATGCCGCCGATCGCGGAATGCGAACGCCAGCGCGCGGCCACCGTCGGCGGCCACCTGCAGCCGCCGCAAGGCGCGATCGTCGGCCTGCCGCGGCCACGCCAGCACCGCGGCGCAACTGCCCGAGCGCAGGCATTGCTCCGTCGCCCACAGCACGTCGGCCTCGGCCGCCGTGACGATCTCCACCCGCCGCATGTCCACGCCGTGCTGGCGCCAGCCGGCCACGCAGGGCGCATACGGCGGCGCCACCAGCACCACCGGCCGCGCGCCCTGGCTGAGGCGCGCCAGCGTGGGCAGCACCAGTTGCAGCTCGCCCACGCCATCCAGCGGCAGCAGGATTTCCGACAGCGCCGCCGCCGGCCAGCCGCCGCTGGGCAGCACCGCATCCAGCGCGGCCCAGCCGGTCGGCTGCTCGCCGGCCGGCAGCGGCTCGGCCCGGCCGCGCCAGATCCGGCGCGCATCGAGCAGGTTCGACAAGGGCACCACGGCGGCCATCAGCCGCCCCTCAGCAGGCCGGCGAACAGGCCCTCGATGGCGAAATCCTCGGTGGGGTCGGGATCGATCGGCTGGTAGCCGGGACTGTTCGGCAGCAGCCGGATCACCTCGCCCTGCCAGTACAGCCGCTTGATCGTGAAGCGATCGCCGCCGACGCGCGCCGCCACCACCTGGCCGTGCCGCGCCACCGGCGTGGCGTGCACGCCGACCAGGTCGCCGTCGAGGATGCCCTCGTCGCGCATCGAGTCGCCGACCACCCGCACCAGGTAATCCGGCGTGAGCCGGAACAGCCAGCGCGACACGCGCAGGCTGCGTTCGATGCGCGACTCGGAAAACAGCGGCTCGCCGGCGGCGATGCGGCCAACCAGCGGCAGCTCCAAGGTGTCCGCATCCAGCGCGTCGGGCGCCTCCACCAGGCGGATGCCGCGCGAACGGTTCGGTTCGATCGCCAGCCGCCCCTTGGCCTCCAGCGAGCGCACATGCTTGAGCACCGCGCTGACGTGGGGCAGGCCCATCGCCCGGCCGATCTCTTCCAGCGTGGGCGACTGCCCATCCCGCGCCACGCGGGCGCGGATGAACTCCAGGATGTTGGACTGGCGGCTGGTCAGGTGCAGGCTCATGGCTCGGGTATTTTCACCTTTAATGGTGAAAATATAAAGCACCTGACCCGTATGGGCACTGCTCAAGTCCCGTTCGCCCTGAGCGCAGGCCGAAGGCCGAAGTCGAAGGGCATGCCGGCAACGGGGCGGCTCCTCAGTTGGCGGCGCTTCGACTCTGCCCGCTACGCGGGCTGCGCTCAGCGGGAACGGGGCAGGACCGGGGTCGGGCAAGCCTCGAGTAGTGCCACTCGTACCTCACCCCGCCTTTCATGGTGAAAGTACAAGCACCCCATCGCCGCGGCGCGGCCTCAGTTGCGCAGCCGCGACCTCCGCGCCTGCTCGGCCGCGTCATTGTTGCGGCCGAGCAACTCGGCGTAATGCAGAGCCCGCTGCGCGTGGCGATCCTCACCCAGCTGGCGGTAGGCCCGGGCCAGGCCGAGGTAGAAACGCGAATCGCCGTGGTACAGCCGGATCGCGCGCCGGTAGTGCCGCACCGCACTGGTGTAGTCGCCCTCCTTTTCGTCATCCACGGCCAGCAGGAACTGGAAATAGGGATCCTTCTTCTGCACCTTTTCCAGCCGGCGCTGGAAATGGGCGCCGTCCGCCTCGTCGCCGTTGTTGCGGTACAGCGTCACCAGGTTGAACAGCGCGCCCGCATGGGTGGGGTCCAGCGTCAGCGCCTTCAGGTAACGGTGCTCGGCGCCGCGCCGATCCCCCTCGCGCAGGCGCAGCACGCCGGCGTTGGCCCAGCCGCTGGCATAGCGCGGCGCCAGTTGCAGCGTCATCGCCATGTAGGGAGCGGCGACGTCCGGCCGGTCGGCGGCCAGCAGCTCGGCGGCGCGGTTGTTGTAATAGAGCGCCAGCAGGCGCTGGTCGGAGATCGACTCGGGCTGGTGCCGCGTCAGCACCTCGTCGCGGGCCACGTCGACGGTGTAGCGCATGCGGCCGATGGCGATCTGCGCGTTGACGTGGTTGAAGCGGTAGACGACGTCATCCTCCACGCGCCAGGCCACCACGTCGTCGATCTCCTGCGCGTGGGCATCCAGCCCGGCCTCGCGCGCCAGCGCCACGGTGAGCAGGGTGAAAGTGAGGCAGTTGGCCTTGCGCTGCCGGTACGCCTGGGCCACCGTCAGGGTGGCGTCGGTCGCGTAGGTCATGCCCAGGCCGGAAGGATCGAACAGGAACGCCACCAGGCGCTGCATCCGCTGCCGGGCCGGCCCGCCGTCGCCGATGACCTGCCGCTGCACCTGCGCGCGCAAGGCCGGCGGAATCGCCATGACCTGTTCGGGGGAAGGCATCGGCTCCGGCGGCGGCATGACCGGAGCGGGCGCGGCGGTCATCGACCACGCCAGGATTGCCGCATGCATCCAGGCCAACATGCCGTAACCCTCCACGCCACAGGCGGGAACGTTTGACACGGCCAGTCTAGACCTTTGCGCACGCCCCCGCTCGATCCGGCGAAGGCATCAGGCCTTGCGCAACAGCCGGTAGGCCGCCGTCTCCAGCGCAGTCACCCCTTCGGCGGCGAAGCCCGGCTGTTCGGCCAGGATGTCGCGGCGCTCCAGCAGCTCCACCGCCCAGTCGCGGCCGTAGCGTTCATGCACCTCGGCCTCCGGTACGGCGAACGGCGGACCCTGCTTCTCGTGCGGCGGATAATCGAGCGTGACCAGCAGGCCGCGGCAGCCGGCCGGCAACTGCGCCAGGAAATCGCCCACGTAGCGGCGACGCAGCTCCGGCGGCAGCGCGATCAGCGCGGCGCGGTCGTACACCGCCGAGCAGTCGGCCAGGAGCTCGGCATCGAGCCCGAAGACGTCGCCGCAGATCAGCTCGATGTTGCCCGCGGCGTAGCGGCGGCCATAGGCCGAAGAGGACACCTGCGGCGTCAGTTCGTGTTCGGCGAAGAATTGCTCCACCGCCAGCGGCGACAGCTCCACGCCCAGCACCCGATGCCCTTGCGCGGCGAGCCAGGCCATGTCCAGCGACTTGCCCGCCAGCGGCACCAGCACGCGGGTATCCGGCGCCAGCGCCAGACCGGCCCAGTGCGCGAGCAGCAGCGGGGTCGGCCGATCCTGGTGGAAGCCGATGCGGCCCTCGCGCCAGCGCTGATGCCAGAATTCCGGGTCCATGGCTTGCCTCGTTTCGATGGACATGGGAAGGCGACGGTAACAGTCCCGGCGTGACGCCGACGACTGGACGCCTTCAGCCCCGCACCAGCCAGCGCAGATAGCCCAGGTACAGCACGGTGGCCGCCAGCGGCAGCGCATGCCAGGCGTAGGCGCCGGCGCCGGCACCGAACAGCTGCAGGCCCGGCACGACGAGCGCGCTGCACAGGCAGGCACCGGGCAACACGAAGATCGACAGGTTCAGCAGCCGCAACTGGCGCGGGCGCAGCGAGCGCCCGCTGGCCAGGCCGCCGCCGGAGAAGGCCACCAGCATGAACAGCAGATACGCCAGCAGCAGCTGGCCGGACATCCCCAGCAAGGTCCATCCCCACGACATGCCATTACCCCCGCGCGACGCGGAAAGTATCGCAGGCCTTGCTCAGCGATTATCGCCTTTCGGGAAACGCACCCGTTCCGGCTGTGCGTTGAGCTGCTCGAGCATCGCCACCAGCAGCCGCGACTTGACGCTGCCGGCGCGCCGGGGATCGACCACGTAACGCACCTTGGCGTCGATCCAGGTGTTGGCGTTGACGCGGAACAGCACTGTCGGACGCTCCTGCACCTCGACCTCGTCCACCGGCGTGGTGGCCAGCACCTCGCGGAACTGGCGCACGCGCTCGATCATCGCCTCGCCCAGCTCCTTCTCCGCCGCGCGCTGCATTACCTCGCGCACGAAGCCGAGGTCGCTGTCATAGGCGATCTGGAACGAGATCTCGTTCCAGATGTACGGAAACATCTCCCACGAGAAATTGCACACCGCGCTGGTCAGCACGTTGGCGTTGGGAAACTTGATCAGCCGCCCGCTGGGGTGGTTGCTCGACACGTACGGCCCGCCGACCTCCCACAGCGTGGTGTCGAGGTAGGTCACCTCGATCACGTCGCCGGTGTATTCGCCGATGCTGATGCGGTCGCCCACGCGGTACGGCCGGCGCGCCAGGATGTAGATCCAGCCGATGAAACTGGTGATCGGCGTCTGCAGGGCAAAGCCCAGCACCAGCGAAATCAGCCCCAGCGACGCGGCCGCGGCGTACCAGTTGGCGAACAGCATGGAGACCACGATCAGCGCGATCAGCAGGAATACCACGAGGGTGAGGATGCGCCGGAAGTTGTAGCGGGTTACCGCGTCGTCGATGCAATCGATGACCTTGGCCCGAACCAGTCGTCCGATCCCCAGGGTGAGCACGATCGCCATCGCGCCCACGGTGATCCGCCGCAGCGGCTGCGCATAGCCGTCGGCCAGCGGCAGCAGCTCCAGCCGCAGCAGGTAATAGCCCGTGGCCAGGCCCAGCAGCAACAGCGCATAGCCGACCAGCCACCAGGCGTGGCTGCCGGTGCCGGTCTGCCGGGTTTGCGTGGCCATGCGCGAACTCCCGTGGGTTCGCGCCAATCTGCGCGTCGGCGCGTATGCGGCGCGTCGAGGACGCTTGCGCAACATATCGGTTGCATGTTTGGCGCGGCCCGTGCATCATGCAACCTTCCGGTTGCCATCGAGGATTGCCCATGGTCACGTCGACTGATCGCATCGAGCAGCACATCCTGCTGCGCGCGCCGCTGGAACGCGTATGGCACGCGCTGACCGACGCCGGCGCGTTCGGCGCCTGGTTCGGCATGGCGCTGGACGGCCCCTTCGTCGCCGGCCGGCCGGTCACCGGCACGATCCAGCCCACCCAGGTCGACGCGGAGGTCGCCAGGCTGCAGGAACCGCATGCGGGCGCGCCGTTCACGCTGTACGTCGAGCGCATCGAGCCGATGCGCGTGTTTGCCTGGCGCTGGCATCCCGAGGCGATCGAGCCGGGCATGGATGGCGACAAGGAGCCGACCACCCTGGTCACCTTCGAGCTCGAACCGGTGGCGGAAGGCATCATGCTGCGCCTCACCGAGTCGGGCTTCGACCAGTTGCCGGCCGCGCGCCGCGACGCCGCGCGGCGCGACAACGCCGGCGGCTGGGCGATGCAGATGGGCAACATCGAGAAATATGTCGCCGCGCACTGAACGATCCCGCCGGAAGGCCGCCGCCTTGTCCGCCAGCGCGCCGGTGTTCGCCGCGCTGGGCGACGCCACCCGGTTGCGGCTGGTCGTTGCGCTGTGTGCCGGCGGCGCGCTGTCGATCGCCCAGCTCACCGCGGGCACGGCCATCACCCGCCAGGCCGTCACCAAGCATCTGCAGGTGCTTGCCGACGCCGGCCTGGTGCAGGACCTGCGCCGCGGCCGCGAGCGGTTGTGGGAGTTCACGCCGGCACGGCTGGACGAGGCGCGCCAGGCGCTGGACGCGATCAGCGCGCAATGGGGCGAGGCGCTGGCGCGACTGCGGCGTTTCGTCGAATCGTGATCGCGTCGCCGGTTCCTGAAACCGCCGCTCAGCCCCGCGATCGGGCCTGACCCGCGCCGGAGAGTCGCCGCGCCAACCCGAGCAGCAGCATGGCGCCGCAACTGAGCGCACCCCACAACAGGATTTCGAACGGCCACAGATTGTGCGAGGTGGGATCGCGCGCGGTGTCGACGACGATGCGCAGCAGCACGAAGGCGACCACCGCCAGCGGCAGGCCGGCCGCCCAGCGCCAGGGACCGCGCCAGCGCCACACGCCCCAGGCCGGCGCGGCTAGGCCGACCAGCCCCAGCGCGACCATGGTCAACATGAAGCCGCTGAACAGCGCCACCTCACCCGCGCCCGGCGGTGTCCCCATGCGCCGGTCGTAATCGGCCTTCTGCGCGGCGCGGTCGGCGGCGCCCAGCGTGGCGACCCAGTCCGGCGGCGGGTTTTCCGCGGCGGCCTGGTCGCCCGCGGTCACCGCCACCGGCAAGCTCGCCATCACCGTGGTGCCGCCGCGCGTGCCGTCGCCAGCCTCCACGCGCACCTCGTCCACCCGCGTGCCCGGCTCGAACAGGAAGAACCAGCCCATCGCCTCGCCGCTGCCAGCGGGATAGACCCTCGACGGATTGCTGCCGGCCCTGGCCGGCTCGCCCGCGAGATACGGGCGCACCCAGATCCGCACGGGGCGATCGCTGGTGTAGTGCAGGTGCACGTAGAAGTTCTGGTTGCGGCCCAGGGAAACCGCGTCGCCGGCCGGATACGTGCCGATGACCTCCACCTGCGTTGCCGCCTGCGCCACGCCGGCGACGCACAGCGCCAGCAGGACCGAGCCTACCAAAGCCGTCCACCTGAACATCGCCGCCCCCTGCCCGCGTGTGGGCGGAGCATAGCAAGGCAGCGTGCGGCGGTTCAGTGCCGCGTTCGCTTCAGCACAAACCGACCAGTTCGTGGGCGAACGAGCGCGCCGCTGCCATCGCCTCGCGCTCGTCGGCGAAATGTTCGGCCGGCACGGTGCGCAGGCTGCCGTCGGGCAGGCGCACCGACACGCTCAGCAAGCCGTCGTCCTGCCGGTTGAGCACGGCGGCGAAGGTCTTGCCGCCGTCTTCGAAGGGACGTTCGTCGTGGTCGCTTGGCATGGTGTTTCCTCGGGCAGGGGTTGTCCCACCCATGCCACAGTGCCCGTGAAGAACGCTACAACTGGTCGGCACCCAGCGACGCCAGCCAGTCGGTGACGCGCTGCCGCCACGGCCGCTCGCGCCACTGCGCCAGGCTGAGTTCGCGCGAGCGGGCGATGTCCTCGTCGATCACGTCGGTCATGTGCGCGGCGAACGCGCGGTCGTAGACGTTGATGTTGGATTCGTCGTTGAGCCGGAACGAGCGGTTGTCGAAGTTGGCCGAACCGGCGATGGTGAGGTAGCCGTCCACCACCATCAGCTTGTTGTGGAACAGCGCCTTCTGGTAGCGGTAGATCCGCGCCCCGGTGCGCAGCATGGCGCCCCACTGGGCCTGGGATGCGTTGCGCACCACCGCGCTGTCGGTGTACGGGCCGGGCACCACCAGGCGGATCTGCACGCCGCGCTTCAACGCGTCGCGCAGCGCGGTGAGGGTGAGCTCGTCGGGTACGAAATAGGCGGCTTCCAGGTCGATGCGGCGGCGTGCGCCGTCGATCGCCATCAGGTACATCAGCTGCATGTTCTCGCTGCCGCCATCGGGCGAACTGGCAAACGCCTGCACGGCCACGTCGCCGCGCGGTGGGGTGCCGGGGTAGTAGTCCGGGCCCAGCAGCGCCTCGCCCGTGGTGGCCAGCCAGTTCTGCGAAAAGATCGCCTGCATCTGCGCCGCCGCGGGCCCCTCCACCCGGAACTGCATGTCGCGCCAGCGATCCGGCTGCAGGCCGTTGCCCTCCCACGCGTCGGCGATGCCCACGCCGCCGTTGAAGGCCACCTGGCCGTCCACGATCAGCAGCTTGCGGTGGGTGCGGTTGTTGACGCGGTCCAGCGAATACCAGTGCAGCGGGTGAAAATATTCGAAGCGCACGCCGCCGGCGCGCAGCGCGTCGATCACGTCCTGCTTCATGCGTACCGAACCCACCCAGTCGGCCAGCACGCGCACCTTCACCCCGGCGCGCGCACGTTCGGTCAGCGCAGCGACGAAGCGTTTCGACACCTCGCCCGACCAGTAGATGTAGGTTTCCATGTTGACGCTGCGGCGCGCGCCGCGGATCGCAGCCAGCATGGCGGGAAAGATCTCCTCGCCGTTCTGGAAATCCGCCACCGCGTTGCCGTCGCTGATGGGGGCGCCCAGCACCGTGCCGATCTCGCGCCGGAACTGCACGCTCTCCACCGCGCTGACGTGGCCCAGGCGGTGCTTCAGCTGCTTTTCCTGCGGCCACACGTTGAGCAGCACGATGCCGATCAGCGCTGCCGCCACCACGCCGATCGCCAGCCACAGGAGGCGTCGCCGCCACCGCGATGCTTCCGTCATTGCATCTGCCCGGCCATTCACCTCGTGCCAGCGTGCCGCGGCGAATGCAACGGCGGCGTGACGCGCCGCGACGGGCGCCTACGGCGCGCGGCAGCTCGACGGCAGGTAGATCGCCTTGAGCGTGGTGCGGTTGGTGCCGACGGCCGACATGCCCTCCGGCGCCGGCGATTCGCCGCAGGCCCAGGCGATCGGACTGTGCGGGCTGCCCTTCACCACCAGCGGCCGCAGGCTCAGCACCTGGCCTTGCAGGGCGCTGTTGATGTTCCTGTCGCGGAAACGGATGTTGATGACGCCATCGTCGACGCTCACGGCGCCCACGTAGTGGCCGATGATCGACCCCGCCGACGGCACGCCGCTGGCGCGGTTGTCCGCGGGGAAGTGGCCGAACTGGCGGTAGTAGTCGACGACCTTCGGCTGCACGAACGAACCCAGCGAGAACGCCTCGGTGGTCTGCGCGCGAATCACGTAGCTCTGGTAGGCCGGGATCGCGATCGCCGCGAGCACGCCGATGATGGCCACGACGATCATCAGTTCGATAAGCGTGAATCCGCGTTTGCGTGTCATCCTCAATGCACTCCCACCATGCTGGCGACCGAAAAGATCGGGATGTATAGCACCGTGACCATGACGCCGATCAGGATGTAGAACAGCACGCGCGAGGCCAGGATCAGGCGATCGCGCGATGACTCGAGTTGCGCCTGGGCGGTGGACCAGTACAGGCGCCGCTGCCATTCCAGTTCCCCGTCGAACGTGCCCAGGCGCCCGGCCTGCGCGAGCTGCTCGCCCAGCTCGTCGGTGCCGCCGCGCAGCGGTGTTCCCGCCGGCCAGCCGGCCACCCGCAGGGCCGGCTCCAGCACCGCCGCGCCCGCCACGCCGGCGGACTTGAGTGCGGCGGCGAACTCCAGGCAGCGCAGCACCTGATAGGCGGTGGCGCCATTGCCATGCAGCCATCCGGCACGGGCTCGCCCGGCCAGTGGTTGCAGCCGCGCCATGCGGCGGCGCATGCGCAACCATCGCGTCGCCAGCAGCGCCAGCACGACGGCCATCAGCAGCAGCGGCGCGAACAGGCGGAGGGCGCCGTTCGCGGTAATCCAGTCCGCGGCGCCGTGCACGCCCAGCGTGCGGTCGAGGTGGCTGAAGGCCGGCAGCACGTAGGTCGCGTAGATGATCGCGATCACCAGCGCCAGGCCGAGCAGGAACAGCATGTACGACAGAAAGGTGCGCACCGGCCGCCACCAGTCCAGCGCGAACAGCCGCGCCTCGGCCAGCGAGCGGGTGAAGGCGGCCTGCGCCCCGGCCGCGCTGCCGCCGAGCTCGTTCGCCGCTTCGGCCAGGCGCCGGCCAAGGCGGGCATCGGCGGAGCGCACTGTGCTTCCCGCCGCGCCACCGCCATCGAGCAGCGCCACCGCATCGGTGCCCAGCACCTCGCCCAGCCGTGCCCGTGCCGCGCGCTCGTCCAGCCCGTCCGCGAGCAGGTGCGCGAACTGGCGCGTCACGAAATCACGGGGGTCATCCAGCTCCAGGACATCCATTCGCATCACCGGCAAAAGGGTGGGAGATATTCTTCGGGGAGGGTGGTGCGGTTCACGGCGCCCGCCTCGACCGTGTCGGCAACCGGCCGCGCGTAGCCGCACAGGAAGGACACCGCCGGCTCCTCGCGCGACCCCAGCAGCTCGGGCCGGAACGACAGCCGCCCCTGCAAATCGCCTGCCGCGCCGCGGCCGTTACCTCCGGGCAAGGGCCGGACCAGCGACAGCTGCGCCGTGATGACGCCGCCATCGGCCAGGGTGAGGTCTTGCACGTGCTGCCCCTCGCGCGCCTTGCCGAGGATGTTCCCGTCGCCCGCCGGAGGCCATCGACCATGCTCGGCGCGATAGACGCTGGCGTTGACTTGCGGGGCGCGCGCCAGGGTGATCGCGTCCAGGCTCTGCGTCATGAGCATCAGGCGGCTGCCGAAGCCGGCAGCCATCACCGTCACGCCCGCCACGACGATGCCGACGATGCCGAGCTCGAGCGCATCGGGCCCGCGCAGCTCGCGCGTGCGTCCGATCGTGGTCCGATGCAGTAATGCCCCCATCGTTCGAGCCTAGCACAGCGCTGCCGCGTCGCTGGAGCGCTCGGCCCGGTCGGCGCGCTGGACGATGTCCGCCATCGCCGCCACGCGTCGCACTCGCGTCTTGACACTACGCTCGGCCCCCGCAGACCCGGCGTTAACCACCCGCGGACCAGCATGTCCCCTCCATCCGAGCGGAGAGCACCGACATGTCCAAGGGCGACAAATCCTCCTACACCGACAAGCAGAAACGCCAGGCCTCCCACATCGAGGAAAGCGAAAAGAAGGAAGGCAAATCGGAAAAGAGCGCCGAGCGCATCGCCTGGGCCACCGTGAACAAGCAGGATGGGGGTGGCAAGAAGAAGTCGTGAGCGATACCGGCAGGCAATCGCGGGCCACAAGGCTGGGCGAGAACGCGGTGAGGCGTAACGATGACATCCCACGCGAGTGGCAGCAATTCGTGCAATGAACCCGTCTGGCATCGTCGCGCGTCGCCACGCCTGCAAAGCCGCCGCCTGAAGCAGGCCCACCCGCCAGGCTCCTGCCGTCATTCCGGCGAGGTGAATTCGCCGCGTGCCATGACCAGGGACATTCGTTCGAGCACCGACGTGCGATAGCACCTGACGCCGCCCTCCGCCATGCCGTAGTCTCTCGCGTACCCCGATGGCCGCGAGCGGAGCGGATCATGCACCTGCGCTGGATCATCTTCCTGCTGCTTCTGTCGAGCATCGACGCGCGTGCCGGCGATCCGGTCGCCACGGTGCGCGTGGCCTTCGACCGCGATGGCATCACCGACATCCGGGTGCACGGGCTTGCGGACAAGGCCACCGGCCGCGAGGTAACCGCAGACGATCCGGTGCGCATCGCCTCGATCTCCAAGCTGGTTACCACCCTGGGCGTGATGCGGCTGGTCGAGACGGGCAAGCTCGATCTCGATGCGGATGCTTCCGGCTTGCTCGGCTGGCGGCTGCGCAATCCCGCGTTCCCGCAGGTACCGATCACCTTGCGCCTGCTGCTGTCGCATCGCTCCAGCCTCACCGATGCGGCCGGCTACTGGCAGACGCCGTTGGGCGGCGAGCTGCGCGACATCCTCAAGGACCCGCGGGCGTGGGATACGAAGCACGCCCCCGGCCGCTACTTCCGCTACACCAACCTCAACTTCCCGTTGGTGGCGCAGATCATGGAGCGCGCCACCGGCGAGCGTTTCGACCGGCTGATGGCGCGTCTGGTGCTGCAGCCGCTGGGCATCGACGCGTGTTTCAACTGGGCGCTGTGCAGCGACACCAGCGCCGCCCGCGCGGTGGTGCTTTACGGCGCCGACGGCAAGCCGGTGAAGGACGAAAACCGCGGCCGCAAACCCGATTGCCCGGTGATGCCGTCCAGCGACGGCAGCTGCGACCTGTCGCTATGGCGCGCGGGCGAAAACGGCGCCCTGTTCTCGCCGCAGGGTGGACTGCGCATCTCCGCCAAGGGCTTGGCCCGCATCGGTCGACTGCTGCTGGGCGATGGCCGCATCGACGGCAAGCGACTGCTGAAAGCCAGCTCCATCCAGGCAATGACCACCCCCGCGTGGCAATACCGCCCCGGCAACGGCCTGACCTGGGAGGAAGACACCGGCGACGCCGATGCCGGGTTCTTCTGCCGCTACGGCCTTGCCGTGCAGACGCTGGCGACGCGCGTGCCAGGCTGCCGCGACGATCCGTTCGGCGACGGCGTGGCGCGGGTGGGACATTCCGGTTCCGCGTACGGGCTGCAGGCCGGCCTGTGGCTGGATCGCAAACGCGGCGTCGGCGTGGTCTGGTTCGCTACCGGCATGCCGGACGAACGCGAAGGCGGGAAGTCGGCGTTCAGCGCGATCGAGGAAGCGTTGGCGCAGTAGCAGTTGCCGTACGGGTCGCCGATACGTCATCCCCGGCGATAGCTCCGCATCTTCTCGGCGGTGCCGCAGGTTTCCATTGCGCACCAGCGGCGGCGCCGGTTCTTGCTGGTGTCGAGGAACAACCACCCGCAGGAGCTGGTGTTGGCGCAGCGGCGGAGTCTGGAGGCGAGCGCATCGCCGAGCAGATCCAGCGCATCCAGCGCGATGCGCTTCAGCGGCAGCCGCGCATCGCGGGCACCGGCACGCCAGAACAATCGTCCGTCCGCGCCCAGTGACTGACTCCCCCAGGCTCGATGCAGCCAGCGATCCAGACCGCGCAATGCGTCCGCTGGCGGCGGCAGATCGTCGACCCGCGCGGCGAACAGCGCATGCAGATGACGGCGCAGGGTCGCCACCTCGCGCATCAGCAGCGCGCGCTCGCGAGCGATGCGCGGCACGCGAACCCCGTCGTCCGGGCGCAGCGCCCCGACGCGCATGCACCACTCCAGGAAGCGCTGCGGCTGCTGCAGGTAATCCTCGACCTCCAGCGCGTAGCGGTCGTGGATGGTGTTGACGAAATCCAGGCACAGGCGCCCCCCATCCAGACGGATGGCGGCAATCGGCCGTGGAGGCAAATGAAGATTTTCGAGTTGCATGCGGTCTTGCTCGATTCTCCGGGGCCGTGACCTTTGGACTACCTTCTAAATCAGTTTAGATGGTAGCGTCGCGTAACGACAGCAGAACCCTGGTGGCGAGGCCACTGCACGATGCCCGCATCGGCGTCTCCCACGGCAGCGTCGATCGACGCAACGCAGCGCAAGCTGATCGTCGGCATCGTTATCGCGACGCTGCTGACCACGGCGCTCATGGTCGTCGTCCTCGCGACAGGCGGCCGCCCCGATCCGGCGCCGCTGCGCGCCGCCTCCACCCTGCTCGATGGCTCCTGGCGATTCCATACCGGCGACGATCCGCACTGGGCGGCCGTCGACATGGACGACAGCAGCTGGGAGACGACGGACATGACCGCCCCACCGGGCAAACACGATGGCGACGTGGGCTTGCCCAACTACGTGGGCGGATGGGGCGCGCATGGCCATGCCGGCTATCACGGCTACGCCTGGTATCGGCGCACGGTGCCGGTGCGGGCCAGCAGCGCGTCGTGGGACATCCTCGGGCCGACGCTGGTCGAGGACGGTTATGAGCTGTACTGGAACGGCCGGCTGCTGGGCGGCTCGGGCCAGCTCGGCCCCGACCCGCGCCTGGTCGGCACGCGGCCGCTGCGGTTCGCCCTGCCCGCCGGCACGGCAGGCATGGCCGGCGTGCTCGCCATCCGCACCTACATGATGGCCCGCTCCGGTCCCAGTGCGGAGGGTGGCGGCATGCACACCGCACCCATCCTGGCGCCGCGGCCGATCGGCGAAGCGCTGCACCGCGCCCAGTGGCAGCGGACCATCGCCGGCTACATCCTGGATGCCGTCGAGCCGGCCGCCATGCTGGCGCTCATCGGGCTGGCGCTCGTGTTCGGCTCGCGCAGCCGCCGCAAGGGCTTCCTGGTGTTTGCCGGTATCGCACTGGCACTTACGGCGGCAAGACGGCTGAACAACGCGATCGTGTCATGGACCGACCTGCAGGACCTGCGCACCTATGCGTGGCTGGCCTCGGTGATGTGGGTGCCGACGATGACCGCGTGGCTGCTGGCCTGGAACCGATGGCGCCTGCCCGCGTGGCGGAGCATCGACGTGCTGGCCGTCGGGCTGGGCATTGCCGGCGCCGTCGGCGCCTTGGCCCACTTGCCGCTCTGGACGAACATCAGCCGGCTGGGTTCGATCGGGCTGTTCGTCGTGATCGCCGTGCGTATCGTCCGCGGCGGCCAGCTGCGTACCCCGGCGCTCGCGACGCTGGCCACGCAGCTGGCCTCACTGTTCGGCAGCGAGTTGCTCAACCCGATCGGCGTACCGGGCATCTGGTTTCCGTTCAACATAGGCGTGTCGCGAACGCAATGCATCTACGCCATCGGCATCCCGCTGCTGGCTGTCCTGACCGTGCGGACGTTGAAACCGAGGAAGCACGCAGCGGCGACCGGATGAGGCCGCGCGCCGGAGTAGTTCGCAGACGCTTAAAAAACCGGAAAGCAGGGGCTACGGATACGCCAATATCGTCTCGGCGGATAGCTCGGCGCCGGTCGACAAGCCTGGGTAGTACAGCTCGATTCGAACCCGCATCCGTCCCGGAACGCTACCGTTTCCCGGAAATCGCTTCCGCTATCCGTTTGGACGTCCAAACGTGGCGGATTTGGCCAGAGGTTGCCCGGGCTTGGCCTGTTGTCTGCGGAACGACATGACTGACAGGGTAGAGGGCGCTTGACAAGACGACCAGTCGCATGTCAAAGAGAGATGATTAGGTTGCTTCAACGTCAATCGGAGGCAAAGTGATAAGGAAAGGCGAATATTGGCAATCAGTCGTTCGAGTATTGATCTGTACCTATCTTTACGTTTTCCTTGAATGGCTGTTCTTCGTTACCAAGCCGTCGTTCCTGTCCATCCGGCCCTGGTCCGAGAGGATCACGGCTCTCCTTGTTGGAATCTGGCCGTTCCTCGTTGTCACGCTGTTATTGCATGTCGTCATTATCGGATTTACGTGGGTCGTCGACCAAATTGGAAAAAAACGAGCGCTGGGAAGGTACATGCTGGGGCTTGTACCCTCACTGATACTGTCCTTGCTGGCCATCCTGCTGATCGACAACTTCACTTATACGGCCTTCACATGGGGCATCGTCAAGACGGGCCCGTACACAATACCTCTGTACTGGCTGGCGTTTGTCGGGATCTTCATCCTGATCCTGAGAAGCAAGTTGGTTTGCATCAATACCAAGCCGATGATGGTGGGCGCGTTGCTCGTACTGTTGGTTGTGCCGCTGATATGGGCGGCCACCGGCGGAAAATTCATCGAGGAAAAGTACGACGCCAAACGATCCGACGTGGTACGACCAAACATCATCATGTTCGCCTCGGATGGTGTCAATGCGAACCATATGTCTGCTTACGGATATTACCGGGATACGACGCCAAATCTCGATAGTCGTCTTGGCAGCGCCCTCATCGCGGAAAACGCCTTCACAAACGTGGCCATGACGACCGGATCGTTGACGTCGATGATGACAGGGAAATATGGAGCGACGACCAAGGTTTTCTACCCACCGCAGACCTTGACCGGGCGGGATGCGTACGAACATCTGCCGAGGGTCCTGAGGAAATTGGGCTATCGGAGCTTTCAGGAAACCATTGGCTACTATGCAGATGCCAGGCAGCTCAACTGGCTTGACTCGTTCGATTACTCAAATGGACGAGCGCTGCATTGGACACGCATAGACAAATTGCCAATAAAGCTGCAGGCAGCCGGCCAACTTGTCGTGCGCCTGCATGACCGGCTGGAGGAGCGCTTGCAGCAGCTGCTTTTCCTGAAGCGCATGACAGACCACTATGCGGGGGTTGTGACATCGGAAAAGAGTGCCGGCAAGGTGGCCTCTGATCGCGAACGTATGGCGAGGGTGTTCAGCTTCATTGAACAGGAGCGCCAGCCGTTCTTTGTGCACATTCATCTGATGGGCACCCATTGCTGCAAATGGCGCTCGAAGGACCTGCATTTCCAGGCGGGGGCGGATGCCAGCGATAGCGAGCGTACCGACGCCTTGTTTGATGACGCGATCAGGCGATCGGATGAGTACTTCGGCGAGATGATGAAGTTATTGGAGCGCAAGGGAATTCTGGATAACACAATGGTTGTTTATAGTTCCGACCACCTCAAAGGATGGGATTTTCGTTCCCAGGTTCCGCTGATCTTCTTCTTCCCTCACGGAGAACACAAAGGCAAGCTGAAGGCGGACGCACAGCTCATTGATGTGGCTCCGACCATACTTGACTATTTGCGAATACAGGCGCCTGCATGGATGGAGGGGAGATCCCTCATAGACGGGAAGTTGCCCCGGCACAGGCCCATTTTTGTAGGGTACAGGGCGCAATACCTTGATGCTGCCGCTCGCCATGCAGACATCGGCCCTCCGCATTATGATCTAGCGAAGGCAGGGCTGGTCGAGTGCAATCGCTGGTATATTTTTTCGCTCGATGACAGGAGTATCGAATCGGGACTGAATGCCAACTACCGGGGGAGTTGCGATGGTTACGCACTGCCCGACAATGAAGCAGCCAAACTCATTATTTCGAAGCATCTTCATCAGAGAGGATTCATTTTTTGAGCGATAATCTCGAAGCTTCCGAATCCGGAACTGCTGGTGGCATGCAGCCACATTCACCGTCACCCATCCCCTCGCCGGCGTCCTTTCGCGATCCGTCGGGTTTCATGTATGTCCGCAATGGCGATATTTTTCGTCAGGTGAACCATGTCTACCGGACGCATTACGACAGGCTTCTCGGCTCGGGGCTCTACGATGCGCTCGTCGGGCGCGGATGGCTGATCGAACACGAAGAAGTGGCCGAGCCGGCCGCCGATGAGCGATCGGCCTACAAGATATTGAAGCCTCGACGGATCGATTTCATCTCATACCCGTATGAGTGGTCCTTCAGCCAGCTGCAAGACGCGGCGCTATTGACGCTGGATGTCCAGCTGCTCGCGCTGGAACACGATCTTTCATTGAAAGACGCTTCCGCGTACAACGTGCAGTTTGACGCAGGCAAGCCGATATTGATCGACACGCTCTCGTTCGAATCTTATGAGGAGGGCCGCCCCTGGGTTGCCTATCGCCAGTTTTGCCAGCACTTTCTTGCACCGCTGGCGCTGATGGCGCGTACGGACGTCCGCCTCAACCAGCTGTTGCGCAGTTACATTGACGGTGTGCCGCTCGATTTGGCCAGCGCGCTGCTGCCGGTAGGTACGCGGTTCCAGCTCGGCCTCGGCTTGCACATCCACTTGCATGCCCGTACCCAGCGCGCGTATTCCTCCACCGAGGGTGCGCAGCCGAAACGCAGCGTCAGGGTCAGCAGGATCGGACTAACGGGCATGCTGCAGGGACTGCGCAAGCTGGTTGCCAAGTTGCGGTGGAACCCCGCGGGGACGGAATGGGGAGACTACTACCAGGCGACCAATTACACGGACGCGGCGTTCGAACACAAGCAACGACTCGTGGCGGAATACCTCGAGTCGATTCGACCGGGTCGAGTATGGGATCTGGGCGCAAACACGGGCGTTTTCAGCCGGATTGCCAGCCGTATCGGTGCTTCCACCGTTGCGTTCGATATCGACCCCGCTGCCGTCGAGAGCAACTACCGCGTGGTCAAACATGATGGGGGAGCGCAGCCCCTGCCGCTGCTGCTGGATCTGACCAATCCAAGCCCGGGGTTGGGCTGGGCAGGTGCGGAGCGGGATTCGCTGGAGACGCGCGGTCCGGTGGACTGCGTCATGGCCCTGGCCTTGATCCACCACCTCGCCATTTCCAACAATGTCCCCCTGCTCAAGGTCGCCTCATACCTGGCAGAGTTGTGCGAGTATCTTGTGATCGAGTTCGTCCCGAAATCCGACAGTCAGGTGCGCCGGTTGCTGAGCGCGCGCGAGGATATCTTCAACGAGTACGATCAGGCACATTTTGAGGTTGCATTCTCCGTATATTTCACCATCGTGCGCGCCGAGGCCGTGGAAGGTACCGAGCGCACTCTTTACCTCATGAAAAAAAACACCGCGGCCGTGAGTTGCGGATCGGCCACAGGAGGAGCACATGTTGAAGTTTGAATCCATCTTGATCGCAGCGGTGGTCTTTGCCGCATTGTCCGCACCAGCCTATGCCTATATCGACCCGGGTTCGGGCAGCATGATCGTGCAAGGCATCCTGGCTGCCATCGCGGCGATCGCCTTGACGGCAAAGCTTTGGTGGCACCGGTTGCTGGTGCTTCTGCATATCCGCAGGCCCACCAGGCCGAATCCCGCCAAGGGTCGCGAGACTGGGGAGTAACGTGCGGACACGCGGGATAGAAGCAGCGCAGGCCGATACATGAAACGCAGTACCTGGCTGGCCTGGGCCATACTCGCCTGCGGCTGCGCAGTTGCAAGAGCCGCAGATGCAGCCGCGCCTCCCGGCACCGAGCGCTCGCTGATGTTCACCGACTTGTGGGGGTGGATGCGTACGCTCTGCTTCTGGCTGCTCGACTTGCTGCAATGGTTGGCAGGATTGACCGGAAGTTGGGGCACGGCAATCATTCTGGTCGCCGTGCTGGTGCGGCTCGCTACCTATCCCGTCGCGCGACGGGTGTTGGTGGAGCAAAAGCGCTTCAACGAGATGCAGGAGCGACTCAAGCCGGCACTTGCGGAAATCAAGAACAATTACAAAGGCGGGGAACAGGCCGAGCGAATCATCGATCTGTACAAGGAACACAAGGTCAATCCCGCTGCGGGCATAAAGCCACTGCTGATCGTGTTATTGCAGCTGCCTGTGTTCATCGCGCTTTTCCAGATTCTGCGACAGGCTCCGGAGCTGCGAGGGGTGTCCTTTTTGTGGCTTGCAGACCTTTCGCAGCCTGATCACGCGTTCGCGCTCGGTACGCAGCTCCCCTGGTTCGGCGGCTATCTCAACGTGATGCCGCTGATCATGGCCGGAACGATCATGCTGGCGGCCATTACCGCGCCGGGAGAGGGGCACGGCTCTTCGGCGAAAAAGCGACACTGGATTTCCGGCCTGATGGCGTTGGTCTTCTTCATCGCCTTCTACTCGTTTCCCGCGGGGCTGGTGCTTTACTGGATCACCACCAACCTGCTGCACGTGGCGCAGCAGCTACTTGTCAGCGCACCGGGAAGCCCGGCTCACGCTCCGGTTACGCATGGGTGACTATCGCGCCTCGCTGAGTCATCCACGCTCTCCTGGGCGAGTGGAAGCCAGGACTGGTACGCGGCATTCCGTTCTGACCGCCTCGCTCGTTGCTTCTCAGCGCCATGGAAGCGGGATCGCGCTGCTGCCTGGAGCCCCCACGGGATACCAGCCAGCCGGATAAGACCATTCGGTCCGTAGAGCCCTGGGTGCACTGCCGGACGTCGCGGCGTCGGTGGTTGGCAATCCGCTGGCCTGGACCTTCGAAGCATCCACATCCAGCGCATACAGCCCTGTCGATGGGAAAGCACCTCCCTGGATGAGATAGGCTGCTGCCCTCGGGTTGTCCATCCACATGCCGCCGGTCCACTTCAGCGTTGTCTGGTAACCCGTCTGATTGCCCTGCGCGTCGAACGTTCGCGTCAGACTGGCGCCAGCACCACTCCGCCGGTTCTGTGCATTCCATTCCAATCCGATGCCGTTCCCTGCGTACCCTCCACCAAGCGCCCAAATACCGTTCAGGCCAAGCGGTTTCTCGCCTGCCTGCATGGCGCCAGTCAGGTCATACGAACGGAAGCCACTGCCTTGGGAATCCCAGATGTACAGGTCGTTGTTCGCGCTGCTCCACAGCAAGCTCAATCTATTGGTCGGCGTGTAGTAGCCCAGGCCAATCAGGTAATAGCCACAAGCTACGTCGAATGTTCGGGAGCCCTTTCGCACCGCACCGTTCATCAGCCAGTAGGCGAACTTGCATTCGGACGGGTTCAACCAAAGCAGATCGTCCTTGCCATCGCCGTCCACATCGCCCGCGCCGACCAGTTGCCATTGGGCCGGATAATCGTAGGAGCGCTCCGAACTCCATCCGCCGGTTCGGCTGTTGGTCCACAGCCACATGTCGCGGGCAGGACTGGTAAACATCAGGTCGGCGTAACCATCGCCATTGAAGTCGCCCACCGCACCCACCAGGTAGCCCGGGGTGATATCGAAGGTCTTGGCGCCGGTCCGGCGAACCGATGGAGAAATGGATGTCGAACCCTCGTTATCCGTCGACGTCGTGACGACCTTGGGCACCATCGTCCAGTAACCCAGTTGGCTTTGATGCGTGTTGAACCACAGCAGGTCCGACACTCGGTCACCGTTGAAATCACCGGGCACCCGGCCACTGCCCGGTACCGGTGTGGTCGATTGCAGCACGGGCAACGTATCGAAGGACACCACCGGCGCATAAGCGCTTTCGTCCGCGGTCACGTCCAGGGTCACCGTGGCGTTTGCCACCGCCAGTCCGTAATGCGCGGCGTAGGTGAAGCTGTCCTTGCCGCTGTAACCCGGGGCCGGCAGGTAGGTCGCCGTGTCGCCAGCGATGAATACCTTGCCGTGCGCGGGAGGGATCTGCAACCCGTAAGTCAACGCCCCGTCATTGCCAATATGGCCCTTCAATTGGATGGTCACGCGCCGACCGTTCGTATCGACGCTCAGGTCGTCGGCGCTTAACGGAGCGTACATCCGCACAAACCGCACGCCGCCCGTCACGCTGACCATGAGAAGGGAGCCGTCCGCGGACAGCCGGGTGCGGCCCTGCATATAGGCCCAATCTCCCGTGGGCTGGAAGTCGTCTTCAAAATCGTAACTGCCCAGCAACGCAAAGGTCCGCATGTCGTAGACACGGACTTCGTGAGTGCCACTCCACGGAAAGAAGGCCTGCTGCTCGACCGGGTGATACCCCACGCCGATGGGTGCATCGAAATCGCTGCCCAGTAGGGCGATATTCTGATAATTCGCGTCGTAAATTTTCGTACCGTTCCAGTTCATGACGGCAAACTGGGTTCCCGCACCGTTGACGCCAATGTCGTAATCGAAACCTGAGGCCCCGTCATAGTATCCTTCTCGGTGCGTAAACCGCCCGCTGGCCCCGTTGTAGACCCCCCAGCGACCATCGGAGATGTGTGCCTCGGCGAGACCCACGGTTTGACCATCCCCGCTTGCCGCCAGCATGGCGTCCCCCGTGACCCGATCCAGCAGCACCTCCCACGTCATCGAGGCCGTATCAAGCCGTCGCAAGGACGTCCATCCGGAGTGGCAGCTGACCAGCAGCCCGCCGCTTCTGTCGAATGCCACGGCATAAGTCCCGTACGCCCCATCAGGAAAGAGCGGATCTTCGGGAATCGTGACCTTGTCGTCCACGAGAGTGTCGAGGTTCACCAGGTGCAGCCACGTGACGTCATCGCCCCATGCACCGTCAGCTACCGCGAGCGTATTTCCATCGGGCGAAAGAGCGATCCCTTTCAAACTCCCGCCAAGGACAATGGGATCCAGAAAGCTGGCGCTGACAATGTTGTATCGGAGTACGCGGTCGCCATTGCTTATATAGACAAGACCACGCGCAGCATCGTTTACCATGTCCACCCGATTGGGTGCGTCGATGAACGTCCCATCGGCATGGGAAACCTGGCAGAACGCCAGCAACAAACTCGCCAGGCTGGCGATCACCCAGCACCTCCAAGCCCTTCTCTTGTCGGAGATCTGACCGCTCCCACTCGAAGCCGACGCGCACGCCGACACCACGCCAGCCAGCGCTGCTGGCAAAACGACGGTCCCCATGAGTTTCCCCCTGTCCGTTGCCCCGTGGGCCAGATGGCTCCCAAATCATACTAACAAGGTACGGCTGCGGGGTGAGGCAGGTGAGAGAACCTGACGGCCACGTTATGTAACGTCACCATTCACCCCCACTTCGACTATCCCGTGACCCACAAGCAAGACGTTCCATTCCCGCTCACCAGCCCAGGTGCGATGTGCTCTCCGGCCTGCCGCATGGCCTGAAAAATCGGACCAGCCAATTCTGACTACTGCCGCCGCCAGGACCGGCCGCTCAAGGACGCAGCAATATCCTGATCGGGGCCATCAACAGGACAACCACGCCGACCACCCATCTCGCCTTCGCCAACTCGCGCCCGCGTTCGCCGACGATCAAGGCCATGTCCCGCCCGGCTGCGCCATGTCCCTGCGATAGTCGCCGCGGATCCACCCGCAAGGCTTATGAAGACCTTGGTCCTTGATGCGAGCAGTGATGGCATCCATCCGCTGCAATGCCGTTGTACCGGCCGGACATCAGTGGATTCCAGGTCGTAGTGGCTGCCCGACGCCTGCTTCTACGACAGCCGAGGCAGCGCGCTTCTGGCTGCTTCTTCGAGGCCATAGGCCCACGCCACGCTCCTGGCGAGCGGGCCGAGACGAGACGTCGCCAGCAGCCGAGCGGTCCGGTGGATGCTGATAGCCGCCCGCGCGAAGCGCGTTGTGCGAAAACATCAGACGCAAGCTTTGAACATCCTTGCGCTGGGTGATCGCGTATGGTTGGGATCATCGGCTCGCTGCACGATGTGCCGGGGCAGCCTGCTGATATCCGATCCCGGTGGACCCTTTCCGGGTCCCTGTTTGCGGATGATCGAAGCGCCTGAACCAGGCAACCGCATCGCCGTCGCGTTCCGCGGCACGGCCGGTCAGGACGTGATTTCCGCCGTAGAAGATCTTCAGCTCGCAGGGTTTGCCCGCTCGCATCAACGCGCGGGCCATCTCCAGCGCCTGGGTTGGCGGAACCGTCTGGTCATCCGCGCCGTGCATGATCAGCACGGGCACATCGATCTGGTCGGCCCATTGCATCGGCGAGCGCGTCTGGACGAGGTGTGCTTCCTCCGTGCCGAACCGTGGCCAGATTTTCGGAGCCAGGGCATGCCCGGGCGTGCCCGGGCCGATCAAGGTCGAAAAATCCGCGGTGAGGCCGTAGACGGCGATGGCGCGCGCCGGGAAATGGCGGCGCGCGGCGATCATGCTCATGATGGCGCCACGAGATTCACCGTAAAGGAACAGGCGGTCGGTGTCGGCGTAGCCCAGCGCCGTGAGCACCGGCACGATGTTGAAAATGTCATCGACGTCAGCGCCACCCATCTCGTCATGACCAGGCGCGCCGCCGCTCCCGCGAAGCATGGGCCCGATCACCAGGTAGCCCTGCTCGGCCAGCCGGTGCGCCGGCATCAGGAACTCCGGCGAAAAATCATCGCGAACGTAACTGCCGCGATTGAAGACGATCACGGGGAGCTTTTGCCCCTCGGGCACGGCGCGGGGGCGATACAGATACGCGTAGACCCGCAGGCCATCACTGCCATATGTGACCCGTTCCATCACGAAGCGGGAGTCGTCCCTGGCCTCCCGGTAGGCCTCAACGGTTGGCGCGTAATGCTCTATGTGCCTGTAGTCGGTGTAGCGGGGCAAGGTCACCGGCGCGAACTGGAGACGTTCGGTCGACGCCGCGTGGGCCCGGTCGCCGTATACCAGAGCCAGCAACAGCAATGCGATGAATCCGATGCGGCAAGCCATGGTTCGCTCCGGCAGCGCGCGGCGTCGATGCCAAGTGGCCCCGACCATGCCCCACCTTTTAGGCTCGACCGCCCCGGGCCGCCATGCGCCATTCGTCATGCATGCGGAGTGGTTCCCGACGAATCGGCTGCGCGGAACGGGCTTCGTTGCCGTGTCCAGTGCAACGAGAGCCCAGGCGTCGGCTTTTTTTAAACAATCCCTCGACCCTTGTTTCCCGGCCATGACTCGATTGGCCACACCCCCTTTGATTCGTTATCTGTGTGCCGCGCCCAGCCGGAGCCTGTTCCGCTCGTAATCGATCAGCAGCTGGTTGGCTTCCAGGTAGCGTTTTTGCCTGATCGAGGACTGCAGCATTGCCGCCACCTCCTCGTCGCTTTTGCCGCGGGCCAAATCGCGGTGCATGCGTGCAGCGAGATCCGGGTTGTAGGCCTTGGCAACCAGGTCGGCGCCTTGCGGTGACAGGCCCAAGCTTTGCCATGCCTCGGCCAGCTTGACGCGGAGCTTGGCAAGATTGGCCGCGGACTTCAGCCAGGTCCGGCGCTGCGCCTCGTCCAGATAGCGCGCCGCGTTCTGCATCTCCCGATGCGCCCGCTCCTGGTTCCGCATGACTTGAGCCGCCGACCCCGGATCCAGCTTGGCAGCCGTTTGTGCCCATGCCGCTGGCGCAAGCAGGGTCAGACCCATGGCAAACAGAACATTCCGGTTCATCACGACCACCTCCTGCGTCAGCCGGCGCGTCCGGCAAATGTACACCCGGGCAAAAAACGGTGACACGCTCCAGCGCCTGAACGAACCCACCGTTCGCCCACCACCCTGACCAACAGCACGTCCGCGCACTGGCCCCACGATCCTAGAATGGCGCCATGCAACGCCTCGGCCGTACCAATCTGGGATCGCCGCAATACCTGCGCCGCAGTGGTGGGCTGCAGGTGTCGACCACCGTTTACGCCGGTGCCTCGGCACTACCGCTGCACGAACACGAGCACGCTTACTTGTGCCTGGTCGCCGCCGGCGTCTACGTGCAACGCGCATCCGGCCGCGACAGCGAGTTTCGCCAAGGCATGCTGCTGGTGCATCCGGCAGGCCACCGCCACGCGAACCGCTTCGCGCCGCAGGGCGCGCGCTGCCTGAGCGTGTTCCTGTCCGATGCACTGGCCGGGTCGCCGGGGCCGCGGCGCCTGCTCGACGAACATCGCCAGTTGCACCTGCCCGGTGCGGCGCGCCTGCTGGCGCGCATCGAAAGCGAACTGGCCGCCACCGACGATGCCGCTGCGCTGGCACTGGAATCGGCCGTATTGGAACTGGTGGCGCTGGCCTGCCGTCAGGACGACCGCGCGCGACGACCTGCCTGGCTGGCGTGCGTACTCGAACGCCTGCACGACGACCCGTGCAGCACCCTGTCGCTGCCGGAGCTGGCCGCGTTGGCGGGCGTCCATCCGGCCCATCTGGCCCGGCGCTTCCGGCAGTCGCAAGGCGTCTCGGTCGGCGAGTACCAGCGCCATCTGCGCATCGCCCTGGCGCGCAAGGCGCTGGGCGACCGCCACCGTTCGATCGCCGATGTCGCGGCAGCGGCCGGCTTTGCCGACCAGAGCCACTTCGCGCGAGTGTTCAAGCGCATGGTCGGCCAGACGCCGCGCGGATTCCGTCAGAAAACGCAAATCGCGTCCTGATTGCTACGCACGTTCTAGTGCCGTCAGGGCGCGCGCGCGCAACATGGCCGGCATTCCTGTACGGAGTCGCCATCATGTCCGCCCTGCCTCGATACCTGTTCGCGTTGTTGTCGCTGTTGACCGCCGGCGGCTTGCTGCCATTGCCGGCGATGGCGTCGCAACCACCGTCCACCACCGACACCATGTTGCAGACCATGCGCGAGGCCGCCGGTGGCGATGCCTGGGCCAAGGCCGCAGCGCTCGTGACCCGGGGTAGCGAAAACGCCGATGGCCTGGAAGGGCCGATGGATTCCGTGGTCGACCTCCGCACCGGCCACCACGCCACGCACACCGACAACGGGGTACTCGCCAGCGCCCATGGCTGCGACGCCAACGGTTGCTGGCACGTTGGCATCTCCGGCCTGGTGCACGGCTACGATTCGGCCGAAGCGGCGCGCACGGCGATCACGGAGAACTGGCTGCAACGCTTCGGCTTCCTGTTCCCGCAGCAGTCCTCGGTCATCTACCGCGTGCTGCCGGACACGCTGGAAAACGGCAAGCGCTACCAGCGCCTCGAAGCCGCCCCGGCGGGCGGGCATGCCGTCACGCTCTGGATCGACCCGGCCACGCACCGCGTGGAGCGTGCGATCCGGCACGCATCGTTCCTGATTGCCACTCGCCGCTACGCCGACTACCGCCAGGTGGAAGGCCTGTGGCTGCCATTCCGCATCACCAACACGCTGGCGACGGTGGCCGGGGGTGGCGGCGATGCCAGCACCGATATCGCCGGGCGTTACGACGTGCTGGCCAAGGTGCCCGCCGCGCGCATGCAGCGTCCCGACCGTACCGTGCGCAACGTAACGATGACTCACGGCGCCACCCGCGCCACCAGCCCGATGCATCTGGAAGGCGGCATGTTGCTGGTGGAGGCCCGCATCAACGGCAAGGGGCCGTTCCCGTTCATCCTCGATACCGGCGGCCACGCCATCCTCACCGCCGACGCGGCGAAAAACCTGGGCCTGGCCGCCCATGGCGCCGGATCGAGCACGGGCTCCGGCCCCGGCTCGATGAGCACCGCATACACCAAGGTCGCGCACCTGGCCCTCGGCGGCGCCGACATCCAGGACCAGACCTTCCTGGTGATGCCCTATCCCTACTCGTTCTACGAACGCGGCCAGCGGACGCCGGTGGCTGGCATCCTGGGCCTGGAGATCTTCCAGCGCTTCGCGGTGACCTTCGACTACGACCACAGGCAACTGGTGCTGCAGCCGTTCGACCACGGCGCCGCGCCGCCGCCAGGCAAGGGCACGGCGCTGCCGCTGTTCTTCACCGACGACATGCCGCTGATCGATGCCGCCATGGACGGCCGCCACGGCGTGTTCGGCGTCGACACCGGCAACAGCGGCAAACTGCTGGTATTTCCGCAGTGGGCAGCACGCGAAGGCCTGTTCGCACGATACGAGAAAGGATCGCCCCGGCCGACGGGCGGCGTGGGCGGCAAATACGTCTCGCACGTGTCGCACGCGGGCTCGCTGCAACTGGGCGACGCGCGGACCGACGACATGCTCATCCAGCTGACCCGCGCCGACGCCGGCGCCACCGGCAACCCCACCGAAGCGGGCAACATCGGCCAGGACATCCTTTCGCGCTTCAACGTGCACTTCGACTACCGTCGCGCGCTGATGTACCTCGCGCCGCGCGCGCAACCGCACGCACAAAACTACGCAACCGCCGGATTCATCGTAGCCAGGGAGCAGAAGCACCCCGATCGCTTCGCCGTTGGCTGGGTTCTCGACGACGGCCCCGCAGCCCAGGCCGGCGTGAAGAAGGGCGACTTCATCACCGCGGTGAATGGCACGCCCGCCACGCAATTGAGCGGCCGCGACCTGCGCGACCTGGCCAACGGCCAACCCGAGGGCACGCATTTGCGCCTCACCCTCGCCAACGGCCGCAAGGTGGATCTGGTGTTGCGCGACGTGGCGCCGCGGTAGCGTCGACGCCCCGGACCGGCGAGGCTGCGATGATCGTTGCCCGCGCCCGTCGCTGTGCAACAGCGGGGTGCGGGCTTCCGTAAACGCCAGACCGGAACGGCGGGAGTTAAACAAACGACCGCAGCACGACGAATCCGGAATCAACGAATTAACCTTCCTCCGTCCCGGTTCCGCGATGAAAGTCGCCAAGGCGCTTGGGTATCGGCTGGCCTTGGTACCGGATCACGATTGAGTTCGAACAAGATCCAGGCGGGACGACTTGAATCTGCGACTGTCGGATGGGACAGGCTGAATGGCCAAGGAAGCCGGCACCCCTTCCGAAAGTGCACACTGACCCTGAGGTTTCCCCACGAATTCATGCCGGCGCGCCCAGTTGATCCAGTAGTTGTGGGCTCGGGTGTCGCAGTTGATCGACGAGTTCGCTCAAGCGCGTACTCGACCATCGTCGCACGAGTGCCT
>JBASAF010000009.1:0-80902 GCA_049650465.1 Rhodanobacter sp. | reverse complement strand
GTGAGCTGCTCGTTGTTGGAGCTCATCGTGTTCGGATCGCCGCCGCGATCAAGCAGCAGCTTGAGGTAGCGCTGGTCGGGCAGGCCTGCAGCGAAGACCATGGCGTTGTTGCGCTGCTTGCCATACTTGCGCAGCGGTTCGACCTTGCGCGCATTGGGGTTGGCGCCGTTGTCCAGCAGCAGGCGCAGGCCGTCGAAGTTCTGGTTGATGATCGGCCAGGCGACCATCGGCATGTTGGCCTGGTCGAAGATCGTGTCCGGGTTGACGCCCTCGTCCTTGATCAGGTGTCGGATGGCGGCGGCATCCTTGCGATCCACTGCCTGGGCCAGTTCCAGCGCCTTGCCCTGGAAATGATCCGTGGCGCGAAACGGTTGCCTGGCCGGCGGTGGCGGGATCGAGCAGGCCACCAGGCCGAGACCACCGAACAAGACCAGCAACAGCAACCGAGCGAAACGTCCCTGAATTCGCATGTGGCATACCCTGATGAGTTGCCGAAAAGCTTACCCGATTGACGCACCCGCGGACCATGTCCATAGTGCGAACCTCGTGCAGTCAGACGGATCTGTGCGGCTCATCATGGAATCAGGGAGAACGATCATGCCGACCATGCCCGGTGATCCGGTATTGCCCGAGCAGTCGCCGCATACGCTGCAGGAGAAGATCGAGCAGGTGCGACAGCGGCAGGTGCTGTTGGCGCAATGGCGCGCCACCGGCAGTCCCGAGTTGATGAAACAGGCCGAAGTCCTGGAGGGGCGATACCACACCCGTGACGTGGGTGAGCTGGCCGACGACGTCTACCTTTCCGCAGCGCATGAACCGGCTTCGCCGGGATTGGGATGGATCCGCGTCAGCGAGCACCCCGAATTGCTGAAGCAATACTTGGGCGTGAATTGGACGGCGGAGCAGATTCACGAGTACCTGCAGCCCGACGAATCCGATTTCCGCGCGGAGATCTATTTGCCTGATCCTCGGGTCTACGGGCCAGACGTCAAACCCGTCGTCGTAATCAAGGGCTCGAACGGACTCGTCGCAGTGTCGGACGGCAAGGGCGGCATCATCTTGCGCGATTCCGCTTTGGAAGACTGGATCGAAAACGGCCGTCAAGGTGTCGGGCTGGAGAGCGACCATGTGAATCGGGCGATGAAGTTGGGGGCGGACTTCCGGCGGGATTACCACGGCTTCTTCGAATATGCAGGCCATTCCAAAGGTGCCGCAGGTAGCAGCGCCGCTGCCGAACTGACCGGCATGACGGCCTACATCTACAACGGCGCCGGCCTGCATCCCAATACCGTCCAGCGCTACGCGCAGCAGCACCATCTTCCGGTCCTGGGCACGGACCGGATCATCCACAGCTACTACGTCCACGGCGAAATGCTCCACGACGCCCAGAGTGGCGTCCACGACATGGACGCGGTGACACGGGCGCAGTTGGGACTGGCCGCGCGGCAGCTGGGCGAATTGGGACAGCTGGACGGCATGCAGGACCTGCTGCGTGCGCGACTCGCGCAGGCGTTGCCGTACGACCGCAAGATGCAGGACGACGCGATGGAGCTGGTCGCTTATCTCAGCTCCCATTCCGGCGCGAAGATCCTGGCCGGCGTGCCGCTGGCCGCCGGTGCCCACCCGATCGAACTGCCGCCGAAGATGCGCGATGCGCAGGGCCAGCTGGTGGATCGCCCGGCCCAGCCGTCGCTCGGCGAGCTCGGCGCCGATGCCGGCCCGCTGATGAACGTGGTGTCCGGCGCGCTTGCCGGCGGCGCGGGCGGCAAGCGCGTTGGCGATGCCATCGCTGCTGGCGGTCGCGGCATCGAGCACAGCGCGCAGCGCACCGGCGGCCAGGTGCAGCGCGGCATGCAGGTTGTCGGCTACGTGCTGAACGAGGGCGTGCAGGGTCACGGCCGGCTGGTGGCGGGCGCCATGCATTACGGTGCCGCCGCGGTCGCCGACCTGCGCGTGGTGCACGGCGAGGTCCGCGCCTCGGTCGAGCGCGGGCTGGGCACGCTGGCGCAACTGAGCGCGGACCTGGACGGCGCCGTGCTTCGTGCGGGCAGCCATGTCCCCGGCTTGCAGGGTCTCCGCCAGGTCGCCGACAACGAGGCGCGCCTCGCCGCCGCCCGCGCCGGGCATCACCAGGCGCAGGCCGACCGCGAATGGCACGAGGCGCAGCGCGATGCCGGCGCGATACGCCGGTTCGCCGACGTGGGCGCGGATCGCGTCCGGCACGCATCGAGCGTCGCCGGGCAGACGCTGGAACGTGAGGCGCGGCAAGGCGGCGCGCGCATCGGTGACGGTTATCGCGCCTACAGCGCATCGGTGCGCCGCGCCACCGAACATGCTCCCGAAGCCGGCGCCGCCGTCGGTGCCGTCGCTGGCGCTGGCGCGGTCGCCGCCGGCGAGCTGCTGACCCATCCGGCTGGAACCGTGCGGCAGAGCAGCCACGTCGCGCAGCATGGCGAGGCCACCGTGGCCGAAGCGGTCAACCGCCACAGCATGAAAGACACGGTGTTGCCCAGCCTGGATGCAGACATCCGTCGCCAGGAACACGCGGGCATGGCATTGCTCCACACGCTGCAGCGCCCCGCGACCTCCGCGCGCATGCCGGCGACGGTCGGACAGGACCCGAGCGCCTTTGTGCAAGGCATGCTGGATTCCGCGCAATCCGGCAACTGGGATGCCTTTCGCCAGGGCACAAGGACGCTGGCGAGTCTGCCGGCGGGGCAGGCGCTGCACGCCGAGGCCATGCTTGCCGTGGATCGCCAGCAGCAGGCCGTTGCGTGGCAGGCGCTGGCACCGCAGCAGACGGAGCCGCAAGCCGCCGCGCCGGCGATGATGCGCTGAAGCGCGCGTCGGCATGCAGGGAAGCCAAGCCGTGAACGAGACCGAATGCATGACCCTGGTCAGCCAGGCCGCGCAGTTGATGGAGCAGTTCGAGCGACGATGCGACCACCTTGGCGGGCGCCTGCAGGGGCTGATGCAGGACATGCAGGCGCTGACCGCGCAACTGCCCCGCGTCGTGGAGCAGGCCGCCGATGCCTCCATGCAGGCACTGCCGGCGCGGGTAACCCGCGAGACGCGTGAAGGGTTGGGGCAGGCCGTGCAGCAGTACCGTCAGCACCTGCAGGCATCGGGCGAGGAGGTGTCGAGCAGCACCCGCGCGCTGGCCGAGCGGATCAGGCACCTGGAGCAACTGCACCGGCACCTGCTGTGGAAGACCTTCGGCGCGGTGGCATTGTGCCTGGCCCTGCTGCTCGCCGGCGGCGCCTGGCTGTCGCTGCACTACCGCAAGGCGATCGAGCAGAACCGGCTCTCCGCGCAGCTGCTGAAGGCATACAACGATGCCGACGTGAATCTGTGCGACGGACGGCTGTGCGCCCGCGTGGACCTCAAGGCGCCGCGTTTCGGCGAACGCCGGCAATACCTGCCGGTGCTGCCGCGCTGAGCACGGCGCGACGCGTCAGCGCCGTTCCCGCAACTCGTTCGCCTCGCGCGCCAGCAGCTCGATGCCGGTCCAGTCGCCTGCCGACAGCTTGTCGGCGGGGGTGAGCCAGGAGCCGCCCACGCACAGCACGTTCGGCAAGGCCAGGAAATCCGCGGCGCTGGCGAGGCTGATGCCGCCGGTGGGGCAGAAGCGCAGCTGCGGCAGCGGGCTGGCCCAGGCGCCGAGCAGCTTGTGGCCGCCGGCGGGCACGGCCGGGAAGAACTTGAGGTGCCGGTAGCCGCGTTCGAGCAGGCTCATCGCCTCGCTGGCGGTGGCCGCGCCGGGCAGCAGCGGCAGCGCGCTGTCGTCGGCCGCATCGAGCAGGCGCGGCGAGATGCCGGGCGACACCGCAAAGCGCGCGCCGGCGTCTTGCGCGGCGTGCAGGTCCGACGCGCCGAGCACCGTGCCGACACCGACCACGGCACCTTCGACTTCGGCCGCGATCGCGCGGATCGCATCCAGTGCCGCGGGCGTGCGCAGGGTCACCTCGATGGCCGGAATGCCGCCGGCGACCAGCGCGCGGGCCATCGGCAGCGCGGCCTTCACGTCGTGGATCACCACCACCGGAATCACCGGCGCCAGGCGCATCACGGCCTCGACTTGCTGCTGCTTGTGTTCGATGGGACTGGTCACGTGGAACTCCGCTCGTCTAGCCCTGGTTCGTTTGCGTAGGGCGGGCACTGCCCGCCGCCCCGGTTCTCGCGCAGATCCGGCGGGCAGTGCCCGCCCTGCGGTTTCACAGCACGCCGGCGCCGAGGTCGGCGCTGGTGGCGGCCTGGCGGAACAGGCCGAACAGCTCGCGGCCCATGCCATGGTGCTCGTGCGACAGGTCGGCGAGGTGCGGCAGGCGGGCGTCCAGTTCATCCGCCTCGACCAGGACGTCCAGACGTCCATTTGCCGCGTCCAGCCGGATCATGTCGCCGTCGCGGATCTTCGCGATGTTGCCGCCGGCCACCGCCTCGGGCGTCACGTGGATCGCCGCCGGCACGCGGCCCGAAGCGCCGGACATGCGCCCGTCGGTGAGCAGCGCGATGCGGTGGCCGCGGTCCTGCAGCAGCGCCAGCGTGGGGGTGAGCTTGTGCAGCTCGGGCATGCCGTTGGCGCGCGGGCCCTGGAAGCGCACCACCGCCACGAAGTCGCGATTCAGCTCGCCGCGCTGGTAGGCGCCGGCCACCTCGTCCTGGTCGTTGAACACGATCGCCGGCGCCTCGATCTGCAGCCGGTCCTCCGGCACCGAGGAGACCTTGATCACGGCGCGGCCGAGGTTGCCGTCGAGCAGGCGCAGGCCGCCGTCGGCGCGGAACGGCTCGTCCACGCCGCGCAGCACGCCGCGGTTGCCGCTCTGCTTCGCCACCGGCTTCCAGCGCAGCGTGCCGGCCTCGTCCAGGTACGGCACCTGCGCATAGCCCTCCAGGCCGGTGCCGAAGATGGTGCTGACGTCGCCGTGCAGCAGGCCGGCGCCGAGCAGCTGGTCGATCAGGAAGGCCATGCCGCCGGCGTCATGGAACTGGTTCACGTCGGCGTAGCCGTTCGGATACACGCGCGCCAGCAGCGGGATCACCCCGGACAACGCATCGAAATCGTCCCAGCGCAACTGGATGCCGGCAGCCTGCGCCATCGCGACCAGGTGCAGCAGGTGGTTGGTCGAGCCGCCGGTGGCGTGCAGGCCGATCACGCCGTTGATGATGGCGCGCTCGTCGATGTGGTGGCCGAGCGGCAGGTAGTGCCCGCCCAGCGCGCTGTTGGCGGCGACCCGGCGCACCACCTCGGCGGTGAGCGCATCGCGCAGCGGCGTGTCCGGCGCGGTGAAGCTGGCGCCGGGCAGGTGCAGGCCCATGATCTCCATCAGCATCTGGTTGGAGTTGGCGGTGCCGTAGAAGGTGCAGGTGCCGGCGGTGTGGTACGACGCCGCTTCCGCTTCCAGCAGCTCGGCCTTGCTCGCCTTGCCGTCGGCGTAGGCCTGGCGCACCTTGGATTTCTGCTCGTTGGGGATGCCGCTGGGCATCGGGCCGCTGGGCACGAAGCCTGCGCTCAGGTGGCCGAAGGAGAGCGCGGCGATCAGCAGGCCGGGCACGATCTTGTCGCAGATGCCGAGGAACAGCGCGCCGTCGAACATGTCGTGCGACAGCGCCACCGCGGTGGCCAGCGCGATCACGTCGCGCGAGAACAGCGACAGCTGCATGCCGGCGCGCCCCTGGGTGATGCCGTCGCACATCGCCGGCACGCCACCGGCGACCTGCGCGGTGAAGCCGGATTCGCGGGCGATCCGGCGGATCAGCGCGGGGTAGCGCTCGTATGGCTGGTGCGCGGAGAGCATGTCGTTGTAGGCGGTGACGATGGCCAGGTTGGCGCGCTGGCCGTTGCGCAGCGCGTCCTTGTCGTCGCTGCCGCAGGCGGCGAAACCGTGGGCGAGGTTGCCGCAGGACAGGTGCCCGCGCCGCGGCCCGCTGCGATCCACCGCGTCGATCCGCGCGAGATACGCCGCGCGTGTCTCGCGGCTGCGCTCGCGCAGGCGTTCGGTGACTTCGGCGACGACGGGGTGCAGCTTGGTCATGGTTCGTTCCGGTTGGATTGCACGAGCGCACCCGGTGCGCGATGGTCTTGCCCGCCGCTCCCTTGGCGGGTGGTGCCCGCCGTGCGCGCACAGGGTGCGCTCCTGCGGGTGACGGCGCCGGTGGTCTTCACGGGCACCAGTACACCGCCACCGGCACGCGCTGCTGGGTCAGCACGGCGCGCACCGGGTAGTCGCGCGCGGCGCCCAGTCCGAGGCGGGCATCGGCGAGCAGGTCGCGCTTGTTGTCGCCGCGCACCAGCAGGTACAGCGAGCCGGTGTCGAGCAGCGTCGGCAGGGTCAGCGTGATGCGCGGCTCGCCGGCGGCTGGCGCGCGCATCGGCAGCACCCGCGCGCTGCCCTGCAGGTCCAGCGCCGCGGCCAGGTGGTCGCCGCCGGGGAAGAACGACGCGGTGTGGCCGTCGTCGCCCATGCCCAGCACGACCGCGTCGAACGGCAGCGGCAACGCGGCGATGCGCGCTTCGGCGGTGGCCAGCCCCGCCTCGGGGCTGGCGTCCCCGGTATACAGCGGGACGAACTGTGCCGTGGCGGCGGCGCGCTGCAGCAGGTGCATGTGCACCAGTCGCGCGTTGGAGCGCGCGTCGCCGTCCGGCACCCAGCGCTCGTCGACCAGGGTGATCTGCACCCTGGCCCAGTCCAGCTGCTGGCGGGACAACTGCTCGAAGAAGTCCTTCGGCGTGCTGCCGCCGGATACCGCCAGCACCGCGCGGCCGCGCCGCTCCAGGCCATGGCGCAGGCGTTCGGCCACGCGTTCGGCCAGCGCAAGCGCCTGTGCCTGGCATCCGGTGAAGCTGTGGGTGGTGACGTTGGTGGGTGCGGACATGGCGGCTTCGATCGGCAGCGAGTGACGTTCCAGTGTGGGTCGGGCTGTGCGGGCAGCAGGTGAAGCGACCGCCTATTCGTTGTCGTCGTGCCAGGTGCGGCCGTCGCGCTCGATCAGCGCCACCGACGCGCTCGGCCCCCAGCTGCCGGCGGCGTACGGCCGCGGCGCCTCGCCGCCGTCGCTCCACGCGGCGAGGATGGGGCCGGCCCAGCGCCATGCCGCTTCCACTTCGTCGCGGCGCATGAACAAGGTCGGGTTGCCGCGCACCACGTCCAGCAGCAGGCGCTCGTAGGCATCGGGCTGCGACACGCCGAACGCCTCGGCGAAGCTCATGTCCAGCGGCACGTGGCGCAGGCGCAGGCCGCCGGGGCCCGGGTGCTTGATGGTCAGCCACAGCTTCACGCCCTCGTCCGGCTGCAGCCGCAGCACCAGCCGGTTCTGCGCCAGCGAGCCGGAGGCGGCGTCGAAGATCGAATGCGGCACCGGCTTGAAGGTCACCGCGATCTCCGACACGCGGTGCGCGAGGCGCTTGCCGGTGCGCAGGTAGAACGGCACGCCGGCCCAGCGCCAGTTGCCGATCTCCGCCTTCAGCGCCACGAAGGTCTCGGTGTCGGATTTCGCGTTGCCCAGTTCCTCGATGTAGCCCGGCACGCTGGCGCCCTCGGCCACGCCGGCGCGGTACTGGCCGCGCACGGTGAGCTGGCCGGCGTTGCCCGCGTCGATCGGCTTGAGCGAGTGCAGCACCTTGAGCTTCTCGTCGCGCACCGCATCGGGCGCCAGCGACGAAGGCGGCTCCATCGCCACCATGCACAGCAGCTGCAGCATGTGGTTCTGCACCATGTCGCGCAGCGCGCCGGCGCGGTCGTAGTAGGCGCCGCGATGGCCCACGCCCAGCGTCTCGGCCACGGTGATCTGCACGTGGTCGATGTGCGCGGAGTTCCACAGCGGCTCGAACAGCGCGTTGCCGAAGCGCAGCACCAGCAGGTTCTGCACCGTCTCCTTGCCGAGATAGTGGTCGATGCGGAAGGTCTGCGTCTCGTCGAACACCTGGCCCACCGCGTCGTTGATGCGGTTGGCGCTGTCCAGGTCGCGGCCGATCGGCTTCTCCAGCACCACGCGCGACTTGCCCCGGTTGAGTCCGTAATGGCCCAGCCGCTTGCAGATGTCGACGAACAGCTCCGGCGAGGTCGACAGGTAGAACACGCGCACGTGGTCGGGCTCCGCGCCGATGAACGCGGCGAAATCGTCCCAGCCCTCGTCCTTGCGCGCATCCAGCGGACGGTAGAACACCTGTTGCAGGAACTCGTCCAGCTGGCGCGCATCGCAGATCGCGATGAGCGCCTCGCGCAGCTGCGCGCGGTAGCCCGCGTCGTCCAGCGCCTCGCGCGCCACGCCGACGATGCGGCTGCTGGGCGGCAGCTGGCCGTCGAGGAAGCGGTGGAACAACGCGGGCAGCAGTTTGCGCGCGGCGAGGTCGCCGGTGCCGCCGAAGATCACCAGGTCGAACGGCTCGACCGTTTGGGGGGAAGCAGTCACGCGATCACCTCGATTCGATGCCGGCTGGCGGGCCGCGGCCGGATGGCGCTGCCCGGGTTTCCGCCGATGGTACCAGTGAAATACCAGAGCGACTACCCGGCTGCATACGAATTCATCGACACGACGAATCCCGCCCGGCGCGGCGGCTCCTTCCACCGCCTTTCCCGCCGGATGCAGGCGCCAGGCCGGGGTCGACGGGCCGCCACCCGGCCGCCACCCGGGCGAAGCTTCCGCCCCGCTTGCGGCCGGTGGATCGCTATTGGTATGGTTCGCGCCATGGAAACCGCCCTGACCAAGGAATACCGCCGGATCTGCCGCGATCCGGCGAACCACCAGCCGCTGGCCTACCTGCGGCTGCGCCAGGCGATCCGCAACGTGGTGCAGCAGCGCGACGTCGAGCCGGGGCATGCCCTGCCCAGCGAACGCGACCTGGCGCTGGCGCTGAAGCTGTCGCGGGTCACCGTGCGCAAGGCGATCGCCGGCTTGGTCGAGGAGGGCCTGCTGACCCAGCGTCACGGCGCCGGCACCTTCATCGCCGAGCGCATCGTCAAGCCGATGTCGCGGCTGACCAGCTTCACCGAGGACCTGCGCGAGCGCGGCCTGCGCCCGCGCTCGGAGTTCTTCGAGCGGGTGATCGGCGAGGTGACGCCGGAGGAGTCGATGGCGATGAGCCTCTCGCCCGGCTCGCTGGTGGTGCGCCTGCATCGCCTGCGCTACGGCCAGAACGAGCCGCTGGCGATCGAGCGCAGCGTGGTGCCGGCCAGCGTGCTGCCCGACCCGATGCTGGTGCGGGACTCGCTGTACGAAGCGCTGGAACACCTCGGCTGCCGTCCGCGCCGCGCGCTGCAGCGCCTGCGCGCGGTGTCGCTGAACGCGCAGCAGGCGCGGCTGCTGCACGTCGCGGTGGGCAGCGCCGGCCTGAACGTGGAGCGGCGCAGCTTCCTGGACGACGGCCGCGTGGTCGAGTTCACCACCTCCTGGTACCGCGGCGACATCTACGACTTCGTCGCCGAACTGCACACCGACTGAAGGACCCGGCATGAACGCCAGCGACACCCTGATGTTCCGCGAAGCCCACGAATCGGCCGAGGTGGTGGCGCGCCAGTTCGCCGCCAACGAGGCGGTGGTGGGTGCGCTGGCGCAATCGCTGCGCGAGGCGCCGCCGCGCTTCATCGTCACCTGCGCGCGCGGCAGTTCGGACCACGCCGCGGCGTATGCGAAGTACGCCTTCGAGACGCAATTGGGCATGGCCACCCCCTCGGCGTCGCCCTCGGTGAGCTCGGTGTACGCGGCCGAGCAGCGCTGGCAGGGCGCGCTGTTCCTCGCCATCTCGCAGTCGGGCAAGAGCCCTGACCTGCTGCGCACCGCGGAGGCGGCGAAGGTCGCCGGCGCGCGCGTGGTGGCGCTGGTCAACGTGGCCGATTCGCCGCTGGCGGCGCTGGCCGACACGGTGATCCCGCTGCACGCGGGCGCCGAGCGCAGCGTGGCGGCGACCAAGAGCTACATCGCCGCGCTCGCGGCGGTGCTGCACCTGTGCGCGCGCTGGAGCGGCGAGGCCGAGCTCAATGCCGCCCTGCCGGCCCTGCCCGGCGCCTTGCGCGACAGTTGGGACGCGGACTGGTCCAACTTGAGCGAGGGCCTGGTCGGCGCGCACAACCTGTTCGTGGTCGGCCGCGGCTACGGCCTCGGCATCGCGCTCGAGGCGGCACTGAAATTCAAGGAGACCTGCGGACTGCACGCCGAGGCGTTCAGCTCGGCCGAAGTGAAGCACGGCCCGATGGCGCTGGTCGGGCCCGATTTTCCGGTGCTGTGCTTCGGCCAGGACGACGACACCCTGGCCGGCACGCTGGCCGTGGCGCGCGAGTTCCGCGATCGCGGCGCGCAGGTCTTCGTCGCCGCGCCCGGGCAGCACGGTCCCGGCACCCTGCCAGTGGCCGGCAACCTCCCTGCGCTGTGCACGCCGCTGCTGGTGATCCAGAGCTTCTACCGCGCCGCCAGCGGGCTTGCGCTGCGCCGCGGCTTCAACCCCGACGTGCCGCCGCATCTCAACAAGGTCACCGAAACCGTCTGAATCGCAGGGCGGGCACGGCCGCCGCTTTCCGTCCCGCGACGAAAAATCCGAATCGCGCAGGAGCGCACTTTTGCGCAACGTGACGGAGAACATCGCGCACACGGTGCGCTCCTGCCGGTCATCACCCATGGATAACGCCATGCTTCGTGCGCTCACCCACGCCCGCGTGCTCACCCCCGACGGCTGGCGCGACGATCTCGCCGTGCTGCTCGACGGCGAGCGCATCGCCGAGCTGCTGCCGCCATCCGATCCCCGCGTGCGCGACGCGCAGCTGCACGATCTCGCCGGCGCCATGCTGCTGCCCGGCTTCATCGACGTGCAGGTCAACGGCGGCGGCGGCGCGCTGTTCAACGAGGCACCGACAGTGGAGACCATCCGCCGCATCGGCGCGGCGCACCGGCGCTTCGGCACCACCGGTTTCCTGCCGACCCTGATCAGCGACCGCGTCGAGGTGATGCGCGAGGCGCTGGCCGCGGTGGAGCAGGCGCTGGCCGAGGGCGTGCCGGGCCTGCTCGGCATCCACCTGGAAGGACCGTACCTGGCCAACGCGCGCAAGGGCGTGCACGACGCGAAGTATTTCCACGCGCCCGACGCGGAGGAGCTGGCCCTGCTGTGCGCGCCGCATCGCGGCATCCGGCTGGTCACGCTGGCGCCGGACCGGGTGCCGCCGGCAAGCATCCGCGCGCTGGTCGCGGCCGGCGTGATCGTGTGCGCCGGCCACACCGCGGCCGACTACGCCACCACGCGCGCCGCGCTGGATGCCGGCGTGCGCGGCTTCACCCACCTGTTCAACGCGATGACTCCATTCGGCAGCCGCGAGCCGGGTGTGGTCGGCGCCGCGCTGGAAGATGCGGCAAGCTGGTGCGGCATCATCGTCGACGGCCACCACGTGCACCCGGCCAGCCTGCGCGTGGCAATCGCCGCCAAGGCGCGCGGCAGGATGCTGCTGGTCACCGATGCGATGCCGCCGGTCGGCGCCGACCGCCCCGATTACGTGCTCAACGGCGAAACCATCATCGTGAAAGACGGCATCTGCCAGACCGCCAGCGGCACGCTCGCCGGCTCCGCGCTCGACATGGCCGCCGCCGTGCGCAACACCGTGCAGATGCTCGGGCTGCCGCTGGACGAAGCGGTGCGCATGGCCAGCACGTATCCGGCCGAGTTCCTCGGGCTGGGCGCCAGCCACGGCCGCATCGCACCCGGCTATGAGGCCGATCTTGTAATCATGAACGACGGTCGGGTGCAGCAGAGCTGGATTGATGGAGTTCGCAAAGATACGGAATAGGGGATGGAGTGCCTGCGCTACCCTCCGTCCGCTCCATGGTCAGCTGTGCAATTTAGACTCGACGCCATAGGCGACGGTGAACCCATGCTTGCATGATCAGGGTGCCCGGCGAGTAGTGCGATTCACGCCGTCAACCTGCTGCACGGTAGGGAGAAGTTTGTGTCTGCTCGGTACCATCGCAAGGCCGGGCGAGCATCGCCATTCAGCAGGGCCGGCATATCACGGCAAACGAAGTGAGGGTCCGCAGGAGTCCTACGATCGCGGACGTTGGTTGATCCGAGCATCCTTGATGCTCGCCATCCATATACTGCAGGTCGCATTCATCGAAACGCGAACCCACACGCCTCCTTCCAAGCCACTACGGGTTGGCAGGCATCGGAATACCGCTATTGAAAATCCTCTGTCCGGTCGACATGGGCACTGGCGTTGTTGACATATTGAACGCGCAAGTAACCGTAACAGAGCATTGCCCCAGGTTCGATCCAAGTACAATCTGACTTCCATTCGACCATAGGATGTCCGAGACGCCGTCTCCGTTGTAATCCGAAGTCGCTGCGATACCGTAACCGGAAAGGTCCGTCGGCACGTTCATGGAGACGATTTTTTCGATGGTGGCGCCATTCATAAGCCAATAGCCCCAGCTTGCACCGTCCTTGGTATCCCAGATGAGATCATCGCGGCCGTCTCCGTCGAGGTCGCCCCGCCCCGCCACCTGCCAGCCCGCCGGATACGTAGTGATGTACTTCGATGTAAAACCGTTTCCGTTGCTAAGCCAGAGATAGAGGTCATTATTCGCGCTGGTCCATATCACGCCAACCTTGCCATCGTTGTCGAAATCACCGATCGCAACAGGATAATAGCCTTGAGTAATGTTGAAAATCCGGTATCCCGTACGTTCCTTACCATTCATCAGCCAATAGGCGAACTGATTGGTCTGCTTGTCGAACCAAATCAGGTCATCCATGCCATCACCGTCGACATCGCCTGCGCCAACCATTCCCCATCCTGCCGGGTAATTGCCAGCATACTTCGGCGTGTAGCCAGTGGCGCCACCAAACCAGATGTAGATATCGTTGTCGGCACTGGTCCAGACAAGGTCAGCGACGCCGTCACCATTGAAATCACCGATCGCCGCAGGGTAGTAACCGGAGGCGACAGCCGTTGTTACGGTTTGGCTGGCGCCGGCCGTGCTTATGGCGGCTGTTGTAAAGGAATTCTGCCCGCTCGCCAAAATACTGGCCCGGCCTACCGCATTCAAGTCGTCGCGTATAGGCACGACCATTTTGAAGACACCACTAGGCCCCTCGTAAGACAAGGAGCCAGCCGCTGTGCCAAAGAAGCTCCGCGCCCCATGCTGGGTAATGGTCAAGGGGGCCGAGCCGTCATTGGTCGTTAGTAATTCGTCGAACGTATGCAGGATAGTAAACACGCCGCTGGTGGGCGAGATCCTGAATACAGTGCCGCCGCCACTCCTGCCGCCATAGACAGCAGAGCCGTATAGATTACCATCCGTGCCCACGACCAGCGGACCCGGTGAAAATCCTTCCTGCTTCGAGCTGTTGTCAAATGCGTGCAGCACGGAAAACTGATTACTGGAACTGAATTCAAAAACGGTCCCCGCGTCGTTCACCCCACCGGCGGCAGCCGTGCCATAAAAATTACCATCGGCCGCTTGAATCAGATTGTGGGGGCGTTTGCCGTCAGTCGCAGCATTGAATTGGTAGAGGACGGTCAGTACGCCATTGAGGGTGAGCCGGAAAATTGCCGCGCTGCGCAGCGTCGTACCGGAGTCCAAGAGCGCTCCGGCTGGCAGCAATCCATATATATTTCCGTCCATACCCATTAAAAAGCTGGTAGGGGCGCCCCCGAAAAATGTATATAGGATGGTCTCTTGGCCGCTGGGCGTAAGCTGGAAGGCCACTCCCGAATCTGATGGGTTATTGCGTGGGCCGCCTTGCGAGGTGATTCCATAGTAATTGCCATCCTCCCCTAACACAACGCCCATCGGGATAGCTCCATCGTTGACAAATGGCCCATAGAATGTGTGTAGTGTCGTGAATTTCCCCGCAGCCGAGTAAGTAAAGACCGTACCCATTGGAGACGGACCATTCACCGGATCTGCAAACGGGCCGCCGCCATAGGTGACGCCGTACAAACTGCCGTCATTCAACATTCCCAGAGAAGGCATGTAAATATCCGCGTTTGCGCCGCTCGCGGAACCGTCATATAGGCCAAGCTGATAAGTTTCAGAAAAAGCACCCGAGGGACTGACGGTATAAAGCGCACCGCCAAACGTTTGACCACCGAATCCCAAGCCCCCCAAGCCATACATCGTGCCGTCAGGTGCAACGACAAAACCATGCGTTGGAGCACCTATGCGATTATCACCCAATAAAGTTGTCGCGGGGAACTGCGCCAGTACCTGGTACCGCGCAGGTGCTGCATGAGCAGGATTTGCGAAGAGCACCAATGAAAATGCAGCTATCGTTACCCTCCACGCGTCCGAAGCGCGCGCACGAAATGAGCTGGAGGGTGAGCGCAATCTCGCCCCAATGTCTAGCGCCATGTCTTTCCCCTAGTGATCCGCCTTTTCGGATCCAGTGGAGCATCATCGAACGCCGAAACAGTTTCTGCAACCGTAATATATTACGTCGGAACCGTCTTGGTCATAAGGGTGACCCCGATCGACCCACTTGCCGAATCGATCCCCTTGAATTCGTGTTCGTGACACGTCGTAGGTTACTGAATGGCGATTTCCCACTCGATTTCCGGGTATTTCTCCGCGGTGGTGCGCTGCGGGCGTGCCTGTCCTGCCATGCTGGATTGGCGGCAGTCGCCTATAAGCGCAGATACGTGATCAGTCAGCCCGGATCGATGCCGTCGCCCTCGAGCGCCCGGCGCAGTGGTTCCAGTTGAGCCGCATATCGGCGCCACTGGCCGAGTGCGCGCGCATGGATCGGCTCGCGCACCTGCGCGCTGCTGGGCGTGGCGACGGCCGCGGTGTTCCGTTCCGGGTACAGGCAAGTTTCCTCCATGGCCAAGCCGCAATGCCGGAGCACCCTGCGCAGGGTCGCTTCCGGTGCCGTCACCAGATCCGCATAAGCCAGGTCGAGCACGGCGCCGGGCATGCGGGTGTGCCAGTGAGTGGCCAGCCGCGCCTGCTGGCGGTGGTAGTGCGCCAGCGCCCGCTGCTCGTAGCAATACGGCGAGGCGGTGCCGAACATCACCTTGAGGTTGGAGTAGCACACGTCCATCGGCGCGCGCCGTGGCAACAGGATGGGCGCGTGCGGCAGGGCGCGGCGGATGAACGGCACCATGCGCAGGTTGGCGGGCAACTTGTCCACGTAGAAACGCCGCCCGTGCGCGCGCCATTGCGTCTGCGCCAGGTAGCGCGCACCCAGCGCGGCGAAGTCCATCTCCCCGGCGGCGTCGACTGCCTTGCGCATCGCCGCTGCGCCACCCGGCGCGACGTCAGCCATCCAGTGGAACTGGCGCGGGAAGTCCGCCAGCTCGCCGGCGGAGACTACCTGCGAGTGGGCACTCAGCATGTGGTCGAGCAGGGTCGAGCCGGAGCGCGGCATGCCCACGATGAAGATCGGCACGGGCCCGTCGGCGGGCACCGGCGCGGCGTCCGGGCGGGCGGCAAGGCGGTCGGCCTGGGCGAGCAGCGCATCCACCAGCGCCTGTTCCGCCGCGGCATCGTACGGCGCCAGCTGGTGCATCAATGCGTTGCTGCGTGCCAGCGCCGCCCACGCCTGCTCGTGCTGGCCGCAGTCATCCAGCGTCTTGAAGATCGCCGACTCGAACTTGGCGCGTGCCAGCGCGTCCGGCCTGGTGGCCGGGGGCGACGGCAGGCGTTCGAGCGCGGCGCGAAACAGCGCCAGATGATTGGCCTGTGGCGTCTGCCGGCGCAGGTTGGCCAGGATCACCGCCGCGTCGCCGTGCCCGGGCCAGCGATGCAGGCAGGTCAGCAGCGCTGCTTCGGCCTCGGCCAGCTGGCCGACGAACTGATGCAGCATGGCATCGAGGTAATGCCCGCGGGCATCGTGGATGCCGAGCGCCACGGCCCGGTCCATCAGCGCACGCGCGGCCGGGATCTCGCCGAGCAGCCAGCGCAGGTTGGCCTGTTCGGCGAGCACCTCGGCCGGTGGCTCGGGTGCTCGTGCCAGGTGCGCCAGGCAGGCGCGCGCGGCGATGACCTCCCCCTGTGCCACCAGCCGCCAGGCCAGTTCGGCGAGCAGGGGCGCATCGTTGGGTGCCACGGCGACGGCTTCGAGCAGGGGAGCGCTGGCCGCGCGCATGCGGCCTTGCCGCAGGATCGCCTCGGCCAGTTGCAGGCGGATCGGCACGTCGCGCGGCGCGAGCGGCGCGAGCGCGGCCAGCGCCGTCTGTGCCACCGGCCACTGTCCTGCCCGCATCGCCGCCTGCGCCGTCGCGCGCAGCGACGCCATCGACGCGGTGGGGTCCGCATCATGCATGGGCGGAATATCCGTACGTTCGCTCATGGCGCCGTCGCCCCGTCCTCCAGCGCCTGCCGCAGCGGTTCCAGCTGGCGGGCGTAGGGTTTCCATTCGCCGAAGCCGCGGGTGTGGATCGGTTCGCGTACCTGCGCGCTGCTTGGCGTGGCGACCGGGCCGGGGTGGTGTTCGGGGTGCAGGCAGGCCGCTTCGGGCGCCAGGCCGCAATGCGCCAGCACACGCGCCAGTTCGGCTTCCGGCGTGCGCACCAGCGCCTCGTAACGCACGTCGAGCATCGCGCCCGGCATGCGGGCATGCCAGTGGCGGGCCAGTCGCGCGTACTGCGCGTAGTAGTGCGCCTGCGCGCGCAGGTCGTAGCTGTGCGGCGAGATATTGCCGAAGAAGGTCCGGAAGTTGGAAAAGCAGACGTCGAGCGGGTCACGGACCATGTGCAGGATCGGCGCCTGCGGCAGGGCCCGGCGGATGAAGCCGACCAGCTGGATGTTGGCCGGCAGCTTGTCGAGGTAGTACGCCCGGCCCTGCGCCCGCCAGCGGGTCTGCGCGAGATAGCGCGCGCCCAGTTCGGCATGGTCGAGCTCGCCGGCGCGCCGGGCGATCTCCTGCAAGCCGTACGGCGCCGCCGCCGGCACGTCGGTGAGCCAGTGCAACTGGCGGCGGAAATCGGTGATCTCGCCGGCCGAGGCCACCTGCGAATGGGCCGACAGCATGCGGTCGAGCAGGGTCGTGCCCGAACGTGGCATGCCGACGATGAAGATCGGGGTGGGGCCGGCCGCAGCGTCGCGTGACGCCGCAGCGGGCGCCATGCGGACCAGCGCATCGGTGGTGGCAACCTCGCGCCGGGGGTCGTACGGGTTGAGCTCGCGCATCAGCGCATTGCAGCTTGCCAGCGCGGGCCAGGCCTCGTCGTGCCGGCCCAGGTCGTGCAGCGTCTTGAACAGGGCGTACTCGAACTGCGCGCGGACGAAGGCGATGTCCGGCCGCCGCTCGTTCCGGGGCAGTTGGTGCAACTGCTCGCGCAGGGTGTCGAGGCGGTTGTCGGCCGGCGTCTGCCGGTCCAGGTTGACCCAGGCCACGGCGGCATCGCCGAACTGCGGCCAGCGCGCCAGGCACCCCTGCAGCACCGTACGGGCCTGCGCGAGTTCGCCGCTGAATTGCAGCAGCATCGCGTGCAGCTGCAGCTCGCCTGGCGTGTCGACACCGGCGGCGATCGCCTGCTCCAGGAGGGTCCGCGCCGGGGCGATCTCGCCGATCTGGAAGCGCAGGTGGGCCTGGGCCGCCAGCAGCTCCGCCGGCGGTCGGGGCGCCTGCGCCAGTAGGTCGAGGCAGGTGCGCGCCGCCACGGTCTCGCCCGCGCCGAGCAGGCATCGGATCACCTTGAGGATCAGCCCCGCATCGCGCGGCAGATGACGCGCCAGCTGCAGCATGCCGGTCGCCGCTTCGCGCAAGCGGCCGCGGCGGAGCAATACCTGGGCCAGCTCCACCTGTGCGGCGAGGTCGTGCGGCACGAGCCGGACGAGAGCCGCCAGCGTCGCTTCCGCCGCTTCCCAGCGCTGTCCGGCGATGTGCCGCCGGGCGTTTTCGCGCAGGCGGGTTTCCTCGGCGGTCGGGTGTGCTGCAGCCATGGGCCGATGATAGCGGCCGCTCCCGCGGGTTCGCGGGTGGCCGATAAAAAAGAGCCACCGACCGGGGTCGGTGGCTCGACTTGGCCGGTGTGGGCCAGTTCCGCAGGTCAGTAGTCGTAGCTTACCGACAGCCGCACCATGCGCGGCGGCTGGAAGTAGATCCCGTCACCGTAGGCCGGGTTGACCAGGATGGCGTTGGTGCTGGGATCGTAGCCGTTGGCAAAGGCCGGGTCGGTCTGGACCGCCTTCTGTTCGTTGAAGGCGTTGAACACGTCCAGGTTGAAGGCGAGCTTGTGGTCGGCAAACGACGGCGTGTAGTGCACGCCGAAGTTGAGCTGCTTGGTCCACGGCGTATGCCCGGCATCGCCCGGCGGGATCCGCTCGCCGTGGCACCAGTGGTAGTTGCCGCTGCCGTAGTTGTTGTAGCCGGACGGGTCGCCGTCGGCACCCGGGCCGTAGTGGTCGTCACCCGTGCCCTCCGGGCCGTAGTAGCCCAGGCATTCCTTGGGGTAGCCCGACTGCGCCAGCACGGTGGCCGACAGCAGCCATTCCGGCGTGACCTGGTAGGCACCGCGGATGCGGATCTGGTGCTTGCGCACGTTGGCGAGCTCGCCGTTGGCGCCGTCCATCAGCTGCCAGGTGTCCCAGTCCTCGGTCTTGGACACGTCGGCCTGGCCGAAGTCCGAACGCACCTGGCCCTCGGTGTTGCCGAAGCCACGGCTGTAGGTGTAGTCGATGCGCGCCTGCCACACGCCGTCGAAGGGATGCTCCAGGTACAGGTTCAGCGAGCCGGTCTTGCGCTTGACGCCCTGGATGTAGCCCCAGTCCTCCTGCGTCATCGGCACCAGTTGGCTGGTGCTGCCATCGTCCGATTTCACCAGGATGGTATTGGTCAGGCCCGGGTTGATGAGGCGGCAGTAGGAGGCGCCGTACAGCGAGTTGTAGTACCCGGAATCGGCATCGAACAGATCGGTCGTGGTGATCATGCCGAGCTTCTGCATCTTGGTCTCGAGGCTGGTCGGCGAGCACTCGTCGTCGATGGCGGTCTTCAGGTCACGCCACATCGCCTTGGCGCCGTAGACCCATTCCTCGTTGAGCTTCTTGTCGAAGCCGAGGATGAACTCGTCGAGATACTCGGGCTTCAGGTTGCGCGCGGTGACCTGCTCGGGATCCTTGGGCAGGCCGAACTCGCCGTCCGGGGAGGTGGTCGGCCCCAGCGCGGTGATGCCGGTGGGCACGCCGGTGTCCGGGTCCACGCCGGTGTAGCTGTAGCGGGTGGTGAGGTAGGTCGAGGCGTTCGCCGCGCGTTCGGCCGCATTGTCCGGCAGGGCCAGGTAGTAGCGGCCCACGTTGCCGTAGATCTTGAACGAGGAGTCGCCGTTGACGTCCCAGCTGGCGCCGATGCGCGGTTCCCACTGGTTCTTCTCGTCGACGAAGGCCTTGCCCACGTCGTTGTAGTTGGTGAAGTGGTCGTTGCGGATGCCGATGTCCAGCAGCAGGTTCGGCGTGACCTGCCAGTCGTCCTGCAGGTAGTACGCCTTCTGCCGGGTGGACATGCTGGTTTCCCAGCCGATTTCGCGCTTCTGCACCACGGTGTCGGAGAGGTAGCGCCAGTAGTAGTTGAGGTCCGGGTTGTCCGGGTTCTGCTGGTTCTGGCCCTGGTGGCTGGCGCTGTACGTCATGTTGTCGATGCCGACCGACAGGTCGTGGTCGCCCAGCCGGTAATCGAAGTCCACGCGCAGGCCGTGGGTGGCGTTGGTGGCCTGGTCGGAGAACCAGGCGGTGTTGGTCTGCGAATTGTTGATGCCGAACGGGCCGGTGCCGGGCGGCAGGTAGGCGGGGTTCTGGTTCTGCGGCCGGGAAATGAACGGCAGCGGATTGGGCGCGTACTGGGTGGGGTTCTGGAACTTGCCCTTGCCGTAGAGGATGCTCAGCGTGGCGTCGTCGGTGATGTAGCTGGTGAAGTGGCCGATGTAGAACTGCGCGTTGTGCTTGTCGATGTCGTTCTTGGTCAGGTACTCGCCGCGGGTCAACGACGGCGTGTCGAATGCATAGGTCGAACCGGCGCCGTTGGTCTGGTGGTTCTTCAGCATCGTCAGTTCGAGCAGGTTGCTGTCGGTGATGTTCCAGTCCAGCTTGCCGTACAGCTTGGTGGCCTTGTCCGTGTTGTAGGCAACGACCTGGTTCTGCGCCACCTGCACGTCGGTCGACTGGACCTTGTCGGTTTCCGCGGCCAGGAACATGTACAGCCGGTCTTCGAGCAGCGGGCCGCCCAGGTAGGCCGAGTACGAGGTCTCCCACTGCTTGTTGTCGTTGCGGTACTGGTGGATCGTGCCCGCCAGCCCCGGGGTTTCCGGCACGTAGGCCACCCCGGTGGTCGAGGTCGGCAGGGTCGGGTTGCCGTACCGGTTGTTGGTGGGCGTGCCCTCGAGGGCACGCGGCTGCCATACCACCTGGCCACCGAAGTGCCACTGGTTGGTGCCGCGCTTGCCGATCTGGTTGATCACGCCGCCGTCGGAGCGGCCGTACTTGGCGTTGTAGCCGCCGGTCAGCGTTTCCTGCTGGTCGATCGCGCCATAGGGCAGCTGGAAACCGCCCATGTTCTTGTACGGTTCGGCGGTGTTGTAGCCGTTCACGTAATAGGCGTTCTCACTCACGCTGGAACCGCCGAAGGCCACCAGGTTCTGGTTGGGATTGCCCGGGCCGGAGAAGAAGCCGCTGCCGGACACGGTGCCCGGCGCGAGCAGGGCGATCGACTCGGCGTTGCGCACCACCGGCAGCTTCTTCAACTCCGCGGCGGTGATCACCGTGCTGGAGTTGACGCTGGTCACGTCGATCGGCGGGATGGCGGTGGCGGACACCGTCACCGTGCTCAGCGTGGTAGTGCTGACCGCTGCGGCGCCAAGCGAGATCGAGACACCGGAGCCCGGGGACAGCGTCACGGTGCGGCTGTCCACGACGGCACCGTCCTTCTTCAGCGAGACGGTATAGGTGCCGACCGGCACGTTGCGGATCTGGAACGTACCGGAGCTGTCGACCGGCACTTCGCGGTTGATGCCGGATCGGTTGGAGACCACGACGGTTTCCCCGGTGGCGGCGGGCGCCTGGCCGAAGATGGAACCGGTGGTCGACTGGGCCATGGCAACGCCGCCGAGGCTGGCGCCCAAGGCCAGGGCCAGCGCGGTGCGCCGCCACCCCGAGACGCGGATTTCATGGAATTTCTGCATTGCGGACGGATCTCCCCGAGTGAAAAGCCCGAAGGCCAGATGGCGCGACCCGGTTTCCCGGGCACGTCGCGTGCCGACCGTTGCGTTCGATGTCGTCCATCCCGATGCAGGGCTCCCCAAGCCGTTGCGCCGGTGGTGTTCAGGCGTCAGTAATGCAAAGGCGACCCTGCCGAAAGTAATGCTCCCGGATTGCCATCGTCAATAAATTGTTTGTGAATTGTTCGAAAAACATGGTTTGCGTACCGATTTTGTGTACTGTCGAGGACAGTCGCAGCGGCCGCGCGGGCGGCGGATTGCCTGCCGCCACCGCCGCCGCTACAGTGACGCGGTTCAGGTGTCCCGCGGGCCTCGCGCCCAAGGGATGAAACGGGAAGCCGGTGCGCAGTGCTGTCACTGCAAGGCCGGCGCTGCCCCCGCAACGGTAAGCGAGAGACACGAACGGCAAGGGCCACTGTGCGATGCACGGGAAGGCGCCGTTCGCGGCGAGCGGATCACCGCCCGCCACTCGCGAGCCCGGAGACCGGCCTGGACGATTCCTGGTGGCTCGCGGTGGGCGAGGCCGGACCACGGTCTGTCCGCCCGTCGTTCCGTCCCTGTCTTTCGCTTGACCGCCGCTCCTCTGGACATGCGGCCGTGCGCGGGTGCGCGGCGAAGGAAAACGACCATGAAGAAGTCCTTGCTGGCCACGTTGTTGCTGGCCTGCGCCACCGGCGCCGGTGCGACCGGGCTGGACCGACCCGGGCAGGACCGGGCGACCGAACTGGAGCCGGTGATCGTCACCGCCACGCGCACGCCGATCGACATCGGCGACTCGCTGTCGTCGGTGAGCGTGATCAGCCGCGCCGACATCGAGCGGCTGCAGCCGGTGTCGATCGCCGACCTGCTGACCGGCCTGCCCGGCGTGAGCTTCGCCAACGCCGGCGGCTACGGCCAGCAGACTTCGCTGTTCCTGCGCGGCGCCAATTCCACCCACACCCTGCTGCTGGTCGATGGCGTGCGGGTGGCTTCGGTCAGCGCGGGGCTGGCCGCGTTCGAGCAGATTCCGGTGGAGCAGATCGAACGCATCGAGATCGTGCGCGGCCCGCGCTCCAGCCTCTACGGCGCCGATGCGATCGGCGGCGTGATCCAGATCTTCACCCGCCGCGGCTCGCGCGACGGCGGTCTCGAACCGTCGCTGGCGCTCACCGCCGGCACCGACAGGCTGTTGCGCGGCCAGCTCGGGCTGTCCGGCGGCAGCGAACAGGGCTGGTACAACCTGGGCGCGGGCAGCCAGTACACCGGCGGCATCAACACCTGCCGCGTCGGCGCCGCCGCGGCCTTTGCCGGCTGCTTCACCGACGAGCCGGATCGCGATCCGTCGCGCAACAAGAACCTCAGCGCCAGCGGCGGCTACCGCTGGGACAACGGTGCCGAACTGACCGGCACCTGGCTGCGCAGCCTGGGCGAGGCGCATTTCGACGGCAGCTACCAGAACCGCTGGCGCACCGTGCAGCAGGTCGCCGGTTCGACCTTCGGCTTCCGTCCGCTGCAGGCGTGGAAGAGCACGCTCAGCGTGGGCCAGAACCTGGACCGCTACGACAACTACGAGAACGCGAGCTTCGTCGGCTACATCTATTCGCGCCGCAACCAGGCCTCGTGGCAGAACGACATCAACCTGGCCGCGGACCAGCTGCTGACGCTCGGCGTCGACTGGCAGGGCGAGCACATCGACAGCGACACCGGCTTTCTCGCCACCCGCCGCCACGACACCGGCGCGTACGCGCAGTACCAGGCCACGTTCGGTCCGAACGAGCTGGCGCTGTCCGCGCGGCGCGACAGGAACAGCCAGTACGGCCACCACGACACCGGCGCGCTGGCCTGGGGTTATCACTTCGACAGCGGCGTGAAGCTCACCGCCAGCTACGGCAGCGCCTTCCACGCGCCCACCTTCAACGATCTCTACTACCCCTACGGCAGCGGCAATCCGGACCTGAAACCGGAGACTTCGCGCAGCGCCGAGCTGGGCCTGAGCCGGCAGCACGATGGCTGGAACTGGGCGCTGAACGCCTACCAGACGCGCATCGACCAGCTGATCGCGCTGGACAGCCAGTACTTCCCGCGCAACATCAGCAAGGCGCGCATCCGCGGCGTGGAAGGCCAGTTTGGCGCCCGGCTCGGCGGCTGGCAGCTGCAGAGCTACCTGACCTGGCTGCAGCCGCGCAACGAGGATGGCGGCCCGAACGACGGCAACGTGCTGCCGCGCCGCGCCGAGCAGACGGCGCGCATCGACCTGGACCGCCGCTACGGCGCCTTCGGCGTCGGCGCCACGTTCAACGCCGCCGGCCACCGCTACGACGATGCGGCCAACGCGCACCGGCTGGGCGGTTACGCCACCACCGACCTGCGCGCCAGCTGGCAGCTCGACCGCGCCTGGCAACTGGAAGCGCGCCTGGCCAACGCGTTCGACCGCCACTACGAGACGATCTGGTATTTCAACCAGCCCGGGCGCGAGCTGTTGCTGACCTTGCGCTACCGTCCCGGCGCGCGCTGATCGGGAATAGCCGGCGGGAAAAGCTGGCGGGCGGTGCCCGCCCTACGTCGGGTAGGGCGGGCACCGCCCGCCGGCCGCGTCCGCATGCATGCCGCCCGTCACTGCCGTCGGCCGCACGGGTGCCGTTATGCTTGGGCGCCAGGGAGATCCACGTGAACGCATTCGCACCGATGATCCGCCGCCCGGTCGGCACCTCGCTGCTCGCCATCGGCCTGATGATCGCGGGCGTGTGGTCCTACCTGCTGATCGGCGTGGCGGCGTTTCCCTCGATCGAGTTTCCCGGCGTGGCGGTGGTGGCGCAGATGCCGGGCGCCAGCGCGCAGACCATGGCCACCACCGTGATGGCGCCGCTGGAACGGCACATCGGGCGCATCCCCGGCGTGCAGTTCATGTTTTCCAACGCCAGCGAAGGGCGCGCGCAGATCCAGGTGCTGTTCAACTACGGACGCTCCACCGACGCGGCCGCGCGCGACGTGCAGGCGGCGCTCAACGCCGCCGCCGCCGACCTGCCGCCGGGCATGCCGGCGCCGCCGCAATACTTCAAGTTCGACACTTCGACCATCCCGGTGCTGCTGGTGACGCTGACCTCCAGCAGCCTGCCGCCGGACCGCCTGTACGACCTCACCGACACCTTGCTCAAGCCGGCGGTGGCGCAGATCCCCGGCGTGGCCCAGGTGCAGGTCGGTGGCGGCACGCCGCACGCGGTGCGCATCGCGCTGAACGCCAACGCGCTGGCGATCAAGGGCATCACCACCAACCAGGTCGCCAACGCGCTGCGTGCGGCCAACGTCACCTCGCCGCAGGGCATCCTCAGCGACGGCGTCAGCCAGATGACGGTGACCGCCAACGACGCGCTGCACACGCCGGCGGATTTCGCCAGCCTGGTGATCGCCAGCAACAACGGCGTGCCGGTCCGGCTGGCCGACGTGGCCACGGTGAGCGGCGGGCAGCAGGACCAGTACGCCGCGGCCTGGTTCAACGGCACCCGCGCGGTGACCCTGCAGATCAGCAAGCGTCCGGACGCCAACGCGATCGCCGTGGTCAAGGCGATCCGCGCGGCGCTGCCCGGGCTCAGCCACGTGTTGCCCGCCGACGTGAAGATCACCCCGATCTTCGACCTCACCCCGACGACAGAATCGGCGCTGCACGAGGTCGAGGTGGCGCTGGGCATGAGCATCGTGATGGTGGCGCTGGTGATGCTGCTGTTCCTGCGCCGGCTGCGGCCGACCCTGATCGCGATGCTCAGCGTGCCGCTGTCGCTGGCCGGCGCGCTGATCGTGATGTGGATGCTCGGCTTCACGCTCAACATCTTCTCGCTGGTGGCGCTGGTGCTGTGCGTGGGTTTCGTGGTGGACGACGCGATCGTGGTGATCGAGAACATCGTGCGCCACATCGAGCAGGGCATGGCGCCGCTGCAGGCGGCGCTGACCGGCGTGCGCGAGATCGGCTTCACCGTGGTGTCGATCACGCTGTCGCTGATCGCCGTGTTCGGGCCGATGGTGTTCGGCGACAACATGTTCACCATGCTGATGCGCGAGTTCGCGGTGACCCTGGTCGCCACCATCGTGATCTCGGCGGTGGTCTCGCTTACCCTCACCCCCGCGCTGTGCGGGCGCAGCCTGGTGCACGAGCCGGCCGGCAGCCGCAGGCCCGGGCGGCTGGAGCGGTTGGCCGAGCGCTTCGACGGCTGGCTGCTGGCGCTGTACCGGCGGTCGCTGGACTGGTCCATGCACCATCGCCGGCTGATGCGCTGGCAGCCCGCCGTGCTGCTGGTGCTGACCGGCGCGCTGGCGGTGCTGGTGGTGATGACCGCCGGCGGCGGCCTGATGCCGAAGGAGGACACCGGCCTGGTGCAGGTGCAGATCACCGCCGGCCCCAACATCTCGCCGAGCCGGCTCACCGCGCGGGCGCGCGAGGTGGCCGCGGTGTTCCAGGCCGATCCGGCGGTGCTGGACGTGTCGACCATCGTCAACGGCGGCAACAGCGCCCACCTGTTCGTCGACCTCAAGCCGCTGGGTGACAAGCCCGGCGACCGCCACGTGGACGTGCAGCAGGTGGTCGACCGCCTCGCCGCGCACTTCAAGAACGCAAGCGACCTCGACGTCGGCGTGTCCGCGGTGCAGTTCTTCGGCGGCGGCGGTGGCGGCGGCCTGGGCGGCGGCAACGTCGGGCGCTATTCGTTCCAGCTCGACAGCCTCGACGGCACGCCGCTGCAGGGCCCCACCCTGCACCTGGAACACGTCATGCGCGGCATGAAGCAGTTCAAGGACGTCACCAGCAGCTTCGACGGCATCGGCATCCAGCAGATGGTGCAGGTCGACCGCGCCGCCGCCGCGCGGCTGCACGTGAGCATGGGCCAGATCGACTCGGCGCTGTACAACGCGTTCGGCCAGAGCCAGGTGTCCACCATCTATTCGGACATCAACCAGTACCGCGTGGTGCTGACCAGCGACCGCGGCGAGTCGCTGAACCCGCAAGGCCTGCTCGGCACCTACGTGCGCAGCAGCCGCGGCGAGATGATCCCGCTCTCCGCGCTGGCCACGATCCAGCCGCACCTGGCCCCGGCCACGGTCAGCCACTTCAACCAGCTCGAATCGTCCTCGATCAACTACAACCTGGCCGAGGGCATCACCCCGGCCGAGGGCCTGAAGCTGGTCGACCAGGCGATCTTCGCCGCGGCGCTGCCGAACGGCATCCAGCGCAAGTACACCGGCGAAAACCAGAACCTGGTCGACGCGCTGAACAACGTGCTGTTGCTGCTGCTGGCGGTGATCGTGGTGATGTACGTGGTGCTGGGCGTGCTGTACGAGAGTCTGATCCACCCGCTGACCATCCTCTCCACCCTGCCCGCCGCCGGCATGGGTGCCTTCCTCGCCATGCTGGTCACCCATACCCAGCTGACCCTGATGTCGGTGATCGCGGTGCTGATGCTGATCGGCATCGTCAAGAAGAACGCGATCCTGATGGTCGACTTCGCCCTGGTCGCCGAGCGCGAGCGTGGCCTGTCGCCGCCGGAGGCGATCCGCGATGCGGCGCTGGTGCGCTTCCGCCCGATCACCATGACCACCCTGGTGGCGATGGGCGCGGCCCTGCCGCTGGCAATCGGCTACGGCTACGGCTCGGAACTGCGCCAGCCGCTGGGCATCGCCATCCTCGGCGGCCTGCTGGTGTCGCAACTGCTGACCCTGCTCAGCACCCCGGCGATCTATCTGTGGCAGCACGACCATCGCGAGCGCAAGGCGGTGCAGAAGCGCATGCGCGAGGAGTTCCGCCGCGGCCGTCAGCCGCCGCCGATGCCCGCCGTGCCGAAGGGCATGCCGGCGCTGCCCAAGTAGCGGGGATTAGGGATTCGGAAGAGCGACGTGCGGCTCGTAGGGCGGGCACCGCCCGCCGGCTCTCGCATCGTCGCGGCAAAACGGCGGGCAGTGCCCGCCCTACGTGCCCCCGCCGCTCGGGGTGAGCGGAGCCTGGCCCGACCTGGTCGCTCACCGGGGTTGCCTTCTCGAACCCCGAATCCCGATCCGGGCCCCTGCCTTCCGGCACGGTGCGTACTTCAGGCACATACGCCCACAGATACCCGGTGGCATAAAGCCGCCATGAAAGAAACTCCCCTGCCCATCGCTGGTCTTGCGTACCTGGGGCGCGCGTGCGCCTTGCGCCGCGCCGACCTGCTGCCGTGGGTACTCGCGTGAACATATTCGCCCCGTTGATCCGCCGCCCGGCCGGCACCTCGCTGCTTGCCGTCGGCCTGGTGCTGGCCGGGCTGTGGGCTTACCTGCTGCTGGGCGTGGCGGCCCTGCCGTCGCTGGATTTCCCCGGCGTCTACGTGGTGGCGAACATGCCCGGCGCCAGCGCGCAGACCATGGCCAACACGGTGATGGCGCCGCTGGAACGGCACCTGGGCCAGATCCCCGGCATCGACGACATGTACGGCAACGCCAACGAGGGCGCGGTGGGGATCGGCGTGCGCTTCAACTTCAGCCGCACCGCCGACAGCGCGGCGCGTGACGTGCAGGCGGCGATCAATGCCGCCGCGGTCGACCTGCCCGCGGGCATGCCCTCGCCGCCGCAGTACTTCAAGTTCGACACCTCGCAGATCCCGATCCTGTTCCTCACCCTGACCTCGGACGGCATGCCGCAGGACAAGCTGTTCGATCTGGCCGATACCCTGCTCAAGCCCGCGGTGGCGCAGATCGACGGCGTGGCCCAGGTGCAGGTGTTCGGCGGCACCCCGCATGCGGTGCGCATCGACCTGGACAACCGCGCACTGGCTGCCAAGGGACTCACCGCCAACGACGTGGCCAACGCGCTGCGCGCCGCCAACGTCAACTCGCCGCAAGGCATCATCAGCAACGGCCGCACGCAGATGACGGTGAGCGCCAACGACGGCCTGCGCGAGCCGGCCGAGTTCGCCGACCTGCTGATCGCCGAGCGCAACGGCGCGCCGGTGCGGCTGTCCGACGTGGCCCGCGTCTACTCCGGTCAGCAGGATCAGTACCAGGCGGCGTGGTTCAACGGCACGCGCACGGTCGGCCTGCAGATCACCAAGCGGCCGGAGGCGAACGCGGTGGCCACGGTGGCGGCGATCCGCGCGCGGCTGCCGCAGCTGGCCGCCTCGATGCCGTCGGACGTGCACATGCTGCCGGTGTTCGACCTCACCCAGACGACCCAGTCGGCGCTGCACGAGGTAAAGGTGGCGCTGCTGATCTCGATCGCCATGGTGGCGCTGGTGATGCTGGTGTTCCTGCGCCGGTTGCGGCCGACCCTGATCGCCATGCTCAGCGTGCCGCTGTCGCTGGCCGGCGCGTTCGTGGTGATGTGGACGCTCGGCTACACCCTGAACACCCTGTCGCTGGTGGCGCTGGTGCTGTGCATCGGCTTCGTCGTCGACGACGCGATCGTGGTGATCGAGAACATCGTGCGGCACATGGAGCAGGGCATGGCACCGCTGCCGGCGGCGCTGACCGGCGTGCGCGAGATCGGCTTCACCGTGGTCTCGATCACGCTGTCGCTGGTGGCGGTGTTCGCGCCGCTGCTGTTCGGCAACAACATGCTGATCATGCTGCTGCGCGAGTTCTCGGTGACGCTGACCGCCGCGGTGGTGATCTCGGCGATCGTCTCGCTCACCCTCACCCCCGCGCTGTGCGGCCACCTGCTCAAGCACGAGCCGGTGCCGGCGCCACCGCCGGGGCGCATCGAACGCGCCGTGGAACGCTTCGACCGCGGCCTGCTGCATCTGTACGAAGGCGCGCTGGACTGGGCCATGCGCCACCGCCGGCTGATGCGCTGGCAGCCGCTGCTGCTGCTGATCCTCACCTTCGCTCTGGGGGCGGCGGTGGTGAAGACCGCCGGCGGCACCTTCATGCCCGACGAGGACACCGGCCAGCTGCAGGTGGAGATCGACGCCGATGCCAACATCTCGCCCACCGTGCTGGCCGAGCGCGCGCGGCAGGTGCAGAAGATCATGCAGGCCGACCCGGCCGTGCTCGACCAGCTGACCCTGCTCGGCGGCAACGGGCCCGGCGGCGCGGTGGGCAACAGCGCGCAGATGTTCGTCGACCTCAAGCCGCGCGGCGACGGTCCGGGCGAGCGCGACGAAGGCATCAAGACGGTGATCGAGCGATTGTCGAAACAGTACGACCGCCTGCCCGACGTGAAGGTGTCGGTCAGCGCCTCGCAGTTCCTCGGCGGCGGCGGCAGTGGCGACCGCGGCGGCCAGTACGAGTTCCAGCTCACCAGCACCCAGGGCAACGACCTGCAGCCGTGGGCGCTGAAGATGGTGCGCCAGCTGCGCACCCTGAAGGAGTTCCGCGACGTCAGCAGCCCGTTCGACCAGGTCGGCAAGCAGCAGCAGCTGCGCATCGACCGCGAGGCCGCCGCGCGACTGCATGTCAGCGTGGGCGCGATCGACACCGCGCTGTTCAGCGCGTTCGGCCAGCGCCAGGTGTCGCAGATCTACTCCGACATCAACCAGTACGCGGTGGTGCTCAACGCCAGCCCGAACGAGAACCTCAGCCCGCAATCCCTGCTCGATATCCGCGTGCGCAGCGAGCAGGGCCGGATGATTCCGCTTTCCGCGCTGGCCACCATGGAGCCGGCGATCAGCCCGCTGCGCGTGCGCCACCACAACCAGCTGCAGGCGGTGACCATCAGCTACAACCTGGCCAAGGACGTCACCCAGGATCGCGGCGTGGCGCTGGTCGACCAGGCCGCCTTCGCGCTGCACCTGCCGGACGGCGTCAAGGTGGAATACACCGGCGCCAACCAGCGCCTCAAGCAGGCGCAATCGAACGGCATGGTGCTGCTGCTCGGCTCGATCCTGGCCATGTACATCGTGCTGGGCATCCTCTACGAAAGCCTGGGCCACCCGCTGACCATCCTCTCCACCCTGCCCGCCGCCGGCGCCGGCGCCTTCCTGGCCATGCTGGTGACGCAGACCCAGCTGTCGCTGATGGCGATCATCGCGATCCTGATGCTGATCGGCATCGTCAAGAAGAACGCGATCCTGATGGTCGACTTCGCCCTGGTGCGCGAGCGCGAACACGGCATGTCCGCGCCCGACGCCATCCGCGAAGCCGCGCTGGTCCGCTTCCGCCCGATCACCATGACCACCCTGGTGGCGATGGGCGCGGCGATGCCGCTGGCGATCGGCTTCGGCATCGGCTCGGAAATGCGCCAGCCGCTGGGCATCGCCATCGTCGGCGGCCTCCTCGTCTCGCAACTGCTGACCTTGCTCAGCACCCCGGCGATCTACCTGTGGAACCACGACCGCAAGATTCGCAAGGCGGCGCGCAGGGAGCGCAAGGCGGAGAAAAGGCGGCGCAAGGCGTTGGGCCGCGCGCAGACGGCGTCCTGACCGATATCCGGCCGCGTGCTCCTGCCGGTCGCGTCTGTCCCGCACACGCCCAGGCATGGTGGCCGTGGCAGCCGCTGTCGACCTTCGTTGGCGCCTTCTCCCGGCAGTGCGCGGGACAGGAGCAGATTCCCCGGCGTGCGGCAGGCCACACAGGCGTCGAAGTCATGCGCGACGACAGGGGGCGCCGGTTGCAGCGGGCAAGAACAGGCCGTGACTGATGGCATGCCCCGGTTGCGGATGGCGTGGCTCTCTTGCACTGTCCTGGGATATCCGCGCGCGCGGAGCGCACGGCGAGACGAGCATGAGGCCATGGGCCAGAATCCCGAACTGTTGCGCCGCCTGCTGCGCGCCAAGGACCGCATGGATGCGGCATCCCACGAGCAGTGGCCGGTGCGGCGGCTGGCACAGGTGAGCGCAGTGTCGGCGGCGCATTTCGCGCGCGCCTTCCGCGAGGCGTTCGGTGTGCCGCCGCATCGCTATCTGCTCACCCGCCGGATCGAACGTGCCACGGCGCTGCTGCGTGACACGAATGCGCCGGTTACCGAGGTCGCGCTGCAGACCGGCTGGAGCAGCATCGGCACCTTCGGGCGGATCTTCCGCGACATCACCGGCGAGAGCCCGGGCGATTTCCGTGCGCGGCAGCGCGAGCTGGCGCACCGCCACGCCTGCGTGCCGGAGTGTTTCGTGCGCGCCGTGCAGCGGCCGGATCTCAAGAGCGCAGTTTCGGAGAAGCGCAGGCGCCAGGCGGCCGGTAAAAAGACGGCTCCCACCCAGGAGGTTCCATGACTCAACATGTCGATGTGGCCGGGCTCTATGTCCGCGACCAGGATGAAGCGCTCGCCTTCTATGTCGGAAAGCTGGGCTTTGTCGTCAGCGCCGATGCGCGCAACGGCGACTATCGCTGGCTCACCGTGCAGCATCCCGACCAGCCCTCGTTCCAGCTCGGCCTGTTCAAGCCGGGTGCGCCGATGCACGACGCGGCGACCGCGCAGACGCTCTGCGAAATGGTGGCCAAGGGCGCGATGCCGCCGCTGGTGCTGGCGGTGGACGATTGCCAGGCCGCGTTCGAGCGGCTGCAGGCGCTGGGCGTGGAGTTCACGCAGGAGCCGATGCGCCGCTACGGCACGGTGGACGCCGGCTTCCGCGATCCCTCCGGCAATGGCTGGAAAATGATCGAGAACCGGGCTCCGGCACAGGGGGCGGCATGAAGGTGGCCCGTTGGATGCGGCAGGGCCATCGCTGGCTGTCGATCGTGTTCACCCTCACCGTGATCGCGAACTTCGCCTGGCGCGGCATCAGCCCGCACGAACCGCCGGCGTGGCTGACCTACTCGCCGCTGCCGCCGCTGTTCGCGCAGCTGTTCAGCGGCCTGTACCTGTTCGCGCTGCCGTACACCGCAGGGCGGCGCAGCAAGGCTTGAGGCCCGTTCGCGTGGAGTCTCCCGCGGCGGCCGAGTTCAACCGGTCGCCGCCGCCGCGGGCCGCTTCGCCCCGATGCTGCGCAGCGCCGGGCTGCGCATGCAGCTCAGGGCGATGGCGGTGAGCTGCAGGCCGGCGCCGGCGAACAGGTCGGTGAGCGAGACCGGCTTGAGCAGGCCGCCGGCGATCGCGCCACCACGGTCATCGACGCCCCGTCGCGTGGGCCGGAAGTCATGCGCACGCCGCCCGGCGAGCTTGCTAAGGTAGGCGCCCTGCCCCAGGAAGGAGTGCACCGGATGAACCTGCGCCTGCCGCGCCTCGTGCTGCTGGTCCCGCTGATCGCCTGTACCGCGTGGGCCTCGCCCCCGGTCACCGCGGCCGAGCTGGACATCCCGCCGATCCAGTACCAGCAGCGCACCCTGGCCAACGGCCTGCAGGTGCTCAGCGTGGAGGATCACGCCAGCCCCAACGTGGCGGTGCAGGTCTGGTACCACGTCGGCTCCAAGGATGATCCGCAGGGGCGCTCCGGCTTCGCGCACCTGTTCGAGCACCTGATGTTCAAGAGCACCCGGCACATGCATGCCGAGCAGATGGATCGGCTCACCGAGGACGTCGGCGGCGCCAACAACGCCTCCACCGGCGACGACGTCACCAACTATTTCGAGATCGTGCCCAGCAACCACCTGCAGACCCTGCTGTGGGCCGAGGCCGAGCGGCTGTCCAACCTCAACGTGGACCAGAAGAACTTCACCTCCGAGCGCGCGGTGGTGGAGGAGGAATACCGCCAGAGCGTGCTGGCCAACCCGTACGGCAAGCTGTTCAACGCGATCGACCCGAAGTCGTACACGGTGCATCCGTACCGGCGTCCGGTGATCGGCAGCATCGAGGAGCTGGAGGCGGCCTCGCTGCAGAACGTGATCGACTTCCATCGCACCTACTACCGCCCGGACAACGCCACCCTGATCGTGGCCGGCGACTTCGACCCGAAGCAGCTCGACGCCTGGGTCGATGAATACTTCGGCTGGATCCCCAAACCGGCCACGCCGATCCCGCAGGTCACCGCGAAGGAGCCGGTGCGCAAGCAGGACAAGCGCTACACCGTCACCAGCGAGACCGCGCCGCTGCCGGCCGTGGCGATGACCTGGCTGATCCCGCCGGCAGCGGACAGCGCCGACCGCATCCCGCTGCAGGTGGCCGCGGCGCTGCTGTCGCAGGGCGATTCCTCGCGGCTGTACCAGTCGCTGGTGTACCGCCATCAGGTGGCGCAGGAGGTCGGCGCCTACGCCGACACCCGCGTGGGGCCGGGGCTGTTCACCGTCTACGCGGTGCTCGCCAGCGGCCATGAGCCGGCGCAGGCGGAGAAGCTGCTCAACGAGGAAATCATCTGGCTGGCCACCCAGCCGATCGCCGCCACGGAGCTGGACAAGATCCGGACGCAGTTGCTCACCAGCGAACTGAAACAGCGCCAGACCGCGCAGGGCATCGCCTTCGCGCTCGGCCAGGCCAGCCTGATCGACGGCAACGTGCAGCACGTCAACGACGACCTGGTGGCGTTGCAGAAGGTCAGCGCGGATGACGTGCACCGCGTGCTGCAGAAGTACGTCACCGGCGCCAAGAAGGTCACCATCGACTACCTGCCGCAGGCCAAGGCCGCGCCGGCCAACGCCAAGGGAGATGCGAAATGATCCGCGTCCATCGTTTCCGTCTGGCCGTCTTTACGGCCGTCGCGCTGAGCACCGGCATCGCCACCGCGGCCGATTTCCCGACCACGCCGCCGGCGCCCGGTCCGGCGCCGCAGCTGAACGTGCCCACGCCGACCACGCAGACCCTGCCCAACGGCCTGGAGGTGATCAGCGTGCGCCGCGCCAACCTGCCGCTGGTCACCGCGCAGCTGTGGGTGCGTCGCGGCGGCGAGATGGATCCGCCGCAGCTGGCCGGCCTGGCCGACCTCACCGCCAACCTGCTGAGCAAGGGCGCGGCGGGCAGGAGCGCGCCGCAGATCGCCGCCGCGGCCGAGGCGCTGGGCGGCTCGCTGGATGCCTCCGCCGGCTGGGACGAAAGCGCCGTCGGCATCACCGTGACCACGCCGAAGCTGCCGGCCGCGCTGGGCCTGCTGGCCGAGGTGGTGCGCCAGCCGGACTTCGCGGAAACCGAACTGGAACGTGCCCGCAGCCAGGCGATCGACGACCTGCGCCTGCAGCTGAGCCGGCCCACCGCGCTGGCTTCGCTGGCGGTCCGCCGCGCGGTGTTCGGCGAAGGCGCCTACGGCCACTCTCGCCACGGCACGCCCGACTCGCTCAAGCGCATCACCCGCGCCGACGTGCAGCGACTGCATGCCGCGCTGTACCGTCCGGACAACGCGATCCTGATCCTCGCCGGCGACATCACCCCGGCACAGGCGCAGCAACTGGCCCGGGCCAGCTTCGGCGATTGGCAGAAGCCGGCCACGCCGTTGCCGCCGCGCCCCGCCGGTCGCGGCGCCGGCCAGCTGCCGTCGATGCTGCTGATCGACCAGCACGGCGCCGGCCAGGCGGGCGTGGTGGCGGCGCATGCCGCGCCGCCGCGCAACGATGGCGACTATTACGTCGGCACCGTGGCCAACGCCGTGCTCGGCGGTTCGTATTCGGCCCGCCTCAACGAGGAGATCCGGATCAAGCGCGGCCTGTCCTATGGCGCGGGCAGCGACCTGCAGGGGCTGGGCGACGCCGGTATCTGGCTGGCCTCGGCGCAGACCAAGAACCCGTCGGCGCCGCAGGTGGTCGAGCTGATGCTGGGCGAGTTCGGGCGGCTCGGCGATACCCGGGTGCCCGCGGAGGAACTGGCCGCGCGCAAGGCCACCCTGATCGGCAGCTATGGCCGCAGCCTGGAAACCACCGCGGGCCTGGCCGGCCAGGTCGCCGACCTGGCGATCTACGGCGTGAAGCTGGACGAAATCGGCAGGTACGTCGAGCAGGTGCAGGCGGTGACGCCGAAGCAGATCGAGAAGTACGCGGACAAGCACCTGGCGGGTGACGGCGGCACCGTGGTGGTGGTCGGCGATGCCGCGCAGTTTGCCCCGGCGATCCGCAAGGCGCATCCGCAGGCGGTGCTGCTGGAATCGACCGCGCTGGACCTGGACAGCCCCAGCCTGCAGGCGGGCGGCGCGAAATAGGCGCGGCGCCCCGACCTGGCATTCACCTGACCCCGGCCATGATGCCGGGGTTTTTTGTGCGCCCCAGCGCAACAGTCTGTTGTCCGGAACAGCCGCTGGGCGGGGTTCCGCCGGCTGCGGCTATTTAGTAAACTAATCGGTATAAAAATAAACCTGCCGAGGTTTCCCCATGCTTTCCCGCTCCTCCCTCCGCGCCGCCCTGCTGCTGGGCCTGGTCACCGCCTCGCTGCCTGCTGCCGCCGCCACGCGGCTCGAACTGCAGGCCGGCCGCAGCTACATGGACACCCATGGCACCAGTGCCGCCTTTGTCGAGGCCGTATTTGCGCCGCAAGCGCTGGGCCATACCCGTTTCACCTGGTCGCCGGATGTCTCGCTCGGGTGGATCGACGGTCGCGACGTGGCCCGCTACGACGGCTCGCCCTACACCACCCGCAGCACGGTTGCCCTGGCTGCCGGCGGCGTGCGTTTCCACCGGGGCGACGCCGGCGACTGGTACCAGCCGCTGTTCTTCAGCGCCCAGCTGGCTGCCATCAACCACACCACCCAGGCGCTCACCAGCCACTATCAGTTCGTCAGCACGCTGGGCTGGCAGGCGGAGCACTTCAGCGTGGCGATCCGGCACATCTCCAACGGCGGGCTGAATGGCCCCAACCGCGGCGAGACGATGGTGCTGCTCGGGCTTGCCTTCAACCTCTGAGGAGGCGGATCGAACGGCGGCATGACGACGGCCCCGCACGGGGCCGTCGTCGTTTCCGGGCGGCCGGGCCGTGCCGGCGCTCAATGTCCTCCGGCCGGTTGCCGCGCCTTGGGCGTGAACGGCGGCTTGGCCAGCCAGATCACCAGCATCAGGCCGATGAAGATCCAGCCCAGCGCGTGGAACACCTCGTTGAAGGAGATCTGGAAGCCCTGCTGGGTGATCATGCCGTTGATCACGCTGCCGCCCAGCTGCGGATCGCCGTGGCCCAGACGCTGCATCGCCTCCCGCGCGATCGGACTGTACGGCGTGATGTGCTCGGCCAGCTGCTCGTGATGGTTCACCGCGCCGCGGGTCCACATCAGGGTGGTGATCGAGGCGGAGAAACTGCCGCCCAGGGTGCGCAGGAAGGTCGACAGGCCGGAGCCGGCGGCAATCTCGTCCTGTTGCAGGTCCGACAGCAGGATGGTCAGCGTGGGCATGAAGAACAAGGCCACGCCCAGGCCCTGCAGCAGCTGCACCATCGCCACGTGGTAGAAGTCGATCTGCAGGTAGAAATCCGCGCGCATGAAGCAGGTCACGCCCATCACCAGGAAGGACGCCGCCGCGAGCAGGCGCAGGTCCATGCGGGTGGCGTACTTGCCCACGAAGAAGGTCAGCAGCACCGGGATCACGCCCAGCGGCGCGGTGGCGAAACCGGCCCAGGTGGCGGTGTAGCCCAGGTTCTGCTGCAGCCACAGCGGCACCAGCAGCGCGATCGAGAAGAACGCCGCGTAGCCCAGCACCATCGCCAGCGTGCCGGTGGTGAAGTTGCGGTGGCGGAACAGTTTGAGATCCACGATCGGGTCGGGATCGGTCAGCTCCCAGATCAGGAAGATCGCGATGGCGATCGCCGAGACAATGCTCGCCACGATGATGAAGTTGGAGTTGAACCAGTCCGCGTCGTTGCCCTTGTCCAGCACGATCTGCAGCGCGCCCACGCCGATCACCAGGGTGATCAGTCCCACGTAGTCGATGCGCGGACGCTCGGTCTTCTCGACCTTGCCGCGCAGCTGGTTGGCCACCACCACGCTGGCGAAGATGCCGATCGGCAGGTTGATGAAGAAGATCCACGGCCAGGAATAGTTCTCGGTGATCCAGCCGCCCAGGATCGGCCCGGCGATCGGCGCCACCACCGTCACCATCGCCAGCAGGGCCAGCGCCATGCCGCGCTTGGCCGGCGGGTAGATGCTGATCAGCAGGCTCTGCGTGATCGGGTACATCGGGCCGGCCACCGCGCCCTGCAGCGCGCGGAACACCAGCAGCATGCCCATGCTCTGCGACACGCCGCACATGAACGAGGAAAGCACGAACAGCAGCGTGCACGCGGTAAACAGGCGCACCTCGCCGAAGCGGCGGGTGAGGAAGCCGGTCAGCGGCAGCGAGATCGCCATGCTCACCGCGAACGAGGTGATCACCCACGTGCTCTGGTCGTTGCTCACGCCGAGGTTGCCGGCGATGGTCGGCAGCGAGACGTTGGCGATGGTGGTGTCCAGCACCTGCATGAAGGTGGCCAGCGACAGGCCGACCGTGCTCAGTGCCAGGTTGGGTGGGCGGAATTGGCTGCTCATCGGGTTCGGTCAATGAAGAATGCGTAGGAGCCCGCTCGCGGGCGATGCAGTTGCTCTACTAGTGCCCGTTGAAAGATCAAGCAGGAGCATCGCCCGCGAGCGGGCTCCTACGGGGAGCTATTTGTCGCCAGCCATGTTGGCGTGGATGATCTCTTTGATCTCCGCGTCCGCCTTGGCCAGTTGCTGCTGGTAGATGTCGGTGCTGAAGGCCGGCTGCGAGGGCGTGCGCTGCGCCAGCGTGGGGCCGCTGCGGTCATGCAGGTTGACGTCCACGTTGAGCGACATGCCCAGCCGCAACGGATGCTGCTCCAGCTGCTTCGGGTCGGTGAACACCACCCGCACCGGGATGCGCTGCACGATCTTGATCCAGTTGCCGGTGGCGTTCTGCGCCGGCAGCAGCGAGAACGCGCTGCCGGTGCCTATCCCCAGGCTCTCCACCTTGCCGGTGTAGGTCACCGCGCCGCCGTAGACGTCCGACTCGATCTCCACCGGCTGGCCGATGCGCATGTCGGTGAGCTGGGTTTCCTTGAAGTTGGCGTCGATCCACACCTGGTGCAGCGGCACCACCGCCATCAGCGGCGTGCCGGGCTGCACGCGCTGGCCGACCTGCACCGAGCGTTTGGCCACATAGCCGTCCACCGGGGCGAGCAGCCGGGTGCGTGCGTCGGCGAGGTAGGCGGCGCGCAGCTGCGCGGCGGCGACCTGCACGTCCGGGTGCGAGGCGACCACGGTGTCGTCGACCAGCACCTTGCTGGTCTGGTACTGCTGCTGGGCGGTGATCAGGGCGTTCTGCGCGGTGGTCAGCGCGTCGCTGGCGTGGGCCAGTTCCTCGGCCGAGATCGCGCCGGACTTGGCCAGCGCCACGCGCCGCTGGTAGTCGGAGCGCGCCTTGGCCACCGCGGTCTGCCGGGCGGCGACGTCGGCGTGGGCGCCGCTGACACTGGAGTACAGTCCGCGCACCTTGCGCACGGTCAGTGCCAGGTTGGCCTTGGCTTCGGCCAGCGCCACGTCGGCGTCGCTGGGGTCGAGCTTCACCAGCACGTCGCCGGCGTGCACCAGGTCGCCGTCGTCGGCGCCGATGCTGACCACGGTGCCGGGCACCTGCGGGGTGATCTGCACCACGTTGCCGTTGACGTAGGCGTCGTCGGTGCTCTCGTACCAGCGCCCGTCGAGGAAGTACCACAGGCCCCAGCCGATGGCGGCCAGCACCACGACCACGGCGAGCACGCGCAGCATCACGCCGCGGGATTTCTTCGGCGCCGGCATCGGCGGCCTGGACTCGGCCTTGCTCTCGTTCGAGTCGGGGGAGGGTTGAGCGGACATGGGAGAAGCCTCAGCGATGCGCGAAAGTGGAAGATGACGATGCCGGCACGCCGGCCTGCGGCTGGTAGCCGCCGCCGAGGGCCTGGATCAGCTGGATCGAGCGGTCGACCTGCTGCGCCTGCAGCGCGGCCACGCCGCGGTCGGCGGCCAGCAGCTGCTGGCGCACGCTGAGCGCCTCCAGGTAGCTGCCCACGCCGGCCTGGTAGCGCTGCAGGGCGAGGTCCCAGGCCTGGCGCGCGGCGGCCTGCGCGCGCTGCTGGGCGGCGAGCTGCCGCGCCAGCGACTGCGTGGCCGAGACGTCGTCGGCGACCTCGTTGACCGCGCCGACCAGGGTCTGGTTGTACTGCGCCACGGCCAGGTCATAGCTGGCATCTTTCGACGCGAGGTTGGCGCGCAGCCGGCCACCATCGAAGATCGGCAGGCTCAGCGAGGGGCCCAGCTGGTAGAAGCGCGCCGGCAGGGTGAACGGGTTGCCGCCGCCAAGCCGGATCACGCCGGCCATCGCGCCGATGCTGATGTTGGGCAGGAACTCGGTCCTGGCCGCCTTGATGTCCTTGCCCGCGGCCTCGACCCGCCAGCGCGCGGCGACCAGGTCGGCGCGGTGGCCGATCAGTTCCACCGGCAGGTCGCCCGGCACCGCCAGCTCGGCCGGCGTCAGCACGCGCGGTCGGGCGATCTCGTCGCCGCGGTCCGGGCCCTTGCCCAGCAGCACGGACAGCGCGGAGCGGGCGGCGTCGACCGCGCGGTCGGCCAGCGCCACCGCCTGTTCGTCGGTGGCCACCTCGGCCTCGGCCTGCTTCAGCACGATGCGGTTGTCGATGCCGGCCGTCACGCGTTGCGCGGTGAGCTGCTGCGACTGCCGGGCGCGCTTGAGTTCGCCGGCGGCCAGGTCCTGCTGGGCGAACGCATAGCCGAGTTGCGCATACGCGCGGGCCACGTTGGTCGACAGTTCGATGCGCGCGGCGCGGGCCTCGACCTCGGCGGCGCGCGAGGCACCCAGCGCGGCTTCCCACGCGGCGCGCTTGCCGCCCCACAGATCCAGGCCCCACTTGAAGCTGCCGTAGGCATAGCTGGCCACGTTGAAGTGGCCGCCGCCGGCATCGGCCGGCATCACCGTGGTCGGGATGCGCGCGCCGGAGACGCTGGCGCCGGCATTCACGCTCGGGCCGCGTGCGGCGTCGGCCAGGCCGGCTGCCGCCTGCGCCGCGCGGGCGCGCGCATCGGCCACCGCCAGGCCGGGGTTGTCGGCCAGCGCCTCGCGGATGAGCTGGTCGAGCTGCGGGTCGCCCAGGGCGGTCCACCAGTCGGCGCTCGGCCAGGCGGCCGTGGCCGCATCGCCGGCACCGAGGTGCGCGGCGTGCAGCGAGGCGGGGTCGATCGGCGTGGCGGTCGGATGCAAGCCGCCGCTGCTGGCGCATGCGGCCAGGGCGAGGGTCAGGGCAGCCGCGGCGGCGAGCTGGGGCAGGCGCATGGGGAGGGGTCCGGAGAAAGTCATGGCTTGTTGCGCAAGGCGTGCAATACGCGTTCGAGGTGGTGGTACAGCTGGGCCTGCTCGGTCTTGTCCAGCGAGCGCTGGGCCGCGTCCATCACCCGCTGGCTGCACACCGAGGCGGTGTCCTGCCAGACCGCGTGGCCGGCCTCGGTGAGCTCGATGCGCAGCGCGCGGCGGTCGTGTTCATGGCGGGTGCGGCGCAGCAGGCCCTTGCGTTCGAGCTGGTCGAGCTGGCGGGTCATCGCGCCGCCGTCCAGCTCCACCGCCCGCGCCAGCTCGGTGGCCGAGACCGGGCCCAGCAGGTGCGCCTTCTTCACGATCAGGTACTGGGTGAAGCTCAGGTCCAGGCCCTGGCTGGCCAATTCGGCCTCGATGGCCCGCACGATTTCCGAGCGCACCATGGTGATCAGCATGCCCAGGCTGGGCTGGTGCGGCGGGTCGGACGGGGATGGGGAAGAACCAGGCAGGGAAGTCATGCGGGCGCATTTTATGGCCCGGACTATATTTGTCAAGGCAAATATGTAACGGTTTATGTTTGTTTCAGCAACGAGCTCACCGTCGGTGCGCCGGCCAGGCCGGCCAGCTCGTCGGCGAGCCACGCGCGCAGCGCCGGATCGCGCAGCTCGAACAGCTCGAACACGCCGAGCGCGCGCAGCGCGGGCAACTGGGCGAGCAGGCGCGGCTCCATCTGGCGGCGCACCGGCTCGGGGGTGGCGGGGTCCAGCATCTGGTAGGCGCAGGCCACGAACACCTCCAGCGGGGAGGTCAGCGGGCGGGGCCTGGCGGGAAACGGTTCAATCGTCGGCATGGGGCATCCTGGGGGAAGGAGGGCCAATGCAGTGCAGACGCGCGACGCGCCTGCGCTGTGACTGGGGCTGGGTGGCGGCGGCGGGGATCCACCGGACCCGACGTACGAGGGTAAACAGCGCGGACACCAAGCTGATAACGTTATTTGGTCAACTTGTATCGAGAACTGGCCATGACCGCCTCCAGCGAACAGACCCATGCCCTGATCGAGCAGGCCGGCGGCCCCGCGCTGATCGCCTACCGGCTCGAACGCGAGGTGATGGGTGGCGCCGATGGAGACGGCCACGCGTTCGACTGGCACCACCACCTGCGTGGCCAGTTCTTCTGCGTCGAGAGCGGCGTGGTCCACGTGCACACCGAGCACGGCGCGTGGATGCTGCCGCCGCAGCGCGCGGGCTGGATGCCGCCGGGCGAGCGGCACATGGTCACCATCAGCGGGCCGATGAGCGGCTGGGGCGCGTTCATCGCCCCGCACATCGACCACGGCCTGCCCGACGTGGCCTGCGTGATGGGCACCACCGAGCTGATGCGCGCCCTGGTGCGTCGCGCCAGCGAGTGGACCTGGGAGACGCAGCTGGAGCCGGAGCAGGAGCGGCTGATGGCGGTGCTGCTCGACGAAATGCGCCGCGCGCCGCGGCAGTCGCTGTACCTGCCGATGCCGCAGGACCGCCGCCTGCTGCGCATCGCCCAGGCCGTGCTGGAACAGCCGCACGACAACCGCGGGCTGGCCGACTGGGCGACCTGGGCCGGGCTGTCGGCGCGCAGCCTCAGCAGGCTGTTCCGCGCCGAGACCGCGTTGAGCTTCGCGCAGTGGCGCCAGCAGGCGCGGCTCAGCCGCGGGCTGCAACACCTGGCCGAAGGCATGCCGGTGGCGGCGGTGGCCGACGCGCTGGGCTATGTCAGCGTCAGCGCCTTCGTGGCCATGTTCCGGCGCAACTTCGGCCAGCCGCCGGCGCGCTATTTCGCGCGGCAACCCGTGGCGGAGTGAGCGCTGAAGTCCGGGCGTGCGCGCGCCACACGGCCCGCCGCGGCCCGACGGCCAGCGCTGGCCTATCATGGGAGGCCGGTGACGCGCGCCAAGCAACGGAGACGACCATGCAACAACCCGAGGTGCAGGCGTTCTTCCACGAAGCGAGCCACACCTTCAGCTACGTGGCATGGGACCCGGCCACGCGCAAGGCTGCCGTGATCGACGCCGTGCTCGACTACGACGCGGCCTCCGGCCGCACCGCGCACACCGCCGCGGAGAAAATCGTCGCCTTCGTGCGCGAGCACGAGCTGACGGTCGACTGGGTGATCGACACCCACGTGCATGCCGACCACCTCTCCGCCGCGCCCTGGGTGCAGTCGGAGCTGGGCGGCACGCTGGCCATCGGCGAACACATCCGCGACGTGCAGCACGTCTTCGGCACGTTGTTCAACGCCGGCGAGGCGTTCGCCCGCGACGGCAGCCAGTTCGACCACCTGTTCGGCGACGGCGAGCGCTATCGCGTCGGCGGCATCGAGGCCCAGGCGATCCACACGCCGGGGCACACGCCCGCCTGCATGACCCACGTGATCGGCGACGCGGCGTTTGTCGGCGACACGCTGTTCATGCCCGACTACGGCACGGCGCGCTGCGACTTCCCGGGCGGGGACGCGGCCACGCTGTACCGTTCGATCCGGCGCATTTTCGCCCTGCCGGACGCCACGCGGATCTTCCTGTGCCACGACTACAAGGCGCCCGGCCGCGACGAGTTCGCGCACCAGACCACGGTGGCGGCCGAGCGCCAGGGCAACATCCACGTGCGCGATGGCATCGGCGAGGACGAGTTCGTCGCGATGCGCCGCGCGCGCGACGCCACGCTTAAAGTGCCGCAACTGCTGCTGCCGGCGGTGCAGGTGAACATGCGCGCCGGCCAGTTGCCGCCGCCCGAGGACAACGGCGTGCGCTACCTGAAAATTCCGCTGGACGCGCTGTAACCGTCCATCCCGTCCCTGGAGCATTGCATGCAGATCCATCCGCTTGCCGGCGCGCTGAGCGTCAGCCCGCAAATCGACGTCGACGACATCGCGGCACTCGCCGCGCAGGGTTTCCGCGCCATCGTCAACAACCGCCCCGACGGCGAGGAGCCCGGCCAGCCGGACAACGCCACGCTGGAGGCGGCCGCGCACGCCGCCGGGCTGGCCTGGCGGCACATCCCGGTGACGGGCATGCCGGTCGCACCGGCCACCTTGCGCGAGTTCGGCGCGGCGCTGGCGGAACTGCCCGGCCCGCTGCTGGCGTTCTGCCGCAGCGGCACGCGCAGCAGCGCGTTGTGGGCGTTGCAGGCGCCGGGCACGGCCGAGGAGATCCTCGCCACCGCGCGCGCGGCGGGCTACGACCTGTCGATGCTGCGGCCGTGGCTGCGCTGATGCATTGAGGCACCGCCGCGCGCGGCGCGACTGATCCGGCGTCGGGCTCGCATGCCGCTTGCGGCACAATGCGCGCTGTTTTTGCCGCGGGAGGGTCGGATGTTCTTCGTGCTGTTGAGCGCGCTGTGCAGCGTGGCGGTATCGGTGCTGCTGAAGCTGGCGCGGCGCTGGCGCATCGACGTGGGCCAGGCGATCGCCTGGAACTACGTCGCCACCAGTGCGCTCACCGCGCTGCTGCTGCAACCATCCCCGGCGAGTCTGCGCGGCGCCGGCGTGCCGTGGCTGGCGCTGGTTGCGCTGGGCATCCTGCTGCCGACGATCTTCCTGGCGCTGGCCGCGGCGGTACGCCACGCCGGCATCGTGCGCAGCGACGCGGCGCAGCGGCTGTCGCTGCTGTTGTCGCTGCTGGCCGCGTTCGTGTTGTTCGGCGAGGCGCTCTCCGCGTTCAAGCTCGGCGGCATCGCGCTGGGCCCGCTGGCGCTGGCGTGCATGGTCTGGCGTGGCGGCACTGCCGATACCGGCACGGGCGCGGGCGCGACTGTCTGGCTGTATCCGCTGCTGGTGTTCGCCGGCTTCGGCAGCATCGACATCCTGTTCAAGCGCGTGGCGCTGGCCGGCGTGCCACTGGGGGTCTCGCTGCAGGCGATGTTCGCGCTGGCGCTGGTGGTGGCTTTCGCCCTGCAACTGTGGCGACGCGTGCGCGGCACCACCCGCTTCACCGCGCGCAGCGCGCTGGCCGGCCTGCTGCTGGGCGCGGCCAACTTCGGCAACATCCTGTTCTACCTGCGCGCCCACCGCGCCTTGCCCGATCACCCGGCGCTGGTCTTCGCCAGCATGAACATCGGCGTGGTGGCGCTGGGCGCGCTGGTCGGCCTGCTGGCGTTCCGCGAACGGCTGAGCCGACTCAACCTGGCTGGCGTGGCGCTGGCGGCGGTGGCGATCGGGGTGCTGGCGCGCGGCTGACGGCTCGCCGGCGTCGCTTCATCTCCCACCCGGGAGGCGGGCGAACGCGCTTGGCGAGGCGTTTTCAAAGCGGTCCAGCAGCAAGTTCACGAAGGCGGCCACGCGGGCGCTGAGGTGGCGGTGCGAGGGATACAGGGCCCACACCTCGACCGCATGGTCGGCGAGCACGCCCCAGTCGAGCAGGCGGCCGGCGTCGATGTCGGCCTGCACCAGCGAGCGCGGCATCGCGGCGGCGCCCACGCCGGCGATCACCGCATCGTGGATCATCGCCATCGACGACAGGCGCAGCATCGTGCGCGTGGCGATGCGGCGCGTGCTGCGCGCGCGGCTGAGCTGCCACGCCGCATCGGCCGGCGTGCGCGACAGCGTGATCGCGGGCACCACGGCGTCACGTCTTCCCGCCGGTCGGGGCAGTGATGGTGCGGCCACGACCACCATCACGTCGCGCAGGAAGCAGCGGCCGGCCAGGTCGGTCGTGGGGTCGGGGTTGGCGCGGATGACCAGGTCGAAATCGTCATCCACCGGATCGACGAAGCGATCCTCGGTGACCACTTCCAGCTGCACCTGGGGATAGGCGAGCGCGTAGTCCGCGGCGATGCGGCCCAGGCCGCGCTGGCCGAACAGCACCGGCGCGCTGATGCGCAGTCGGCCGCGTGGCGTGCCGATGCCCCCGCGCAGCACCTCGCCCACCTCGTCGATGTGTTCCAGCAGCGACTGCGTGCGTTCCTGCAGCTCGCGTCCTTCCGGCGTCAGCCGCAGCGTGTGGCCGCCGCGCTCGAACAGGCGCACGCCCAGCGCATCCTCCAGCTGACGTACCCGCCGCGACAGCGTGGCCTTGGGTCGACCGTTGGCCCGGGCGGCGCGGCCGAAGCCGCCGTGTCGCGCCACGTCGTTGAAATCGGCCAGGGCGAGCAGATCCACGGGTGTTCCACGAGTGAGACGGGATGTCCCGATTATGCGGCTATCGGATCGCTTCGTGAAACATCAGGATGGCGTTGTCCACCACTTCCAAGGAGAACCCCATGAGCATTCTCGTCACCGGCAGCACCGGCACCATCGGCAGCCTCGTCGTTCGCGGGCTGGTCGCGCAGGGCGCCAGCGTCCACGCGTTGACGCGCGACCCGGCCAAGGCGTCGTTTCCCGCAGGCGTCATCGCGGTCAAGGGCGACATGACCGACGTCCCTTCGATGCGCGCCGCACTGAAGGAGGTCGACACGCTGTTCCTGCTCAATGCCGTGGTCGCCGATGAAGTGACCCAGGCGATCGGCACGCTGAGCCTGGCGCGCGAGGCCGGCATCAAGCGCATCGTGTACCTGTCGGTACTCAACAGCGATACCTATACCGACGTGCCGCATTTCGCCGGCAAGTACACGGTGGAGCGGATGATCGAGCAGTTCGACCTGCCAACGACCGTGTTGCGCCCCTCCTACTTCATGCAGAACGACGCGAGCCTTCGGGACGGCCTGCTGCAGCAGGGCCGCTACGGCATGCCCATCGGCAACGTCGGCGTGGCGATGGTGGACGTGCGCGACATCGCCGAGGTCGCGGTGGCCGCGCTGCTGCGTCGCGCGCGCGCGACGGCGCCGCTGCCGCGCGAGGTGATCGAGATCACTGGGCCGGAGCTGCTGACCGGCGACATGCTGGCGACGATCTGGTCCGGCGTGCTCGGCAGGCCGGTCACGCCCGCGGGCAACGACCTGGATGCGTGGGAGGCCTTCATGGCAGGCCTCATGCCGTCCTGGGCGGCGCATGACCTGCGCCTGATGCTGGCGCGGTTCCATGTCGACGGCATGCTCGGCAAGTCGAACGCGGTGGAGATCCTGGCCGGTCTGCTCGGTCATCCGCCGCGCCGGTACCGCGACCTTGCCGTCGAACTTGCCACGGAATGGCAGGCGGGATGAGGACATGGGCGCGGGGCGAACGGCGCAGTCGCACGGGGCGTCATCCGTGCCCCGTGCGGCGTGCCCTCATGGCGTGCGCGATCCCGCATACGCCGCCACGGCAATCATGTCGCCGACGGTGAGCCGCGAAGCTTGCAGCCGCATGGGCGCGGCGGCGGGATTCGAACGCTGATTGCCGCGGAACAGGAGCAGTTCGCGCACGATGCAGGTCGGCGAGCGTCCGGCCAGCGGCGGAATGAGCTCCGTGCCCTGCAGCTTCGCGCCGTGGCAGGACTCGCAGGCCGGCAACCCGCCGCTGCCCCTGGCCGCGATCACCGCGCCACGCGCGATGCTGCCGGGCGGCACGTACGCGACATAGCGGGTGCGGTCGCTGCCGTGTCGATAGTCGTCGAAAGACACCGGTACCTCGACGATGCGTTCGCCTGTCGGCTCGCGCGCTCCACCCTGATCCGGCCTCAGCACGAAATATTCCCAGTGCGTTTTCGGCACGCTCGCGCTCTCGATCACGCGCGTGTGCGGCACGAATTTCAGCCGCGAGAAATAGCTGGCGGCGGCCTCGAGATCGTCGTCGTCGATGCTGCGCGCCTCGTCGGCCATGTCCCGCGTGGTGCGCGATGGACTCGCCCCGCGTTGACCCTGGCGGAACGCGGCGATCTGCTCCCGGATGTATGCCTTGGGCAGGCCCATGATCTGCGCGGTCGCGGGAACGCCGGCACCATTGGACATATGGCATTCCGCGCACGGCCATGGCCAGCCGGGATGGCGAGCGACGGTGACGATCGGTGGCGCGGCCGGATGGTCCTGCGGAAACCAGTCGGGAACGAAGTGGTCCGCGTCCAGTTGCGCCTGCGTGTAAGTGCGGGTACTGCCCGCGACGTGAATGAGCCTGGCCGGATCGGCCTTCGGTGCGCGCGGGTCCGGCGGCGGAAATTGCGGAAACGCCCAGGCCTTGGCCGCACTGATCCGCGTGTTCGGCGCCTGCCCGTTCGCAGTGCTGGCCGCGACCAGCGGGAACACCCAGCACAGCAGAGACGTGCCGATGAGCACCGTCCACGTCCCGCGTTCGATCCGCATGTCGTGCCCCTTGCCGGTTGGAAAAAACCGCGATGTGTCAGCTCGAGCCGGCGTTGCCGCCACGGACGGCCGCTTCATGAGCAAGTCAATGCGTCCGCGCCACGGGCCGGTACGGGCTTGCACAGATCCGGCCAGCCGTACTGCTGCCAGTACGCGAGCATGCCGAGGCGTTGCGCAAAGCCCTGGAAGGCGGGGTCGCGGCGCGCCTGGCGCGACCACGGTTCCGGCTGCCACAGCCAGTTCAGGTAGGCATCGGACAGGCCGCTGTGGCCGCGTTCGTACAACGCGAAGGAACGCGCCGGTGCGCCGAGTTGCAGCAGGATGGTCGGCGCCCAGTCGTCGTCGGCGTGCGCGGCGACGATCTGCAATGCCGCCTGGCGCTGCGTGGCGTCGCCGTAGGTGTCGCGGTAGATCTGCTGCAAGTCCGCGGGAGAAATCCTGGTGCCCATCTTGCTCATGGAACTTGCGAAGTCCCGCGCGGAGGCCTCCCGGTCGCCGTGCGCGGCATCGTAGAACTCCAGCATCAGCGCACCGAAGGCCGAATCCGCCATGCCGCCGCGGTGGATGTAGGCCAGGGCGCCGGCCTGGTCGCCTTCGCGCCAGCGCAGCATGCTCTTGTAGAACAGCAGCAGGGAATTGGCCGGATCGTCGACGAGCGCCGTATCGACGCGTGCCTCCGCCGCGCGGGTGCGGCCCATCGCGGCGAGTTCGTTGGCGGCCCAGTAGTTCACCGCGGAATTGTCCGGCGCCAGCGCCAGCGCGTGCCGCATCGGTTCCACCATGGCGGTGTAGTGCCGTTGCGAAAACTGGTTGTAACTGAGCGCTGCATAGGCTTCCGCGTCGCCCGGATCGAGCGCCAAGGCACGATGGGCGGCATCGTCGGATGTTTTCCAGCTCGCGTTCCAATCGCCGGCCACATATTGCGGCAGCACCGCGTTGGCCACGGCGAGCTTGGACCACGCACGCGCGAAGTCCGGGTCGAGTGCGGTGGCCTGCTTCAACAAGGCGATCGCGCGCGGCAGGCTGTCGCCCACGCGACGATTCACCAGCTGCTGCGCGGTGACGAAATCCGCGTATGCGTCCGCGCTGCGGGTCGCCACCGGCACCAGGCGCGCGTTGCCGGCATCGCCCAGCACCACCTTCAGGTGCTCGGTGATCGCTCGGGCGATGCGTTCCTGCAGGTCGAAGATGTTGTCCAGATCGCCGTCGTAACTCTGCGACCACGCCTCGAAACCGTCGCGGGTGCGGATCAGTTGCACGCTGATCCGCACCGCCTGGCCCTGCGTGCGCACCGATCCTTCCAGCACGTTGGCGACACCAAGCGCCTTGCCGATCGTGCGCAGGTCGGCGTTGCGGTTGCCGTAGTAGAACGAGGAGGCGCGCCCGGCCACCTTCAGGCCCTGCACGCGCGCCAGCGCGTTCAGCAGTTCCTCGGCCATGCCGGCGGAGAAATAGTCGTGATCGTGTGCGGGACTGAGATCCTCGAACGGCAGCACGGCGATGGACTTGACCGCGATGGCGGCGCCCGGGCCGCCAACGGGTTCCGCGGTCCGGCGCCCTGCGAAGGTGTTCGCCAGCAGCAGCACCACCGCCACCAGCAGCACGCCGATGATCCATTGGTCCAGCTTGCGAGCCGTGGAGTGCGCGATGGAGTCGCCTGCTTCGATCTCCGTTTCACGCTTCAGGCCTTGCGGCGTGAGTTCGTACAACCACGCGAACGCGATCCAGAACGGGAACCCGATGGCCGCCGCGATCAGGAACCAGCGCGTCGCCCCGTCCGGCAATCCGACCGCCGGGCTGAACTGCGACAGGCCCTGCCCGAACGCCCACACCGTGCCGGCGTAGAGCATGGCCGCGCGCCACACGTTGCGGCGCTTGAGTTCAGCGAATAGCGACCACCGGGCGCTCATGGCGTGGCGGATTTCCATGGCGTGAGTGGCAGGTCGATCTGCTGCGCCACCCGGGGCAGCAGCCACCCGACAGCCGCGTACGCGGCCGCCACGCCAGGCACGTGGCGGCACCCGATTTCCCGCCAGAATCCCCGCTGGGCCATGAGCGTGCGCCGAGTCGCGGAAGCGCGTCGTCCCTGCCCGTTCCGCGGCGGCATTCTGGCATGGATCGCGGGGCTTTCCGCTGCCCTCGGCCAGTTCGTGGCCGCGGTTTCTGCAGTTTCGCAAGTTCCTGCGCAATGACTTCTGGCCGATGGAGAGCGGCCCGGGCGAAGCCTAAGCTCGGCGCCTCGCCCGCCGGATGCCACGCCCATGCGCAAACTGCCCCTCGCCGCGGTGCTCGCCGTGCTGCTGCTCGCTTCGACCGCTTTCGCCGCCACGGACAAGAAGGACGACAAGGCGCCCGCGGAGCCCGCGCCCGACGCGGCGCTGGTGCAGCCGCAGTCCTCGACCAGCGAGGGTTCGGTGTCGGTCGAGGGCAGGCGGGTCGACTACAAGGCGGTAGCCGGCACGCTGGTGCTGCACGGCAGCGGCGACAAGGAGGACGAGCCGCAGGTCAGCATGTTCTACGTCGCGTATTTCAAGAAGGGCGTGGACGCGGGCAAGCGGCCGGTGACCTTCATCTACAACGGCGGTCCCGGCTCGGCCACGGTGTGGCTGCACATGGGCGCGTTCGGGCCCAAACGGGTGGTCACCAGCGACGACACCCACACGCCGGCGGCGCCGTACCAGCTGGTCAACAACGACTACAGCCTGCTCGATGCCTCCGACGTGGTGTTCATCGACGCGCCGGGCGCGGGCTTCAGCCGGCTGATCGCCAACGACGAGGACAAGACCAAGCGCGAGGAGCAGATGAAGGATCGGCGCAAGGCGATCTACGGCGTCGACGGCGACGCGCATGCCTTTGCCCAGTTCATCACCCGCTTCCTGTCGAAGTACGAGCGCTGGAACTCGCCGAAATACCTGTTCGGCGAAAGCTACGGCACCACCCGCTCGGCGGTGCTGGCCAACATCCTGGAGAACGAGGACAGCGTCGATCTGAACGGGGTGATCCTGCTATCGCAGATCCTCAGCTTCGACACCAGCATCGACGGGCCCGAGTTCAACCCGGGCATCGACCTGCCCTATGAGCTGGCCCTGCCGACCTTCGCCGCCACCGCGTTCTACCACCACAAGCTGCCGCAGCAGCCGGCCGCGCTGGAGCCGTTCCTGCGCGAGGTGGAGCAGTACGCGCTGGGCGAGTACGCGCAGGCGCTGATGGCCGGTTCGCGCCTGGACGATGCGCGCAAGCGGGCGGTGGCGCAGAAGCTGCACCAGTACACCGGGCTGCCGGTGGCGTACCTGCTGAAGGCGAACCTGCGCGTGACCGGCGGCATGTTCGAGCACGAGTTGCAGGCCGACGGCGACACCACCACCGGCCGGCTCGACACGCGCTTCTCCGGCCCGACCATCGATCCGCTGGGCAAGGCGTCCGAGTACGACCCGCAATCCTCGGCGATCAGCTCGGCCTACGTGTCCGCGTTCAACGACTACGTGCGGCGCGAGCTGAAGTTCGGGAAGGGACGGCAGTACCGGCTGTTCGCCGACATCGACCACTGGGATTTCTCGCACAAGGCGCCGGGCGTGGAGGGCGAGGCGCTGCAATCGTCCACCAACGTGATGCCGGACCTGGCGATGGCGATGAAGACCAACCCCGATCTCAAGGTCTATCTCAACGGCGGCTACTACGACCTGGCCACGCCGTACTTCGCCGCCGACTACGAGATGCACCACCTGCCGATCCCGGCCAGCCTCGAGGCCAACATCAGCTACGCGTGGTACCCGTCCGGCCACATGGTGTACGCGCACGCGCCGTCGCTGAAGCTGCTGCACGACAACGTCGCCCGCTTCATCGGGCAGACCGACAACGTGAAGTAATCGCGCCCCACGCGCAGGGCGGGCACTGCCCGCCATGTTTTCGGCGGGATGCACGCGAGAGAGCGTGCGGGCCGTGCCCGCCCCGCGAAGGGCTCAGCGCCGCGAGGTGCCGTGGCGCGGCGCGGTGGAACCGCGCACCACCAGCTCCGGGCTGAATCCCTCGTTGCGGGTGGTGGCCGGCTCGCCGTGGGCGGCGCGCTGCAGGTCGCCGATCAGCCGTTGCGCGGCGTGGCGGGCGATCTCCTCGGTGGCCTGGCGCGCGGTGGTCAGCGCCGGCCAGGATTGCTTGGAGAACGGGCTGTCCTCGAAGCCGGCGATGGAAAGCTCGTACGGCACGTTGATGCCGTCCGAGTGCGCCGCCGCCAGCACGCCGGCGGCGATCTCGTCGTTGGAGCCGAAGATCGCGGTGGGTCGGTCCTTCAGCGCCAGCAGCTTGCGCGCGCCGCGGAAGCCGTCGTCGAAGGTGAAGTCGCCGGGCAGGATCAGCTTGCGGTCCAGTGCGATGCCGTAATCCTTCAGCGCATCCTCGTAGCCCTGGTAGCGCTCCGGGCTGGAGCGGTGCTCGCGTCCGCCCCACAGGAAACCGATGCGCTGGTGGCCGAGCTGGATCAGGTGCTCGGTGATCGCGTAGGCCGCGTCGCGGTCATCCACATAGACGCAGGGATAGCCGTCGGCCGGGTCCTTGCGCGCGGAGATGATGCGGATGAAGGGAATCCCGGCGTCGTTCAACGCCTGGATCAGCCCGGGCTGCTCGGACATCGGCGGCGCCAGAACCAGCCCGGCCAGATGCGAGCGGCGCACCAGCGTGCACAGCTCCTCGGCGAGCTTCGGCGAGGATGAATCGCAGGGATGGATCTGCAGGCCGAAGCCGCTGGAGCGGCACACCGACAGCACGCCGCGCTGCAGGTTGATGATGTAGTGCGCGTTCGGATTGTCGTAGACCAGGCCGATCGCGTAGGCGCGCGTGCTGCGCAGGCTGCGTGCGGTGGGATCGGGCTGGTAGCCGAGCGCGTCGATGGCGTGCTGCACCCGCTCGCGCGTGCGCGCATGCACCGAGGGCTCGTTGTTGATGACGCGCGACACCGTCTTGAGCGAGACGCCGGCGCGCTCGGCGACGTCCTTGATGGTGACACTGCGCACCGGCAACCTCATGCATCGTGAAGGAAAGCGCCCCGCGGGAACGCGGGGCGGCGAGCGCATGCTAGCGCATGCGGGTCAGCCACGCGCCTGGCCGGCGCGGTGCCCGACCAGGCCGTAGTAGAGGATGTACAGGTAGCACGGCGCCATCACGCCGAGGAACGCCCACTGGAAGTCGACGTACTGCTTCAGGTGCACGTACACCTGCGGGATCAGCGCGCCGCCCACGATGCCCATGATCAGCAGCGCCGAAGCCGCCTCGGTGTGTCGGCCCAGGCCCTTGATCGCCAGCGGGAAGATCGCCGGCCACATCATCGCGTTGGCGAAACCCAGCGCCGCGACGAAGGCCACCGAGACGTAGCCGTGGGTGGCGAACGCGCCCACCGTGAACGCCACGCCCAGCACCGCCGACACCGCCAGGTAGCGCTGCTGCGAGATGAAGCGCGGGATCACCAGCAGGCCCACGATGTAGCCGGCCAGCATGCCCAGCATGGTGTACGAGGTGAAATGCTTGGTCGCGTCCAGCGGCAGCCCGAAACTCTGGCCGTAGATGCCGATCGCGTCGCCGGCCATCACCTCCACGCCCACGTACAGGAACAGGCACAGCACGCCCAGCCACAGGTGCGGGAAGCCGAAGATGCTGCCGCCGCGGTGGCCGATCGCCTGTTCGTCGTTGGCGCCGGCCGGCTTCACCTCCGGCAGCGACGAGCGCACCACCCAGACCGCCAGCAGCACCAGCAGCGCGGCCATCACCATGTACGGCCAGTACACGCGGGCGGCGAAGCTGTCCAGCAGCGCGTCGCGCGCAGCCAGCGTGGGCGCGCTCTTCACCTGCTGCTCCAGGCTGTCGATGCCGCTCAGCACCAGCGCGCCGAACACGAACGGCGCCAGCGCGCCGGCCACCTTGTTGCAGATGCCCATGAAGGCGATGCGCTGCGCGGCGCTGTCGATTGGGCCCAGGATGCTGATGTACGGGTTCGATGCCGTCTGCAGCAGCGACAGCCCGGCGCCGATCACGAACAGCCCGACCAGCGCGCCGTGGTAGACGCGCATGTTGATGAACTCGCCGAACATCACCGCGCCGACCGCCATCACGAACAGGCCCAGCGCCATGCCGCGTTTCATGCCGGTACGCCGCAGCACCACCGACGAGGGCAGCGCCAGGCAGAAATACGACAGGTAGAACGCGACCGGGATCAGGAAGGCGCTGACGTCGTCGAGGTCGAAGGCCAGCTTGACGAAGATCGTCAGCGGTCCGTTGAGCCAGGTGACGAAGCCGAAGATGAAGAACAGCACGCCGATGATGATCATCGGCCCGATGTAGGAGCGTTCGGACGGCGTGGCCGCCAGTGTGGTACTCGTGGACAAGAGATTCTCCCCCGGGTGCCCGTCGGCGCCGCTCGGGTGCCGCCGTCGGCGATGTCCCCTTATTCCGCAAAAAGTGCAACGTTGTCAATCCGTGCCGTCGACGCGGACAGCACGGGGCCGGCGCGCGGGTCGCTGCACGATCCGCACGCGGCGTTCCATGCGGCAGTGCACGACGCGCCGCCGCACGGGCTGCAGCCATCGAATAGTGCCTGTTTCAGCGCTTCCAGCTCGTTTCTCAGGCGGATTCGCAGCCTGCCATGACAGCTATGCTGCGACGCCACAGGGCGCGGGCGAAAAATCTGGCGCGCACCTGTTGACAACGTTGTCATCCTGACCACAGACTCGGCCAATACCAGGCCAGCATCCGGTCGCGGCGAACCGCCGCCGATTGCCGGAACGCGCCGGGGATCACGGGAGATCGCCAGTGGGGGAAGTCGCCAACCAGCGTCATGCCGCGTCGCCGTCGACGGCCGTGCCGGTCGGCGCGGCGTCGTCGACGCAGGCGTCCGCGACGTCGGCTTCCACCGGCGAGCAGCCGTTCCTGGCCGCCGACATCGGCGGCACCCATGCGCGCATCGGCCTGGTCAACGGTGGTGGCGAGGGTCGCCAGCCGGTGCGCGTGCTGCACTTCCATCGCTATGCCTGCGCCGAATGGCCCGATCTCGCCGCGATGCTGCGCGACTTCGTGGCGCAGCTGGGGCACACGCCGTATGCGGCGACCGCCGGCGCCATCCGCGAATGCGCGGTGGCCTGTGCCGGCTACGTGCTGGACGACGCGATCGTCAACGGCAACCTGGCCTGGCCGGTGTCGATCAGCGCGATCCGCGACGGGCTGGGCATCCGGCAGCTGGCGGTGATCAACGATTTCGAGGCGGTGGCCTACGCCACCCAGTTCATCGACGCGGCCGAGACCCGCTGCATCATCGAGGCGCCGGCGCCATCGTCCGGGCCGGTGCTGGTGATGGGGCCGGGCACCGGGCTGGGTTCGGCGGTGCTGCTGCCGGGTTCGCCGCGCGCCCGCGTGCTGGCCACCGAGGCGGGGCAGATCTCGCTGGCGCCGGGCAACGAGCGCGAGATCGAGATCCTGCGTCTGCTGCGCCGCGAGCGCAGCCACGTCTCGTTCGAGGATGCGCTGTCCGGCCCGGGCCTGCTCAAGCTGTACCGCGCGCTGGCCGAACTGCACGGCCGCGTTCCGCGCTGGAGCACGCCGGCCGAGGTCACCGCCGCGGCACTGGAAGGCCGCGACCCGGTCGCGCGCGAGGTGCTGGACACCTTCTGCGGCCTGCTCGGCAGTTTCGTCGGCGACCTGGGCCTGCTCTACGGCGCCCGCGCGATCTACCTCGCCGGCGGCATCCTGCCGCGCATCCACGATTTCCTGCTGGCGAGCACGTTTGCCGAGCGCTATTTGAACAAGGGCGTCATGCGCGCCTGGCTGCAACAGGTTCCGGTTCGACTGATTGAGCACGGCCAGCTTGGTGTCATCGGCGCCGCAGGCTGGTTTCTGGATGAAGGGCGCAACCCCAGGCAAGGAGTTTGAGATGAGCCCGATCCCGCACACGGCGCCATGCCCACCGTCGTTGTCCGCTGTCCACCGCCACCACGCGTCACCCACAGTCCGCGACCGCATCCACGCCGGTCCTGATTCGATCCAGCCTCTTGAGGGGAGGAACACCATGAACCATCGCAAGACATTGCTCGCCGCCAGCATCATCACCGGTCTGTGCGTCTCCGGTGCGTTGTTTGCGCAGGACAGCACGGCCGCGGCCGACGCCAACCAGCCGAAGAAGACCAACGTCAAGGAACTGGCCACGGTAACCGTCACCGGCATCCGCGACAGCGAGGCCGAATCGCTGGCGTTGAAGAAGGCCGCCGATGCGCACGTGGAGGTGGTCACCGCCGAGGACATCGGCAAGCTGCCGGCCAAGAACGTGGCCGACACGCTGCAGCGACTGCCCGGCGTCAGCGTCGGCACCTCCAGCGCGGGCGAAGGCGGCTTCGACGAGAACGACCGCGTCAGCCTGCGCGGCACCGCGCCCAGCATGACCCAGACCCTGGTCGACGGCCACAACATCGGCACCGGCGACTGGTTCGTGCTCAACCAGACCGCCACCGTGGGCCGCAGCGTCAGCTACAGCCTGCTGCCGGCGGAAATCGTCAGCGAGGTGGTGGTGAACAAGACCTCCGAGGCGCGCCTGGTCGAGGGCGGCGCGGCCGGCACGGTCAACATCATCACCCGCAAGCCGCTGCAGTTCGACAAGCCGGTGACCGTGCACGCGTCCGTCGGCGGCGTCTACTCCGACCTGCCCGGCACCACCAAGCCGCAGTTCAGCGGCCTGTTCAACTGGAAGAACGACGCCGGCACCTTCGGCGTGATGGCGCAGGCGTTCTACGAGGAGCGCAGCCTGCAGCGCAACGGCCAGGAAGTGCTCGGCCTGGAGCAGCTCAAGAGCACCGACGCCATCGTCGCCGCGCACCCGGATCTGAATGGCGTCTACTTCCCCAGCCTGATCGGCAACGTGCTGTTCACCCAGAAGCGCAAGCGCACCGGCGGGTCGGTGGACGTGCAGTTCAAGCCCGCGGACAACGTCACGGTCAACCTGAGCGGCTTCTACAGCAAGCTCAAGGCCGACAACTTCAACCGCAACTACATGATGTGGGCCACCCACTTCGTGCACGGCGCCACCAACCTCGAACCCGGCTACGTGGTCAGCAACAACACGCTGACCAACGCCTCGTTCTCGCCCAGCAACGACGCCACCAACTACGGCATCTACGACCAGATCTCGCGCAAGGCCTCTTCCTCGACCCGGTTCTTCACCGCCGACGTCGACTGGCGCGCCACCGACAACCTGAGCTTCACCGCCCAGCTCGGCACCACCAAGGGCGAGGGCTCCAGCCCGAAGCAGGACGTGCTGGAACTGAACACCGCCCCGGGCACCGGCGCCGCATGGGACTTCCGCGGCACCGGCAAGCCGGTCAACTGGTCGCTGGGGCCGGACAACAGCTCGCCGGCGGCCTCGGGCGTCAGCGCCAACTGGATCTTCGGCGAGGGCGGCATCAACGTCGAGGACAAGGAGAACTGGGGCAAGATCGACGGCGAGTTCGACTTCGACGACAGCACGCTGGCCTCGCTGCAGTTCGGCGTGCGCTACGCCGACCACACGCGCGAGAACCCGTATGCGTTCGCGCAAGGCCCGAACGGCGGCGACTGGAGCAACCCGGCCAACTTCCCGGCCAGCTTCGGTCATTACCCTGGCGATTTCGGCAGCTCGCTGGGCGGCTCGTTCCCGAGCAACATCTGGTACTACTCGCAGGCCGACCTGGCCGCCTACGACTCGAAGTACGCCAACCGCGGGCCGGAGCGGCTGTACCCGAACGACATCTACAAGGTGAACGAGAAGGACAGCGCGATCTACCTGCAGGCCAACTTCATCGGCGACCGCTGGAGCGGCAACGTGGGCGTGCGCTACGTGCACACCAAGCAGGCGGTGAACTACACCAGCACCTCGCCGCAGGAAACCGAGGTGGAGGGCCCGATCCTCGGCTCGGCGTTCTTCCCGGCCGGCTACTACTGGAACACCAACAACGCCAGCTACAGCAAGGCGCTGCCCAGCGCCAACCTGAAGTTCAACCTGACCGACGACGTGCTGGCGCGCGTGGCGGTGTCGCAGACGCTGACCCGGCCGGACTATTCGGCCCTGGCCGGCACCGTGTCGCTGGACGACACCGGCCACACCGGCACCGGCGGCAACCCGAACCTGAAGCCGCTGATCTCGACCAACTTCGACGCGGCGCTGGAGTGGTACTTCGCGCCGCGCGGCCTGCTGTCGGCCGGCGTGTACGAGATGTCGCTGCAGAACTACGTCACCTTCAGCTCCGAGTCGCGCCTGTACAAGGACATGCCGGCCAGCACGGCGGCGGGGCACGACGTCTATTCGGCCTACCAGGTGAACATCCCCAGCAACGTCGACGGCAAGGTGCGCGGCGTGGAGCTGAACTACCAGCAGCCGATCGGCGACAACTTCGGCGTGGCGCTGAACTACACCTACGCCACCGGCAACGCCGACAACGGGCAGGATCTGCAGGGCACCTCGAAGCACACCGCCAACGCCTCGGCCTTCTTCGAGAACGACAAGTTCAACGCGCGGATGAGCTACACCTACCGCTCGGCCTACTTCGCCGGCCCGGACCGCGGCGGCTTCTTCTACATGCAGGGCACCGGCTACCTGTCCGCCTCGCTGGGCTACAGCATCAACGACTGGATGTCGGTGTCGCTGGACGGCCTCAACCTCAACAGCCCGAAGCTGCGCTACTACGTCAAGGGCGCCGATTACGGCATCCAGCCGCGCTCGACCTACATCAACGGGCGCCAGTACTACCTCAACCTCCGCTTCAAGTTCTGAAGCAGCACCGCGGCATGGCGCGCCAGGGACGGCGCGCCGACACACTCCCCGTGCGGGCCCTCGGCATTGCTTGGCGGGCCCGCTTTTTTTCATGCGTCGCCAAGGTGGCCCTGCGTGACATCATGCGTGTCTGGCACCGGAGAATGCGGATGAACCCTCGATGCTTGCCCGCCCTGTACGGCCTGCTCGCGCTGCTGCTGCTGTCGTCGCCGCTGCCGGCAGGTGGCACGACGGCACCGCCCGCGCTGATTCCGCTGCCCGCGCAGCTCGTGTCGGGCGATGGCACGTTCCGCGTCGATGCCGCCACCGCCGTCGTGGTGGCCGACCATGACCCGGCCACCACGCGCGCCGCGCATTACCTCATCGACCTGCTCGCGCGCACGCGCGGCCTGACCCTGCCACTTGGCGACAGCGCGAAACAGGCCATCGTGCTGCAGCGCGACCCGCGCGCGCCGGTGGCGCAGGCCGGCGGCTACGCGCTCGATGTCGACCGCCACGGCATCCGCGTCCGTGCGCGCGACGACGCCGGCCTGTTCCACGGCGTGGTGACGCTTTACCAGCTGCTGACTCCGGATGCCGCGCACGGCGCGGTGACGGTGCCGACGCTGTCCATCCGCGACTGGCCGCGCTTCGGCTGGCGCGGCGTGATGCTGGATTCCGTGCGGCATTTCCAGAGCGTGGCCGAGGTCAAGACCCTGCTCGACCAGATGGCCCAGCACAAACTGAACGTGCTGCACTGGCATCTCACCGACGACCAGGGCTGGCGCATCCAGATCAGGCGCTATCCCGACCTGACGAAGATCGGTGCCTGGCGCACGCCGCCGGGCGCGGGCAAGGATGGCGAGCCGCAGCGCTACGGCGGCTTCTACACCCAGGACCAGATCCGCGACGTGGTGGCCTACGCCGCCGCGCGCCACATCACCATCGTGCCGGAGCTGGACATGCCCGGCCACGCGCAGGCCGCGGTGGCCGCCTATCCGCAGCTTGGCGTCACCGGCAAGCGGCCCGCGGTATCCGTCGACTGGGGCGTGAACCCGTATCTGTACAACGTGGACGATGCCACCTTCACCTTCATCGACCACGTGCTGGACGAGGTGATGGAACTGTTCCCGTCCACCTACATCCACGTCGGCGGCGACGAGGCGATCAAGGATCAATGGCAGGCGTCACCCGCTGTGCAGGCGAAGATGCGCGCGCTGGGCATCCGCGACGAGAACACGCTGCAGGGCTGGTTCATCGGCCGCATCGGCCAGTACCTGCAGCAGCACGGGCGCAAGCTGATCGGCTGGGACGAGATCCTCGAAGGCGAGAAACTGCCCGCCGACGCCACCGTGATGTCCTGGCGCGGCATCGACGGCGCGATCAAGGCCGCGCTGCTCGGCCACGACGTGGTGATGTCGCCCGCGCCCGATCTCTATTTCGACCACGTGCAGGGCGCGCTGGCCGACGAGTACGCCGGCCGCCTCGGCGTGGAATCGCTGCGCGACGTGTACGGTTTCCAGGCGATTCCCGGCGTGCTCGATGCACGCCAGGCAAAGCACGTGCTCGGCGTGCAGGCCAACTTCTGGACCGAGCACATGCCCACCTTCGCCCACGTGCAGCATGCGGCCTTTCCGCGGCTGGATGCGCTGGCCGAAGTGGCCTGGTCGCCGGATGCCCGCCGCGACTGGCCCGGCTTCCTGGCCCGCCTGCCCGCCCAGCTGGCGCGTTACCGCGCGCAGCGGATTCCCTACGCCGACAGCGCCTTCGCGGTGGACATCGCCACCGACCGCAACGTGGCGCTGGCGACCGGCCGCGCCACGCTGACGCTGGCCAGCCAGAGCGGTTTCGGCACGATCCGCTACACGCTCGACGGCAGCGCACCCACGCCGGCCTCGCCGCGCTACGAGGCGCCATTCACCGTGACCCTGCCGGTGACCGTGCGCGCGGCCAGCTTCGCCGCCGACGGCAGCGCGCTGGCCGCGCCGCGCCAGCGCGTGCTCAGCCACGCGGGCTTGCTCAGCCTGGCGGGCAACACCTTGCCGAACTGCCCCGGCAGCGATTTCCGCCTGCGCCTGCAGCCCACCCCCGACGCCACCAGCACCCAGCCGGTGTACGCGGTGAACGTGTTCGACAGCTGCCAGCTGTTCCCTGCCACGCGCATGGATGGCGTCACCGCTATCCACGTCGACGCCGTGCGCCTGCCGCGCAATTTCGCGCTGGCGCACGAGCAGAAGCTGGTGGTCTCGCGCCCGCACGCCACGCCATTCGGCGAGCTGGTGGTGCATGCCGATCGTTGCGACGGCCCGGTGCTGGCCTCGATTCCGCTGCCCGACCCCGCGCACAGTTCGCGCCGCTTCAAGCTCGACGCGGCGCTGCCCGCGCAAACCGGCGAGCACGGCCTGTGCCTGGTCTATACCGCGCCGATCGAGGGGCCGATCTACGCGCTGGAGAAGGTCAGCCTCGGAGCGGCGGAGCGGTGAGCGCGCCTGCGGGCCGTCTGCGCTCGCTCGACGCCTTCCGCGGCTGCACCGTGGCCGCGATGCTGCTGGTCAACGATCCGGGCGACTGGGGCCACGTGTACTGGCCGCTGGAGCATGCGGCGTGGAACGGCTGCACGCCGACCGACCTGATCTTCCCGTTCTTCCTGTTCGTGGTCGGCGTATCGGTGGCGCTGGCGATCCTGCCGCGGCTGGAGCGTGGCTCGTCCCCCGCCGAGCTGAGCCGCGCGGCGATGTGGCGCGCCGCGCGCATCGTGCTGCTCGGCCTGGCCATCAACCTGCTGGCGGCGTGGCTGCTGCCGGATCGCGACATGCGCATCCCCGGCGTGCTGCAGCGCATCGGCGTGTGCTTCGCCGCGGTGGCGCTGTTCGCCATCCATACGCGGCCGCGCACGCAGTGGTGCGCGATTGTCCTGCTGCTGTTCGGCTACTGGGGGCTGCTGGAACTCGGCGGCACGCTGGCGCCGTGGGCCAACCTTGTCAGCCGCACCGACAGCGCCGTGTTCGGGCACTACGTGTGGTCGGTCGATCCGCTCAGCGGTCGCGGGCACGACCCGGAAGGCCTGCTCGGCACGCTGCCAGCGCTGGCCACCACCTTGCTCGGCCTGCGCGCGGGCTGCTGGCTGCGGCGCGAACGGCTGAAGGCGCTGCTGCTGGGCGGGGTGCTGTTGCTGGCCCTGGGCGCGCTGTGGTCGCTGGCGCTGCCGTTCAACAAGAACCTGTGGACGCCCTCGTTCGTGCTGTGGACCGCCGGCTGGGCCGTGGTGGCCCTGCTGGCCTTCCACTGGCTGGTCGAGCGGCGCGGCTGGCCGGCGCTGGGGCGGCGCTTCGGCGTCAACGCCATCGCCGCCTACGCCGGCTCGGAAATCATGCAGATCGTGCTGCCCGCGCTGGGCCAGGCGACGTGGTACCGCGCCGTGTTCGCCGACTGGATGACGCCGCGCTTCGGACCCTGCGTGCCGTCGCTGGCCTTCGCCGTGGTGTTCGTGGCGTTCTGGTGGCTGGTGGTGTGGGCCATGGACCGGCGCCGCATCTACCTCAAGCTGTAGGGCGGGCACTGCCCGCCGGGCTTTTCGCCGAAAGCGGCGGGCGGTGCCCGCCCTACCGGTTCACCGGCGCTGGCGCATGGCGCGGATCAGCAGGCCCATCAGCAGCAGGCCCAGCACCACGCCGATGCCCGCGCCCCACAGCGCACCGACGTCGCCGCCGACCAGGTAACCCACGCCGGCGCCCAGCGGAAACAGCAGCAGCACCGGCAGGCAACCCATCAGGATGCCTGTCGTACCGCGGCATCCGGGGCCGACGCCGGGTGGCGCAGCAACACCGCACGCGCGCCTTGCCACTCGGCCGCGGACAGCTCGATCAGCGCCACCGGCTTGCCGCCGACCAGCGCGGCGACCGGCATGCCGTCGCGGTACAGCACGCGCGAACCCGCCAGCGCCGGCACCTTGTCGCCGACCAGCACGGTGCCGACCAGGTTCAGCGGATCGCTGCCGCTGACGCAGACCAGTTCGCCGTCGTCCGCGCGCTGGCGGATCGCGCGCAGCGGCGCGATCGCCTCCGGCAGGGCGAACTGCTCGCCGACCAGGCCGTCGACGAAACGCCCGCCGCGGATCTCGCCGCGCGCCTCCAGCCGGTGATAGACGCGCAGCAGCTCGCGCCACGGCGGCAGCCACGGCGCCTCGCGCTCCAGCAGTTTCCAGAACACCACGCCGTAGCGTCGCAGCAGGGTGCGCGCAATGTGTTCGATCGCCTCGGGCTCGGCCTGGTCGCCCGCGGCCGTGCCGCGCGCCAGCGCCCAGCGCCCCGCATCCTCGATGCCGCCGAAGGTGTGTCGACGCACGCGCCGGTGGCGTGCCCCATCGCGCTTCGCCGCCGGGAGCAGCAGGGCGCGCAGGCCGGCGAAGCTGTCGGCGCTGATCCGGCCGGCAGCGACCAGTTCGCCCAGCGCATCTTCCAGCTCCGGGCGCAGCAGGCGGGCGGTGGCCAGCAATTCGTCGAAGAACAGCGCGCCATGCTCGCGCAGCGTATCGGCCACCGCCTGGGCGCGCGAGGACAGCAGGATGTCCTGCGTCTCGCCGCCTCCCGCCACGGACGTCCAGACGGCCAAATCGCGCCGGGGCAGCAGCACGATCGGCGTACTGCGCACCGGCCCGCCGCCACCGCCGCTGCCGGTGCGCAGGCGGCTCCAGGCGATGCGGCCGGCGCGGCACAGCTCGTCCAGCCAGCTGATCGAATAGTCGGCCACGCGCGCCGGCAGGATCTCCGCTTCCCAGGCGCCGGCGGCGGCCTCGTAACCCTCCAGTTGCGCCAGCGTGGCCACCAGCGCATCCGGCCCGTTCAGGCGCGTGGCCGCCGACACGTGCTGCCAGTCGAACAGGAAGCGCATCAGCGCGCGCCGGCTGACCGGCTCGATCTCGCGGCGCAGCCGGCCGATGGTGTAGCGGTGGATGCGCGCCAGCAGGTGGCGCTCGCACCATTCGGTGTCGGCCGCGTCGCCGGTGAAGCGGCCCTGCATCACGTAGCCTTCGGACTGCAGTCGCAGCAGCGCCTGCTCGACCTCGCCCGCGTCGACGCTGATCGACTGCGCCAGCCCACGCACGGTGACCGGGCCGAGCCCGCCGAGGCGGTGGCGCACCAGTTCCAGCAGCGCGTCCTCGCGCGTCCAGGGCTGCGCGGCGTATTCGGCGGGTGCGGCGATGGGCGGCTGCATGCTGGCGGCGGGGTGCAGTGCCAGCCACAGCGGCAATTGTTCCGCAGTGGTCCACACGTCGGTGAGGCGTGTCGCGCGCCTTGCCCCGGCGAGCGCCTGCAGTCGTTCGGCCCAGCCCGTGTTGGCATCGACCTCAGCAGCGGTGACGAAACCCAGCAAAGTCAGCGCCTCATGCATCTCGTCCGCGTCGCGCACCTGCGGCCAGGCTTCCTCGCGCACGGCGGCGATCGCGTCGGGATCGAGCCGGCCCAGGTCGTCGGCGCTGTCGGCGTTCCAGCGGCGGTTCTGCACCGCCTGGGTGCGGCGCTCTTCCAGCGGCGCATCGTCGAGGAAGGCATACGGCGCCGCGTTCAGCACCTCGGCGGCAAGCGGGCTGGGCGCGGTGAGGTCGCGCGCCACGATGGCGATCTCGCCGGCTTCGAGCTGGCGCAGGATCGCCAGCAGACCGTCGACGTCCATCGCCTCACGCAGGCAGTCGTGCATGGTCTGGTTGACCAGCGGATGGTCCGGCACCTCGCGCTCGCCCACGATGTTTTCCAGGCAGGCGACCTGGTCGGGGAAGACCGCGGCGAGCAGGTCCTCGCTCTTCATGCGTTGCAGCGGCGGCGGGGTCTTCTTGCCGCCGGTGAAGCGCGGCAGCGCCAGCGCGGTCACCGCGTTCCAGCGCCAGCGCGCGGGGAACAGCGGGGCGTCGAGCAGGGCCTGCACCAGCACGTGCTCGGCGGTGGCCGAGTGCAGGTAGTGCGCCACCTCCTCCAGCGGAAAACTGTGGCTGGTGGAAAGTGACAGTACGATCGCGTCCTCGGTCGCCGCCGCCTGCAGCTCGAAGTTGAACTGGCGGCAGAAACGCTTGCGCAGCGCCAGCCCCCACGCGCGGTTGATGCGGCTGCCCCACGGCGTGTGGATCACCAGCTGGGTGCCGCCGGACTCGTCGAAGAAACGTTCCAGCACCAGCGTGTGCTGGCTGGGCAGCACGCCGAGCGCGGCTTTCGCGCGGGAAAGATAGTCGGCCAGCTGCTGCGCGGCGGCCTCGTCGAGGCCGAGTTGATTACGCAGCCACGCGACGGCGGCGGAAAGACCGCCGACATCGAGTTGTGCGGAAATCTCCTCGCGCAGACGCGACACGCCGAACGACAGCTCGTCGCTGCGCCCCGGTGCTTCGCCCAGCCAGAACGGAATGCTCGGCGGCGCGCCGTGCGCGTCTTCCACCCGCAAGCGGTCGCGCTCGACGCGCTGGATGCGGTAGCTGGCGTTGCCGAGCTGGAAGATGTCGCCAGCCATGCTCTCGACCGCGAAATCCTCGTTCACCGTGCCGACGATGATCGCCTGCGGTTCCAGCACCACCTTGTAGTCGGCGGTGTCGGGGATGGTGCCGCCGGAGGTCAGCGCGGTGAGCCGCGCGCTGCGCCGCGGGCGCAACTGCCGGTTCACCGCATCGCGATGGATGTAGGCCGCGCGCGGTCCCTGGCGGGTGGTGAAACCTTCAGCCAGCATGCGCACCACCGCGTCGAAATCCGCACGCGCGAGATCGCGATACGGATGGGCGCGGCGCACCAGTGCGTACAGCGCGTCCTCGTCCCATTCGGCGCAGGCGACCTCGGCGACGATCTGCTGCGCCAGCACGTCGAGCGGTTGCGGCGGCATGACCAGCGCGTCCAGCTCGCCGCGGCGCACGCAGTCGAGCAGGGCGGTGCATTCGATCAGGTCGTCGCGCGTCGCCGGGAACAGCCGCGCCTTCGGCGTGCCGTCGATGCTGTGGCCGGAGCGGCCGGCGCGCTGCAGGAACGCGGCGATCGAACGCGGCGAACCGAGCTGGCAGACCAGGTCGACCTCGCCGATGTCGATGCCCAGTTCCAGCGATGCGGTGGCCACCAGCACCTTGAGCTCGCCGCGCTTGAGCCGCTGCTCGGCATCCAGCCGCAGCTCCCTGGCCAGGCTGCCGTGGTGCGCGGCGACGTGTTCCTTGCCCAGCCGTTCGGACAGGTGCCGCGCCGCGCGCTCGGCCATGCGCCGCGTGTTGACGAAGACCAGGGTGGTGCGGTGCGCGTGCACCAGCTGGGCGAGGCGGTCGTAGACCAGCTCCCAGCTGTCATTCGACATCACCGCTTCCAGCGGCACCGGCGGTACCTCGATGGCGAGGTCGCGGGGGCGGGTATGGCCCACGTCGATGATCGTGCAGCGAAGTCCCTCCTCCCTGCCGGGGAGAAGGGAAGGTGGAGCGCCGACCAAAAAGTCGGCGACCTTTTCTATGGGCTTCTGCGTGGCCGACAGCCCGATCCGCAGCAAGCGCCGCTGGCACAGCGACTCCAGCCGCTCCAGCGACAGCGCCAGGTGCGAGCCGCGCTTGCTGCCGGCGATGGCGTGGATCTCGTCCACGATCACCGTGCGCACGCCCTTCAGCATGTCGCGGCCGGAGGCCGAGCCGAGCAGCACGTACAGCGATTCGGGCGTGGTCACCAGGATGTGCGGCGGCTGCTTGCGCAACAGGCTGCGCTCGACCTGCGGGGTGTCGCCGGTGCGTACCGCGGTGCGGATCGCCACGTCGGGCAGGCCGAGTTTTTCGAGCTCCGCGCGGATGCCTTCCAGCGGCGCCTCCAGGTTGACGTGGATGTCGTTCGACAGCGCCTTCAGCGGGGACACGTAGAGCACGGTGGTGGCGTCGGCCAGCGCGCCGCCATGCGCCACGCCCTCGCGCACCAATTCGTCGATGGCGGCGAGGAAGGCGGTCAGCGTCTTGCCCGAGCCGGTCGGCGCGGCGACCAGGGTGTGGTTGCCCGCACGGATCGACGGCCACGCCTGCGCCTGCGCCGCGGTGGGCGCCGGGAAGGTGTGGCGGAACCAGGCGGTGACCGCCGGGTGGAAGGCTTCGAGGGCTCGGGAGTCCATGCGCATCGGCACCGGTTCGGGACGGTGGCGGGGGAGTGGGACACCCGATCATATATGGGACCTGCGGCGCCGGCTGCAACCGGCGTGCGGCGGTGCAAGGCCGGCAGTGGCATGTCAGTATTCACGTTCGATCGGGATGTCGCGCGGGAGTCGCATGAGTGCGATCGAACAGGAGACCGGAGTGCAGCAAGCGTCATCGCAAACGGGTGATGAAACGGCCGGCGTGACCGGCTGGCAAGCGATAGCCGACGGCCAGCGCCTGCTGCTGCGCGACTGGCCGCGACATGACGCGCGCGGCGCCGTGCTGGTCGTGCACGGCCTGGGCGAGCACAGCGGCCGTTACGGTCGGCTCGCCACCTGGTTCAACCAGCGCGGTTATGCGGTGCGCGGCTACGACCAGCGCGGTCACGGGCAGTCGCCCGGCCCGCGGGGCGCGTTGCGCCACCGCGACGACCTGCTGGCGGACCTGGCCGCCGTGTACCACGACTACGCCCGCGCGGCCGGGCAACCGCCGCTGCTGCTCGGCCACAGCATGGGCGGCCTGGTGGCCGCGCGCGCCGTGCTGGACGGGGCGCTGGCGCCGCCGGCGCTGGTGCTGTCCTCGCCGGCGCTGCGCAGCCGGGAGTCGCCGCGGATGATCCGGCTGGCCGCCATCCTCGCCCGGCTGCTGCCGAACCTGCCGCTGCGCAGCGGCCTGGACGCCGGCAAGCTCTCGCACGATCCGCAGGTGGCCGCCGACTACCTGGCCGACCCGCTGCGCCACGGCTGGATCACCCCGCGACTGGCCGATTTCATCTTCCGCGAAGGCGCCGCCTGCATCGCCGACGCCGCCGGACTGGCGGTGCCCACCCTGCTGCTGGTGGCCGAGAGCGACGAGCTGGTCGACCCCGCCGGCAGCCGCGCCTTCGCCAAGGCCGCCGCGCCGGGCGGGCAGCTGACCACGCGCTTCTTCGCCTCGCTGTACCACGAGCTGTTCAACGAGACCGAACCCGGCCGTGGCCAGGTGCTGATGCAGCTGGGCGACTGGCTGGGGCGGCAACTGCCTCGCTGAAAAAATCCGCGTGCCCGATTCGTGCCATCGACGCGCCACGAATGCCGGCCATACTTCGCCTCAAAACCAGGGAGAGGACGCCATGTCCGGACGATCGTTTGCCCGCGCTTCCCGCGTACTGTGCCTGCTGCTGTCGGGTCTGCTGCTGGCCGCCTGCGGGCGCAGCCACGACGGCCAGCCGCCCGCGCTGCAGGGCAAGCCGGCGGCATCCGCCACGGCGCCCGCGCCCGCCAAAGCATCGGGCCAGGCCGGGTTCGCGCTGGTTTCGGCCAGCTCGGAAACCGCCAACTCGCGTACCGCGCTGGTGCTGCGCTTCAACGCCCCGCTGGCCGCGGCACAGGCCTTCGACACGCTGGTCGCGGTGACCGGCCCCAACGGCGAGGTGGTCAGCGGCAGCTGGAGCCTGGACAACGACGGCAAGACACTGCGCTTCCCGTTCGTGCAGGCGAACACGCGCTACGCGGTGCAGCTGAAGACCGGCCTGCTCGCCGCCGACGGCCGCACGCTGGGCCACGCGGTGAAGCACGACGTGTACTCCGGCAACCTGCCGGCGGCGGTCGGCTTCGCCTCGCACGGCAGCGTGCTGCCGGCGCGCGGCACCCGCGGCCTGCCGCTGGTGTCGATGAACGTGCACGACGCCGACGTGGAGTTCTTCCGCGTGCGCGAGGACGCACTGTCGGACCTGTTCTGCAGCTATCCGCGCAACGGCCATCGCGACAGCTACGAGCTCGACCACGACGTCGCCTACTACAACACCTGCGGCCAGGGCGACGACCGTCGCAGCCGGCTGCCGATCACCGACCTCGGCGAGTCCGTCTACGCCAACCACTACACCCTGGGCGGCGAGCCGAACGAGCGCACGGTGACCTACCTGCCGGTGCAGAACATCAAGGAGCTGGCGCAACCCGGCGTGTACATGGCCGTGGTCAAGGCCGGCGGCACCTTCCGGGACGGCTACGACACCGCCACCTTCTTCGTCAGCGACCTCGGCCTGCACTTGCGCGTGTACCGCGACAACGTGCTGCTGCACGTGGCCTCGCTGCGCGACGGCTCGCCGGTCAACGGCGTGGACATCGAGATCCGCGACGCGGCCGGGCGCAGCAAGCTCAAGGCCACCACCGGCGCCGAGGGCAACGCGCTGCTCGCCTACCAGGTCAAGGCCGCCGACGTGCTGGTGGCGCGCCACGGCAAGGACGTCTCGGTGCTGCCGTTCAACAAGCCGGCGCTGGACGTGTCCAACTTCGACATCAACGGCCGCCGGCAGGCGCCGTTCGAGGTGTACGCGTGGTCCGGCCGCGACCTGTACCGGCCCGGCGAGACGCTGCGCGCCTCGGCGCTGCTGCGCGACTACGACGGCAAGCCGATGAAGCCGCAGTCGCTGTTCGTGCGGGTGAAGCAACCCGACGGCCGCACTTTGGTGGAGCAGCGGCTGGAGCCGCAGCCGCTGAACTACTTCGAGCTGAGCCAGGCGATCCCCGCCGACGCGCCGACCGGCCTGTGGCAGCTGGAATTCCGCCTCGATCCTTCCGCCAGGGACACCGTGCAGGCGTTCCCGTTCCACGTCGAAGAGTTCCTGCCCGAGCGGCTCAAGGTCGAGCTGTCCAGCCCGCAAACGCGGCTGGCGCCGGGCGAGCCGCTGCAGCTGAAGGTCGCATCCAGCTACCTGTATGGCGCGCCGGCCGAGGGCAACCGCTTCACCGCCAAGCTGCTGGTGGCGCCGCAGGTGCATCCGCTGGAGCAGATGAAGGACACCTTCTTCGGCAACCCGCTGGTCGAGTTGCCGAAGAGCGCCGCCGACGTGGTCGACGCCAGGCTCGATGCGCAAGGCGTGCTGGAGCAGGCGGTGGCGCTGCCCGATGACGTCAAGCCCGTCGCGCCGCTGGCGGTGACCCTGTCCGGCAGCGTCTACGAAAGCGGCGGCCGCGCGGTGACGCGTCTGCTCAAGCGCACCTACTGGCCGGCCGAGGCGCTGGTCGGCGTGCGTCCGCTGTTCGACCCGAAGCAGGGCGCCGAGAGCGAGGCGCCGGCCGGTTTCGAGATCGTGCGCGCCAACGCGAAGGGCGAGCTGGTTGCCGGCAGCCACCTGAAGGTGCGCCTGCAGCGCGAGCTGCGCGATTTCTACTGGCTGTACGAGCGCGACGGCGGCTGGCAGTCCAACGCCAACCAGCGCCTGCAGCTGATCGACGAGAAGGACATCGACGTGGCCGCCGGCCAGTCCGCCCACGTGGAGTTCCCGGTGCAGTGGGGCAGCTATCGCGTCGAGGTGTACGACCCGGCGACCAGGCTCACCACGGTGTTCCCGTTCTTCGCCGGCTACAGCTGGGACGACGAGAACCTGGGCAAGGAGGCGCGTCCGGACAAGGTCAAGCTGCAGCTGGACAAGGCGCGCTACCGCGCCGGCGACACCATGAAGGTCACGGTCACGCCGCCGCAGGCCGGCCCCGGCGTGCTACTGGTGGAATCGGACCGCCTGCTCTACACGAAGAACATCGAGGCCAAGGCCGGCGCCGTGTTCGAGATCCCGGTGACGAAGGAGTGGGAGCGCCACGACGTCTACGTCACCGCGCTGGTGTTCCGCGGCGGCGAGGCGGCCGAGCACACCACGCCGGCGCGCGCGATGGGCGTGGAGTACGTGGCGATGGACCGCAACGACCGCCGCATCCCGCTCAAGCTCGACGCGCCCGCGCTGATGCGCCCGGGCAACCCGCTCGAGGTCGGCGTGCAGGCCACCGGCCTGGCCGGGCAGCAGGCCTTCGTCACGCTGTCGGCAGTCGACCAGGGCGTGCTCAACATCACCGACTACCCGGTGCCTGACGCCTGGGCCTGGCTGTTCGCCAAGCGCGCGCTGGGGGTGGAGGCCTACGACCTGTACAGCCGCATCATCGAGGCGATGGACGGCGCCGAGGCGAAGTTGCGCTACGGCGGCGACATGAGCGGCGCGGCGCTGCCCAAGGCCGCGCGGCTCAATCCCAAGGTGCGCATCGTCGACCTGTTCAGCGGCCCGGTGGCGTTCGACGCCCAGGGCAAGGCCACGCTGCGCGTGGACGTGCCCGACTTCAACGGCAGCCTGCGCCTGGCCGCGCTGGCGTATACCGACAGCCGCTACGGCAACGCCGACGGCAAGGTCACCGTGCGCGCGCCGCTGGTGGTCGAGCCGAGCACGCCGCGGGTGATGGCCGCCGGCGACAAGGCGGTGATCAGCCTGGATCTGAAGAACCTCTCCGGCAAGGACGGCATCGCGAAAGTCAGCGTCAAGGGCGGCGGCCTGATCGCGGTGGACAAGGCCGTGCAGAGCGTTGCGCTGAAGGACGGCGCCGGCGCCACCTTGCACCTGCCGGTGACGGCGCAGGCCGGCGCGGCGGTGGCGACGGTGGACATCCACGCCGCGCTCAACGACTACCAGGTGGACCGCCACTTCGAGTTCGCCGTGCGCCCGGCCTGGCCGGAAACGGTGAGCACCACGCCGTTGGCGCTGGAGGCGGGCAAGGGCGAGCACTTCGGCGCCGCCGCGATCGCCGGCCTGCTGCCGGCCACGGTGAGGGCGCGGCTCACCCTGAGCACGCTGCCGCCGTTGCCGTATGCCGCCGCGCTGCGCGACATGCTGCGCTACCCCTACGGCTGCATCGAGCAGACCACCAGCAAGGGCTACGCCGCGCTGATCCTGGACGGCGCCACCGCCAAGGCGCTGGGCGCGCCGGTGATGAGCGACGCCGTGCGCAAGGCCGCGGTGGACGGGGCGCTCTCGCGCATCGCCTCCTACCAGGCCAGCAACGGCCACTACAGCTTCTGGGGCGGCTCCAGCCCGATCGTCACCTTCACCACGCCGTACGTGGTCGACTTCATGCTGGACGCGCGCGAGGCCGGCTTCGCCGTGCCGCAGGACGTGCTGCAGAAGTCGCTGCAGCGGCTCAACGACGACCTGCTCGCCGGCGGCCATCCGTACTACAGCTACGAGCACCACGACCACATGCGCATCGCCGACGAGGCCTATTCCGGTTTCGTGCTGGCCCGCGTCAACCGCGCGCCGCTGGGCACGCTGCGCGCGATCTTCGACAACGAGCGGCAGAAGCTGGTGGCGCCGCTGCCGCTGGTGCACTTCGGCATCGCGTTCAAGCTGATGGGCGACAACGAGCGCGCGCAGAAAGCCATCGACGAGGCGTTCGCGTGGAGCAGGGAGCGCCCGTGGTACGTCGGCGACTACGGCTCGGAGCTGCGCGACCTGGCCCTGATGGTGGCGCTCACGCATACCTACGGCATGAGCAAGCCGGCGTATGACGCCAAGCTCGTGGACTGGGCGCGCAACGCCACCGCCCACGTGCGCCAGCGCCAGCAGCAGGACAAGGACTATCGCTGGTCGTGGTCCTACCTGAGCACGCAGGAGCAGGCGGCGATCGCCCGGGTGGCGGCGGCGTTCGATGCGAAGAGCAACGCGCCGCTGGCCGCCACCATGACCGTGGCCGGCAAGGTCGAGGCCGCGCCGGACAGCCGCGTGTGGAGCCGTGAACTCAGCGCCACCGACCTCGCGGCCGGCGTCAGCGTGCAGCCGACCAGCGACGCGGCGATCTTCGCCACGCTCGACGTCGCCGGCATCCCGCAGCAGGCGCCCGCGGCCGACGACAGCCAGATCGACGTGCGCCGCAGCTGGTTCACCACCGACGGCAAGCCGTGGACCGGCAATCAATTGAAGGAAGGCGACACGCTGATCGTCGAGCTGGCCATCGAATCACGCATGGACATCCCCGACGCGCTGGTCACCGACCTGCTCCCCGGCGGACTGGAGGTGGAGAACCTCAACCTCGGCGGCGCGCAGCAATGGGCCGGCGTGGTGATCGACGGCATCGACCTCGACCAGCACGCCGCCGCCGCCGAAACCGTGCACGAGGAGTACCGCGACGACCGCTACGCCGCCGCGCTCAACCTGCGCCGCGGCGACAAGGCCCGCGTGTTCTACCTGGTGCGCGCGGTGACGCCGGGCAGCTATACCGTGCCGCCGCCGCTGGTGGAGGACATGTACCGCCCGGCGGTGCGCGGCATCGGCAAGGCCGAGCCGGCGAAGATCAGCGTGGTGGAGCCGTGACGGTCGGTGCGTGTGGCAAGCGGTCCGCCAGCTCGTCATCCCCGCGCAAGCGGGGATCCAGTGCCTTCGGTGTCGTGGGGCAAGGACGCAGGCGCTGGATTCCCGCTTTCGCGGGAATGACGGCTTGAGGGTGTATGGCCGTTGTCCATGCTCGCTGAAGGCAACACCATTCCGGCTACCGACAGCCTGACTCCGGCCAGGTCTCGCCGTCGTCGCTGGCTATGCATCGCGCTGGTTCCCTTCATTCTGCTGCTTGTCGCGGTCGTCCTCGATCGCCTGTTCCCGCTCCACCTGCCCGCGCCCGACACCGGCAGCACGGTAGTGCTCGCGCGCGACGGCACGCCGCTGCGCGCGTTTGCCGACAGCGACGGCGTGTGGCGCTACCCGACCACGGCGAAGCAGGTCTCGCCGCTGTACCTGAAGGCGCTGCTCACCTACGAGGACCGCTGGTTCTACCGCCACCCCGGCGTCAATCCGTACGCGCTGCTGCGCGGCCTGGCCGGCGGCATCCGGCACGGGCGTATCGTCTCGGGCGGGTCGACGCTGACCATGCAGGTGGCGCGGATCATCCAGCCGATACCGCATACCTTCCGCGGCAAACTGGTGCAGATCTTCCGCGCGCTGCAGCTCGAAGCGCATCTGTCGAAGGCGCAGATCCTCGACCTGTACCTCAACCACGCCCCGTTCGGCGGTCCGATCGAGGGCGTCGAGGCGGCATCGTGGGCGTACCTGGGCAAGCCGGCGAAGCGGCTGTCGCACGCCGAGGCGGCGCTGCTGGCCGTGTTGCCGCAGTCACCGAGCCGGCTGCGGCCGGATCGCCATCCGCAAGCCGCACGTGCCGCGCGCGACAAGGTGCTGCGCCGCATGCGCGACCTCGGCGTGTGGAGTGCCGCCGAAGTGCGCGATGCGGCGATCGAGCCGGTGGTGGCGCGCTCGCTGCGTGCGCCGCTGTCCGCCGCGCTGCTGGCCGAGCGGCTGCATCGCGAACAGCCGCGGGCGCGGCGCATCATCAGCACCATCGACGCCAACCTGCAGCGCGCCGCCGAGGATCGGGTGAGCACGTATCTGTCGCGGCTGCCGGCGCACACCTCGGCCGCCTTGCTGGTGGTCGACAACGCCACGCTGGAGGCGCGCGTCTACGTTGGCACCAGCGACTTCGCCAATCCGCAGCGGCATGGCTACATCGACATGGTGGCCGCGCCGCGCTCGCCCGGCTCCACGCTCAAGCCGTTCCTGTACGGGCTGGCGCTGGACGACGGCCTGATCCATTCGCAAAGCCTGCTGGTCGATGCGCCGCAGGATTTCGGCGGCTACAAGCCGGGCAATTTCGACGAGGCGTTCTCCGGCCCGGTCAGCGCGACCGAGGCGCTGCAGCGCTCGCTCAACGTGCCGGCGGTGGACGTGCTGGACCGCGTCGGGCCGGCGCGCTTCATGGCGCGGCTGGCCGCGGGCGGCATGGACCTCGGCCTGCCGGCGGGCGCGCAGCCGAACCTGTCGATCATCCTGGGCGGCACCGCCACCCGGCTGGAGAACCTGGTCGGCGCGTACACCGCGCTGGCCAACGGCGGCATCGCCGGCACGCCGCGCTACACGAAGGAGCAAGCCGCGCGGCCGCGCCGGCTGCTGTCCAGCGGCGCGGCGTGGATCATCCGCGACATCCTGGCCAGCAACCCCGCCGACGTCGAAGGCGGCCCGCTCGCCGGCGCGATCAACCGCCACGCCACGGTGGCGTGGAAGACCGGCACCAGCTACGGCTACCGCGACGCGTGGTCGATCGGCGTCACCGACCGCTGGACCGTCGGCGTGTGGATCGGCCGCCCGGACGGCACGCCCTCGCCCGGCCAGTACGGCGCGGTCACCGCGCTGCCGCTGCTGTTCCGGATCGTCGACATGCTGCCCTCGCGCGGCGGCCACGCGCGTGCGCAGCCGGCCAGCGTCAGCCGGCGCGACATCTGCTGGCCGCTGGGCGGCGCGGCGGAGAACACCCCGCCCGACCTGTGCCGCCAGCGCCGCAGCGCCTGGGTGCTCGACGCCGCCTTGCCGCCCACCTTCGCCGAACGCGATCTCGGCGCGTGGTCCGCCGGCCTGCTCCGCTTGCGCGTCAATGCGAAAGGCCAGCGCCTCAGCGGCGCCTGCCACGCCGCGCACGAACGCACGATCCAGCTCGCGCGCTGGCCCGCGCTGGCCACGCCGTGGCTCCGCGTCGACGACCGCGCCGCCGCGGCGCTGCCGCCGCTCGCCCCCGGCTGCGCACCCGATTCGCTGGACCGCGCCACGCCGATCCGCATCACCGGCTTGGCCAGCGGCGTCACCCTGCGCCGCGCGCCGAACAGCGACCAGCCGCTGCGCGTGACCCTGCGCGCGCTCGGCGCCGACGGCGAAGTGCAATGGCTGCTCGACGGCCGCCTGCAGGGCAGCAGCGTGGGCGCCGCCGCACAAACCATCGCGCTGCACCGGGCCGGCCCGCACACCGTCACCGCGCTGACCGGCGACGGCGCCTTCAGCGCCGTGCGCTTCCATGTGGCGAACTGAAACCGCGCCCGCTTGAACCTCGCGCCGCCGGCGTGGTCAACGAGCCGCACGACCGGGCGAATTGCGCGCCAGAATGGCAGCCGGGCGTCGTGTTGCCGCTTTCTCCCCGTACCGGAGTCTCCATGCGCATCCTGCTGGTGGAAGACGATCCCTCCATCGCCGAGGGCATCCGCGCTTCGCTGCGCCAGGGCGGCCACGCCGTCGACCACGTGGCGGACGGCAGCCAGGCGGACGCCGCGCTGCGCGATCACGGCTACGACCTGCTGGTGCTGGACCTGGGCCTGCCGGGGCTGGATGGCAGCGAGGTGCTGCAGCGCCTGCGCCGCCGCGGCAAGGGCCTGCCGGTGCTGGTGGTGACCGCGCGCGACGGCCTGGCCGAACGCATCCGCGTGCTCGACCTCGGCGCCGACGACTACCTGGTCAAGCCGTTCGCGCTGAGCGAGTTCGAGGCGCGCGTGCGCGCCTTGCTGCGCCGGGCCAGCAGCCAGGGCAAGCCGGAACTGCAGCTGGGCCGGCTGCGGCTGGACCTGCCCGGCCACCGCGCCTGGGTCGATCGCCGGCCGCTGGAGTTGACCGCGCGCGAGTTCGGCCTGCTCGAAGCGCTGGCGCTGCGCGCCGATCGCGTCACCAGTCGCGCGCAACTGATCGAGGCGCTGTGCGACTGGGACCAGGAGCTGACCGACAACGGGCTGGACATCGCCATCCATCGCCTGCGCCGCAAGCTGGACGGCAGCGGCACCGGCGTGCGCACCATCCGCGGCCTGGGCTATCTGCTGGAGGAGCTGGCCGACGCCGGCGGCGCCGCATGAAACGCCCCGCGCCCGCGCGCCCCAGCCTGCGTCGGCGACTACTGGTGTTCCTGCTGATCCCGATGGCGACGCTGCTGCTGCTTGATGCGCTGCTGAGCTACGGCGTAGCGCTGGGCTACGCCAACCGGGTGCACGACCGCGACCTCGCCGACGATGCGCGCACCCTCGCCAAGCTGCTGCAAAGCAACCCGCTGGGCGGCCGGCTGTCGCGGCAGGCGCGCTTCCTGCTCGAATACGATCCGGACGGGCGCAGCTACTTCAGCGTGCGCAGTTCCAGCCAGGGCCTGCTCGCCGGCGACGACCGGCTGGCCGCGCCACCGACGCCGCCCGCCGAAGGCGTGCCCGCGTTGTACGACACCCGCCTGGACGGCCACGCGCTGCGTGCGGCCACCGTGCGCGAAGACATGCCGGGCGATGCCGCCGGCCAGCTCACCGTGACCGTGGCCGAGACGCTGCACGATCGTCGCGAACAGGCCCGCGAGATCCTGTTGCTGGCGGTGGTGATGCAGACCCTGCTGATCGCCTGCGTGCTGTCGCTGGTCTGGTTCGGCGTGCGTCGCGGCCTGCGCGTGCTCGATCCGCTGACCGCGCGGCTGGCCGCCCGTTCCAGCGAGCTCACCCCGATCGACGGCCCGGACGTGCCGCAGGAGATCCAGCCGCTCACGCGCACCATCGACGCGCTGTTCGGCCGCCTGCGCGACATGCTGGCGCTGCACGACCGCTTCATCGCCGATGCCGCGCACCAGCTGCGCACGCCACTGGCCGGCCTGAGCCTGCACGCCGACCGCGCGCTGGCCGATCCCAGCCCGGCGAACCAGGCCGACGCGCTCGCCCATATCCAGCGGTTGACCCGGCGCGCCGCGCGCACCGCCTCGCAACTGCTGGCGCTGACCCGTGCGCAGGCGGCGCCGCCGGAGGGTGGCGAGCAGCGCCTGATCGACCTGGCCCGGCGCGTGCCCGAGATGGTCTCCCAGCGCGTGCACGAGGCGATCCGCGCGGGCATCGACCTCGGCTACGAGGGTGGCACGGCGCCGTTGTGGGTGCTCGGCGAACCCGCGGGCGTGCAGGATCTGCTCGACAACCTGATCGACAACGCGGTGCGCTACGCCGGCCATGGCAGCGAGATCACCGTGCGACTGCGCGCGCGCGACGATGGCGGCGCCAGCCTGCTGGTCGAGGACAACGGCCCGGGCGTGCCGCCGGACCTGCTGCCGCGGCTGAGCGAACGCTTCTTTCGCGTCGGCGCCAGCGCCGAGCCCGGCAGCGGGCTGGGCCTGGCCATCGTGCAGCACATCGCCGGCCGCCATGGTGCCGAGCTGCTCTTCCGCAACATCGAGCCGCACGGCCTGCAGGTGGCCGTGCACTTTCCGCCGCCGCCCGCCGCGGTGGGCGCGCCGCCATGAACACCGCCGTGGCCGGCGCCGCGGGCGATAAGGCCGGCGAAAGATTCGCACACCACAATGGGGCTCCGACTTCTGCCCCGGCGCCCGCGCACGTCCTGCGCGGCCCGCCGCCATGGAACATGCCCGCCGAGTTCGCCCGCCTGAACCCCGCTGCATCCGGCCCGTGCAGGCGCCTCCGCCCGCTGCTGTGCGCGCTGCTGCTGTGCGCATTGGCCGGCTGCGCCGAACCGCAGCCGAAGCTGGCACCGCCGCAGTCCGCCCAGTGGCGGCATGCGACCGCCTCCGCGCCGGCGGCGGCGACCGACCCCGCGCTCTGGTGGCATGCGTTCCACGATCCGGCGCTCGATGCGCTGGTCGAGCGCGCGCTGGCCGACAACCTCGACGTGGCGCAGGCGGTCGAGCGCCTGCGCGCGGTGCGCATCCTGCGCCGGCACGCGACCGATCGCTACCGGCCCGGCCTTTCCGCACGCACCGGCGACGCGGTCGACCCGGACGCCAGCGCCTCGTTCTTCGTCGCCGGCTTCGACGCCAGCTGGGAACTGGGCCTGTTCGGCCGCGCCGAGGGCAGCCGCCGCGTGGCGCAGGGCGAGCTGGATGCCGGCGTCGCCGACCTGCGCGCGGCGAGGGTCAGCCTGGTCGCCGAGGTGGTGCGCGAATGGATCGGCCTGCGCACCGCGCAACGACAGGAGCAAGGGCTGCAGCAGGTGGCCGCCGAGCGCGCGCGCGCCTGGCAGTTGCTGCAGGCACGCCAGCGCCTGCAACTGGCCGCGCCCGCCGCGGTGGATCAGGCCGCGGCCGCCAGCGCGCAGGCCGAGGCCGCGCTGGCGGCGCCGCGTCAGGCGATCGACGCCAGCGCCCAGCGGCTGGCCGTGCTGCTCGGTCGCGAGCAACCCGATCCGGCCTGGCTGCAGCCCGCTCCGCCACCCGAACTGGGTGCGTGGCGGCTCGGCGCCACCCCGGCCGACCTGCTGCGCACGCGCCCGGAGATCGCCCGCGCCGAGGCCGACGTGCTGCGCGCCGCCGGCGAACTGGCGCTGGCCCACGCCGACATGTTCCCCAGCATCGGCATCGGCGGCTCGCTGGTGTGGGCCACCGACATCAACAACAACCACCGCTTCTCCACCACTCCCAACGCGATCGCCTCGCTCGGCCCGATCATCAGCATCCCGCTGTTCGACTGGGGCATGCGGGTGGCGGCGCACCACGCCAGCGCGCACCAGCTCAAGGCCAGCGTGCTGGCCTATCGGCAGGCGGTGCTGCAGGGCGTGGCCGAGGTGGAGACGGCGCTCGGCAGCCTGCAGCAGGAGAGCGAGCGCGAGCGCCACGACCAGGCCGCGTGGCAGGCGTTGCAACACGCCGACCAGGTGCTGCGCCAGCGCGTCGCGCTGCACCTGGACAGCCCGCTGCAGCAGATCGACGGCCGCATCGCCGCGACCCAGGCGGCGCTGGAACTGGACGACGCGCGCGCCGCCCGCGCTCTGGCCTACGTGGCCTTGTTCAAGGCGCTCGGCGGCGCGCCGCCTCCGGCGGCAACGACGGCGCCGGCCGCCGCGGCCACTGCCACGGCACCGCGCTGATGGTTGCCCTCGCGCGCAAGACGCTGGTCTACGAATGGCGCCGGTTCCTGCCGGCGATGCTGGCGGTCGGCTTCGCCGGCCTGCTGCAACTGCTGCAGATCGCGCTGGTGCTGGGCATCTTCGGCAGCACCAGTGTGTACGTCACCGGTTCGGCGGCCGAGGTCTGGGTGGGTTATCCCGGCACGCAGAGCGTCGGGCTCGGCCGCGCGATCGACGCGGACGTCGCCTCGCACCTGCAGATGGACCCGCAGGTGCAGCGGGTCGAGCCGTACCTGTGGGTCGATGGCGACTGGCGCGGGCCGCGCGAGACCGGCGGCGTCTCGGTGTTCGTCTCCGGCATCGACCCGGCGGCCGACGGCCTGATGTTCGCGAAGGTGCTGCCGCCCGCGTTGCGCGCACGGCTGGCCGAACCTGATGCCATCGTCATCGACCGCTCCGCGCTGGACCAGCTCGGCTTGGACGTCGGCCAGAGCGCCACCATCAACGGCCATCGGGTGCGCGTGGTGGGCATCGGCAGCGGGCTGCGCGCGCTGGGCGGGGTCAACGTGCTGTGTTCGCTGGAAACCGCGCGCGAGCTCGACAACGATCCCACCGACACCGGCCCGACCTACCTGGTGGCGAAGCTGCGCGATCCGGCGCAGGCCGAGGCGGTGGCCGCGCGCCTGCGCGGCGCCACCGCGTTCGGCCCGTACACCGCCTGGAGCGCGCGCGATTTCGCCAAGCGCTCGGTGCGCTACTGGCTGTTCGACACCGGCGCCGGCGCCGGCGTGCTGTTCCTGGCCGGCATCGTGTTCCTGGTCGGCACCGTGATCACCAGCCAGACCCTGATCGCCGCGGTCAACGGCTCGGTGCGCGAGTACGCCACGCTCAACGCGCTCGGCGTGGGCGTCGGCGCGCTGCGCAAGGTGGTGCTGGAGCAGGCGTTCTGGGTCGGCGCGCTGGGCCTGCTCGGCGCCAGCGTGCTGGGCATCGTGCTGATGCTGCTGGCGCGCAGCCAGGACGTGCCGGTGGTGCTCAACGTGGCGGCGGCGCTGGGCTGCATCGTGCTGGTGATGGGGCTGGCCGCCGTGTCCGGGCTGGCCGCGATGCGCAGCCTGCGCCGCGCCGATCCGGCCAACCTGCTGCGATGAGCGCGATGCCCGCCACCACCGAAACCGCGCGCGTGCCGTCGCTGCAGGCCGACAACGTCAGCAAGGCGTTCGTCTCCGGCAATCAGCGCACGCAGGTGCTGGACGGCCTGTCGCTGAGCATCCACGCCGGCGAACTCACGTTGATCTCCGGCCCGTCCGGCTGCGGCAAGAGCACCTTGCTGGCGGTGCTCAGCGGCCTGCAGAAGGTGGACGGCGGCCGCGTGCGCGCGCTCGGCAGCGAGCTGGGCCAGCTCGACCTGCGCGCGCTGGAGCGCTTCCGCCTGCAGCACACCGGCTTCGTGTTCCAGGGCTTCAACCTGTTCCCCGCGTTGAATGCGTTCGAGCAGGTCGAGCTGCCGCTGAACCACATGGGCCTGTCGCGCGACGAGGCGCGCCGGCGCGCGCGGCAATCGCTGGAGGAGGTCGGGCTGGCGCATCGCATGCGGCTGCGTCCGTCCGAACTGTCCGGCGGCGAGAAGCAGCGCGTGGCGATCGCCCGCGCATTGGCCAAGCAGCCGGAGCTGCTGTTCGCCGACGAGCCGACCAGCGCGCTGGATGCCGCCAACGGCCAGGTCATCATCGACATCCTGCATCGCATCGCGCACGCCCACGGCACCACCGTGCTGTGCGTCAGCCACGACCCGCGGCTGGTCGTCCACGCCGACCGCGTGCTGGCGATGGAGGACGGCCGCATCCTCAGCGACCGGCGCCCCGCGGCACCGGCCATCGATTCCCAGGAACCCGCCCCATGACCTCGCTCGCACCGCATTCCCCGCACCGCCGCGCGCTCCGGTTTGGCATCCTCGCGCTGGGCGTCGCCGGGCTGCTCGGCGGCTGTTCGCAGCCGGGCGACGCACCGGTCGGCGCCGCCGCACCGGTCGCCCGTTACGCCGCGGTGGCGCGTGGCCGGATCGACATCGAGGGTGGCCTGCTGGCGTTGTCGATGCCGCGCGAAGGCGTGCTCGCCACGGTGGCGGCGCACGAGGGCGACCGCGTGAAGCGGGGCCAGTTGCTGGCTGCACTTGATGCGCACCCTGCGCAGCTGGCGGTGGACGCCGCACAGGCGCAACTGGAGCAGGCGCAGGCCCAGCTCAAGCTGCTCGGCGTCAAGCAGCAGGCAGCGCGGCAGCGCGCGCAGCGCCTGGCCGCCGCCGCGGCTGCCGGC
>JBASAF010000008.1:0-92511 GCA_049650465.1 Rhodanobacter sp. | reverse complement strand
GTTCTCGTCGGTGACGACGCTCCACCCCTCCCCCAGCAGCCGAATCATGTCGGCGGGCCAGAGGAAGCCCTCGGGGTCGCGACCAGTTCGTGCACGGCCACCAGCGCCGGTGGCAGCGCCGCGCCGGCCGCCGCGGCCAGCGCCTGCTCGGTTTCGTCCAGGCGGCCGAGCAGGAGCAGGCGACGGATGCCGAGATAGCGTGCGTGTGCCGCGTTGGCGCGGTCGCCGTGCGCGTCCAGCGTGGCGCGCGCCGCGTCGAGTTTGCGGGTCGAGCCGTCCAGCTCGCGCGAGGCCAGCGCGATCTCGGCTTCGGCCACCACGCAACGGGCACGCGCGGTGGCTTCGCGCGGGCCGAACGCGCGCGCCGCGCGCCGCAGCAGCAGCCTCGCCCGCGGGAAATCGCCGAGCTGGGCCATCGCCTGGCCGCGCAGCGCCAGCGCCGGCGCATCCTCGCGCAGGGCGACCCGGGTCATCGCGCCGAGCGGGTCGCCCGCCGCCAGCGCCTGGGCGGCGGCGGTGATCAAGGCATCCATCGCGGCGGCCTCGTCGCGACGGGTTCGGGCAGTCGCGCCACGTGCTCACTCCCGCCTTCGTGGTTCGGCTGCCCAATTTAGCGCACCCCGTTCACCGGGGTGGCCTCACGGCCTTTCAGTATCCGGCGGCGAGCCCCGCGGGACGGCGCGGGTCGTTGGCGCCTTCCAGAAGGCCCGTCTTCGGATTGATCAGGATCGCCTCGACCGCGCCGCCGCTGAACTGCTTGAAGGTGTAGCCCATCGCTTCCAGCGTCTTCTGCGACTCGGGCGTGAGCAAGCCCTGGCCGGCGTAGACCACGTCGGGATACCACTGCTGGTGCAGGCGCGGCGCGTTGACGGCCTGCTGCATGTTCATGCCGAAATCGACCACGTTGATGATGCTGGCCAGCGTGGACGAGATGATGGTGGCGCTGCCGGGGCTGCCGGTGAGCATGAACGGCTTGCCCTCGCGCAGCACGATGGTCGGCGTCATCGAGCTCAACGGGCGCTTGCCCGGTTCGACCTGGTTGATCACGCCCTGCACCAGGCCGGCGCCATTGGCCACGCCGGGCTTGGAGGTGAAGTCGTCCATCTCGTCGTTGAGGAAGAAGCCGGTGTTGCCGGCGATCTGCTTGTTGCCGAACAGGAAGTTGACGGTGTAGGTGACGGCGACGGCATTGCCGTCCTTGTCGACTACCGAGTAGTGCGTGGTGTGATTGCCTTCCGGCGCGCCGAGGCTGCCCTTGACCTCGGACGACGGCGTGGCGCGGTCAGGCTGGATGGTGGCGCGCAGTTTGGCCGCGTGTTCAGCAGAGAGCAGCTCGTCGATCGGGTTGTGCACGAAGGCCGGGTCGCCCAGGTAGGTGTTGCGGTCGGCGAAGGCGCGGCGCTCGGCCTCGACGATGTAGTGCACGCTCTCGACCGAGCCGTAACCCCACCTGGCCAGCGGGTAGGGTTCGATGATCTGCAGGATCAGGCACAGCGTGGTGCCGCCGGAACTCGGCGGAGGCGCCGAGACGACCGCGTAGCCGCGGTACTTGCACTGGATCGGCTTTTCCCACTGCGCGGTGTAGCCGGCAAAGTCGCGCATCGACAGGATGCCGCCGTTGGCGTCGCTGGCCTTGACCACGGCTTCGGCGATCGGGCCCTTGTAGAACGCGTCGATGCCCTTGTCGGCGATCAGCTCCAGGGTGTTGGCCAGGTCCTTCTGCACCAGCCGCTCGCCGACCTTGTACGGCTTGCCGTGGTTGAGGAAGATCGCCGCCACGTTGGCGTGTTTGGCGAAATCCTCGGTGCGCGATTCGAGGCTGTCGACGTCGCCCTGCTTGAGGATGTAGCCCTCGCGCGCCAGCTTGATCGCCGGCTCGATCACCTGCTTCAGCGACATCGTGCCGTAGGCCTTCAGCGCGGTGTCGAAACCCATCACCGTGCCCGGCACGCCCACGCCGAGGTAGCTGTCGGTGCTGCGGCCCTCGACCACGTTGCCGTCGGCGTCCTGGAACATCGTCGGCGTGGCCTTCAGCGGCGCCTTCTCGCGGAAATTGAGGAACAGGTTGCGACCGTCCTTGAGGTGGATGGTCATGAAGCCGCCACCGCCGATGTTGCCGCAGCACGGGTGCACCACGGCCTCGGCAAAGCCCACCGCCACGGCGGCATCCACCGCATTGCCGCCGCGCTTGAGGATATCCACGCCGACCATCGTGGCCAGGTGCTGCGCGCTGACCACCATGGCGTGCTTCGCCGTGACGGGCCTGGCCTTCTCCAGCGCCTTGCGGGTGATGACCGGCTCGCGGCCGGTCGAATCGGGGTTGACGTCCTGCGCCCAGGTCGGCGCGGCGGCTGCGGCGAAGGCCAGTGCCAGCGCCAGCGCGGCTTGCCGCCAGCGCGCGGTGTTGCGATCGGACATGGGTTCATCCTCCACGGTTATCGGATCGAGCATAGTCGCCGGCGCGTGCGGGCCGCCAGCGGAAAGGGCGCCCTCAGCCACCCCAGAAGCCGGACGAAGGCGGCAACAGCGAGCCGCCCTGCAACTGCACGCCGTCGGGGTGGTCGTGCTGCAGCCAGAAGGGCCCGTCGAGGTCGACGAAGGCCGCCTCGCGCGCCAGTTCCAGCGCCGGCGCGATGCCCAGCGACGAGCACACCATGCAGCCGACCATCACCTTGAAGCCCTCGCGGCGCGCCGCGCGCAGCAGGTGCCACGCCTCGGTGAGGCCGCCGGTCTTGTCGAGCTTGATGTTGATCGCCTGGTAGCGCCCGCGCATGCGCGGCAGGTCGCGCGTCTCGTGGCAGGCCTCGTCCGCGCAGATCGGGATGCTGCCGGAGAAATCCAGCAGTGCATCGTCCGCATCGGCGGGCAGCGGCTGTTCCAGCAGGTCGACGCCGGCGCGCGCCAGCGGCTGCTGCATCTCGCGCAGCAGCTCGATGCTCCAGCTCTCGTTGGGGTCGACGATGAGCCGGTCATGCGGTGCGGCGCGGCGCACGGCGTCGATGCGTGCGGCCGGATCGTCGGCGTCGACCTTGATCTTGATCAGCCCGGCGCCGGCGATGCGCGCGGCGGCCGCGCCCATGCGTTCGGGCGTGTCGATGCCGACGGTCAGTGCGGTGACCAGCGCGGCGCGTTGCGGACGCGCCAGGCGCAGCCAGACCGGCACGCCGCTCAGTTGCGATTCCAGGTCCCACAGCGCCGCGTCCAGCGCATTGCGCGCCGCGCCGGCGGGCAGCTGCGCCTGCAGTTCGTCGCGGCCCATGCCGGCGGCCAGTTGCGGCCGCAGCTGCTCCATCTGCCCGATCACCGACGCGGCCGATTCGCCGTAGCGCGCGTAGGGCACCGCTTCGCCACGCCCGCACTTGTCGCCCTGGCGCATGCTGACGGTGACCACGTCGGCATTGTGCTTGACCCCGCGCGAGATGCGGAACGGCGCGGCGAGCGGGAACCGGCGTTCCTCGATGGTCAGTTCGCGCAGCATGCGAGCAGATGGTCCACGATTGCTTCGACGCCCATCGTCACCGGGTCCTCGCACGGCAGTTCGAGCAGCTCGCTGATCCGGCGGCAGGCCGTGGCGGCATCGGCCGGGGCCAGGCCGGAGGTGTTGAGCGCCACGCCCACCGCCTTCACGGTGGGGTTGGTCAGCCGCGCGGCAGCCAGGTTGGCCTGCAGGCAGCGCTTGAGTTCGGGCAGCGGATAGTCGGGCAGGCCGCGCATGTGCTGCCGGGTGGGCTCGTGGCACAGCACCAGGGCGTCGGCTTGCGATCCGTGCAGCAGGCCCAGCGATACGCCGGCATAGGAGGGATGGAACAGCGAGCCCTGGCCCTCGATCAGATCCCAGCCGCCGTCGAGCCGCGCCGGCGAGATTTTCTCGGCGGCGCCGGAGATGAAATCGGCGACCACGGCGTCGATCGGGATGCCGGCACCGGCGACGAGAATGCCGGTCTGCCCGGTGGCGCGGAAATCGGCGGCGAGCCCGCGCTGGCGCATGCAGCGCTCGATCGCCAGCGTGGTGTACATCTTGCCCACCGAGCAATCGGTGCCGACGGTGAGCAGGCGCCGGCCGGCGCGCGGACGCCCGTTGCCGACCGGGATGCCCGGCATCGGATCGCGCGCATCGAACAGCACGCGGCCATGGCGCCTTGCGGCGGCCACGATGTCGGGGTTCTCGCGCAGTTTCTGGTGCAGGCCCGCGGCCACGTGCAGGCCGGCTTCCAGCGCGGCGATGGCGTCGGCCACGATCTCCGGCGACATCACGCCGCCGGCGTTGGCGGCGCCGATCACCATGGTGTTGGCGCCCGCGGCGCGGGCTTCGGCGATGCCCATCTCGGGCAGCCCCAGCGTCGGCTTGCAATCGGGGCGCCGCAGCTGGCCCACGCACCAGTCCGGGCGCCAGTACGCCAGCCCCCTGGCCGTCTTGATGGCCAGGTCGTCGGCGGCGCTGCCGAGGTACAGCAGGTACGGCGGCCCCCAGTGGCCGGGCCGTGCCGCGTTGCTTGGATCGGACATGGTGCGCGTACTCCCGCGGGCATCCAGGCGCCCGGCAGACACGGCGTCGAGCATAGTGATCGCCGGCTACGCCGCACCAATGAAAAGACCGACACCTGGCATAACTGCGGGTTGTGGAAACCGGCGGGGAGTTGCCCGGCGCAACCGCTTGTGCTGCACTCCCGGGAACCTCGAAGAATCTCCGGCGCCGGTGGGGACGACGGACGGGAAGGCGCTTCTTCGGGATCCCGCCGCTTGGCCCCCGCGGCAACAGGGTGAATCCTCAGACATGCGCCTACGCTATATCGAACTGTTCCATGCGGTGATGACCACCAACAGCCTGACCGGCGCGGCGAACCTGCTCAACATTTCGCAGCCGGCGGCGAGCAAGGCCCTGCAGCAGGCCGAGAACCAGCTCGGCTTCACCCTGTTCAACCGCGTGCGCGGGCGCCTGCATCCCACCGAGCAGGCATTGTTGCTGCGTCCGCGGGTGGAGAAGATCATCCGCGAACTGCATGACCTGCAGCGGCTCACCTCGAACTTCGCCCGCTCCGACGGCCGGCCCTTGCGGGTGACCTGCACGCCCACGCTGGCGCAGTCGCTGGTGCCTGGCGCGACCACGCTGCTGCGCGAGGCGCGGCCCGACACCATCGCGGAACTGGCCACCCGACACTCGGCGCAGATGTGCGAATCGCTGGCGCTGCGCGAGACCGACATCGGCCTCACCCTGCAGGACGCGAGCCATCCGGAGTTGCGCCAGGAGCCGCTGTGCCAGGGCCGCGTGATGGTGATCGCGCCGCCGGGCCGCTGGTCGCCCGCCGAGCTGGCGCAGCCCCTGCCGGTGGCGGCGCTGGCCGGCGAGCCGATGATCGGCATCGACGTGCAGGATGCGCTGGGCAACCTGCTGCAAAGCCACCTGATGCACGTCGATCCGCCGCCGCAGATCTCGGTGTGGGTGCAGACCTATCAGCTCGCCTGCGCCCTGGTGGCGCAAGGGGCCGGGCTGGCGCTGGTCGATCCGTTCACCGCTTCGCAGGGCCACGGCGACGTGGTGCAGACGCGCCCGCTGGCGCTGGAGCTGGACGTGGTGCTGTACGCGGTATACCGGCTCGACGACCAGCTCAATCCCGTGCAGAAGCACTTCATCGACCTGGTGCGCCAGCTGGCGCAGCAGACGCTCGCGCCGGGCTGATTCCCGCCGCCCGTCTACAACTTCCGGTTATGCCAGGTGCCGGTCTTTTCATTGGTGGCTGGCCGCGGCTTGTGACTATGCTCGGCCAGACGTTGCGGAGCGTGCTTTCGGGCCTGGCCTGGATACGCTTGTTCTCGGGGACATCGCCAACGCCTTGCCGGTGCGGGGACGCCCGGACACATCGCTTGACCGAAGTAGACCAAGCAGATCGCCGGGGGGCGGCGATTCCGGTGCAATCCTAACGTTGGGGGTCTCTGATGAACGAGCGTCTCGGCCGAATCATTCCCAAGCTGCTGTCCGTATCGGTGGCGCTGGTGCTTGCCGGCACAGCTGCCGCGCAGGAAACCGCGCCGGCGCCCGCCGCGCCGGCGGATGCGGCGCCAACGGGCCAGCAACAGCAGAAGAAGGACGCCGTCAACCTGTCGCAGGTGATCGTGACCGGCACGCGCACCAGCGACCGCACGCAATCCAGTTCGCTGGTGCCGGTGGACGTGATCCCCGCGCAGGTGCTCAACGATTCCGGCGCGGTGAGCCTGGGCAACGCGCTCGACCTCGCCGTGCCCTCGCTGAATTTCCCGCTGGCCTCGATGTCGGACACCTTCGCCTTCGTGCGGCCGTTCCAGATGCGCGGCCTCAACAGCGACCAGGTGCTGATCCTGGTCGACGGCAAGCGCTGGCACTCCAGCGCGCTGATGCTCACCCTCGGCCAGGTCGGGCAGGGTTCGCAGGGCGTCAACATCAACACCATCCCGATCGGCGCCATCGACCACATCGAGGTGCTGCGCGACGGCGCCTCGGCCCAGTACGGCTCCGACGCGCTGGCCGGCGTCATCAACATCATCCTGAAGAAGGGTGCCACCGGCGGCCAGGTGCAGGGCGACTACGGCAAGTACTCGGCCGGCGACGGCGCCAGTTCCCGCCTGCAGAGCAACCTCGGCTTCGCGCTGGGCGACAAGGGCTGGGTGCGGCTTTCCGCGCAGGTCGGCAAGCAGGATCCGACCAACCGCGCCGGCGTGGACAACCGGCCCGGCTTCACCGAACTGGGCCGCAAGTTCCAGGTCGGCATCGCCAACTCCAACAACTACAACACCTTCCTCAACTGGCAGTACGACATCACGCCGAAGGTGCAGCTCTACGGCTACGGGCATTACGGCCGGCTGATGGCCGAGCCGATGGCGTTCTACCGCTACGGCATGAACGCGCCGGAGCCGAAAAGCCCGCTGATGCAGTACATCTTCCCGGACGGCGACGGCTTCAACCCGGTGGAGCATGGCGTGTCGCGCGACAAGTCGTTCGTGAGCGGCCTGCGCGGACATACCGAGTCGGGTTGGGACTGGGACACCGCGGTCACCTGGGGCGCCAACCGCGTGTCCTACGGCACCTTCAACACGGTCAACTTCGCCTTCTGGAACGACTTCGGCTACAGCCCCACCGACATCCACGACGGCACGCTGACCGCCTCGCAGGCCACCTTCGATTTCTCCATGGGCAAGTCGCTCAACGACTACTGGCACCTGGGCTTCGGCGCGCAATACCTGCACCAGGGCTACAAGATCGTGGCCGGCGACCTGGCCTCCTACTATGTGGGCACCTCGGGCGTCACCGGCGGCGCGCAGGGTTTTGCCGGCTGGGGTCCGGAGGATGCCAGCAACAGCACACGGCACTCGGTGGCCGAGTACGCCCAGCTGGAAGGCAACATCACCGACCGCTTGAGCACCTCGATCGCGGCGCGCCACGAGGACTACTCCGACTTCGGCACCAACCTTTCCTACGCACTGTCCGGCCGCTACGACTTCGACCACGGCTTCGCCCTGCGCGGCACCTATTCCACCGGCTTCCGCGCGCCGGGCCTGGGCCAGCAGCACGCCTCGGTCACCACCTCGGTGTCCTACCCCGAAGGCAATTCGCTGGGCCTGCCCGAAGGCATCTACCTGCGCGGCCTGGTGCCGCCGGACAACAAGACCGCCCAGCTGCTGGGCAGCCAGCCCCTGAAGCCGGAGACCACCCGCAGCGCCACCGTGGGCGCGGTGTGGGCGCCCACGCGTAACTTCACCACCACGGTGGACCTGTACGACATCCGGTTGAAGAACCGCATCCTGATGTCGAGCTCGATGTCGCTGGTGACCGATTCGGTCAAGGACTATCTGGCCGCCAACGGCGTGGTCAATTCCGAATACGTGGCGCTGGCCTATTTCACCAACGCGGCCGAGATGCGCATCAAGGGCATCGGCATCGTCACCAACTATCTCAAGGAGCTCGCCAACGGCGGCTCGTTCCAGACCACGATCAACTGGTCGTACCACAAGAACAAGGTGACCAAGGTGCTGCCCAACCCGGCGGTGCTCGACGCGCTGGGCGACGTCGGCTTCCAGCGCATCACGCGCAGCCAGGCCAAGGGCCTGCTCGCCGACCAGATGCCGCGCTCCAAGTTCATCTGGACCAATACCTGGAAGACCGGCAACTGGGGCTTTACCGGCACCGCGCTGCGTTACGGCGGGGTCACCGAATACAGCTCCACCAGCTACCTCAACGACGACATCTACCCGGCCCGCTGGATCTTCAACCTGGCCGCCAATTACTACCACGACCGCTGGACCTTCACCCTGGGCTCGGACAACATCTTCGACACCTATCCGCAAAAGGCACCGGAGGGCAGCAATTTCCACGGCATCTTCCCTTACCCGAGCAGCTCGCCGTTCGGTGCGCAGGGCGCCTACGTGTATGGCAAGGTCGTCTATCGCTGGTGACCGTCGCGATGGCAGCGGCGGCGGGTTCCGTCTGGAATGGCGCGCCGGGGAATCTTCCTGTTCGTCATGCCCGCGAAAGCGGACATGACGAACTTCAGCCACGTGCCATTCGGTTTCGTCTCCACCGGGATTCACCTTGAGCCAATCGCCCATATCACCCGCGTCAGTCGCATCCGCGGCGCCGACGGCAGCCGCAGCCCCGCAGCCGCACATGCTGCGGGCGGTGGGTCGCTGGCAACTGGTCGGGCTCTCGGTCAACGACGTGATCGGCAGCGGCATCTACCTGCTGCCGGCGGCCGCCGCCGCACTGCTGGGGCCTGCCAGCCTGTGGGCCGTGCTGCTGGCCGGCATCGCGGTAAGCCTGCTGGTGCTGTGCTATGCGCAGGCCGCCAGCTATTTCGACCAGGCCGGCGGCAGCTATCTGTACGCGCGCGAGGCGTTCGGGCGCCTTGCCGGTTTCGAGGTGGGCTGGATGCTGCTGCTCACGCGCATCGCCAGCGCCGCCGCGCTCAGCAACGGGCTGGCCGACGCGGTCACGCATTTCTGGCCGGCGGCGGGGGACGGCAGCGTGCGCGTGCTGATCGTGGTCGGCTCGCTGGCCGCGCTGACCGGCATCAACGTGATCGGCGTGCGTGCCGCGGCGCGTACCGGAGTGACCCTGGCGATATCCAAGTTCGTGCCGCTGGCGATGTTCGTGCTGGTCGGCGCGTTCTTCGTCGATCTCAGCCAGGCTTCGCCGCTGGCGGTGGGCGCCATCCCGATGGACGACCTGGCCAAGGGCGCGCTGCTGCTGCTGTTCGCCTACGCCGGGTTCGAGAACATGCCGGCCGCCGCCGCCGAGTACCGCAACCCGCAGCGCGACGTGCCGTTCGCGATGCTGACCATGATCGCGATCGTCACCGCAACCTACGTGGCGGTGCAATGGGTGGCGCTGGGCACGTTGCCCGGCCTGGCCGAATCCAGCACGCCGCTGGCCGATGCCTCGGCCCGTTTCGGCGGCATGTGGCTGGCGCTGGTGCTGACCGTCGGCGCGGCGGTCTCCATCCTCGGCACCAACAGCAACACGATCATGTTCGGCCCGCGCTACCTGCTGGCGCTGGCCGATGACGGCGTCGGCCCGGCCGCGCTCAGCCGCATCCATCCGCGCTTCCGCACGCCGGCGGTGGCCATCGTCACCGTGGGCGTGCTGTCGGTGCTCCTGGCGCTGTCCGGCTCGTTCGTGCAGCTGGCCCTGCTCTCCGTGGTGGCGCGGCTGTTCGGCTATCTCGCCACGGCAGTCGCGGTGCTGGTGCTGCGCAAGCGCCACGGCCAGCGCGAAGGCGCCATGCGCCTTCCCGGCGGGCCGCTGATCCCGCTCGCCGCGACGCTGCTGTCGCTGGGCCTGCTGGCCAGCGCCGGCGTCACCAACCTGGTCGCCGCCGCCATCGCGCTGCTGGCCGGCGCGTTGATCTACCGCTTCTGGCGACGGCCGTAGTGAGTGCGCCGACGCCGCGCTGACGCGCCGCCGTGTCCAGCCGCAACGCCCGCTCGCCGCGGTGATGCGACAGTCGGCCGCTTGACCGGGTGTCCGTGAAACGGGGGCAGGACCAGCCCACCGGCTGGAACCCGGACCTCAACGATGGGGCGCACCTAGGTATCCGTCCCTTCTTGCCTGTGTTCGACGTCGGCAAGCAAGGCGGTTGCGTCAACGACCATAACCCGAGCCCGGCCGGGCGGCAGGCAGCACGGAAGCGCGGCTTGCAAAACACTAAAAAAAATAATTTTAGTGTCATTCATGTTAGTCTGCGCCCATGCACTTGCTCACCGATCCATTCCAGGCGTACGTCCAGCAGCTCACCGGCCTGACGCCCGTTTGGCAGCCCTGGACGGGCGGGGCGCTGCCCGGCTATCTGGCACAACGCTATGAGCCGCATCTGATCACGCTGGCCGGGACGGTTTGGCTGGTGGCGTTCCTGCGGCAAGCCGATGTATCTGCGCCCTTGCCGCTGCAAAAGCAGTTGGCGCAGCTGGCAGTGCACCTCGATCCGGCGGCTGCCGGCGTTTGCCTGGTGGCCGAGCACCTGCCGGCGTACCTGCGCAATCGCCTGGTCGAGCTGGGCCAGCCATTCGTGGTGCCGGGGCGGCAACTGTTCTGGCCGGCCATCGGCAGCGCCGAAACCGTCCAGCGGCCCAAGCGCCTGAGGGCAACGAGGGTGGAAAAGCTGGGGCCGGTGGCGCAGCAATTGTTGATCGCGCTACTGCGGCAGCGCCTGCTTCCGCCCGTCACCATCACCGCGGCGGCCGAGGCACTGGGATGTACGCCGGCCAGCGTCAGCCAGGCGGTCAAGGCGTTGGAAGCCAGCGAATTGGTGCATAGCCAACTGGAGGGACGCGAGCGGACTTTTGCCTTGGCACTTGCAGGCAACGAGGCCTGGCAACGAGCACAACCGCTGTTGCGCACGCCGGTACGGCAGCGGGTGCGGATTCGGCATGCAGACCTTCCGCCGGGTGTCGACATCCGCGCTGGCGAGAGTGCCTTGGCGGCAGCGACCGGCCTGGCCGAGCCGGCCGAGCCGGTCTACGCCGTCGCCAGCCGGCGCTGGGGCAAATCGCCAGATGCGCCTCTCCACGTTCCGGCTCCTGACATCGGAACTTGCGTGATCGAGCTCTGGCGCTATCCACCCGACGCGACGGCTGTGCAGCACGGCGTCGACCCGCTGTCGCTGTACCTGAGCCTGCGTGACGCCAAGGATGAGCGCTTGCAGCTGGCGTTGCGTGAGCTGATGGAACAGGTCTCATGGTGAGGGGGCTCGATACGTTCGCCGCGTTCTTCGCAGGTGACGAAGAGCGCTACGCGCTGATTGGGAGCGTTGCGACCCAACTGGTGCTGGACGAGGCCGGGCTGCCGGCACGTGCCACCAAAGACCTCGACATCGTGTTGTGTGTGGAGGTGCTGAATGCGGCCTTTGGACGCAAGCTGTGGGACTTCATCGAAGCCGGCGGCTATGCGGTGCGTCAGCAAGGAGAGGAGCCGAGGTGCTTCTACCGCTTTGCCCGACCGGCTGATCTTACGTTCCCCCACATGCTGGAGTTCTTCGCGCGTGAGCCAGGCAACCTGCCGTTGATCGGAGGTGCCCACCTGACGCCGGTACCGTTCGAGCAACACGTGGAGAGCTTGTCGGCGATCCTGCTCGATCATGATTACTACCGCTTCCTGCATGCGCATACCCGGCAGATGGCCGGTGTGCGGCTGGTAACCGAGCCTGCGCTGATTGCGCTGAAAGCACGCGCCTGGCTGGACCTGACGGCGCGAAAAGCGGCCGATCCCGGCGCCGTGGACAGCAGGCACATCAGCAAGCACCGAAACGATGTGCTGCGCCTGTCGCAACTGCTGTCGCCGGATGACCGGATCGAAGCGGCCGACACAATCCGTGCGGACATCGAGCGGTTCTGTCGGGAGGTATTTCCGGAGATTTCCGAACAACTTCTGGGTCAGCTGGAAGTCATGGAGATGCCGGATGTTCTGATGGGCCGGATGCGCAGTTGCTTTGGAGTCGATGCATGACCACGGCCGGTTGTTTCACGTCGCTGCGGGCATCGGCACGGTGGAGACTTGAAACGGGAGATAGGCGATGGATGCGGCAGCATTGAAGGATCAGCACCGACGCGTGCGGGATGGCCAGCCGGAACCGTTGCGCGTCCGCATCCATCGTGCGATCAGTTGGCTGATGCGGGCGGAGCAGGAGGCGGACGACCCCGACGCCCGCTACATCTTCCTGTGGATCGCCTTCAACGCCGCCTATGCCAGCGAGTTCGGTTTCGAGCAGGCCGAGCGCCAGCGGGTGAAGCAGTTCATCGACAAGCTGCTTGGACTGGACGCCGAAAACAAACTCCACCACGCACTGTTCAGCCAGTTCAGTGGCCCCATCCGCACGCTGGTCGAAAACCAACATGTCTTCGAGCCGTTCTGGCGGGCATTGCGCGAGCATGATGGCAGCGGCGCCTGGGAAGTTTCCTTCGTCTCCAGCAAGAAGGTCGCCATGAAAGCCTTGATGGGCAAGGAGACCTCGTCGAGAAGCGCGCGGATGAGCGCGGCGGATCGCGGGAGGATCGTGACCGGGTACTTGGGTCCCTTGGGCTCTTGCGAACGGCAGTGTTCGAAGAAGGGCATTCGAAAGGTTTGGAGCACTGCTCGCCCGTGGCAATGGAGGGTTCGTCACCACGCAGGATTTTCTGGAGCCTGCGCACCCAGGCGGGCACCTGCTCCATGAGTTCGGCCAGCGTGTCCGTGACATCCTCCGCTGCCAGCAGTCCGTTGTAGTTGCCATCTCCCTCGTAAACGAACGCAGGATCGATGTGCGCCAGATACACGCGACGAAGCGGAATGCCTGCGTTCCGGATCACCCAGGCCTGGATGGCGCAGTCGATGAGGTGATAGTCCTTCACGGAGGTAGAAGACTTCACTTCGATCAGATCGTAGCCGCCCGCGACGGGCTTCAGGACATCCGCGCGGATCAGGACATCCTTGTGCTGGAACGCTGCTTCGAACAGCGTCTGACGCTTGCCTTTTCCCTGAAGCGCTGCGGCTGTCTCGGCGAGGGCCATGGATGTCTTCTCCACGTGGCCGATCAGCAAACCGGGACCGTAGAGCTCCATGGCCAGATCACCGACCTCACTGCCGGCATCGAGAACTGCCCGGCTCGCGGGAGATGTCTCCATCGTGTCTCGCCGATGTGAGCTCAACCACAGCCGACGCTCGCATTGCAGGCCGTCGACGATACGTGACTTGGAAAGACGTGTGACGGTGGGCGTAGGCATCGACGAACCGGTGGCAAGAAAGTCTGGGTGATGGTCATCCTATCCACGGTTACGACAGACAGTGTCGCTTGGGTCGCGACGATCAAAGCGCGGCTGGCGATGTTGTCGCTTTGGACTAAAAAAAGAAGATCTCGGGCATTACGGAGGGCCAAAGATTATTTGGCGGCCCAGGAATACGTGCCAAAATGACCAGGCGGAGCGATTCAGACGCCTGCGTGAGCTGCCTCGGCATTGAGCAGGTATTACGCGGGTAGCGGAACCGATCTTCCGTCGAGCGCCCTTTCAAAACATGCGGATACATCGTCCATGCTCCTGATGATCGACAACTACGACAGCTTCACCTACAACCTCGTGCAGTACCTGGGCGAGTTGGGGCAGGCGGTGAAGGTGGTGCGCAACGATGCGCTGGACGTGGACGGCATCCGGGCGCTGAAGCCTTCGCACATCATGATCTCGCCGGGGCCGGGCACGCCGGACGACGCGGGCGTGTCGCTGGACGTGCTGCGCGAGCTGGCCGGCGAGATCCCGGTGTTCGGCGTGTGCCTGGGACACCAGGCGATCGGCCAGGTGTTCGGCGGCAAGGTGATTCGCGCGAAACAGATCATGCACGGCAAGACCTCGCCGATGATCCATCGCGGCCAGGGCGTGTTCGCCGGCCTGCCCAACCCGTTCGAGGCCACGCGCTACCACTCGCTGGTGGTGGAGCAGGCGTCCTTGCCGGACTGCCTGGAAGTCACCGCGTGGACGGAGAACGCGGACGGTTCGATCGACGAGATCATGGGCCTGCGCCACAAGAGCCTGCCGGTGGAAGGCGTGCAGTTCCATCCCGAATCGATCCTCACCCGGCACGGCCACGACCTGCTGGCCAATTTCCTCGGCCTGCCGCGGCGGAAGCTGGCGGCATGAGTGCGGTCAGCATCACGCCGCAGGAAGCCCTGCAGCGCACGATCGAACACCGCGAGATCTTCCACGACGAGATGATTTCGCTGATGCGCCAGATCATGCGCGGCGAGGTGAGCCCGCTGATGACCGCGGCGATCATCACCGGCCTGCGCGTGAAGAAGGAAACCGTGGGCGAGATCACCGGCGCGGCGCGGGTGATGCGCGAACTGGCCGCGCCGGTGCCGGTGGAAGGCGACGACGCACACCTGCTCGACATCGTCGGCACCGGTGGCGATGGCGCCTGCAGCTTCAACATTTCCACCGCCTCGATGTTCGTGGCGGCGGCGGCCGGCGCGCGCATCGCCAAGCACGGCGGGCGCAGCGTGTCGTCGAAGTCCGGCAGCGCCGACGTACTGGAGGCGCTGGGCGCGTCGATCGAGCTGGCGCCGGCGCAGGTCGCCGCGTGCCTGGCCGAAACCGGCATCGGCTTCATGTTTGCGCCCAACCACCACCCGGCGATGAAGGTGGTGGCGCCGGTGCGCCGCGAGATGGGCGTGCGCACGCTGTTCAACATCCTCGGGCCGCTGACCAATCCGGCCGGCGCGCCGAACATCCTGATGGGCGTGTTCCATCCCGACCTGGTCGGCATCCAGATCCGCGTGCTGCAGGCGCTGGGCGCGCGCAGGGCGCTGGTGGTGTGGGGTCGCGACGGCATGGACGAGATTTCGCTGGGCGCGGCCACCATGGTCGGCGAGCTGCGCGATGGCGTGGTGCGCGAATACGAGGTGGAGCCGGAGGATTTCGGCCTGGCGATGGCCTCCAGCCGCAACCTGCGGGTGGAGGACGCCGGCGAATCGAAGGCGATGCTGCTGGGCGCGCTGCACGGCGAACCCGGCGTGCCGCACGACATCGTGTGCCTGAACGCCGGCGCTGCCTTGTATGCTGCCGGCGTGGTCGACGACATCGGCGCCGGCATCGAACGGGCGCGTGCCGCGATCGCCAGCGGCGCCGCGCATGCGAAAATGCAGGCCTTCGTGGCCGCCACGCGGCGCCTGGCGGGCGTGCGGTAGATGTCGCGACCGGTGACGTCGCGCGCCACGGCCGATTACGATGCACCCGTCCCCCAACCCCGAGCGAGATGCCATGACCGACATCCTCAATCGCATTCTTGCGCGCAAGGCCGAAGAGGTCGCCGAACGCCGCAACAGGGTCCCGCTGGCCGAGTTGACCGCACGCATCGCCGACCTGCCGGATACCCGCGGCTTCGCCGCGGCGATCGAGGCGAAGATCGAAGCCGGCCTGCCGGCGGTGATCGCCGAGGTGAAGAAGGCCAGCCCCAGCAAGGGCGTGATCCGTGCCGATTTCGATCCCGCCGCGATCGCGCGCAGCTACGAGAAGGCCGGCGCGGCCTGCCTGTCGGTGCTCACCGACAGCGATTTCTTCCAGGGCAGCGAGGCCTTCCTGCAGCAGGCGCGCAAGGCCTGCTCGCTGCCGCTGCTGCGCAAGGATTTCATCATCGACCCCTACCAGGTGCACGAGGCGCGCGCGATCGGCGCGGACTGCATCCTGCTGATCGTCTCCGCGCTCGACGACGACGAGCTGCTGCCGCTGGCGCTGCTCGCCGCCGAACTGGACCTTGACGTGCTGTGCGAAGTGCACGACGAGGAGGAGATGGAGCGCGCGTTGGCGCTGCCGGTGCCGCTGATCGGCGTCAACAACCGCAACCTGCGCAGTTTCGAGACCGCGCTGGAAACCTCGCTGGCGCTGCAGGAACTGATCGAGTACGACCGCGTGCTGGTCGCCGAGTCGGGCATCCACACGCCCGAGGACGTGGCGCGCCTGCGCGAGGGTGGGGTGCAGGCGTTCCTGGTCGGCGAGGCGTTCATGCGCGCCGAGGACCCGGGCCGCGAACTGCAACGGTTGTTCGCCAACGCATGAGCGTCCCCGTCGAACCTGCCACCGCCGCGCCGGGGGATGACGTGGCCGCCACGCCGTGCGGGGACACGCTGCGCGTGGTGCTGTTCGATTTCGACGGCGTGCTGATCCGCGGCGATTCGTTCGCGCTGTTCGTGCGCAGCCGCTACGCCGGCTCGGTCTGGCGCAAGGGCGTGGCCTTGCTCGCCTCGCCCCTGCTGCTGCTGAGCTGGCCGCTGTCGCGCCGCCTGCCGCTGCATCTGCTGGTGCGGATCGCCTTGCTCGGCCTGCGCGAGCCGCGTTACCGCGCGGTCGCGGACGCCTTCGCCGCCACGCTGGCGCGACGCCCGAAGCAATTCTGCCGCGACGGCCTGAGCCGGCTGCGCCGGCACCAGGCGCAAGGCGACCGGGTGATCGTGGTCACCGGCTGCGAGGAGACGCTGGCCAGCGGCATCCTGCGCGAGCTCGGCCTGTCCGACGTGGAAGTGGTCGCCTCGCAGCTGCGCCCCGGCTGGCTGGGCATGCGCCTGCGTCGGCACAACGTGGGCCGGCGCAAGGTGCAGTCGCTGGCCGAGCACGGCGTTGCGGCGTGGCAGGTGGCCTACGGCGATTCGATGCACGACGTGGCGATGCTCAAGCAGGCTGCCGAGGCGGTGCTGGTCAACGGCACGCCCAAGCTGTGCAAGAAGGTGGAAAAGGCACTCGGCCGCACACTGACCCGCGTCGAGTGGTTCTGAACGTTCGGGAATCGGGAATCGGCAACGGCGAGGTAGGGCGGGCACTGCCCGCCGCTCTCCGTTTCATGAAGCAAGAGGCCGGCGGGCGGTGCCCGCCCTACGCGCGCAGCAACTGCACCAGGCTGATGGCCACGATCAGGGCGCCCACCGCGGCCATCACCGCGCGTTCGGGCAGGTGGCGCACGAGCCACGCGGCGAACGGTGCGGCCAGCACGCCGCCGGTGAGCAGGCCGAGCACGATCGGCCAGTGGCCGACGCCGACGTGCCACGCCAGGGTCGCGGAGATCGAGGTGGCCACCACGAACTCCGCGGCGTTCACCGAGCCGATCGTGCTGCGCACGCCACCGCCGCGGGCGATCAGGGTGCTGGTGGCCAGCGGTCCCCAGCCACCGCCGCCGATCGCGTCGAGCAGGCCGGCGAAGAAACCCAGCACGCCGGTGTGCTGCACCCGGTGCCGGCTCAGCCGCTTGCCGAACGCGCGCAACAGCACCATCGCGCCGAGGATCAGCAGGTAGGCGTTGATGAACGGGCGGATCGTCTCGCCGGGCACGCTGGCCAGGAAGGTGGCACCGAGCACGCCACCGATCGCGCCGGGTATCGCCAGCTGCCAGAACAGCGGCCAGCGCACGTTGCCGAACCAGGCATGCGAGGCGCCGGAGGCGCAGGTGGTGGCGATCTCGGCCGTGTGCACGGTGGCGCTGGCGACCGCCGGTGGCAGCCCCAGCGCCAGCAGGATCGAGTTGGACACCAGCCCGTAGGCCATGCCCAGCGCGCCGTCCACCACCTGGGCGAGCAGGCCGACGCCGACGAAGAGAAAGAACTGTGCGAAGTCCAAACGCCGTCTCGCAGCCGGGGCGGGGAACCATGCTTGACCAGCACCCGTAAAAAACCGGTTCAGGCGAACCGGTGGCGGTGCCGGCCGGGTGTGGTCAGCGGGTGCCGCGGATCACGATGGTCTTGCCCGAGACGTCGATCATGCGCTGCTCTTCGAGCTGCTTGAGCACGCGGCCGACCATCTCGCGCGAGCAGCCCACGATGCGGCTCACTTCCTGGCGCGAGATGCGGATCTGGGTGCCGTCCGGGTGGGTCATCGCGTCGGGCTCCTCGCACAGGTCCAGCAGGGTGCGCGAGATGCGGTTGGTGACGTCCATGAAGGCCATGCGGCTGACCTGGCGCGAGGTGCGCAGCAGGCGGTTGGTCAGTTGCGCGCCGATGGCGAACAGGATCTTGGGGCACTCCTCGCGCAGCGGGCCTTCCATCAGCTGGAACAGCCGCTCGTAGCTGACCTCGGCCATCTCGCACGGCGTGCGCGAACGCACCACCGACTCGCGCTGGGCCTGCTCCACGAACAGGCCCATCTCGCCGATGAACTGGCCGCGGCTGATGTAGGCGAGGATCAGCTCGCGCCCCTGCTCGTCCTCGGTGCATACCGCCAGCGAGCCCTCCACCACGTAATACAGCGTGTTGGCCGGATCGCCGGGGCGGATGATCGCGGTCTTGCCCGGGTAGCGGCGGCGGTGGCACAGGGCCAGGAAACGCTCCATCGAGGCGGGGTCCGGGGCAAACCCCAGCGGGGCCTGCGAGCGTTCGAAGGCCTGTTGCAGCTGGTACTTCAGATGTGGGGCCACGTCGACTCTCCAGTCAGGCAAGGTTCTGCGGCACTTGTCGCCTCGGCGGCAAGCGTGACCGCAATCACGTCAGCTTGCCCTGCATTATGGCAAACATGCCGATTGGCTGCAGGTTCATTTCCTGAGGCGTTTGCCGCATACTTCGCGGTCTTTCGACAGCGCCAAGGTCGAAAGCATGCCACCAACCAAGGGTCGCAGGCACAGGCCTGTGCTTCACACCAATCGCGGGGACCCTTGTCGCTAACCCGCCTCTACAGCCGGCCGTCTCGGTCATGGAGAGTCGCTCGTGGTCAAACCGCTTCCCCGTCTTCGCCTGCAGGGTTTCAACAACCTGACCAAGGCGCTGAGCTTCAACATCTACGACATCTGCTACGCGGTGTCCGAGGAGCAGCGCCAGCGCTACATCGAGTACATCGACGAGCAGTACGACGCCGATCGCCTGACCCAGATCCTCACCGACGTGGCCGAGATCATCGGCGCCAACATCCTCAACATCGCCCGCCAGGACTACGACCCGCAGGGCGCCTCGGTGACCATCCTGATCTCCGAGGAGCCGGTGGTGGAGAAGCTCGGCCGCGATTCGATCGCCGGCGCGGTGGTGGCGCACATGGACAAGAGCCACATCACCGTCCACACCTATCCGGAAACCCATCCGCACAACGGCATCGCCACCTTCCGCGCGGACATCGACGTGGCCACCTGCGGCGTGATCTCGCCGCTGAAGGCACTGAACTACCTGATCGACAGCTTCGAGTCGGACATCGTGGTGTGCGACTACCGCGTGCGCGGCTTCACCCGCGACGTGAAGGGCAAGAAGCACTTCATCGACCACAAGATCAACTCGGTGCAGGACTACCTGGCGCGGCACATCCGGCAGAAGTACGAGATGTTCGACGTCAACGTGTACCAGGAGAACATGTTCCACACCAAGATGCACATCAAGGATTTCGACCTGGACACCTACCTGTTCGAGTCGCACGCCGACGATCTGTCGTTCAAGGAGCGCCAGCGCATCGAGTCGCTGCTGCGGCGCGAGATCGAGGAGCTGTTCCACGGCCGCAACCTGATGTGAAGCAGAAAAAACCCGCCGAGAGGCGGGTTTTTTTTTCATCGGTCGATGCCGCTCAGACCTGTTCCAGCCAACCCCACTTGTCGTGGGTGCGGCCGTCGAACAGGCCGAAGAACAGCTCCTGCAGGCGCAGGGTGACGCGGCCGGCCTTGCCGGCGCCGACCTGCTTGCCGTCGACCGAGCGGATCGGCGTGATCTCGGCGGCGGTGCCGCACATCAGCACCTCGTCGGCCAGGTACAGGTACTCGCGCGGGATGTCGCGCTCGACCACCTCGATGCCGTCCTCGCGGGCCAGCGTCTTCAGCGTGTCGCGCGTGATGCCGGCGAGGATCGAGGCGCTGGCCGGGGTGGTGTGCAGCACGCCGTCGAAGACCAGGAACAGGTTCTCGCCGGCGCCCTCGCTGAGCAGGCCGCTGGCGGACAGCGCGATGCCTTCGCCGAAGCCGAGCCGGCGGGCCTCGCGGGCGATCAGCTGGCCGGAAAGATAATTGCCGCCGGCCTTGGCGCCGGCCGGGATGGTGTTGGGGGCGAAGCGCTGCCAGCTCGACACGCAGGCGTCGATGCCGTTCTGCAGGGCTTCCGGGCCCAGGTACGGGCCCATCGGCCAGGCAGCCACCGCCACGTCGATCGGCGTTTCCGCGGACAGGCCGAAGCCGCCCAGGCCGCGATACGCCACCGGGCGCAGGTAGGAGGCGCCAAGGCCGTTCTTCTTGATCACGTCACGGCAGGCGGCCGCCAGCTCGTCGAACGAGTACGGCAGCTTCATGTCGTAGATCTTCGCCGACAGGAACAGCCGGTTCAGGTGGTCGGTGAGGCGGAAGATCGCCGCGCCGTCGGGCGTGGCGTAGCTGCGGATGCCTTCGAACACGGACGAACCGTAGTGCAGCGCGTGCGACATCACGTGGGTGGTGGCTTCGGCCCACGGCTTGAGTTGGCCGTTCTGCCAGATCCATTCGGGGTACTGCTGCGCCATCTTCGGTTCTCCATGCGGACTGCCCATGATAGCGCGTCGCCGCTTGGGGAGCGGTCACTGCGCGTTGCGCAGCCACAGGCAGCCGGCCTGGCGCACGATGTCGAAGCGCCAGCTCGAACCGGCGCCGTCGGTGTCGGCGGTGTGCAGCACCAGGCGCGGGGGTACGTCGGGCGCGGCGGCAAGCTCGCTGCGCGGCAGCCAGCGATCCGGCGCAGTGGCCGGTGTCGCGGGGGCGGCCAGTTCGATCTCCAGCAGCGGCTGTTTCATCAGCGCGGTCAGCGCGCGGATGTCGGCGATCGCCGCGCCGCGGCCGTAGCCATCCCACAGGATCAGTCCGCCCAGGCGCACGCTGTCGTGCCGTGCGAACGCGTCGATCACGCTCTGGCGCAGTTCGTCCACGCTGGCGGCGCACAGCACCGGCGGCGGGCCGCCCGGTGCGGGCGTGTCGGCAGGTGTCGCGGGGTTGACCGGCGTGGCGCGCAGCGCGGCGCAGGGCTGGTCGGTGAACACCGCGCCGCCGTTGGCTCCGATGCAACGATGGATCGGTGTCTGCGCCGCGGCGGGGACGGCGCAGGCCAGCAGGGCCAGGCTGGACAGGGCGACCAGGCGGAACATCCCGGCAGCATACGTCAGTCGGGATTTGGGGGCCGGGATTTGGGGGCCGGGATTCGGGATTCGGGATTCGGGATTTGCAAGAGCAGCGGCGTCGCGTGCGTCGGCTTTTGCGATTCCCGAATCCCGATTCCCGATTCCCGTCCCTACAGCTGCTGCAACACCGCCTGCGTCGCGCGGGCGCGGTTGAGCGTGTAGAAGTGCAGGCCCGGCGCGCCGCCGTCGAGCAGGCGCCGGCACAGTTGCGCCACCACCTCGGCGCCGAGTTCGCGCACCGCGTCCGCGTCGTCGCCGTGCGCCTGCATGCGCTTGGCGATCCAGCGCGGGATTTCCGCCCCGCACATTTCCGAGAAGCGCTTGAGCTGGCTGTAGTTGGAGATCGGCATGATGCCCGGCACGATCGGCACCTCCACGCCCAGCTTGCGCACGTCGTCGACGAAACGGAAATACGCATCCGGGTTGAAGAAGTACTGGGTGATCGCGCCGTTCGCGCCGGCGTCGATCTTGGCCTTGAAGTGCTTCAGGTCGCGCAGCGCGTCGTCGGCCTGCGGGTGGGTTTCCGGGTAGGCCGCCACCTCGATGTGGAAGTGGTCGCCGCAGTGGCGGCGGATGAACGCCACCAGTTCGGCGGCGTAGCGGAAGTCGCCCGCCGTGGCCATGCCCGAGGGCAGGTCGCCGCGCAGCGCCACGATGCGCCGATAGCCCGCTGCGCGGTAGCTGTCCAGCAGCGCGGCGATCTCCGCCCGGGTGCCGCCCATGCACGACAGGTGCGGCGCCACGTTGAGCCCGTGCTGCGCATGCAGGTGCGCCACCGTGTCGCCGGTGTAGCTGAGCGTGGAACCGCCCGCGCCGAAGGTGACCGAGGCGTATTCGGGCTGGTGCGCCTTCAGCGCCTGCGCCGCGCGGTCGAGCTGCGCGCGCTGCTCGTCGGTCTTGGGCGGAAAGAATTCGAAGCTGATCGACGGCATCGCGAGGGTTCCGGGGCCACGGTGCCGGGCAGTATATATCTTCGATTCGCGATGGAGCGATATATGGCGGCCGGATTCAGCTTGCGGGCGGCTCGTTCGGCGCGACCGCCGGCGGCACCGGCGCCTCGCTGGGGCCGTGGTGGCGCCCGGTACGATGGGTGGCGATGCGCCACGCGCTGGACAGGCCCGGCAGCGGGTCGTCGAAGCGGAACGTGTGGCAGTACGCGCGCGACCATTGCCGCAGGATCTTCGACCACGGCTCGCGGGCCTGCCGCGACTGGCTGCGCACCGCGTTGATGTCGCGCTGCAGGTTCACGCAGCCGGCGCCGACCACGTAGTCCGGCGAGGCGGCGTCGACCGGCAGGCCCAGCGCATCCTGCCAGGCCATGGCGCACACGTTGACGCCACAGCGCGCGGCGAACTCCACGTAGGTCCACGCGCGGGTGTTCACCTCCAGGATGCGGAACTGGCCGTCGCGGGCGTCGCGCTTGAACTCGGCGCTGAAGATGCCGCGATAATCCACCTTGGCCAGCAGCGCGGTCAGGTTGGTCGCCGCCGGCTCGACCTGGGCCAGCGGGATGCTCTCGCAGTACGAGCTGTTGCCGAAATCGGCCGGGTGGATGCGGAAGCGGCGCCGCGCGAACAGGCCGGGGAAACGTCCCTGCGCGTCGCGGAAGCCGTCCACGAAATAGTGGTCGGCGGCGGTGCCGGGCACGTATTCCTGCGCCATCAGGCGGAAGCCCAGGCCGTGCAGGCGCTGCCAGGTTTCCAGCAGCTCCGCGCGGCTGTGCACCCACACGCCCTTGATGCCCAGCACGTCGCTGAACTTCTGCGAGTTGACCGGCTTGATGAAGACGCGGTCCAGCCGCTCGAACGGCATCGCCGCGATGTCGGCCGCGCTGTCGATGCGGTAGGTCGGCGGATGCGGCATGCCGGTTTCGGCGAGCAGGGCGGCGAAGCGCGACTTGTCCTGCAGCAGCTCCTGCGTCTGGCGGGAGCAGGTGCTGGTGTGGAAGCGCTGGCCCAGGTCGCTCTGCGGCAGGTCGGCCAGCCACAGCGCGGCGTCGTCGGCGCCGGCGATCAGCACCGCCTCCTCCAGCGGCAGTCCGCGCAGGTGCTCCAGCGCCTGCGGGCCGGGCACGCCGTCCCACGGCGCGGGTCCGGGCGTGGGCCGGAACCAGCGCGAGCGCGTCACCTGGTCGCCCGCGCGGCAGGCCACATAGGCCGGGATGCGGGCCAGTTTCAGGCAGCGCAGGATGCCCAGTGCGGTAGGACCGCAGCCCATCACGATTGCCGGCGTTCGCCGCTCGTCCCGCTTGCCCATGAAACGTTCCCCTGATCGCCGCACGCGGGTTGTCGACGCCGCGCGGCATCCGGCCATGCTAGCACCGGCGGCGGCCGGCGAACCGCGGCGGAGCGCGTCGACGGAGCGGGTCAGCGATGCCGGCGGCGCCACCAAGCGCGCAGCCGCGAACCGCGCAGCCGGCTCTTGGCGCGCAGCCAGTGCATGGGCACCGAGTCGCCCACGCGCACCTCGACCAGGGTCACGCCGGGCGCCTCGATCGCGGCGGCCAGGGTGGCCTGCGCATCGCCTTGCAGGCGCACGTGGGTTGCGCCGATGGCGTCGGCCAGCGCGGCGACGTCGACGCCGTCGAACTCGGTGCCGTACGCATGGCCCGAGCCGGCCAGCTGCTGCATGCGGATCAGCCCGTAGGCGCCGTCGACGAACACGATCACGGTCAGGCGCAGGCGCTCGCGCACCGCGGTGAGCAACTCCAGCCCGGACATGGCCAGGCCGCCGTCGCCGATCAGCGCCACCACCGGCCGCGCCGGATCGGCCAGGCAGGCGCCGATCGCGGCGCCGATGCCGAAGCCCATCGACTGCAGGTTGGTCGGCACGACCAGGCCGCGCGGACACAGCACCGGAAAGTGGCGGCGCGCCAAGCCCTGGTGCTGGCCCGAATCGGTGAGCAGGCAGCCGTGCCGCGGCAGCGCCTGGCGCAGCGCGGCGAAGAACGCCTGCGGCCGGCCGCCGTCCACGCCGTGGATGCGCGGCTCGACGCGTCGCCGGTCGCGCTCCTCGTCGGCGCGTCGGCGCCACTGCGCGATCTCGTCGTGGCTGAAGCCGGCACGGCCCGGCTGCTTGTCCAGCCGCTGCAGCACGGCGGCCAGGAACACCGCCGCATCGGCGCAGAGCAGCTGGCGCGCCGGGTAGTTCGCGCCGAGCACGGCGGCGCTGGCGTCGACGTGGACGAGCTTCTCCGAGGGGATGCGCAGCTCGAAGCCGCGGCTGCCGTTGTGCGAGAACTTGCAGCCGATCGCCAGCACCACGTCGCTGGCCTCGACCAGCGCGTTGAGCGTGCCGCCTTCGTTGCCGGCGAAGGCGAAGCCGAGCGACAGCGGGTGATCCTCGGCCACCACGCCGCGCCCCGAGGTGGTGGTGACCACCGCGGCGGACAGCATTTCGGCCAGTTGCGTGGCCAGCGTGGCCGCGGCGCTGCAGCCTTGGCCGAGCAGCAGCGTGCAGCGATCGGCCCGGCGAAGCACCGCCAGTACGGCGTCGAGCGCGGCCTCGTCGAGCGGTGGCGGCGACGGCGGCACGGGCTCGGCCGGCGGTGCCGACTCGCGCAGCGCATCGCGCGCGAACTGCACCAGCACCGGCCCGGGTTCGCCGGCGCCGGCCTGCGCATGCGCCGCGGCCAGCGCCGCCGGGATATCGGCGGCGTGGTCGATGGCAACCCGGGCCTTGCTCAACGGAGCCGCCACCGCCGCCTGGTCCAGCGCCTGCAGCTGGAACTGCCGCCCGGGCGAGCGCGCCGGCTGCATGGTCAGGTGCAGCAGCGCGGCCGAGTCCAGCGCGGCTTCGGCCAGCCCGGTCAGGGCCCAGGTGAAGCCCGGGCCGGGAATGGTCAGCACGGCGGCGATGCGTCCCGACGCGCGGTAATAGCCGTTGGCCATCATCGCCGCCGACAACTCGTGGGTGGCCACGATGCTGCGCAATGGCGAGCGGCGCAGGGCTTCGTACAGGCCCACGGTCTGCGTGCCGGGCAGGCCGAACACGCAGTCGACGCCCACCTGCGCCAGCGTGGCGCAGACCAGTTCGGCACCGGAAACGGCGGAGCCGCTCATCCGGTCACGCCAGTGGAGCGGTGCAGCGCGCGACGCACGCCGCGCCGGGCCCGCTGCGGCAGCGTGCCGGCCCACTCGCCGAGGCGGAAGCGCATGGAGTCGGCGCGCGAGACTTCCAGGCACAGCGACAGCTCGCCGCCGAGCTGCGCCTTGAACGCGGTGACCGGGTTGAGTTCGGCATCGGTCAGGTCGTTGGCGCGGTAGCCCGCGGCCGCCAGGTGCTCCAGCGCGCGCCAGCGCAGGAACGCCGACGCGCCCAGGCTCAGCAGCGCGGCCTCGGCGCCGGCGCAGACCGTGTGGCTGACCGGATGCGGCCCGGTCAGCACCAGCTGGCTGGCGGCCACCCGGCCGTCCGGCATGCGGGCGTGGTAGAGCCGGCCCAGGTTGCGCTCGCGCAGGGTTTCCACGAAGCGGCGGAACGCCTCGCGCGGCAGGTACAGCGGCGCGCCTTTGCGCTCGTGGGTCTGCAGGTGCAGGTGGTGGAAGGCGTCGAAGTCGTCGTCCATGGTCAGTTGCAGGCCCTGCTCGGTGCAGCGGCCGATCAGGCGGCGATGGTTCTTGTCCACCCGTGTCCAGGCCGTGGCGAGGTCGCCGATGTCGACCACGTAGGTGTAGGTCGGCTGCACGTTCCAGCCGCGCGACTGGAACGTGCGCAGGTCGGTGCAGGTGCAGCGGTTCTTGAAGCGCAGCCGGCCGTAGCGCAGCGACGCCAGGCCGCGCTCGAGCGCATCCAGCGTCTGCAGCCGCCAGGAGGTGCTGTGCCCCGGGCAGCTCGACGGGTGCGGTACCAGCACCAGGCCGTTGTAATAGAGCAGCCGCCGCGGCGACACGAACGTGCCGCCGCGGCCGCTGCATTCGAACAGGGCAATGCCGCCGACGATGTGGTCGTCGCGCTCGGCCGCCAGCACGCGGAAGCGCCCACCGGTGGCGCTGCACAGCGCGTCGAGATAGTCGGGCAAGGAGTAGACGCTGCCGTCCGGCGAGGCGGCGACCGCTGCGCTCCAGCGCGGGTAGTCGGCCGGGTCGAGGACGCGGGTTGTCGGTAACGTGGCCATCGTCGCGCATCCTTTTCGCTGGAGAGCGTGAGCGCGGCGCCTGGCCCCGCTCCACCGTTGATGGTTCCCCTGCGAACCTCCCGGCGGCTGCTTGGCCGCCGGTGCGCCATCCTAGGCCACCGCACGGCTTGCGCGCAAAGCCCGCGCAGGCGCCCGCAAACGAAAGGGCGCGCGGCCGGAACCGCGCGCCCTTTCCGTTTCCCCGGGGACGAGGATCAGTAGCGGTAATGATCCGGCTTGTACGGGCCTTCCACCGGCACGCCGAGGTAGGCGGCCTGGGTCGGGGTGAGGGTGGTCAGCTTCACGCCGATCTTCTCCAGGTGCAGGCGGGCCACTTCCTCGTCCAGCTTCTTGGGCAGGATGTAGACCTTGTTCTCGTAGCTGTCCTTGTGCGCCCACAGGTCGATCTGCGCCAGGGTCTGGTTGGAGAACGAGTTGGACATCACGAAGCTCGGATGGCCGGTGGCGCAGCCGAGGTTGACCAGGCGGCCTTCGGCCAGCAGGAACAGCGCGTGGCCGTCGGCGAACACGTACTTGTCCACCTGCGGCTTGATGTTGATCTTCTCCACGCCGGCCAGGGCGTTGAGCGCGTCGACCTGGATCTCGTTGTCGAAGTGGCCGATGTTGCACACGATGGCCTGGTCCTTCATGGCCTTCAGGTGGTCGATGGTCAGCACGTCGCGGTTGCCGGTGGTGGTGACGTAGATGTCGCCGCGGCCCAGCGTGCTTTCGACCGTGTTGACCTCGAAGCCTTCCATCGCCGCCTGCAGCGCGTTGATCGGGTCGATCTCGGTGACCACCACGCGCGCGCCGTAGGCACGCAGGGAGTGCGCGCAGCCCTTGCCGACGTCGCCGTAGCCGCAGACCACGGCCACCTTGCCGGCCAGCATCACGTCCATCGCGCGCTTCAGGCCGTCGGCCAGCGATTCGCGGCAGCCGTACAGGTTGTCGAACTTGGATTTCGTCACCGAGTCGTTGACGTTGATCGCCGGCACCAGCAGCGACTTGGCCTCGGCCAGCTGGTACAGCCGGTGCACGCCGGTGGTGGTCTCCTCGGAGACGCCCTTCCAGTCCTTGACCACGGTGTGCCAGTAGCCCGGGCGCTCGACGGCCACGCGCTTGAGCAGGTTCTTGATCACCTGCTCCTCGTGCGAGGAGGCCTTCTCGTCCACCCACTTCGAACCGTTTTCCAGCTCGTAGCCCTTGTGGATCAGCAGCGTCACGTCGCCGCCGTCGTCGACCACCAGCTGGGGCCCGAGGAAACCGCCCTTGCCGTCGGGGAAGGAGAGCGCGTCCAGCGTGCAGTCCCAGTATTCCTCCAGCGTCTCGCCCTTCCACGCGAACACCGGCGTGCCGGTTTTCGCGATGGCGGCGGCGGCGTGGTCCTGCGTCGAGAAGATGTTGCACGAGGCCCAGCGCACGTCGGCGCCGATGTCCTTCAGCGTCTCGATCAGCACCGCGGTCTGGATCGTCATGTGCAGTGAGCCGGTGACGCGCACGCCCTTGAGCGGGGCGTCCGGCGCGTACTTGCGGCGGATCGACATCAGGCCCGGCATCTCGTGCTCGGCGATGTCCAGCTCCTTGCGGCCGAAATCGGCCAGCGAGATGTCGCGGATCTTGTAGTCGTGCGTGGTTTCTTTGAGTGCGGCGTTCATGGATATCTCCGGTTAGTGCGAGCTTTGTGAAGAGTCCGGCCATGGGTGGCCGGTCCTGCTTCGCGAAGGGACTCGCGTAAAGCAACCGGGCGCCGTTGTGGAACGTGCCGCGCCGAGCCTGGCCGCTGCGTGGGTTGCGGAGAGAGCCGCATCCACGCCAACGGTCGCAGCGCCCCTCGGCGGGCAGTGCAAGCGGGCCATTGTAGCGGCATAAGCTTATGCCTGCCGGCGTGGTGCCGCGGCCGCGCCGATTCGGTAGGCTGGGCGCTTGTCCGCAACGGTGGAGCACGGCGTGGAAACAGATCGCGAGCCCGAATTCCTGCCGCACGACGGTCCGCTGCGCGAGGACGTGGGCCGGCTGGGTGCGATGGTCGGCCGGATGCTGGCCGAGCAGGGCGGCGAGGCGTTCTTCGAGCGGGTCGAGCAGGTGCGCATCGCGGCGATCCGCCGTCGCGCCGAGGGCGCCTCCACCGACGAGCTGGCGCGTTCGCTGGCCGGGCTGGAGCCCGATCGCGCCGAGGCGCTGGCGCGGGCGTTCGCCACCTATTTCCACGCGGTCAACACCGCCGAGCGGGTACACCGCATCCGCCGCCGCCGCGACTACCAGCGCGAGAGCAACCAGGTGCAGCCCGAGTCCCTGCTCGACGCGCTGGGCCGGCTGAAGGCGCAGGGCGTGGACGCGGCCGAACTGCTGGGCTGGCTCGACCGGCTGTGGATCGAGCCGGTGTTCACCGCGCATCCCACCGAGGCGGTGCGGCGCTCGCTGCTGGAGAAGGAGCAGGCCATCGTGCGTTCGCTGGTCGACGGCTTCGACCCTGCGCGCACGCCGCAGGAGCGCGCCGCGGATGACGAGCGCATCTACATGGCGCTGTCCGCCGGCTGGCAGACCGCCGAGGCCTCACCGATCCGGCCCACCGTGCAGGACGAGCATCACCACGTGGGCTTCTACCTGGCCAACCCGCTGTACCGGGTGGTGCCGGCGCTGTACGAGGCACTCGCCGAGGCGCTGCAGCAGGTCTATGGCGTGGCGGTGGAGCTGCCGCGCCTGCTGGGCTTCGCCACCTGGGTTGGCGGCGACATGGACGGCAACCCGAACGTCGGCGCCGACACCATCGCCGCCAGCCTCGCCACCCAGCGCGCGCATGTCATCGAGCACTACGTGGCGGATGTCGCCAACCTCGCGCGCCTGCTCAGCCAGACCGACAGCCGGGTGCAGGTCGCGCCGGCGTTGCAGCAGCGGCTGGCCGACTATCGCGAGCGTTTTCCGCGGGCCGCCGAGCGCATCCGCCCGCGCCACGCGGACATGCCGTATCGCTGCCTGCTCACCCTGATTGGCGCGCGGCTGGAGGCCAGCCTGCGCGACGATGACGCCGACGGCTACGCCTCCGCCGCCGAGCTGCAGGCCGACCTGCAGCTGATCGCCGACAGCCTGATCGCCCACCGCGGCCTGCACGCGGGGGCCTACGCGGTGCAGCGGCTGGTCCAGCGCGTGCGCACCTTCGGCCTGCACCTGGCGCGGCTCGACGTGCGCCAGGATTCGCGCGTGCACGACGACGCGCTGGCCGCGCTGTTCGACGACAAGGGCTGGGCCGCGCGGCCGGCCGACGAACGCACGGTGCAGTTGCGCGACTACGCCAGCGGCCATGCCCGCTTCGCCATCAGTCACAGCGAGGTGGTCACCGCGCTGTACGACGTGTTCGCCACCCTGGGCGACACGCGCCGGCGCTACGGCAGCGAGGCGGTGGGGCTGTATGTCATCAGCATGGCGCGCAGCGCGGCCGACGTGCTCGCGGTGCTGGCGCTGGCGCGCTACGGCGGGCTGGTGCAGGGCGACAGCGTGCCGCTCAACATCGCGCCGCTGTTCGAGACCGTGGACGACCTGAAGAACGCGCCAGCCACCTTGCAGGCGCTGCTCGACGACCCGGTCTACCGCCGCCACCTGGCCGCGCGCGACGACCAGCAGTGGGTGATGCTGGGCTACTCGGACAGCGGCAAGGACGGCGGCACGCTGGCCTCGCGCTGGGGGCTGCAGCGCGCGCAGGTGGAGCTGCTGGACGTGGCGCGCCGCGCCGGCATCCAGCTGGCGTTCTTCCACGGCCGCGGCGGCTCGGCCAGCCGCGGCGGCGTGCGCATCGCACCGGCGCTGATGTCCTCCCCGCGCGGGTCGGTGGCCGGCGTGCTGCGGGTGACCGAGCAGGGCGAGGTGATCCACCGCAAGTACGGCATCCGCGCGCTGGCGCTGCGCAACCTGGAACAGACCGTCGGCGCCGTGCTGCGCGCCTCGTTGCGCCCGCGCGCCGACGACCCGCGCGAGGAGCAGTGGCGCGAACGCATGAACGTGCTGTCGGCCGCCAGCCGCGGGACCTACCGCGCCTTCGTCGAACACGCGCACTTCGTGGAGTACTTCCGCAGCGCCACGCCGATCGACGTGATCGAGCGCATGACCCTGGGCTCGCGTCCGGCCAGTCGGCGCAGCATGCACGGCGTGCAGGACCTGCGCGCGATCCCGTGGGTGTTCGCGTGGACCCAGTGCCGCTCGATCCTGCCCGGCTGGTACGGCCTGGGCAGCGCGCTGGAGCGTGGCGTGCGCGAGTTCGGCGCGGAGGCGATGGCCGAGATGGCCAGCGACTGGCCGTTCTTCAGCAACATGCTGGACGACGTGGAAATGGTGCTGGCCAAGTGCGACCTCGATATCGCCGAGGCGTTCTCGCGTCTTTCCGGGGCGCTGCACGAGGACATGTTCGGCCTGGTCCGCGGCGAGTTCGAACGCACCTGCCGCGCACTGCTGCAGTTGAACGGACACCGCATCCTGCTGCAGGATACCCCGCGGCTGGCCGCCTCGATCCGCCTGCGCAACCCGTACGTGGACCCGATGAGCCTGCTGCAGGTCGACCTGCTGCGGCGCTGGCGCGAAAGCGGCTGCGCGGACGACGCGCTGCTGCAGGCCCTGGTCGCCTGCGTCAACGGCGTGGCGCAGGGGCTGCAGAACACCGGCTGACTCGCCCGTTGCCTCACCTGTAGGGCGGGCACTGCCCGCCGCTCCTGCTACGCGTCGTCCGGGAGAAAAGCGGCGGGCAGTGCCCGCCGTACCGCGCCGAACGGGCCCTGCACGTACGACTTCGGACAGGGGTGTCCGCTGGCGAACGACGAGAGTGCCTGGCGGGCGACGAAATCGCTTGTCCGGAGGGCCTTCGCGCCCTGGCACGGGGCTTGCTCCAGCAGGCGCATGGACATGGCCAACCCCACCCTGAAACTGCGCAAGCGCCGCCGGCTCCGCCTGCTCGCGGCCGCAGCCGTCGTGCTCGTCGCGATGCTGGTGACGGTGCTGCTGCGCCTGGGACCGGCGTTGCCGCGGGCCGATCGTGCCAGCCTGTGGATCGACACCGTGCAGCGCGGCGACATGCTGCAGGAGATCCGCGCCACCGGCACCCTGGTGCCGCGCACTTCGCGCTGGCTGGCGGCGGCCACCGCCGCCCAGGTGGACCGGATCCTGGCGTGGCCGGGCACGGTGGTGCAGCCGGACACCGTGCTGATGACGCTGTCCAACCCCGAAGTGCAGGACAGCCTGCGCAACGCCCAAGCCCAGGTGGCGGCGGCACGTGCCGACGTGGCCGCCCGGCGCGCCGAGCTGCAATCGCAGTTGCTCGACCACCGCGCCGCCCAGGCGCAGGCACAGGCCGACTACGCCTCGGCCAAGGTCAAGGCCGACGCTGATGCCAAGGCCGTGGCCCGGCACCTGATTCCCGAGGTGCGCTACGAACAGGAGCAGATCGCCCTGGCCCAGCTGAAGAACCGCATGCAGGTCGAACAGCAGCGCGTGCACGCCTTCGGCGCCAGCATGCAGGCGCAGCTGGACGCGGTGCAGGCGAAACTGCTGCAGCAGCAGAGCAACCTGCAGTTGCGCCAGCGCCAGGCCGATGCGCTGCAGGTGCGCGCCGGCATCGCCGGCGTGCTGCAGGAGGTGGCGGTGCAGGAAGGCGCCCAGGTCGCCGCCGGCGCCAACCTGGCGCGGGTGGCGCGCACCGACGTGCTGATCGCACGCCTGCAGGTGCCCGAGGTGCAGGCCAAGGACGTGCGGATGGGCATGGCGGTCAGCGTGGATACCCATGATGGCGTGATCGCCGGCACGGTCGAGCGCATCGATCCGGCCGTGCGCGACGGCAGCGTGCGGGTCGACGTGGCGCTCGCCGGCAAGCTGCCGACCGGCGCGCGCCCGGATCTCTCGGTGGACGGCCGCATCCGCATCGCCGAACTGCGCGACGTGCTGTCGGTGGGCCGGCCCGCGCTGGCCGCCGCCCATGGCGACCTTGGCCTGTTCCGCCTCGACCCCGACGGCGACACCGCCACCCGCATGCCGGTGCGCATCGGCGCCGCCTCGGTCGATCGGGTGCAGGTGTTGCGTGGATTGAAAGCCGGCGACAAGGTCATCCTGTCCGACGCCAGCCAATGGGACAAATACGATCGCATCAAACTGAAGTGAGCATCGAAGCAGAACCCCTCTCCCTGTGGGAGAGGGGCAGGGGAGAGGGTACGGGGCGGAGCCAGACGCATCGTTCCGCCTTGCAGCCTCATCCGGCCCTCCGGGCCGCCTTCTCCCAGTGGGAGAAGGGAACCCAACGTCAAAGGCGCACCACATGAGTCCGACCACCAGCGTCATCACCCTCGACAGCATTCGCAAGGTATTCCAGACCGACGAGGTGGAGACCCACGCGTTGTCCGACGTGCACCTGTCCATCGCGCGCGGCGAATACGTCTCCATCTCCGGGCCATCGGGCTGCGGCAAGACCACGCTGCTGTCGATCCTCGGCCTGCTCGACACCGCCAGCGCCGGTCGCTACGTGCTGAACGGGCACAACGTGGCCGGGCTCAACGCCGGCGAGCGCGCGCGCATCCGCAACGCCGAGATCGGCTTCATCTTCCAGGCGTTCAACCTGATCGGCGACCTCAGCGTGCAGGAAAACGTGGAATTGCCGCTGACCTACCGCAGCGGGATCGGCGCGGCCGAGCGGCGCGAGCGCGTGCAGGAAGCGCTGGAACGCGTCGGCATGTCGCACCGCATGCGCCATTACCCGGCGCAGCTTTCCGGCGGCCAGCAGCAGCGCGTGGCGGTGGCGCGCGCGCTGGTCGGCCGTCCGGCGATCCTGCTCGCCGACGAACCCACCGGCAACCTGGACTCGCGCAACGGCGAGGCGGTGATGGCCCTGCTCGACGAACTGCACAGGGGCGGCGCCACCCTCTGCATGGTCACCCACGACGCGCGCTACGCGGAACTCGCCCAGCGCAAGATCCGCCTGTTCGACGGCCGCGTGGTCGACGAGGAAACCTACGAGCGCCTGCGCCACGAAGACGAGCAGCGGCTGGACGCGCTGATCGGCCAGCGCGTGGAGGTCGGCGCGTGAATGTGTGGCTCGCCGAGATCTGGCGCGCGTGGCGCGCCAGCCTGCGTCGGCCCGGCTTCCTGTTGCTGGCTGCCGGCGTGCTGGCGCTCGGCGTCGGCGCCAGCGTGGCGGTAACCACGCTGATTCAGAACAGCTTGTGGCGGCCCCTGCCGGTACCGCAGCCATCGCGACTGGTGGTGCTGGGCCAGATCCGCGACACCAGTCAAGTTGGCGGCATCTCGCCGCACGAATACCAGTACCTGAACAGCCTCGACGGCGTGGCCTCGCTGGGGTTGTGGTGGCCGGGCTCGACGGTGAATGTCGCCGGCGCGAACGTGCCGGCGCAGGTGCCGCTGATCCGCATGGACAAGGGGTTGCTGCCCACGCTGGATGTGCAGCCGGTCTTGGGGCGCAACTTCGATGCGCAGGAGGATCATCCGCACGGCCCGCCCGTGGTCATGCTCGGCTACGGGTTCTGGATGCGCAGTTACGGCGGTGACCGCAGCGTGATCGGCCGCAGCCTGCGGGTGGAAGGCGTGCCGCACACCATCGTGGGCGTGTTGCCGGCCGCCTTCAACACGGTGCTGGGGCCGGGCGACGTGGTATTGCCGGCGGCGGTGCCGGTGGGCAGCCGCGATTACAGCCACAACGGCACTCTGGCGCTGGCGCGGCTGGCGCCCGGCGCCGAGATCGCCGCGGTGTCGGCGCAAGCCGATGCGCGCGAGCGAGCGATGTACCGCGACATGGGCATGGGCGGCAACTGGAAGAAGCCGCGCTTCGGCGCCCTGCACCTGGCGTCCGTCATGCGACATGACGCGCGGCCGATGCTGCTGCTGTTCATGGCCAGCGCGATGCTGGTGCTGCTGATTGCGCTGGTGAACCTCGCCAACCTGATGCTGCTGCGCGCGTTGTCGCGCAACCACGACGTCGCAGTGCGCAGCGCGCTGGGTGCACCGCTGCTGCGGCTGATGCTGCCGGCCTTGGGCGAGGGCCTGCTGGTCGGTGGCGCGGGCGCGCTGGCGGGCATGGCGTTGGCGACGGCGGGCCTGGCTCTGCTGCAAGGCTTCATCCCCGCCGAGTGGTTGTGGGGCGGGCGCCTGCATGTCGATGCTTCAGCGTGGCTGCTGGCCTTTGCAGTGGGCATGTTCGGCGCGCTGCTGGCGGCGGGGTTGGCGTTGTGGCGCAGCCGCAGCGCGACCACGGTGGACGAATTGCGCGAGGGCGGCCGCAGCGGCATCGGCCTGCGCAGCGGGCGGTTGGGCCGCGTGCTGGTGGTGGCACAGGTGGCGCTGGCGGCGGTGCTGCTGTGCGCGGCCGGCGTGTTCATGCATGGGCTGTACGACGCCTCGCGGCTGCATCTTGGCTTTGCCGACAGCGGTGTGCTCACCTTCGACCTGGCGCCGGTGCGGGCCGATTACCCGGACGTCGCGTCGGTGTGGAGCCTGTCGCAGCGGCTGGCGCAGCGGCTGCGCGTGATTCCGGGTGTCGCCGACGCCGTGGTGACCACGAACCTGCCTGCCAGCAACGGCATGATGGGTCAGCTGCAAACCACCCTGCACACACCGGACGGGCAGGAATTCGCGTCCCAGTACCACGGCATCGGGGATGGCTTTTTCCGCTTGTTCTCCATCCCGCTACTCGAGGGGCGGGGCTTCACGCGCGACGACACGGGGGGAGGCGAGCTTGTGGCCATCGTCAGCCGGGATCTGGCCGACAGGTACTACGGCGGTCATGCGGTGGGCAAACGGATCGAGATGACAGGCGTTGACGACAAGCTTATTTCGCTGCACATCGTCGGCGTGGTGGGCGCCACTTACCAGAAAGGGCCGTTGCAGCCCATGCAGCCGGTGCTGTACGTGCCGCTGGCGCAGGTGCCCGATCCGGTGATGGGATTGGTTCGTCACCTGGAGCCGCTGCGCTTCGCGCTGCGCGGACACGGCGATCCGATGGACTGGCAGGCGGGCGTGCGTGCGGCGCTGGCCGAGATCGCGCCCGAGCAGCCCATCGCCAACTTGCGCACGATGCGGAACGTCGTGCAGCAGACGACGGCGAGCGCACGGCTCAGCCTGTGGCTGATTGGCTTGTTCGCCGCGCTGGCACTGCTGCTCGCCGCCGCCGGGCTGTACGCCGTGATGGCGGTGGCCGTGGCCGCGCGCGAACGCGAGTTCGGCGTGCGCATGGCGCTGGGGGCCAGGCCTGCGCGACTGCTGGTGCTGGTGCTGCATGGCGGCTTGCTGCAGATCGCGGCGGGGCTGGCGCTGGGCGTGGCCGGGGCCTGGCTGGTGGCGCGTGCGGTATCGCAGGTGCTGATGGGGTTGATCGGCCGTGCCGGCGCGCTGGACCCGTGGGTGATGGCCGGGGTGAGCATGCTGCTGGCGCTCGCCGGCTTGCTCGCCTGCCTGCTGCCGGCGCTGCGTGCGGCACGCGTGGCGCCGATGCGCGCGCTGAGGGGAGAGTGACGATGATCGTGCGTGAATGTCGTGAAACCTGGCGGCGGCTGGCGCGGCGGCCCGGCTATGCGCTGCTCTCGGTGGCGGTGCTGGGCGTGGGGCTGGGGGTGACGCTGTTCCTGTTCAGCCTGGTCAATACGCTGATCCTCGAACCGCTGCCGGTGCCGCACCCCGAACGCCTGATGGCGCTGGGCGAACCGTCGCACAGTGGCAACGGCATCGACAGCCTCGACAGCGACCAGTACCTGGCCTTGCGCGGTGGCCTGCGCAGCGCCGACGAGATGGGTGCCTACGTGCCCATCGGCGCCGCCGTGGAGGAAGACGGCGGCGCCAGGTACTACCCGGGCAGCCGCATCACCGCCTCGATGATGCCGCTGCTGGGCGCCACGCCCCTGCTGGGCCGCGGCTTGCTGCCGTCGGACGAGGCGCCCGGCGCTGCGGACGTGGCGTTGCTGGGCGAGAGCCTGTGGCGGCGAGGTTTCGGCGCCGATCCGCACATCGCGGGCCGCGCGGTGCGCATCAATGGCGAATGGGCCACCGTGGTGGGCGTGCTGCCGGCCGGCGCGGCGAGCATGCCGGTCAGCGGCAGCCAGGTCTGGCTGCCGCTCAAGTTGCCGCCGGGGCAGCACCGCGATGTCCGGGGCGTGGTTCGCCTGGCGCCCGGATACCAGCTGGCGCAGGCGCGCGCCGAACTGGACGCATGGGCCGCGCGCCTGCAGGCCGCGCTGCCGGCGGGGAAGCACACCCGTGGCGTCACCCTCAAGCCCTGGAAATTCAGCTTCGTGCCGGAGGACATGCGCCAGTGGGTATGGCTGATGTTCGGCGCCGCCACGCTGGTGTTGCTGCTGGCCTGCGTCAACGTGGCCAACCTGCAGCTGGTACAGACCCTGCAGCGGCGCCATGAGCTGGCGCTGCGCGGCGCGCTCGGCGGCAGCCGCACGCGGCTGGTGTCCGCGGCACTGATCGAAAGCCTGCTGCTGAGCCTGGCCGCGCTGGCGGTGGCCCTGCCGATCGTGCAGTGGGGCAACCGCTGGATCGTGTCGGTGTACTTCACCGATGCGGCGGGTGCCGCACCCTTCCACCATTTCGGCCTGGACGGCCGCGTGCTGGTGGCGGCCTTCGTGGCTGCCGTGCTCAGCACCGCGCTGGCGGGCGTGATCCCCGCCTGGCGCGCCGCACGCGCCGACCTGCAGGACGTGCTGCGCGATGGCGGCAAGGGTTCGGGCGCGGGCTTCGCCCGTGTGGCGAGGATCATGGTGGTGGCGGAGGTCGCGCTGACCGTGGTGCTGCTGGTGGGGGCAGGCACCTTCGTGCGCGCGGTGGGCAGCGTGCTGTCGCAGCCGGTGGCCGGTGCGGCGCACGCGACGCGGGTACTCACCGCCAGCGTGATGCTGCCGGCGGCCAGCTACGCCGACGATGCGCAGCGCATCCGTTTCTTTGACGCGGTGGGCGAGCGGCTGCGCCAGGATGCGGGCGTGGTCGATGCCACCGCGTCGGACACCGTGCCCGGCGCGGTGCTGGGCAGCCACGAGGACGTCTCGCTGCCGGGCCATCCGCAGCCCGCGGATGGCTGGCCACGCGCGCAGGTGGGCATCGTCGGTCCGCACTTCCTCGGGACTTACGGCGTGCACCTGCGCGAGGGTCGCTTCTTCGACGCGCGCGACCGTGCCGACAGCGCGCCGGTAGCCGTGGTCGACGCGAAGATGGCCGCCGCGATGTGGCCGCACGACCGCGCCGTGGGCCGCAAGCTGGTGTTGTGGCCCGGGCGGCCGTTTGCCGCCACGCTGACCGTGGTCGGCGTGATCGAGCCGTTGCAGCTGGATGGTGTGCTGGAAAAGCCACGGCCGGGCCTGCTGCTGCCGCTGGACCAGTCGGCTGGCCAGTCGCCGCTGCATGCGGTGGGCCTGGCGGTGCGCGCGCACGTTGCCGGCGGCGTATCCGCGCAGCAACTTGCCGATGCCGTGCATGCGGTCGAGCCGCAGGCAGCGGTGTACGGGGTGCGCAGCCAGGCCGCCGCGATGGCGGAGGCACGGGTCGGCCTGACCGTGCTCAGCACCGTGTTCGGTGCGTTGGGGCTGGTCGCGCTGTTGCTGGCGGGCGCGGGCCTGTACGGCGTGCTGGCGTTCTCGGTGGCCCAGCGCACCCGCGAGATCGGCATCCGCCGTGCCATCGGCGCGGGCAGCCGTGCGATCATGCGCGAGGTGGGGCACCAGTTGCTGTGGCAGCTCGGGCTGGGGCTGGGCATCGGCCTGCTGCTGGCGTGGCCGTGGTCGGCGCTGCTCGCCGATCCCGGCTTGCACACGCAGGCGCACGACCTGCGGGTATTCGCGCCGGTTCTGCTGATCGTGTTGCTGGTGGCGCTGGTCGCCTCGCTGGTGCCGCTGCTGCGCGCGTTGCGCGTCGATCCCGCGATCGCCCTGCGCTACGAGTGACGCGCGGGAATCCGTAGGAGCGCACTCTGTGCGCGATGCTCTCCGTCACGTGACGAAAGGCATCGCGCACAGGGTGCGCTCCCGGTGTCGGTATGCTGCAGGCGGCAAGTTGTCGGGACGAATGGAAGATATGACGCGCGAAACCCAAACTACCGTGCTGCTGGTCGACGACCAGGCCGACGTGCGCGAGGCGCTGCGCCTGCTGCTGAAGTCCGAGGGCATCGCCAGCTTCGGTGTGGACGGCCCCGCGGCGGCACTGCAGGCCGTGCGCCAGCGCGATTTCGGCTGCGCGCTGATCGACCTCAACTACACCCGCGACACCACCTCGGGCGAGGAGGGCCTGGCCCTGCTCGACGCGTTGCGCCAGCACGCGCCGGAGCTGCCGGTGGTGGTGATGACCGCGTGGGGCAACGTGCCGCTGGCGGTGGATGCGCTGCGCCGTGGCGCCGGTGATTTCATCGAGAAGCCGTGGGACAACACCCGCGCGCTCAGCATCGTGCGCACGCAGATCGCGCTGGCCGAAGCCTCGCGGCGGCAACGCCGGCTGGAGGCGGAGAACGCCTTGCTGCGCGGCGCCAGCGAGCCGCTGATCGCCGAGTCGCCGGCGATGCGGCGGGTGCTGGAGCTGGTGGCCAGGGTCGCGCCCAGCGACGCCAACGTGCTGGTGCTGGGCGAGAACGGCACCGGCAAGGGCGTGATCGCCCGGGCCTTGCATGCGCAGTCGCGGCGCGCGGCGAAAGCGCTGGTCAAGGTCAACATGGGCGCCATCGCCGAGAACGTGTTCGAGTCGGAAATGTTCGGCCACGTGCGCGGCGCCTACACCGACGCCAAGAGCGAACGCATCGGCCGTTTCGAGCTGGCCGACGGCGGCACGCTGTTCCTCGACGAGGTCGGCAACGTGCCGGCGTCGCAACAGCCGAAGCTGCTGCGCGTGCTGGAGGACGGCGAGTTCGAGCGGCTCGGTTCCTCGCGCACGCAGGGCGTGGACGTGCGGCTGGTCTCGGCGACCAATGCCGACCTCGCCGTCGAAGTGGAGGCCGGGCGCTTCCGCAAGGACCTGCTGTATCGCCTCAACACGCTGGAGGTCTACCTGCCGCCCTTGCGCGAGCGTCGTGACGACATCCTGCCGCTGGCGCGCAGCTTCCTCGAACGCAGCGCCGCACGGTACGGCCGCCACGGACTGCGGCTGGCGCCTTCGGCCGAACGCGCCTTGCTCGCCTGGCGCTGGCCGGGCAACGTGCGCGAACTGGGCCACCTGATGGAGCGCGCCGCGCTGCTGGCCGAGCACGACCTGGTCAGCGATTCGGCGCTGGCCTTCGGCCCCGGTCCGACCACCGGCGTTGCACCCGCCGATCTCGACGGCATGACCATCGAGCAGGCCGAGGCGCACCTGGTGCGGCGCGCGCTGGAACGCCACGGCGGCAACCTGCAGCACGCCGCCGACGCGCTCGGCATCACCCGCCAGACGCTGTATCGGCGGCTGGAGAAGCACGGCTTGCGCGATCCCTTGTCCGGCGATGCCGACTGATTCCGCCCGCCGCGCCGGCCGCATGCCCGCGTTCGAGCGGCGCGTGCTGCTGGGCAACTGGCTGGTGGCGCTGCCCGCCTTGTTTGGCGTGGCGGTGCTGCTGCTGGCGGGCGTGCCGGAACCGTCGCTGTGCTGGCTGCTGGCCGGTGCGGTGATTGTCGCCACCGCGCTGCTCGCGCGCTGGCAGCACCGGCGCGTGGTGTATCCGCTGTACACGCTGGCCGGCCTGCTGGAGGCGCTGCGCGAGGGCGACTACAGCATGCGCGGCGTGCGGGGAGGCGTGCTCGGCGACGCGATCTACGACATCAACGCGCTGGCCGAGCGGCTGCAGAAGGAACGCCTGCGGTTCGAGGATGCCTCGCGCCTGCTCGGCAAGACGCTGGCCGCGCTGGACAGCGCGGTCTTCGTGTTCGACCACGACGCCCGCCTGCGCCTGCTCAACCCGGCCGCGCAGCAGCTGCTGCGCGGCGACCGCTCCGGCCTGCTCGGAAGGCGTGCCGACGAGGTCGGGCTCGATGCGCTGCTGGCCGGCCCGTCCTCGCAGGTGCTCAGGCACGCGTTTCCCGGCCGCCGTGGCCGCTTCGAGATCCGCCACTCGCCATTGCGCAACGAAGGCCGCAGCGGCCAGTTGCTGGTGGTCAACGATGTCAGCCGCGTGTTGCGCGAAGAAGAACGCCAGGCCTGGCAACGCCTGCTGCGCGTGCTCGGCCACGAGGTCAACAACTCGCTGGCCTCGATCGGCTCGCTGGCCGGCACGCTGGCCACCCTGCTCGCGCGCGAACCGCTGCCCGACGACTGGCGCGAGGATGCCCGCGGCGGCCTGCAGGTGATCGGCAACCGCGCCGAATCGCTGGCGCGTTTCCTGGCCGGCTACAGTCGTCTCGCCGCGCTGCCGCCGCCGCAGCAGCGCGAGCTCGATCTGGCCGCCCTGGTGCCGGCGGTGGCTCGGCTGGAACAGCGCATGGCGGTGCAGGTGGAACCCGGCGAGCCGTTGCGCGTGCAGGCCGACCCCGACCAGCTGGAACAGGCGCTGATCAACCTGCTGCGCAATGCCGTCGAGGCGAGCCTGCCCACCGCCGGCGCCGTGCTGATGCGCTGGCGCAGCGAGGGTGAGCGCGCCCTGGTGGAGATCCTCGATGAAGGCCCCGGCCTGCCCGGCAGCGACAACCTGTTCGTGCCGTTCTTCACCACCAAGCCCGGCGGCTCCGGCATCGGCCTGGCCCTGGTGCGGCAGATCGCCGAGGCGCACGAAGGCGGCGTCAGCCTCGGCGCCCGTGAGGGCAGGGGCGCGATCGCGCAACTTTGGCTGCCCAACCGCACGGCGTCGTAGGAGCAGCGCGGCCGGCGATTTCCCAAGCGGGATGTAGGGCACTGCCCGCCGGCTCTCGGCGAAGTCCAGCCCGTTGTCCGGGCGCATCACGGCGAGTGGCGGGCCGTGCCCGCCCTACGGCTCAAGGCTTGCCTGGAGGGCGGCGAGGCGCTGGGCGCGGGGGAGCTTTTTCCACGCCATCTCCAGGCGTAGCGCGTCACCGTGGCTTTCAACCCAGACCCAGCCGAGCAGTTGCTTCGGCGGGTTGGAGCGGGTGAAGCGCGCGCCCTTGCCGGCAAGGTGTTTCGCGTAGCGTTGTTCGGGGTCGCGGGCGATCCCGGTGTAGACGCGGCCGTCGGCGCATTCGAGCAGGTAGACGGCCCAGGCGCCCGCGCCGGGGGCTTCGCTCATGCGTTCAGGCCCACTCGACCAGGCCTTCGGCGTCGCAGACCTGCTTCCACGACGGTCGCGCCTTCAGGCGCGTGGCCAGCGCCGCCAGCTGCGGCCACTCGGTGGCCGGCTTGGGCATGTTGCGCGACCAGCGCATCAGCATCAGCGTGTACAGGTCGACGATGCTGAAGTTGGCACCGAGCATGTGCGGGCCATGCGCGGCGAGGTGGGCGTCGAGTTTCGACCAGCACTTCTCGATGCCGGCGCGCGCGGCCTGCCTGATCGTGTCGGCGCCTTCCGGCAGGTGGTCGCCGGGATAGAACCACTGGCGGAACAGCGGCTGCAGGTTGTTGGCGAGGTACAGCATCCATTGCAGGTAGTCCGCGCGTTCGGGGCTGCCCGCGGCCGGGGCCAGCGCGGCGTCGGGATGGCGCTCGGCCAGCAGCATCGCCAGCGCCGCGGCCTCGCCGTGCGGAACGCCATCGACCAGCAGGGTCGGCACCACGCCGTTCGGGTTGATCGCCAGGTACGCCGCGCTGCGCTGCTCGCCCTTGTCCAGATCGACGCGCTTGAGTTCATGCGGCGCGCCGATTTCCAGCAGGGCCAGGTGCACCAGCAGGTTGGCCGAGCCGGGGGCGTAGTAGAGCGTGTACATGGGTGGTAGTCCGTGGGAGTGATCCACGGATGATACGCCGGGAGAAAAGGCGAGAAGTGAGTGGAGAGGATTGAGAAACGAGTGAAAGCACATGAGCGGGAGGTCTCTGCTCTGCGCTCACTCCTGCTTCGCTCAGCCATCCAATTCCGACCAGCGCGCGTAGACTGCATCCAGTTCGGCCTGCAACTTCACCAGCGCCTCGTTCGCCTTGACGATGTCCGCGCTGTCCTGCTGGAAGAAGGTCGGGTCGGCCATTGCGGCGGTGCGCGCGGCGATGTCGGTTTCCAGTTGCTCGATGCGGCCGGGCAGCTGCTCCAGTTCGTGCTGCTCCTTGAAGCTGCGCTTGCGCTTCGCTGCGGCGGGTGCGGCCGGAGCGGCGGCGGGGGCGGCGGCCGGCTTGTTGCCGGCGGTTGTGCCGCGCGGCGCCGGCCGCTGGCGCAGCCAGTCGCTGTAGCCGCCCACGTATTCGCCGACCCGGCCGTCGCCTTCCAGCACCAGCGTGCTGGAGACCACGTTGTCGAGGAAGGCGCGGTCGTGCGAGACCAGCAGCAGGGTGCCCTGGTAGTCGGTCAGCAGTTCTTCCAGCAGCTCCAGTGTCTCGACGTCGAGGTCGTTGGTCGGCTCGTCCATCACCAGCAAATTCGACGGCTGTGCGAACAGCTTGGCCAGCAGCAGGCGGTTGCGCTCACCGCCGGACAGGCGGGTGATCGGCGCGCGGGCGCGCTCGGGCGAGAACAGGAAGTCCTGCAGGTAGCCGATGATGTGCTTGCGCGATCCGTTGAGCTCGATGTACTCGCGGCCCTCGGCCACGTTGTCCAGCGCGTTGAGCTGGTCGTTGAGCTGCAAGCGGTGCTGGTCGAAATAGGCGACCTGGATGCCGGTGCCCAGCTCCGCGCTGCCGCGCTGCGGCTTGAGTTCGCCCAGCATGATCTTCAGGAGCGTGCTCTTGCCGGCACCGTTGGGGCCGATGATGCCGATGCGGTCGCCGCGCATCACGGTGGTGGTGAGGTCGTCGATCAGCACGCGGCCGCCGTAGGCCTGGTGCACGTGCCGGAGGTCGATCACCTTCTTGCCCGAGGCCTGCGCGTTGGCCGCGGTTATCCTGACATTGCCGCCCAGTTCGCGCCGCTGCGCGCGTTCCACGCGCAGTGCCTTGAGCGCGCGCACGCGACCCTCGTTGCGGGTGCGCCGGGCCTTGATGCCCTGGCGGATCCACACTTCCTCCTGCGCCAGCTTCTTGTCGAACAGCGCGTTCGCCTGCGCTTCGGCATGCAGGCGCTCCTCGCGCCGGCGCAGGTAGTTGTCGTAGTCGCCGGGCCAGTCGGTGAGCGCGCCGCGGTCGATCTCCACGATGCGGGTGGCCAGCGTGCGCAGGAAGCTGCGGTCATGGGTGACGAACACGATGCTGCCGGGGAACTGCTTGAGGAAGCTTTCCAGCCAGCCGATTGCCTCGATGTCGAGGTGGTTGGTCGGCTCGTCCAGCAGCAGCACGTCGGGCTTGCGCACCAGCGCCTGCGCCAGCAGCACGCGGCGCTTCATGCCGCCGGAGAGCGCGGCGAAATCGGTCTCGCCGGGCAGTTCCAGCTGGCTCAGCACGTCGCTGACGCGGCGGTCCAGGTCCCAGCCGTGCTGCGCCTCGATCTGGTGCTGCACCTCGCCCAGCGCGTCGAAGTCGCCCTGCTCGAGCAGGTGGTGGTAGCGCGCCAGCAGACGGCCGAGGTCGCCCAGCCCTTCGGCGACCACGTCGAACACGCTGCCGGCGGTGCCCTGCGGCACCTCCTGCGCCATCCGCGCCACCACGATGCCGTTCTGCACGCGCACCTCGCCGTCGTCGGCGTGCAGCTCGCCGGCGATCAGCTTCATCAGGGTGGACTTGCCTTCGCCGTTGCGGCCAACGATGCACACCCGCTCGTTCGCCTCGATCGACAGATCGACATGTTCGAGCAGGAGCGGGCCGCCGATGCTGAAGTCGACGCGTTGCAGTTGGATCAGGGACATCCGCGCATTGTAGCGGCTGAAGGTGTGGCGCTGGCCTCCCGCAAGAGATGGGGTGTCAATGCACCTGTCGGGGTGCGGGCGGCGGAAGGATGATCGACGCCGGCGACAGCCGTTGGCGCAAGAGATCTGCGGCGAAATGAAAGTCGCGGCCCAGGTCCTTGCGCGAGAACGGGGTCTCCAGCATGCGCAGGGCCACCTCGAATGCGGTGAGGCGCTTCCAGGCAAACTGGGTCCACGCCTCGTATTTGCGCTGGTTCATCGAGGCGACCAGGCTGCGGTTCGTGTTGCGCGCGAAGGCCGGCGGAAATCGCCACGCGTCAAGCTCCGCCTCGGCAAGCGCACCGCCGATGCCGCACGCGACGAACAGGAGGCGGAGTTGCTCGGCTGCCATGTCGTGCAAGCGTTTCAGGTCAGCCGCACGGGCCGGCAGCACCAGCACGACGCCGATGGCCGCGTTCATCAGCAGCGCGAACGGCTGCCGGTCGATGAAGTCGATATCCGCACACCATTCGCCCAGCGGATTGCCGGCGGGTGGCAGTTCCGGCGGCGCGGGCGGCAGGCGCAGGCGCTTCAGCAGTTTTTGCGAGCAGCGAACGACGGTCACGGTGCACCTTCCGCCCGCGCGCGGGCATCTTGCAGCCAGGCCAGCGCGACGGCTTCGGAATTCTCGATGGCGATTTCCGCGGCACGCTTGCGCACCAGGCAATGCACGTAGGGCTTGCCGCTCCTCTCGCTCGGCGCGGCTTCGACCGCGGCCAGCGGGGCGCCGCCGAAAAGCTCGATCAGCGTGTCGCGATCGATGTCGTCGAGCAGGTGTTCGAGGCGCATGCTGCGGTCGTCCGTTGGGCGTAAAGGGGGATGCGCGGGTTATACCACTCATCGTCTTCGAGTGGTATAACCGAACAACCTTCCGGAGCGCTGCCATGGCCTTGTACCGCGAACTTCCCGCCGCCGCACAAACTGCCTACGCCGAGCTGCAAGAGCTGGTGCAGGTGGCCGAGGCGCTGCGTTCGCCAGCATCGCTGACCGGCACGGTGGGCTGGAAGACGATCAAGGGCCGGCGCTACGCGTACTGGCAGTTCAAGGAGATCGACGGCCGCAAGCGCGAGTATTACCTGGGGCCGGAAGGGCCGCAGATCGCGGCGATCGAACGGGCGCGCGACCGTCCCGCGCCGGCGCTGGAGGCGGTGACGCGGCAGGCGCGCGCGGCGGTGGCGCACGGCAACCTGCCGACGCCGGCCAAGCCGTTCCGCATCGTCAAGCGCTTCGCCGACTACCAGTTCTTCCGCGCCGGCGGGTTGCTGGTGGGCACGCATGCGTTTCTCGCCATGGGCAACCAGTTGGGCGTGGCTTGGGGCGAGGGTACACGCACGTTGGATCTGGATTTCGCCCATGCTGGGCCGGGCGGCGACGTGGCGGTGGCGCTGCCGGCCGATTTGAAGACGGACATGCCGGATGCGTTGAAATCGCTGCAGATGGGCTTTCTGCCGGCACTGGGCGGCCGCCGCGGCTTTGCCAGCCAGTACGTCAGCGAGCGGGAGCCGGATCTGCGCATCGACTTCCTGACCGTGCCGCGGCGCAAGCGTGATGAGGTGCATGCGCCCGACTTGGGCGTGGCCTTGGTGCCGCTGAAGTTTCTCGATTATCTGCTGGAGCAGCCGGGCCAGGCCGTGCTGCTGGACATGGCTGACGCCTGCCTGGTGAACCTGCCCGATCCCGCACGCTATGGCTTGCACAAGTTGCTGGTGGCGGCCGAACGGGGCGCGCGGCACCCGAAGTACAACAAGGATATCGGCCAGGCGCTTGCCTTGATCGACTGGCACCTGGAACGCGCGCCGGCGCTGTTGCTGGATGCGTGGCGAGATCTGGCCGGACGTGGCGCCGGCTGGAAGAAGCGCGCGCGGCAATCGCTGGCCGCGGCGCCAGCGCGACAGCGCGAGCTGGTACGGCGTTTCGAGCAGGCAGCCGGTTTATGAAGTGATCGCTCGCCCAACCAAAACGGGCCGCGCGAGGCGGCCCGTTTCGTGTAGCGTGTCGCGCGTCGTCCGCGGCTTACTTCAGCTTCGCATCCTTGCGCAGTGCCTCGGCGCGGTCGGTCTTTTCCCACGAGAACGCGGTGAAGGCCTTGCCGCTGGCGTCCTTCAGCTGCACGGGGGTGCGGCCGAAGTGGCCGTAGCTGGCGGTCTGCTGGTACATCGGGTGGATCAGGTCGAGCATCTGCAGGATGCCGTACGGGCGCAGGTCGAAGTGCTTGCGGATCAGCTTCTCGATCTTGTCGTCGCTGATCTTGCCGGTGTTGAAGGTGGTGACCGAGATCGAGGTCGGGTGGGCCACGCCGATGGCGTAGCTCACCTGCACCTCGCAGCGGTCGGCGATGCCGGCGGCCACGATGTTCTTGGCCACGTAGCGCGCCGCGTAGGCGGCCGAACGGTCGACCTTGGACGGGTCCTTGCCGCTGAACGCGCCGCCGCCATGACGGGCCCAGCCGCCGTAGGTGTCGACGATGATCTTGCGGCCGGTGAGGCCGCAGTCGCCGACCGGGCCGCCGATCTCGAACTTGCCGGTCGGGTTGATGTGGAACTTGGTGCCCTTGTGCAGCCACTTGGCGGGCAGCACCGGCTTCAGGATGTATTCGCGCACCGCCTCGATCAGGTCCTTCTGCTTCACGCCGGGGTCGTGCTGGGTCGACAGCACCACGGCGTCGATCGCGGTGGCGACACCGTTCTCGTAGCGCAGGGTGACCTGGCTCTTGGCGTCCGGGCGCAGCCACGGCAGCGGCGAGTTCTTCTGCTTGCGCACCTTGGCCTGCTGCTCGACCAGGCGATGCGAGAAGTGGATCGCCGCCGGCATGAAGGTCTTGGTCTCGTTGGTGGCATAGCCGAACATCAGGCCCTGGTCGCCCGCGCCCTGATCTTCCGGCTTTTTGCGGTCCACGCCCTGGTTGATGTCGGGCGACTGCTTGCCGATCAGGTTCAGCACGCCGCAGGTGGCACCGTCGAAGCCGACGTCGGACGAGTTGTAGCCGATGTCCAGGATCACCTTGCGGGTGATCGCCTCGAGGTCGATCCACGCGCTGGTGGTGATCTCGCCGGCGACGATGGCCACGCCGGTCTTGACCATGGTTTCGCACGCCACGCGGGCGCGCGGGTCCTGCGCGATGATCGCGTCGAGCACGGCGTCGGAGATCTGGTCGGCGACCTTGTCCGGATGGCCTTCGGAGACCGATTCGGAGGTGAACAGGTAGTTGGACATCGCGGTTTATATCCCTTTGTACGGATAGAAAGATAAAAGAGGTCGGGCATGATACATCGACCACTTCGATTTTGCAGCTTCCCCGCCCCGGGACTGCGGCGGGGGTGGGGTGCGGTTCAGCCGTCTGGACGGCCGAACGGGCCAGCTTCACGCACCGGCCCGGTCATGGGCCGGTCGCGCCGAAGGCGTTATCCAGCCGCTGCGGCCAGTTCGGCGCGTTGATCCGCTGCAGCAGCGAGGTGTCGATCGGTTCGCGCAGCCGGCTGCCGGTGGGCAGGGCGAAAGCATAGTCCTGTCGTTCCAGCAGCAGGGGCAACACCTTCAGCTGGCCGCGATAGTGCCGACGGATGTCCCAGCGCAGCAGCGGCTCGTCATAAACCACAGCATCGACGCGCCCGGCGGCCAGCTCGGCCAGCGCGGCATCGACGTCGCGGACCTTGACGTAGTCGAACTGCTGGCGGTCGAGCCAGCTGGCGCTGGTGCTGCCAGGCAGGCTCGCGATGCGCACGCCGCCGAGGTCGGCGACGCTGCGGATGCGCTCGCTGAGCTGGCCGACGGTCAGGGCGCTGGTAATCGAGGCGGTGAAGAACGACACGATGAGCAGTGCCGACAGCATCCACACCAGGCCGATCACGCGCCCGCCGACCGTGCGCGGCGCGGTGTCGCCGTAGCCGACCGTGGTCATGGTCACCATCGCCCACCAGAATCCGGAGAATATGCCCTGGCTGCGACTGCCGCCGAACTGCTCCGGGTTGCGCCTGTGTTCGAGCAGCCAGATCAGGAAGCCGACCACCAGCAACAGCAGGGCCAGCGAGCCGATCACCTTGAGGAAGGCTGGCGACACCAGTGCCTGCGCCACCGCCAGCCAGCCGGCGGTCTGCCCGCCGCGCACCGCCACGGCCAGCCCGGAGCTGATGATCGGGTGGGCGAAATCCATGTGCTGCTCGCGCGCGGCGGTGGCGGTGATCGCACCCAGCGCCACGTCTACCTTGCTGTCGCTGACCGCCTGCAGCAGGCCGTCCAGGTCGTAGGGCTGGTAGACGTATTTCCAGCCGTGGTCGGCGGCGATCTCCTGCCACAGGTCGATCGCCAGGCCGCTGTAGTGGCCGTGGTTCTCGATCACGAACGGTGGCGCGACCTTCACCCCGACCAGCAGCGGCTGGTTCGCGCGTTTGAGTTCGGTGGCGGGCGTCACCGTCGCGGCGGTGCCGGCGGCGATCGGGTAGACCTTGATCGCGCCGTCCGGCTTCGCCTGCGGCGCGGCGTATGCCAGAGGCACCGCCATCAGCAGGAACAGGCAGGACAGCCGCCGAAATGCCTTCATCGCAGTTCCGCGAAGCAATGGGATGTCGTCCAGCCTAACGCACCGCCGCGATCATCGCTGTCTACGCGGCAAGTGACCAGCCTTGTTGCAATGCGGCGAAATAGTCGCGGGTGAGCCGCAACTGTTCGCTGGCGCTCTCGGCGCGGTTGACCACCTGGCGGAACGCGGCGTTCTCCGGCCTGTCCTTGGCATACCAGCCCAGGTGCTTGCGCGCGATGCGCACGCCGGCCTGCTCGCCGTAGAACGCGTGCAGGTGTTCGAGGTGGCCGAGCAGGATCGCGGCGACCTCGGCGGGTTCGGGTTCGGCCAGCAGCTCGCCGGTGGCGAGGTAGTGGGCGATCTCGCGGAAGATCCACGGCCGGCCCTGCGCGCCGCGGCCGATCATCAGCGCGTCGGCGCCGGTGGCGTCCAGCACCTGGCGTGCCTTCTGCGGCGTGGTGATGTCGCCGTTGGCGATGACCGGAATGCGCACGGCGGCCTTCACCGCGGCGATGGTGGCGTATTCGGCCTCGCCCTCGTACTTGTCCGCGCGGGTGCGTCCGTGCACGGCCAGGGCGGCGATGCCGGCGTCCTCGGCGATGCGTGCGATGTTCAGTGCATTCCTGTGGTCGCGATCCCAGCCGGTGCGGATCTTCAGCGTCACCGGCACCTCCACCGCGTCGACCACCGCCTTGACGATGCGCGCCACCAGCGGCTCGTCCTGCAGCAGCGCGGAGCCGGCCCACACGTTGCACACCTTCTTGGCCGGGCAGCCCATGTTGATGTCGATGATCTGCGCGCCGTTGGCGACGTTGTAGCGCGCGGCCTCGGCCAGCATGGCCGGGTCGTGGCCGGCGATCTGCACGCTGACCGGATCGGGTTCGCCGGCGTGGTCCATCCGCTTGAGCGACTTGCGCGTCTGCCACAGGCTGGGGTCGGCGCTGGTCATTTCCGAGGCGGCCAGGCCCGCGCCCAACTGCTTGCACAGCAGCCGGAACGGCTTATCGGTGACGCCGGCCATCGGGGCCAGCACCACGGGCGGGTCGATCAGGTAGGGGCCGATGCGCATCCGCCCATTGTAGCGGCGCAGGCGCTCAGCGTCGGCGCCGGCGCGCGCGCCAGAACAGGAAGCCGGTAACCAGAAAGAATGCCGGCAACAGGCCGGAAGCCGTCGCCGCGATGCGCCACGCGCGGCCACCGACGCCGCCGGAGTGCACCGGATAGACCGCCTGGTTGATGCGCGTGCCGAGCCCGTCGGCGGTGGCGTCGTAGCGGCCCAGCACGGTGGCGGTCCACGGATCGAGCCAGACCGTGCTGCGCCCGACCTGGTGCCATTCGCCCGGGGCCTGCGCGCGGATCGCCACCTGGCCGTTGCGCTCCCGCGGCAGCGCCACCCGGTGCAGGGCGGCGCCGGGCAGGGCGCGTTGCGCCGCGTCCAGCACGGCGGCCCAGTCGATCGGCGCGTCGCGCCAGGCGATCGCCGCCGGCCGCGGCGGGGGCGGCGGATCGGCAAACACGGCGCGCAGCAGCCGGCCGGTGCCGTTGCCGTAGACCATCAGCGTGCCGGTGAGGCTGACCAGCACGATCAGCGGCCAGGCCAGCACGCCCGCGCTGCGATGCCAGCTCAGCCAGCGCCGCGTGGGCGGCTGCGCGTGCGGGCGCAGGCTGGCGGCGAGGTTGCGCCGCCCCGGCCACCACAGCAGCGGCCCGGAAACCAGCAGGAACAGCGCCAGCCAGCCCAGCACGCCCAGCACTTGCTCGCCGGTCTTGCCGGCGAGCAGGTGCAGGTGCCAGTCGTAGAGCACGCCAAGCAGGTCGCCGCGCGGCGGGCGGGTCAGCAGCAGCTCGCCGCTGGCCGGATCGACATAGCGGCGGGTGCCGTCGGCGAAATACAGCTGCCAGACCGGCAGGCCGGCCAGCGGCAGGTCGACCGCGCGCAGACCCTGCGCCGGCCACTGCGCCGCGATGCGCGCGAGCACGTCCGCGCGCTGCGCGGCGTCAGGCAGCGCGTGTCCGGCCAGTTGCGGATAGGCTGCCCGCAGCCACGGCTTCTGCCACGCCAGCGCGCTGCCGCTGAGTGCGATCAGCGCATACGCCACGCCAACGCTCAGGCCCAGCCACAGGTGCAGCTGCTGCAGCCACTGGCGCGCGCGTCCGCGCAGGCGCCAGGGTTTCGCCGCGGCCGTGGCGTCGGCCTGGATCAAAACGTCTGCTGCCAGGTCAGCGAGACCACGCGGCCGCGGCCGGCGTAGTAGGAATCGTCGTCGCCGACGGTCTGCGAGACGTAGTTGATGTATTGCTTGTTGGTGAGGTTCTGCACGCCCAGCGTCCAGTCGCCGACGGCGCCGCCATGCCATTTCACGTAGGCGTCGGCGGTGCCGTAGCCGTCGAAGTGCGCCGTGTGCAGGCCGAGCGTGCTGAAGTCGCGGCTGTACAGGTGGCTCAGTTGCAGGTAGCTCGACCAGGCGTCGTTCCAGCGCTGCGTCCACGACAGGTTGAGCCGGTTGGGCGCGATGTTGGCGCCATCCAGGTCCGAATCGATCCTGCCGTCGCCGTTGCGGTCGGAGCGGCCGCGGTTGATGGCGAAGGAGGCATCCAGCCGGGTGCCGTCCAGCGGCTGCCAGTTCGCACGCGCTTCCCAGCCGCTGATGGCCACGCGCTGGCGCATCACGTTGTAGACCTGGTTGGGCGCGTCGAACACCAGCACCGAGCCCAGCCGCGAGCGTGAGACGTAGTAGCTCAGCCGGCCGCCCACGCGTTCGCCCAGGTACTCCACACCGGCCTCGCGGTTGTCCGAGACCACCGGTTTCAGGTCGAGGAAGTCGGCCACGTTCTGGCCGGGCTGGTTGATCGCGCGCAGCACGCGGCCCACGTCGGGCAGGGTGTAGCCCTCGGCGTAGCTGGCGAACACGTTGAGCTGGCCGGTGAGGTACCAGACCGCGCCGAAGTTCGGCAGGGTTTTGCTGAAGCTGGGCTTGCCGCCCTGCACCGTGACGGCGTTGTAGGAGGCGAGCGTCTGGAAACCCGGCACGTCCAGCGTGCCGTGCTCGCGGCGCAGCCCGCCGGACAGCGACAGCGTGCGCAACGGCCAGTACTCGGCCTGCAGGAACGGCGCCCAGCCGGTGTAGGTGCTGTCGGGCACCCAGTGGCGGCCGGTGTGGGTCAGCTCCTGGTAGGTGGTGTCGCGATAACCGTCGGCGCCGGCCAGCACGGTGAGCGTGTCGTCGAGCAGGCCGCGTCGCGCCCACGACAGCCGCGCGCCGTCCTTGGTCGAGACGTTCTGCGACTGGTCGAACAGCAGGCCGGGGCCGTAGGCCGGGTCCTGGAAGGTGCCGAAGGTGCCGCCGCCGAACAGTTCGCGGTTCTTCTGGTGGTAGAGCTGGGCGCGCAGCTCGCCGCCGGCCAGCGCGCTGTCGCGGTAGTCGAGGCTGCTGGTCAGCACGCGGTTGCGCGGGGCATCGCCGGGTTGCTTGCCGCGCACCGAGGTGGTCGGCAGGTTGCCGGCCATGTCGCCGGACACGGCGTTGTAGTCGCCATGGCCCTTGAGGTCGAAGCGGTTCACGGTGAGCTGCAGGTGGCGCGTGTCGGTGAAGTCGTAGCCGAGCTTGAGGAAGCCGTCGGTGCTCGTCGAATCCATCAGGTCGCCCTGGGTGCCGTCGACGCCGATCAGCCGCCCCTTCGCGTCCGAGTACATGCCGCGCTCGCGCCAGGCCACGCCGGCGACCATGTCGAACGCGCCGCTGCGCGCGCCGAGCAGGTACGAGGCGCCGTAGCCCAGGCCGTCGCCGCCGCGGGTGGGCGCGCTGACGTTGGCGCTGACTTGCTGGCGCACGCCATCGTGCTTCGGCGCGCCCCTGGTGATGATGTTGATGATGCCGCCGGCGGCGCCCAGCCCCTGCAAGGAATTGGAACCTTCGACGATCTCGATCCGCTCGATCATCGCCGGGTCGATGGTGTAGGCATCGCGCGAGCCATTGCGCAGCGGGCTGGACTGCGGCACGCCGTCGATCATGTACAGCGGGTTGCGCCCGCGCAGGGTCTGTCCGCGCGAGCTGAGTTTCTGCGTCGAGGGCGCGAACGAGGGCAGCAGGGCGCCGATGGCGTCGGAGAGATCGGGGTTGATCGCCAGCTGCTGGCGCAGGTCCTCGGCGGTGATCACCGTGATCGTGGTCGGCAGCGCGCCCTGGCTCTGCGGCATGCGCAGAGTGCTTTCGGAAACCTCCACGCGTTCGAGCGTGGTGGCGGAAATCTGGTCGGCGGCCTGGGCGGTGCCGGCGAGGGCAAGGGCGAGCAACGGGATGAGCGGACGAACGGCGAGTGACATGAAGCCTCCGGAATGAGGAGGCGCATGTTAAATGAAAATGATTCGCAATAACAATACGTGGTCGCGCGCGGGGCGGATCAGTGCGTGGGCACGACCCGCTGTGCAGCGCCGCGGTCGTGCCGATGCTTGAACAGCGGCACGAACAGCAGCGCCATCACCAGCGAATAGCCCGCGAAGGCCAGCCAGATGCCGGGCCAGTCCTTGCAGATCGCCACGGTGTCGTCGCACTGATGGTTGGTGAAGAAGTGGTCGATCACGAAGCCGGCGATCAGGCTGCCCAGCACCGCGCCCACGCCATTGGTCATCAGCATGAACAGGCCCTGCGCGCTGGCGCGGATCTTCGGGTCGGCCTGGCTTTCCACGAACAGGGAGCCGGAGATGTTGAAGAAGTCGAAGGCCATGCCGTAGATGATGCAGGACAGCACGATCATCCACAGCCCGCCGGCCGGGTCGCCGAACCCGAACAGGCCGAAGCGCAGCACCCAGGCCAGCATGCTCATCGTCATCACCGCCTTGATGCCGAAGCGCTTGAGGAAGAACGGGATGGTCAGGATGAACGCGGTTTCGGAGAACTGCGAGATCGAGATGATGATGGTGGAGTACTTCACCGCCAGCAGGTTGGCGTACTCGGGCACCTTGACGAAGTCGCTGAGGAAGGCATCGCCGTAGGCGTTGGTCAGCTGCAGCGCCGCGCCCAGCAGCATGGCGAAGATGAAGAACACCGCCATGTTGCGGTTCCTGAACAGCACGAACGAGGTGAGGCCGAGGCGGTCGACCACGCTGCGGCCCTCGGTGGCGCCCAGCTTGGGCGGACACTTGGGCAGGGTGAACGCGTAAAGGCCCAGCAGCAGCGAGGCGGCCGCGGCCACGTGGAACTGCGCCGGCGAGGCCTTGAAGCCGAGCAGGCTGGTGGTCCAGGTGGCGGCGATGAAGCCGATCGTGCCCCATACGCGGATCGGCGGGTAGGTGTTCACCACGTCCAGGCCATCCTGCTTGAGCGCGTTGTAGGCGACCGTGATCGCCAGCGAGATGGTGGGCATGTAGAAGCACATGTTCAGCAGCATCACCCAGAACATCTGCTCCGGGTCGCTGACGTGCGGGATCGAGAACAGCACCACCGCGCCGCAGATCTGCAGCATGCCGTACAGGCGCTCGGCGTTGATCCACTTGTCGGCCACGATGCCGACCAGCGAGGGCATGAACAGCGAGGCGATGCCCATGGTCGAGAAGATCGCGCCGAAGCTGGTGCCCGACCAGTGCTGGGTCTGGAACCACCAGGTGCCGATGGTCAGCAGCCAGGCGCCCCAGATGTAGTACTGGAAGAAGTTGAGTACGGTGAGGCGGAGCTTGAGGCTCATCGACGAGGGTTCCCCTGCAAGGCCGGGGGCGGCCCCGTGCACTGTGTTGACGCGGGGCAGGTTAGACGAGGCCGGCGCCGGGCGGCAAGGTGCGATGCGGCAGCTCAGGCCTCGTCGCCCAGCGCCGCGGCCACGCGCTCGCGCAGCACCGGCAGCAGCTCGGCCTCGAACCACAGGTTGTGCATCACCCACGGCCGGTTGCGCGGGCTCGGGTGCGGCAGCGGCAGCACGCCGCGGGCCAGGTGCGTGCGCCAGTTGCGCACCGTGTCGGTGAGCGTGGCATCGCGCGCGTCGCCAAGCATGCCCACCTGCGCGTACTGGCCGATGGCCAGAGTCAGCCGCACGCCGGTGAGCAGCGAGAACAGGCGCGGATGCCAGATCGCGGCGCACGCCGGCCGCGGCGGCAGGTCGCCGCTTCTACCCTTGCCCGGGAAACAGAAATCCATCGGCACGATCGCCACCTTGTCGGCGTCGTAGAAGGCGGCGCGGTCGATCCTCATCCAGTCGCGCAGGCGTTCGCCGCTGACGTCGTCGAACGGGATGCCGCTCTCCTCCACCTTGCGTCCCGGCGCCTGGCTGACGATCAGCAAGCGCGATCGCGTCGACGCCTGCAGCACCGGCCGCCGCCCCGGCGGCTGCTGCATCGCACAGGTGTGTCCGCAGCGGATCTCCGCCAGCAAGGCGTCCATGGCCCGCTGTTGCTGCTGCATCGAGCCCAGCTTCTTTTGCTTCTCCATTCCCGATTCCCTATTCCCCATTCCCGGCCCTCAAACCACCTTGCCCGGATTGAGAATGCCGTCCGGATCGAACGCGGCCTTGATCGCGCGCATCAGCGCGATGGTCGGCTCGCCCAGCGCCAGCGGCATGAACTCGCGTTTCACCACGCCGATGCCGTGCTCGCCCGAGAGCGTGCCGTCCAGCGCGATCACCAGCGCGAACAGCTCGGGCAGCATCGCGCAAGCGCGCTCGATCTCGTCGATGTCGCGCGGCAGCAGGTTCACGTGCAGGTTGCCGTTGCCGGCGTGGCCGAAGCACACCAGCGGCACCGCGTGCTTCGCCGCGAGCGCCTGCGCGCCGGCCACCAGTTCGGGCAGGCGGCTCACCGGCACCACCACGTCCTCGTTGACCTTGTGTTCGGTCACCGCGCGCTGAGCGAACGAGAGCGCCTTGCGCGCGGCCCACAGCGCGGCGTTGTCGCGGGCGTCGGCCGCCACGTCCAGCGCGATCAGGCCTTCGCCGCGCGCGGCGCGCGCCACGGCGTCCTGGGCGAAACCCACGGTCTCCGGCGTGCCATCGACTTCGATGAGGAGCAGGGCGCCGGCCTCTGGCACGTCGGCGTCCGGCACGTGGTCGCGTGCCAGCTTGAGCGCCAGCGCATCCATGAACTCCAGCGCGGCGGGCGTCACCGGCTGCGCCATGATGCGCGCCACTGCTTGCGCCGCGCTGGCCGTGTCGTGGTAGGTGGCGCGCAGCGAGCGCACCGCCGCGGGCCGCGGGGTGAGTTTCAGGGTGGCTTCGGTCACGAGTGCCAGCGTGCCTTCCGAGCCGATCAGCAGGCGCGTCAGGTCGTAGCCGGTGGAATCCTTGGTAGTGTGTGTGCCGGCGACGAAACCCGCGCCGGTGCCCGCCACCGCGCGCAGGCCGAGCACGTTGTCGCGGGTGGCGCCGTACTTCAGCGCGCGCGGCCCGCCCGCATTGCAGGCGAGGTTGCCGCCTATCGTGCACCACGGCGCCGAGCCCGGATCGGGCGCCCAGAAAAATCCGTGCGGCGCCAGGGCCTGCTGCAAGGCTTCGTTGGTGACGCCCGGTTCGACCACCGCGAGGCGATCGTCCGGCGCGATGCGCACGATGCGATCCATGCGCTGGAAATTCGCCACCACGCCACCGGCCAGCGGCACCGAGGCGCCGGTGGAACTGGTGCCGCCGCCACGCGCGGTGAGCGGCACGCGGTGTTCGCGGCAGGCGCGTACCAGGGCTTCCACTTGCGCGTGCGTGGCGGGATGGACCACCACGTCGGGTCGGTGCGCATGGCGCGAGTGGTCGCGCGCCGCGCTGCGCAAGGCGTCCTCGCCGCTGTCCAGTGCGTCGCCGGGGAAGATCGTGCGCAGGCGGTCGAGCAGGGAAGCGGGCAGGGTCATCCCGCGATTATCGCACCGTGCCGGACTCAGCCCGCTTCGAAGGCACCACGCAACCATTGCCGCCGCAGCGCGTCGACCGGGCCGTCGTAGCCGACCACGTCGAAACGGCACGGCCGTCGCGCGTGCTGCGGATGGGCCGCCAGCCAGTGTTGCGCGGCGTGGATCAGCTTCGCCTGCTTGCTCGCGGTGACCGAGGTCGCGGCGTCGCCGTGGCTGGCGCTCTTGCGGTAGCGCACTTCGACGAAGACCACCGTGTCGCCGTCGCGCATCACCAGGTCCAGCTCGCCGTGGCGGGTGGTGTAGTTGCGAGCCAGCAGCGTCAGGCCGGCGCGTTCGAGCGCGGCGCAGGCGCGCAGTTCGAAGTCGTCGCCGGCCGCGCGCATCAACCGGCGGGCGGGACGTCGGCGCTGGAGCTGGCCGGCGCCGGTGTGGCCGGCGGCGACGGCACCGCGTCGATCTGCAGGTTGCCGCTGAGCGGGCGCGCCACGCCGTTCTCGAACTTCGCCCAGGTCAGCACGCGGCGGATGCGGCCGAACGGATCGGCCGCCAGTTGCCCGGTGGCGCCGGGCATGTAGCTGCCCGGGTGCGCCTTCAGCCAGTCGAGGTAGGGCACCAGGCCCCAGGCGTCCATGCCGAAGGCGAACAGGCGCGCGGCGCCGTCGCGGGCGGCGGGCAGCTTGGCCGCGATCGCGGCACGCTCGGGCAGGCCGGGCTGCGCATCGAACAGCCAGGGCGCATCGCAGAACTCGACACCGTCGAGGTCGCGATTGGCGGGCGCGTCGTCGCCGCCGGTGTACACGTGCGAGGTGGCGAACACCGGCAGGCTCACCTGGGCGATGCGCAGTTGCGGCATCAGCAGCCGGGCCTGGTTGGGGCGCATGCTGATGAAGATGCCGGTATCGCCGGCCGCGGCCGGCGCGGCGGCCGCATCGGCCGTGCCCGCCGCAGCCGCGGGCGTGGCGCCGGTCGTGGGCAGTTGCAGGTTCTTGATGGCGTCGGCGAAGCTGGAGGCGCCGGCCGGCAGTACCGTCATGGCGACCACCTCGCCGCCGCGGGAAACCAGCTCCGCCTTGAAGGCATCCGCCGCGCGCTGGGCGAAATCGTCGCCGGAGATCATCACGTAGGCCCGCAACAGGCCGCGCTCGGCCATGTGGTCGGCGGCCTGCGCGCCCTCGGTTTCCGGCAGCAGGCCGAATTCGCTGGCGTTGCCGGCGGGCAGTTGGCGGTCGTCCGGATGGTTCAGCGCCAGCACCGGCACCGGCAATTGCGGCAGCGCGAACACCGCCGCGACTTCACCGCGGGTCAGCGGGCCGATCACCAGCCGGGCGCCGTCGCGCACCGCCTGCTGGTAGGCCTGCACGGCACCGTCGGCGGTGCCGTGGCTGTTGTAGCTGCGCACCTTGGGACGCGGTGCATGGTTGCGGCCAGCATCGAAGTAGGCGGCGAAGAAACCCTGGCGGATCGGCGTGCTGGCGGCGGCGTAGTCGCCGTCGGCCGGCAGCAGCAGGGCGACCTGGGCCGGCACCTTGTAGCCTTCGCGCACGTTGGCGCCGGCTTCGGGCAGCAGCATGCCGACCGCCTGCTGCAATTCCGGCTGCGGCTGCGCCACGGTGACGCCGAGCTGGCGCAAGGCCTCGTTGATCCACGGCAGCATGCGATCACCGGGTTTCATCGCGGAGGCGCGGTGCTGCAGCGGCGCGACGCCCAGCTTGGCGAGGAGGTCCAATGCCTGGCGCCGGTTCTGCGCCTGGTCGAAGCCTTGCAGTTCCGCATCCATCTGCACGCGGGTGCGGGCGGCGCCCCACAGGTCGCCGGAATCCTTCATGGCACGCGCGCGCAGTTCCAGCAGGCGCGTCTGCAGCGACGGCGGCACCGACACGTTCGGCTGGCTGGTCAGGCGCAGCGCGGTGCGCGCGTCGTGCTGGTCCAGCGCCAGTTCCGCCCGCAGCAGGTCAAGGCGCAGCGGCTCGTCCCCGCTCAGCCGCTCGCGCCGGATCTTGCCCAGCACCGGCGCGGCCTGTTCGATGCGGCCTTCCTGGCGCCATGCCTCGGCGGCCTGCAGGCGATAACTGTCTGCGTGCGCGGACGATTGCGCGGCAAGCTGCAGCCAGGCTTGGGCGGCCTGGTCGAACTGGCCCTGCTGCGCCAGAGCGCTGGCGTGCTGCGCGGCGGCGATTTCGGCCGGCGAACGCACTGCGCTGGTCGGCACGCACGCATTCAGTGCGAGCGCGAACAGCAGGGTCGTGGCGATGACTCGCGCGAGGCGCATGAAGCGCATGGGAAATCCCTTGGTCGTCATGGTCGTCAATGCGCGATGATAGCCGATCGTTCCGCCGGCCCATGGAGTGTCCGATGTCCCGTGTTCAACCCGGCTGCCTGTGGGTGGTGGCGACGCCGATCGGGCATCGCGACGATCTGTCCACCCGCGCGATCGAGACGCTGCGCACGGTGGCCGTGATCGCGGCCGAAGACACCCGCCACAGCCGCCCGCTGCTGCTCCATCACGGCGTCGCCACGCCGCTGGTCGCCCTGCATGACCACAATGAGCGCGAGGTGGTCGACGCGCTGGTGGCGCGCCTGCAGGCCGGTGAATCGGTGGCGCTGATCTCGGATGCCGGCACGCCGCTGATTTCCGATCCCGGCTTCCGCCTGGTGCGCGCGGCGCGCGCCGCAGGCATCCGCTGTGCGCCGGTGCCGGGCGCCTGCGCGGCGATCGCCGCGCTGTCCGTCGCCGGGCTGCCCAGCGACCGCTTCGTGTTCGAAGGCTTCCTGCCGCCCAAGGCCGCCGCGCGCCGCAGCCGCCTGCAGGAACTGGCCGGCGAGCCGCGCACGCTCATCTTCTACGAGTCCTCGCACCGCGTCGCCGAAAGCCTGGCCGACATGCGCGACGTGTTCGGCGGCGAGCGCGAGGCCGTGCTGGCGCGCGAACTGACCAAGCTGTTCGAAACCGTGCTGGGCGAGCCGCTGGCGGAACTGGCGGCGCACGTCGCCGCCGATCCCGACCAGCAGCGTGGCGAGCACGTGATCGTGGTGGCGGGTCGCGGCGAGGAAGCCGACGCGAAACTCGCCGAAGGCCGGCGCGTGTTCGCCATCCTCCGTGACGAACTGCCACCGGCGAAGGCCGCCAAGCTGGCCGCGGCGATCAGCGGCGCGCCGCGCAAGCTCCTGTATGGCGAGCGGGGAATAGAGAATGGGGAATAGGGAATCGGAACAGCGCGGCCCGCGAGCTTTTGCTTCTCTCCTGTTCCCGATTCCCCATTCCCCATTCCCGGCCATATACAATGGCCATGGAGTCGGCCGGACAGTCGCGTCGCGCGATGAGCGCATCGAGGAAAGTCCGGGCTCCGCAGGGCAGAGTGCCAGGTAACTCCTGGGCAGCGTGAGCTGACGGCCAGTGCAACAGAGAGCAGACCGCCGAACGGCATCTTCGGATGCGCGTGGCAAGGGTGAAAGGGTGCGGCAAGAGCGCACCGCGTACGGGGCCAACGCCGTACGGCACGGTAAACCCCACTCGGAGCAAGACCAAATAGGGGAACGATAACGCGGCCCGCGTTGTTCCCGGGTAGGTTGCTGGAGCCAGGCGGCGACGCCTGGCCGAGAGGAATGACTGTCGCGCCGCAAGGCGTACAGAACCCGGCTTACAGGCCGACTCCACCTCTTCCCGTAAGCACCGACGCCGCGACCGTCTGGTCGCGGCGTCGGCCTGCGCGCCGATGAACGGCGATTCATCCCCGCGGCCCGTCAACGGCTGCGAGGACGGCAAGCGAGCCAGCCCCGGCCGTGAACCGGCTTCACAGTTGTCACAAAAAATTCCCTGCTTTCAAACACCTTGTCGGCCTTCCTGAGAATATCCTGCACGTACATTCAGACTTCGCCTTTACTCCTTGATTCACAAGCAATTTCGGCTTGACAGTCTCAGCGGGCGAGACTATCGTGGCTTTCAGTGTGAAATCGTGGGTTTTAGTGGAGTCAGCTGATCGTGTTCCAGGGCGAAACCGCCATCACCGTCGACGACAAGGGCCGCCTGGCCATCCCGACCGCGTATCGGGAGCAGGTCGCGGGCGAATGCGCCAATCGTCTGGTGGTCACCTACAACCCGTTCGAAGCGGGTTGCCTGTGGCTGTTTCCGCACGACGAGTGGGAAAAGGTGCGCGACCAGGTCAACCAGCTGCCCAAGGTCAAGGCGGCCCATCGCGACATGCAGATGAAGCTGGTCGGCGCCGCCGCGGTGGTCGAGCCCGACAGTGCCGCGCGCATCCTGCTGCCGGCCAGCCAGCGGGCCACCACCGGCATCGAGAAGAAGGCGGTGCTGCTGGGCATGGGCAACAAGTTCGAGCTGTGGAGCGAGCAGGCGCACCTGGCCAAGATCCGCCAGAGCATCGGCGAAGACGAGATCACCAGCGAAATGGCAGAGCTGCGCCTGTAATCCACGGGCGCAGGCGTGGCGGAATCATGCGGGATGGGACGGGAGTGCGCTCGGTGCAATTGCAGCATGTCCCGGTGATGCTGGGCGAGGCGGTGGAGGGATTGTCCGTGCACTCAGACGGGCGCTATCTGGACGGCACGTTCGGGCGAGGTGGTCACGCGCGCGTCGTGCTGTCGCGCCTGGGGCCGGCCGGCCGACTGTTGCTGATGGATCGCGATCCGGCCGCGATCGCCGCCGCGCGCGCCGAGTTTGCCGACGACCCGCGGGTGGCGATCCGCCACGCCAACTTCTCCAGCCTGGGCGAATGGGACGAGACCGCCGCGGGGCTCGACGGCGTGCTGCTCGACCTGGGCGTCTCGTCGCCGCAACTGGATGAGGCCGCGCGCGGCTTCAGCTTCATGGCCGATGCGCCGCTGGACATGCGCATGGACACCACGCAAGGCGAGAGCGCGGCGGATTTCCTGGCCCGCGCCAGCGAGCGTGAGATCGCCGACGTGCTGTGGCACTACGGCGAGGAGCGCCACAGCCGGCGCATCGCCCGCGCCATCGTGGCCGATCGCGAGACCACCCCGTTCACCCGCACCGGCCAGCTGGCCGCGCTGATCGAGCGCATCGTGGGTCGGCGCGAGCCGAGCAAGCACCCGGCCACGCGCAGCTTCCAGGCGCTGCGCATTCGCGTGAATGGCGAGCTGGATGCGTTGCAGCAGGGGCTGGACGCCGCGCTGCAGCGGCTCAAGCCCGGTGGCCGGCTGTCGGTGATCAGCTTCCACTCGCTGGAGGATCGCGCGGTGAAGCTGTTCATCCGCGACCACTCCGGGCGCGTGCAGAACAGCCGTCGCGGACCGCCGGTGCAGGGCGCGCCCGCGCAGCTGGCCGCGGTCGGCAAGGCGCAGTTCCCGTCCGATGCCGAACTGGCGGCCAATCCGCGTTCGCGCTCGGCGGTGCTGCGCGTCGCCGAGAAATTGCCGCGGGGGGTCGCCGCGTGAAGCTGATCAGCACCGTGATCTGCGCGCTCCTGCTGTTCGCCGCGGTGGCCAGTGCGTTGGGCGTGGTGTGGACGCGCCACGAGAGCCGGGTGCTGTTCGTGCAACTGACCCAGCTGCAGAACCAGCGCGACGACCTCAACATCGAATATGGCCGGCTGGAACTGGAGCAGGCCACCTATGCCGAGCCGCGCCGCATCGACGACGAGGCGCGGCAGAAGCTGGGCATGGTCGACCCGCGCCCGCAAGACATCCGGTTGCTGCGCTGATGGACATGCGCAAACACGCCAAGCCAGCCGCACGCGGTCGCCGCCAGGCGAGCGGCCCCAGCGCGCGCCGGCGCATGTACCTGGTCGCCGGCCTGCTCGGGCTCACCGCCACCGGCCTGGTGGCGCGCGCGTTCGACCTGCAGGTGGTGCGCAAGCAGTTCTACCAGCGCCAGGGCGACGCGCGTTTCCTGCGCGAGATGCCGATCCCGGTCTCGCGCGGCACCATCTTCGACCGCAACGGCGAGCCGCTGGCGGTGTCGACGCCGGTGACCTCGATCTGGGCCAACCCCTCCGAGGTGCTGGACAACGACCAGCGCATCCCGGAGCTGGCCCGCGCGCTGGGCGTGAACGCGGACGAGCTGAAGAGCCGCCTGGCCCAGCGCTCGGACCGCGAGTTCGTCTATCTGCGTCGCCAGATGTCGCCGGAAGCGGCGCAGGCGGTGCTGGACCTGGGCATCCCCGGCATCAACGGCCAGCGCGAGTTCAAGCGCTTCTATCCGTCCGGCGGGGTGACCGCGCACGTGCTCGGGTTCACCAACATCGACGACCACGGCCAGGAAGGGCTGGAGCTGGCCTACGACGACTGGCTCTCGGGCAAGCCCGGCGCCAAACGCGTCATCCGCGACCGCATGGGTCACGTGGTGGAGGACGTCGAGCAGGTGCGCGCGCCCAAGCCCGGGCGCAATCTCACGCTGAGCATCGACCGGCGCATCCAGTTCCTCGCCTACAGCGAGCTGAAGAACACCGTGGAGAAGTTCCAGGCCGATTCGGCCTCGATGGTGATCCTCGACGTGCACACCGGCGAAGTGCTGGCGATGGTCAACCTGCCGACCTACAACCCCAACGCGCTCGACTCCAGCCGCGCCGGCCAGCGCCGCAACCGCGCGATGACCGACGTGCTGGAGCCCGGCTCCACGATCAAGCCGATCCTGATGGCCGCGGCGCTCTCCAGCGGCAAGTTCACGCCCACCAGCCCGATCATCGACACCACCGGCGGGCACTGGTATTTCCAGGGCCACGACATCCACGACACGCACAACTACGGCCTGCTGACGCCGACCGGCGTGATCACCAAGTCCAGCAACGTGGGCGCGGCGCACATCGCGATGGATCTGGACACCACGCTGATGTACGACACCTACCGCGCGTTCGGCTTCGGCAACAGCACCAACAGCGGCTTTCCCGGCGAAGCCTCCGGCTACCTGCGCATCGGCGCCGACTGGCGGCCGCTGGAGAAGGCCATCCTGGGCTACGGCTACGGCCTCAACGTCACCGTGCTGCAGCTGGCCAACGCCTACGCCACCATCGCCGACAACGGCCTGATGCACGGCCCGAGCTTCATCAAGGGCGCGGAAACGCCGTCTCGCCAGATCATCTCGCCGGAGGTCGCGCACGAGCTCATCGGCATGATGGAAACCGTCACCGGCCCGGGCAGCACCGCGCCGCAGGCGCGCATCGCCAACTACGCCGTCGCCGGCAAGACCGGCACCGCGCACAAGGCCAACGCGGGCGGCTACGACAAGCACAGCTACACCGCGGCCTTCGCCGGCATCGTGCCGGCCACCAACCCGCGTCTGGTCGGCGTGGTGGTGGTCGACAACCCGAGCAAGGGCAGCTACTACGGCGGCATGGTTTCCGCGCCGGTGTTCTCGCGCGTGATGAGCGGCGCGCTGCGCCTGCTCGACGTGCCGCCGGACAACATCGGGCGCTGGTACGTCGGCGGCCCGCTGCAGGGCACCGGCGGGCTGGCCGGCAGCAAACCGCCGGTCGAGGCGCCGATCGACGACGCGCCGATCGACGAGGGCACGCCATGAGCACCGGCCACCTCGACCAGCTGCTGCTGGGGATCGCCGATGCGCAGCTGGCGGCCAACCCGGCGGCGGCGCGCATGGTGGTGTCCGGCATGACCCTGGATTCGCGCCAGGTGCGCCGCGGCGATGCGTTTTTCGCGCTGCGCGGCGGTCGTGCGCACGGCATCGAATTCGCCGCCGGCGCGGTCCAGCGCGGCGCCCGCGTGGTGCTGGCCGAGGCGCCGCCCGAGGACGTCGGGGAGCTCGACGTGCCGGTGCTGTGGATCGACGATCTGCATGCGCAGGTCGGCGAGATCGCCGCGCGTTTCCACGACCGACCCAGCGAATCCATGCGCGTGGTCGGCGTCACCGGCACCAACGGCAAGACCTCGTGCGTGCAGTTGCTGGCGCAGGCATGGACGTTGCTGGGCCATCGCGCCGCCACCATCGGCACGCTGGGCGCCGGCGTGCATGGCCAGTTGCTGGAGGGCGAGCGCACCACGCCCGATGCAATCAGCGTGCACGCGCTGCTGGCGCGGTTCCGGGACGACGGCGTCAGCCACGTGGCCATGGAAGTTTCCTCGCACGCGCTGGCCCAGGGCCGCGTGGGTGCGGTGGAATTCGAGGCCGCGGCCTTCACCAACCTCACCCGCGACCACCTCGACTACCACGGCTCGATGGAGGCCTACGGCGCGGCCAAGGCGAGGCTGTTCGCGATGCCGGGCCTGCGCGTGGCGGTGCTCAACGGCGACGACGACTTCGGTCGCGAGCTGGCCAGCCAGTTGCCCGACGACCTTCGCGTGTTGCGCTTCAGCGCGAGCGGTGACGGCGCGGCGGATGTCGTCGCCGAGGACGTCGTGACCTCGGCCAGCGGGCTAGCCTTTCAACTGCGCACGCCGTGGGGCAGCCGCACGCTGCACAGCCACCTGCTCGGCCGCTTCAACGTCGCCAACCTGCTTGCGGTGATCGCCTGCCTCGGCGCGCTGGGCGAGCCGTTCGAGCGCATCGTGCAGGTGGCCGGGCAGTTGCAGCCGGTCAACGGTCGCATGAACCGGCTGGGCGGCTTGCACGGCCTGCCGCTGGTGGTGGTCGACTATGCGCACACGCCCGACGCGCTGGAGCAGGCGCTGACCGCGCTGCGCGCCCACTGCGCCGGCAAGCTGATCTGCGTGTTCGGTTGCGGCGGCGAGCGCGACGCGGGCAAGCGTCCGATGATGGGCGCGATCGCCGCGCGACTGGCGGACATCGCCATCGTCACCGACGACAACCCGCGCGGCGAAGACGGCGACGCGATCGTGGCGCAGGTCGTGGCCGGCATGGCCGAAGCGAAGGCGATGGCGGTCGAACGCGACCGCGCGGCGGCGATCGCCGATGCGCTGGAGCTGGCGCGCGGCGGCGACGTGGTGCTGATCGCCGGCAAGGGCCATGAAACCTACCAGGATGGCGCCACCGGCAAGCATCCGTTCGACGACCTGGCGGTGGCGCGCGCGGCGCTGGACCGGCGGGACCACCGGGAGTCGCGCGCATGATGCGGCTGGGCGCCATCGCGATGTGGCTGCACGGCCGCCTGCTCGGCAACGACGCGGCGCTGGAGCAGGCCGAGATCACCGGCGTGGCGATCGACACGCGCAAGTTGCGCCCCGGCGAGCTGTTCGCGGCGATCAAGGGCGAGCACGTGGACGGCCACGATTACCTGGACGAGGCGCTGGCCCGTGGCGCGGTGGCGGCGCTGGTGACGCATCCGGTCGACAGCGCGCTGCCGCAACTGCACGTGGACGACGTGGAGGCGGCGCTGGGCGACCTGGCCAGCGCGGTGCGTGCGCAGCGCGACGTGCGCGTGGTCGGCATCACCGGCTCCAACGGCAAGACCACGGTGAAGACGCTGGTCGCCTCGATCCTGTCGCGCCATGGCCGCACCCACGTCAGCAGCGGCAACTACAACAACGAACTGGGCTTGCCATTGAGCCTGCTGGCGATGCCGCGGGACACCGAGTACGCCGTGTTCGAGATGGGCGCGGGCAAGCCCGGCGACATCGCCTACCTGGCCGCCATCGCGCGGCCAGATATCGGCCTCGTCACGCTCATCGCGCCGGCGCATCTTGAGCGCATGGGCAGCATCGAGGGCGTGGCCGAAACCAAGGGCGCGCTGTACCAGGCCTTGCCGGCCGACGGCACCGCCATCATCAACGCGGACGACGCTTTCGCCGGCTTTTTCGCCGGACTGGCCGGTTCGCGCGCCGTGCTGCGCTTCGGGCTGGAGCATCCCGCGGAAGTCGGCGCCGGGGCGATCGAACTGCGCGCCGACGGTTCGCGCTTCACGCTGCACACGCCCCCGGGCGAGGCCGAGGTGAACCTGCCGCTGCCGGGCCGCCACAACGTCGCCAATGCGCTGGCCGCCACCGCGGTGGCGCTGGCGCTGCAGGTGCCGCTGCCGACCATCGTCAACGGGCTGGAGCAGGTTGCCGGCGTGGCCGGCCGTCTGCGCCGCATCGTTGCCGCCGGCGGCTGGACGGTGATCGACGACAGCTACAACGCCAACCCCGGTTCCATGGCCGCCGCCATCGACACGCTGCTGCTGGCCGACGGCGAGCGCTGGCTGGTGCTCGGCGACATGGCCGAGCTGGGCACCGATGCGCGCGCGCTGCACGCCGGCATCGGCGCCCGGGCGCGCGAGCGCGGCGTCGATCGCCTGTTCGCGGTCGGCCCGCTGGGTGCGGCCACGGTGGAGGCGTTCGGCGCGGGCGGCGCGCATTTTCCGGACAAGACGGCCCTGATCGACGCGCTGCGCGCGCAGCTGCATGCAGGTGTCACCTGCCTGGTCAAGGGCTCGCGCTCGGCCGGCATGGAACAGGTGGTGGAAGCGCTGGTCGCCCAGCCCGCCCGGGGAGGTGCGACCGATGCTGCTTGAACTGGCCGACTGGATGGCGCGGCATTTCACCGCCCTGCACCTGTTCCAGTACATCACCTTCCGCGCCATCATGGCTGCGCTCACCGCGCTCGCGCTGTCGCTGCTGTGCGGGCCCTGGCTGATCAACCGGCTGGCCGCGCTCAAGGCCGGCCAGGTGGTGCGCAGCGACGGCCCGCAGACGCACCTGGTCAAGGCCGGCACGCCGACCATGGGCGGCGTGATGATCCTGCTCTCGGTCGCCGTGGCCACCTTGCTGTGGGCCGACCTGCACAACCGCTACGTGTGGGTGGTGCTCGGCGTATTGCTGAGCTTCGGCGCGATCGGCTTCTACGACGACTACCGCAAGCTGGTGCTGAAGGACAGCCGCGGCTTGGCCAGCCGCTGGAAGTATTTCTGGCAGTCGGTGTTCGGCCTCGGCGCCGCGCTGTTCCTGTTCTACACCGCGCCGCACGCCGTGCATGGCGCCACCGTGGCGGAGACCGCGCTGTACGTGCCGCTGTTCAAGCACGTGGTGGTGCCGCTGGGGCTGTTTTTCGTGGTGATCACCTATTTCATGATCGTGGGCTTTTCCAACGCGGTGAACCTCACCGACGGCCTGGACGGCCTGGCGATCATGCCGACCGTGCTGGTCTCCGGCGCGCTGGGCGTGTTCGCCTACGTGGCCGGCAACCGCGTGTTCTCCGAGTACCTCGGCGTGCCGGCGATTCCCGGCGCGGGCGAGCTGGCGATCTTCACCGGCGCGCTGGCCGGCGCCGGGCTCGGATTCCTCTGGTTCAACACGTATCCCGCACAGGTGTTCATGGGCGACGTGGGCGCGTTGGCGATCGGCGCGGCGCTCGGTTGCATCGCGGTGATCGTGCGCCAGGAGATCGTGTTGCTGGTGATGGGCGGCGTGTTCGTGATGGAAACCGCCTCGGTGATGATCCAGGTGGCCAGCTTCAAGCTCACCGGCAAGCGGGTGTTCCGCATGGCTCCCGTGCATCACCACTTCGAGCTGAAGGGTTGGCCCGAGCCGCGCGTGATCGTGCGCTTCTGGATCATCTCCGTCGTGCTGGTGCTGGTCGGCCTCGCCACGTTGAAGGTGCGCTGAGTATGGACGGGATTCGGAATTCGGGATTCGGGATTCGCAAGAGCGGGTGCAAGCCCGCGGCGTTGCGCCGTGCCCGCTTTGCCGAATCCCGAATTCCGAATCCCGAATCCCGTGCCTCCCGGGGAGGTGCCCATGTTTGACGCCGCCTCCCAGGCTCGTCGCCGCAACGGCCCGCGCGGGCACTTCGACCCGTGGCTGCTGGTCGCGCTGGTCGGTCTGGCCAGCATCGGCGTGGTGATGGTGGCGTCCAGTTCGATCGCGGTGGCGGACAGCCAGCAACTGGGCGCGTTCTACTTCCTGCGCCGGCACCTGGTGTTCCTCGGCATCGGCATGGTCGCGGCCGGGCTGGCCATGCGCACGGAGCTGCGGCTGCTGGAGAAGTACGCGTTCCCGCTGCTGGCGCTGGCGTTCGTGCTGCTGCTGGCGGTGTTCGTGCCGCACCTGGGCATGCGCATCAACGGCGCGCGGCGCTGGCTCAACCTGCTGGTGACCACGTTCCAGCCGGTGGAGGCGGTGAAGCTGATCTTGGTGATCTACATCGCCAGCTACCTGGTGCGCCATCGCGACAGCGTGGAGACGCGTTTCCTCGGCCTGATCAAGCCGATCGCCGTGGCCGGCCTGATCGTGCTGCTGCTGCTGGCGCAGCCGGATTTCGGCTCGGCCACGCTGGTGATCGCGGTGACCATCGCCATGGTCTGGCTGGGCGGCGCACGGCCGATCTTCCTGTTCCTGATGGGCCTGCCGCTGATGCCGCTGCTGTACATCGCGGCGACCGGCGAGAGCTACCGCATGAAGCGGCTGACCTCGTTCCTGGACCCGTGGAAGGATCCGTTCAACGACGGCTTCCAGCTGACCCAGTCGCTGATGGCGATCGGCCGCGGCGAGTGGGACGGCGTGGGCCTGGGTTCCAGCGTGCTGAAGCTTTCCTACCTGCCGGAGGCGCATACCGATTTCATCTTCGCGGTGATCGGCGAGGAGCTGGGGCTGGTCGGCGTCGTGCTGGTGATCGGCCTGTTCGCGCTGGCCGTGTGGCGCGGGCTGAAGGTGGGCCTGAAAGGTGTCGACGTGGGCCAGCGCTTCGCCGGTTACGTGGCCTTCGGCGTGTCGCTGATGCTGGCGATGCAGGCGATCGTGTCGGTGGGCGTGAACCTCGGCGCCTTGCCGACCAAGGGCCTGACCCTGCCGCTGATCAGCTACGGCGGTTCGTCGATGGTGCTCACCTGTGCCATGGCCGGCGTGCTGCTGCGTGCCACCTTCGAGATCAACCGCGCGCTCGATGCACGCCAGATGGCCACGCGCATGCCGGCGGCGGTTGCCGCTGCCGATGCGAATGCCGCGGTCGTGCCGCGCGAGGCGAAGGCAGCATGATGATGACCGGAATTCCCAATCCTCCATCCCGGCCGGTCCTCATCATGGCCGGTGGCACCGGCGGGCACATCTTCCCGGGCCTGGCGGTGGCCGAATGCCTGCGCGGGCAGGGCGTGCCGGTGGCGTGGCTGGGGGCGGTCGGCGGCATGGAGACGCGGGTGGTGCCGGCACACGGGATCGAGTTGCATACCGTGGCGGTGGGCGGCCTGCGCGGCAAGGGCTGGAAGACGCGCGTGCTGGCGCCGCTGATGCTGCTGCGCGCGCTCGTCGCCTCGCTGGCGCTGCTGCGGCGGCTGCGGCCGCGCAGCGTGTTGTCGATGGGCGGCTATGTGGCCGGCCCCGGCGGGCTCGCCGCTTGGTTGTTGCGCCGGCCGCTGCTGGTGCACGAGCAGAATCGCGTGGCTGGCTTCACCAACCGCAAGCTGGCCTCGCTGGCGCGCCGCGTGCTGGCCGGTTTCGCCGATGTGCTGCCGCGGGCGCAATGGGTCGGCAATCCGGTGCGCGCGGCGATCGGTGCGCTGCCGCTGCCGGCGCAGCGCATGGCCGGTCGCGCCGGTCCGCCGCGCCTGCTGGTGCTTGGCGGCAGCCTGGGCGCGCGCGCGCTGAATCTTTCGCTGCCGCAGGCACTGGCGCGGCTGGAGCCTGCGCAGCGTCCCGAGGTGTTGCACCAGTGCGGCAGCCGCGGCCTCGACGAGGCACGCGCCGCGTATGCGCAGGCCGGCGTGGAGGCGCGCGTGGTGGCCTTCATCGACGACATGGCCGACGCCTACGGCTGGGCGGACCTGGCGGTCTGCCGCGCCGGCGCGCTGACCCTGGCCGAACTGTCCGCCGCGGGGCTGGGCGCATTGCTGGTGCCGTTCCCGCACGCGGTGGACGACCACCAGACGCGCAACGCGGAAGTGCTGGTGGCCGTCGGCGCCGCCGAAATCATGCAGGAGAAGCAACTGGACATTCCTCAACTGGCGCGGCGACTGGCTGCGCTGCTCGGCGACCGGGTCGCCTTGCTGGCGATGGCCGAGGCGGCGCGTACGCTGGCCAAGCCGGACGCGGCGCAGGTGATTGCGCGCGCCTGCACGGAGGTGGCCGCATGAGCCGCCTCTCTGCCCAGCAGGACCCGATGAGCACGTTCCGCCGGGTGCATTTCATCGGCATCGGCGGCGTCGGCATGAGCGGCATCGCCGAGGTGCTGCACAACCTCGGCTACGCCGTGTCCGGTTCGGATCGCGCCGGCTCGCCCACGGTGCAGCGGCTGCAGCGGCTGGGCCTGGCCGTGCACGTGGGCCACGCCGCGGAAAACGTGGTCGGTGCCGACGTGGTGGTCACCTCCAGCGCGATCAAGCCGGACAACCCGGAGCTGGCCGCCGCGCTGGCGGCGCGCATCCCGGTGATTCCGCGCGCGGAGATGCTGGGCGAGCTGATGCGCTTCCGCCGCGGCATCGCCATCGCCGGCACCCACGGCAAGACCACCACCACCAGCCTCACCGCCAGCGTACTGGCCGAGGCCGGCTACGACCCCACGTTCGTGATCGGCGGCCAGCTCAACGCGGCCGGCGCCAACGCACGGCTCGGCACCGGGCAGTACCTGGTGGCCGAGGCGGACGAGTCGGACGGCTCGTTCCTGCTGCTGTCGCCGGTGATCGCCGCGATCACCAACATCGACGCCGATCACCTGGAGAACTACCACGGCGATTTCGCCGAGGTGAAGAAGGCCTTCGCCGACTTCCTGCACCGGCTGCCGTTCTACGGCCTGGCGGTGCTGTGCGTGGACGATCCGGAAGTGGCCGCGTTGGCCAGGGCCACCAATCGCCGCGTGATCCGCTACGGCATCGAGAGCGCGGAGGCCGACGTGCGCGCGCTGAGCCTGCGCCAGCAGGGCTTCGAGATGCACTTCGACCTGCAGTTGCCCGACGTCGCGACGGCGGTGCCGGTCACACTGAACCTGCCGGGCCGGCACAACGTGCTCAACGCGCTGGCCGCGGCGACGATCGGCTGGCAGCTCGGCGTCGAGGTATCGGCCATCGCCGCGGCGCTGAAGGGCTTCCAGGGCGTGGGCCGGCGCTTCCACCGGCGCGGCGAGCTGGCCATCGATGGCGGCCGCGTGCTGCTGGTCGACGACTACGGCCACCACCCACGCGAGATCGCCGCGGTGTTCGCGGCGGTGCGCGGCGGCTGGCCGCAGCGACGCCTGGTGGTGGCCTTCCAGCCGCACCGCTACAGCCGCACGCGCGACCTGCTGGACGATTTCGCCAACGTGCTGGCCGATGCCGACGTACTGGTGCTGACCGACGTGTATCCCGCCGGCGAAGCACCGATCGCCGGCGCCGATGGCCGTGCGCTGGCGCGCGCCGTGCGCGCGCGCGGCAAGGTCGACCCGGTGCTGGTCGAGCATCCGCGCGAGTTCCGCGCCAGCCTGCCGGCCTTGCTGCGCGACGGGGATCTGCTGTTGCTGCTGGGCGCCGGCGACATTGGCGCGGCGGCGGTCGAGCTGGCGAACGCCGGCGAACTCAAGACGAAGGGGGCCGCATGATGGCCGCAACCGCGAATTCCGGCATGCCTCGCATCACCGATCCGGCCCGGTTCGGCCGCGTGGCGGTAGTCATGGGCGGCAGCTCGGCCGAGCGCGAAGTGTCGCTGGACTCCGGACGCAACGTGCTGGCGGCGCTGCGCGCGCGCGGCGTCGACGCGCACGCCATCGACGGCATTCCCGCCCTGCTCGATGCGCTGCGCGCCGGCCACTTCGCCCGCGTGTTCAACATCCTGCACGGCCAGCACGGCGGGGGCGAGGACGGCGTGCTGCAGGGTGCGCTGGAGTCGCTGCACGTGCCGTACACCGGTTCGAGCGTGCTCGGCTCGGCGTTGTCGATGGACAAGACCCGCTCCAAGCGCGTGTGGCAATCGCTCGGCCTGTCCACGCCGACCTTCGCCGCGTTGCCGCGTGGCGCCGACGTGCTGGCCGCGGCGCGGCGGATCGGCTATCCGCTGATCGTCAAGCCCGCCTGCGAAGGCTCCAGCGTCGGCGTGACGCGGGTGTTCGCCGAGCAGGACCTGGCGGCGGCGGTCGAGTTGGCCGAGCGCTATCCCGGCGACCTGCTGATGGAAACCCTGATCGAGGGCGACGAGCTCACCGTCGCCATCCTCGGCCGCCAGGTGCTGCCGAGCATCCACATCGTGCCCAAGGGCGCGTTCTACGACTACAACGCGAAGTACATCGCCGAGGATACGCAGTACCTGTGCCCCGGCGCCGAAGGTGCGGCGGCGGACGAGCTGGCGGCACTGGCGCTGGCCGCGTTCGATGCCCTCGGCTGCACCGGCTGGGGCCGCGTCGACGTGATGCGCGACCGCAACGGCCGCTGCTGGCTGCTGGAAGTCAACACGGCGCCGGGCATGACCTCGCACTCGCTGGTTCCCAAGGCCGCCGCCGCCGCCGGCATCGACTACCAGGAATTGTGCTGGCGCGTGCTTGAGACGAGCTTCGCGCCGGACAGTGTCGGCTTTACCGAATCCCGAATCCCGAATCCCGAATCCCGCGACTCCGCAGGAGGCGCCCAATGAAAGGAGCCATCCGCCTCGCCGCCTGGTGCCTGGCCATCGCGCTGGTCGCGCTGCCGGTCGTCGGCCTGCTGCGTGGGTGGTTTGCCGCCGATCGCTGGCCGGTGACCCGGTTGACCGTGCAGGCGGAGTTCAAGCACGTCACCCCCGCCGAGATCCGCGCGGCGGTATTGCCGCGGCTGGGCAAGGGCTTCTTTGCGCTGGATCTCGATGCGGTGCAGAAGGCCGTCGCCGCCCTGCCATGGGTGGAGTCTGTGGAGGCGCGCAAGCACTGGCCCGATACCTTGCAACTGCGCATCTACGAGCGCCAGCCGTTCGCGCGCTGGAACGACAAGCAGCTGATCAGTCGCCAGGGCCGCGTGTTCGACGCGCCCGGCGCGGAGCAGCTGGCCGCCTTGCCCGACCTGAGCGGTCCGGATGCGCGCCTGGCCGAGGTGGTGAGTTTCTACGCCGATGCGCGCAAGGCCTTCGCCGGCACCCACCTGCAGATCCACGGTGTGGCGCTGACCGAGCGCGGCAGCTGGAGCGTCACCACCGGCAACGGCGCGCGCATCGTGATCGGCGACCGCGAACAGGCTGGTCGCCGGCTGCATCGCTTCCTCGACGTCTACCCGCAACTGATCGCCGGCCATGCCGACGGTTTCGTCTACGCCGACCTGCGCTACACCAACGGCTTTGCCGTGCGCTGGCCCGACGCGGCCGGGACCAGCGCAGGAGGTTCACCCCGCTCATGACTGTCTCGCCATGAAAACGCGCAACGAAAAACAGCTGGTCGTCGGCCTGGACATCGGCACCTCCAAGGTGGTGGCGATCGTCGGCGAGTACGAACCGGGCGAACCGATCACCGTGATCGGCATCGGCACCCACGTATCGCGCGGCATGAAGCGCGGCTCGGTGGTGGACATCGAATCGACCGTGCACTCGATCCAGCGCGCGGTGGAGGAGGCCGAGCTGATGGCCGGCTGCGACATCCGCTCGGTCTATGCCTCGATCTCCGGCAGCCACCTGGAGACGCGCAACTCGCACGGCAACGCCGCGATCCGCGAGCGCGAGGTCACCGCCGGCGATCTGGAACAGGTGCTGGAGGCCGCCAGCGCGGTGGCGATCCCGGCCGACCGCAAGGTGCTCTACAAGGAGTCGCAGGAGTACCGCATCGACGGCCAGGACGGTATCCGCCGACCGGTCGGCATGAGCGGCGTGCGGCTGGAGGCCAACGTGCACCTGGTCACCGGCGCGGCCGCCGCGGTGCAGAACATCTCCAAATGCATCCAGCGCTGCGGGCTCACTGTCGACGAGCTGGTGCCTTCCGCGCTGGCCAGCGCCAAGGCGGTGCTGACCGACGACGAGCGCGAACTGGGCGTGTGCCTGGTCGACATCGGCGCCGGCACTACCGACATTGCCATCTACACCCAGGGCTCGATCCGCCACACCGCGTCGCTGCCGGTGGGTGGCGACCAGGTCACCAGCGACATCGCCTACGGCGTGCACACGCCGACCGCGCACGCGGAGGAGATCAAGATCAAGTACGCCTGCGCGCAGACCGGCCTGGCGCACGCGGAGGAAACCATCCAGGTGCCCAGCGTGGGCGATCGCCCGCCGCGCCGGCTGGCGCGGCAGTCGCTGGCGCAGAGCGTGCAGGCGCGCTACGAGGAAATCTTCGAGATGGTGCAGGACCAGCTGCGCCGCTCCGGCTACGAGAGCCTGGTCGCCGCCGGCGTGGTGCTGACCGGTGGTGCCTCGAAAATGGAAGGCGCGCTGGAGCTGGCCGAGGAGATCTTCCACAAGATGGTGCGCATCGGCCTGCCGCAGCAGGTCGACGGCCTCGGGGAGGTGGTTTCCAGTCCGCTGCACGCCACCGGCGTGGGCCTGCTGCTGCACGGCGCGCGCGCCGGCGGCACGCGGATCGGCGGGCCGGCGGTCGGCAGCATGGGCGGGGTCGTCGACAAGCTGCGCGGCTGGCTCACGCGGAATTTCTAGCGATGCGGTTTCGGGCGGCGCAGGAACTGCCGCCCAGGGTGGAAGGAAATCCACCCGCCACCACGGGCCGACAGGAGTCGTCCCCCGCGGTTAAAACGACAACAACTCTACGGAGGACGGGAAATGTTTGAACTGATCGATAAACTTGCACCCAATGCAGTCATCAAGGTGATCGGCGTGGGCGGTGGCGGCGGCAATGCCGTGGCGCACATGCTCAATGCCAACATCGAAGGCGTCGAGTTCGTGGTCGCCAACACCGATGCCCAGGCGATGACCAACTGCGGCTCGCGCACCCACCTGCAGCTCGGCGGCAACGTGACCAAGGGCCTCGGTGCCGGCGCGAATCCCGAAGTCGGCCGCCAGGCCGCGCTGGAGGACCGCGAACGCATCGAGGCGATGCTCGAAGGCGCCGACATGGTGTTCATCACTGCCGGCATGGGCGGCGGCACCGGCACCGGCGCGGCGCCGGTGGTGGCGCAGCTGGCCAAGGAGAAGGGCATCCTCACCGTGGCGGTGGTGACCAAGCCGTTCCCGTTCGAGGGCCGCCGGCGCATGCAGGTCGCCCTGAAGGGCATCGAGGACCTGTCCCAGCACGTCGACTCGCTGATCACCGTGCCGAACGAGAAGCTGCTCAGCGTGCTCGGCCGCGAAGTCACCCTGCTCAACGCGTTCAAGGCCGCCAACGACGTGCTGCAGGGCGCCGTGCAGGGCATCGCCGACCTGATCACCGCCCCGGGCCTGATCAACGTCGACTTCGCCGACGTGCGCACGGTGATGTCGGAGATGGGCCTGGCGATGATGGGCTCGGGCACCGCCCGCGGCGACGACCGCGCGCAGGCGGCGGCCGAGGCGGCGATCAAGAATCCGCTGCTGGAAGACGTCAACTTGAATGGCGCCTGCGGCATCCTGGTCAACGTCACCGCCGGCACCAACCTCACCATGCGCGAGTTCGACGAGATCGGCCGCATCATCCACGACTTCGCCAGCGAAGACGCCACCGTGGTGATCGGCACCTCGCTGGATCCGGACATGAAGGATGACGTGCGCGTGACCGTGGTGGCCACCGGCCTCAACCGCGCCAATGCCTCGCGCAGCCAGCCGCCGATCCGCATGGTCGAGACCCAGCAGATGCAGATGCGCCCGCGCCCGGTGGTGCTGCGCACCGGCACCGGCAACGAGGTGGTGGACTATGCTCAGCCGGAGGTGCAGGGGCGCACGGAGTCCAGCGCACCGGCCAAACACGGCGATGCCGGCCTCGACTATCTCGACATCCCGGCGTTCCTGCGCCGTCAGGCCGACTGAAGGAGGGTTGCGCGACGTTGCAGCGTTGAACGATCACCTGTCCGACCTGTCAGTCACTCCATTGCGCCGCGATCGGCCTTGGCGTGAACTGCCTGCCTGTTCCGCGGCCGAGGCCGCCGGAGGCGGTGATGGCGTGGCCACGGTGAGCGGATGACGGGCTGATGCCGGGCGCCAGGAGGGCGCCGGCCGAGGCCGCGGAGTTGTCGCCGCGGCAGTCAGACGATGTCCCGGGCCGGATTCCCGTCCCTGGTCCGGGCATCGCCTGCTTTCGGGCGCTGGCGAGGGCCGAATGTGCGCCAGTTCCCAAGGATGAAAGAAAGATGAAGGCTTAATCAGACTGTACGGTACGGTTTGCTTTTATCTCAGGTTAAAACTGTGTTAGCATCCGCTCCTGATTGGCTGCTGCCTCCACGGGTCCCAACAATAATGATCAAGCAGCGTACGCTCAAAAACATCATCCGGGCGACCGGTGTCGGCCTGCACACGGGCGACAAGGTCTACATGACCCTGCGTCCCGCGGCGCCGAACACGGGTATCGTGTTTCGCCGGACGGACCTCGATCCGCCGGTGGAAATCCGTGCGCGCCAGGACAAGGTCGGCGACACCCGCCTGTCGTCCACCCTGGTCGAGGGCGACGTCCGCGTCTCCACCGTCGAGCATCTGCTCTCGGCAATGGCCGGGCTCGGCATCGACAACGCCTACGTCGACCTGTCGGCGCCGGAAGTGCCGATCATGGATGGCAGCGCGGGGCCGTTCGTGTTCCTGCTGCAGTCCGCCGGCATCGAGGAGCAGCCGGTGGCCAAGCGCTTCATCCGCATCAAGAAGCCGGTCAAGGTGCAGCAGGGCGACAAGTGGGCCAGCTTCGAGCCGTTCGAGGGCTTCAAGGTCGGCTTCTCGATCGACTTCAACCATCCGATCATCTCCAAGCGCACCTCGCGCGCCGAGATCGACTTCTCCACCACCTCGTTCGTGAAGGAAGTCAGCCGCGCACGCACCTTCGGCTTCATGCGCGACATCGAGATGCTGCGCGAAAACAACCTCGCGCTGGGCGGCTCGATGGACAACGCCGTGGTGCTGGACGATTACCGCGTGCTCAACGAGGACGGCCTGCGCTACGAGGACGAGTTCGTCAAGCACAAGATCCTCGACGCGATCGGCGACCTGTACCTGCTCGGCCACAGCCTGATCGGCGCCTACCACGCACACAAGTCGGGCCACGAGTTGAACAACAAGCTGCTGCGCGCCCTGATCGCCGATGCCTCGGCATGGGAAGAGGTCAGCTACCACGAGGATCCGGCGGTGTCGCCGATCTCCTACGCGCACCCGGCCCAGGCCATCTGACGCCTGGCGCCGCGCCGGTCCGCCGGCATCGTCCACCCGAATGGCCGGATCGCAGGATCCGGCCATTTTTGTTGACCCCGACACATTCGCCGCGCGGGTTCGGTCACAGCCTGGCGCGGGCCGGACTTTTCATTAACTCTTCACGTGGTATAAACGCAGCTCCCACGGCACGGCCGGAGGGGCACGATGCGACGCGCCGGCAGGAACGCCCCTCAAGTCGAGGGGTTCCGGGGGGAATCAGAGGTTTCGGCGAAGGACGCCAGCTGAAGGAACAGATCCCGCCACTCGGGGTCTGTGGACGAGGCAGCGGCAGCCCTGAGGTGGGCGGCCGCGGCTGGCGAAAGCGGTTTTGACTGATCCGGTACGGCAACGGCCGGTGGTTGGGGAACCACTTTCACGGTGACTGAACTGGCGCAGGCGCCGACGGCGCTTGCGGAGGCAAGGATCTGTGCCTGCATCAAGCGCAGGCGTGACGCCCAGGCCGGTGAAGACGCCAGGAAGACGAGGCGGTTGTTGCGCAGATTGGCGAATCTGACCTGTTCGCGCAGCGGCGATGGCAACGTCTGGCGCAGTGCGCGGTCCAGCGCTTCCAGCGCGCCGGCCTTCCGGGCCAGCGACGCGAAGGAGCCGCAGTCGGCAAGGGATCTCGGTCCGTTGTCGCGGCGGCGGGAGATGGCGGGGTCCGCGCGGTGCATGGTGCCGACATTCGATTTTGGAAAGACATGCAGATCATACTCGTCTCACGTGCCCGCAAGCTGCCCAGGACCCTGGACCTCGCCAACCGGGGCGTGCGCTGGAAACTGTTTTCGATGCTGTCGCTGGCCGTGCTGGGCTGCCTCGCCCTGGGCGGTGCCCTGGCCCTGGTGATCGCCAGCCCGCGCGACCGTGCGCTGGCGCAGATCCACGACCTGCAGCGGCAGATCCGCCAGCAGAACACCGAGCTCGGCGGCGTGCGCGCCGATGCGCAGCGCAGCCTGGACGCCCTGGCGGTGAAGCTGGGCCAGTTGCAGGCGCAATCGACCCGCCTGAACGCCCTCGGCGAGCGCCTGGTGCAGGTAGGCAAGCTCGACAGCGGCGAATTCAACTTCGACGAGCCGCCCGCGATGGGTGGCGTCGAGGACACCAGCAGCACCGGCTATGCCATGCCGCCCGCGCTGGAGGCCGGCATCGACCGGCTCACCGGGCAGTTCAATACCCAGCAGGCCCAGTTGTCGGCGCTGCAGAGCCTGCTGCTCGATGCGCGCATCGAATCCAACCTGAAGCCGACCGGCATGCCGGTGCCCGGCTACATCTCCTCCTACTTCGGCGTGCGGCCGGACCCGTTCGACGGCCAGTCGGCGCGGCATACCGGGATCGACATTGCCACCCCGTTCGGTACGCCGGTGCACGCCGTGGCCGAAGGCATGGTGACCTTTGCCGGCGTGCGGCGCGGCTATGGCAACGTGGTCGAGATCGACCACGGCAACGGCTACATGACCCGCTACGCGCACAACAGCAAACTGGACGTGCATCCGGGCCAGCACGTGCAGGTTGGCGACGTGATCGCCCAGGCCGGGTCCACCGGCCGCTCCACCGGCTCGCACGTGCATTTCGAGGTCTGGTACCACGACCGCGTGGTCAATCCGCTGGCGTTCGTGCGCAGCCACCGCTAGCCCGGACCTTCCGTCCGACCCTTGAATCCGGCCCCGGCAGCCGCCAGTTCGTGACGGTTCGCCGGTGTTCCCGTGTGGCCTCGGCATGCCCCTCCCGCCATACCGGGTGAGCCGTACCGGCCATGTAGTAACATGCCCGATTGGCCCGCGCTCATGGCGGGCGTCTTGTTCACTCCAACCGGAAAATCGATGTTCAATCGTGCCCTGACCAGTCTGTTTGGCAGCCGCAACGAACGTGTGCTGCGTCAGCTTTCGCGTACGGTCCATCGCATCAATGCGCTGGAACCGGAGATGGAGAAACTGGACGACGCCGCGTTGCGCGGCAAGACCGCCGAGTTCAAGCAGCGGCACGCCGCCGGCGAGTCGCTGGACAAGCTGCTGCCGGAAGCCTTTGCGGTGGCGCGCGAGGCATCCCGCCGCACCCTGGGCATGCGTCCCTACGACGTGCAGCTGATCGGTGGCATGGTGCTGCACCAGGGCAAGATCGCCGAGATGCGCACCGGCGAGGGCAAGACCCTGGTGGCCACCTTGCCGGTGTACCTCAACGCGATCGCCGGCAAGGGCGTGCACGTGGTCACCGTGAACGACTACCTGGCGCGGCGCGACTCCGCCCAGATGGGCAAGCTCTACAACTTCCTGGGTCTGACCGTGGACGTGGTCTATCCCGGCATGGACCACGCCGACAAGCACGCAGCCTATGCGGCCGACATCACCTACGGCACCAACAACGAATTCGGCTTCGACTACCTGCGCGACAACATGGCGCTCAGCAAGGAGCAGCGCTACCAGCGCGGCCTGCACTACGCGATCGTCGACGAGGTCGACTCGATCCTGATCGACGAGGCGCGCACGCCGCTGATCATCTCCGGCCCGGCGGAGGATTCCCCGCAGCTGTACATCGCGGTGAACAAGATCGTGCCGCGCATGATCCGTCAGACCGAGGAGGACGGCGAGGGCGATTACTGGGTCGACGAGAAGCAGAAGCAGGTGCACCTGTCCGAGGCGGGCATGCAGCACGCCGACGAACTGCTGCGCGAAGCGGGCGTGATCGACCAGGACAGCGGCCTGTACGATTCCAAGAATCTCGCGGTGGTGCACCACCTCAACGCCGCGCTGCGCGCCAACGGCATCTACCAGCGCGACGTGGACTACATCGTGCGCGACGGCGAGGTGATCATCGTCGACGAGTTCACCGGCCGCACGCTGGCCGGCCGGCGCTGGTCCGACGGCCTGCACCAGGCGGTCGAGGCAAAGGAAGGCGTGCCGATCCAGCGCGAGAACCAGACGCTGGCCACGGTGACGTTCCAGAACCTGTTCCGCATGTACAAGAAGCTGGCCGGCATGACCGGCACGGCCGACACCGAGGCGTTCGAGTTCCAGAGCATCTACGGCCTGGAGGTGGTGGTGATTCCCACCCACAAGCCGATGATCCGCAAGGACAACCCGGACATGATCTTCCTGTCGCAGACGCCGAAGTACAACTCGGTGATCGAGGACATCAAGGATTGCCACAAGCGTGGCCAGCCGGTACTGGTGGGCACCACCTCGATCGAGGTGTCCGAGCTGCTGTCCGGCCTGCTGAAGAAGGCCGGCGTGCCGCACGAGGTGCTCAACGCCAAGCACCACGAACGCGAGGCGCACATCGTGGCGCAGGCCGGTGCGCCGGGCCAGGTCACCATTGCCACCAACATGGCCGGCCGCGGTACCGACATCGTGCTCGGCGGCAGCATCGAGGCCGCACTGGCCGCCTTGCCGCAGGACGCCAGCGAAGTCGACCGCGCTCGCGTCAAGGCGGAGTGGAAGAAGCTGCACGACCAGGTGCTGGCCGCCGGGGGCCTGCACATCATCGGCACCGAGCGGCATGAATCGCGCCGCATCGACAACCAGCTGCGCGGCCGTTCCGGCCGCCAGGGCGACCCGGGTTCCTCGCGCTTCTACCTGTCGCTGGAAGACAACCTGCTGCGCATCTTCGGCGGCGAAGGCCTGGTGCGCTGGATGAAGCGCTTCGGCATGAAGGACGACGACGCGCTGGAGGATCGCATGATCAGCCGGCAGATCGAGAAGGCGCAGCGCAAGGTCGAGCAGCACAACTTCGATATCCGCAAGCACCTGCTGGAGTTCGACGACGTCGCCAACGACCAGCGCAAGGTGATCTATACCCAGCGCGACGAGCTGCTGGAAGGCGAGGAAGTCGAGGCCACGGTCACCGACATCCGCGAGGACGTGGTGCAGACCCTGGTGCAGTCCTACGTCCCGCCGCAGAGCATCGACGAACAGTGGGACATCGCCGGCCTGGATCGCGAGCTGGAAAGCCAGTTCGGCCTGTCGCTCGACCTCAAGCACTGGATCGAGCAGCAGAGCGAGATCGACGCGGAGATGATCCGCAAGCACGTGGACGAGGCGGTCGCCGAGCTGTTCCGGAGCAAGGAGGCGCAGATCGGTGCCGAGACCATGCGCCAGCTCGAGAAGCACGTGATGCTGACCGTCGTGGACAATGCCTGGAAGGACCATCTCTCCGGCATGGATTACTTGCGCCAGGGCATCTCGCTGGTGGGTTACGCGCAGCAGGACCCGAAGCAGGCGTTCAAGCGCGAGGCGTTCAAGCTGTTCTCCGACATGCTGGCCCGGATCAAGTCCGAGGTGGTGCAGATGCTTGCCCGCATCCGCATCCGCAGCGAGGAGGAAGTCGCCGCGATGGAGGCCGAGCAGCAGCGCATGGCCGAGCGGTTGCAGAAGCAGATGCTGGCGACGGGTGGCGGCGCGCCGCCGGATGCCTTCGGCAACGCCGCTGCCGCCGCCCCGGACGACGGCGCCCGCCTGGGCCCGCAACCGGTGCAGCACGTCGGCCCCAAGGTCGGCCGCAACGAGCCGTGCCCCTGCGGCTCCGGCAAGAAGTACAAGCACTGCCACGGGCAGCTGACCTGAGACCAGGCGGGGAGTGAGCGGAGAGGAGCGTGAGGGAAAGCCGTCTGGCCCGCTCCCACTCCCGCTCCTCTCCGTTCACTCCTCGGCCATCTAGTCTTCGCCGCCCGGCGGTCGCTTGCGATGGGGCTCGGCGTTCACCGTGACGTAGCGCGGCTCTTCCGCGTCCAGTTGCAGGGCGGTGAGCTTGCCGCCCCAGACGCAGCCGGTGTCGATCGCGTATACGCCCAGCCCGGCGAACCGGCCCAGCGCCGACCAGTGGCCGCAGACCACGCGCACGTCGCGTCGCCGCATGCCGGGCACCGCAAACCATGGGTACAGGCCGGGCTTCTGCGTGCCGGGGATGCCCTTGGCGTCGAAGTCGATGCGCCCGTTGACGTCGCAGTAGCGCATGCGCGTCATGGTGTTGATGGTCGCGCGATAGCGATCCAGGCCCTGCAGCCGGCTCGACCATTGCGCGGGCCGATTGCCGAACAGGTTGCGCAGCAGGCGCGGGTGGCGCGGGCTGGACAGCTCGCGCTCGACATCCTGCGCGGCGCGCAGCGCCTGGCGCAGTGTCCACGCGGGCGCCAGGCCGGCGTGCACCATCGCCCAGTCGAGCTGCTCATCGTGGTGCATCAGCTTCTGCGAGCGCAGCCATTCGAACAGCACCGGCGCATCGTCGGCAAACAGCACCTCGCGCAGTTCGGGGTTCACCCGCGCCTGCGCCTCCGGTTTGCGCTGTGCGATCGCCAGCAGGCTGAGGTCGTGGTTGCCCAGGGTGATCACGCACGAGTCGCGCAGGTCGTGGATCAGCCGCAGCGTTTCCAGCGACTGCCCGCCCCGGTTGACCAGGTCGCCGCAGAACCACAGGCGGTCGCGCACGGGGTCGAAGCGCAGTTTGTCCAGCAGGCGTCGCAGTTCGGGATAGCAGCCCTGCACGTCGCCGATGGCGTACGTAGCCATGTCAGTCCCTGACCATCAGTGCAGCGTACGCGGGATGGACAGGGTGAAGGTCGGGATCGGCGCCTCGAACTCGGTGCCGTCGTCGGCAAGCATCTGGTAGCTGCCGCCCATGATGCCCACCGGGGTTTCCAGCACGGCGCCGGAGGTGTACTCGAAATCCTCGCCCGGGCGCATCCACGGCTGCTCGCCGACCACGCCGTCGCCGACCACTTCCTCGACCTTGCCGTTTGCGTCGGTGATCTGCCAACGGCGAGCGAGCAGGCGCGCGGGCAGACGGCCGGCGTTGCGCAGGGTGATGGTGTAGGCGAAAACGTAACGGTTGTCCCCGGGCCTGGATTGGTCCGGAACGAAGCGGGTTTGCACCTGCACGTCGATCGTGTAGGGGGATTGTTCGGTCATGCCCGGATTGTAAGGCCTGCGCCCGCCAATGGGGCGGGACGCGCGCGACCGCTTCACTGCGCTGCCGGAACGGCCTTGGCCAGGCGCACGAAATCCGCCGGCGACAGTGTTTCGGCGCGTGCGCGCGGGTCCACGTCGGCACGGCGGATGGCGTCGACGTCCATCACCTGCCTGAGCGCGTTGGACAGCGTCTTGCGCCGCTGCGCGAAGGCCGCCTTCACCACCGCGTACAACTGCGCCGGATCGGCGTCATGCATCGCTTCCGGCGGCAAGGGCTGCAGCCGCACCACGGCGGAGTCGACCTTCGGCGGCGGCCGGAAGGACTCCGGCGGCACGTCGAACAGCGGTTCCACCCGGCACGCGAGCTGCAGCATCACCGACAAGCGGCCGTACACCTTGCTGCCCGGCGCGGCGGCCATCCGCTCCACGACTTCCTTCTGCAGCATGAAATGCATGTCCTCGATCGCCGCCGCGTGCTCGACGCAATGGAAGAGGATGGGGCTGGAGATGTAGTAGGGCAGGTTGCCCGCCAGTCGCAGCCGTGGCACGCCGTGGCTGTGCGCCATCGCGGTGAAGTCCACCTTCAGCACGTCGGCGTGCACGATGTGCAGCTCGCCCACCGTGGCGGCGCGCGCACGCAGCGCGGGGATGAGATCGGTATCCAGCTCGATCGCGGTGAGCTTGCCTGCCGCGGCCAGCAGGGGCAGGGTCAGGGCGCCTTCGCCCGGGCCGATCTCGACCAGGAAGTCTTCGCCGCGCGGGGAGATCGCCGCGACGATGCGGTCAATGCACAGACGGTCATGCAGGAAGTGCTGGCCAAAGCTCTTCTTGGGGCGTGTACTCATGCGGCGTGCCGTTCCTGGCCGCGCGCCACCAGCAGCAGGGCGAGGCTGGCCGCGGCGATCAGGCTGGCGGGGTCGGCGCGGCCGGTGCCGGCGAGGTCCAGCGCGGTGCCGTGGTCGACCGAGGTGCGGATGAAGGGCAGGCCCAGGGTGAGGTTGACGGTGCGGTCGAACGCTTCGCTCTTCAGCACCGGCAGGGCCTGGTCGTGGTACATCGCCAGCACCGCGTCGTAGCGCGCGCGCTGTGCCGGCACGAAGGCGGTGTCGGCGGGCAGCGGACCGAGCAGGTGCATGCCCTCGCCGCGCAGGGCGTCCAGCACCGGGATCATCGTGTCGATCTCCTCGCGGCCGAGGTGGCCGCCTTCGCCGGCATGCGGGTTGAGCCCCAGCACGGCGATGCGCGGCCGGGCGATGCCGAACTTGCCGCGCAGTTCCGCATCCACGATGCGCAATACGCGGGCCAGCAGCGCCGGCGTGATCGCATCCGGCACCGCCGCCAGCGGCAGGTGGGTGGTGGCCAGCGCCACGCGCAGCTGCGGGCTGGCCAGCATCATCACCACTTCGGCACCGGCGCGCGCGGCGAAGAACTCGGTGTGCCCGCTGAAGGCGATGCCGGCGTCGTTGATCGAGGATTTCTGCAGCGGGGCGGTGACCACCGCCGCGTAGCGGCCGGCCATGCAGCCGTCGGCGGCTTCGGCCAGGGTGGCCAGCACGTGGCTCGCGTTGCGCGGGTCGGGTTGGCCCGGCACCTCGACCGCATCCAGCGGCACGTGCCGCACGCGCAGCGTGCCGGGGGCGCGGGAGTCGGCCGGTGCGTCATCGTCGTCGATCAGTTCGAGGTGCGTGCCGCAGCGTGTCGCGGCGCGTTCGAGCAGGCCGCGATCGGTGATCGCGACCAAGCTTGCCGCCAGTGGCGTGGCGGCCAGCCGCACCAGCAGCTCGGGGCCCACGCCGGCGGGCTCGCCGGCGGTGACGGCCAGCCGGACGAGCCCCATGGCGCTCAGCTGGCCTGGGGCGCGGCGCCGCCGGACGCCTGCTCCGGCTCGCGCAACGCCGGCACCAGGATCTCGATGTAGGCGTTGGAGCGCAGGTCGCGCAGGAAATCGTCGTAGACCTGTTCGGACTTGCGATTGCCGATGGCCTGGCGCGCCTGGTTGCGCTCGATCTCCACGGTCTGGTCGCTCTGGCGCGTGCCGAGACGTTCCAGTACGTGCCAGCCGGCTTCGGTCTGGAACGGCTCCGACACCTGGCCGTCCTTCAGCTCGCCGAGCTTGGCGGCGATGGCCGTGCCCCAAGCCGCCGGCTGGAACCAGCCCATGTCGCCACCGATGTTGGCGGTGGTGTCGTCCTTGGAGAACTCCTTGGCCAGCGCGGCGAAATCCTCGTGCTTGTCGACGATGCGCTTGTACAGATCCTCCGCCTTCTGCTGCGCCTGGGCCGAGGTCAGCAGTTCGCTCGGCTTGATCAGGATTTGCCGGGCGTGGTACTCGGTGACGATCTTGCGGTCGCCCTTGCGCTGGTCGACCAGCTTGAGGATGTGGAAGCCGGTGGGGCCGCGCAGGATCTGGCTGACCTGGCCCGGTTTCATCGCCGATACCGTATCGGCAAACGCGGGCGGGATCTCGTCCATGCGCCGCCAGCCGAGGTCGCCGCCTTCCAGCGCGTCGGAAGCGTCGGAATAGCGGATCGCCGCGGCGCCGAAATCCATGCCGCCGTGGACCGCGGCAGCGGCCTGCTCCGCCTTGGCCTGGGCCGCCTGGATCGCGGCAGCGTCCGCGCCTCCGGGGATGCTCACCTGGATATGTGCCAGGTGGACTTCACCGGCCTTGTAGGTGGGGCTGTTGAGCAGGTTGTCGATCTCGCTGTCGGTCACCGAGACGGAGTTCTGCACCACGTTCTGGTGCAGCCGCTGCACGGTGATCTGGTCGCCCAGTTCCTTGCGGAACGCGGCGAACGAGGAACCCTGCTGCTCGACCGCCGCGCGCAACTGCTCGGGGCTGAGCCGGTTCTGCTGCGCCACGCCCTGCACCGCGCGGTCGATGTCGGCGTTGGAGACCGAGATGCCCTGGTCCTGCGCGCGCTGCACCTGCAGGCGCATCAGGATCAGCCGGTTCAGTACCTGCCGCTTCACCACGTCCATCGGCGGCAACTGCCCGCGGCCGGCGTACTGCTGCTGGATGGTGCGCACGGCGTCGTCCAGCTCGCTCTGCAGGATGACGTCGTCGTTCACCACCGCAACGATGCGATCGAGCGGCTGGTTCGCCGGCGCGGCCGACTGCAGCAACTGCGCGTGGGCAGGAACGGCGATCGCGAAGGCGAGCAGGAGGGATGCAAGGAATTGCTTCATCGGGGGGAAAGCCTGGGTCGCCGAGGCGGTGGATTATTGATAGCCGAGAATATCACGGCGCAGCAGCGGGTCGATCTGGCCGCCGGTCGAGCCCAGCCCCTTGAACACGATCTCGAACATGACCGCGTTGTCGCGCTGGTTGGTGTCTCTGCCGGGGATCGGCTTCGTGCCGTAGTAGGCCTGGTTGACGTAGTTGCGGCCAACCAGCCGCAGGGTGACGCAGCAACTGTCGTACTCCACGCCGAGCATCGCATCCACGGTGCCGCGGGGCAGCTGGTAGGGCGTCTCGATGGCCGGAGCAAACGCCCAGGCACCGAACAAGCGCCACCTGTCCGACAGCGGATAGACCGCCGAAGCGCTGTATTGTTCCAGCCGGCCGCGCCGGTAGTGGTAGGCGAGGTTGACGATGCCGGCGTCGCCGAGGCGTCGCTGCAGCCCGAACGTGGCCGCTTCCACGGCGCGGCTGTTCGGGCTCCACTGCCAGGAGCTGTTCACCCGCCAGCGGTCGTTCAATTGCAGGTCCAGCTGGGCCACGTAGGCCGAGCCGGTCCAGTCGGTGCCCAGCACGCGCTGCCGGCTCAGGTAGCGGATCTGGCCGATGCTGGCCGAAAGCCGCTCGACGCCGTTGTCGTCCAGCAACCGCGTGGTCAGCGCCGCGGTTACGTTGTTGGCGTCCATCTGGCGGTCGGCGCCGGAGAACTGGTTGGTGGAGAACAGCTGCCAGTAGTCGAACGACATCAGGTTGGTGTCGAACAGCGGCAGGTTGCCCTGGTCGCGGTACGGCACATAGAGGTAGTACACGCGTGGCTCCAGCGTCTGCGTGTAGTGCGTGCCGAACAGAGAGGTGCTGCGGTCGAACATCAGCCCCGAGTCGAGACTGACGATCGGCAGCGAGCGGGTCGGCGACTGCTCGGTGAACGGTGATGTCGCCGAGCCGGTGAGCCGGCCGGAGCGGCCGTAATTCTGGTAGCCGTCCTCGAGCTGGTAGGCGGTGTAGCGCCAGGCCAGGCGCGGCCGCACGAACCACGCGGCGCTGCCGAAATCGGCGGTGAGGTAGGGATAGAGATCCTCGCGCTGGCCCTCGACGTAGCCGGGCTTGCGGAACACCACCGCACTGGTGTCCACGCCGGTCTGCAGCCAGCGGGTCAGCGGCACCTCCATGCTGAACAGGGCGTAGGGCAGTTTCCGGTACGGCAGCGAGGAGTCGGTCGCGAACGGGTTGGTGTTCTCGTAGGTGGTGGCGCCGAACGAGGCATCCCACCATTTGCCGCTGCCGCTGATCGCCGCGCCGGAGCGCAGGTTGTACACCGGCTTCTGCGACATCGCGTTGCCGTAGTCGTACAGGTAGCTGGCGTCGGAAACGTGGTTGTAGGTTCCGCTGAAGCTCCAGCCATCCCACAGCGCCGTGCGGTCGGAGAAGTTCACCAGGTAGCGCGACTTGCCCGTGGTGTCGGCCAGGCCGTCGCTCTTGCCGCGGTCGTCGGGCACGTATTCCACGTTCAGCTGCCCCTTGCTGCCGGGCACCAGGTAGCGGAACTCGCCGGCCAGCAGCGGCCCGCGACGGCTGTAGTAGCGCGGGTCCAGCGTGGCGTCGTAGTTCGGCGCCAGGTTGAGGTAGTAGGGCGTGCTGATCTGGAAGCCCGCCCGGCTGGTATTGCCCAGCGTGGGGTAGAGGAAGCCGCTCTTGCGGCGGTCGTCCACCGGGAAACTGAAGTACGGCAGGTACAGGAACGGCACGTTGCCGAGCCGCATGGTGGCATCGCGCGCCACGCCCACGCCGCTGGCCTTGTCGATGCTGATCGACTTGGCGCGGAACTCCCACACGTGATGGCCGACGTCGCAGGTGGAATACGTGGCCATGGAATAGCGGGTGCGCTCGGCGTCCAGCATCTGCCCCTGGCGTGCCACGCCGTTGCCGCGCGATTCCAGCATCTGGTAGCGCACGTCGTCGGCGATGCCGCGGCTGGCATTGGTGTTGCCGCGCAGGTGCGAGGCGGCCAGCAGCTGCCCGGCCTCCTGGTAGCGCACGTTGCCGCGCGCGTCGTAGTCGGTGGTGGTGTCGTTGTAGTCGAGCGTGTCGGCCTGCAGCTGCTGGTCGGCGCGCTGCAGCAGCACGTCGCCGGACAGGTGGTAGACCGACTGGTCGGCGCTGTCGACGTGCCGGGCGGTGACACGGGCCGGCGCGGTCGCGCGCTGGCTGCTGTCCCGGCTCAGCGTCGGGTCGTAGAACTCCAGCAGCGCGTTGGGCCGGCACATCGCGTAATTGAGGGGGCGGGGCGCGCAGTGGAAGGAGCCCAGCGGGCAGCTCTGCTCGGCCGGATTCGGCGCAGGGCCTGCCGCCGGGGCGGCCTGGCCGGCCGGAACCTGGCCGCCGAACAGCGCCACCGCAGCGGCGACCGCCAGCAGGCGACGTGGGGGAAACGTTGATGTCACGATGGAACCTGCCGACCTCGAAGGCTGGTCAAGTTAGCAGAAACGACACCCCGGTTGCGCCCGCGCATTCAGCGCGGGCTCGGCGACCGGCGCGGATTCATTCCATCAGCGCCTGCACGTGGGCGACGGCGCTGGCAGCCAGCGCGGCGAGGTCGTAGCCGCCTTCCAGGGTGGAGACGATGCGCCCCTCGGCGTGGCGCCGGGCCAGCGCGACCAGCCGCTCGGTGAGCCAGGCGTAGTCTTCCTCGCCCAGGCGGATGTCGGCCAGCGGGTCCCGGACGTGGGCGTCGAAACCGGCCGAGACCAGCACCAGTTGCGGCCGGAAGGCGTGCATGCGCGGCAGCAGCACGGAATCCCACAACTCGCGGAATTCGTGCGAACCGGCGCCCGGCGACAACACGCCGTTGACGATGTTGCCGCAGCCGCACTCGTCCTCGCGGCCGCTGTCCGGATACAGCGGCGACTGATGGCTGGAGGCGAACAGCACGCGCGGCTCGCGCTCGAAGATGTCCTGTGTGCCGTTGCCGTGGTGCACGTCGAAGTCGGCGATGGCGACCCGCTTCAGCCCGTGCGCGGCCAGCGCATGGGCGGCTCCCACCGCGACGTTGTCGAACAGGCAGAAGCCCATCGCCCGCTCGCGGGTGGCGTGATGGCCGGGCGGGCGCACCGCGCAGAATGCGCGCTGCGTGCCGCCGCCGAGCACCGCGTCGACCGCCGCCACCACGGCGCCGGCCGCGTGCAGGGCTGCCTCGGGCGAACCCGGGCCCATCACGGTGTCCTGGTCCAGCGCCAGCATCTCGCCCTCCGGCGCGCCGAGCAACACCTCCGCGATGTGCGCCGCGCCGTGCACGCGCAGCAGTTGCTCGCGGGTGGCCGCCGGTGCCTCGACGCGGTCGAGCGCGGCGTAGCGGTCGTGATCCAGGGCCTGCAGCACCGCCTGCAATCGCGCCGGCCGTTCCACGTGGCCCGGCCCCGGATCGTGCCGCAGGCAGGCGGAATGGGTATACAGCCGCAACATGCGGCGGCTCAGGCGGAAGGTTTGGGCTTGGGTCGGCGCTCGTGCTGCCACAGCACCTCGCCGTGGCCGCCGGCGCGCGCGAGCACGCGTGAAATCACGAACAGCAGGTCGGACAGCCGGTTGAGATAGCGCTGCGGCTGGGCGCGGATCTCCTCCACCCGCGCCAGCGCGATCACCTCGCGTTCGGCGCGGCGACACACGGTGCGCGCCAGGTGGCCGCAGGCCGCGGCCATGCCGCCGCCGGGCAGGATGAACTCCTTCAGCGGCGGCAGCGGGTCGTTGAGGCGGTCGAGGACGTGCTCCAGCCGCTCGATATCGCCGTCGTTGACCATCGCCATGCCGGGAATGCACAGCTCGCCGCCCAGGTCGAACAGGTCGTGCTGCACCTGGGTCAGCACTTCGCGCACCTCGTCGGTGACGCCGTCGGCGGCCAGCAGCATGCCGATGGTGCTGTTGAGCTCGTCCACCGTGCCGTAGGCATTGACCCGCGGCGAATCCTTGCCGACGCGCGAGCCGTCGCCAAGGCCGGTCGAGCCGTCGTCTCCGGTGCGCGTGTAGATTCGCGAGAGGCGGTTGCCCACGTCAGTGCCTGGCGTGGCTGCCGCGCTGCGCGGCGTGCGCCAGCTGGGTCACCAGCACGTGCAGCACCGCGCCCAGCGCCACGTAGACCGCGGTGCCGGCGAGGAACGGCAGGTACCAGTCGCCGAGGTTGCCGGACCACGCACCGAGGCTGCGCGGCGCGGGAACGCTGGCGCTAAGCCAGTAGAAGCTGCCGTTGGAGATCAGATAGCAGACGCCCTCGGCCACCAGCAGCGTGCCGGCCGCGAGGCCGAGCGTACGCAAGTTCAGGCCCTGCTGGTGTTTCGCCAGCCAGCTGCCACCCAGCCACAGTGCGCCGTAGGACGGCAGCAGGAACCAGTAGGCGGGGGACACGCAGTAATGGCTCCAGAAGTCGATGCCCTGGCCGCTGATCACGAGGTAGTCCACCAACACGGCTTCCGCGATCAGCAACGGGAAGGCCCAGCGGCCCTGGCCGCGCAGCCAGAAGCCGGCGAGGAAAAGCACGCCCCACGAAGCGTCCCACAACGCATGATGCAGCAGCGAGGGATGGAAGCGGGTGACGCCCATCACCAGGGCCAGGCCCAGGAAGATGACCAGGCGGCGAGTCGTTGAGGTTGCCATGGGGACTCCGTGCAGCGCTGCGGGATACAGACCTGCAAGTTTAGCCCAATGCGACCGGCCCGATGCGACGGCATGGCGCCGACGCGTATCATCCGTGGCATGGAACCTTCCGCTCTCCCTGTTTGTGGCAGCGTATTGATCATCGGCGGCGGCCTGGTCGGCGCCAGCCTGGCGATCGCGCTGGATGCGGCCGGTATCAGCGCCACCCTGGTCGAGACGGCCGCGCCGCGTGCCGATGCACAGCCCAGCTATGACGAGCGCAACCTCGCGTTGGCCAGGGCCACCGTCAACGGACTGCAAGCCATCGGTGTATGGCGCCACGTCGGCGTGCGCGCCACGCCGATCCGGCATATCCGGGTCAGCCGCGCCGGCGAATTCGGCAGCGCGCGGATCGACGCGGACAGGCAAGGCGTCGACGCGCTGGGCTGGACCTTGCCGGCCCGCGAGCTCGGCGCGGCCCTGCTGCGCCGCCTCGACGAATGCACCCGCCTGACCCGGTTGGCCCCCGCGACGTTGTCGGCGCTGGAACCGTTGGCCGACGGCTGGCGCGCGCAGGTCGGTACGCCGGACGGCCCGCGCCGCATCGACACGCCGCTGCTGGTGGGCGCCGACGGTACGCACTCGTTCGTGCGTGGCGCGCTCGGCATCGAGGCCGAGCACCACGATTACCGGCAAAGCCTGTTCGTGTGTACGGTCACGCCCGAACGCGAGCACGCGAACCGCGCCTTCGAGCGCTTTTCCGATGACGGCCCGATCGCCCTGCTGCCCCTGGTGGAGCGCCGCTGCGGCTTGGTGCTCACCGTTGCGGCCGACGAAGCCGACGCGGTGGCCGCGCTGGACGATGCCGGCTTCCTCGAACTGGCCCAGCGCCGCTTCGGCTGGCGGCTGGGCCGCCTGGCGCGGCCGGGCAGGCGCCATCCGTACGCGATCCATCGCGTGGCCGCCAGGCAGCTCACGGCGCCGCGCGCGGTGCTGGTGGGCAATGCCGCGCAGACGGTGCATCCGATCGGCGCGCAGGGTTTCAACCTGGGTTTGCGCGACGCCTTGACCCTGGCCGAGCTGGTGACGGCGGCGGCCGATCCGGGCGAGCCCGCGATGCTCGCCGAGTACGCCGCGCGCCGCGCACCGGATCGGGAGGGCACCATGGCGATGAGCCACGGTCTGGTGCAGCTGGCCTGCCTGCCGCAACCGCTGCTGGCGCCGCTGCGTTCGCTGGCCTTGCTGGCCTGCGACCGCCTGCCGCCGCTGCAACGGGCGCTGGCACGGCGCGGCATGGGTTTCCGCGGCACGCCGCCGCGCGCCGTGCTGGAGCGCGTGCCTTGAACGCCGGCCGCGGCGAGGCCGCCCCGCGCCGTCGTGGCGCAGCCCTTGACGTGGCCGTGGTCGGCGGCGGCATGGTCGGTGCGGCGG
>JBASAF010000007.1:0-5306 GCA_049650465.1 Rhodanobacter sp. | reverse complement strand
CGCCTGGATGGCGGGCAGGCCGGCAGCGGCGACGTCCAGGCGCGCCTGCGCGGCATCGACATCGGCCTGCGCCGCGTCACCCGCGCGAAAGCGCTGGCCGACCAGCTCCGCCGTTTGCGCGAGCGCCTGCATCGAAGCTTCGCGCGCGGCCAGCTCGCGTTGCGCGCCGCGCAGGGTGAGGTAGCTGCGCGCCACTTCCGCGGCGATGCTGATGCGTACGCCGGCGGCGTCCTCCTGCGCGGCCTGCACGCTGGCCTCGGCGCTCTGCACGGCGCGCCGGGTGGCGCCGAACAGGTCGATCTCCCAGCCGGCGTCGAAGCCGGCGTCGTGGATGGTCTGGTCCCGCGAGATGCCGGGAATGGCGCCGATCGGCAGCGGGCCGTTCTCGCTCTGCCGGCGTCGGGTCACACTGGCGCTGGCGCCGACGGTGGGCGCGTAGCCGCCGGTCGCGCGATCGCGCAGGGCGCGCTCCTCGGCGATGCGCGATCGCGCCTGGCGCAGGTCGAGATTGTCCGCCATGGCAGTGGTGACCAGCCGGTCCAGCGTCGGGTCGCCCAGCGTGGTCCACCAGACCGACAGGCCGGCCGGCGCCTGTGTGGCGGTCGGCTGTGCCCAGCCGCTGCCGGTGTCCACCCTCGGTGGTCCGCGGTAGTCGGGGCCTGCCGCGCACGCGCCGAGCAGCAGCGTGCCCAGCGCGACGGCTGCCGCGCGTGGCGCGCCGCAGCGGCGATTCGATGAGCGGGTCATGGCAACTCCTTCAGGCATGGCGTGGATGGTCATTACAGGCGGCTGCGCACCAGCGCCGTGGCCAGGGTCAGCGTGACCAGCGCGATCAGCGCCAGCGGCCACAGGTTGGCGAGGATCTCCGCCGCCGGCATCGCCTTGAGGAAGGTACCTTCGACGATGACCAGGAAGTGGGTGAGCGGGATCGCCTGCGCCAGCCATTGCAGCGCCACCGGCATGTTCTCCACCGGCGTGGCGAAGCCGGACATCAGCACCGCCGGCACGCCGATGGCGAAGGCGCCCAGGATGGCCTGCTGCTGCGTCGCGCTGACCGCGGAAATCATCAGGCCGATGCCGACTACCGACAGGATGAACAACATCAGGCTGGCCAGCAGCAGGACAAACGAACCGGTAAAGGGAATGCGGAACAGGAACACGCCGGCGCTGATCATGAACAGCCCCAGCAGGGCGCCGATCGCCAGCGCCGGCAGCGATTTGGAAACGATGATTTCCGGCGTCGAGGTGGGCGATACCAGCAGCTGGTCGAAAGTGCCCAGCTCGCGCTCGCGCGCGATCGACAGCGAGGTGATCAGCAGCGCGCTGAACAGCGCCAGGATGCCGGTGAGGCCGGGCACGATGAACCAGCGGTAGACCAGGTTCGGGTTGAACCAGTGGCGCACGACCACCGGGTTCGGCGCCTGTGCATCGGGCGTGACCGCGGCGCCGACCTCGGCGGCGATGGTGGAGAGATAGGCCACCGTGATCTGGCCGGAGTTGCTGCGCCGGCCATCGACCAGCACCTGCGCGCGGCCGCTGCCGCCGGCGGCGATCGTGCGCGAGAAATCCGCCGGAATGGCCAGCGCCGCGATGACCTGGCCGCGGTCGATCAGTTCGTGCAGCTGCCGCTGGCTGTCCACGTGGCGCACCTCGCTGATGAAGCGCGCGCTGTCCAGGCGCTGCACCAGTTCGTGCGACCAGCGGCCGGCGTCCTGGTTGTAGACGGCGATGTCGACGTTGCGTACTTCGAGCGTGGCGGCGAAGGCGAACACCAGCAGCTGCAGGATCGGCGGCACGAACACCACCATGCGGCTGCGCGGGTCGCGCAGGAGGCTCAAGACTTCCTTGACGAACTGCGCGCGCAGGCGGGTGAAGCTGAGCAGGGAGCCGGACACAGGCACTACTCCAGGTTCTTGCGCGTGGCGCGCTTGGCCAGCCCGAAAAACACCGCGCCGATCGCCGCCATCGCCAGCAGGTTGGGCACGAACACCGCCCAGATGTCGCCGGCCAGGAACACCGTCTTCAGCGACTCGACGAAATAGCGCGCCGGGATCAGGTGGGTCACGGCGCGGATCGGCGCCGGCATGGCGTCGATCTCGTACAAAAAGCCTGACAGCATGAAGGCCGGCAGGAAGCCGGTGAACAGTGCGATCTGTGCCGCCAGGAACTGGTTGCGCGCCAGCGAGGAGATCAGCAGGCCCTGGCCCAGCGCCGGCACCATGAACACCGCCGACAGCAGCAGCAAGGCCGCCAGCGAGCCGTGCAGCGGCACGCCGAACACGAACACCGCCAGCGCCGCGGCACCCAGCGTGGACAGCATGCCGAGCACGAAATAGGGCAGCAGCTTGCCGATCAGGATCTCGGCCACCGAGGCCGGCGTGGACAGCACCGCCTCCATCGTGCCGCGCTCCCACTCGCGCGCCACCACCAGCGCGGTGAGCATGGTGCCGATGATGGTCATGACGATGGCGATGGCACCGGGGATCAGCGCGCGGCGGCTTTCCAGTTCGGGGTTGAACCAGTAGCGCGGCTCCAGCACCACGGCCTGCGCAGGCGAGGCGGCGCCGCGCCCGGCGCGCCAGCTCTGCACCACGCCGCGGGCGTAGTTCTCCACGTAGTTGGCGGTGTTGGGGTAGGAGCCGTCGGTGATGATCTGCACCAGCGGTTCGCTGCCGTGCCGCGCCAGGCGCTGCTCGAAATCCTGCGGGATCACCACGTAGCCGCGCAGCGCGCCGGAGACCAGCTGCTCGGCCACCTCGCGCCGGTCGTGCGCAAAATGCACGTTGAGGAAACGGGTGCCCGAGAACGCCGCGGCCAACGACTGCGCCGAGGCGCCGGGCGATTCCAGCACCACGCCGACGCGCACGTCCTTGGCGTCCAGCGACACGGCATAGGCAAACAGCAACAGCAGCACCACCGGCAGCACGAAGGCGATCAGCAGTGTCGAGGGGTCGCGCAGGGCCTGGTGGCTTTCCTTGGCCACCAGCGCCATCAGCCGCCGCCGGTCGAAACGCCGCGAGCCGGCCGGCAGCACAGCGTCTGCGTGCTTGCGTGCGGCGGCGCTCATGCGGCGGCCTCGATGTCGCGCTCGGTGGATTCCACCAGGTGGATGAAGGCGTCCTCCATGGTCGGGTCCGGCCGCTGCGGGGTGACCGCCATGCGCTTGAGCGCGTCGGGCGTGTCCAGCGCGATCAGGCGCGCACGCGAGAGCATGGCCACCCGGTCGCAGTATTCGGCCTCGTCCATGAAGTGGGTGGTGACCATGATGGTCACGCCCTTGCGCGCCAGCCCGTTGATGTGGGTCCAGAACTCGCGCCGGGTGATCGGGTCCACGCCCGAGGTGGGCTCGTCCAGGAACAGCACGGGCGGGCGGTGCATCAGCGAACAGGCCAGCGCCAGGCGCTGCTTGTGCCCGAGCGGCAGCGAGTCGGGCGTGGCGGACAGCCAGTCGCCGAGATCGAAAGTGGCGATCATCTCCTCGATGCGCTCGCGTCGCGTTTGGCCTTCCAATTGGTAGACGCCGGCGGAAAACTCCAGGTTCTGCCGCACCGAGAGCAGGCCGTACAGCGAGAACTTCTGCGCCATGTAGCCGAGCCGGCTCTTGGCCGCGCCGGTGGCGCGGCGCAGGTCCAGGCCCACCACGTGCGCCTCGCCCGCGCTCGGCTTGAGCAGGCCGCACAGCATCTTGAAGGTGGTGGACTTGCCGGCGCCGTTGGGACCGAGCAGGCCGAAGATCTCGCCCTTGTGCACCTCGAAGCTGACGTCGTCGGTGGCGGTGAAGGCGCCGAAGCGCTTGGTGAGGTGGCGGCAGGACACGGCGATGTCCAAGCCCAGCTCGACCGGCGGCAGCCGCTCGGCCAGGGTCGAGGTGCCGCCGGGGCCGCCGCCGAGCAGGTCGATGAAGGCGTCCTCGAAGCGCGCCGGCACCGGCGCCAGTTCCACCCGCGAGCGCTCGGCCAGCGCCTGCACCTGCTGCGCGCCGGCGCCCGCGCGCAGCACCACGCGCACGCCGGCGCCCTGGATCACGCCGTCGCTCACGCTTGGCAGGTCCAGCGCCTCGGTCAGCACCGCGCGGCGCTCGGCGCCGACGTTCTCGAGGCGGAAGCTGCGGCCTTCGAGCTGCGCGGTCAGTTCCTGCGGCGGCCCGTCGAACAGGAGCTGGCCCTGGTTCAGCAGCAGCACGCTCTGGCAGCGCTCGGCCTCGTCCAGATAGGCGGTGGACCAGACCACCGCCATGCCCTCGTCGGTCAGCGCCTGCACCATGCGCCACAGGTCCTGCCGGCTGACCGGATCGACGCCCACGCCGGGCTCGTCCAGCAGCAGCACCTTGGGCCGCGCCATCAGCGCGCAGGCCAGGCCGAGTTTTTGTTTCATGCCGCCGGAAAGCTTGCCGGCCAGGCGCGCGGTGAAGGGCCCCAGCCGGGTGAATTCGAGCAGCTCGTCGAACAGCTCGGTGTTGTGCTCTGCGTCCATGCCGCGCAGGCGCGCATAGAGGCGCATGTTCTCCATCACGGTCAGGTCTTCGTACAGGCCGAAGCGCTGCGGCATGTAGCCGCTGGCGACGTGGATGGCGTCGTTGTCCTTGACCACGTCGAAACCGGCCAGGGTGACGCTGCCGGCGTCGGGGACCAGCAGCCCGGTCATGATCCGCATCAACGTGGTCTTGCCGGCACCGTCGGGACCGACCAGGCCGGTGAGCCGACCGTAGCGGATGCTGGCGCTGAGCCCGCGCAGCGCCTGCACCTTGCCGAAGTGCTTGGCGAGGTTCTCGATCACCACCGCGGCGTCGTGCTGGCCGTGCTGGCGCGATGCATCGCTGGCCGACTGCGCGCCCATCTCAGTGCCTCCGCGCGGGCGTGCCGGCGGTGTCGACGTCGAGCGTCACCGGCATGCCCTGGCGCAGACCTTCGTCGGCGTCGGACACCACCACGCGCAGGCGGTAGACCAGGTCGGTGCGCAGGTCGGCGGTCTCCACCGTCTTTGGGGTGAATTCCGCGCGCGGCGAGATGAAGCCGATCTGGCCGTGATAGACGGTCGCCGAGGAATCGGTGTGCACGCGCACTTTTGTGCCCGATGCGATGCGGCCCAGGTCCGCCTCGCCGACATACGCGCGCAGGTACACCGGGTCGCGCAGGCTCAGGCTGTACACCGGCATGCCGCTGGCCACCATGCTGCCCGGTTCGCGCACGCGGGCGATCACGATGCCGTTGCTGGGCGCGATCAGCGTCGCATCGGCCACCGCGGTGCGCGCCTGGCTCAGGGCGGCGGCGGCCGCGGCCACGCGCGCCTTGCCGGCGGCGATGTCC
>JBASAF010000006.1:0-85628 GCA_049650465.1 Rhodanobacter sp. | reverse complement strand
CGCCGGCGCCGGGCCCGCCGCGGCGTGCGGGGTGGCGCGCGCGGCCGATGGCTCGTCGCCGGGACGGAACGCCAGCATGCGCAGCAAAGCCATCTCGAACCCGGTGCGGGCATCGGGTGCCAGCACGAGGTCGCGGCGGCCCGCCACCGCGATCTGGTAGTAGAGCTGCACGTCCTCCGGGGCAAGGCGCGCGGCGAGGTCGGCCAGCGCGTCATCGCCGCCATCCGCCTCCGGCTGGTAGCCGGGAATCAGCTGGATCAGCTGCAGCCGATGCAGCAGGCCGGCGATGTCGTCGAGCACGCCGCCGAAGTCGGGCGAATAGGAGGCGATCTGCGTGCATTCCACCATCAGCCGTTCACCGTCCCCCGCGGCCAGCGCGTCGAGCACGCCGAGCACCTGCCCGCGCGCCACGCTGCCCAGCATAGTGCGCACATCATCGGCGTGCAGTGCGCCGCCGCCATAGGCGATGGCCTGGTCGAGCAGCGACAGGCCATCGCGCAGCGAGCCGTCGGCGGCGCGCGCCAGCTCGCCGATCGCGCTGTCCTCGTAACTGATGTTTTCGGCGCCCAGAATGTGCCGCATCTGGCCGGAGATCTGTTCCGGCAGCAGGCGCTTGAGGTTGAACTTCAGGCAACGCGACAGCACCGTCACCGGCAGCTTCTGCGGGTCGGTGGTGGCGAGCAGGAACTTCACGTGCGGCGGCGGTTCCTCCAGCGTCTTCAGCAACGCGTTGAAGGCGCTCTTGGACAGCATGTGCACCTCGTCGACCAGGTACACCTTGAAGCGGCCGCGCGATGGTGCGTACTGCGCGTTCTCGATTACCTCGCGCACGTCGTCCACGCCGGTGTTGCTGGCCGCATCGATCTCCAGCAGGTCGACGAAGCGGCCTTCATCCACCGCGGTGCAAACCGAACACTCGCCGCACGGATCGGCCGACTGCCCGCGCTCGCAGTTCAGCGACTTGGCGAAGATGCGCGCGATGGTGGTCTTGCCGACGCCGCGGGTGCCGGTGAACAGGTAGGCATGGTGCATGCGCCCGGCGTCGAGCGCGTTGGTGAGTGCGCGCACCACGTGTTCCTGCCCCACCAGCTCGGAGAACTTGCGCGGGCGCCACTTGCGGGCGAGTACCTGATAGGACATGGCTGCCAACGTGGGGACAAAGGCCGATTGTGCCAAGTCGGCGCACGCAAGTCAGCAAACGTCCGGCCCGAAATGGTGGCGGCCCCGCCAGCCACACCCCGGCACCCGAGTCATTCGCTACCGTTGCTTCCTTCCGGACCTGGCGGAGTTTGCGAACTATCGTCGCGGGGGGACCGACGGGGCCACCATGGACGTCAAGCGATTGCGCTTGTTGTTCTTGCTTTTGCTGCTTTGCTCTTGCGCCAGCTTCAGGCTGTCGCCGTTTGTTCAGAAACTGGCGGAGAGGGCGGGATTCGAACCCGCGATACGGGGATAAGCCGTATACACACTTTCCAGGCGTGCTCCTTCAACCACTCGGACACCTCTCCGCTTCCTGAAGCGACCCGGCAACGGAGCCCGGATCTTCCTCGCAGGGCATCCCGCCCGACAAAGAAGCGGAAGGATAGCCGCAGGCCCGGATGCAGGCAAGCAAATCGAACGGGACTCAGCCGGCGTCGGCGCGTGGTGCGGCTGGCGCCTGCAGCTCGATCCGCTGCCCCGGCGCGGCAACGCGGAAACCGCGCGCAGCCAGCGCCTCCCCATCGGTCGCGCTGCCGTAATGGTAGAGAAGCAGTTGCTGCTGCAGGGCCCCGGGGTATTCGCGCGCGATGTCCTCGATACCGGTGTGCGACGGGTTGCCGACCAGGCTGCAGTCATGGGCGATCAACGCCGGGCCGCCGGCGTGTCGCGCCAGCACTTCGGGGATCGGCCGGGTGTCGCCGGTGTAGACGAAACTGCCATCCAACGCGAGGCCATACGAGGTGCCCGGCACGTGATGGCGGGTGGCGAACACGTCGAACCAGCATCCCTCCAGCCAGAAGCCGCGGGTGCACGGCACCAGCTGGAACGCTTCCCAGAAATTGACGCCGCCTTCGGCCAGCGCACCGGGATAGTCGGCTACCCGCGCCTGCAGCCACGGCACCAGGGCCGCGTGGGTGAACACGCGCGTTTGCCCACGGCACGCGGGATCGAACCAGAGCCGGATGAACAACTGTTCCAGCTCCGCGACGTGATCCATGTGGGTGTGGGTGATAAACAGCGCCGCCGGCAGCGCATCGTAGGCCGCCATGTAGCGGTCGAGCGTGCCCGGCCCGCAGTCGATCAGCAGCAGCGGCTTGCCGGCACGCTCGAGGACGGCCGCCGCGGCACCCAGCGCCGTCGCATGTGCGGCGCCCACGCCGAGAAAGTGCAGATGCCAGTTCATGCCGTCAGCGCGTGCTCGTGACCATGCAGCAGAGGCTGCCAGATTTCATGCTCGAACGCCTGCTCGCCGGCCGCAGCGGCACCGAGCTTGAGCAACGACCTGCGCAGACGCCGCAGATTCGCCAGGCGCCAGCCCGCGGCGGGCGCACGTTGGCGACCGCGGTCGAAGTCGATCAGATGCAGGCCGGCAGGCGAGACCAGGACGTTGTGCGCGTTCAGGTCGGCATGCCAGATGCCGGCCCGATGGAAACGCCCGACGACCCCGCCGACCTCCGCCGCAAGTTCGACGTCGAGGTCACCACCGGCCAGGCAGTCGGCGAGCGTCCGCGCGCCGGCGATGCGATGCGTGATGAGGTCGGCCCGATACAGCAGGCCTTGTCGGCGATAACGCGCCGCCACCACGCGCGGCCCGGGCAAACCCAGCCGCTCGATCTCGGTGAGCAGCCGGAACTCCCTGAAAGGCCGGCTGCGCTGCGCCCCCAGCCAGAGGTAGCGATCGCCCAGCAGCGCCTGCACCAGTCCGCCGCGGCGATAGTGGCGCAGCACGCATTCGCCGAGAGGGCTGGCGATGATGGCCACGCCGCCACGCCCACCCGCCTGCGTGCGCAAGGCACCGCGTTCGCGCCAGTATTCCGGCGCAAACCAGTCATTGTCGACTTGTGACGACACGGCGACGTCACACAGAATCGCGCCGCGGGCGTCTTGCTGGATGCGTTCGGGCATCATGATGCCTTGTGACCGGACGCCGATTCTAACCCACGAGCCTGGCCAGTCTTCCGCCGGCACGGCCAACGACCCTTGCGATGAATGCACCTTCCTCGATCTGCCTGCTGCGCACCTCCGCCATCGGCGACGTCACCCACGTGGTGCCGCTGGTGCGCACCCTGCAACAGGCGTGGCCGCAGACCGCGCTGACATGGATCGTCGGCAAGCTCGAACGCAAGCTGGTGGGTGACCTGCCCGGCGTGGAGTTCGTCACCTTCGACAAGGCCGCTGGCTGGGCCGGTTTGCGCGCGGTGCGCGCAGCCCTGCAGGGGCAGCGCTTCGACGCCCTGCTGCAGATGCAGGTGGCGATGCGTTCGAATCTGCTGAGCCTGGCCGTGAAGGCGGACCGGCGCATCGGCTACGACCACGCCCGCGCGAAAGACCTGCACGGCCTGGTCATCAACGAACGCATCCCGGCGCGTCGCGGCGAACACGTGCTCGACGCGATCGGCAGCTTCTGCGAGCCACTGGGCCTGAAGCAGACGCGGGTGCGCTGGGACATCCCGATCCCCGACGAGGCGCATGCCTGGGCCGCCGCGCAACTGCCGGGGGACACACCCACCCTGCTGGTCAGCCCCGCCTCCAGCCACGTCCTGCGCAACTGGCGGCCCGAGCGCTACGCGGCGGTGATGGACCACGCTGCCGCCCGCGGCTGGCGGGTGGTGCTGATCGGCGGGCCGTCCGCATCGGAACGGTCGATGGCCGACGCGGTGCTGGCCGCCTGCCGGCGCACGCCGCTCGACCTCACCGGCAAGGACACGCTGAAGAAACTGATGGCCATGTTCGTGCGCGCGCAATTGCTGCTTGGCCCCGATTCGGGCCCGATGCACATGGCCAACAGCGTGGGCCTGCGCGTGATCGGCCTGCATGCCGCCAGCAATCCGGACCGCTCCGGCCCCTACTCCGACCGGCGCTGGTGCGTGAACCGATATGACGAGGCCGCGCGCAAGTACCTGGGACGGCCGGCGACGGAAATTCCGTGGGGCAGCAAGATCGAGCGGCCGGGAGTGATGGACCTGGTCGACGTGGACGCGGTGATCGATCGCTACGAGGCCGCCGCGGGCGACCTCGGCCTGGCCTGAGCCTGGTGCACCGACCCGTCAGCCCCGGGCGCTGCGCACGCGCAAGCCCGGTCGCTGCCGCGCCAGTTTGCGCAGCAGCTCGGCGAACGCATGCAGGTCGTCATGCCAGGGCGAGGCATCGCGCCAGTACAGCGCAATCTCGCGGCCGCCGGCCGAACCCTTGAGTCGCGCCAGCACGATCCCCGGCATCGAGGCAAGCCGTTCGTGCGCCAGCGCCGGCACCAGCGCGTAGCCACCGCGCAAGCTGACCAGGGCGGCCAGACTTTCCAGGCTGACGTCCTGCACGTTGCCGCGCTCGGTGCCGTCGAACCCGTCGGCGTGGCTTTCCGCCATCAGGATCGCCTCGGCCTGGTCCAGCTGTTCCAGCGCAATGGACGATCGGCCGGCCAGCGGATGATCGGCGCGCAGCATCAGTTCCCACGGTTCGAAGAACAGCGCCCGCGAGGCGATCCCGCTGACAGTGGATGCCGACGGCGCAAGCACCGCGTCCAGTTCACCCTCGTGCAGCCTGCGCAACAAGCCGCGCGGCTTGCCCTCGGAGATGCCCAGCCGGGCGCCGGGGAAATGCTGCGGAAACGGCGCAATCAGATGCGGCAACAGATACGGACCCAGTGACGCCGGCAGGCCCAGCCGAAGTGCTCCGCCGAAAGCCGCCTCGCCGGCGCGGGCGACCTGCTGCAGGTGTTCGGCCGCCACCAGCACCGCGTCGATCTGCTGCAGCAGGCGCTGGCCGCCCGCGGTCGCCACCACCCGTCGCCCGCCGCGTTCGAACAGCGGCGCGCCAAGTGCCTGCTCCACTTTCTGCACCTGGTGCGACAAGCCGGACGGACTGATGTGCATCGCGCGCGCGGCACTGTTGAAGCTGCCATGGCGATGCACCGCCTGCACCAGCGCGAGGTCGCGCAGGGAGACGGCGGCGAGATGGGTCGAAATCATCGAACGCTGCATGTCGTCAAAGGCGTTTGTCTGCGGTGATCAAGGCGGGCATCCTGTGTGGCGCCACGTGATTCCCCACCCGGGCGCCGAGTGCAGTCTAACCGGCACCGGAGCCCGTCACGCGCAGGCACCCGGGGTTCCTCGACGCCCGACATGCAGCGTTTGAGCGATAATTCCCCTTTTGGCGGGGCCGGCCGCGCCGCGCCCGCATGTTTTGCCAGTCGTCCCAGCCGCAGGATTCAGCCAGGAGCAGCACCATGAAAGACACTTTCGCCACCCGCGATACTCTCGAAGTCAACGGCAGGAAATATGCCTACGCCAGCCTCGCCAGGCTGGGCGAGCGCTTCGACCTGAAGCGGCTGCCGTATTCGATGAAGATCCTGCTGGAGAACCTGCTGCGCCACGAGGATGGCGTGGACGTGACTTCCCGCGAGATCGAGGCGGTGGCCACGTGGGATGCGGCCAGGGAACCGGACACCGAGATCGCCTTCATGCCCGCGCGCGTGCTGCTGCAGGATTTCACCGGCGTGCCGTGCGTGGTCGACCTGGCTGCCATGCGCGACGCGATGAAGGCGCTGGGTGGCGATCCCACCCTGATCAACCCGCTGTCGCCGGCCGAGCTGGTGATCGACCACTCGGTGCAGGTGGACGTCTTTGGCAGCGAGGACGCGCTGGAGAAGAACGTCGCGATCGAGTTCGACCGCAACCAGGCGCGCTACAGCTTCCTGCGCTGGGGCCAGAAGGCGCTGAGCAATTTCAAGGTGGTGCCGCCGCGCACCGGCATCGTGCACCAGGTGAACCTGGAATACCTGGCGCGGGTGGTGATGCACACCGAGATCGACGGCGAGGCCTGGGCCTACCCCGACACGCTGTTCGGCACCGACTCGCACACCACCATGGTCAACGGCCTGGGCGTGCTGGGCTGGGGCGTGGGTGGCATCGAGGCGGAGGCGGCCATGCTGGGCCAGCCTTCCTCCATGCTGATTCCGCAGGTGGTCGGCTTCAAGCTGTCCGGCCGCCTGCCCGAGGGCGCCACCGCCACCGACCTGGTGCTGACCGTGACGCAGATGCTGCGCAAGCAGGGCGTGGTCGGCAAGTTCGTGGAGTTCTTCGGCCCGGGCCTGCAGCACCTCGCGCTGGCCGACCGCGCCACCATCGGCAACATGGCGCCGGAATACGGCGCCACCTGCGGCATCTTCCCGGTCGACCAGGAGTCGCTGAACTATCTGCGCCTGTCCGGCCGCAGCGACGAGCAGATCCAGCTGGTGGAGGCGTACGCCAAGGCCCAGGGCCTGTGGCATGACGCCAACAGCCCGGAGCCGGCGTTCTCCGCCGTGCTCGAACTCGACCTCGCCGACGTGAAGCCGTCGATGGCCGGCCCCAAGCGCCCGCAGGACCGCGTGCTGCTGACCGACGTGCAGAAGAACTTCCACGACGTGGTGGGCGCGCTCACCGCCAACCGGCGCAAGGGCAACGGCGACGTCGACCGTTTCGCCAACGAGGGCGGCGCCAGCGCGATCGGCAATCCGTCCAACGCGATCGGGGAAACCGGCGTGCTGGTGGAGCGCAACGGTCAGAGCTTCCGCATCGGCGACGGTTCGGTGGTGATCGCCGCGATCACCTCGTGCACGAATACCTCCAACCCGGCGGTGATGCTGGCCGCCGGCCTGGTGGCGAAGAAGGCGGCTGCCCGCGGCCTCAAGGCGAAGCCGTGGGTGAAGACCTCGCTGGCACCCGGCTCCAAGGTGGTGACGGATTATCTGGAGCAGACCGGCCTGCTGGCCGAGCTCGAGAGGACCGGCTTCTATCTGGTCGGCTACGGCTGCACCACCTGCATCGGCAACTCCGGCCCGCTGCCGGTCGAGGTCAGCAAGGGCATCGCCGATGGCGACCTGGCGGTGGCCGCCGTGCTCTCGGGCAACCGCAACTTCGAAGGCCGCGTGCACGCCGAGGTGAAGATGAACTACCTGGCCTCACCGCCGCTGGTGGTCGCCTATGCGCTGGCCGGCTCGCTCGACGTGAACCTCTCCACCGATCCGCTGGGCAAGGATGCGCAGGGCAAGGACGTGTTCCTCAAGGACATCTGGCCGAGCAACAAGGAGATCAGCGACCTGATGGCCAGCGCCGTCACCTCGGCCATGTTCAAGAAGAACTACGCCGACGTGTTCAAGGGCGATGAGCGCTGGAACGCGATCGCCTCGCCGGACGGCGCGCTGTACGCCTGGGACGAAGCCTCCACCTACATCAAGAACCCGCCCTACTTCGAGGGCATGACGATGGAGCTGGGCACGGTCGAGGACATCCACGCCGCGCGCTGCCTGGGCCTGTTCGGCGACTCGATCACCACCGACCACATCTCCCCGGCCGGTTCGATCAAGAAGGATTCGCCGGCCGGCCGCTTCCTGATCTCGCGCGGCGTGCAGCCGATCGACTTCAACTCCTACGGTTCGCGCCGCGGCAACGACGACGTGATGGTGCGCGGCACCTTCGCCAACATCCGCATCAAGAACCAGATGCTGGATGGCGTGGAAGGCGGCTTCACCCGCCACATTCCCAGCGGCGAGCAGCTGGCGATCTACGACGCGGCGATGAAATACAAGGAAACCGGCACGCCGCTGGTGGTCATCGCCGGCAAGGAATACGGCACCGGCTCGTCGCGCGACTGGGCCGCCAAGGGCACCCTGCTGCTGGGCGTCAAGGCCGTGATCACCGAGAGCTTCGAGCGCATCCACCGCTCCAACCTGGTCGGCATGGGCGTGCTGCCGCTGCAGTTCAAGGCCGGCGAGAATGCCAAGTCGCTGGGCCTGACCGGCAGCGAGAGCTTCGACATCACCGGCCTGGACAACGGCAACGCGAAGGAGGCCACGGTCACCGCCACGGCCGCGGACGGCAGCAAGAAGCAGTTCAGCGTGCACGTGATGCTGCTCACGCCGAAGGAGCGCGAGTTCTTCCGCCACGGCGGCATCCTGCAGTACGTGCTGCGCCAGCTGGCAAGCCGCAAGGCCGCCTGACGCCGCATTGCTCCGGCATGGAAAACGCCCCGCACGTCGGGGCGTTTTCCTTTCCCGCGCCGGCCTGCGCAGCAGCCCACAGACGATTGGCGCAAAGGCTAGATCGATCGCTCCCAGCTGGCCGTATAGCAGCGCCAGTCACCGCCTTCCTTGCGCCATCCCGAAGTCACCTGATACACCCCCAGCCGATCGGGCAGCAAGCGACCGCCGCTGCTCAGGGTGACCGTGAAAGTCGCCACCATGCGCTCGCCGCGGGGCTCGACGGAAACCGGGCCAAGCAGCACGCCGACGCGTTCGCCGCGAAGTTTCAGCAGGCCCACCATCGCCATCAGCCGGCGCCGGTCCAGTTCGCCCGCGTTGCCGTCGAAATCCTCGCTCAAGAATTCGCCGACACCACCGGCCGAACCGGCTTCCGCCGCCTGCGCCGTCGCCGTGATCGCAGCGCGTATGCGCTCCTCGTCAGGAGTGCGGTGGCAACCGGCGAGCAGCACCATGCACGCCAGCAATGCAGCCGAAAGCGGCAAAGATTTTCGCAATCCGATCATCGACGGAACTCCATGGCACGCGGCTTGCCGCTGTACGCGGGCGTATGCTCCAATGGCCTGGCGCACGGGCCATCATGGACGCGTCCGACGTCCTGATGCCACCCACGGCGGCATCATCATCGACGGCATCACCATCGAAATCACGGGGAACCCAAGAGCATGAGCAACGAACGTCCCTGGCTGGAACACTATCCGGCCGGCGTGCCCGGTCAGATCGACGTCAACCAGTATGCCTCGGTCCCCGCCGTACTCGAGGAGGCGTTCGCCCGATTCCGCGATCGCCCCGCCTTCGCCAATTTCGGCCGGCAGCTCAGTTACGGACAGATCGACGAGATGAGCCGCCAGTTCGCCGGCTACCTCACCGGCGTGCTCAAGCTGGGCAAGGGCGATCGCATCGCGATCATGTTGCCCAACGTGCTGCAGTATCCGATCGCGCTGTTCGGGGCGTTGCGCGCCGGACTGGTCGTGGTCAATACCAACCCGATGTACACCGCCCGCGAACTGAAGCATCAGCTGGAGGATTCCGGCGCCCAGGCCATCGTGGTGCTGGACAATTTCGCGGCCACGCTGCAGCAGGTGGTGGCGCAGACCCAGGTAAAGCACATCGTCACCACGGGCATCGGCGACCTGCTCGGCTTTCCCAAGGGTGCGCTGGTCAACTTCGTGCTCAAACACGTCAAGAAGATGGTGCCGGCGTTCAACCTGCCGCAGGCGGCGCGTTTCCGCGATGCCCTGGCGCAGGGCGCGGCGCATCCGCTGCAACCAGTGGCGGTGGCGCACGACGACATCGCCTTCCTGCAATACACCGGCGGCACCACCGGCGTGGCCAAGGGCGCGATGCTGACCCACGGCAACATGATCGCCAACATGCTGCAGGCTGCCGCGTGGATCGGCGACGAGCTGGTCAAGCCCGGCGAGGAAGTGATCATCACCGCGCTGCCGCTGTACCACATCTTTTCACTGACGGCGAACGGGCTGGTATTTGCCCGTCTCGGCGGACTCAACTGGCTCATCACCAACCCGCGCGACATGCCGGGCTTCGTCAAGGAACTGAAGGCGTCAGGCTTCACCGCGATCACCGGCGTCAACACCTTGTTCAACGGGCTGCTCAACACCCCCGGTTTCGCCGAACTGGATTTCTCGCGCCTGCACCTGACCCTCGGCGGCGGCATGGCGGTGCAGCGCAAGGTGGCCGAGCGCTGGAAACAGGTCACCGGCTGCACCCTGGCCGAGGCCTATGGCCTCACCGAGACGTCCCCCGCGGTCTGCATCAATCCGCTGAATCTGAAGCAATACAACGGGTCGATCGGCTTGCCCGTGCCCTCCACCAACGTGGCGATCTGGTCGGAGGACGGCACGCCGTTGCCGGTCGGTGAAGTCGGCGAACTCATGGTGCAGGGGCCGCAGGTGATGAAGGGCTACTGGAACCGCCCGGACGAAACCGCCAAGGTACTCGGCTCCGACGGCTGGCTGCACACCGGCGACATCGCCAGAATGGACGAGAACGGCTACTTCTACATCGTCGACCGCAAGAAGGACATGATCCTGGTGTCCGGTTTCAACGTGTACCCGAACGAAGTCGAGGATGCGGTGATGGCCCATCCCGGCGTGCTCGAGGTGGCCGCCGTCGGCGTGCCGGACGAACATTCCGGCGAAGTGGTGAAACTGTTCGTGGTGCGCAAGGACCCGAACCTCACCGAAGAGGCGCTCAAGCAGTTCTGCCGCGAGAACCTCACCGGCTACAAGCGGCCCAAGCTGATCGAGTTCCGCGACAGCCTGCCCAAGAGCAACGTGGGCAAGATCCTGCGGCGCGAGCTGCGCGACGAGAAAAAGCCCGCGGGCTGAACCGGTTCGACCATCCGCCAGCAAAAACGCCCGCAATCGCGGGCGTTTTCGTGCGGACGCAAGCGGAACCGGCTCAGCCGTCCTTCCAGTATTCCAGGATATCGGCGTAACCGCCCAGCAGGTTCCACAACGGCACCTGTTTATCCTCGGGAATGCGGCTGTAGGAAAAGCCGATGTGGTGATCGGAGATGCGCGCGACCGTCGCCTCCAGATGGATATGCAGGTTGTGCCCGAAGATCATGTCCAGCACCCAGCTCTGGCCCGCCTCCCCGGTCCAGCCCAGCGGGCGGCGCAGCAGCGCGCCGGTCGCCGAAATGTCCACCAGCTCCGTGGGATGCGATTCGCCGTGGCGGCTGATCAGCACCGTCGTCTCGATCTGCATGCGAGCCGGCCGCAACTTCTCCGGCTCGCCACGATCATGTCCCTGTTTGTCGATCGCCATCAGTTCTACCGCCTGTCTGCGTTTGCGTCCGCCGGGGCAGGAACGCACCACCCTACATGTCCGGCGACGCACCGGCCCATGCGAACCGGCCAGAGCGCCGGGCTCCTTTCGCTGAAAGCAATTGCCGTGCCACTGCGTCCGCCACCAAGCCCCTCGCCAAGCCTCCGTCGGCGGGAAACGCCGGGTGCGCCGACCATCGAACGTGCACCTTCCCTGCCGCAGCCACCCGGTGGCGACAGGACTTGCGGACTGGCGCCTCCCGTGCCTCGCGCTTGCCCCGCAGCGTCACATTGGGTCACGCGAGGCCACTGGCCTCGCCGCAACGGCAGCAGGACTCCCTATTCTGCCTGTTGCCAGCGCGGACATGAAGTCCACGCGCGATTTTCCTCGCGCGCCCGACTGGACTTGTGCCTGGCTTGCCATTACCCTGTGGACACGCGTGGACCCATGGAACCTGCTTGCTGCCGGCCCTTCGGCGCTCCAGGGTTGTCCACCGAAGTACCCAGACTGACCGGCAAAGAGCCAGCGGCGCCGAAGTTGTTCGCCAGTTGGCTTGCTCTGTTGTCGTGGCTGACGACCCGCAGCAGCAGCGCCTTGGTCGCTGACGCCCCGCCTGACCGAACCACGATGCGTGAATTCGTCATGCCGGGCGGAACGAGGACGCCGAGCGCGCCTCGGTTTTGATGTTGCACGGAAACGGGATACCGGGACGCCGCCCAACGACGCGTTCGAGCGCGGGCACATGCCGGGTGCGAGCAGCACGTCGCGCCTGCCCACGAACCACCATGAACATGCGCTATCCACTGCCAGCCGTGGAATACGGCTCTCCAGACAGGCCTTGATGAGCACTGAACCCGTCGTCGCGCAGTCCGATCCGGGCGCAAACACGCCCGGAGCATTTGCCGCGGTACCGCATCAACAGGAAATGCCGCTGGCCATCGTGCGTGGCGAGCCCATGCTGCAGATGCCGCAGGACCTGTACATCCCGCCGGATGCGCTGGAGGTCATCCTGGAGTCGTTCGAGGGTCCGCTGGACCTGCTGCTGTACCTGATCCGCCGGCAGAACCTGGACATCCTGGACATCCCGGTCGCCGAGATCACCCGGCAATACATGGCCTACATCGAGCTGATGCGGGACGTGATGCGGCTGGAGCTGGCCGCCGAGTACCTGCTGATGGCGGCGATCCTGGGCGAGATCAAATCGCGCCTGCTGCTGCCGCGGCCCCCGCTCGAGGAAGGGCTGGAGGAGGATCCGCGGGCCGAGCTGGTGCGCCGGTTGCAGGAGTACGAGCGGTTCAAGCGTGCCGCGGAGGACATCGACGCCCTGCCACGGATGGAGCGCGACAGCGTGGTGGTGCATGCCGACACGGGCGAGCGCAACGTGATCCGGCTGCCGCCCCCGCTGGAACTCACCGAGCTGCTGCTGGCGCTCAAGGACGTGATGCATCGGGCCGAACTGTTCGGGCATCACGCGATCAAGCGCGAGGCGCTCAGCGTGCGCCAGCGCATGGGCGAGCTGCTGAGTCGGCTGGGCGACGAGACGTTCCATCGCTTCGAGGATCTGTTCGACCTGGCCGAAGGCCGCCCGGGCATCGTGGTGACCTTCCTGGCGATGCTGGAGCTGGCCAAGGAAATGCTGATCGAGATCGTGCAGGAAGTGCCGCTGGCGCCGATCTACGTCAAGGCCAAGGCAAACCATGAAGAACCCGCCGAACTGCCGGCGGAGGATCCACAGGCGGGCGAGTCGGCGCTGCTCGAACCGCCCGGCGAATGACCAACCAGACCACCGACCCGTGCCGCCACGGCACCCGACCCGAACCCATGCAGATCGATCAACTCAAATCCATCATCGAGGCCGCGCTGCTGGCGTCGACCCAGCCGATGACCCTGCACCAGCTTGGCGACCTGTTCAACGAGGACGAGGACGTCGGCTCGCAGCAGATCGCCCAGGCGCTGGAATCACTGGCGATCGACTGCGAAGGGCGCGGCATCGAACTGAAAGAGGTCGCCTCCGGCTTCCGCTACCAGGTGCGCCAGGACGTGCACCCATGGATCTCGCGGATGTGGACCGAGCGGCCCAGCCGCTACTCGCGCGCCCTGCTGGAAACGCTGGCGCTGATCGCCTACCGGCAACCGATCACCCGCCCCGAGATTGAGCAGATCCGCGGCGTGGTGGTTTCCTCCAACATCATCAAGACGATGGAGGAACGCGAATGGATCCGCGTGGTCGGCCATCGCGACGTCCCGGGCAAACCGGCGCTGTTCGGCACCACGCGCGCCTTCCTCGACTACTTCAACCTGAAATCGCTCGACCAGCTGCCGCCGCTGTCGGAGATCCGCGACATGGAGGATCCCCAGATGCGCTTCGAGCCCGAACCGCTGCCGGCGCACGTCGCCCGCGACCTGCCCATCGACCCGGACGCCGAGGCGGATGAGCCGGATGCGGCAGCGGGCGATCCGGACGAGACCGGTTCCCCGGACGAGCCGCTGCCCGACGCCGGGTCGGACACCGGATCTCCGGTCGATGTGCAGCATCCCATTCCCGCCGCCGACGCCCCGTCGCCCGACGCATCATCCGGGCCCGACGAAGCCGCCGACCATCCCGGTTCGCCTTCCGCCGGCACCACGACCACGGCCGTCGAAACCGACGCCGACGATCAAGATACCAAGGAGCAAAGCGCATGACTGCGCCGCAAAAATCCGTACTTACCCTGAAGCGCGACAGCCGTCCGGCCGACGGCCCCGCCCTGGAGGAGCGCCTGCACAAGGTGCTCGCCAACGCCGGGCTCGGCTCGCGCCGCATGCTGGAGCAACGCATCCAGGCCGGAGAGATCGAGCTCAACGGCAGCCCCGCCGAGATCGGCATGAGCGTCAAGGCCGGTGACCGGGTGGTCATGGACGGCAAGCAGTTCGTGGTGGCCACCGACAACCGCGACGACGCCGAAGTGCTGATCTACCACAAGCCCGAAGGCGTGCTGACCACCCGCGAGGATCCCGAAGGGCGGCCGACCGTGTTCGAGCAGTTGCCCCAGCTCAAGGGCGCCCGCTGGGTCGCCGTGGGCCGGCTGGACATCAACACCACCGGCCTGCTGCTGCTGACCACCGACGGCGAACTGGCCAATGGCCTGATGCACCCCAAGAGCGGCATGGAGCGCGAGTACCTCTGCCGCGTGCACGGCGAGGTGCCGGACGAAGTCATCGAACGCCTGAAGGCGGGCGTGGAGCTGGAAGACGGCCCGGCCCGCTTCGACGAAATCGCGGTGATCAGCCGCGGCGGCAGCCACAGCTGGTTCCGCGTGGTGATCCGCGAAGGCCGCAACCGCGAGGTGCGCCGGCTGTGGGATTCGCAAGGTTTCCTGGTCAGCCGGCTCAAGCGCATCCGCTACGGCCGCATCGAGCTGCCGCGCAACCTGCGCCGCGGCGAATGCGAGGCACTGGACGCCGAGAGCGTCAAGCAGTTGCGCCAGACCAGCGGACTCGGGCTGGCCCAGCCGGTGCTCACGCTGAGCCCGATCCTGCACCAGCGCCGCGCCAGCCGCGGCGTCACCGAATACCGCCCCGAGCGCGGCACCGGCAGCGCCTGGACCAGCGGCCAGGACGAGGCGCGCGAGCTGCGCGCCTACGATCGCATCCGCGAGGAACCCGTGCGCGGCCGCAAATCCGCGCCGCGCAACGGCCGCGAGGTCAACGGCAACGTGGCAGCGCCGGAGCGCGCACCGGGGAGCGCGAAGCGCCGCGGCAAGGGCCGCCGCGTGGCACCGGGCCAGGAACTGCCTTCGGTACGCACCTGGTTTGCCGGCGAATCACGCGACGGCGCCCCCCGCCCCGGCGGTCGGCGCGGCCTGGCTGGCTCCACCACCGGCAATCGCGGTGTGGCCGGCGGCCGCTCGCGCGGCACGCCCGCAGCGGGCAACCCGTACGCCGGCGGCAACAACGGCAACCGTGCCCCCGCCAACCGTTCCAGCCACGCCGGTCGTGGCCAGGGCGGCAACCGCGCCCCGGGCAATCCACGGCCCAAGGGCCATGGCGGCGGACGCCCGCCGGGCCGCGGCGGCAACCGTTCCGGCAATCGCTGAGGCCGGGCGATGATCCGCATCTACCACAACAACCGCTGCTCCAAGTCGCGCGCCACGCTGGCCCTGCTGCAGGAACGCGCCGACGACGTGGACGTGATCAACTACCTCGACACGCCCCCCACGGCGGCGGAGCTGTCCGGCCTGCTCGAGCAACTGGGCATGACCGCACGGCAGTTGCTGCGCACCGGCGAGGCGGAATACGCGGAACTCGGCCTGGATTCGCCCTCGCTCGACGACCAGGCTCTGATCGCCGCCATGGTGGCGCACCCGCGCCTGATCGAGCGACCCATCGTGGTCGCCAACGGCAAGGCCGTGATCGGCCGCCCGCCGGAAGCGGTGCTGGCGATCCTGTAGGAGCACACCTGTGCGCGATGCCTTTCCGTCACGTAACGGAAGGCATCGCGCACAGCTGCGCTCCTGCAAACGCAGGGAACTAGTCTGCAGCCAGCGTGAACGCGTCGGCATCCATCCAGGCCGGGAAGCGCTCGCGGTGCGCAAGCAGCGGGGCCGGGTCGAGCGTGACGGTGACCACCTGCTCCTGCGCGCCGAGCTCCACCAGGGCCTCGCCCACCGGATCGATCACCGCGCTGTCGCCGGCGTAGGCAATTTCATTGCCGTCCACGCCGACCCGGTTCACCCCGACCACGCAGGCAAGGTTCTCGATCGCCCGCGCACGCAGCAGGGTGCGCCAGGGGTGCCGACGCGCGGCTGGCCAGTTCGCCACGAACACCGCCAGGTCGTAATCCATGCCGCCGCTGGCCGAGGCGAGCCGGCGATTGCGCAGCCATACCGGAAAACGCAGGTCGTAGCAGACCTGCGGCAGGATGCGCCAGCCCTTCAGCTCGACGATCGGCCGCCGGCTGCCGCTGCCATAGCGGGTGTGCTCGCCGGCCATGCGGAACAGATGGCGCTTGTCGTACTGCTCGAAACTGCCATCCGGGCGCATCCACAGCAGGCGGTTGTAGACCACCTCGTTCTCGCGGATCGCCACGCTGCCACAGATCACCGCCCCCACCTCGGCGGCCAGCGCGCGCAGCCAGGCGATACCCTCGCCGTCCATGGTGTCGGCGCTGGCGCGCGTATCGTTGCTGAAGCCGGACAGGAAGGTCTCCGGCAGCACCACCAGGTCGCTGCCGCGCGCACGACGCACCAGCCCGCCGTAATAGTCGCGGTTGGCCGGCGCGTCGTGCCAGCGCGTGGCACCCTGCACCAGCGACACGGTGAGCGGTCGCATCGTCACAGCCGGCACAGCCGCTCGGCGGCCGCCTCCATGGTGGCATCGCTCTTGGCGAAGCACAGGCGCAGCAGGCGCGTGCCCGGCGGGCGTTCGCAGAACGGCGTCAGCGGGATCGCCGCCACGCCGCCATGCTCCACCAGCCAGCGACTGAAGGCGAGGTCGTCCTCGTCGCGGATCGCCGAGTAGTCGACCAGCTGGAAATAACCGCCGGGCACGTCGAGCAGCTTGAAACGCGACGGCGCCAGCAGCGCGCGAAAGCGATCGCGCTTGGCCCGGTAGAACGCCGGCAGTTCCAGGTAGTGCTGCGGCGTGCTGGCCATGAATTCGGCGAACGCCACCTGCGCCGGATGGAAGGTGCAGAAAGTCAGGTACTGGTGCACCTTGCGGAACTCGGCGCTGAGCGCGGCCGGTGCCACCGCGTAGCCCACCTTCCAGCCGGTGCAGTGGTAGGTCTTGCCGAACGAGGAAACCACGATGCTGCGTTCGGCCAGTTCCGGATGGCGCAGCACGCTCTCGTGGGCGCCTGCGTAGACGATGTGCTCGTACACCTCGTCGGACAGCACCACGATGCCGGTATCGCGCACGATCGAGGCCAGCTCCTCCAGGTCGGCCGCCGAGAGCACGGCGCCGGAGGGATTGTGCGGCGTGTTGATCAGGATCATGCGCGTCTTCGGCGTCACCGCGTCGCGCACGCGCTGCCAGTCGATCGCGAACGTCGGAATGGTCAGCGGAATGTGCACCGCGCGGGCACCCTGCAGTTCGATCGCCGGCTCGTAGCAGTCGTAGGCCGGGTCGAACACGATCACCTCCTCGCCCTCGCGCACCGTCGCGGCGATCGCCGCGAAGATCGCCTCGGTGGCGCCGGAGGTGACCGTGATGTCGGTATCGACGTCGAGCTTGCGCCCGTACAGGCGCTCGGTCTTCAGCGCGATCTGCTCGCGCAGCCCGGCAGTGCCGTGCATCGGGGCATACTGGTTCTTGCCCGTGTTCATCGCCCGCGTCAGCGCGTCACGCAGTTCCTGCGGCGGTTCGAAATCCGGGAAACCCTGGCCGAGGTTGACGGCGTGGTGTTGCAGGGCCAACTGGCTCATCACGCTGAAAATCGTCGTACCGACCTTGGGCAGCTTGGTTTCAATCATCGTCATCTGGCCGTTTGGATGTCCATAAGGAAATCAGCGTAGCGCATCGCCGGGGCTTCCGGCATCAGGCGGACGGCAGCTCGGCCTGCGGGCGCTCGCGGCACTGCTGGTGCTTCAGCAAGGTGGTTTCCGGCAGGCGCTCGGCCAGGAAATCCACCAGCGCACGCACGCCCGGCAGCATGCCGCGGCGGCTGGGGTAGACGAAATGCATGATGCCATCGGGCATGGTCCAGTCCGGCAGCACCACCTCCAGCTCGCCGGCAGCGATCGCCGGCGCGCAGACGAACTCCGGCAACAGGGCCACGCCCAGCCCGCGGCGGGCCGCCTCCAGCAGCACGGCGAAATCGCCGGTGATCAGGCGCGCCTGCACCTCCACGTTGACCTGCTCGCCGCTGGCGTCGATGAGCTCCCACATCTGTGCGCCTTCGTGCTCGCGCATCGACAGCGCGGGCAAGCGGGCCAGCTCCCCCGGCGTGGTCGGCCGCCCGGTGATCTTCAGCAGCGCGGGGCTGGCCACCAGGGTGGTGCTGGAATGCCCGAAACTGCGCATCACCAGGTTGGCGTCGGTGTCTAGCTTGCTGCGTACGCGAATGGCGAGATCGAAACCCTCGCCGATCACGTCGATGCGACGATCGTTCGCCAGCAGACGCACCTGCACCTTCGGGTACATCGCCAGGAAATCCGGCAGCAGATACGCCAGCACGGTCTGCGCCAGCGAGACCGGGCAGCTCAGGCGCACGACACCGCGGGGCTCGGCGCGCAACTCGTCCACCGCGTCCTGGGCCGCCCGGGCCTCTTCCAGCACCGCGCGGCAATGCGTGTAGAAGCGCTCGCCGACTTCGGTGACCACGAACCGGCGGGTGGTTCGCTGCAGCAGGCGCACGCCCAGGCGCTCCTCCAGCTGGGCCACCCGCTTGCTCAGGCGCGACTTGGGTACGCCCAGTGCGCGGCCGGCGGCGGAGAAGCCGCCGTGCTCGACCACCGCCGCAAAGAAGTACAGGTCGTTCAGATCCTGCAAGGCACCGCTCAATTGCGTCATCTTGGTATCCATGTCCGAACCGCCGCCCGCTTCGCGTCAGCGTAGCACCGCGATGGCCCGCGACAGCCGCCAGCGCCCGCCCCGCCGCTGGAAATTGCCGGCAGGCATTGACACACTGGAGCACCCGACTGCCGGAATTACCGCATGACTCCGTCCCTGCGCATTCTCCTGCTTGCCGCACTGCTGGCGGCCGCTCCGCTGGCCCACGCCGCCGACCTGCTGGTCAGCAACGTCAATGGCTACACGCTGGACAGCCAGGGCAAGTTGCAGCAGTTCCAGGCGCTGCTGGTCGACGACGGCAAGGTCGTGGCCACCGGCAGCACGGCCGAACTGCGGCCACGCGCCGACGGCGCGCGCGTGATCGACGGCCACGGCCGCACCCTGCTGCCCGGGCTGATCGACGCCCACGGCCACGTGCTGGAACTGGGCTACGCGCGCAACAGCGTCGACCTCAGCGAGACCCGCTCGCTGGACGAAGCGCTGGCCAAGGTGAAGGCGTACGCCAAGGCACATCCGCAGGCGAAGTGGATCCGAGGCGGCGGCTGGAACCAGGTGATCTGGAAACTCGGCCGCTTCCCCACCGCCGCCGAGCTGGACACCGCGGTCGCCGACCGGCCGGTCTGGTTGAGCCGCGTCGACGGCCATGCGGCATGGGCCAACAGCGCGGCGATCAAGCTCGCCGGCGTCACCCGCGCCACCGCCGACCCGGCCGGCGGGCGCATCGAGCGCGACGCGCAAGGCAACCCGGCCGGCGTGTTCGTCGACGGTGCCACCGAGCTGGTTGACACCCACGTGCCGGCGCTGACCGCGGCGGAAAAAGCCGCTGCGCTGGACACGGCGCTGGCCGAGATGGCCAGCGTCGGCCTCACCGGCGTCAGCGACGCGGGCATCGACCTGGAAAACTACCGGCTCTACCGACAGTACGCCGACGCGCACAAGTTGACTGCGCGCATCTACGCGATGATCCGCGACACCGGCGGGTCCTTCGACGTCATCAGCAAGGACGGCCCGCTGATCGGCTACGGCAACGACTTCCTCACCGTGCGCGCGGTCAAGCTGTTCGCCGACGGCGCACTGGGCAGCCGTGGCGCTGCGATGCTCAAGCCCTACTCCGACGATCCGCACAACAGCGGCCTGCTGTTCATGTCGCCGGCCACCATGACGGCCAAGATCGACAAGGCGTTCGCCAAGGGCTACCAGGTCGGCATCCACGCGATCGGCGACCGCGCCAACCGCGAAGTGCTGGACAGCTTCGCCGCGGCCTACCGCAGCCACCCGCAAGCCAAGGCGCTGCGCAACCGCGTCGAGCACGCGCAGATCGTCTCGCTGCAGGACATCCCGCGCTTCGTTCCCTTGCAGCTGATCGCTTCGATGCAGCCCACCCATGCCACCTCCGACATGAACATGGCCGAGGATCGCGTGGGCCACGAACGCATCCAGGGCGCCTACGCCTGGCAGCGCTTCCTGAAACAGGGCACGGTGATCGCCGCCGGCTCGGATTTCCCGGTGGAATCGCCCAATCCGTTCTACGGCCTGTACTCGGCCGTCACCCGCCAGGACCACCAGGGCCAGCCGCCCGGCGGCTGGTACCCGCAGCAGGACCTGAGCCTGACCCAGGCACTGCGCGCGTTCACCCTCGATGCGGCCTATGCCGAGCATGCGGAGAACCGCATCGGCACGCTGGAGCCCGGCAAATGGGCCGACTTCATCCTGGTCGACCACGACATCTTCAACGACCCGGCCAGCAGGCTGTGGAACACCCAGGTGCTGCAGACCTGGGTCGGCGGCAGGCAGGTGTACGCCGCGAAGGATTGAGCGATACCCCATGCGACACCCAGGAGGCCGGCTGCGAAGCCGGCCTCTCGTGTTTGTGGCGCCCTCACGAGACGGCCCTTCGCACTGCGGCCGTGCCCTTGCAGGGTGGGATCGCGCAATGAACGGGAACGGACGCCAAGCCGCCTTGCTGCCTTTCCGAACCCCGAATCCCAATCCCGAATCCCGAATCCCGAATCCCGAATCCCGAATCCCGAATCCCGAATCCCGATTCCCGATTCCCGATTCCCGATTCCCGATTCCCGATTCCCGATTCCCGATTCCCGAATCCCGAATCCCGAATCCCGAATCCCGATTCCCGATTCCCGATTCCCGATTCCCGATTCCCGATTCCCGAATCCCGAATCCCGAATCCCGAATCCCGATTCCCGGCCCCTAGGCCATCAGTCATGCCACCCACTCCTTGACGGCTCGAAGTTCGGTGTTATAGTTCACTACAACACCAGTCACCCAGAGCACCAAAGGAGGTTCGACATGAAAGCGTACAAACTGATCGCCGGCGCCGCGGCCATCCTGCTCACCTTCGCGAGCCTGCGCGCCGTGCTGTACAACGTCGACGCCTGGCAGCCGGTCGGCACCAGCCATGCCAGCGAGCCGGCCCACGTCACCAACCTGGCCCCCGTCACCGTGCGCCCGAACGCCGCCGAACGGCGTGCCGCGGCACTGATCGAGGACGGCAGCGCCGCCAACCTGGCCGCCGTGCCTGCCGACGCGCAACTGCGCTTGGGCGAGGCGATCGAGCCGCTGGGCCTGCTCGGGGCGCAGTGGGTCATGCCCTACTATTCGTTTGGCAAGAAGTTCGGCCGCATCACCAAGGAATAACCATGACCATCGCCTGGAACGACAGCGTCCCGATCTATCGCCAACTGCACCAGCGTGTGGTGGCGATGATCCTGGACGGCGCCTTGAATGAAGGCGACCCGCTGCCGTCGGTACGCCAGGTAGCGGCGGATTATCAGATCAACCCGCTGACCGTATCGAAGGCGTACCAGGAACTGGTCGACGAACAACTCGTGGAGAAAAGGAGGGGTCTGGGCATGTTTGTCATCGAAGGGGCGCGCGATGCGCTGCTCAAGTCCGAACGGGAGCGCTTCCTGCGCGAGGAATGGCCGGCACTGCATGCCCGCCTGCAGCGGCTGGGGCTGGATCTCAAGACCCTGCTGCGGGAAGCCGGCAACCACCAGGAGCCATCAGCATGAGCGCGGTCATCACGGCCAGCGGCCTCGGCAAGCGTTACAAGTCGACGGTCGCGCTGGACAATGTCAGCTTCCAGGTCGAGCCCGGTCGCATCGTCGGCCTGATCGGCCCCAACGGTGCCGGCAAGACCACGGCGCTGAAGGCCATCCTGGGCCTGACCGATTTCACCGGCCAGCTGAACGTGCTGGGTTTCGACCCGCGCAGGCAGCGCGACCGGCTGATGGGCGAGGTGTGCTTCATCGCCGACGTGGCGGTGCTGCCGCGCTGGATCCGCGTCAGCGAGGTGGTCGATTTCGTCGCCAACGTGCACCCGCGCTTCGATCGCGCCAAGTGCGAGGCGTTCCTGGCCCGCACCAAACTGCAGCCGGGCCAGCGCGTGCGCCAGATGTCCAAGGGCATGATCGTGCAACTGCACCTGGCCCTGGTGATGGCGATCGACGCCCGCCTGCTGATCCTGGACGAACCCACGCTGGGCCTGGACATCCTCTACCGCAAGCAGTTCTACCAGAACCTGCTGGAGGACTACTTCGACGAGAACAAGACCATCATCGTCACCACCCACCAGGTGGAGGAGGTGGAGCACATCCTCACCGACCTGATGTTCATCCGCGACGGCCGCATCGTGCTCGATTCGAGCATGGACGACGTGGGCGAGCGCTACATCGAGGTGATGGTCAACGCCGACCGGGCCGATGCGGCCCGGGCGCTGAAGCCGCTGGACGAGCGCCAGGTCTTCGGCAAGAGCATCTTTCTGTTCGACGGCGTCGGACGGGCGCAACTGGAGGCCCTGGGCGAGACCCGCCGGCCATCCATCAGCGACCTGTTCGTCGCCACCATGAAGGGAACCTACGCATGAAAACCTTCCTGTGGCTGGTCAAGCGCGAGTTCTGGGAGCACCGCGGCGGCTTTCTGCGCGCGCCGGTGATCACCGCCGCCATCTTCCTGCTGCTGAACCTGATGGGCATCGTGACCGGCGAGGTGATGGGCCGGCAGATGGGCTTCCACCTGGGCATCAACAGCAACAACCTGCACCTGCTGACCCGCGACCTGGACCAGCAGTCGATGGAGGCAGTCGGCGCCGGGCTGGACCTGGTGATGTATTCCTCCACCATGATCATCGGCATCGTGCTCGGCTTCGTGGTGTTCTTCTACTGCCTTGGCGCGCTCTACGACGATCGCCGCGACCGCAGCATCCTGTTCTGGAAATCCCTGCCGGTTTCCGACACCGCCACGGTGCTGTCCAAGGTGGTTTCCGCCACGGTGGTGGCCCCACTGATCGCGGTGGTCGTGGGCGCGCTGACCGGCCTGGTGATGCTGCTGATGTTCGCCATCACCCTGTCGCTGCATGGCGTCGGCGTGTGGCACCTGCTGGGCCTGTCGCACCCGCTGCGGGTGCTCGCCAACCTGGTCGGCTCGATCCCGCTCTACGTGCTGTGGGCACTGCCCACCGTGGGCTGGCTGATGCTCTGCTCGGCCTGGGCGCGCAGCAAGCCGTTCCTGTGGGCGGTGGCCCTGCCGGTGGGCGTCGGTATCGTGATCGGCTGGTTCAACCTGCTGGGCACGGTGAACATTTCCAACGACTGGTACTGGGGCAACGTGGTTGCACGCATCCTGGGCAGCGTATTCCCCGGCGGCTGGTTCTCGCAGGTCACCGGCATCGGCGGCAGCGACCCGGCATCGGTGCTTTCCAGCCTGGGCGTGCTGCGCAGCTACACCGCGCTGGGCTCGATGAACCTGTGGATCGGCGTGGTTGCCGCCGTGGCGATGCTGGCCGGCGCGATCTGGTTCCGCCGCTGGCGCGACGACAGCTGAGTTGCGTTCCGTCAACCGACCTGGAGAAGCACATCCATGAAATCCGTGATACTCAACACCCTCGCCCTGACCCTGCTGCTGCCGCTGGCAGCCTGCGGCAGACCGGACCAGGCCGACTCCCAGCCGGCCTCGCCGGCCACCACCGCGCAGGCCGGCGACAAGGCGCCCAGCTCGTGGGTGGCCCGCCGCGTCGACGACGCGATGCAGCAGGCCAAACGCGAACTGGTCACCAAGAACATCGACGTGGACACCGTCCACATCGGCAAAACCTTGCGCCAGGGCCGCACGACGTCCAAGGCCCAGATCACGCCACAGGGCGACCTTCTGATCGACGGCGAGAAGGTCGCGGCCACGCCGGAACAGCATCAGATGCTGCTCGACTACCGCCAGCGGATCATCGACATCGCCGAGGCCGGCATGGCGATCGGCACGCAGGGCGCGGACCTCGGCATGCATGCCGCCAGCGCGGCGCTGAGCGGCGTGTTCAGCGGCAAGAGCGACGCCGAGATCGAGGCGGCCATCAAGCCGCAGACCGACCGCATCCAGGCCGCCGCCCTGGAACTGTGCAAGCGCCTGCCCGACCTGCGTGCCGCGCAGCAGCAGCTGGCAACCGCGATGCCCGCGTTCAAGCCCTACGCCACGATGACGCAGGAAGACGTGCAGGACTGCGGCAAGAATATCTCCGACCACAAGAAAGGCGTGACCGTGCTGTCGTTCTGAGCCGGGATTCGGGATTCGGGATTCGGGATTCGGGATTCGGGATTCGGGATTCGGGATTCGGGATTCGCAAGAGCAAAACACAAGAGCATCGCCCGCAAGCGGGCTCTTACGAGACGACGGAAGCTGTAGGAGCCCGCTTGCGGGCGATGCTTTTACGAATCCCGAATCCCGAATCCCGAATCCCGAATCCCGTTCCGTCAGCTGTGTATGCCGCCGCGGGTCAGCGCCATCGGGTCGAGCAGCTTCTTCAGCTCGTCCTTCGACAGGCCGGTGGTTTCCAGCGCCACGTCCATGATCGGCCGGTGCTGCTTGTACGCCCGCTTGGCGGTGGCCGCGCCCTTTTCGTAGCCGATCACCGGGTTCAACGCGGTGACCAGGATCGGGTTCATCGCCAGCGCCTGGTTCACCCGCGCCTTGTTGACCTTGAAGCCGGCGATGGCCTTGTCGGCAAGCAGCACGCTGACGTTGGCCAGGATGCCGATCGACTGCAGCAGGTTGTGCGCGATCAGCGGCAGCATCACGTTCAGCTGGAAGTTGCCGCTTTGGCCGGCGATGGTGATGGACGCATCGTTGCCGATCACCTGCGCCGCGACCATCGCCACGGCCTCGGGAATCACAGGATTGACCTTGCCCGGCATGATCGACGAGCCCGGCTGCAGCGCCGGCAGCTCGATCTCGCCCAGGCCGGCCAGCGGGCCGGAGTTCATCCAGCGCAGGTCGTTGGCGATCTTCATCAACGCGACGGCCAGCGTCTTCAGCGCGCCGGACAGCTCCACCGCCGCATCCTGTGCGGCCATGCCCTCGAAATAGTTTTCCGCCGATTCGAACTTCACGCCGGTCAGCTTCTTGAGCTGCGCCGCCATCGCCGGGCCGAACTTCGGATCGGCATTGATGCCGGTGCCCACCGCGGTGCCGCCCTGCGGCAGCCGGCGCATGCGTTTGAGCGCATCCTCGATCCGCTCGATCGCCGCGCCGATCTGCGCCGCCCAGCCCGACAGTTCCTGCCCGAAGGTGATCGGCATCGCGTCCATCAGGTGGGTGCGGCCGGTCTTGGGCGTGTTCCTCAGCTCGCGTGCGCGCTTGTCGATCGCCTTCTTCAGGTGTTTCAGCGCCGGCAGCAACTGCTCGCTGGTGGTGAGGGTGGCGCTGACGTGGATGGTGGTGGGGATCACGTCGTTCGAGCTTTGCCCGTAGTTGACGTGGTCGTTGGGATGCACCTTGGCGCCCGCGGCCACCGCCAGGTGCGCGATCACCTCGTTGGCATTCATGTTGGTGCTGGTGCCCGAGCCGGTCTGGAAGATGTCGATCGGGAACTGCGCGTCGTACTGGCCCTCCGCCACCGCCAGCGCCGCCTTGCGGATCGCCGTCGCCTGCCCCTTTTTCAGATGGCCCAGCGACAGGTTCACCTCCGCCGCGGCGGCCTTGATCAGCCCCAGCGCACGGATGAACGGGCGCGGCAGGTGCAGGCCCGAAATCGGGAAGTTGTCGATCGCGCGCTGGGTCTGCGCGCCATACAGCGCGTCGGCGGGCACCTGCAGTTCGCCCATGCTGTCGTGTTCGATGCGGAAGTTGCTCATTGGGAATCCTTCGGGTGGGACATTCGGGGCCGAGTGGAAAAACGGTCACGTCCGCCCACTATAGGCCGCCGGGCACGGACGCGCCGGCAATGTAAAATGGCGGTTTCCCCTCGCCGGAACGCCCCGATGCCCAACCACGCCCTCACCGCCCTGTCGCCGCTGGACGGCCGCTACGCCGGCAAGGTCGGAGCGCTGCGCCCGATCTTCAGCGAGTTCGGGCTGATGCATCGCCGCGTGCAGGTGGAAATCGAATGGCTGCTGGCGTTGGCCGCCGAGCCGAAGATCGCCGAGCTGCCCGCCTTCGATGCGCGCCAGATCGCCACCCTGAAAGCCATCGCGGAGAACTTCGGCGAGGCCGACGGCGAGCGGATCAAGGCGATCGAGGCGACCACCAACCACGACGTCAAGGCGGTCGAGTATTTCATCAAGGAAAAGATCGGCGCCGATGCGGGCCTGGCGCAGGCGAAGGAATTCGTGCATTTCGCCTGCACCAGCGAGGACATCAACAACCTCTCCTACGCGCTGATGCTGCGCGACGCCCGCAGCGCCGTGCTGCTGCCGCAGCTCGACGCGGTGATCGACACGCTGCGCCGGATGGCGCACGACAACGCCGGCCTGGCGCTGCTTTCGCGCACCCATGGCCAGACCGCCTCGCCCAGCACGCTCGGCAAGGAGCTCGCCAACGTGGTGGCGCGGCTGCAGCGCCAGCGTGCCCAGCTCGCCGCCGTCGAAGTCTCCGGCAAGATCAACGGCGCGGTCGGCAACTACAACGCCCACGCCATCACCTATCCCGATCTCGACTGGCGCTGTTTCTCCCAGCAGTTCGTCGAAGGTCTGGGCCTCGACTACAACGCCTACACCACCCAGATCGAGCCGCACGACAACGTGGCCGAATACTGCGACGCCGTGCGCCGCGCCAACATCATCCTGATCGACCTGGCCCGCGACATCTGGGGCTACATCTCGCTGGGTTACTTCAAGCAGACCCTGAAGGCCGGCGAAGTCGGCTCGTCAACCATGCCGCACAAGGTCAACCCGATCGACTTCGAGAACGCCGAAGGCAACTTCGGCCTCGCCAACGCGCTGCTGGGTCACTTCGCCGAGAAGCTGCCGATCAGCCGCTGGCAGCGCGACCTCACCGATTCCACCGTGCTGCGCGCGCTCGGCACCGCCTTCGGCCACACGCTGGTGGCGCTGGAATCGCTGAAGAAGGGCCTGGGCAAACTCAACGTCAACGCCGAACGCATCGCCGCCGACCTCGACACCAGCTGGGAAGTGCTGGCCGAAGCCGTGCAGACCGTAATGCGCCGCTATGGCCTGCCCCAGCCATACGAACAGCTCAAGGCGCTGACCCGCGGCCATGGCATCACCCGGGAGTCGATGCGCGAATTCATCGCCGGGCTCGACCTGCCGGCGGAGGCGAAGCAGCGTCTGCTGGAACTGACGCCCGGCGGCTATACCGGACTGGCCGAAGAGCTGGCCCGGGACGTCTGACCACCCGCACGACACCGCAAACCCGGTAGGAGCGCACCTTGTGCGCGATGCCTTTCGTTGCGTGACGAAGAGCATCGCGCCCAGGATGCGCTCCTACAAAAGGGCGATGCGTAGGGCGGGCAGTGCCCGCCGTCCACGCACGGCAGAACACCGGCGGGCAGTGCCCGCCCTACGGCCGATGGCTCATTGTGCCGTCGGCATGAGGTAACCCGGCGGTACGGCCTGCTGCTCCCGCATCGCCTGCATGTAGCGGTCGCGCAGCATGGTCTGGCGGCTGACCATCGGGATCTTGCGGCCGGCGATGAAGACCTGGTCGGCGAAGCTGGAGAGTTCCAGCGGGTCGCCGCTCCATACCACCACGTCGGCCAGCTTGCCCTGCTCCAGCGTGCCCACGTCCTGGTCCATGCCGTAGATCCGCGCCGGGTTCAGCATCAGCGCCTTCAGCGCGTCGAGCCACGGCAGGCCGTTGGCCACCGCGTTGCCGGCGGCCTGGGTGACGTTGCGTGCGTTGTGGGTGTCGCCGGTGGCGAAGGCGATCAGCACGCCGGCTTTCTGCAGGCGCGCGGCGTTTTCCAGCGTCGAACCCAGCGTCTCGAAATGCGCCGGCAAATCCTCCAGCGGATTGAGCAGCACCGGCACGTGCGCCGCGGCCAGCTCGTCGGCGACCATCCAGGCCTCGGCGCCGCCGGAGACGATCAGCTTCAGCTTGAAATCGCGCGCCAGCCGCAGCGCCGCCCGGATGTCGCTGGCGCGCTCGACGTGGAGCACCAGCGGCTCACTGCCCGCCAGCACCGGACCGAGAGCCTCCAGGTCCAGCCGCGTCAATGCGTACTTGCGGCGCTGGTTGCTGGCGTAGGCGCTGGTGTTGTCGGCGTAGTCCTTCGCATCCTGCAGCGCCTCGCGCAGCGCCAGCATCGCGGCCGCGCGCGAGCCGCCGGCCTGCTCGGCGCCGGCTTCGCCCACGGCGGCAAACATCGCCGCCGCATCGCGATGGATGAAACCTTCGGTGGAGCCCAGGTCGATGATCGCGCCGCGGCCGGCGATGATGTGCCTGTCGCCGTTGGTCGGCGAGACCATCGCGCGGGTCACGCCGGCGATGCGGTTCACCGGGATCAGCACCGAGCGCGGATTGATCGCGTCGGCGACATCGAACGCGGCACTGAAACGCGAATCGCCGGCCGACGCATCGCGGGTTTCCTTGACCGCGCCCACCTCAACGATGCCGAACTGGCTTTGCGGATCGAAGATGCCGGGCGTGACGATCTTGCCGCTGGCGTCGATGCGCTCGGCATCGGCGGGGATCTCGACGTCGGCACCGACCGCCGCGATCCGGCCATCCTTCACCAGCACCGTGCCGTGCTCGATCTTGCCGGCGGCACCCAGCGTGTACACGGTGCCGCCGGTGATGGCGTAGGTCTTGCCGTCGCCGGCGGCACCGCCGTCCGCACGGGCTGCGGAGCTGGCGGCCGCGGTATCGGCATGGCCGCTTGAACGGTCAGCCGGGCTGCAGGCGACGCAGAGCATCGCCAGGATCATGACCAGGTATTTCATCGCGCACCCTCCCCTGCAGCGGCGTCGACGGCATGCGGCCCGATGGCGCTGCCCAGCATGAAGTCGGAGGTCGACTGCCGCTGCGAATCGTTGCGGTCGAACACCACGGCGCCGTCGAGGAACACCTTCTCGGCTCGCGCGTAGACGCTGAGCGGGTCGGCGCTCCAGATCACCACGTCGGCATCCTTGCCCGGCTCCAGCGAGCCGATGCGGTCGTCCAGGCCCAGCGCCTTCGCCGGGTTGAGCGTCATCCAGGTCACGGCGTGGGCCTCGCTGATGTCCAGGCCGGCACGTCGCCCCGCCGCCAGCGCCTTGGCCACTTCCTGGTTGAGGCGCTGGATGCCGTTCTCGTCGTCCGAGTGGATCATCGCGCAGGCACCGCCGGCGTCGACCATCGCGATGTTGGCGCGAATGCCGTCCCACGCTTCCATCTTGAAGCCCCACCAGTCGGCCCACATCGCCGCACAGGTGTCGGCCTTGGCCAGCAGGTGCGGGATCTTGTACGCCTCGACGGCATGGTGGAACGCCGCGATCCTGAAACCGAACTCATTCGCCACGTCGAGCAAGGCGGCCATCTCGTCGGCGCGGTAGCAATGCATCTGCACGCGGATCTTGCCGTGGAGCACCTCGGCCAGGGTCTCCTTGCCCAGGTCGCGCTTGGGCGGCGGGCCGGCGTCGGACGCCCCCTTGGCCTTGACCTTGGCCTCCCACGCCTTCCACTCGCGGTCGTAGGCCTGCGCATCGGCGAACGCCTGGCGGTAGCCGGCGACGTCGCCCATCAGGGTCGAGGGAAACTGGTGGCGACTGCCGTAGACCCGCATCGGGTTTTCGCCACAGGCCATCTTCAGGCCGTACGGCGCGTCCGGAAACTTCATCCCCTGCACGGTGGTGGCCGGTACGTTCTTCAGCACCACGCCGCGGCCGCCGATCAGGTTGCCGGAACCGGGCAGGATCTCCAGCGTGGTCACCCCGCCGGCGCGCGCGGTGTTGAAGCCCGGGTCCTGCGGCCACACCGAGTGTTCGGCCATCACCTGCGGCGTGGTCGGGTTGGTCATCTCGTTGCCGTTGGCGGTGGCATCCACCGACGGCGACGGGTACACGCCCAGATGCGAGTGCACGTCGATCAGCCCGGGCGTGACGAACTTGCCCTTGGCGTCGATCACCACCGCCGCGGCGGGAGCCTGCACCTGTTTGCCGATCGCCGCGACCTTGCCGTCGTGCAGCAGCACCGCGCCATCGTCGATGCGCTCGCCGGTGCCGGTGTAGATCGTCGCGTGCTCGATCAGCGTGGTCTGCGCGGGCAGCGGCTGGTAGGTGGACGGAAAGGCATCCGGCGGGAATTCGGCGGGTTGCGGCGTCGCGGCCTGCGCGCCCATTCCTGCAGACATCGCCAGCAACACCGCAAGTGTCGTCGCACGCACGTTTGACGATTTCATCTCGACTCCAAGGTTGGTACCCATGCCATGCCTGCCCGGGCGAACATCATCGCTGGCGGCCATCCGCAACCGTACAGGGAAGCGCCGACGAAATCTCGCCGTGCCAGGACAACGTCCGGAAGATCCAATGCTTCGCGGCATGGCATTGCACGCAGCTGCCACCCGGATTGGAGGCGCTGTTCACGGTTCTGGCCCGGCTCGCGAAGCGCGTCACGGCCGCCACCAGCTTGCGCCACGCCTCGAAATGAAGCCGCATCGCTGGTGATCCGCGGCGCCGTCGGGTTCATGCCTGCGCGCAAATGCCCAGGCTACGCCCGCTCCTTTGCGGATTCCTGCGCTTCGATACCGGCGGCAAAGCGCTGCAGCAGCTTCACCAGCGCGTCGACGTCCGGCTCGCTCCAGTCGGCGAACAGCTCGCGTGCCCGACGCTCGCGTGCCGCATCCAGCGCATCGGTCATCGCCTTTCCCTTGGGCGTGATCACCGCGGCGCGCACCCGCGCATCGCTTTCACCGGCCTGGCGCATCACCAGCCCCTGGCTCACCAGCTTGCTTACCTGCCGGCTCACCGTGGTGTAGTCGCGCCCCGTGCGGCTGGCCAGATCGACAATGCCGATCGGCCCCAGCCGTTCGACGCTCACCAATAACGGGAACAACGCGCCATCCAGCGAAATGCCGGCGTCGCGAACCATGCGCTCGTCCACTTCCGGCCGGTTCATCACGCTCACGATCCTGATCAGCGCCATGTGCAGCGCACGGATGCGCGACGATTTATGTGCATATTGCACATTATTCTTCGATGTCATACGATCCTCCAATCACGTGCATATTACACATATATGGAGAACAGGATGGGCGACTCATGCGTTGATGTCCTGATCTGCGGCGCCGGCGCCGCGGGATTGACCCTGGCCATCGATCTCGCGCGCCGTGGTGTCCGTTTTCGCCTGATCGAGAAAAGGGATGGGCCTTTCCACGGCTCACGCGGCAAGGGCATCCAGCCCAGAACGCTGGAAGTCTTCGAGGATCTCGGCATCGTCGACCGCATCCATGCCGACGGCGGCCCCTACCCGGTGCTGCGCCAGCACCATGCGGATGGCAGCCACAGCGATACCGCGCTGGGGGAGGAGATCGAGGCCACCCCCGCCGAACCGCATGCCTTGCCGTGGATGCTGCCGCAATTCCTGACCGAGCGGATCATGCGCGAGCGCCTTGCCGAACTCGGTCACCAGGTGACATTCGGCTGCGAACTGGTGGCCGTGCAACAGGACACGGACGGCGTGACCGCCACGCTTGCCGGCCCGCACGGCCCGGAAAGCGTGCGCGCCCGCTACCTGGTCGGTGCGGACGGGGGGCGCAGTTTCGTGCGCCAGGCGCTGGATATCGACTTTCCCGGCAAGACCCTCAGCATGCGTGCCATGGTGGCGGACGTCACCCTGCACGGACTCGAGCGCGAGGCCTGGCATCGTTTCAACGAAGCGGACAAGCAGCGGCAGATCGCCATCTGCGCGCTCGCCGGTACCGACCTGTTCCAGATCCAGGCGCCCGTCCCGATGGAAGGCGACATCGACCTTTCCGCCGCCGGCATCGATGCGATGGTGGCCGAACGCACCGGACGCAACGACATCCGGATCACCGCGGTTTCGTGGGCGTCCACCTATCACATGAACGCCCGGCTCGCCGAGCGCTACCGCATCGACCGCCTTTTCCTGGTCGGCGATGCCGCCCACATCCATCCACCCACCGGCGGCCAGGGCCTGAACACCAGCGTGCAGGATGCCTACAACCTCGGCTGGAAACTGGCCGCCGTGCTGCGCGGCGCCCCGGCTGCGTTGCTCGACAGCTACGAAGAAGAACGCCGCCCCGTTGCCGAGAACGTGCTCGGCCTCTCGACCCAGTTGCTCGATGCTGCCAAGCGCGGCGACAACCGCCGCGGCCGCGAAGTGCGCCAGCTCGATCTCGACTATCGCACCTCGTCGTTGAGCCTGAAAACCCCGTCGGCATCGCAGCGCCTGCAACCGGGGGATCGTGCGCCCGACGCACCGATCCGTCACGCCACCGGTTTGCCCACCCGTGTTTTCGATCTGTTGCGGGGACCGCACTGGACGCTGCTGGGCCAGGACACCGACCGCGACAGCATCGCGCCGCATCCGCAACTGCGCACGCATGTGTTCGGCAGCCGTGGCGATGTGGTCGATGCGCACGGACACTTTCGCGACGCGTACGGTTTGTCGCCGAACAGTTGGGTGCTGGTGCGGCCGGATGGCCATGTCGGGGCTTTCATCGCGGGCGACGAGATCAACGCTTTGCGCGCATACCTGCTGGGCGTCGGCATTTCGCTCACGCAGGCCGTGCTGCCAGCGACTTGGGCGAGCACAGGAGGGGTGCGGAGCGCGGGTTCAATCGCCTTGTGATCCCGCACAAAGGTGCCGCCGGAAACGCCAATCTTGTCCAGGACCAACCCGACAGTCTGGAGGGTGGCGCCGACGCCTTCGGCAAAATAGAACCGTCACCGTGCACGGCAACTGCATCAGCGATGCCGCGGCCACCTATCGAGCGGCCGTCCGAAGGCCGGCACCACGTCGAAATCGGCATGGGCGCGCGAAATCCATGACGACAGCTCGACACGAGGCGGGTCCGGGAGAATGGACCGCGTTTGCGACGCGTCAACCCGTGACCCCGAGCGGCGTTTTCCTTCCGGCATGCCGCCGTTCGTCCGGCACGACATGGCAGTACCCCACCGCCGGCCTCACCCTCTGAAGGACACCGTCATGAACCACGCTTCGATGATCCGCCTCGGCCTGCTCAGCCTGATCGCCTGCACCGCGTTCGCCAGCGCCAGCGCGATGGCCGCCGACACCACCGTCCCCGGCCACCCCCGCGTCAACGAGGTCAACCAGCGCATCGACAACCAGCAGGCGCGCATCGCGAAAGGCGTCGCCAACGGCACCATCACGCCGAAGCAGGCGGCCAACGACCAGCGCCGCGCCGCCAACATCGCCCAGCGCGAAAGCGCCGCCGAAGCGAAACACAACGGCCACCTGACCAAGGGCGAAACCCGCCGCCTCAACCGCGCGGAAAACCGCAATAGCCGCCACATCCACCGCCAGCGCCACTGATCGCCTAAAAAAAAGAGGCCCCGCTTGCGGGGCCTCTTCAACCAACCCGAATCAGGCCCGCGCCAGCCACGGATTGATCAGCTCCACGGCGACGGGTTTGAAATCAGCGATGTTGCGCGTCACCACGATCAGGCCATGCACCAAGGCCGTAGCGGCGATCAGCGCGTCTCCATGCGCCATCCGATCGGGAACGTGCAGACGCGCGCAGCGCAACGCAACCAGGGTATCGATGGCCAGCACGCGACCGGAAAAGGCCGGCAGCACACGGTTATCCAGCCAGTGTCGAAGTCCGGTGTCCTGGCGGGCATCGCGACGCTCTGCTTGCAGCACGCCGGTTTCCAGTTCCAGCACGGTGATCGCCGACAGGTACAGGCTGGATGCGGCCATGCCATCGGACAGCGCTTCACATGCTGATCGGCCCGGCCTTGCGCACTTCGGAAAACACATGGGTGTCGAGCAGGTACATCAGCGCAGCCTGACCGGACGGTACAGACCGTCACGCAGGCGTGGCGGATCGAAATCGGGCGCATCGTCGCCCGGCATGGCCAGCAATTCGGCGATACCGGGCTGGTTGCCGATAAGCCTTGTGTACTCTTCGATGCTCAGCAGCACGTGCGCCGGACGGCCGCGGTCGGTGATGAACACCGGGCCGCTATTGGCCGCCTTCTTGGCGCCGCTGGCATCCTGATCGAACTCGCGACTGGATAGCGTGGTGATGGTCATGGCCGTCGCCGGCGGAAGCAATGTCGATGTGTTATTACAATGCCGCGTAGGCATTTCAGGCGGCCGGACGCCGTACCGTGGAACGGCTGCCGATCATTTCCCCTGCGTTTCAGTCAGAGCCACGCGCGCGGACGCCCCAGCCAGCTCGTGCATCCAGTGCACCGTGCTGTCGAGCACCCGGGCGGCCCTGACTTCGCGCGCCGAGAAGATTTCCGCCAGCGCCTGGTAGTAGCCGAGCGTGCCGTCGCGGCCGCCGGTGAAACGGTCGAACACGCGGGTGGCGACGTCGGGGTCTTCCAGGTCCTGCACAATGGCGCGGGCGTTGTGCAGCTTGTCGCAGGCGCTGACCAGCAGGGTCTGGTCCGGGGCGGCTTTCAGGTGCGCGAGGTAGGCGAGTTTGCGCTCGATCCAGTCGCGGCGTCTGGCCTCGGGATCGGTGTGGCTGGCCTTGCCTTCGGCGGTGCCGTCGGTGCAGTCCACCACGATATTGGCGACGGCGTCGCCGAACTGCGTGCGGATCGCCGCTTCGTGCGCGGCACCGCAATCCTCGATGGTGTCATGCAGCAGGCCGGCGATGGCCTGGTCTTCGTTGCCGCCGAACTCGATCACCAGGCTGGCCACGCCGAGCAGGTGATAGAGGTACGGGATGTTCGAGCCCTTGCGCACCTGAGCGGCGTGCGCGATGCGGGCGTAATCGACGGCGCGGCTGAAGCGATCGGAAAGTGCGGACATGCTGCCCCCTGTGGCGGTTTGACCATGGCCCATAGTGATGGCGATGTGTCGCAAGGGGTGAGAGCGTAGCGGGTGTCGACTGGCGGATGTCCGAATTCGCCTGGGGTGAATTCGTCAAATCCTGTGGTTTCTGCTCTGTGGTGGTCACTGCCGGAAAAAGCAAAACGCCCCTCTCGGGGCGCTTTGCGTATCTGGCGGAGAGAGTGGGATTCGAACCCACGGAAGGTTTGACCCTTCGCCGGTTTTCAAGACCGGTGCCTTAAACCGCTCGGCCATCTCTCCATCAATTTTCGCTGGCGGATTCGTCCCGTCAGCAGGCACGGAAGTCTATCAGGAACCCAGCGGCGGACGGCCGCTGCCGCCCTTCTTGGTCAGCGCCACCAGACACCCGACCAGGATCGCTACCGGAATCAACGCACCGAGCAGCGGCAGCAGCAGCACCGGTTCGCGCACGACCATCGGCACCAATTGCGTGGCGCTGGCGAAGGCGATGACGGCGAGGCGCCAGCGGCGGCGGTGGCGGGCGAACCAGAAGCTGGCGAGGACGAGGGCCAGGGCGACCATCGACAGGTCGAGGTCGACGGTGGGCAGGTGCCAGACGCCGTCGAAGCCGAGGCGGGTGGCGATCACGCCGGCCAGCACCAGCAGCAGGAAGAAGCTGGCGTAGAACTCCACCCTGCCCCAGTTGCCGCGCGCCGGTGTCGGCGTGTTCATGCGATGCGGTCGAGCCCGGCCATGTACGGGCGCAATGCCTCGGGTACGGTGATCGAGCCGTCGTCGTTCTGGTTGTTCTCCATCACCGCGATCAGGGTGCGGCCGATGGCGAGGCCGGAGCCGTTGAGGGTGTGCACGAGTTCGGGCTTGCCGGTTTCCGCGTTGCGCACGCGGGCCTGCAGGCGGCGGGCCTGGAAGTCCTCGCAGTTGGAGCAGCTGGAGATTTCGCGATAGGTCTGCTGGCTGGGCAGCCACACTTCGAGGTCGTAGGTCTTGCTGGCGCCGAAGCCCATGTCGCCGGTGCACAACAGCATCTTGCGGTACGGCAGGCCGAGTTTCTGCAGCACGGTCTCGGCGTGGCCGACCATTTCTTCCAGTTGCGCGTAGGACTGGTCGGCGCGCGCGACGTGCACCATCTCGACCTTCTCGAACTGGTGCTGGCGGATCATGCCGCGGGTGTCGCGGCCATAGCTGCCGGCCTCGGCGCGGAAGCACAGCGTGTGCGCGGTCATGCGCAGCGGCAGCGCGTCGGCGTCCTGGATGGTGTCGCGCACCAGGTTGGTCAGCGAGACTTCGGCGGTGGGGATCAGGTAGCGCTTCGTTTCGCCGACTTCGGTGGCGAACAGATCCTCCTCGAACTTCGGCAGCTGGCCGGTGCCCTGCATGGTCTCGGCGTTGACGATCACCGGCACATTGCATTCGAGGTAGCCGTGCTCGCTGGTGTGGAGGTCGAGCATGAACTGGCCGAGCGCGCGATGCAGGTGCGCGAGCTGGCCGCGCAGCACGGTGAAGCGCGCGCCGGAGAGCTTGGCGCCGGCGTCGCCGTCGAGCCAACCGTGGCGCTCGCCGAGTTCGACGTGGTCCTTCACTTCAAACGCGAACTCGCGCGGCGTGCCCCAGCGGCTGACTTCGACGTTGTCGTGCTCGTCCTTGCCGACGGGCACGGACTCGTGCGGGAGGTTGGGGATGCCCAGCGCAATCCCGGCGAGCTTGGCCTGCACGTCGGCGAGGGCCTGCTCGTTGGCCTTGAGCTTGTCGCCGATGCCAGCGACTTCGGCCATCAGCGGCGTCACGTCCTCGCCTTTCGCCTTGGCCTGGCCGATCGCCTTGGAGCGCGTGTTGCGCAGGTTCTGCAACTCCTGCGTCTCCATCGCCAGCTGCTTGCGCGAATGCTCCAGTGCCTCGATGGCGGCCACGTCCAGCGTGAAGCCGCGGGTTTCGGCGAGGCGTGCGGCGGTTTCGGCGAGGCGCGAACGCAGCAGGGCGGGATCGAGCATGAGCGTGGTCCGGATGAAGGCTTGAACCGCGAATTATCGCCGCGCGCGGCCGCTGGCCGCAATGAAGCGGCCATCCGGCATGTGCGTTCGCTTATGCGCTGGTGACGCGCGAGCGCTCGCCGCGACCCAGCCACCACGCCATCGCGGCGCCGGCGAGCAGCCAGCCGACCAGCTGCTCGGCCAGGGCGGCGAGCGTGAAGTCGAGCGGAAAGCGATACCAGTTCCAGTACGGCAGCAAGGTGCCGAGCCAGGCGAAGACGGCAGCAGCGGCGGCGATCGCGACACGGCGGCGGAAGCCGACCACGGCCAGGCTCATCACGAAGGCCAGCGCCAGCGCACCCAGCGTGTCGGACGCCCACTGCCGCCCGATCTGCGGCCCCATCTGCATCATGTCGGTGCCACGCGGCTGGTAGACGACCCAGGCGTACGGCGAGCGCACGGCCTTGATCGAATAGGCGCGCACCACGGCCGCATCGTCCATCTGCTTCGGATCGAGCGAGGGCAGCAGGTACACGCCCGGTCGATCGCCCAGCCCTTCCTGCAACCCGCTCAGCGCCGCGTTCTCGTTGACCGGCTGGCCGATGCCGACGCTGCCCAGCCCCAACGCCATGTGCGCGGCCACGCCCCAGATGAACATCACGATGCCGCCGATCAGGCCCGCCACCAGTACGCGCATGGTTCATCCCTCCCCGGTTGATGGGCAGAATCTAGGTCGAAGACCGTGGCGACGGCAAGGAGCACGGACAATCGCCAGGTAGAAGCCCGCTCGCGGGCGATGCTGTTGCTCTTGCGAATCCCGAATCCCAAATCGCAAATCCCGGCAAAGAGCATCGCCCGCGAGCGGGCCCCTACGGGTGGCGGGCTTTTTCGCGGGCGGCGCGCAGGGCCAGCAGCTTCTCGCGCAGTTGCAGTTCCAGGCCGCGTTCGACCGGTTCGTAGAACACGGTGCCTTCCAGGCCATCGGGCAGGCACTGCTGGTCCAGCGCGACGCCGCCTTCGGCGTCGTGGTCGTACTGGTAGCCCTTGCCGTAGCCGAGGCCCTTCATCAACTTCGTCGGCGCGTTGCGCAGGTGCATCGGCACCTCCAGCGTGCCGCCCTGGCGCACCGCGTCGCGGGCCTTGTTGTAGGCCATGTAGGCCGCGTTGCTCTTGGGCGAGATGGCCAGCCAGATCGCCACCTGGGCGAGGCCGAGCTCGCCCTCGGGACTGCCCAGCCGCTCGTAGGTATCCCACGCGTCCAGCGCCATGCGCCAGGCGCGAGGTTCGGCCAGGCCGACATCCTCCACCGCCATGCGGGTCAGGCGGCGCGCGAGGTACAGCGGATCGACGCCGCCGTCGAGCATGCGGCACAGCCAGTACACCGCGGCGTCGGGGTCGGACGAGCGCACGGATTTGTGCAGCGCCGAGATCTGGTCGTAGAACTGCTCGCCGCCCTTGTCGAAGCGGCGGGTGCGGTCGGCCAGCACCTGGCCCAGCGTCGCTTCGTCGATGCTGCCGTCGTGGGCCAGCTCGGCGGCGATCTCCAGCAGGGTCAGCGCGCGGCGCACGTCGCCGTCGGCGGCCTGGGCGATCGAATCCAGCGATGCGTCGGAGACCTGCAACCGCAGCCCGCCGAGGCCGCGCTCGCTGTCGGCCAGCGCGCGCTTCAGCGCGGCGACGATGTCAGCGGTGGAGACCGGCTCCAGCACGTGCACGCGGCAGCGCGACAGCAGTGCGGAGTTCAGCTCGAACGAGGGGTTCTCGGTGGTGGCGCCGACGAAGATGATCACGCCGCGCTCGATGTGCGGCAGGAAGGCATCCTGCTGGCTCTTGTTGAAGCGGTGCACCTCGTCGACGAACAGCACGGTGCGGCGGCCCTGGGCGAAGTTCACCTCCGCCTCGGCCAGCGCCTTGCGCACGTCGGGCAGGCCGGACAGCACGGCGGAGATGGCGCGGAAATCCGCATCCGCATAACGCGCCACCAGCAAGGCCAGCGTGGTCTTGCCGCAGCCGGGCGGCCCCCACAGCACCATCGAATGGATCTTGCCGGCCTCCAGCGCACGGCGCAGCGCCTTGTCCGGACCGACCAGGCGCTGCTGGCCGACGATTTCGTCGAGGCTGCGCGGGCGCATGCGCTCGGCCAGCGGCTTGAGCGCATCGGGCTCGGCGAACAGGCCGGGGCCGGACGGGGCAACAGGAGGAGTCATGCACCGATGATAAGGCATGCGCCCCGCGGGCCCTGTCTGACGAAAGCCGGTGCATGCCGTTATCATGAAGCTGCCGCCCTGGTCGACTCGATTTGGCGGGCTGCGTCGGGGGAATGCCGGAACGTGATCGTGCACGGAGCCATTGACGGTACCAGCGAAACCCGGCGCATCGGGCTGCCGGGCGCGGCGCCGTGCCAGCAAGGGTGGCCGGGGTGAAGCCGCGGCCTCCGCGACGCCCATGGCTGGGCCTGCTGGCAGCGCTCCTGCTCCTGTTCCATGCCGGCGCCGGCATGGCCGCGCCGGCCGATCCGTGGGCTCCGTTCGAGGCGCCCTGGTTCGACAAGGTCTCCACCGCCGAAGGATTTCCGCCAGCCATCGTCACCGCGCTGGCACAGGATCGCGAAGGCCTGCTGTGGGTGGGCACGATGGTTGGCCTGGCCCGCTACGACGGATACCGCACCCAGCTGTTCGACATCCGCGGCGAACCCGGCAAGATCCTGCCTGACGCCTACGTGCGTTGCCTGCTGGCCCTGCCCGACGGCGGCGTGCTGATCGGCACCAACGCCGGTGGCCTGGTGCGCTTCGATCCGACCACCAACACCTTCCACACCTATCCCAGCGGCCGGAGCGGCGTCTCCGACCGCAAGATCTTCGCCCTCGCCGACGACCACGCCGGTGGCGTGTGGATCGCCACCGAGCAGGGCCTGGACCACCTGGACCTGCGCAACGACACGATCCGCCACGTCGACACCGGCAGTGGCACCGCGCCGCGCAACTTCAGCGTGATGCAGGATCGCGCGGGCAACCTGTGGCTGGGCAACAACAACGGCCTGTTCGTGCGACGTGCCGGCACCGACCGTTTCGAACGCCCGCCAGCGCCGGCAGATGCCACCGCGGCGACCGTGCTGGCCAACCAGCTCTGGGCCATCGACGAGGACAGCGCCGGGCGCCTGTGGGCCGGCAGCGGCCAGGCCGGTGCGGCCTATCGCGACAGCGACGGGCAATGGCACGCGGTACCGGGATTCAGCGGTTACCGCAAGGGCACCCAGCATGCCACCGTGCGGGACTTCGAGGAGGCCGAACCGGGCACGATGTGGATCGCGACCGACGGCAGCGGCGTACTCGCCTACCGCCCGGGCGACAACTCGCCGCGCAAGATCGAGCACGACCCGGCCGTGCCCTCGTCGTTGCCCGGCGACTCGGTCCGGGCCCTGCTGCATGACCGCGCCGGCAACCTGTGGGCGGCCACCGACCTGGGCCTGACCCGCACCTACCTCGACGACCGCGGCGCGTTCTCGGTGCTGCCCTCGCCGCTGGAATCCAACACGCTCAGCGACACCAGCGTGCGCGGCGTGTACGTGGACAGCCGGGGGCTGATCTGGATCGGGCTCAGCGCCGGCCGCATCGACGTGATCGACCTGCATGGCGGTCAGATGCACCATCTGCGGCTCGGCGGCCCCCAGACGCTGCGCGATGTGCAGGCCTTCGCCGAAGGGACGGATGGCTCGATCTGGGTCGGCACCCAGGGCCTGGCGAAAGTCGACCCGCACACTTTCGCCATCAGCTCGTCCGTGCTGCCCGCCCTGGAGAACGTGCCGGTGCTGTGCCTGCGCCTGGATGGCAGCCGCCTGCTCATCGGCACCTACGACGGGTTGTATCGCTACGACACCGGCACGCACGTGCTGGACCACATCCGCCACGATCCGAACGACCCCACCAGCCTGGCCAGCGACACGGTGCGGCAGATCCTGAAGGTGGGCGACGAATGGTGGTACAGCACCTCGCGGGGCATCAGCATCGCCAGCGACAGCCGGGCCACTCGCGGCTTCCGCAACCTCGGCCACCGCGAAGGCGACCCGGCCACCCTGCCCGGCGACTCGGTGAGCGCGGCCACCGTGGGTCCGCAAGGGCACCTGTGGGTGAGCACCTCCGGCGGTCTGGCCGAGAGCACCGGTCGCGAACCGTGGCGCTTCGCCACCATCGGCGTGAACGAGGGCCTGCTCAGCGACAAGGTCACCAGTGCGCTCGCGGACGACCTGGGCCACATCTGGGCCAGCACCTCCAACGGCATCGCCCGCGTCGATGCGCGCAGCCGCGCCGTGCGCAACCTGGGCTCGCGCGATGGCTTGCACATCCGCAGCTACCACTACGCCGATGCCGCCGCGCAGGCGCACGACGGCTCGCTGCTGTTCGGCGGGCTGGGCGGCCTGACGGTGATCCGCCCGGCGATCCAGGTCGACGACGAGGACGACGCGCCGCTGGCGATCACCCACGCGGTAGTCGGCACCGCGGCGCTGCCGTTCGGCAAGCTGCCGCACGACGGCGACACGATCACGCTGGACCAGCGCAACCGCAACCTGCGCCTGGACTTCTCCCTGCTGGATTACCGCTCCCCCGGCGAAACCTCCTACAGCTACCGCATGTCCGGCCTGGACGAAGGCTGGGTCGACATCCCGGTGGGCGCCAAGCCCAGCGCGAACTACACCAACCTCGCCCACGGCAACTACGTGCTCTACCTGCGCGCCAACACCCAGGGCATGTATCCGCGCACCGTGGAAAGCCGCTTGCTGGTGGAGGTCGCCCCGCGCTGGTACGAGACCTGGGCCAGCAAGCTGGCGGCGGTCGCGCTGCTGGTCGGCCTGATGGTCTTGCTGGTGCACCTGCGCACGCTCTACCTGCGCCGGCAGGCGCTGCAGTTGCAGCGGCAGATCAACGAGCACACGCGCGACCTGCGCGCCGCCAACCAGCGCCTGGATGAGCTGGCCAGCACCGACGGCCTCACCGGCATCTACAACCGGCGGCGCTTCCTCGAACTGGCCCGGCTGGAATGCGAGCGCTCGCGGGAGCACTCGGTCTGCATCGCGCTGTTCGACCTGGATCGCTTCAAGCTGATCAACGACACCCACGGCCACCTCGCCGGCGACACCGTGATCCGCGGCGCGGTGGAGGTGATCCAGCGCCACTGTCGCCAGCGCGACCTGCTCGGACGCTATGGCGGCGAGGAGTTCGTGCTGTGCCTGCCCGATACCAGCGTGGACCAGGCCAGCGAGATCGCCGAGCGCATCTGCGCCGCCATGGCCGGCACCGCGGTGTCCTACCAGGATCGGCCGATCCACGTGACGGTGAGCATCGGCGTGACCGCCCTGCACCCGGGCGAATCGATCGAGCAGTGGTTGTCGCGCGCCGACAGGGCGCTGTACGAGGCCAAGCGCAACGGGCGCAATCGCTACGCGGTGGCCAACTGATCGCGCTCAGTCGGTCGGGCGCTCGCCGCGGCTCAGCGTGTATTGCCGGTAGATGCCGTAGCCCAGGCCGCACAGGCCGGTCAGCGCGGCGGGTACCAGCAGGGCGCGTTCGCCCATGTAGCGGAACAGCAGCGCGCCGGCCGTGCCGCCCAGGGTGAAGCAGCTCACCACCAGCAGGCACACGCCCACGCGCAGCGCATCCACCGGCAGGCCGCGCATGCGCTGGCCGATGTAGATGCCAAGGTCGGTGAACATGCCCGAGACGTGGGTGGTGCGGAACACCATCCCGCTATAGGTGCTCGCCATGCCGTTCTGCAGCCCGATGCCGATCGAGGCCAGGTAGATGCCGCCCGAATCGTTGGCGTGCAACAGCGGCACCGCCGCGAACAGCAGCAGCGACTCCAGCACCAGCGCCACCCCGTAGCGGCGGCCGAGTTTCAGCGTCTGCTGCTGCACGATCAGCCCGCTGAGCAGGGCGCCGAACACGAACGCCGCCACCGACAGGCCCCAGTGCACCGCCTCCGGCCCGTCGCCCAGGCCCAGCGACGCGCCGAGCAAGGTGGTCGAACCGGTCAGGTTGGTGATCGCCTGGTGGCGGAAACCGAGGTAGCCGGCCGCGTTGACGATGCCGGCGATGAAGGCCAGCACGCCGCCGCCGATCCATGCCCAGCGCGGCAACTGCCGCAGCACGGCCATCGCTCAGTTCCGGATCGGCCGGATGCTGATCTGCGGCACGTCGCCGATCACGTCGGCACCCTCCGGCGGCGTGAAGGTGAAGGTGTCCGGCGGCAGCACGGGATTGCGCTGCCACCGCGAGAACCGGATCTCGGTGGTCGAGCCCAGCTGGTCGCGGAAGGTCATGCGCGCCAGGCCGCTCGCGTCGAAGCCCAGGTCGACCCAGGCGAACTGCGCGTCCTTGCTGGTGGAGGTCAGCCGCAGCCAGTCAAGCCCGTCCTTCTCGCCGCGTTCGCTGGCGTTGAACTCCTTGTCCAGCTGCTTGAGGTCGGTCAGCACGGTCAGCGGGCTGTGCGCCTCCTCGGTGCTCTGCTTGCGCACGGTGACCTGCTCCAGCTCCGGGTCGTACATCCACACCCGGCCGCCGTCGGCCACGATGGTCTGCTGGTACGGCGCCGTGGTGTCCCAACGGAACTCGCGCGGCGCTTCCAGTGCCAGCGTGCCGGTGCTGGTCTTGCTGTCCTGGCCGTTGACGTTGGTGAGCGTCTGGCTGAAATGCCCGGTCAGCGAATGCAGGCCGGTGGCGAACGCATCCAGCCGCGCACGTGCCGGGCCGGTGGCGGCCTGGGCCATGCCCACCAGCGAGAACACGAGCATGGCGGCGGCAGCAGCGAACTTGAAACGATTCATCGGAATTCCCGCAGGATGGTGACGGCGACTATTGTGGATGGTCGAGGCTTAACCCGCACTCGCAAAGGCGTTCACTCGGGCACGGGCAGGCACAGCGTCTCCTTGACTTCCTCCATCACCAGGTAGCTCTTCGACTCGCGCACATGCGGCATGGTCAGCAGGGTGCTGCCCAGCAGCTTGCGGTAGGAAGCCATCTCGCTGATGCGGGCCTTGAGCAGGTAGTCGAAATCGCCGGAAACCAGGTGGCATTCGAGCACGTTGGGCAAGCGCAGCGCGGCGCGGCGGAACTCCTCGAAGATGTCGCCCGACTTGTAGGCGAGGCTGATTTCCACGAACACCAGCAGGCTCGCCTTCACCCAGCCCGGATCCAGCCGGGCGTAGTAGCCGGTGATCACCTTCTCGCGCTCCAGCCGGCGCACGCGCTCGGTGCATGGCGTCGTGGACAGGCCCACGCGTTCGCCCAGCTCGGTGAAGGAGATGCGCCCTTCGTCCTGCAGGATTCTCAGGATCTTGCGGTCGATCTTGTCCAGGTCGCGGGGACGGGTGGGCATGGCGCTCTGGCTCCTGCAAGTTGCAACGGGCAATTTCCCCGTCATTTTCCGCAAACACGGTGAAAAACACTAGCTGAAGATGCATACACTACGCGTTTGTGCCCTGCCGCGGATGTCGCGCAGGGAATGGTTTGGTGCGGAGGGGGTCATGCGAATCCTGGTGCTGGGCAGCGGTGTGATCGGTGTGACCAGCGCGTGGTACCTGCGCCAGGCCGGCCACGACATCACCGTGGTGGATCGGCAGAAGGAGGTGGCGCTGGAAGCCAGCTTCGCCAATGCCGGGCAGCTGTCGTTCGGCTACACCTCGCCGTGGGCCGCGCCGGGCGTACCGCTGAAGGCGCTCAAGTGGCTGTTCCAGCGCCACGCGCCGCTGTCGATCCGGCCCGGCCTGCATCCGGCCCAATACCTCTGGTTGCTGCAGTTGCTGCGCAACTGCACCTCGGCGCGCTACGCGGTGAACAAGGCGCGCATGGTGCGCCTGTCCGACTACAGCCAGGAGTGCATCAACGCGCTGGGAAAGGCCACCGGCATCGACTACGAAGGCCGTGCGGCGGGCACCACCCAGTTGTTCCGCACGCAGCAGCAGCTGGACGCCGCGGCGAAGGACATCGAGGTGCTGCGCGAATACGGCGTGCCCTACGAAGTGCTCGACCGCGCCGGCATCGTCCAGGTCGAACCCGCCCTCGCGGCCACGGCAGGCAAGCTGGTCGGCGCGTTGCGCCTGCCGCGCGACCAGACCGGCGACTGCCAGCTGTTCACCCGCAAGCTGGCGGCACTGGCCGCCGCAGCCGGGGTGACCTTCCGCCATGGCGAAAACGTGGCCGGCCTGATGCGCGACGGCGACCGCATCACCGGCGTACGCATCGGTGCCGGCGTGGAGACCGCCGACGCCTACGTGGTGGCGCTGGGCAGCTACACGCCGCAACTGATCGCGCCGTTGGGGCTGCGCCTGCCGGTGTATCCGCTCAAGGGCTACTCGCTGACCGTGCCGATCACCGACGCCAGCCAGGCGCCCGCCTCCACCATCCTGGACGAGAGCTACAAGATCGCGGTGACCCGCTTCGACGATCGCATCCGGGTCGGCGGCATGGCCGAAGTGATGGGCTATGACCTCAGCCTCAACCCGCGCCGCCGCGCCACCCTGGAAATGGTGGTGAACGATCTCTACCCGCGCGGGGGCGACCTCGGCCGCGCCACGTTCTGGACCGGCCTGCGCCCGGCCACGCCGGACGGAACCCCGGTGGTGGGCGCCACGCCGTATCGCAACCTCTACCTCAACACCGGTCACGGCACGCTGGGCTGGACCATGGCCGCCGGCTCCGGCCACTACCTTGCCGACCTGATCGACGGCAGGGAGCCGGCCATCGACAGCGAAGGGCTGGACATCTTCCGCTATCTCGGCCGCTCGGGCAGGCGCTGATGCGACCGGCCCGCGCCCTGATCGATCTCGACGCGCTGCGTCACAACTACCGGCTGGCGAAGCGCCTCGCCGGCGGCAAGGCGCTGGCCATCGTCAAGGCCGATGCCTATGGCCATGGCGCGGTGGCCTGCGCGCGCGCACTGGCCGCCGAGGCCGACGGCTTCGGCGTGGCCTGCATCGAGGAGGCGCTGGAATTGCGCGCGGCAGGCATCCGCAATCCCATCCTGCTGATGGAGGGCTGCTTCGACGCCGACGAACTGCCACTGGTCGTGGAGCACGACCTGTGGGCGGCCGTGGCCTCGCCGGAACAGGTCGAGGCAGTGCTCGGCTTCCACACCCGCGCCCGCCTGCAGCTGTGGCTGATGCTGGACAGCGGCATGCACCGGCTCGGCCTGTCGATGCCGGATTTCCGCACCGCGTACGCGCGGCTTTGCGCCCTGCCCCATGTGGCGCCGCCGGTGCTGATGACCCACCTGGCGCGCGCCGACGAGCTGGACAGCGCGCGCACGCTGGAGCAATGGGAGAATTTCCGCCGCGCCACCGAGGGCCTTGCCGGCGAGACCAGCGTGGGCAATTCCGCCGCAGCATTGGGCTGGCCGCGAGTGCACAACGACTGGGCGCGGCCGGGCCTGATGCTGTACGGCGCCGATCCGCTGCACGGGCAGCCGCACGCGCACGCGACGGAGCTGCGTCCGGTGATGACGCTGCAGTCGGGGGTTTTCCTGGTGCGCGAGATCGGCGTGGGTGAACCGGTCGGTTATGGCGCGCGTTTCGTCGCCGAACGCCCGACCCGGGTCGGCGTGGTGGCGATGGGCTATGCCGACGGCTACCCGCAGTTCGCCCCCAACGGCACGCCCGTGCTGGTCGACGGCGAGCCCGGGCACACCATCGGGCGCGTGTCCATGGACATGCTCACCATCGACCTCACTGACCACCCGCAGGCAGGCGTGGGCAGCCTGGTGCAGCTCTGGGGCGAAACGCCGCGTGTCTCGGCGCTGGCGCCGCTGTGCAGCACCAGCGCCTATCGCCTGCTCTGCGCGCTGAAGCGCGTGCCGCGCCATTACCGCGGCGACTGACGGGTAACGCTCTCCGCGTCAGTCCTTCGGCGGCGGTGGCGCCAGCACTTCGCGGTTGCCGTTGTGCTGGGGCGCGCTGACCACGCCATCGGCTTCCATCTGCTCGACCAGGCGCGCGGCGCGGTTGTAGCCGATGCGCAGGTGGCGCTGCACGCCGGAGATCGAGGCACGCCGAGTCTGGGTGACCACGGCCACTGCCTTGTCGTAGAGCTGGGTGTCGGCGTCGCCACCTTCCTCGCCATCCTGCGGCAGGCCGGAGTCGTTGATGAACTTGCCGTCGCTGGTGGCCTGCACTTCCTCCAGCACGCCTTCGATGTAGTCCGGCCCGCCCTGCGACTTCAGCCAGTTGACCACGCCATGCACCTCGTGGTCGTCGACGAAGGCGCCGTGCACGCGCTCGGGGGTGGCGGTGCCCGGCGGCAGGTACAGCATGTCGCCATGGCCCAGCAGCGCCTCGGCGCCGGACTGGTCGAGGATCGTGCGCGAGTCGATCTTGGAGGACACCTGGAAGGCGATGCGGGTGGGGATGTTGGCCTTGATCAGGCCGGTGATCACGTCCACCGACGGGCGCTGGGTGGCCAGGATCAGGTGCACGCCGGCAGCACGCGCCTTCTGCGCCAGGCGCGCAATGAGTTCTTCCACCTTCTTGCCGACGATCATCATCATGTCGGCGAATTCGTCGATGAACACCACGATGTTCGGCAGCGGTTCCAGCGGCTCGGCGGCCAGGTTCGGCATCTCCGGGTTGGGCCGGAACAAAGGATCGAGCAGCGGCTGCCCGGCCTTGTCCGCCTCGGCCACCTTCTTGTTGAAGCCGGCCAGGTTGCGCACGCCCACGGCGGCCATCAGCTTGTAGCGGCGCTCCATCTCGGCCACGCACCAGCGCAGGGCGTTGGCCGCCTCCTTCATGTCGGTGACCACCGGCGCCAGCAGGTGCGGGATGCCCTCGTACACCGAGAGCTCCAGCATCTTCGGGTCGATCATGATCATGCGCACGTCTTTGGGGCTGGCCTTGTACAGCAGGCTCAGCACCATCGCGTTGACCGCCACCGACTTGCCCGAACCGGTGGTGCCGGCCACCAGCAGGTGCGGCATCTTGGCCAGGTCCACCACGACGGGCTTGCCGCCGATGTCCTTGCCCAGCGCCAGCGTCAGCGGCGAACGGGCCTGGTCGTACTTGTCCGAGCGCAGGATCTCGGAGAGGTAGACGATCTGCTTGCGCGTGTTGGGGATCTCCAGCCCGATCACGTTCTTGCCCGGGATCACGTCGACCACGCGCACGCTGACCACCGACAGGCCGCGGGCGATGTCCTTGTCCAGGCTCGACACCTGCGAACCGCGCACGCCGGGCGCCGGCTCCATCTCGAAACGGGTGATCACCGGCCCGGGATAGGCGCCGACCACCTTCACGTCGATCCTGAAATCCTTGAGCTTGAACTCGACCTGGCGCGAGAGGACCTCCAGGGTCTCCTCGGTATAGCCCGGCCCCTGCTCCGGCGCCTCGTCGAGCAGCGACAGCGGCGGCAGCTCACCCGGCGCGGCGGCACCGGCGAACAACGGAATCTGCGTCTCCAGCCGCGCGCGCTCGCTCTTGGTCACCGGCGCGGGCGCCGCCTCGATGCGGACCGGTTCGCGCCGCGCCTGCTTCACCGCGTCGGCCTTCTTGACCACCTCGCGCTCGTTGCGCGCCTGGCGCGCGGCGAGCAGCTGGGGTGCCTCGCGCAGCTTGCCGCGCAGCCAGCCGGCCAGCTGCAGCACGGCCTGGCCGGTCCAGTCCATCAGGCCGAACCAGGACAGCCCGGTGGCCAGTGTCACGGCGATCAGGAACAGCGCCAGCAGCAGCAGCGGCGCGCCGGTGGAACCGAACGCCGACAGCACCGCATGCCCGACCCACACGCCGATGATGCCGCCCACGCCCTGCGGCTGTACCGGCTCCTGCGCGAAGTTCAGGTACAGCAGCGCCGGCCCGGTGATGAAGAAGAACACGAAGCCGACCAGGCGCAGCGCCGGCTCCCACGGATGCTGCGGCTGCTGGCCGCGCTGGCGCAGCACCTGCACGCCGAGCAGCAACAGCAGCAGCGGGAAGCAGTACGCCACCAGTCCGAAGATCCAGCGCAGCAGGTCGGCCACGTAGGCACCCACGGTACCGCCGAAATTGCGCGCATGCTCCAGCTGGCCCGCATTGGTCCAGCTGGGGTCGTGCGGGTCGTAGCTGAACAGGCACACCAGCAGGTACACCGCCAGCGGCAGCAGCAGCAGGGCGCCGGCCTCGCGCAGACGGCGCTTCAATTCGTCGCTGAGACCCGCCTTGGGTTGTTGTCTGGCGTTTGCGCTGCGTGCCACCTTGCCGGGATTCCTTCGCGTACGGGTCTGGCTCAAAGCATACCCTGCAACGCCGGATGCACCAGCTTCCCGCCATCCACGTTGATGCCGGACCGCAGCGGCGCGAACTCGCGCCATTCGCTGCCGCCGGCCAGGCGCTGCACGTACGGCAGGATCGCCGCGGAGATCGCCCGTGACGAGGTCTGTGGCACGGCACCGGGCATGTTGGTGACGCAGAAGTGGGTAACCCCGTGCACGTCGTAGGTGGGCTCGGCCCAGGTGGTCGGCTGCGAGGTCTCGAAGCAGCCGCCCTGGTCGATCGCGATGTCGACCAGCACGCTGCCCGGCTCCATCGACTCGACCATCGCCTCGGTAACCACATGGGGCGCCCGGGCGCTGGGAATCAGTACCGCGCCGACGACCAGGTCGGCATCGCGCACCTCCTCGGCCACCGCCGATTCATAGGCATACAGCGCCGTGACGTTCGGGCCCAGCGCCATCATCTCGGCGAGCCGATCCTGACGCTTGTCGAACACCACCACGCTGGCCCCGGCCGCCGCGGCCAGTGCCGCGGCATTGCCGCCCGCCGCGCCGGCACCGAGCACCACCACCTTGCCGCGCGGGGTCGAGGCCATGCCGCCCAGCAGCTTGCCCTTGCCGCCCTGCGGACGATGCAGCAGGGTCGTGCCGACCTGGGTGGCAATGCGCCCGGCGATCACCGACATCGGGTGCAGCAGCGGCAAACCGCCGTGCTCCTCCACCGACTCGAACGCCACGCCGGTCAGGCCGATGTCGAGCAGGCTGCGGGTCAGCGCCGGCTCCGCGGCCAGGTGCAGGTAGCAGAACAGCAGGTGATGCTTCTTCAGGTGCCTGAGGTCGCCGGCCACGGGTTCCTTCACCTTGACGATCAGCTCGCCGGCCCCGTACAGCGCCTCGGCGTCGCCCACGACCTTGATGCCGGCGTTGACGTACGCCTCGTCGGGAAAGCCGCTCTTCAAGCCGGCGCCGGACTGGATGAACACCTCGTGGCCACGCCGCACCAGGTCGGCGGCGGCGGCGGGAACGAGGGCGACACGGCCTTCGAGGGTCTTGGTTTCGGAGGGAATACCGATACGCATGGCGAGAGCATCCTGTGCGAGTTCGTGGGACAAGCGATGGACCATCACGCTGTGGCCGCGGTGGCATGGTCAACCCGCGCTGACTTGAATCGGTCGCGCGAACTCCCCATTCTCACCGGGCAGCAAGCGCAGCGACCACCTGCCGGCGCGGCCCCCGGATACAGCAGCTGCCGCGGCTGCACGCGGCGCTCCGAATCACCCGTAAACTTCAGGATTATAACTGTCATGCCCACTCCCAAGCACAGCCGCCTGCTGATCCTCGGCTCCGGCCCCGCCGGCTACACCGCCGCGGTGTACGCCGCCCGCGCCAACCTCAAGCCGACCATGATCACCGGCCTGCAGCAGGGCGGCCAGCTGATGACCACCACCGACGTGGACAACTGGCCGGGCGACGTCGAGGGGCTGCAGGGGCCGGCGCTGATGCAGCGCATGGCCGAGCACGCCGAGCGCTTCCACACCGAGATGGTGTTCGACCACATCCACACCGCCGACCTCAGGCAGCGGCCGTTCCGGCTGGTGGGCGACTCGGGCGAATACACCGCCGACGCACTGATCATCAGCACCGGCGCCACCGCCAAGTACCTGGGCATCGCCAGCGAGGAGAAGTACAAGGGCAAGGGCGTGTCCGCCTGCGCCACCTGCGACGGCTTCTTCTTCCGCGACCAGGACGTGGTGGTCATCGGCGGCGGCAACACCGCGGTGGAGGAAGCGCTGTACCTGGCCAACATCGGCCGCAAGGTGTACCTGGTGCACCGCCGCGACAAGTTGCGCGCGGAGAAGATCATGCAGGACAAGCTGTTCGAGAAGGAGGCCGCGGGCAAGATCGAGCTGGTCTGGAACCACACCATCGACGAGGTGCTCGGCGACGACACCGGCGTCACCGGCGTGCGCGTGAAGGACGTCAACTCCGGCGCCACCCGCGACATCGCGGCCACCGGCTTCTTCGTGGCGATCGGCCACACCCCGAACACCGGCATCTTTGCCGGCCAGCTGGACATGCACGACGGCTACATCCGCATCCACAGCGGCCAGAACGGCATGGCCACGATGACCTCGATCCCCGGCGTGTTTGCCGCCGGCGACGTCGCCGACCACGTCTATCGCCAGGCGATCACCTCCGCCGGCTTCGGCTGCATGGCCGCGCTGGACGCCGAACGCTGGCTCGACCAGCAGACGCCGGCGGGCTGACCTGCCCGCAGGAGCCCGCTCGCGGGCGATGCTTCTGGCCGGGATTGAAAAAAACAGAAGCATCGCCCGCAAGCGGGCTCCTGCGGCACCTGCCGAGTCATGCACATCCGCTTCCACGACGCGATCGCCGAACTGCCTGCCACGGCGTGGGACGATTTGCGCGGCGGGGCCAATCCGTTCGTGTCGCACGCGTTCCTGCATGCGCTGGAAGACACCGGCTGCATCCGTCCCGACTGGGGCTGGCAGGCACACCACCTGGGCCTGTACGACCACGATCGCCTGGTGGCCGCCGCGCCGCTGTACCTGAAAGGCAACTCGCACGGCGAGTTCGTGTTCGACTGGAGCTGGGCCAGCGCGTGGGAGCGCGCCGGCGGCGAGTACTACCCGAAGCTGCTCTGCGGCGTGCCCTACTCGCCGGTGCCCGGCCCGCGCCTGCTGGCCGAAACGCCCGCGCTGCGGCAGGCGCTGGTCGAGGCGATGCGCGCCGAGGCGGAGCGGCTGGGGCTGTCCTCGGTGCACGCGAACTTCCTGCTGGCCACGGAGGCGCCGGCCTTCGGCGACGACTGGCTGGCCCGCTCGGACGTGCAGTTCCACTGGCACAACCGCGACTACCGCCACTTCCCGGATTTCCTCGCCGCGCTGACCCACAAGAAGCGCAAGAACATCCTGCGCGAACGCACCCAGGTCGCCGCCAGCGGGTTGGCGGTCGAATGGCGCAGCGGCGACACGCTCGACGAGCACGAGTGGAATCGCGTGCACGCGCTGTACGAAGCCACCTTCGACGACAAGGGCAACCACGCGGTGCTGACCGTCGCCTTCTTCCGGCAGCTCGGCGAACTCGGTCCGCTGGCACAGCTCGCGCTGGCCCGCGCGGGCGGCGAGATCGTGGCGATGGCGTTGTTCGTGCAGGGCGACGGCGTGCTCTACGGTCGTTACTGGGGCAGCATGGTCGACGTGCCCGGGCTGCATTTCGAACTCTGCTATTACCGCGGCATCGAGTACGCCATTGCGCAACGACTGCACCGCTTCGAGCCCGGGGCGCAGGGCGAGCACAAGCTGGCACGCGGCTTCCTGCCCGCGCGCACGCAGTCGCGCCACTGGCTCGCCCACCCGGGCTTCCGCGCGGCGGTGGCCAGCGCGCTGGCGCGCGAGGCACCGGCGGTGGATGCCTACGCGGAAGAATTGCGGCAACACAGCCCGTACGCGCAGCACGACGAGGCTGCGCCATGATCCGCCTGCCCCTGCTCGATGCCGACGCGCCGGAGCGCTTTCCCGATCCCTCCCGCGCACTGGCCGAACCGAACGGCCTGCTTGCCTTCGGCGGCGACCTGTCGCCAGGCCGGCTGCTGGCCGCCTACCGGCAAGGCATCTTCCCCTGGTTCGGCGATGGCGAACCGATCCTGTGGTGGTCGCCGGACCCGCGCTGCGTGTTTCGCACCGACGCGTTGCGGCCGAACCGCAGCCTGCGTCGCCAGCTCGCCGGCAAGCGCTGGCGGGTGACGATCGACCGGGCGTTCGAGGCGGTGATCCGCGGTTGCGCGGCGCCGCGCGACAACAGCTCGGGCAGTTGGATCGTACCGGCCATGATCGACGCCTACCTCCACCTGCACCAGCTCGGTTACGCGCACAGCGTGGAGACCTGGGACGGCGAGCGCCTGGTCGGCGGCGTCTACGGCCTGTCTGTCGGCAAGCTGTTTTGCGGCGAGTCGATGTTCAGCGCCGAGAGCGGTGGTTCGCGGGTGGCACTGATCGCGCTGGCGCGGCTGCTGCACGAACAGGGCTGCCCGCTGCTCGATGCGCAGGTAGCCAACGCCCACACGCTGAGCCTGGGTGCGTTCGAGATGGCGCGCGCGGACTACCTGGCGCAGGCCGGCACGCTGGCCGCGCAACCTGGGCAGGTCGGCAGCTGGACCGATCTCGGCCCGCGGCTGTGGCAGCCCGGCACGACTTTCAGCTAGCGCGCGCGGCGTACTTGCGCGCCACGTAGTCGTCGAGGATGTCGACGAACTCGTTGGCGATGTTGTCGCCGCGCAGCGTCATCGCCTTCTCGCCGTCGATGAACACCGGCGCGGCCGGCGCCTCGCCGTTGCCCGGCAACGAGATGCCGATGTTGGCGTGCTTGGATTCGCCCGGCCCGTTGACGATGCAGCCCATCACCGCCAGGGTAAGGTTCTCCACGCCGTCGTATTTCACCCGCCACAGCGGCATCTGCTCGCGCACGTGTTCCTGCACGGTCTTGGCCAGTTCCTGGAAGAACTCGCTGGTGGTGCGCCCGCAACCCGGGCAGGCGGTGACCAGCGGCGTGAACGAGCGCAGACCCATCGTCTGCAACAGCTCCTGCGCCACGATCACCTCGCCGGTGCGCGAGGCACCGGGTTCGGGCGTGAGCGAGATGCGGATGGTGTCGCCGATGCCCTCCTGCAGCAGCACCGCCAGCGCAGCGGCCGAGGCGGTGATGCCCTTCGAACCCATGCCGGCCTCGGTCAGGCCCAGGTGCAGCGCGTAGTCGCCGCGCGCGGCGATGTCGCGGTACACGGCGATCAGCTCCTGCACGCCGGAAACCTTGCATGAAAGGATGATGCGCTCGCGCGGCAGGCCGAGCTCCTCGGCACGCGCGGCCGAATCCAGGGCGGAACGGATCAAGGCTTCGCGCGCCACGTGCGCGGCATCCCACGGCTCGGCGCGCCGCGCGTTCTCGTCCATCAGCGCGGCCACCATGGACTGGTCCAGCGAACCCCAGTTGGCGCCGATGCGCACCGGCTTGCCGTAGCGCAGCGCCTTCTCGATGATCGAGGCGAACTGGCTTTCGTGCTTCTTGCCGAAACCGACGTTGCCGGGGTTGATGCGGTACTTCGCCAGCACCTCGGCGCAGGCCGGTTCGCGCTCCAGCAACTGGTGGCCGTTGTAGTGGAAGTCGCCGATGATGGGCACGTCCACGCCCATCATCGCCAGCCGCTCGGCGATGCGCGGCACCGCGGCCGCGGCGGCCGGCGTGTTCACCGTGATGCGCACCAGCTCGGAGCCGGCGCGGGCCAGCTCGGCGATCTGTTTCGCGGTGCTGGCCGGGTCCTCGGTGTCGGTATTGGTCATCGACTGCACCACGATCGGGGCGCCGCCGCCTACCTTGACCTTGCCGACCTGCACGCCCACGCTGGCGCGGCGCGGCGCGGGCGCCGCCGGACGGGGTTGTTGCGAAACGATCTCACTCATGGATTCAACCGGAATGTCTGGTCGCGGCAGGCCGCGACTGAAGATGCCAAGGATACTCGCCCGACCGGTAGCGCCGGCCTCCGCCGCGATGACGTGGACGGAATGCCGCAGTTGCTTGATCGAGGTCAGCACTTCGCCGCATGCTTGCCGCCAAAATGCCCCGCTGTCCAGCCGGAAAAGCCGATGCCGAACACCGAATACTACAACGACAAGGTCGTCCGCCAGTTCCTGCTCGCGGCCGCCGTATGGGGCATCATCGGCATGTCCGTCGGCGTCTATGCCGCCGCCGAACTGATGTGGCCGGTGCTCAATTTCAACGTGCCGTGGCTGACCTTCAGCCGCATCCGGCCCGACCACACCTTCGGCGTGATCTTCGCGTTCGGCGGCTCGGCGCTGATGGGCACCTGCTATTACGTGGTGCAGCGCACCGGCCACGCGCGGCTGGCTTTCAGGAAGCTGGCCGCCTTCACTTTCTGGGGCTGGCAACTGGTCTGCGTGCTGGCGATGACCACGATGCCGCTGGGGCTGACCCAGAGCAAGGAATACGCCGAGCCGGAATGGTTCATCGACATCCTGATCGCGGTGGTGTGGGTGAGCTTCGGCGTGGTGTTCTTCGGCTCGCTGGCGCGCCGGCGCATCAAGCACATCTACGTGGCCAACTGGTACTACGGCGCGTTCATCATCGCCGTGGGCCTGCTGCACATCGTCAACAACCTGGCCATCCCGGTCTCGCTGACCAAGTCGTACTCGATCTATTCCGGCGTGGTCGACGCGATGGTGCAGTGGTGGTACGGCCACAACGCGGTGGCGTTCTTCCTCACCGCCGGCTTCCTCGGCATGATGTACTACTTCGTGCCGCGGCAGGCCAAGCAGCCGCTGTGGAGCTACCGCTTCTCGATCGTCAATTTCTGGGCGCTGATCTCGGTCTACATGTGGGCCGGCGCGCACCACCTGATGTACACCGCCCTGCCCGACTGGGTGCAGTCGGTCGGCATGGCGTTCTCGCTGGTGCTGCTGATGCCGAGCCTGGGTTCGGCGGCCAACGGCCTGCTCACCTTCAACGGCGTGTGGCACCGCCTGCGCACCGACCCGGCGGCCAAGTTCATGGTGTTGTCGCTGGTGTTCTACGGCGCCTCGACCTTCGAAGGGTCGATGATGGCGATCAAGACGGTGAACTCGCTGTCGCACTACACCGACTGGACCATCGCCCACGTGCATTCGGGCTCGCTGGGCTGGGTGGCGATGATCACCATCGGCTCGCTCTACGCGATGGCGCCGCGCGCGCTGGGGCGGCCGGAAATGCATTCGCGCAAGGGCATGGAGCTGCACTTCTGGCTGCACATCATCGGCACCCTGCTGTACGTCGGCTCGATGTGGACGGCTGGCGTCACCGAGGGCCTGATGTGGCGCGCCACCAACCCCGACGGCGCGCTGACCTACGGCTTCCTCGACAGCCTGCTGGCGATCAAGCCGATGTACCTGATCCGCTGGGCCGGCGGCGTGTTCATCCTGTCCGGCATGTGGGTGATGGCGTGGAACCTGTGGTACACCGCCGCCGACGCCCGCGCCCGCCTGATCAAGCCGATCCCGGTGCCGATCCCCGAGCCGGTGCCGCACCAGGTGCCCGCGCCCCTGCCTGCCGCGGGTTGAGGAAGATTCCAGATGGCCTACAAACATTTCGAAGCGATCGAGAAGCACGCCGGCCTGCTCGGCATCGGCATCGCGATCATGGTCTCGCTGGGCGGGTTGGCCGAGATCACCCCGCTGTTCATGGAGGCGCATTCGGTGAAGGCGCCGCCGGGCGTGCATCCGTACGAGCCGCTGCGCCTGATCGGCAAGGACGTCTACGTGCGCGAGGGCTGCTACCTGTGCCACTCGCAGATGATCCGCGCGCTGCGTTTCGAGACCGAGCGCTATGGCCATTTCTCCACCGCCGAGGAGTCGGTCTACGACCGCCCGTTCCAGTGGGGCTCCAAGCGCACCGGGCCGGACCTGGCGCGCGTGGGTGGCAAGTATTCCGACGAATGGCAGCGCCTGCACCTGATGGACCCGCGCCAGGTGGTGCCGCAGTCGAACATGCCCGCCTACCCGTGGCTGGCGCACAACACGATCAGTGCCGAGGACGTGCAGGCGCGCATGCGCACGCTGCGCAAGCTGGGCGACCCGTACACCGACGCGCAGATCGCGGCGGCGCCCGAGGCGGTCAAGGGCAAGACCGAGATGGACGCGCTGATCGCCTACCTGCAGGGCCTGGGCATCGCCAACGAGCCGGCGCCGCCGGCGGGCAAGGCGACGGACTCCGGCGCCGTGGCGGGAGCCACGCCATGACGCCGATGAACCCGGTGTGGGGACACATCGCCGGCGTCTTCATCATCCTGATGCTGGTGACCTTCATCGGCATCTGGATCTGGGCCTGGCGCAAGCGCCACAAATCCACGTTCGACCGCATGGCGCGCCTGCCGCTCGAACAAGACGAACTACCCGACAGCGATGTCGACGCCAAGGAGGATCGCCCATGAGCAGCGGCTGGTCGTTGTGGGTCATGTTCCTGGTGGTGCTCAACCTGGGCATCACCTTCGCGCTGTACCTGTGGGCGCCGCGGGCAAAGATCCCGACCCGGCCCGACGGCACCACCGGCCACGTGTGGGCGCACGGCACCATCCTGGAAGGCCTCAAGAACCTGCCCCGGTGGTGGATCGTGTTTTCCGGCGCGATGTTCGCCGCGGCATTCATCTATCTGTTCCTGTTCCCCGGCTTCGGCAACCACAAGGGCGCGCTGGGCTGGACTTCGCACGGCCAGCTGGCACGTGAAGTGGCCGCCAACGAGGCCAGGCTGGACCCGCTGCTGGATCGCTTCCGCCTGTACACGGTGGAGCAGCTGGCCGGCGACCCGCAGGCTCGGCAGATGGGCAAGGTGCTGTTCGAGGACAACTGCGCCGCCTGCCACCAGCGCAGCGGCAAGGGCAACATCCTGGTCGGCGCGCCCAACCTCACCGACGGCGACTGGCTCTACGGCGGCACCGGCAAGGACATCACCACCTCGATCCACGACGGCCGCGGCGGCGTGATGCCGCCGTGGGCGAGCCTGGGCGCGGACAACGTGAAGAACCTCACCCAATACGTGCTGAGCCTGTCCGGCGCCCCCCACGACGCAGCCAAGGCCGCCGCCGCCAAGCCGCTGTTCTCCACCTGCGCCGCTTGCCACGGTGCCGAAGGCAAGGGCAATCCGGCCCTGGGCGCACCGAACCTCACCGACGACATCTGGCTCTACGGCGGCACGCCGGCCGAGATCGAGCACACCATCGCCAACGGTCGCCAGGGTCACATGCCGCCGTGGAGCACGCGCCTTTCCGAGGACCAGATCCACGTGATCGCGGCCTACGTCTACCACCTCTCGCACCAGGCCGATGAAAGCCCGCAATGACAACGGCAACCGCGCGGCATCGGCCTGGTATCGCCAGCCGGTGCTGTGGCTGGGAGCGTTGGTTTTCGTAGCCTCGCTGGCCGGTTGCGTGTGGCTCATCGTGGTCAGCGTGCAATACGCCGACACGCCGCTGCGCCCCGGCTCGCACGCGGTACTCGGCGTGCCGGTGACGGCACACAGCACGCCGCCTCCCCCTGCTGATCCCCCCGCGCCGCGGCCATGAGCGGCGCGGCGACATGGGCCGATCCCCGGCTCGCCGCCCAGGTATTGCGCGGGCGACGTGACGGCTTGAGCGAGATCGCGTTGCACGTCGAGGCGCTGGACGATCCGCGCCAGTTGCTCTGGCTGGAACAGCGCATCAACGCGCTGGCCGGCGTGCGCCGGGTCAGCGTCGACCGCGCCGCGCGTCGCATGCGGGTGGTCTGGGATACCCGGCGCACCACCCTGCCCACCCTGCTGGAGAACTTCGCCGCCGCCGGCTGTCCGGCACGCCCGCTGCGCCTGGACGAGGTGGAGGATGCCCGCGCCGCCGAGATGCACGATGCGCTCAAACGCATCCTGGTGGCCGGCATGTGCGCGATGCAGGTGATGAGCTACGCCCTGGTGATCTACCTCGGCGTGGTCGACTTCGTCGATTTCAGCACGCGCAACCTGTTCCGCTGGCTGGGCCTGCTCACCACCCTTCCGCTGGTGTTCTACTCGGCGCGGACCTTCTTCCGCGGTGCCGCCGACGAGCTGCGCGGCCGGCGCCTGGGCATCAACCTGCCGGTGGCGCTGGCGGTGTCGCTGGTGTTCGCCGCCAGCGTGATCAACACCCTGCGCGGCAGCGGCGAGGTGTATTTCGATTCGGTCAGCATGTTCGTGTTCCTGCTGCTGGTCGGGCGCTACGTCGAACTGCGCACGCGCCACCGCGGCGACGCGCGCGGCGATGCCCTGCTCGACGCGACGCCGCTGCTGGCGCAGCGCCGCCGTGCCGATGGCGAACTGGAAACCGTGCCGGCGATGACGCTGGCCAGCGGCGACTGCGTGCACATCGACGACGGCGGCACGGTGCCCGCCGACGGCGTGCTGGAAAGCGCCTCGGTGGAGGTGGACGAAGCCCTGCTGTCCGGTGAGTCGCGCCCGCAGCGGCGCCAGCGCGGCGAGCGGCTGGTGGCCGGCAGCGTGCTGCTGACCGGGCCGGCGCAGCTGCGCGTGGAGCATGGCGGCGCGGATACCAGCGTGGCCCGGCTGGGCGCGCTGGCCACGCGTGCGCGCCAGGCCCGCACGCGCATCGCCGGCAGCGATCGCGAGGTCACCCGCTTCGTGCGCCGGGTACTGGTGCTCACCGTGCTGACCGCGCTGGGCTGGTTGCTGATTGACCCTTCGCGCGCGTTCGACGCGGCCATCGCGGTGCTGGTGGTGGCCTGTCCGTGCGCTTTCGCGCTGACCGTGCCGGTCACGCTGACCCGGGCGCTGGGCCGGCTCGCCCGCCGCCACGTGCTGGTCACCGACGGCAGCGCCCTGCTCGCGCTGGCCGGCGTGGACCGCGCCCTGTTCGACAAGACCGGGACACTGTCCACCCCGAGCCTGGACGACGCCGCGGTCGAACCGCTGCGCGGCGACAGCCGCGAGCAGGTACTGGCCTGGGCCTCGGCGCTGGCCGGCACCAGCTCCCATCCGCTGGCCCGCGCGCTGAGCGCCGCGGGCCGGCAGCGCATCGCCGCGCCAGCCGCGCAGGACGTGCGGGTGCAGCTGGCCGCAGGCATCGAAGGCCGCGTCGGCGACCGCGCGCTGCGGCTGGGCCGCGCGCGCTACGCGCTGGGCGAGGCGCATTACGATCCGCGGCTGGCCAGCGCGGCCCTGGTGCTGGCCGACCAGCATGGCGCCCTGGCGCGGTTCGGCTTCCACGAGCGTCCGCGTGAAGACGCGGCGGCCACGCTGGCGCATCTGCGCAGCGACGGCATAGACGCATGCATGGCCAGCGGCGACAGCGCCGACCGCGTCGCCGCGCTGGCCGCGCGCCTCGGCATCGACGACTGGCACGCACGCCAGTTGCCCGCCGACAAGCTGGCCCTGCTGCGATCGCTGCAGGCCAATGGCCACCGCGTGCTGGCGGTGGGCGACGGCAGCAACGACGCGCCGCTGCTGGCCGCCGCCGACGTCTCGGCCGCGCTGGCCAGCGGCACCGACCTGGCCCAGGCGCAGGCCGACCTGCTGCTGCTCGACGGCCGCCTGCAAGGCCTGCTGCACGCGCGCACGATCGCCTTGCAGATGCAGCAGGTGATCGCGCAAAGCCGTCGCTGGGCCCTGGGCTACAACCTTTGCGCCGTTCCGTTCGCGGCATTCGGGCTGGTGTCGCCGTGGCTGGCCGCCATCGGCATGTCGCTGAGTTCGCTGATGGTGGTGCTCAACGCGATGCGCGTCGGCCGCGAACCCGCGCGCGACGGCGACACCGGACACGCCGGCCGCGCCGCCGAGGCGGCGGCATGAACATCCTGCTGGTGCTGATCCCGGTCACCCTGGTGGTGGTCGGCGTGGCCGTGGCGCTGTTCTTCTGGGCGGTGAACCACCAGCAGTTCGACGACCTCGACAGCCCCGGCGTGCTGCCGCTGATGGACGATTCGCCCGAGCCGTCCGAAGACCCCGAAGACCCTTCGACGCCCCTGTAGGAGCCCGGGATTCGCAGAGGCAGGAGCGTCGCTCGCGGATGCGACGCGTCCAGCCGTAGGGCGGGCACCGCCCGCCGCTTGTCGTCACGCCCTCGCGAAAGCAAAAGCCGGCGGGCCGTGCCCGCCCTACGCCGATCGCCGGCGCAGCGCGGCTTGCAGCAGACGGCGCTGGATGCGTTCGGACAGGCCCTTGGGCGCATCCAGGCCCATGCGCGCCAGGGCCGCGCCTTCGTCCTCCATCGCCTCGCCGGGACGCACCGCGGCGCGCAGCACCTGCCAGCGGCCGCGCCAGTGGCTGGCGGACGATTGCAGCCATTCCAGCGCCGGCAGCAGGCGCTGTTCGACCTCGTCGAAATCGCTGCCGAACGGAAACACCGGCAACTGGCCCTTGCGCCGGAACGGCAGCAGCGATTCGTGCAGGGCCTCGGGCTGGTGCCGGCGCCACGCGTCCGGTATCGCGAAATCCGCCGCCAGCTTGCCGAACGATTTCGCCTCCGCGCACAACGCGTCGAGAAACCGCGCATCGCAGATCGAGAGCATCGCCTCGATGCATTCGACGTCGCTCTTGCCGCGCAGGTCGGCCACCCCGTATTCGGTGACCACGACGTCGCGCAGATGACGGGGGATGGTGATTTGCCCGTGGTTCCAGCGGATCGTGCTCTCGATGCCGCCGCGATGGCGGCGGGTAGCGCGCAGCAGCAGCACCGAGCGCGCGCCCGGCAGCTCGTGCGCCATCGCCACGAAGTTGTACTGGCCGCCGACGCCGCTGACCACGGCGCCGTCCTCCAGCGTGTCGGACACCGCCGCGCCGAGCAGGGTCGCCATCATGCAGGTGTTGAAGAAGCGCGCATCGCGCCGCTGCAGGCTGGCCAGTGCCTGGTGGTCGCCGTACAGCTGGTTGACGTTGGACACCGCACACATGTCGATCGCGTCCGGATCGCCCGCCTCGGTGGCGGCCAGCCATTCGTACAGATCGCGCGAACCGAGGAAGAACGCGCCGCGCAGGTAGTGGCCGCCGGGGGTGGCCGGATTCAGCCGGCCGGACAGCGAGGCGCGCTCCAGGGCCAGGTTGTCCCAGCTGCGCCGCTTCAGGATGCCGCCGCGCTGCAGGTGCATGAAGCCGTCCATCACCATCTCGCTGGCGCCGTACAGCCCGGTCTTGAATGGCGCGAGGCCGCCGAGCGCGCCGGCCTGCGCGTGGGTGCTGCCGACCGGGTCCAGCGCCACCAGCATGCAGCGCCACGCCGTGTTCTGCTGCTGGCGCAGCAGCAGCGCCTTGACCAGCGCGTCGGACAGCGCGCCGATGCCGATCTGCAGGCAGCCGCCGTCGCGCACCAGGGTGCTGGCATGCAGGCCGATCGCGTACTCGGCCAGGTCGATCGGCAACCGCGGCAGCGCGAACAGGCGCGGCGAGGATTCCGGTTGCAGCTCCACGTCGAAGTAATCCGCCGGCACCTCGGCATCGCCGCCCAGCCACGGCAGGTCCGGATGAACCACCGCTACGCACAGCGGCCGCCGCGCGCCGGCCAGTTGCACCTGGCGCAGGAAATCCAGGGTCAGGTCGGGGTTGCACGAGAGGCTGTAGCGCACCCCGTCCGCGCCTTCGCGCCGCGCCACCAGTTGCACCAGCAGGTTGATGTCCTGCAGGGCCAGGTCGCGCGCCACGTGGGTGTAGTTCTGGCTGATGTAGTTGCGCTGCGCGCTGGCCGAGCGCAGCAGGGCGCCGGTCTGCAGGTAGAACTCGTGCACCGCGACGTTGGGCGGCAAGGCGTCGCGCGCTTCATCCAGGGCGTACTGCGGGTCGACCGCATCGACACCGAAATGACGTTCCACGAACGGCTGCAGGAAGCGCTGCTGCAAGCCCGCCTTCGGTTGCGGCCGCGTCAGCGACAAGGCCGTGTACAGCCGCATCGAACGGGTCGGGTCGGCCGCGGTGAGCCGGTACAGCGCGTTGAGCAGGCCGTGCGGCTTGCCCAGCCCGAGCGGCGCGGCGATGCGCAGATCCGGACCCAGCGCATCGGCGAGGTCGCTGGCACAAGCGTCGGTGTCGCTGTAGCGCGGCTTGGCGGGCATCGCCCGATCATGCCAGAAGCCGTCGCAACGGCGCATCGACCGGCCATCGCCTACACTCCGAGCATGCCCGCTCCCCTGCTGCCGTCGTCCTCCTCGTCCAGCCGCCTGCTGGCGCAACAGGCGCTCAGCCGCGCCGCGGGGGCGCCATTGCTCAGCGGCAATGCGGTGGAACTGCTGATCGATGCCGCCGCCAACTACGCCGCGTGGCTGGAAGCGATCCGCGGCGCCAGCCAGCGCGTCCTGCTGGAAAACTACATCGTGCGCGACGACGCGGTGGGCCGCGAGTTCCGCGACGCGCTGGTCGAACGCGCGCAGGCCGGCGTGTTCGTGGCCGTGGTGGTCGACTGGGTCGGCTGCCTCGGCCAGTCGGGCAGCGGTTTCTGGGCACCGCTGCGCGCGGCCGGCGGCGAGGTGCGCGTGTACAACCCGCCGCAACTGGGTGAACCGTTCGGCTGGCTCAGTCGCGACCATCGCAAGTCGCTGGTGGTGGACGGCCGCATCGGCTTTCTCTCCGGCGTGTGCATCAGCGCCAAGTGGCTGGGCGATCCGGCGCGCGACGTGCCGCCGTGGCGCGACACCGGCGTGAGCCTGCGCGGCCCGGTGGTGGCCGAGCTGGAAGCGGCGTTCGCGCAGAGCTGGAGCGCCACCGGCGCGCCGCTGCGCGAGTTCGCGCCGGCGGGCGAACCGGCCACGCCCGCCGGGGACGTCGCGCTGCGACTGATCGCCACTCAGCCCTCGACCGCCGGCATGTATCGCCTCGACCAGCTGATCGCCGCGCTGGCCACCCGCTCCCTGTGGCTCACCGACGCTTATTTCGTGGGCATCGCCCCTTACGTGCAGGCGCTGGTGGCGGCGGCGCGGGACGGCGTCGACGTGCGTCTGCTGGTGCCCGGCAGCAGCGACATCCCGGCGGTGGCCGGCCTCTCGCGCTCGGGCTACCGACCTTTGCTGAAGGCCGGCATCCGCGTGTTCGAGTGGAACGGCTCGATGCTGCACGCCAAGACCGCGGTGGCCGACGGGCAATGGGCAAGGGTCGGCTCCTCCAACCTCAACATCGCCAGCTGGCTGGGCAACCAGGAGCTGGACGTGGCGATCGAGGACGCCAGCTTCGCCCGCCAGCTCGCCGAGCAATACGAGCGCGACCTGGAAAACGCCACCGAGATCGTGCTGGCGCCGCACCGCCGCCGCGGCCACGCCGAGAGAGTGCGCACCAGCCAGGCCAGGCCGCGCGTGCGCCATGGCGGCGGCAGCTCCGGGCGCGCCGCCGCCGGCGCATTGCGCCTGGCCAACAGCGTCGGCGCTGCCCTGGGCCATCGCCGGGTGCTCGGCGCCACCTCGGCCAAGCCGCTGTTCCTGGCCAGCGTGCTGCTGCTCGCGCTGGCCGTGGTGGCCGTGCTGTGGCCCGCCTGGGTCGGCTGGCCGTTCGCCGCGCTGTGCGGCTGGTTTGCGCTGAACCTGGGCATCCGCGGCTGGCGGCTGCGGCGCCGCCACCGGCGCGAGGCGCGCGAGGCCAGCGCGCGCTGAAGCCGTCCCACACGTGAGACACTTCTTCTGGTTAGGCTTCCAAGCGGATGTTTTTTAACGACTTCGTCTTGCCGGCATGTTAGGCTCATCGCCCCATGCCCGATCCCTTCGACGCCGCCGCACCACGCCATGTCCTGACTCCCAGTTCGCTCAACCGGCTGGTGCGCGACCTGCTGGGCGATGCCCTGCCGCTGGTGTGGATCGAGGGCGAGCTGTCCAACGTGGCGCGGCCCGGCTCGGGGCATCTGTATTTCACCTTGAAGGACAGCGCCGCCCAGGTGCGCTGCGCGATGTTCAAGATGAAGGCCTCGCTGCTGCGCTTCCGTCCCGCGGACGGCATGCAGGTGCTGCTGCGCGCGCGGGTGGGCCTGTACGAGGCGCGCGGCGAGTTCCAGCTGGTGGCCGAACACATGGAACCGGCCGGCGAAGGCGCCTTGCAGCGCGAGTTCGAACAGCTCAAGGCGCGCCTCGACGCCGAGGGCCTGTTCGCCCAGGCGCGCAAGCGCGCCCTGCCCGCGTTCGCCCGTCGCATCGGCGTGATCACCTCGCGCACCGGCGCGGCGGTGCGCGACGTGATCAGCGTGCTGGCGCGGCGCTGGCCGCTGGCCGACGTGGAGATCCTGCCGGTGCCGGTGCAGGGCCGCGAGGCGCCGCCGGCGATCGTCGCCATGCTGAAGAAAGCCTCGGCCTGCGCGCGCTACGACGTGCTGCTGCTGACCCGCGGCGGCGGCTCGCTGGAGGACCTGTGGGCGTTCAACGACGAGGCGGTGGCGCGTGCGGTCCACGCCAGTGCGGTGCCGGTGGTGAGCGCCGTGGGCCACGAGATCGACTTCAGCATCGCCGACTTCGTCGCCGACCTGCGCGCGCCCACGCCCTCGGCCGCCGCCGAATTGCTGGTCCCCGACGCCGTGGCCATCGCTCGCCACCTGCAGCAGTTGCAACAACGCCTGCTCACCCTGCAGCAACGCCAGCTCCAGGCGCGGGCGCAGCGGCTGGACCACGCGCTGGTTCGGCTGCAGGCCCAGCGTCCGCAGGCGCGGCTGCAACGTGACGGCCAGCGACTGCAACACCTGCGCCTGCGCCTGGCCAACGCGGTGCGCGAACACCAGCAACAACGCCAGTCCCGCCTCGACCGCCTGCACACCCGCCTGCTCGCCCAGCACCCGCGCGCGCACCTGGCGCAGCTCACCCGCCGCATGGAAGACCAGCACCTGCGCCTGCAGCGTGCGATCGCGCAGATCCTGGAACGCCGACGCACCACCCTGCGCCACGCCGGCCATGCGCTGCATGCGATCAGCCCGCTGGCCACCCTGGAACGCGGCTACGCGATCCTGTTCGACACCGACGGCCAGGTGCTGCGATCGGTGCAGGGCGTCACGCCCGGCACCGGGCTGCGGGCACGACTGACGGACGGGGAGCTGGGATTGCGGGTGGAGAAAGGCAACCGGGAGATGTCCGGCGAGTAGACGCCGATGAGCTGCGGAAGAATGGCGGTCGATCCGTCACTCGTCGCCGGCCGCCATTCCAGCCACGAATCGAATGGCATCCGCCACCGCCTCCGGCTTCTCCCGCTGGATGTCGTGCCCGGTGGCAAGGTATTCGTGCATGCCGCGGCTGTAACCGGCAAACAACGCCGCGTGCTGTCGCTTCCACAACGCCTTGCCCGGCGCGGTTTCCTCGAACACGAACGGTTCGGCCTCCACACGGGTCGACGTCAGCAGCGCGACCGGCACGTCGGGCTGGACTCGCGGCGCCAGCGCCGCGTCGTCGTCCAGTTGCGCGATCAACTCGCGGTAATCCGCCGCCAAGTTCGGCGGCAGCATCTCCAGCAGCGCCTTGTCGTCGGCCAGTATGCGTTGGCGATCGACCTGCATGGCTTCATGCCGCTGCGCCATGGTCGCCGGATCCACCAGCACCAGGCCCTGCAACCGCTCCGGATGCAGTCGCGCGAATTCGATGGCCAGCAGGCCGCCATAGGAATGCCCGACCAGCAGCACCTGGCTCCCCGGCGCCACCGCGTCGATCACCGCATTCAGATCCTGCACGTCCTCGCCGATGGTCTTCGGCTTGCCGTCGGTGCCGGATTTCCCCAGGCCGGCGCGCGCGTAGGTGATGCAGCGGCAGCGCTCGCCCAGGCGGGCGATGACACCCTTCCAGACCCCGCCACCCTGGCCGAATCCGGATTCGAAGACGACGACCATCGGCCCTTCGCCTTGCTGTTCCGCCTGCAGGCTGTAACCGGGGCGACCGACCGTCAGCTCCCCCGCGCTCGCGCCCGCCATGGCAAACGCGGCCAGCGCCAGGGCCCAACTCGTCACCAGCATCGTGCGCGCGACGTGCTTCTTCATCTCGATCACCTTCGTCAGTACCACACGTGGATGGCGCAGCGCGCTGCGGCCTCAGCCGGCGCCCTTGCAGACGTCCCGCACGAGGGAACGCAGCCAGCGGTGCGCCGGGTCGGCATCCAGCCGCGGATGCCAGAACAGCGAAATGGTGAAGTCCTCGACCGCCACGGGCAGCTTGAACCGGTACATGCCGTCGCACAGGCCGGCGGTATGTTTCTCCGGCACCGTCGCGACGATGTCGGAGTGCCGGGCCAGCGCGATCGCCGGTCCGAAACCGCCGACCGTCGCCACCACGTGGCGTGCCAGCCCCATCCGTTCCAGCACGTCGTCGACCATCGCCGCGCGCAACCCGCGTCGTTCGACCACGACGTGGCGTGCCGACGCATAACGCTCTGGCGTCATCCTCCCCTTCGACAACCGGTGGCCGCGACGCACCGCCCCGACGAAACGATCGCGGAACAGCCCCAACGCCCGGATCTCCGGCCCCATGGCCTGGGCGATCACGCCGGTTTCGAGATCGACCCTGCCATCGCGCAGGGGCGTGCTGTCCTTGTCCTGCTTGGCGAGGAACGAGAGTTGGACCCCGGGTGCTTCGGCTGACACGCGAGCGATCAGTTCCGGCCCGAAGGTTTCGGCAAAGCCTTCGGTACTGCGGATCGCGAAGGTCCGGGTCAACGATTGCAGGTCGAGTTTCAGCGCGGGACGCAGGACCGCCTCCGCATTGATGACCACTTGGCGCACGCGCCCGCCCAGTTCCAGCGCGCGCGGCGTCGGCACCAGGCCGCGTCCCGCGCGCACCAGCAGCGGATCGCCCGTCGCTTCCCGCAGGCGGGCCAGCGCCCGGCTCATCGCCGAAGCGCTCAGCTGCAGGCGCCTGGCCGCGCCCACGACGCTGCCCTCGTCGAGCAGGACGTCGAGGGTGACGAGCAAGTTGAGATCGACGTTGTCCATGGCGCCAGAAATAGCACGATCGGGCGTAGCGGTACATGGCGTTTCATGCACTGATCATTTTCGATTGATGCGTCTTCCGCATGGCCTCGGCGGAGCCCACGCTTCCGCCCCATGAACGTCCAGCCATCCCCGTCCGCGGTCTCCCCGGCCTTTTCCGGCGCACTCGCCTGCCTTGCCCTGGCCATGTTGCTGTCCTCGCTCGGCACCAGTATCGCCAACGTCGGGCTGCCGACGTTCGTCGACGCGTTCGACGCGTCCTTCCAGTCCGTGCAATGGGTCGTGCTGGCCTACCTGCTGGCAGTGACCACCCTGGTCGTGTCGGCCGGACGGCTGGGCGACCTGTTCGGACGGCGTCGACTCATGCTGTTCGGCATCGCGACCTTCACCGCGGCTTCGCTGGCCTGCGCTGCAGCGCCTTCGTTGTGGGCGCTGATCGTCGCGCGCGCCGGCCAGGGTTCCGGCGCGGCCGTGATGATGGCACTGACGATGGCGCTGGTCGGCGAGTCCGTGCCCAGAGCGCACGCGGGACGCGCCATGGGATTGCTCGGCACGACGTCGGCGATCGGCACGGCGCTTGGCCCTTCACTCGGCGGTGCGCTGATCGGGAGCTTCGGTTGGCAGGCGATCTTTCTCGTCAACCTGCCGCTGGGCGTGCTGGCTGCATTGCTGGCCTGGCGCTATCTTCCGCGTGACCACGCGACGGGCACGCCAGCGGGATTCGACCTGCCGGGGTCGCTGCTGCTGGCCTCCGCGCTGGCGAGCTATTCCCTCGCCATGACGCTCGGGCACGGGCATTTCGGCAAGGCCAACCTGGCGTTGGCCGGTGCTGCCGCGATCCTCGGGCTGGTCTTCCTGGTCGTCGAATCGAAAGCAGGTTCGCCGCTGCTGCAACCCGCGCTGTTCCGCGATCGCGTGGTCGGCAGCGGGTTCCTCGCCAGCGGGCTGGCAACGACGGTGGCGATGACGACCCTCGTCATCGGCCCCTTCTACCTGTCCGGCGCCCTGCATCTGGAAGCGACCCGCATCGGGCTGGTGATGTCGATGGGTCCGCTCGTCGCGGCGCTGGTGGGCATCCCCGCGGGCAAGGCGGTCGACCACTTCGGCGCGGCGCGCGTGACCGTCACCGGCCTGCTGGCCATGGCGGCGGGCGCATTCCTGCTCTCGCGCGTGACCCCCGGTGGCGGGGCGCAAGGCTACATCACCGCCTTGGTCATCCTGACCAGCGGCTTCGCCACCTTCCAGGCGGCGAACAACACCGCCGTCGTCACCGGCACGGCCCCGGACAAGCGCGGCGTGGTGGGGGGACTGCTCAACCTCTCGCGCAATCTGGGCCTGGTCACCGGCGCATCGTTGATGGGCGCCGTGTTCATGCACGCCGTCGGAACGTCGGCCATCGCCGCCGCCAGTGTCGCGGCGGTCGTCTCCGGCACCCATGCCGTGTTCCTGCTGGCGGCTTCGCTGGTCGCCGCTGCGCTGGCCGCGGTCATCGCGCCGCGGATGCGCGCGGCAGTCCGTTCCCTGGCCCGTACACGCTGATCACGACCATGCAACCTGTCCCCCGGAATCTGCTGCTGATGGCCTGCATGGCCCTCGTTGCGACGCCGACCGTGGTCGCCGGTGAAGTGCCCACCGTGCTGCCGGATCGCTGCACCGGCACCGAGGTACCGGATGCAGGCCGGCGCTGCGACGAGTCCGTGCTCACGTTCCATGCCGAGGCACGCTATCGCCAGGTGGCCGCGCACAACAGCCGCCTGCTGCGGGGCCACGACATGCGCCAAGGCCAGTTCCGCGGCCTCGTCGGCGCCGACCTGCGCCCCACGCCATCGCTGCGCTTCCACGCAGAGCTCGGCACCGGCCAGGTGGACCGCAACCAGCGGGAGGCGACGGCGAACTTCCAGAATCGCATCGCCGTCCAGCAACTGTTCGCCGACTTGCGCCACAGCACCGGCACGACGCTCGTGGGCGCGGTGCTCGGCCGCCAGGAGTTCGCCGATGGCCCCCGCCAGTTGATCAGCGTCAGCGATGGCCCCAACCTGCATCGCAGCTGGAACGGCGTGCGCCTGTACGCACAGGCGGCGCGATACCGCATCGGCACCTTCGAACTGCGCGCCACGCGCCTGGCCCGCGGAGGCTTCGACGATGGCGTCCAGCCGAACACGATCCTGCGCGGCATCAGCGGCAGTTTCATCGTCTCCCGCAGCAACAGTCCGGACATCCATCTCGATCCGTTCTGGTTCCATACCGAACTCCCCGGCTTTCGCCTGGGCGATGAGGTCGGCACCGATCGGCGCGACACTGCCGGCGTGCGCCTGCGCGGGAGCAGGGCTGCGTTCGGTTGGGACTGGACCGTGGCACGGCAAGGCGGACACACGCTCGCTGGCCGCCACGCCGATGCGTGGGGCGTGTTTGCCTTGCAACGGCTGGCACTGTCCGAATCCGGCTGGAAACCGAAGCTGACCCTTCATCTCGACCTCGCTTCCGGCAGCGGCCTGCGCGACGGCGGCAACGTGCGCACTTTCCATCCGCTTTACGCGAGCTCCAGCTACCTCGGGGAAAGCCAGTTCCTCGGCCTCAGCAACCTCATGCTGATCTCCCCCGGCATCATGCTGTCGCCCTCGGCCACCACCACGCTGTCATTCGAGTATGGCCACGCGCGCCGTCGCGACACCGCCGACAGCGCCTACGCGGGCGGCATGCGCGCCTACGCGGGCACCCGGGGCATCCCCGGCCACCATATCGGAAACCTGCTGCGGCTGTCAGGCGCCTGGTCGCCCTCCGCACGCTTGTCCCTCGATTTCGATGTCGAGCATCTTGCCGCCGGCCACCTCCTTCGCGGAGCGGGATTCGGCTCGGGCACCTACGTCCAGCTCGGCGCAACCTGCAGGTACTGATCACCATGAAGCTATCCACCGATCCCATCGCACCCGCTCCCCGCCTGAACTTCTTCGCGTTCGGCCCCGACGCCATGCGCGCGATGGGCGCGCTCGATCAACGCATTGCCCATTCGGACCTCGACGAATCGCTGGTCGAACTGGTGCGCCTGCGTGTCTCCCAGATCAACGGCTGCGCCTACTGCATCGACCGTCATACGGCCGATGCCCTTCGCCTCGGCGAGGACGATCGCCGCCTGGCCGTGTTGCCGGTCTGGCGCGACACCCCGTTTTTCAGCACCCGCGAACGCGCCGCGCTCGCCTGGGCGGAAGCGTTGACCCGCTTGGCCGGCAGCCCGGTACCGGACGAGCTGTGGAAGACCGTGGAAGGCGCGTTCGTGCCATCCCAGCTGATCGACCTCACTCTCGTCATCAATGCCATCAACGGCTGGAACCGGTTCGCCGTCGCGTTCCGGGAGCTGCCGTCATGACCACGCGGGATGCCATCGGGCGTTCGCGACATCCGGCTCGAAGCCAATCCACAGCAGCAACGGAGATTCCGACATGAAATGGCTCAAGTTCTCTGCCTTCTCCTTGATGGTGCTGGCGGCGGCAGTTGCGGTGCTCGTGATCGGCACGGCGCGCCGGCCGGCCAACCCGGTGGGATTCCAGACGGCCCGCGTCGAAACGCCGAGCGGCGCGGTGGCAGTCGCGCTGTGGTATCCGACGTCCGCCACTCCCCGGCCGACGACCTTCATCAATGGCTCGTTCCTGAGCCTGGCGCCGAACGGGCCGGTCGAAGGCCATGGCCTGCCCGTGATCGTGCTCTCGCACGGGAATGGCGGCAGCGCGTTCAGCCATGTCGATCTGGCGATGGAGCTGGCCAGCGCCGGCTACGTGGTCGCAGCCCCGACGCATGGCGGCGACAACGTCGCCGACCAGAGCCGGCAGGGAGATCCGGCGATATTCAGCCAGCGCGCCGGGCAGATCCGGGCGACGATCGACTATGTCCGGTCTTCCTGGGCCGGCGCAGCGCACGTCGACCCCGAACGCGTGGGCGCCTTCGGCTTTTCCGCAGGAGCATTCACCGTGTTGGGCCTGGTCGGGGGCGTCCCGGACATGGCGTTGGTCGTCGACCATTGCCGCCGGCAGCCGGAGTTCGTCTGCACGGCGCTGGCGCACGCCCGTTCGCCGCTGCTTGCCGGAACGGCTGCTGCCGGCCGCTTCACGGCGGACGAGCGCATCAAGGCAGCGGTGGTCGCGGCGCCGGGCCTTGGCTTCACCTTCGAACGCGGAGGCCTCGGCAGGGTCCGGGTTCCCGTGCAGGTATGGAGCGGCAGCCACGACACGACGGTGCCATTCGAGAGCAATACCCGGGTGGTGCAGGCTGGCCTGGGCGAGCATGGGGAAGCCAGACAGCTGCGTGGCGCAAACCATCTCTCGTTCCTCGCTCCCTGCGGCCTGCTCCGGCCGCCCGCGGTCTGCAGCGACCCGGACGGGTTCGATCGCGAATCCGCCCACCGGGCGATGAATACGGAAATCATCAGCTTCTTCAACGCGAAGCTTGCTCCGGCGAGAGAGGGACCGACGCCATGACCCGCTCACCCTCGGCGACTGTCCACCCCACCCCGCACGACGACGCAGCGGTTCCCGGCAACGTCGCAACAGGCAGGTTGCTCAGCGACTGGCCGCTGCCTCTCGGAAAAGCGCGCGTCGTCGTGCGTGCACTGCGCGCTCAAGACACCGATGCCTTCCTTGCCTACCGGTCGGACCCGGAAGTTGCCAGGTATCAGGGTTGGTCGACGATGGAACTCGCGGCCGCCCGCGAGTTCATCCGCACCATGGAAGGCGTGACCGGTCCGAATGCCGGCGCGTGGATCCAGCTTGCGATCGCGCTGTCGGAGGGCGACCTGCTGATTGGCGATATCGGGCTGTGGCTCAGCCAGGACGGCAAATCGGCGCAGATCGGCTACTCCTGCGCGCAGGCATTCCAGCGACAAGGGCTGACCACCGAGGCCGTGCGGATCGTGATCGATGCACTGGTCCGCTTCACGCCATGCGAGACGATCCGCGCCACCGTCGATGCGCGCAACGTGGCCAGCGAACGGCTGTTGCTCGGCCTGGCCTTTCGCCGGGCAGAAACGGCGATGCCGAAACTGGGCGGCTCCGACGCCGGCGAGTTGGTCTACGAACTGGATCTGCCCGCCGACCCGGCATATCGCGCGTGAGGCAGCCGCCTGGCTCCGAAGGACGGGCTGGCATCCAGCGTGAAGAACCGGGGACGTGCGGCTGCACCCCGCGCCGGCACGTGAGTCACGCCGCCTGCTCAGCCCTGGCCCGCGCACGCGATGGTGCTCAGCAACGCCAGCGCCTCCTTGCGCGAGTCGAGCCGCGTGTGCTGGATCACGATGGGGACGTCGGATTCGAACACGCTGGAGTAGTCGGTGTCGCGCGGCACCGGCGCGGGGTCGGCGAGGTCGTTGAAGCGCATGTGCAGGGTCCGGCGCGCCGGCACCGTGACCCGGTACGGGCCGACCGGCTCGCGGTCGGCGAAGTACAGGGTGATGCGCACCTGCGCGTCGCGGTCGCCGGGGTTGAGCATGCACGCGGCCTCGTGGCTGACGAAGCGGCGGTCCTCGCCGTCGGTGCTTTCGGCCGGGATATAGCCTTCCGGGATCGCCCAGTGTCTGCTGCCGATGTTCATGACCACCTCCGCTGCAGCTTTCGCGCGCTGCGTTGCAGTGCTGTGCCCGGGCGCCGTCGTCGACCGACGGCGTACCAGCAGCCGGCGGCCAGGACACCGGCGGCGAGCACGGCGCCGGCCAGCGGGGCCCGATGTTTCTCCACCCACAGCGCGCCGCTGTGGTCGCTGGCGCGTGCGCCAAAACGCCCGTGCGCGCCGGGATCGCCGGCCACCGGCGAGAACAGGTTGTCGGCGCGATCCGGATCGTCCGGCTCGTCGGTCTGCTGGCCACGGTAGCTGGTGCGTCCCAGGTAGCGATCGAGCAGGCCGGGGGCGATCTTCTGTCCCCACTCGGCGAGCCAGGTCGGCGCGCCGACCGGCACGCTGCGGCGGCGATAGCTCGCCGCCCACACGATCGCGTCGGCGGCCACCTCCGGCTCGAAGATCGGCGGCACCGGCTGCGGGCGGCTCGGCATGCGGTTACGCGCCCACGAGAACTGCGGCGTGTTGAGCGCCGGCATCTGCACCGAGGTGAGCTGGATGTGGCTGCCTTCGTGGATCAGCTCGCTGCGCAGCGCGTCGATGAAACCGACCAGCGCATGCTTGGCGCCGCAGTACGCCGATTGCAGCGGAATGCTGCGACAGGCCAGCGCCGAGCTCACCTGCACGATGGTGCCGCGGTTGCGCGGGCGCATGTGCTTGAGCGCGGCCATGGTGCCGTACACGCCGCCCAGGTAGGTCACTTCGGTGACGCGCTTGAACTCCGCCGCGTCGATCTCGGCGACCGGCGCGAAGATGGTCACCATCGCGTTGTTGACCCACACATCGATCGGGCCGAGCTGTTCCTCGATCTGCTGCGCGGCCTGCTCCACGGCCGCGGCATCGGCCACGTCGACACTGCAGGCCAGGGCGCGCACGCCCAGCAGCTCAAGCTCGCGCACGGTGGCGTCCAGGCCCTCCTGACCGCGCGCCAGCAGGCCGACGTTGGCGCCGGCGCGCGCAAAGGCGCGCGCGGCGGCACGGCCGACGCCGGCGCTGGCGCCGGTGATCACCACGGTGCGCTGGCGGAAATCCGCTTGCCTGGAGTTCTTGTTCATGTCGGTTCCTCGGGTTTCGAAAGGTGGGGACGCGGCGCATCGGCTGGCGCCGCGGTGCCATGCCGGATCGCCCGCTGCAGCACCTGGGCCAGGTGCAGCGGCATGCGGCCGGTGGCCTGGCGCACCTGTTCGCGGCAACTGAAGCCATCGGCGATCAGCAAGGTGTCCGCGTCGGTGCGGCGAACCGCCGGCAGCAGCACGCGTTCGCCGATCTTCTGCGACAGGGCGTATTTGTGCGGCTCGAAGCCGAACGAACCGGCCATGCCGCAGCAACCGGAATCGAGCAGTTCGTAATCCAGGCCCAGCTGGTCGTACACCTCGCAGTCGGCGCGCTTGCCCATCACCGCGCGATGGTTGCAGTGCAGATGCACCACGGCCTTCGCCGCCAGCCGGTTCGGCACGTAGCCGATTTTCTGCAGGAACTCGGCCAGCGTGTGCGTCTGCGAACTCAGCCGTTTGGCGTCCTCGTCGTGCGGAAACAGGTTGGGCAGCTCGTCGCGGAACGCCGCCACGCAGGCCGGCTCCAGTCCCACGACTGGCGTGCCGGCGCGGATCTCGTCGTGCAGGGCGGCCAGCGTGCGGCGCCACAGTTTCTGCGCGCGGTCGAGCATGCCCCAGTCGTACAGCGGCCGGCCGCAGCACAGCGGCCGATCGGGCAGCACCACGGTGCAGCCGGCGTGCTCCAGCACCTCGACCGCGGCGATCGCGGTGTCGGGCAGGAAGTGGTTGGTGAACGTGTCGGGCCACAAAATCACCCGCCGGCCGTCCCGGCGGCCGCAGCGGCGCGCGGCGAACCATTGGCGGAAGGTCTGCGCGGCGAACGCCGGCATCTCGCGCTCGGGCGCGATGCCGCCGAGCTTCTTGACCAGCGGCGACCACAGGCGGCTGCGGGAAAAGTAGTTCACCACGCGCGGCAGATGCGCGGCCAGTCGCGCCCACACGTGGATCAGCCCCATCGCATACGCCGCGCGCGGACGCAGGTGGCCTGCGTAGTAATGCGACAGGAACTCGGCCTTGTAACTGGCCATGTCGACGTTGACCGGGCAATCGCCCTTGCAGCCCTTGCAGGCCAGGCAGAGGTCCAGCGCCTCGTGCACGTTCTCGTCGCGCCAGCCGCCGGTGATCACCTCGCCCTTGAGCATCTCGAACAGCAGCCGCGCCCTGCCCCGCGTGGAATACTTCTCCTCGCGCGTGGCCATGAAGCTGGGGCACATGGTGTCGTGGTGGGTGCGCCGGCAGTTGCCGATGCCCACGCAGCGCAGGATGGTGCGGCCGAAGTTGTGGTCGTCCCTGGGAAACTTGAAATGCGTGTCGGGGCGCGGCGGGTCGTAGTCGGTGCCGATGCGCAGGTTTTCCGTGGGCAGGTACGGATCGACGATCTTGCCCGGGTTCATCTTGCCCTGCGGATCCCAGATCCGCTTGAACTCGCCGAACGCGCCGACCAGTTCCGCACCGTACATCCGGCCCAGGAACTCCGCCTTGGACTGCCCGTCGCCGTGCTCGCCGGACAGCGAGCCGCCGTAACGCACCACCAGGTCGGCGGCGTCGCCGAGAAAGCGGTGGAAGGTGTCGATGCCCGGCTGCGTTTCCAGGTCGAAGTCGATCCGCGTGTGCACGCAACCCTGGCCGAAGTGGCCGTACAGGTCGCCCTTGTAGTGGTAGCGCTTGAGCAGTGCGCGAAAGTCGCGCAGGTAGGGGCCGAGCTTCTCGGGCGCCACCGCGGCATCCTCCCAGCCCTCCCACGTGATCTTCTTGTTCGGCACGTGCGCCGTGGCGCCGAGGCCCGACTTGCGCACGGTCCAGATCAGTTGTTCCTCGGTCGGGTCGTCGAACAGCTTCATGCTTGGCGCGTCGGACTTGCCCTTGAGCTTGTTCATCAGCTGCCGCGCGTTGGCATCCGATTCCTGCTTGGTCTCCCCGCCGAACTCCACCAGCAGCCAGCCGCCGCCCTTGGGCAACAGTTGCAGATCGTCCGGGTGCAGGCCGATGGCCTTCATGTCGGCAACCAGTTCCTCGCCCATGCCTTCCAGCCCGACCGGACCGGCGGCCAGGGCCTCCACCACATGGTCCGCGGCGCAGAACACGTCCTCGTAGCCAAGCACCAGCAGCGCGCGCGCGGGCGGGCTGTACACCAGCCGCGTGGTCGCCTCGAGAATGGTCACGCAGGTGCCTTCGCTGCCGACCAGCGCGCGCGCCACGTGGAAGCCGTTCTCCGGCAGCAGTTCGTCGAGGTTGTAGCCGGAGACGCGGCGCGGGATCTTCGGAAAGCGCGCGCGGATCTGGTCCGCGTACTTGTCGCGCAGCGCCTTCAGCGCGGCGTAGATCTCGCCGCGACGGCCGCCCTCGCGGATGATCCGCTCCAGCTCGGCTTCGGACGTGGCACCCACGCGCAGGCGCAGGCCGTCGTAGGTGAGCACGTCCAGCTCCTCGACGTTCTCCGAGGTCTTGCCGCCCATCACCGAGTGCACGCCGCAGGAGTTGTTGCCGATCATCCCGCCCAGGGTGTTGTGCGTGTGCGTGGACGGATCGGGCGCGAAGGTCAGCGTGTGCTTCTCGGCGGCATCGCGCAGGTCGTCCAGGATCAGGCCCGGCTGCACCCGCGCACGCTTGCGAGCCGGATCGAGTTCAATGATGTGGTGCAGATACTTGGAGAAATCGATCACCACCGCGACGTTGCAGCACTGCCCGGCCAGCGAGGTGCCGCCGCCGCGCGACAGCAGCGGCGCGCCGTGTTTGCGGCAGGCAGCCACGGTGGCGACCACGTCCTCGACCGAGCGCGGCAGCACAACCCCGATCGGCACCTGCCGGTAGTTGGAGCCGTCGGTGGCGTAGAGCGCGCGACTGCCGGCGTCGAAGCGCACTTCGCCGGTGACAGTGCGGCTCAGCTCCTCGACCAGCGCGCCGGTGTACTCCGGTTGCGGTACGCCGGTGCCACCGGCGTAATCACCCCGCTTCACGATGCCGGCCGCTCCGATCCGGCGCCCGCGCCGCAACCGTCGTGGCCGCAGGCGCACGGCGCGGCGGCGGCGTCCGGCGCCGAAGCGCCTTCCGTGGCGTTGCGGCAATGTTCGCTGCAATACGTTTCGCCATTGGGCACCGCGCAGGTGCAACCCGGGCGATGGCATGGTTCCTGGGCGTGGTCGATCTGCATGGCACGTTCCTCCGCGGCGGTCGGGTGAAGGGTGAAAGGTGATGCGTCAGCTGGTCGCGAAGCGCGCGGCGTCGCGCTCTTTCAGCGCAAGGCCGATGCCCGGCCGCGTGCGGTCCGGGTGCAGCGCGCCGTCGACCGGCGTCAAGGCGCCGTCGAACAGCAGCCGCTCGATGCGCACGTGGTCGTGGAAATATTCGCCGTGAATGGCCGGCGCCAGCGCGCACAACGGGTGGGCATGGATCGAGGGCGCGCAGTGTGTGGACAACGGCAGGCCGAACGCCTCGCACGCCGCGGCGACGCCGAGCAGGCCGCTGATGCCGCCGCAGCGGGTGGCGTCGGCCTGCAGCACGTCGACCGCGCCGGCCTCCGCGAGGCGCCGGAAGTCGGCCGGCTCGTAGCCGTATTCGCCCGCGGCGATCTCCATGCCCGCGGGCGCGCGGTCGCGCAGCAGGCGCATGCCATCAAGGTCGCGCGCGGGCCGCGGCTGCTCGAACCAGCACACCGCCAGCTCGGCGAACGCGTGGGCCATGGCCAGCGCCTGTTTGCGCGAGTACGCGCCGTTGGCGTCGACGAACAGCCGGGCGGCGCCGATCGCGTCGCGCACCACGCACACGCGCGCCACGTCGCGCGCCGGCTCGCGCCCCACTTTCATCTTCACCATGCCCAGCCCCGCGCGCACCCATCCGCGCAACTGCTCGGCAAGCTGCGCGTCGGTGTAGGAGGTGAAGCCGCCGCTGCCATAGACCGGGATGCTGCCGCGCACGGCGCCAAGCAGGTCCAGCAGCGACACGCCGAACAACTTCGCCTTCAGATCCCACAAGGCGTTGTCCACCGCCGCGATGGCCAGGGAGGCGATGCCCGGCACGCCGAGGTTGCGGACTGCCGCGACCATCGCGCTGCGCGCACCGGGGATGTCCATTGCGTTGCGCCCTTCCACCACGGCGGCCAGGGTGTGATGGACCAGGCTCGCGGTGGCCTTGTCGGCGTAGGTGTAGCCCAGCCCCTCGCGCCCGCCCGCGTCGATCCGCACCAGCACCAGGGTGGTGGAGTCCCATTCCAGCGTGCCGTCCGATTCGGGGGAATCGGTAGGCACCGTGTAGACCGACACCCGCGGCGCCGAAAGCTTCACTACTTCCATGTCAGCGGTTCCGGTGGCCCGGCAAGAAGGTGGCCAGCACTTCCTTCGTCGACTGGCGGATCATGCCGCCGGTGTCCTCGTCGCCGTGCAGCATGGATTCGGCGAACGCGCGCGCCTGCTTGAGGGTGATGTGCGGGGGCAGCGGCGGCACGTCGGGATCGGTCACGGCCTCGATCACGCAAGGTCGGTCGGCGGCCAGCGCCGCGTCCCACGCCGCACCGATCTCCTCGGGGCGGTTCACCATGATGCCTTTCAGGCCAAGCATCTCCGCGTAGCGCGCATACGGAAAATCCGGCACGTGCTGGGCGGCGACGAACTTCGGGTCGCCCTCCAGCACCCGTTGCTCCCACGTCACCTGGTTGAGGTCGCGGTTGTTGAGCACCATGATGACCAGGCGCGGATCGGACCATTCCTTCCAGTAGTCGGCGATGGTGATCAGTTCGGCGTTGCCGTTCATCTGCATCGCGCCGTCGCCCACCATGGCAATGGCGACCCGGCCCGGGAACGCGAACTTCGCCGCGATCACGTACGGCACGCCCGGCCCCATGGTGGCCAGGCCACCGGACAGCGAGGCCATCATGCCGCGCCTGATCTTCAGGTCGCGCGCATACCAGTTGGCCGCGGAACCGGAATCGGAGGCGAGGATGCAGTGGTCGGGCAGGCGCGAGGACAGCTCCCAGAACATCCGCTCGGGGTTGATCGGCCGGGCTTCGTGCATCGCGCGCGCCTCCAGCACGCGCCACCACTCGGCCACGTTGTCCTCGATCGCCTGGCGCCAGCTGCGATCGCTCTTGCGTCGCAGCAGGGGGATCAGCGCGCGCAGGGTCGCGGCCGCGTCGCCGGTCAGGTTGATCTCCATCGGATAGCGGATGGAGAGCATCGCCGGGTCGAGGTCGATCTGCACGCCGCGCGCCTGGCCCTCCTTCGGCAGGAACTCGGAATAGGGAAAGCGCGAGCCCACCATCAGCAAGGTGTCGCACTCCATCATCATGTCCCAGCTCGGCTTGGTGCCGAGCAGGCCGATGGAGCCGGTGACCCAGGGCAGTTCGTCCGGCAAAGCGGCCTTGCCCAGCAGCGCCTTGGCCACGCCGGCACCGAGCAGGTCGGCCACCTCGGCCACCTCGTCGGTGGCCGCCAGCGCGCCGGCGCCGACCAGGATCGCGACCTTCGCGCCGCTGTTGAGCAGCTCCGCCGCCTGCTGCAGGTCGTGGTCGGCGGGCACCACGCGTGGCAGGCGGTAGCCATAGCCGGAATGGATCGCGCCGTGCTGGCGCGGCGGCACCGGCATGGCTTCCAGCAGCTGCACGTCGTTGGGCACGATGATGCAGGTCACCGTGCGTTTCGAGATCGCGATGCGCAGCGCCCGGTCGACCACGTGGCGCACCTGCGCCGGCACGGTGATCATCTCCACGTACTCGCTGGCGACATCCTTGAACAACGAGACCAGGTCCACTTCCTGCTGGTACTGGCCGCCCAGCGCCGAGCGGGCCTGCTGGCCCACGATCGCCACCACCGGCTGGTGGTCCAGCTTGGCGTCGTAGAGGCCGTTCAGCAGGTGGATCGCGCCGGGCCCGGAAGTGGCCATGCACACGCCCACCTGCCCGGAAAACTTCGCGTGCGCGCAGGCCATGAACGCGCACATCTCCTCGTGTCGCGCGCGCACCAGCTTCAACGCGTCGCCGGCGCGGTCCATCGCACCCATCAGGCCGTTGATGCCGTCGCCGGGATAGCCGTAGATTCGCTCCACGCCCCATTGGCCAAGCCGCTGCAACAGGAAATCGCTGACGTTGTCGTTCATCGTGGGTATCGCTCCGTCTCGCGGGTTGCCGATCGCGGCGCGCGTCAACGCGTGGCCGTGTCACGCCTGCACGCAACCCGATCGACCGAAGGAAATCCATCGTGCGCGGCCGCCCGTTAGCAGCCCATGAGAGCGACGTGTGATGGATCGTCACGGGTGTGAGGACATGCGCCGTGGCAGGTTGAGCCATCCGGCGCGAGCGTGATCGCCGCGACCCGCGCGCGGCGACAGCTCCATTCGCAGCCGACGAAGCCGCGCCGGCAAGCGCGTTCGGCCCGGCCTTGCCTAGGACCGGACCTGCCCCGCCCCGCCCTCGCGCACCAGCATCGTCGGCGCGATGCCGAACATGCGGCGGCAGGTGCGGCTGAGGTGCGCCGAGTCGGCAAAACCGGCCTGCTGCGCCGCGCCCGTCCACGAGCCGCCCGCCATGCCGCGCGCCACGGCGAACCCCACGCGCGCCCACAACAGGTAGGCGCGGAACGAGATCCCTGTCTGCGCCACGAACAGATGCCGGAAGCGGCTCGGCGACAGGTGGGCGATGGCGGCGGCCTGCGCCAGGGCGAGTTCGGCGTCGGGATGCTCGCGGATGCGATCCAGCACGCGTGCGATGCGCGGATCGACGGCCTGCGGTCCCACGGGCCGGTCCGACAGACGCTCGACGATGCGTTGCGCGGCCCGCACCAGCGCAGCGTCGGTCCCTCGCGTCTCGAACACGGAAAGCAACGCCGCCGTGCGCGCCGCCAGCCCTTCGTCGCCCAGGAGTTCCACGTCATGCTGCCGATGGCGCGCGACCAGTTCGCGACCGGCCAGTGTCTCCGGCTCGACGAACACCAGCGCCACCGTGTGGCCGCACCCGTCGAACAGGTGCGGCCGGTCCGGCATGACGATGGCGGCCGAGGTATGGTGCCAGGCCTCCGCCGCCGCGCCGCGGATGCGGAACGGCTGCGCCGCCGCAAGCGTGATCTGGATGGCGTGGTGGCTGTGCGGCCGCGCCTGCCCGGCATCGCGCCCGACCCACACGCTGCCGCCCTTCCACATCGCCACGCGGCCGATGCCGATGGCGGCGCGGCGGGGTTCTGCGGCGGGCGTGGACGGGGACATGACGGCGCATCGCATCGAGGCAGGAGCTGCGAAGGTTAGCCCCTTGGTTCAAGCCGCCGGAAGGGGCGATGCCGACAATGTCGCCACGGAGCAAACCTCCGTATTCTCTTTTCCCAACTTGACGAGGACACCACCATGAACACCATCGACACCGTCGCCTGCCGTTGCTCCGACTGCGCCGGCGCCACCTGCACCTGCGGCTGCCAGGGCGCACCCGCCAGCCAGTCCGGTTGCGGCTGCGGCTGCGCCACCGGCCAGCCCTGCCGTTGCGGCGAGACGGGCGCCTGAGCGCGCCATCCCAAGCGAGGGGCGGCGCGCATCGTGCGCGCCGCCTTCCCATGCGCTACGACCTGATCATCTTCGACCTGGACGGCACCCTTGCCGATTCCTTCGCGTTCTTCGTCAGCGTGCACAACCAGCTCGCCGACCGCCATGGTTTCCGCCGCATCGCGCCGGCGGAAATCGACGCGCTGCGCGGCCGCTCGGCGCGCGACATCATGCGTCACGTGCGGCTGCCGCGCTGGAAGCTGCCGTGGGTGGCGCGCAGCTTCGTGCGCCTGATGCGCGCGGCGGACATCCCGCTGTTCGCGGGCGTCGGGCCGATGCTGCAGCAGCTGGAGCGCAGCGGCGCCGCCCTGGCCCTGGTGTCGTCCAACGCCGCGGACAACTGCCGGCGCATTCTCGGCGATGCCCATTGGCAGCGGCTGGTGCATGTCGAGTGCGGCGCGTCGATCCTCGGCAAGCGCCGGCGCATCGCGCGCGTGCTGCGCGCCACCGGCATCGAACCGGCCCGCGCCATCTACGTCGGCGACCAGATCACCGATGCCGAGGCGGCCCGCGCCGCCGGCGTGGCTTTCGGCGCCGTCGCGTGGGGCTACGCCACGCGCGCTTCGCTGGAACGGCTGCAGCCGGCCCACCTGTTCGATGCCGTCGAAGAGCTGGCCTTGCTGACGGCGTAACGGCGCCGCTACGACCCCGCCACCGGGCGTCGCCCCTTGCGCCGCCACGCCGCCGGCGGCATGCCGAACTCGCGCTTGAAGGCGCGGTTGAACGCGGCTTCGGATTCGTAGCCGCAGTCGCCGGCCAGCGCGGCGACGGGACGGCGGGTGTCCTGCAGCGCGGCCGCGGCGCGGCGCAGGCGCCAGCGCGTGAGGTAATGCATCGGCGGCATGCCGATCAGTTCGTTGAAACGCTGCGCGAGCGCGGAGCGTGACAGGCCCGCATGCGCGCCCAGTTCCTCCACGTTCCAGGCATGCATGGGGCGTTCGTGCAGCGCATTGAGCGCACGGCCGACGTAGGGATCGCGCAGGCCGGCCAGCCAGCCGGTCTCGTGCGCCGGCAGCGCGTCGATGTGGCGGCGGATGGCCTCCAGGAACAGCAGTTCGGCAAGCTTCGCCTTCACGCTCGCCGCGCCCGGCCCGGGCGCGCTGTCCGCGTGCGCCGCGTGGTACAGCAGGTCCAGCAGCCAGCCGCCGCCCGCGTCGCCGGTGAGCGGCACGCGCAGGATGTGCGGCAAGGCGTCGAGCAAGGGCTGGCACAGGCGCGGCTCGCAGGCCAGGAAGCCGCAGATGAAGCGCGTCTCCTCGCCGCCGCCACCGTGGTCGATGCGCATCAGCCCGCCCGGCGGCGCCGGCTGCACCAGGGTGTCGGACGTCACCGCCGCCAGCTGCAGGTCGCTGCCCAGGCAATGCGCGTCGTCGTGCGGCAACAGCAGCAGGTCGCCTGCCTGCACCTGCAAGGTGTCGCCGCCGCTGCGCAGTCGCACGCGGCATTGGCCGCGGGTGATCGCGTGAAAAAAGATGATGTGGCCGAGGCCGGCGAAGATGCCGCCGGATTCGCGCGCGGGGCGGGATTCCACGCACCACGGCGCCGTGAAGCGCGAGTCCAGGAACAGCGCCCCGTTCAACTTGACCACCTGCAGCAGGTCGGAAAGAGCGTCCATCAAGAAAGCCGGCGGATCGGCAAAGCGCGACGGCGCGGGTGCGGCAAATACTACTCCGGTGTTTTCCGCCGCCAGGAGCCATCATCATGTCCGCCGTACCTTCCTCCGTGCCCACGCCCGACCTTGCCGCCATCAAGACCCGCCAGCAGGCGGTGTGGTCGAGCGGGGATTACGCCGCCATCGGCACCACGCTGCAGATCGTGGGCGAGAACCTCTGCGAAGCCCTGGACCTGCGCGCGGGCAGCCGCGTGCTCGACGTCGCCGCCGGCAACGGCAACGCCACCCTCGCGGCGGCGCGGCGCTTCGGCGACGTGGTCTCGACCGACTACGTGGCCACGTGGCTCGCCGCCGGGCGCGCCCGCGCCCAGGCCGAAGGCCTGTCCGTCCGCTTCCAGGAAGCCGACGCGGAGGATCTGCCGTTTGCCGACGCTTCGTTCGATGCCGTGCTGTCCACCTTCGGCGTGATGTTCACCCCGGACCAGGAGCGGGCGGCCGCCGAGCTTGCGCGGGTATGCCGACCGGGCGGCCGGATCGGCCTCGCCAACTGGACGCCGGAGGGTTTCATCGGCCAGCTGTTCAAGATCATCGGCCGCTACGCGCCACCCGTCGCCGGCCTGCCGTCACCGCTGCTGTGGGGCACGCGCGCGCGGCTGGAGGCGCTGTTCGGCCGGTCGGCGAAGACGATCCGCGCCGAGCCGCGGCACTTCACCTTCCGCTACCGCTCGCCCGAGCATTGGGTGGAGGTGTTCCGCGCCTGGTACGGGCCGGTGAACAAGCTCTATGCCACGCTCGATGACACGCAACAGGCCGAGCTCACGCGCGACATCCTCGCCCTGATCGCCCGCAGCAACCGCGCGGACGACGGCGGCATGGTGCTGCCGGCCGAATACCTTGAGGTCGTGATCGAGCGCAGGTAGCGCCCGCCGCCATCTCACGATCACTGAACACTGCCGCGTCCTATGCTTGCCGGATCGCAACCGCCGGCAAGCACCCATGTTGAACAAGAGCTATCCGTTTTACCTCGCCAATCGCCCGCAAACGTCGCGGACGCTGCTGGATGTGCGCGACAAGTACAGCGGCCGCATCGCCACCCGCGTGGCGGTGCCCGACGCGAAGGCCCTCGAGAAGGCGATCGCCGCGGCGGTGAAAGCCGCCCGCCCGATGCGCCAATACAAGCCGTGGGCGCGCCAGGCGGTGCTGCAGCATTGCGCCACGCGCTTCACCGAGCGCCGCGACGAGCTGGCCGAGGCGCTGTGCATCGAGGCGGGCAAGCCGATCAAGGATGCCGCCGGCGAGGTGACCCGGCTGATCGAGACCTTCCGCATCGCCGCCGAGGAAGCCGTGCGCATCAACGGCGAGACGCTGAACCTGGAACTGGCCAGCCGTCTGGACGGCTATCACGGCTACACGAAGCGCGTGCCGATCGGCCCGGTGTCCTTCATCACGCCCTTCAACTTCCCGCTGAACCTGGTCGCGCACAAGGTGGCTCCGGCGATCGCGGCGGGCTGCCCGTTCGTGCTCAAGCCGTCGGAGAAAACGCCGATCGGGGCGCTGATCATCGGCGAGGTGCTGGCCGAGACCGACCTGCCGCGCGGCGCGTTCTCCATCCTGCCGCTGGACGGCGACCATGCCGCGCCGCTGGTCGAGGATGAGCGCTTCAAGCTGCTCTCCTTCACCGGCGGCCAGGTCGGCTGGGACCTTAAAGCGCGGGCCGGGCGCAAGAAGGTCGTGCTGGAGCTGGGCGGCAACGCGGCGTGCATCGTCGACGCCGACCAGGGCCCGCAGCTCGACCGCGTGGTGCAGCGGCTGGTGTTCGGCGCGTTCTACCAGTCCGGCCAGAGCTGCATCGGCGTGCAGCGCATCTACGCCCACGCGGACATCTACGACGCGCTCAAGCGCAGGCTGGTCGCCGCCACCAAGAAGCTCAAGGCCGGCGACCCGAAGGACAAGACCGTGTTCCTCGGCCCGATGATCGACGAGGCCGCTGCCGAGCGCCTGCACGGCTGGATCCTGGAAGCGAAGCAGGCCGGCGGCCGGATCCTCTGCGGCGGCAGGCGCCAGGGCAACATGCTCGACGCCACGCTGATGGAGCACGTGCCCGTCGACGCGAAGGCGAACCGCATGGAAGCGTTCGGCCCGTTCGCCCTGCTCGCCCCGTTCGACACGCTCGACCAGGCGATCGCGATGGTCAACGACTCCGACTACGGCCTGCAGGCCGGCATCTTCACCAACCGGCTCGACCACGCCATGCGCGCGTGGGACGAACTGGAACAAGGCGGCGTGATCGTCAACGACATCCCCAGTTTCCGCGTCGACAACATGCCCTACGGCGGCATCAAGCGGTCCGGCCTGGGCCGCGAGGGCCTGCGCTGCGCGATCGAGGACATGACCGAGATCCGCCTGATGGTGATGCGCGAAGCCTGATCCGCCATCACCCCGGCGATCCACCTCCGATCCGCCATTCTGTAGGAGCGCACCTCGTGCGCGATGCTCTTCGTCACGTGACGGAAAGCATCGC
>JBASAF010000005.1:0-45778 GCA_049650465.1 Rhodanobacter sp. | reverse complement strand
GATTGAAACGACTTAGCCATGTCTCAATGCGAGCTTCACCAGTGTCGCTCCCTCACGGGCGCGCGGATTGAAACGACGTGTTCGGCACGGGTTGGACCCTGCGCGTGATGGTCGCGCCCTCACGGGCGCGCGGATTGAAACTCCCGCGGAAAAAAAGGTGTCAGGGACAATGCGGCGTTCGCGGCGGCCGGCCCAGCGCGCGGGTCGCGGCGAAGCGCCCCGTTCTGGCCTCGACTCAGGCGCGGAATCGATCCGTTCCAGGCCTTCTGCTGCTGCAAGTAGACGCGAATCTCGGCCAGCAAGGCGGCGGGCAGGGCATTCGCGAACAATGCCCGCTATGCCGCGGCGCGGGTGGCGGCATCCGTACCGAGCGCGAGGTACTCGGGGTGCGCGATCAGCAGCGGATCGTCCCGCTCGCCCACCTGGCCGCCAAAGCTCGACCACGGATACTCGCCGGGGCTGGTCACCATCCAAGCCCCGCACCGGGTTGAGCTCGATGTAGCGGCTGCACGCGCACGCCAGAAAGTACGCTCCCGAATCCACCAGACACGCGTTGTAGCGCCCTTCCCACAAGTGCCGCTGCGCCCGTGGCGGCCATTGAACAGCCCTGCGTCATTGCGCGAAAACGTGTGCATCAAGCGCGACAACGCGCCCGCCTCGCCCGGCGTCAGCAACAGATGCACGTGGTTGCTCATCAGCACGTAGCTGGTGCTTGCACCCGTGGCCGGCTTCAGCAAGAAATGGTGAGGCGGATCAATGCCAGGGATCAATCAGCGTGATGCCGCAACCCTCGAAATCCCGCACGTTGCGTGTGGCCAGCGCGGCGCCGCGCGAATGCGCGATGCCGGCGATCATGGCGTCGGGCATCGCCACCGGGCGCCCCTGCGCACGCCGCGCCGCCGCAAACACCGCATGCGCATCGGCCGCAGCGGCGTCATACGGCAACACCCGGCCAGCCATGTCCGTCTCGAAGATCGCCAACACTTCCTGCTGCAGACGCCGCTTGCGCTGGCCCTCCGGCAGCAGCAACGTGCCGTACAGCGTTTCGCCCCGGCTGATGGCCGTGGTGAACACCCGGGAACGCGTTTGCGAGCGCAGCCAGGCCACCACCGCCGGTGCGGGTTGCGGACGCATCAGCTCCGACAGCACGTTGGTATCCAGCACGATCACTTGTCGGTGTCCGACTCGTCAAAACGCGGCGGATCGCGTTGCAGTTCGCGAGGGGGAAGCTCCAACTCCACGCCACCCATAGGCTCCACGCGCGCACGGATGGCGGCATACAGTGCCGCGCCGGAGTCATCCTCGACCCGGCCGGCCAAAGCGGCACGCAGGATGCTGCGCGCCTCTTCCTCCATCGACTGCCCATGCCGCGCAGCGCGCAGTCGAAGCAAGGCCTTCAGGTCGTCATCCAGATTGCGAATGGTCATGCTGGCCATGGGCGGATCCTCTGACGGTGATTGCAATGCACGCATTGTAATCACTTGCAGTGAACAGGGTCACGTCGGGCCAGTTACTCGGGGTGCGCGATCAGCAGCGGATCGTCCCGCTCGCCCACCTGGACGCGACGTGGGCCGCCCGTCACGTTCCACAACCTCGACGCCGTCCTCGCCGCCGGCTGCGGCGAGCAGTTCTTTCCTCCGCGCATGGTAAATTAAGCACAGAAAGCTGTGCCTAATGGGTATTTGCCATGAAAGATGTTTCGGAACAACAGGTTGCAGAGCATCTTAAGCGGTTGAATCCGTGGTGGCAGGGCGCCGGCACGGATACGGCGATCGCGGCCTTGCGCCCCCGCGCCTACCTGGTGCCGGTGCGACAGCTGCTGCTCGAGCCGAATCTGCGTCGCGCCGTGGTGCTGCTGGGCCCGCGCCGGGTCGGCAAGACCATCCTGATCCGCCACCTGATCGCCGACCTGCTGGCACGCGGCGTGCCGGCAACGCGGATCGCCTACGTGGAGATGGATCATCCGTTGCTGCACGGCCAGTCACTGGATGCACTGATCCAGCAGATCGAGACGGCGACGGCGGGCGGCACGGGCGTGCGCTACCTGTTCTTCGACGAAATCCAGTCGCACAAGGATTGGGAAAAGCACCTCAAGCCGCTGGTGGATCATCGGCCTGAGTTGCGCATCCTCGTATCTGGCTCGGCCGCGGCTGCGCTCAAGCGTCAAAGCACCGAATCCGGTGCCGGCCGCTTCACCGATTTCCTGCTGCCGCCGCTGACGTTCTCCGAATACCTGTCGCTGCGCCCGGAAGCGCCCGCCATTCGCGAAGAATCGCCGGGCGTGTACGCACTGGACGACATCGCCACACTCAATGGGCAGTTCGTCGAGTACGTCAATTACGGCGGCTATCCGGAACTGGCGCTGTCGCCGGTGGTGCGCGGCAACCCGGAGCGCTTCGTCAAATCCGACATCGTGGACAAGGTGCTGCTGCGTGACCTGCCGCAACTTTACGGCATCAAGGACATCCAGGAACTCAACTCGCTGTTCACCCTGCTGGCTTTCAACACGGCCGAGGAAGTGTCGTTCGAGCAACTCTCGCAGCGCAGCGGCGTGGGCAAGCAAACCATCCAGAAGTACATCGAATATCTGGAGGCGGCGTTTCTCATCAAGCGTGTGTTTCGCGTCGACCAGGATGGTCGCCGCTACCAACGTGAGCGCCAGTTCAAGGTGTTCTTGACCAATTCGGCCATGTACACGGGGCTGTTCGGCGCGAAAGCGCCCGACGACCCTGAATTCGGGCACTTGGTGGAAACGGCTCTTTTTGCACAGCGCTTCCATGAGGCGGCGCGCCTCAACTACGCGCGCTGGGGCAGCGACGGCTGCGAGGTGGATCTGGTGGAGTCGTCGCAGGCGCTGAAGCCTGTGGCTGCGCTGGAAATCAAGTGGAGCGACAAGTACGTCGACAAGCCCGAGGCGCTCAAGGGATTGATGAAGTTCGTGCGCGCCAACCGCTTGCCACTGGCGTGGGCGACCACCCGCAGCCGCGTGCGACAACAGTCGATCGACGGTGCCGAGATTCGCCAATGGCCGGCGGCGGCTTTGGCCTTCCATTACGGCGTGCGCGCCGTGGAGGGGCGTCTTGCCGACTTCGAGGCGCGCATCAAGCACGATGCGACCTGAGCCGTCTCCAGCCAAGCTCAACGTGATTCTGGAGCCATGGTCCCGGCAAAGGTCGGTGCTGCCTGCTGGCAGTGGTGCCTTGAAACACCAGCTTGATGGTGGGTAGTTGACTCACCTGGTTTCAGCGAGACAGGGTTCTTGCGCGGCAGGAGGTAGGTGCCTCGGCCTTGGCACATTCGACAAGCGGCGGGTTCAATCCCGCTTGGCCTTCTGCGCCAACCCCTTCGCCACGGCTTCGTCCAGCAGCTGCGCCATCTGCTTCTCCGCCTTGGCCGAGGCTTCCTGCTGGCGTCGGCCGAGGGCTTCCTGCTGCTTGCCCAGCGCGGCCTGTTGCCGGCCGAGTTCGGCCTGCCGGGCGCCCATGGCAGCCTGCTGTCCGGCGACGTCCGGTTGCTGCTGGTCGAGCGCGGCGCGGGCGGCGTCCAGTTCGCGTTGCCGCGCGTCCAGGGTGGCGGCGGATTCGCCGGAGCGGGTGTCGGCGGCGAAGGCGGCGCGGCGGGCGGCCAGTTCGGCGGCCTTGCCTGCCAGTTCGGCCTGTCGCGCGGCGTACTCTCCCTGCTGGGCGGCGATGCGTCCTTGCTCTTCGCCCAGCCGGCCCTGCTTCTCGCCCAGGGCGCCTTGCTGCTCGCCCAGCTTGCCCTGCTGCTCGGCGAGGGCGGAAAGCGGAGCGTAGATGGCCTTGGCCCGTTCGAGGGTGGCGCGGTCGCGGATGATCCACGCAGCGTCGCCGTGGCGGAACCACAGCAGGGGTTCGCCGTGCTGGCGCAGTCGGCGCACGGCGGCGAGGTCGGCGGTGGTGCCGTTGACGGTGGTCGAGTTGCCGTCCAGCAGGGCGAAGGCGTAGCCGGTGTCGTCGTGGGTGCTGATCATCATGTGGCTGCCCATGCCGGCGATCGGTGCGGGCGGCGCGGGAGGAGCCGGCGGTGCTGGCGGTGCCGGCGGTGCCGGTGGAGCGGCCGGCGCGACCATGGCGGGCAACGCGGGCGCGGTGGCCGGTGGCGGTGCGGGCGGCGCGGGCGGTGGCGGCGCCATCCACGCGGTGGAAGCACTGCGCGCGGGGGGCGCCGGTTGATCGGACGCGGCAGCGGTGACGCGATACGGCAGCACGCCGGCGATCGCGATCACGGCAACCAGCAGCCAGCCCTGCACGCGCTGGCGGGGAAGCATCGGAGTGTTCTGCAACATGGTCAGTCGCCTCTTGAGGTTGCCGAACGAGGGGGACGCGCCGGCCAGACCGGCGCGCAGGGGATGTGCCACGCCGAGGCGCAGCAGCAGCTGGCCATAGCGACGGGGTTCGATGTCCGGCTGCGCCAGCACCTGCGCGTCGCAGGCTGCCTCGCGCGCCAGCGCGTACTCGCGCATCGCCCAGGCCACCAGCGGGTGGAAGAAGAACAGCCGCTGCGCGATGGCGGGGACCCAGCCCAGCCAGAGATCGCCGCGGCGCACGTGGGCCAGTTCGTGGATCAGGGCCAGCGAGGTGTCACCATCGCTCAGCGCCTGTCCGGCCGGGAGCAGGATGGTGGGTCGACGCCAGCCGAGCACCTGCGGCGAGGCTATCGCGGCGGACATGCGCAGCGCCGGTGTACGGCGCAAACCCAGGGCGCGCGACTGCGCCGCGCATTGCGCCAGCAGCGAGGCATCGGGCGCGGGCGTGGCTTCGCGCAGCAGGCGGCGCGCCTGCCAGGCCTGGCGAAGCATGGCAGGCAGCTGCGCCAGCAATCCGGCCAGCCACAGCCATGCCAGCGCCATCGGCGCGTGCGCCCCCCAGCGCGGCGCGGCCGCAGGTTCCGTCGTCGACGGCCGGGTGGCGGACGGCGCCCTCGCGCTGGTTGCCGCGGCGTTGACCAGCAGGTTTGCAGGCGCCGCGGTGGAGACGATCGCCGTGTCGACCGTGTGCTCGGCCGCGGGCGGCGACAGCAGCCGCAACTGCACCGGCGCATGCCAGGCCAGGCCGATCAGCAGCTGGGCGCCGACCAGCCACCACAAGGTGCAGCGCATCGCCGCCGACAGCCGCGGCAGCGCCCGCACCAGCAGGGCGACCAGCGCGATCAGAACCAGAGCCTGCAACGAGGCCCAGCCAAGCCGGGCGAGCAGCGCTGCCGCGATCTCGTGGATGGCCATGTCAGGACTCCCGCCGCCGGTCCTGCAGCTGCGCCACCAGCGCCTCCAGCTCGGCCAGCTCGTCGTCGCTGACTTCCGCGCGTTCCGACAGCCAGGCCACGAACGGCGAGACCGAGCCGCTCAGCGTCTTCTCGACGAAGCTGCCCACCGCGCTGCGCATCGCCTCGCCCGGGCCGGTGGCGATGCTGTAGCGGAACATGCCGCGTACCTGTTTGCGCTTGAGATAGCCCTTGCCGCGCAGCCGTTCCATCATGGTCAGCACGGTGGAGCGCGCCAGGCCGCGCGGCTCGCCGAAACTCGCGGCCACCTCGCCGACCGAGGCGGCGCCGCCTTCTTCGATGTGCTGCAGCAGCGCCAGTTCCTGGTCGCCGATGGTGGGCTTGCGCATGGCAGGCGTTCCTCTTGACTACAGTTGTAGTCAAGCTACGCCATGCCTACAGCTGTAGTCAATAGTCCGCCGGGCACCCTGCCACAGGTCATGGGGCCGGTTGCGGCGGCGCCACCCGGGTCGCCTGGGTGAAGATCACCTGCCAGCGGCCGTCCCGTTCGGCCCAGATGTCGGCGAAGCGCAGGCGCACCTTGAACGGCTTGCCCTCGCTGGTGCCCTCCAGCGTGACCACGCCGCCGAGCACGGCGCCGCCGGGCCAGTGGCGCACCACCTCGTGCTCGACCGTGAACGGCTTCAGGGAGTAGCCGGGAGCGGCGTAGTCGCGGACGAAATCCGCCTTGTCCTCGACCCGGGCGCGGCTGTTGAACAGCACGTAGTCGTCGGCGAGCAGGCGCTGCAACGCGGGCCCGTCGCCTTCGACCTGGGCGCGGTCGAACGCGGCCACCGCGCGGGCCAGCGCGGGCGGCAGCGAGGCATGCGGCGCGGTGGCCGCGGCGGGCGCGATACCCAGCACCAGCGCGAGCAGGGTGGCGGACAGTTTCATGGGGGCCTCCGTCGAAAGCCCGGCGACAGGCCGGGCGTGATCCCGACGCTAAGGCTGCGACCGGCGTGCGGCTATCAAATTCTTGCCGGTGCGGATCAGCGCCGCCGGCCGCAACGCCTCGCGCGCCGCGCGCGGGGTCAGTCCGACATGGCGCCGGAACGTGGCGCCGAAGTGGCTCTGGTGGCTGAAGCCCAGGTCGCTGGCCAAGGCGGCGAGGTTGTCCTCGCCGTGGGCGAGGCGGTCGAGCGCGAGCGCGATGCGCAGGCGCGTGCGGTAGGCCACCAGGCTGCTGCCGCAGGCGCGGCGAAACAGCCGGGAAAGGTGGAACGGCGAGCAGTCGGCATGGGTGGCAAGGCCGGCCAGGCCGACGGCCGCGGTCGGATCGGCCAGCAGCACTTCCCGCACCCGATCGAGTCGACGCCGGGTGGCGGGAGACAGCGGTGCGATGCTCGCGCCGGCGTCGTGCCGCAACACGGCGGTGCACAGCGCGGCAGCCGCTTCCTCCACCTGCAGGGGGTCGCGCTCGCCGCGGGCAAGCGCCGCATGCAGCGCGCGGTGCCGGTACTGCTCGCCGGCCTCCACCGCCCGCGCCGCGTCGACCGCGCCGCGCAGGCGCCGGCCGAACAGCGCTTCCTCGTGCGCAGGCGCCACCTCGAAACAACTGCCGGCGTCGCCGCCCTCGAACGGATGCGAGATGCGGTAACTGTCGCCGGCGCGGTAGAGCAGGGCGGTGGCGGGGTCGCCCAGGTACTGCGCCCCGCGCAGGTGGTAGCCGAAGCCGCCGCGCCGCAGCAGCACCAGGTGCGTGCGCTCGTCGCCGCGCTCGCCGCTGCAACCGCCGCGCGGGTGGCGGCAGTCGATGTCGGTGATCCGCAGCAGCGGACTGTCGAACAGCACGGTGAGGCGGGAGGCGCCCATGACTCGCTCGCTGGCGGCGGGCGCCCAGCGTCTCAGAACGCCATGTCGAACGCCACCTCGCCCTGCACGCCGACCTGGTACGCCGACACGCGGCGCTCGAAGAAGTTGGCCAGCTCCTGCACGTCCTGCAGGTCCATGAAGTCGAACGGGTTCTTCGCGCCGTACTTCCTCGGCATGTCGAGCTGGGCGAAGCGCTGGTCGGCGCAGTATTCGAGGTACTGGCGCATGTGCTGCACGGACATGCCGGCCACGCCGCCGGACAGCACGTCCTCGGCGAACTGGGTTTCGCAGGCGATCGCTTCCTCCATCATCTGTTCGACCTGGGCGCGCATGTCGGCGTCGAACAGGTCCGGCTCCTGTTCGCGCACGGTGCGTACCACGTCGAAGGCGAACGCCATGTGGCAGCTCTCGTCGCGGAACACCCAGTTGGTGCCGGCGGCCAGCCCGTGCAGCAGCCCGCGCGAGCGCAGGTAGTAGACGTAGGCGAAGGCGGCGTAGAAGAACAGCCCCTCGATGCAGGCGGCGAAGCAGATCAGGTTGAGCAGGAACTGGCGGCGGTGCGCGCGCGTCTCCAGCCGCTGCAGGCCCTGGATCGAATCGATCCACTTGAAGCAGAACGCGCCTTTCTGCCGGATCGACGGGATGGTTTCGATCGCCGCAAACGCGGCGTTGCGCTCGGCCGGATCGGGGATGTAGGTGTCGAGCAACGTGAGGTAGAACTGCACGTGCAACGCCTCCTCGTACAGCTGGCGCGACAGATACATGCGCGCCTCGGGCGCGTTGATGTGCTGGTACAGGTTCAGCACCAGGTTGTTCGACACGATGGTGTCGCCGGTGGCGAAGAACGCCACCAGACGCTGGATCAGATGGCGGTCGGCCGATGACATCTTCGTGTCGAGGTCGCGCGTGTCCATCGAGAAATCCACTTCCTCGACGGTCCAGGTATTCCTGATCGCGTTGCGATACATCTCGTAGAAGCCGGGGTAGCGCATCGGGCGCAGGGTGAGTTCGAAACCGGGGTCGAGGATGTGGGCGTTGCGGGTGGGTTGGGCAGGCATGGTGTTTTCCTTGAGTGATTCGCGGCCGATACGGCGCGGATGGCTTTTGCTTCGTCATCCCAGCGAAAGCTGGGATCCAGCGACTTTTGCCTACGCGTTGTCACGGTGGAAACCGAAGGTGCTGGATTCCAGCTTCCGCTGGAATGACGGGATTGAAGGGTTGCGGAGAAGATGGCGATGAGGGAGCGCCGACCGTGTGTCTACCTGCTTGCCAGCCGGCGCAACGGCACGTTGTACGCTGGCGTAACCTCCAATTTTCCAGCACGCATCTGGCAGCATCGAAACAACGTGGTTGAGGGGTTTACCAGGCAACATCACGTGCACGACCTCGTGCGGTTCGAGTTGCACGAAACGATGAAATCCGCGATCACGCGCGAGAAGGCGATCAAGGCGTGGAAGCGGTCCTGGAAGATCGAGCTCATCGAGAAGTCCAATCCTTACTGGCGTGACCTGTACAAGGAGATATGCGACTGACCCTCCGCCGTCATCCCAGCGAACGCTGGGATCCAGCGCCTCTGCGTCGTACCGGAAGACGCCGGATTCCAGCTTTCGCTGGAATGACGGTGGGCGTTACAGCTTGCGCGCATAGCCCTCATGCACGAAGCGGCTGGCATAGGTGGCGAGGCCCAGGCCGGCATGCGCGAGCTTCCGCATGTTCGCAATGTGCTCGGCGCCGGTGACCTCGTCGGTGTACTCGTAGACGTCGCCGTTGACGAAGCGGATGCGGATGAAGCCGTCACCGATTTCGTAGGCGGCGACGCCGGAGTTGCCGTCGAGATTCCGGTAGCGTTTCATTGCGCACCTCGTCGCGCTATTGGCAGGCCTCGCAATACTCCGGGTTCTCCAGTGAACAAAACACCGCGGCGGTGGCCTGGGCTTGGTCGGGGGCGGCCGACACGGTGGTCTTGGCGATCTTCGTGGCCGGGCGCGAGCGCAGGTAATAAGTGGTCTTGATGCCCGCCTTCCACGCGTACATGTACATCGAGCTCAGCTGGCCGATGTTCGGGTTTTCCATGAACAGGTTCAGCGACTGGCTCTGGTCGATGTACGCGCCGCGCGCCGCAGCCAGGTCGATCAGCGACTTCTGCGGCAGTTCCCACACCGTGCGGTAGATCGCGCGCAGGCGCTCGGGGATCGCGGCGATGTTCTGAATCGAACCATCGGCCAGCTTGATCGCGTCGCGGATCTCGGACGTCCACAACCCCAGCGCCTTCAGCTCGTCGGCCAGATGGCGGTTCACCTGCAGGAAGTCGCCGGACAGCGTCTCGCGCTTGAACAGGTTGCTGACCTGCGGCTCGATGCATTCGTAGCAACCGGCAATCGATGCAATCGTGGCGGTGGGCGCGATCGCGATCAGCAGCGAGTTGCGCAGGCCGTGCTGCTTGATCTTCCCGCGCAGCGCATTCCAGCGTGCCTCGTCGTGTGGCGTGGCGTTCGGCCAGTGGTCGAACTGCAGCTCGCCGTCAGCCGCGCGGCTTTCGTCGAAACCAGGATGCGCGCCTTCGGCCTGGGCCAGTTCGCACGACTGCGACAGCGCGTGGAAATAGATCTCCTCGGCGATGCGGGTGGACAGCGCCAGCGCCTCGGTCGAGTCGAACGGCAATCGCAGCTTGAAGAACACATCCTGCAGGCCCATCACGCCCAGTCCCACCGGCCGCCACTTCATGTTGGCGTTGCGCGCGGTGGCGATCGGGTAGTAGTTGAGGTCGATCACCCGGTTCAGCTGGCGCACCGCGGTGCGCACGGTGGAGGCAAGCTGGTCGAAGTCGAAAGCGCCGTCGCGCACGTGCCGCGCCAGGTTGACCGAGCCGAGATTGCACACGGCCGTTTCGGTCGCCGAGCTGACTTCCAGGATCTCGGTGCACAGGTTGGACAGGTGGATCACGTTCTCCGGTTTGGCCGTCTGGTTGGAGGTGGCGTTGCAGCGATCCTTGAACGTCATCCAGCCGTTGCCGGTCTGCGCCAGCGTGCGCATCATGCGGGCGTACAGTTCGCGTGCCTTCACCGTCTTCACGGCGAGGCCGTCGGCCTCGGCCTGGCGATATGCGGCGTCGAACGCGTCGCCCCAGTTGTCGACGAAGTGCTGCACCACCTTCGGGTCGAACAGCGACCAGTCGCCGTCGCTCTCGACCCGGCGCATGAATTCGTCGGGGATCCAGTTGGCGATGTTGAGGTTGTGTGCGCGGCGCGCGTCGTCGCCGGTGTTGTCGCGCAGTTCCAGGAAGTCCTCGATGTCGGCATGCCACGATTCCAGATACACGCAGGCCGCGCCCTTGCGCTTGCCGCCCTGGTTCACCGCGGCGACCGAAGCGTCCAGCGTCTTCAGCCACGGCACCAGGCCGTTGGAATGGCCATTGGTGCCGCGGATCAGCGAGCCGCGCGAGCGCACCCGTGAATAAGCCAGGCCGATGCCGCCGGCGAATTTCGACAATTTGGCCACGTCGGCGTACTTGTCATAGATGGCTTCCAGCGAATCGACCGGCGAGTCGAGCAGGTAGCACGAGCTGAGCTGCTCGTGCGCGGTGCCGGCGTTGAACAGGGTGGGCGAGCTGGCGAGGTATTCCAGCGACGACAGCATGCGGTACAGCTCCAGCGTCTCGCCGATCTCGTTGCCGCCCAGCGCGCAGGCGATGCGCATGAAGAAGTGCTGCGGCGTCTCGACCACCAGGCGCTGCTGCGGATGGCGCAGCAGGTAGCGGTCGTACACCGTGCGCAGGCCGAAATATTCGAAGCGGCGGGTGGCCAGCGGGTCGATCGCGTCGTTGAGCTTGCGCGCGTTGGCGGCCACAAAGTCACGCAGGCGATCATTGAGAATGCCCAGCTCGGCGCCGCGCGCGATCGACTGCGAGAAACTCTGGATTTCCTGGCCGCTGACTTCCTTGTCGATGTACGCGCCGAGCAGGCGCGCGGCGAGCTGGCCGTATTCGGGTTCTTCCGCAGTCAACGCGGCGGCGGTGCGGATTGAGAGTTGGTCCAGCTCGGCGGTGGTGGCGCCATCGTACAGGCCGCCGATGGTTTTCAGCGCTACGCGTAGCGGATCGACCGCGTGCAGGCCTTCGGCGCTGCGCGTTACGGCGCGCACGATCTTGTTGACGTCGACGGCTTCCCGGCCGCCGTTGCGCTTGGTCACGTGCATGGATGCCGCGCTGTGCGGCGGGGTCAGCGCAAACGCAACGTCGGTTTCGTGGGTGGCAGGTGTTTCGGCGCGCGCGACGGCGCGCTCGCGTTCGGCGGTATCGAGGACTTGCATGGCAGGAAAGCTCCGGCGAAGGACATCAAACGCCTGCTCCCGCGCGCAGGGCCTGATAGCAACGGATTCCGGAGGCGACGCGCAAGCCGGGCGCCGGGCGGCGACCTGCTCCACGACGCACTTCCCCGCGGAAGCCGTCACTACGCAACGGGACACGTTCGTCCCGCTGTGCCGGCAGGTCTTCGGACTTGCGGACGAGGATCTTGCGATCCGCCTACTTGTCTTCGCTTCCCAGCCACAGCGGGCCAGTGCATGTGAGGACGTTCGTTTCCGCTTTACCGCTGCGGGGCAGTTCCGGAGTTACACCGGATTCCCTTTCAAGCCCGCTCGATGTCGCATCGGGTCGGGCACCGACGCACACAACATATCGGGTGACCCGGGCAGGGTCAACCCAACAAGTTGTGCACAAGTCGGGGTGCAGATCGCCTGTGGCGAGTGCCGGCGCGGGCCGTGGGAAACTTACAGCGCGTCGTGGTCCAGCTCGCCGGTGCGGATGCGGATCACCTGTTCCAGCGTGCTGACGAAGATCTTGCCGTCGCCGATCTTGCCGGTGCGGGCGGAGGCCTGGATCGCTTCGATCACGCGGTCCAGCTGGTCGTCGGCCACCGCCACTTCCAGCTTGATCTTGGGCAGGAAATCGACCACGTACTCGGCGCCGCGGTACAGCTCGGTGTGGCCCTTCTGCCGGCCGAAACCCTTCACCTCGGTGACCGTGACGCCTTGCACGCCCACTTCGGCCAGCGCCTCGCGCACGTCGTCCAGCTTGAACGGCTTGATGATCGCCACGACCAGTTTCATGCGCATTCCTCGTTTCGGCGGGCGGCAGAGGCCCGCAGACCGGCATTTTGCCCGGCCGGCGCGGCGTTGTCGCCTCATCGGCAGCGGTGTAGGACAATTCCTACAGACTTTGATGGAGCATACCGATGGCGCCCTCCCGTTTCGTTCACCTAGCATTTAGCTCGACGAGTTCGAGGCGCTGTCCATGATGGACAAGCAGGATATCGATCAGATTGCCCTGCGGCTTGTGTCGTTGGTACCGCCAGGACTGGCACAGGTGCAGCAGGATTTGCGCACCAACTTCCGGGATGTTCTGGCGCAGGGATTGCGCCGCCTCGACCTGGTCACCCGCGAGGAGTTCGACGTGCAGACCCAGGTGCTCGCCCGCACCCGCGCCAGGCTCGACGAACTCGAAAAGCGGGTGGCCGAACTCGAGGCCGTCGTCGCCGCGCGCGAAGGCAAGCCGTAACCACCTCCCGGGAGCCGCCTCCGATCCGTCACCCTCACCCCGAGAACGATCGGAGGCGGTTGTTTATCCAGCGCTGCTGATGGAGTCGCGCGATGTTTGTGCCAATCAGCGCGCCACCGCCACCACCGCGCCAGCGGCTCCAGGCCGCATGAGCCTCGCCGTCACCCTCAGCCGCGCCCAGGAAGGCATCGCTGCTCCCCAGGTGATGGTCGAAGTGCATCTCTCCGGTGGCTTGCCCTGCACCAATATCGTCGGCCTGCCCGAGGCCGCGGTGCGCGAGGCGCGTGACCGCGTGCGGGTGGCGATCCAGAACACCGCCTTCGAATACCCCAATCGCCGGGTCACCGTGAACCTGGCACCCGCGGAGCTGCCCAAGGACGGCGGGCGTTTCGATCTGTCCATCGCGCTGGGCATCCTCGCCGCCAGCGGCCAGGTGCCGCGCGAGAAGCTCGACGACTGCGAGTTCCTCGGCGAGCTGGCGCTGACCGGCTCGCTGCGCGGCATTTCCGGCGTGCTGCCGGCCCTGCTGCGCGCCCGCGCGCGCGACCGCCGCGTGGTGGTGCCGCGCGAGAACGCCGCCGAAGCCGCGCTGGTGCCCGACGTCGACGTGCGGGTGGCCGAAACCCTGGCCGAAGTGTGCGGCTGGCTGCGCGGCGCACACGATTTGTCCTGCCCGGTGGGCATCCCCAGCGATGGCGGCGCCCATGACGGGCCGGACCTGGCCGACGTGCGCGGGCAGTTGCAGGCGCGCCGCGCGCTGGAGATCGCCGCCGTCGGCGGCCATCACCTGCTGCTGGTGGGCCCGCCCGGCACCGGCAAGACCATGCTGGCCGAACGCCTGCCCGGCATCCTGCCGCCGCTGTCCGAATCCGAGGCGCTGGAGACCTGCGCGGTGCTGTCGGTGGCCGGCCAGGTCACCGACCCCGCGCGCTGGCGCCGGCGTCCCTTCCGGGCGCCGCACCACACCGCCTCGGCGGTGGCGCTGGTCGGCGGCGGCTCGTTCCCGCGCCCGGGCGAGATCTCGCTGGCGCACAACGGCGTGCTGTTCCTCGACGAGCTGCCCGAATTCAGCCGGCACGTGCTGGAGGTGCTGCGCGAGCCGATGGAGTCGGGCCACATCATGATCTCGCGGGCGGCGCGGCAATCGACCTTCCCGGCCCAGTTCCAGCTGGTGGCGGCGATGAATCCCTGCCCCTGCGGCTATGCCGGTGAACCCCGCTGCCAGTGCACGCCCGATCAGGTGCAGCGTTACCGCTCGCGCATCTCCGGCCCGCTGCTGGACCGCATCGACCTGTGCGTGCAGGTGCCGCCGGTGGCGCTGGCCGAGCTGGGCACGCCGCGCAACGAGCGTGACGAGAGCTCGGCCGCGGTACGGCTGCGGGTGCTCGAGGCCCGCCGGCAGTCGCTGATGCGCGCGGGCCGGCCCAACGCCGAGATCAGCACACGCGAACTGGAACGCGACTGCGCACTGGGGCCGGCGGAACGGCGCTGGTTCGAACAGGCGCTGGAACGGCTGGGCCTGTCGGCGCGCGCCTATCACCGGGTGCTGCGCGTGGCCCGCACGATCGCCGACCTTGACGGCGGCGCCGCCCTGCTCGAGCGCGAGCACCTTGCCGAGGCGCTGCAGTACCGGCGCTTCTAGAGAGCGGCCAGTGAGCGAAAGGCAGCGCCACGCCACGACATGCCTTCCCTCACTCCTCACTCGTCCCTGCTCGCTCCTTCCACGTCCGTACGCTGGACGCCCGCGCCGTCGCATGTTTCGATAACGCCCGGATTTCCCCAAGGGCTGTGATGACTATCGAGCTGAGCCTGATGCTCGCCGGCATGCTGATGGTCGGGTTCCTCGCCCAGTGGCTGGCTTGGCGGGTGAGGTTGCCGGCCATCCTGTTCCTGCTGCTGGCCGGCATCGTGCTCGGACCGGCCCTCGGCGTGCTCGATCCGGACCGGTTGCTGGGCGACCTGCTGTTTCCCACCGTGTCGCTGGCGGTGGCGCTGATCCTGTTCGAGGGCAGCCTGACCCTGCGCTTCCACGAATTGCCCGGCATCGGCAAGGCCGTGCGCGGGCTGGTCAGCTATGGCGCGGTGGCTTCGCTGTTGCTGCTGGCGCTGGCCGCCCACCTGGTCGCCGGCCTGGCCTGGCCGATCGCGCTGCTGTTCGGTGCGCTGGGCTGCGTCACCGGCCCGACCGTGATCGCGCCGATGCTGCGCACGCTGCGGCCGAACGCGCGCATCGCCAACACGTTGCGCTGGGAAGGCATCGTGATCGACCCGCTGGGCGCGTTGTTCGCGGTGCTGATCTACGAGGCCATCGTGTCGCAGCAGGAAGGCCACACCATCGGCATCTTCCTGGCCACGATCGCCTGTGGTGCGGTGACCGGCGCGATCACCGCATGGCTGATGGCGTTCTTCCTGCGCCGCCAGCTGATTCCCGAATACCTGCAGAACTACGCCGTGCTGGCGGCCGTGCTGCTGGCCTTCAGCCTCTCCAACACGCTGACCCACGAATCCGGATTGCTGGCGGTGACGATCATGGGCATCGCGTTGGGCAACCTGCGCGGCGTGCACATCGACGACATCCTCGATTTCAAGGAAAGCCTCACCACGGTGCTGGTGTCGCTGCTGTTCGTCCTGCTGGCGGCACGGCTGCACTGGCCCCTGCCCGACGGCATGCTGGGCGCCGGCATCGCGCTGTTCCTGATCGCGCAGTTCGCGGTGCGGCCACTGACCGTGGCGCTGGCCAGTTTCCGCAGCAAGTTGAACTGGCGCGAGCGGGCGCTGATCGGCTGGGTGGCGCCGCGCGGCATCGTCGCCGCCTCGGTGTCGGCGCTGTTCGCGCTGCGCCTGGACGCGCTGGGCGTGCCCGGCGCCGACGCGCTGGTGCCGCTGGTGTTCACCCTGATCATCGGCACGGTGTTGCTGCAGAGTGCCACGGCGCGGCCGCTGGCGATCTGGCTGAAGGTGGCCGAGCCGGAGCCGCATGGCGTGCTGGTGTTCGGCTCCGACACAGTGGCCCGTGCGATCGCCAAGTCGCTGCACGACGCCGGCTTTCGCGTGGTGCTGGCCGACGACGACTGGGACGGGATCCGGCTGGGCCGCATGGAAGGGCTCAGCACCTTCTTCGGCAATCCGGCGTCCCCGTATGCCGAGCGCCATCTGGATCTGACCGGCATCGGCCGCCTGCTGGCGCTGTCCACCCATCGCGAGCGCAATTCGCTGGCCTGCGTGCGCTACCGGCAGGAGTTCGGCCGCAGCAAGGTCTATCGCCTGCGCAACCTCACCCCGCGCGAGAACACCGATCGCGCCGCCCTGGCCGGCAGCCTGCTGGCGCCGCCGCTGTTCGACGAGGAAATGACCCATGGCCGCTTCGCCGAGATGATGGAGCAGGGCTGGCGGATCAAGTCGACGAAATTGACCGCCACGTTCGACTGGCCGCACTTCATCGGAAAGTACGGCGCGAACACGCTGCTGATGTTCGGCGTGGAGGAGAAAGGCGCCTTGCGGGTCGCCTCGACCAAGCGCGGGCTGGAGCCCAAACCGGGCTGGACCGTGATCGCGCTGGTGCCGCCGGCCTCACCGTGAGGAGCGCACAGAGTGCGCTCCTGCACCTGTGTTTTCACGCCGCCGAGGCCTGCTTGAACTGCGCTTCCTCGGTCGAGCCCTTCAGCGCGGTGGTCGAGGACTGGCCCTGCTGGATCGCCTGGGTCACGGCATCGAAATAGCCGGTGCCGACTTCGCGCTGGTGCTTCACCGCGGTGAAGCCGCGATCGGCGGAGGCGAATTCCTTTTCCTGCAGCTCGACGAAGGCGCTCATCTGGCGGCGGGCGTAGCCGTGGGCCAGGTCGAACATGCCGTAGTTGAGGCTGTGGAAACCGGCCAGGGTGATGAACTGGAACTTGTAGCCCATCGCGCCCAGTTCCTTCTGGAAGCGGGCGATGGTGGCGTCGTCCAGGTTCTTCTTCCAGTTGAAGCTGGGCGAGCAGTTGTAGGCCAGCATCTTGCACGGGAATTTCGCGTGGATCGCTTCGGCGAAACGCCGCGCATCGTCCAGGTTCGGCTTGCTGGTCTCGCACCACACAAGGTCGGCGTAGGGCGCGTAGGCCAGGCCGCGGCTGATCGCCTGGTCCAGGCCGGGCTTGACCCGGAAGAAGCCTTCGATGGTGCGCTCGCCGGTGAGGAAGGGCTTGTCGTTGTCGTCGATGTCGGAGGTGAGCAGGTCGGCGGCGTCGGCATCGGTGCGCGCCACGATCAGGGTGGGCACGCCGGCGACGTCGGCGGCCAGGCGCGCGGCATTCAACTTGTCGACCGCCTCGCGGGTGGGCACCAGCACCTTGCCGCCCATGTGGCCGCATTTCTTGACGCTGGCCAGCTGATCCTCGAAATGCACGCCGGCGGCGCCGGCCTCGATCATCGCCTTCATCAGCTCGAACGCGTTCAGCACGCCGCCGAAGCCGGCCTCGGCGTCGGCCACGATCGGCACCAGCCAGTCGATGTCGTGGTTGTCCTCGGCGTGGTGCAGCTGGTCCGCGCGCAGCAAGGTGTTGTTGATGCGCTTGACCACCAGCGGCACCGAGTTGGCCGGGTACAGCGACTGGTCGGGATACATCTCGCCAGCGACGTTGGCATCGGCGGCGACCTGCCAGCCGGAAAGATAGATCGCCTGCAGCCCGGCCTTGACCTGCTGCATCGCCTGGTTGCCGGTCAGCGCCCCGAGCGCGTTGACGAACTCCTCCTGGTGCAGCGACTTCCACAGACGCTCGGCGCCGCGGCGGGCCAGCGAGTGCTCGATCGCGACGGTGCCGCGCAGGCGCACCACGTCCTCGGCGGAATAGTTGCGCTGGACGCCGGTCCAGCGGGGGTTGGTCTTCCAGTCCAGCGAGATCTGTTCGGCGGTGGGCAGGGTGCTCTTCATGGCATGGCTCCGGTGATTTTTGGCCCCTCTCCCTGCGGGAGAGGGGTTGGGGAGACGGTTCGGGCGGAGCGCGACAACGCGCTCGACTTCGCACCCTCATCCGCCCTACGGGCACCTTCTCCCGGAGGGAGAAGGGAGAAAGTCACAACTGGTCGTACGCGGGCAGGGTGAGGAAGTCGCCGAGTTCGTCGGCATGGGTCATGCGGGAAATCAGTGCGGCGGCGGCATCGGCGCGGGCGGCACCGGGATGCTGGCTGTGGCGCAGGCGGTGGGTGTGGGCGGCGAGGGCCTGGTCGAACAGGGCGAAGTCGATCGGCGCGTGGTCGGGAAATTCGAGGGCGCCCCCGGCCGGCGCCCCGCCGGCCGGAGAATCGGCATGATGCAGCCATTGCCATAGCTGGGCACGGGCGATCTCGGCGGTGGCGGCATCTTCCATCAGGTGGTGGATCGGCACGCAGCCCAGACCGTCCAGCCACGCCGCGGTGTAGCGCAGGCACACCTCGACGTTGTTGTCGAAACCGGCGCGGCTGATGGTGCCCACCGGCGCGGCCAGCAACTGGTCGCGGCCGACCTGCACGTCCTCGCGCAGCGTGTCGAGCTGGTTGGGCGCAGGCATGTGCTCGTCGAAGATCGCCTGCGCCACCGGCACCAGCGCGGGGTGGGCCACCCAGGTGCCGTCGTGGCCGGCCTTCACCTCGCGCAGCTTGTCGGCGCGCACCTTGTCGAGTGCCGCTTCGTTCGCCGCCTCGTCGCCCTTGATCGGGATCTGCGCCGCCATGCCGCCCATGGCGAACGCGCCGCGGCGGTGGCAGGTCTTGATCAGCAGCTCGGAATAGCCTTTCAGGAACGGCACGGTCATGCCGACCTGGCCGCGCTCGGGCAGCAGGCGGTCGCGATGCCCGCGCAGCGTTTTCAGGTAGGAAAAAATGTAATCCCAGCGGCCGCAGTTGAGGCCCACGATGCGCCGGCGCAGCGCGTGCAGGATCTCGTCCATCTGGAACGCCGCCGGCAGGGTTTCGATCAGCACCGTGGCCTTCATCGCGCCGCCGGGCAGGCCCAGCTCGTCCTCGGCCGCGCTCATCACGTCTTCCCACAACACGGCTTCCTCCATCGCCTCCAGTTTCGGCAGGTAGAAGTACGGACCGCGATCGCGCTGGTGCAGGGCGCGCGCGTTGTGGAACACGAACAGGCCGAAGTCGACCAGCGCGCCGGACACGGGATCGCCGTCCACGCGGAAGAAGCGGTCGTGCAGGTGCCAGCCGCGCGGGCGCACCACCAGCACCGCGGGGTTGCTGCCGACCTGGTAGGTCTTGCCCTCGGGCGAGCGGTACTCGATCGTGCCGTCGACCGCATCGCGCAGGTTGACCTGGCCGTCCATCTGGTTGGCGAAGGTGGGCGAGGAGGAATCCTCGAAGTCGGCCATGAACACCTTGGCGCCGGAATTCAGCGCATTGATGATCATCTTGCGTTCCACCGGGCCGGTGATCTCCACGCGGCGGTCGCGCAGCGCGGCGGGGATCGGGGCCACGCACCAGTCCGCGTCGCGGATCGCCGCGGTATCGGCGCGGAAATCCGGCAGGCCACCCCGGTCGTAGGCCGCCTGGCGTTGGCGGCGGGCCTGCAGCAGGCGCCGCCGCCGGTCCTCGAAGCGGCGGTGCAGCCGGCCCAGGAAAGCCAGCGCGGCCGAGGTGAGGACGGTGTCGTAGCCGGCGTCGTCCACGAGGACTTCGGCAGTGCCGGTAGCAAGCTGTTCCTGCGGTACTGCCATGGGTTCGCTCCGAGTCGGTGATGACTCGAAGCTAGGCCAGTGACCTCGTATTTGACAAAGTGAATGTTTCAATCATTACTATGAGCATGCTCAATATGTTCTTCAACTGACTGAAAATCGGGATGAAACCGCGATCCAGCAGGCTGAACAAGCCGAAAAAACCAGGCCGCAGCGCAGCAAAAGCCGGCGCGGCCGGGGAGCACGCCGACCAGGCGGGTGGCCGGTTCTACTACAAGGGCAACCGCCACAAGCAGCTGCGCGCCTTCGTCAGCGTGGTGAGGCTGGGCACGCTGACCCGCGCCGCCGAGGCGCTGTACCTCTCCCAGCCCACCATCAGCCTGCAACTGCAGGCGCTGGAGCGCGAGCTCGGCGCGGTGCTGCTGGAGCGCCGGCGGCACCGCATCAACCTTACCGACGCCGGCGAGGCACTGTACGAGCTGGCGCGCCCGCTGGTGGAAGGGTGGGACACGCTGGACCGCGATTTCCAGGCCAGGGTGAAGGGCCTGCAGGCCGGGCGGCTGACCATCGCCGCCGGCACCTCGACCATCCAGTACCTGCTGCCCGACCTGGTGCGCCGCTACCGCGAGCGCTTCCCCGCGGTGCAGCTGCAGCTGGCCAACGTCACCGGCAAGGACGGCCTCGCCCTGCTGCGCGCGGACGAGGCGGACTTCGCCGTCGGCTCGATGCTGGACGTGCCCAACGACATCGCCTGGGCGCCGGTGCGGCACTACGACCCCATGCTGATCATGCCGCCCGACCACCCGCTGGCGGCGCGGGACAAGATCACCCTGGAGGACATTTCACCGTTCGGCCTGATCCTGCCGCCGCAGCGGCTGTCCACCTATCGGCTGGTCGACCTGGTGTTCCAGCAACGACAGGTGCCGTACCACGTGGCGATCGAGGTCGGCGGCTGGGACGTGATCAAGGAATACGTGGCGATGGGCATGGGCATCTCCATCGTCACCGGCATCTGCATCACCGACGCCGACCGCGAGCGCCTCGCCGTGCGCAACATGAAGCAGTACTTCCCCCAGCGCAGCTACGGCGTGGTGATGCGCAAGGGCAAGTTCCTGAGCGCCGAGGCGCGCGCCTTCATCGACCTGGTCCGCCCCGGCCTGCTGACCCATCGCGAGCACGACGATCCGGGGCATTCGCAGCGGTGATGCCTCGATGTGGCAGGGCGGGCTCGCCGCGCTGCCGCAAGGAGCCGGGGCATCGCCCGCCCTGCGAGCTTGCGGCGCGACGCATGGGGCTTCAAACGTCGCGATGCTTGCCCTTGAACGGCGCGTACCACTCGCGCAGGCGCTGCATGGTCGCATCCATGTCGGTGCCGGGGTCGAACAACGGGCCGAGCTGGATGGTCCTGTCGGGGTAATGGAACGCGACCGGGAAGATCGGCACGCCGGCATCATGGGCGATGCGCCAGAAGCCGCTCTTCCAGCGCGCCACCGCCTTGCGCGTGCCTTCGGGGGCGATGCCCAGCCAGAGCGCCTCGCGTCGGTGGAACCGGTCGTTCATCTGCTGCACCACGTCCTTGGCTGCGCCGCGGTCGATCGGCACTCCGCCGAGCCGGCGCAGCAGGCCGCCCAATGGCCAGGCGAAAAGTTCGCGCTTGCCCATGAAGTGCACGTCCGCGCCGATCGCGACCTTGATCAGCAGCCCCCACACCCCGTCCCACCAGGACGAATGCGGCGCGGCGATCAGCACCAGTTTCGGCACGTCCGGAAACTCGCCGACCAGGCTCCAGCCACACAGGCGCAGCACGCCGCGGCAGAGCCGGCGCTGCCAGCCGTCGGGCAATTTGGGCATCCGTGCCGGCAACTGGTCGGGGGTGAACAGGCGCCCCTTCATTCGAGATCCGGCTTGCGCGAGCGCGTCTGCTTGATCCTGCCGCGCTGCTGCTTGCCGGCCAGGCGGCGCTCCTTCGAGGCGCGGGTCGGCCTGGTGGCGACGCGCTTCTTCGGTGGCTGCAGCACGCCACGGATCAGCTCGGCCAGCCGCTCGCGCACATCGTCGCGGTTGCGCCCTTGGTCGCGAAAGCGACGGCCCTGGAGCACCAGCACGCCCTCGGCGGTAAGCCGGCGGTCCCGCCGGGCCAGCAGGCGCGCGCGCACCTCTTCCGGCAGCGATGTCGAGCCGGCCACGTCGAAGCGCAGCTCCACCGCGCTTTCGGTGCGGTTCACGTGCTGCCCGCCCGGGCCGTCGGCGCGCAGGAAACGCTCGAGCAGTTCGGATTCCGGCAAATGGATGGTGCGACTGACGATCAGCATGGCAAGAGTGTAAAGGGGCGAGGCCCGGGATGGTGCCGTGTGGCGGGTGCCATCGCCAGGCACGGTCCGTCGGCGAGCGGTGAATCCAATGGCACCGGTCGGCGCATCCAAGGCCCTGACACCACGATGGTTGCCATGGGCCGCACGGCTCCGCGGCGATCTCCCCCATCCGGTCGCCTTTCCCGGGCGATCCGCCCCACGGAGCGCATCACCGATGAACCCATCCCGCCATACCACCGGATGCAACTACGGACGGCGACTCGCCCTCCGGATCGCCTTCGGCGCCGCCCAGGGGATCTTCGCCGCCGGAGCCGCGGCGCAGCCCGCCCTTCCCGCGACGCCCGTGGGCAACCTGGGGGCACAGATCGTCCACCACGCCGACAGCGATACTCCGGTGCAGATTCGCCAGTGGGCGGCCGGCATCCTGTCCGGGTCGGTTTCCCGCGAAGACCAGGCCAGCTTCATCGACGGCCTGGTCTCGGCAGTGCGCGACGGTGGCGGACTCGACGTGTTCGACGTACGGACCGACCCACGCCAGCCCGGCTTGCTGCAGGTAGCCGTCAAGGCGCAGCATGGCGGCCGCCGCGGCCTGCTGGTGCTGGCCGCCGACCCGGCGCAACCGGGCAAGCTGGCGCAAGCCGCGCTGGTACCGATGGGCGATCCCGCCTTGTACGCCGACTGGCCGCGAACCGCGGTATCGCACGCGGAGTTGGCAAGGCTGATCCATGCCACGCTGGACCGACTGGTCGGCGCGGAGGATTTCTCCGGCTGCGTCACGGTCGTCGATGGTGCGCGGACGGTGATCGACGAATGCCGCGGGCTGGCCGAACGCCGTTTCGGGATACCGGTCGACCGCGAGACGAAGTTCCATGTCGGCTCGATCGACAAGATGTTCACCGCGGTGGCGATCGCCCAGCTCGTGCAGGCGGGCAAACTGTCCTGGCAGGCCACGCTGGGCCAGCTGTTGCCGGAATACCGCGGCGGCGCGGCGGCGCGGCGGATCACCGTCTGGCAATTGCTGCACCACACTTCAGGCCTGGGCGACTTTCTGGTGCCGGAGTATTTCGAGCATCGGGAGACATTCGTCCATCCGGCCGACTATCTCGACCTGATCGCGAAGCAGCCCCGCTTGAGCGAGCCCGGCAAGCAGTGGAACTACAGCAACGCCGGCTACATGCTGCTCGGTCGCATCATCGAGAAGGTCTCCGGCGACGGCTATGCCGACTACATCCGGCGCCACGTGTTCGCGCCGGCAGGGATGGACGCCAGCGGCTTCGACCGCCCTGGGGACCTCACGCCGAAGCTGGCGACCGGCTACTTCCACGACGCCCTGTTCTCGCCCGCCTGGAAGGCAGACTGGCTGAAAATACCGGCCGGTGGCCCGGCTGGCGGGGGTTACTCCCGCAGCGTCGATCTCCTGCGCTTTGCCAAGGCTTTGCGCGAGGGCAAGCTGGTCGATGCAGCCACGCTGGCACGGATGTTCGAAGACGAAGTGCCCGCCGGACCAGGCGCCTACGCCGCCGGATTCGGCGACCGGCTCTCGCACGGCCGGCACATCCGGGGGCATGCGGGCGGCATCGAAGGCACGGATGCGAACCTGCAGATAGTCTGGGGCACCGACGCGGCGGTGGCCCTGACCAGCAACGAAGGGCCGGGGGAGAACTGGCTGCTGGCCGAACACATCGCCGACCTGCTGGCCGCCGGGCACGCGCAACCCTGATCATGCGGCCTATCGCCGGATCCCGTTCCACCTGACACGCACGCACCTTTCGGAGCACGCCCATGGAATTCTTCTTCATCCCCCTCGTCGTGATGCTGGCCCCCGTGCTGATCGTCCTGATCTTGCTGGTCTATCGCAGCCAGCAGACCCAGGCCCGTTACCGCACACTGTTGCAGCTGGCCGACAAGGGCGTGCCGCTGCCGCCGGAGCTGCTGGTCGAACCGCACGTGGTCTATTGCGAACGGCGCCGCGCACTGGTGCTGATCGGCAGCGGCCTCGGCCTGATGGCGACCCTGCTTGCACTGCCTGGCCAGGCCGGCACGGGCCACAGCCTGGGCAGCCTGTGGGGGCTCGGCCTGCTGCCGCTGATGATCGGCCTGGGCTACCTCGCCAGCTGGTGGCTGAACCGGCGCGACGGCACGCATGGTTGACCGCGTCGCCGAGGCAAGTATCGATCAGGCGCTGGTGGCGCGCGCCCTGCTGGGCAGCGACCCGCGGGCGTTCGAGCAGCTGTTGCGCCGCCACCAGGGCATGGTGCGCGCGCAACTGCGCCGGCTGACGCGCGGCGACGAAGCCGTGGCCGATGACCTGGCGCAGGAGACCTTCCTGCTCGCATGGCGCAAGCTCGATCAGTTCCGCGGCGAGGCCCGCTTCTCCACCTGGCTGTATCGCATCGCCTACGCCTGTTTCCTGCAGCGCTTGCGCAAGCCGTCGTGGCCCGTCGAGGCCGGCGGCGAGGGCGAGCTTGAACAATTGGCGGCCCCGCCCCAGCCGGTCGACCTGCAACTGGATGTCGAGCGCGCCATGCAGGGTCTGTCTGTTGCCGAACAGACCGTGCTGCTGCATTGCGTACAGTTGGGGCTGAGCCATGAGGAGGCGGCGTACGTGCTGGCGATGCCGCTGGGCACGGTGAAAACCCATGCGATGCGCGGCAAGGCGAAACTGAGGTCGCGGCTGGCGGCCTGGCGCGAGATGGCGAGCGAGGAATCAACATGACGAATGATCCGCATGACGATGCGATCGAGGCGCAGCTGCGGCGGCAGTTCGCCGGCGCGGTGCCCGACGACGGCTTTTGCGAACGCGTGATGCAACGGCTGCCGCCACGTCGGCGCCGCCGGACATGGCCCGTGTGGGTGGGCATGCTCGCGGGAGGCGCGCTGTGCGGGACGAGCCTGCTGCCGCAGCCGCTGCTGCGTGCCGGCTGGCAGGACTGGCTGCATGGCGACTGGTCGGTGTCCGCGATCGCCTTGCTGTCGGCGATCGCGTGCATGTCCTTGCTGGCGCTCGGCTGGGTGTGGGCGGAACTTCACGACCGTTGAAGCGCGGCAGGCGGGGGATCACACCTCGGCGCGGGTCGCCATGTTCACGTAGATGCCGGGAATCCGATCGCCCACGGCCCGTTCCCGGGAATGGCCCAGCCGAACCGCGCCAGCAGTTGCGAGAATGCCTCGTCCAGCGGCGCTTCCAGTTGCAGCGGTATTCCGCTGACCGGATGCTCGAAGCGGATCCGCCAGGCGTGCAGCAGCATGCGGTGGCAGCCGAAGTGCTGCTTGTACAGCCGGTTGTGGTCGCTGCGGCCGTGCTGGCAGTCGCCGATGACCGGGTGGTGGATGTGCGCCAGGTGCTTGCGGATCTGGCGGAAGCGGCCGCTCTCGGGCTCGGCCTGCAGCAGCGCGTAGCGTTGTTGCGGATAGCGGCCCAGTGCGATCGGCACCTCGATCGTGGCCAGTCGCCGGTAATGCGTGCGGGCTTCGCGGCGCGGGCCGGTCTCGCGCGAGCCGGGCAGGGGGTAGTCGACCACGCCTTCGGCCGGTTCCGGCCAGCCGCGCACCACGACGAGATACTGCTTGTGCACGGTGCGCTGCATGAACTGCTCGCCCAGCGCCGCGGCGACCTCCTTGCTGCGCGCCACCAGCAGCACGCCGCTGGTGGCGCGGTCGAGGCGATGCGCCAGGTACACGTTGTCGCCGACCTGCTCGCGCAGCAGGTCGGCCAGGAACGCGTCGGCCGGCCCCACGAACGTCGAGCGGTGCACGGCCAGGTTCGCGGGCTTGTTCACCGCGAGCACCGCGTCGTCCTGATACAGAACCTCGATCATCGTCGTCCGTCGGCCAAGGGGCAGTTGCGACTATGGCGTAGGGCGGGCATTGCCCGCCGCTTTGGCGAAGAGCCGGCGGGCAATGCCCGCCCTACGCGGTCATCGTGGGCGGGGCCAGCCGATGGCGAAGGCGAGCAATCCGGCGACACCGGCGATGGTGGGAGGCCACACGCCGTGCCCGGGGGCCAGCGTCCACAGCAACGCCGCCGCAATCACCAGCGCGCTGCCGAGCAGGCTGCAGGCGAGCACCTTGTGCTGGCGGCGCGCATTGTCCAGCGCGAGCTTGAGGGTCGCGGGATCGGCCAGCTGGCGTTGCTCGCCGCGTCCGGCCTGGCGCAGCGCATCGCGCACCAGCTCGGGGAATTCCGGCGCGTGGTGCAGCCACTCGGGCAGCCGCTTGCGCACGTCGCGCAGGGTGCGCAGCGGGCTGTAGCGTTCGCGCAGGATGCGCTTCAACACCGGATGCGCCACCGCCCAGATGTCGATCTCCGGATCGAGCATCCGGCCCACGCCCTCGATGTTGAGCAGGGTCTTCTGCAGCAGGATCAGCTGCGGCTGCAGGGTCAGCTCGAAGCGGCGCGCGGTCTGGAACAACTTCACCACCAGCTCGGCCAGCGAGATCTGCGACAGCGGGCGGGTGAAGTACGGCTCGCACACGGTGCGCACTGCCGCCTCCAGCTCGTCCAGCCGCACCGTGGGCGGCATCCAGCCGGCGGCCACGTGCAATTGCGCGATGCGTGCGTAGTCGCGCTCGAACAGGGCGATGAAGTTCTGCGCCAGCCAGTACTGGTCGGCCTCGGGCAGCGAGCCCATGATGCCGAAGTCCAGCGCGATGAAGCGCGGCTCGTCGAGGCGCGCGGGATCGACCCAGATGTTGCCGGGGTGGGCGTCGGCGTGGAAGAAGTTGTCGCGGAAGACCTGTTCGTAGAACACCCGCACGCCCTTGGCGGCCAGGGCCTTGCGGTCGAGCCCGGCGGCGTCGATCGCGGCGATGTCGTCCGAGCTGATGCCGTGCACGCGCTCCAGCGTGAGCACGCGCGCGCTGGTCAGCTCCCAGTGCACTTCGGGCACGTAGAGGTCCACGCCGCTGGCGAAGTTGCGCCGGAGCAGGCTGGCGCTGGCGCCTTCGCGCTGCAGGTCCAGTTCGTTCTCCAGCATCTTCTCGACTTCGGCGACGACATCGAGCGGGCGGATCTTGTCGGCGTTCGGGTGCCAGCGCTGGGCCAGTTCGCCGAGCGAGCGCAGCAGCTTCACGTCGCGGGCGATCTGCGCGTCGATGCCGGGGCGCAGCACCTTGACCACCACCTCGCGGCCGTCGGCAAGGGTGGCGGCGTGCACCTGGGCGATCGAGGCCGAGGCCAGCGGCGTCTCGTCGAATTGGGCGTATAGACGGCCAATCGGGAGCTTCAGCTCCCGCTCGACGATGGCGCGGGCCTCGGCGCCGGGGAAGGGCGCGACCTGGTCCTGCAGCAGCGACAGTTCGTCGGCGATGTCCGCCGGGACCAAGTCGCGGCGGGTCGAGAGGACCTGGCCGGCCTTGACGAAGATCGGGCCCAGTTCGGTCAGCGCGCGGCGCAGGCGCTCGCCCCGCGAAAGCGTGGCCACGTCGGCGCGCGGGCGCGCCAGCAGCGGCCGCAGCAGCTTCAGCGGGCGGAACAGGTGCGCGGCGTCGACCAGCTCGTCCAGTCGCCAAGCCAGCAATACCGAGGCCACCCGCAGCAGGCGCGGGACCACGCGCAGCGGCGTCACGCGAGGTCGCCCCGCAACTGCCGGGCCAGCCGCTGCACCCGCGATTCCAGCCGTTCGCCGTGTTCGCGTAAAGCGTCCACGTCGTCCAGGAAGCTGTCGACCTCGCCCGGCGCCAGCGCCACGCGAGCCTCGTCGCGCATCCAGTCGGCGGCATCTTCGGTGACATGGGCGCCGGATTCGCGGGCATGGGCCAGGCCTTTGCGCACGGCCCGGGCCAGCGGCACGCCGAGCACGTCGCCGAAGCTGCACGCGAAGGCCTCCTCGAAATCCGGCGCGAACTTGCCGGCCAGTTTCTCCAGCCGGCGCGCCAGCTCGGCGTCACCGGCGATCTCCACCTTGCCCGGCGCGATGCCCTCGTCGTCGCGGCGCAGCAGCATCGCCAGCAGGCTGCCGGGCGTGGCGGCCACTTTCAGCTGGCTGTCGGCGGTGGGTGGGCCGACCCGCAGCCGGCCATCCTCGACGGTGATCTCCAGGGCCAGCTCGGGCCCGCGCAGGTGCAGGTGCACGCGGCGGCCGTTCAGCGCGGCCAGCTTCTGCTGCGTGTGCGGATCCAGCGACAGCGTGTGGTTCAGCGCGGTTTCCAGTGCGCGTCCGGCGAGCTTGCGCAGCGGCTGCGGCATCCAGGCGTTGGGGGTGGCGGCGTTCATCGGCCGATTGTAGCGGGCTACGCCTTGGCGTAGCCGGGAATAGGGAATAGGGAATAGGAAAGCAAAAGCGCTGGCCTTCGCGAGCCCCTTCAAGCTGACGGGGAATGCTTTTCCGATTCCCGATTCCCTAATCCCTATTCCCGGCTCCCACGAAACCGAGTTGCCGCCAGGCCTCGTAGACCGCCACGGCGACGGTGTTCGACAGGTTGAGGCTGCGGCTGTCCGGGCGCATCGGCAGGCGCAGGCGCTGCGCGGCCGGAATGGACTCCAGCACTTCGCCGGGCAGGCCCGCGGTTTCGCAGCCGAACAGCAGCGCGTCGCCCTCGGCGTAGCGCACGTCGACGTGGGCCACGCTGCCGCGGGTGGTGAAGGCGAACACGCGCGGTGCGCCGAGCGCGGCGAGGCAGGCGGGCAAGTCGTCGTGCACCGCGACGCGGGCGTACTCGTGATAGTCCAGCCCGGCGCGGCGCAGGCGTGCATCGTCCAGCTCGAAGCCCAGCGGGCGCACCAGGTGCAGCGTGGCGCCGGTGTTCGCGCAAAGGCGGATCACGTTGCCGGTGTTGGGAGGGATCTCGGGGCGGTGCAGGATGACGTGGAGCATCCGTGCATTATCGCCCGCGCCTTGCTCAGCCGGCCACGCGCGGGCAGACGACGCCATCCGGCGGCAGCGCGCAGCTGCTCGGCGCGGCGAGCAGTTGCGCGCCGATGCCGTTTTCGTGGGCGAGCTGCACCGCCGGCGTGGTGGATGTGGTCAGCATGGCGGCAAGAATGAGGCTGCACACCACCAGGCTGGCAATGAACAGTCCATGCAGCATGAAAGTCTCGAATTTCACGGTTACATCTCCGATGCGTGAGTGGGGCTTGCACCCCTCCTGAGGCAATCCTCGTGCCACGCTTCCATATGGGGCCAACCTTTTGATTTTTCAACAATTGAAATCCGGTTGCCGACGCGCTTGGCGTTGTCCGCGGACACTTGTCCGCTGGCCGCCGGACAGCCGCGCGAAGCGCCGCCGCCCCCGCGCCGACCGTGCCACAAGTCATTTGCGGTGCCCGGGGGTGCCGGTTAGCCTGCCTCGACCGTTCGCGCAAACAGGAGGTTCACCGTGAAGAAAACACCGCTTGCCCTGCTCATTTCCGGCCTGCTCACGTTCGGGTTTGCCACACCCACGCTGCTGGTCGCGGCTCCCGCGCAGGCGGTCGAGGCCACGGCTGCAGCCACGCAGCAGATCCCCGACCTGGCCTGGAGCCGCTTCGTGCTGCCCAACGGCCTGACCGTGGTGGTGCATGAAGACCACAAGGCGCCGGTGGTGGCGGTGAGCGTGTGGTATCACGTCGGCTCCTCCTATGAGCCCAAGGGCAAGACCGGCTTCGCGCACCTGTTCGAGCACCTGATGTTCCAGGGTTCGGAGAATCACAAGGACGAGTTCTTCAAGCCGTTCGAGCTGGCCGGCGCCACCGACCAGAATGGCACCACCTGGCTCGACCGCACCAACTATTTCGAGACGGTGCCGACCACCGCGCTGGACATGGCGCTGTGGATGGAATCGGACCGCATGGGCCACCTGCTCGGCGCGATCGGCCAGCCGCAGCTCGACGAACAGCGCGGCGTGGTGCAGAACGAGAAGCGCCAGGGCGAAAACCAGCCCTACGGTCGCGCCAGCGAGCTGATCCAGGCCGAGGCGTTCCCGGCCAACCATCCCTACCACCACGACACCATCGGTTCGATGGCGGATTTGAACGCCGCCTCCCTCGGCGACGTCAAGCAGTGGTTCCGCGACTACTACGGCGCGGCCAACACGGTGGTGGTGCTGGCCGGCGACATCACGCCGGCGGTGGCGAAGGAAAAGATGCTGAAATATTTCGGCGACATCGCCGCCGGCCCGCAGGTGCCGCGCCCGCAGCCGTGGATCGCCCCGCGCGACAAGTCCACCCGCGGCACGATGACCGACAACGTCGCGCAGACGCGCATCTACCGCGAATGGAACGTGCCGCCGCGCGGCAGCCATGACGAGAACCTGCTGGAGCTTGCCGCGGCCGTGCTCGGCGGCAGCAAGACCTCGCGGCTGTACCAGCGCCTGGTCTACCAGGACAAGCTGGCCGACAGCGTCTCGGTCTATGTCGAGCAGCATTCGCTGGCCAGCCTGTTCCAGCTGCAGGTCGACGTGAAGAAGGGCGTCGAGCCGGCGAAGGTCGAGGCCGCGATCGCCGACGAATGGCAGAAATTCCTCAAAGACGGCCCCACCGCCGACGAGCTGGCGCGGGTCAAGACCGAAACCCGCGCCTCCTTCGTGCGCGGCCTGGAGCGCGTCAACACGCAAGCCTCGATTCTGGCCCAGGGCCAGCTGTACCACGGGGATCCCGGGAAATACCTGAAGGACTTCAACACCCTGATGGCGGCCACGCCGGCCAGCGTCAAGGCGGTGGCCGACAAGTGGATCGCGAAGGGCGACTACACGCTGACCGTGGTGCCCGGCAAGGTCGAGGATGCCGACATGGCCACCGTCGCCGGCCGCGCCGCCGCGCCCGGCGCGCCGGCACCGGTGCTCACACCCAAGGGCGATTACCGGACCGTGGCCAGCGACGTCGATCGCAGCAAGGGCGTGCCCGAGGTCGCCAGCTTCCCCGACCTGGCGTTCCCGACCCTGCAGCACGGCAAGCTCGACAACGGCGTGGAGGTGATCCTGGCCGAACGCCACGCGGTGCCGGCGGTGCAGCTGCAGCTGCTGTTCGACGCCGGTTACGCCGCCGACCAGGGCCGCAAGCTGGGCACTTCCAGCTTCACCATGTCGATGCTCGACGAAGGCACCCGGGATCTCGATTCGGTGGAGATCGCCAAGCGCAAGCAGCGCCTGGGCGCGATCATCGCCAGCGGTTGCGGGCTGGACTACTGCAACGCCTCGCTGAATGCGCTGGACGACCAGCTCAAGCCCTCGCTCGACCTGTTCGCCGACATCGTGCGCAACCCGGCGTTCCGCGAAGCCGACGTCAGCCGCCTGCGCGGCCAGTGGCTGGCCGGCATCGCCCAGGAGAAGAGCCAGCCCACCGGCATCGCGCTGCGCACCCTGCCGCCGCTGCTGTACGGCAAGGGACACGCCTACGCGATCCCGTTCACCGGCTCGGGCACCGAGGACTCGATCAAGTCGCTGACCGAGGCAGACATGCGCCAGTTCATGGCCGACTATATCCGCCCGGACAACATGAAGATCCTGGTGGCCGGCGACACCACGATGGCGAAGATCATCCCGCAGTTGAACGCGGTGTTCGGCAACTGGAAGGCGCCGGCCAGCAAGGTGCCGGCCAAGAACATCGGCAAGGTCGCGCCGCCCGAGGACGTGCGCGTGTTCCTGGTCGACCGTCCCGGCGCGCAGCAGAGCCTGATCCTGGCCGGCAGCCTGGCGCCGTCCACCGAGGCGCCCAACAACCTGCAGATCCAGACCATGAACGGCGCCTTCGGCGGCAGCTTCACCTCGCGCCTCAACATGAACCTGCGCGAGGACAAGCACTGGGCCTACGGCGCCTTCAGCTTCCTGCAGAACGCGGTCGGGCAACGCCCGTTCATGCTCTACGCGCCGGTGCAGACCGACAAGACCGCGCCGTCGGTCAGCGAGATGCTGAAGGAAGCGCGCGAGGTGATCGGCGACAAGCCGCTGACCGCGCAGGAGATCAGCAAGATCAAGGTCGGCGACGTGCGCAGCATGCCTGGCCAGTACCAGACCACGTCGGCGGTGATGGGCGCCATGCAGGGCATCGCCCTGTACAACCGGCCGGACGACTACGTGCAGACCCTGAAGTCGCGCATCGAGGCGCAGACCGATGCGTCGGTGGAAGCTGCGGCGAAGGAGGTCATCCACCCGAACCAGCTGACCTGGGTGATCGTCGGCGACCTCAAGAAGATCGAGTCGCCGATCCGCGCGCTGAAGCTCGGCACGGTCGAGGTGCTCGACGCCGATGGCAAGCCGGTGGCGGCCAAGCCGGCGAAATGAGTCGCGCTGCCGCGCCGGCTGAACCGGCGCGGCAACCGGCGGATGGATCGAGGGACGCCGGCGCGCCGGCGCGTTACGATGGAGGCCGGGCCGCTCTGGTCCGGCCTCTTTCACTCCTTGACCCATCCCGCGGAGCCACCCATGCGCAAGACCCTGTTGTTGCTCGCCCCCATCCTGTTGCTCGGCGCCTGCAGCTGGGGCATCACCCTGGATCCGGCCGGCAAGAACGTGCGCACCGCCTGGAGCGGCGATGTTTCCAGTTGCCGCGAACTGGGCAAGGTCACCGTCTCGGTGATGAATCGCGTCGGCCCGGTCGACCGCAACGACATCAAGGTGCGCGACGAACTGGAAGTGCTCGCCCGCAACGAGGCGGCCAAGATGCACGCCGACACCATCAAGCCGCTGGCCGAACCGGCCGACGGCTCGCAGCCGTGGGGCGCGTACCAGTGCGGCAGCACGGCGCTCAAGCCGGCGAGCCAGCCGGCGGCGGCGCGCTCGGCCCAGGGCGAGGTGCAGACGTTCCCCATCACCGGGCATTGAGCGTGGCGGGTCGCAGCCGCGTGATCGAGAGCGCTTTCGTGCGCGCGCCCGACCCGGGTCGCCGATGAAGCGCCTGATCGTCGCGCCGCGTCGCCTGGCGCGACGCATCCTGCCGTTCCGACGCGCCACCCGCGTGGCGCTGGACGAGCTGCCCGCGTTCGCCGTGCCGGCCGCGGCGATCACCACGCTGGCGGACCCCGGCGCGTTCCGGCAGACCCTGCTGGGCCTCATCGCCGCGGCCACCCGGCGCATCGTCATCGTGACCCTGTACCTGCAGGACGACGACGGCGGGCGCGAGGTGCTCGACGCGTTGTATGCGGCGAAAGCACGCCGGCCGGAACTCGAGATCGCGGTGTTCGTCGACTGGCACCGGGCGCAGCGCGGCCTGATCGGCAAGCAGAAGAGCGAAGGCAACGCCGGCATGTACCGCGAGTACGCCACGCGGCTGGGAGCGGGGGTGGAGATCTACGGCGTGCCGGTGCAGAACCGCGAGTTGTTCGGCGTGCTGCACCTGAAGGGCTTCGTGATCGACGACGCGGTGTTGTACAGCGGCGCCAGCCTCAACGACGTCTACCTGGCGCGGCACGGGCGCTACCGGCTCGACCGCTACCACCTGCTGCGCCACGCGCCGCTGGCCGATTCGATGGCCGGCTTGGTGCAGCGCGAACTGGCCGGCAGCGCCGCGGTGCGCCGGCTGGACATGCCCGGGGTGCCGCGCACGCGCAGCCTGCTGCCGCAGATCCGCCGGCTGCGCGAGCAGCTGCAGCGAGCGCGCTACGAGGCGCCGACGCAGGTGCCGGGGCCGGGCGAGGTGGCGGTGACTCCGCTGCTGGGCTTCGGCCGCAGCGACAACCAGCTCGATGCAACGCTGCTGTCGCTGCTGCGCGAGGCGCGGCAGCGGGTGATCCTGCTCACGCCTTATTTCAACCTGCCGCGCCCGGTGCGGGCAGTGCTGGGCCAGCTGCTGCGCCGCGGTTGCCACGTCGACATCATGGTCGGCGACAAGACCGCCAACGATTTCTACATTCCGCCGGAGCAGCCGTTCCGCACCATCGGCCTGCTGCCCTACCTGTACGAGAGCAACCTGCGCCGCTTTGCGCGCGCGCATCGTGCCCGGCTGGCGACCGGCCAGCTGAAGCTGCACCTGTGGCGCGACGGCGACAACAGCTATCACCTGAAGGGGCTGTTCGTGGACGACGACGTGGCCGTGCTGACCGGCCACAACCTCAACCCGCGCGCGTGGTCGCTGGACCTGGAAAACGGCCTGCTGCTGCGCGACCCGGCGAGGCAGCTGCGCGCGCAGCACGAGGCGGAATGGGCGGCGCTGCGCCGGCATGCCGTGCAGCTGGCCGACTACCGCCAGCTGGAAAGCCCGCGCCAGTACCCGATCGAAGTGCGCCGGTTGCTGCGCCGCTTGAACCGCACGCAACTCGCCCGCCTGGTCAACCGCCTGCTGTAGGGCGGGCACCGCCCGCCGCACGGCCGGAGAAGCCGGCGGGCGTTACCCGCCCTACGACGCCCATCCGGTCAATCGCTGCGGTAGGGCGGGCACCGCCCGCCGCAGGGCCGGAGAAGCCGGCGGGCATTGCCCGCCCTACGACGGCCGTCCGGTCAATCGCCTGCGGTAGGAGCGCACCCCGCGCGATGCTTTCCCGAATCCCGGCTCCAACGTATCGCGCACAGGTGCGCTCCTACGGGTTTGCGGTCAGCCGGCTCAGGCGCATGTCCAGCCAGTTGGCCACGTTGCCCCATTCCCCGGCGAGGATGCTGAAGCACACCGTGTCGCGCAGGCTGCCGTCGGTGCGGCGGCGGTGCGCGCGCAGCACGCCTTCGCGTTGCGCGCCGAGGCGCTCGATCGCGCGCTGCGAATCCTCGTTCAGCACGTCGGTGTGGAAGGCGACGGCCGCGCAGCCCAGGGTCTCGAAGGCGTGCTCCAGCAGCAGCCGCTTGCAGGCGGTATTGAGATGGCTCTTCTGCCAGCGTTTCGCGTACCACGTGTAGCCGATGGCCAGGCGCGGCACGGCGGCGTCGATCTCGTAATAGCGGGTGCTGCCGACGATCTCGCCGCTTTGGACTTCGCGCACGGCGAACGGCAGCATGTGTCCTTCGGCCTGGCCTTGCAGTGCTTTCTCGACGTAGCCGAGCGTCTGCCCCGGCGGCGGTACGCTGGTGACGGCCAGCTTCCACAGCTCGCCGTCGGCAGCAGCGGCTTCCAGTGCTGGCGCGTGCTCGGGCGTCAGCGGTTCCAGCACGACGTACTCGTCGTGCAGGCGGGTGGGGGCGAACGGAGTCATGGATTCAGGCGTCGAGGTCGGGGATCAGCTTGCTTTCCAGCCGCGCGATGTGGTCCTTCAGCAGCAGCTTGCGCTTCTTGAGCCGGGTCAGCTGCAGTTCGTCGCGGCCGATCGCGTGCGCCAGCTCCTCGATCGCCACGTCGAGATCGCGATGCTCCAGCTTGAGTTCGGCAAGCAGGTGGACGATTTCGGCGTGATCCTGGATCTGCATGGGGAGGGCCAATCTGTGACGTACCGCCCAGTTTAGCGCGACGATGGGAGCGCGCGCGGGTTGACACATCCGATCCTACCGCGGATCGGCGTGCTGGCCGCGTGGGAGAGACGATCCCGCTCGGCGCTGGGGCGGCAAGGCGGCTCTTGCTATAGTCGGGAATGTTCCGCGCCGTTTGTCCGCGCGTCGGGCCATCGTGCCGGCATGCCGTCCGGCCACGGTTCCGGCGCGTCGGCCGGCCGTGCCATCCACGCTCATCGAGTACCGCTCGTGTCCTTCTTTGCCCCTGTTGAAATGGCTCCCGGCGATCCGATCCTGGGCCTCACCGAAACCTACCTGGCGGACCCGCGGCCGCACAAGATCAACCTCGGCGTGGGCGTCTACGTCGACGAGCACGGACGCATCCCGCTGCTGCCCACGGTGCACGAAGTGGAACTGGCGCTGGCCGCCGCCGCGACGCCGCGCGGCTACCTGCCGATCGACGGCCTGGCGGCGTACAACCGGTTGACCCAGCAACTGGTGTTCGGCGCCGGGTCGCCGCTGCTCGCGGCCGGCCGCGTGGCCACCGCGCAGACCATTGGCGGCAGCGCCGCACTGCGCGTGGCGGCCGACCTGCTCAAGCAGGTTGCCGGCGCGAAGGCGAAGGTCGCGATCAGCAACCCGAGCTGGGGCAACCACCACGTGGTGTTCCGCACCGCCGGCTTCGAGCTGCTGGAATACCGCTACTACGACGCGGCCAGCCACGGCCTGGATTTCGCCGGCATGCTGGAAGACCTCGGCCGGTTGGACCCGGGCACCGTGGTGCTGCTGCATGCGTGCTGCCACAACCCCACCGGCGTGGACCTGGACGCCGCGCAGTGGGCACAGCTGGTCGGGTTGCTGCGCGAGCGCAAGCTGCTGCCGTTCGTCGACATGGCCTACCAGGGCTTCGACCGGGGCACCGAGCAGGACGCCACGGCGGTGCGTGTGCTGGCGGAGTCCGGCATCGAGGCCTTCGTGGTCGCCAACTCGTACTCCAAATCGTTCTCGCTGTACGGCGAGCGCGTGGGCGCGCTGTCGATGGTCGGTGCCGATCGCGACGAGGCGGCGCGGCTGCAGTCGAAAATCAAGCAGGTGATCCGCACCATCTATTCGAGCCCGTCCACCCACGGCGCCGCGCTGGTCGCCGGCGTGCTGGGCAGCGCCGAACTGCGCGCGCGCTGGGAGCAGGAACTGGGCGGCATGCGTTCGCGCATCCACGCGATGCGCGCGGGCTTCGTCGAGAAACTGGCCGCGCTCGGCGCGCCGGATTTCGGCTTCATCAACCGGCAGGCAGGTATGTTCTCGTATTCCGGCCTGAGCAAGGCGCAGGTGCATCGCCTGCGCGACGAGTACGCGATCTACGCGCTCGACAGCGGACGCATCTGCGTGGCGGCGCTGAACCACGCCAACCTCGACACGGTGGCCGCCGCGGTCGCTGCCGTCTGCCGCTGATATCCATGACCGTCCTCCCGGCGAGAGCCGGGATCCAGCGCCGTTGACCAGGTCGAGACGCTGGATTCCGACTTTCGTCGGAACGACGGCGAAACCACCAGTTTTCCGCAGCACTGACCCGGATACCGAATGTTCTTCCGCAATCTCACCCTGTTCCGTTTTTCCCCCGCCGTCGCCACCGATCTCGATCGCCTCGATGAGGCCTTGGCCGAACACCGCCTGCGCCCCTGCGGCCCGCTGGAGATGTTCACCAGGGGCTTCGTGCCGCCGGTCGGCCGCGGCGAGGGCGAGCCGCTCACCCATGCGGTGAAGCAGTCCACCCTGTTCACCGTCGGCGGCGAGGACAAGCTGCTGCCCGCCGCCGTCATCAACGACGAGCTGCATCGCAAGGTGCAGAAGATCGCCGAGGAGGAGGGCCGCAAGGTCGGCGGCCGCGAGCGCAAGCGGATCAAGGAGGACCTGCTCAATGAGTTGTTGCCGCGCGCCTTCGTGCGGCAGTCGCGCATGTCCGCCTACGTCGACAAGAAGCACGGCTGGCTGGTGCTGGACACCTCCAGCCGCAAGTCGGCCGAGAACGCGCTGAGCCAGGTGCGCGAGGCGCTGGGCAGCTTCCCGGCGGTGCCGCTGGCGCCGGAGGAAGGCCCGCGCGTGCTGATGACCGACTGGCTGGCCACCGGCAACCTGCCGGCCGGGCTGGCGCTCGGCGACGAGTGCGAACTGCGCGACCCGGCCACCGCCACCGGCGCGATCGCCCGCTGCCGCCGCCAGGACCTCGACGCCGAGGAGGTCAAGGAGCATCTGCGCAACGGCAAGCAGGTGTTCCTGCTGGGGCTGACCTTCGACGACCGCATCAGCTTCGTGCTGGGCGAGGACCTGGTCATCCGCAAGCTGAAGTTCCTCGACGTGGTGATGGACGAGCTGGGCGACAGCCAGGCCGACGCCCATGCCGAGCTGGACGCCAGCTTCGCCCTGCTGACCCTGGAATTGGCGCGATTGCTGGCCAAGCTGGAGGAATGGTTCGGCCTCCCGCGTCCCACTGACGGCTGAGATTTCGCGGCCGGCCGGGCTTGCGGCGGGCCTGACCTGCGGCCCTTGCGCCGGGGCGCCGGCTTGCCGGCATACTGTCCGTCCGGACCCGCCGCGCTGCCTTGGCGCGCCGATCCCGGACGGACGGCAGGACATGACGCAGCATCTCGAAGGCGACTGGCTGGAACTGGCGATGGCGGGCGGCAACACCATCCGGGTGTTGAAGGCCGCGCACCCGCGCGCGCGGCGCCTGCGCCTCACCGTCACGCCCAAGGGCGCGCGGGTGTCGTACCCGCGCGGCACCCATCCGGCCCAGGTCAGCGCCTTCCTGCGCAGCCATGCGCAATGGCTGGAGCAGAAGCTCGACGAGCTGAACCTGATCGTCAAGCCGCTGCCGCCGCTGCGCATCGGCCATGCCTGCCACTTTCCGCTGCGCGGGGAACTGGCGGAGCTGGATTGGTCCGAGGGCGCCTATCCGAAGATCGAGGCGCACGCGCGCGGCCTGACCCTGGTGGTGCCGCGTCCGCACAGCCGCGCCCTGCCGATCGCGCGCGGCCTGCTGGCCTCCCACCTGGAATCGCTGATCCGCCGCGACGTGTCGCGCTGGATGGCGGTGCACGTGCCGCAGCTGGGCTTGGCGCCGACCTCGCTGCGCATCCGCCCGATGAAGAGCCTGTGGGGCAGCCTGGACACGCGCGACCGCATCAACCTCGACCTCGCGCTGGCGCTGGCGCCACCGGCGGCGCTGCGCTACGTGCTGGTCCACGAGCTGTGCCACCTGCGCGTGCGCAACCACTCGCCGCGCTTCTGGGCGCTGGTGGAAACGCTCTATCCCGATTGGCGCGAACAGCGTGACTGGCTGCGCCAGCACGGCGCCATCCTCAAGGCCGAACTCGACCGGCTGGTCGCCGACGTGGCCGACTGAGGCGGCATCACGCAGGCTCAGGCGGCGGTGTCTTTCCAGCTTTGCGGTGTCTCGTTGGTGACGATCGCCACACTGGAGCGCACCGCTTCCAGCGGGCGCACTTCGAGCGTCAGGCCGCAGGCGAGGCAGGGGTTCTCCGCGGCGATCGCGGCGGCTTCTTCCAGCGTGTCGGCCACGATGAACCAGTAGCCGCCGATCAGTTCCTTGGACTCGCTGAAGGGCCCGTCCGTGACGGCTGTTCGGGAGACCAGTTTGCCGCGGTTTGCGAGGCGGCTGCCCGGCTTGAGTCGCCCTTGCGCCAGGCCTTGTTCGTACCAGGCGTAGAAGCGGTCGATGGTGTCCTGCACGGCGTCCTTGTCGGCGCCCTCGTCCCATTGTCCGCGCGAGATCAGCAGGTACTCGTTCATGGGCATGGAACCTGGCCTTCGGGTACGGGGCGCGGTGCCGCGCCGGTCAGACTGCCTTGCGCGGCTGACGCACGTAGCGCGTGCGCAGCAGGATGTCCCACAGCGGCGTGGTGACGCCGAAGTTGGTATCCGGGTGGTAATGGTGCACGTGGTGGGCGCCGGCCCAGCGGCGCAGCACCGGCTGCTTGAAGCGCACGTGGTGGATGACGAAATGGGCCAGGCCGTAGACGATGTAGCCGAGCGTGATCGAGCCGGCCAGCAACAGCGCGAAGCCGAACGGCATCAGCACGACCAGCACCGCGGTCAGCGCGATCAGCACCATCGCCGGCAGGAAGAACGGCAGCGAGTCGTAGCCGAGCGGGCGCTCGTGGTGCATGCGGTGGCCCTGTTCGAACAGCGGGATGCGGGTGTGGAACATCCAGCGGTGGAAGAAGTACTCGATGAAGCTGAAGGCGAACAGGCCCAGGGCGATCGCGCCCGCGGCCAGCCACGGTCCGCCGTCGAGGTGGCGCCAGCCGACGGCCAGCAGCCATGCGCCCAGCGCGGTGTCCAGCACCAGCTCGGCCCAGTAGTTGGTCCGCGTGGTGGACATCCGCGCGATGGCATCCACGCCTGAACGCATGAGGTTTCGCATCATCGCTGCACGTTCTTCCCTGGCGCTGCCGGTTTGCAGGCCCATGCCCCCATTCTCCCACGTTGGCAACCACAAACCACGTTACTTTTGTCGGTCGCGGCTGAGCGCAGCCTGAGCGGCTTGCTTCCCGCCGCCCCGGTCAGTGGGAGAGCGCGAAACCGGTGAGTATCTGCGCCGTGGTGTCCGGCTTTTCCAGCATCGGCATGTGGTTGCACCCGTTGATGGTGCTGGTGCTGATCGCGCTGGCCGCGGTCAGGCCGTTGCGCAGGCTGTCCAGCGCCGAGAGGTCGGTGATCCGGTCGTCGTGGCACCACAGGCCCAGCACCGGCATGGTCAGCCGGCCCAGCCGCTGCTGCAGCGCCAGCGGCTGCGCGTGCACGGCCTGGAACGTGCGCCGGATGAAGTCGCGGTCGCGCCGGTTGCGCTCGACCAGCACGTCGACGAAGCGGCCGGGCAGGTCGGGCGGCTGAACGAACTCCAGTGCGGCCAGCCGTGCGTAGCCGGCGCGGTCGTCGAACAGGTACGGGTTGTCGCCGGCGCGCAGTTGGCGGGCAAAGTCGTTTTCGCCGGCCTTGAGCCCAAACGCGTCGAGCAGGGCCAGCCCGGCCACGTGCTGCGGCTGGTCGGCGGCGTACGCGGCGGCGATCGCCGCGCCGGTATCGTGGCCCGCCAGCATGAAGCGCGGCAGCCGCAGCGCCTGCACGAAGTCCGCCAGCCGCGCGGCCTGCGCCTCGATGTCGTAGTTGCCCTGCGGCGAGCGCGAGGATTCGCCCCAACCGGGCAGGTCGGGGATGACCAGGTGGAAGTGCGCGCTCAGCAACGCCGCCACCGGCAGCCAGACGTCCTTGTCGCCGCCAAAACCGTGCAGCAGCACGATGGTCGGGCCTTCGCCGCCTTCGTAGTACGACCAGCGGGTGTCGCCGACCTGCACGCTGTGTGTTTCCAGCTTGGCCGCCATCGCCTCGCGCAGGTGCCCGGCGCGCATCAGCCATTGCGGCGCGAACAGGTAGCTGCCGCCCAGCACGATGGCCAGCAGCGCCACCAGCCAGGCAAGGAACTTCAGCCGCCGTCGCAGCATGCGCTTCCACAGCGGCGTGGTCGTGTCGGTGGGCGAGGTCGGGCTCACTCAGGCTTGTCCGCCTGCTTCGGCTGCTTCGCCTTGGCGAGAATGCCCTCCACCACCTGCTGGGTCAGCGGGTGGTAGCCGGCCTTGGCCTTGGCGTAGACCTGCTCGGCGAAGGCGAGTCCCTCCGGTGTCTTCACCAGCGCCTTGTACAGCGGGGTGGTGAGGTAGATGCGCCCGATCCGGGTCATGTGCTCGGCGGCGGCATCCCACACCGCCTTGTCACCGGCGGCGATCGCGTGGCTGTACCAGCGCATGCCGATCTCGGCGTTCGGCGTGCCGGTGAGGTGCCAGGCGGCGTCCAGCTCGCGCATCTTGTCCAGCGCCGGCGCGTCGGGCAGGCGGTCGAGGAAGTACATCCATTCCTGCGTGTTCCAGCCCTTGGCGTCGAGCTTGTCGGCGGCCAGCGTGCCGGCGAGGAACTCGGTGCGCTCCCTGTCGATCGCATCGAAGCGCGGCGATTCCGGCAGCGGCGCGTCCTTGGGGATGCCGCTGCCATAGACCCACTCGCGCACCTCGGCCCAGCTCATCTTGCCGGGGTACTTCTCGATCAGGTTCGGCTTCATGTAGTCGAGCATCTGCTCGGTGGTGATGCTGTGCCAGGCGAAGTGCGCGAAGTAGCCCTTGAGATAAGCGTCGAAATCTGCGCGGCCGAAGCGCTGCTCCAGCGTGCGCAGGAACCACGAGCCCTTGTCGTAGGCCACGTCGGACAGCGAGTCGTCGGCGCCCACGCCGCGCGGGTCCGGCGCCAGCTTCTGCGCGTTCTCGGCCATGCCGCCGATGCTCTTCTGCAGCGCGCGCGCCGACAGCAAGGCCTCCTCGTCGGCCTGGCTCTTGCCGTACACCGCCTCGGTGATGCGGCCCTGCACGTAGGTGGTGAAACCCTCGTTGAGCCAGATGTCGCGCCACGCCGCGGCGGTGACCAGGTTGCCCGACCACGAGTGCGCCAGCTCGTGCGACACCAGCGAGACCAGGCTCTTGTCGCCAACCAGCACGGTCGGCGTGGCGAAGGTCATGTTCGGATTTTCCATGCCGCCGAACGGGAACGACGGCGGCAGCACCAGGATGTCGTAGCGGCCCCAGGCGTACGGGCCGTACAGTTTTTCGGTGGCCTCGATCAGTTTCTCGGTGTCCTCGAACTCGTGCGCGGCCTTGGCCGCCACCGAGGGTTCCGCGTAGACGGCCGAGCGCGGCCCGGTTTCCTTCACCGCGATGTCGCCGGCGGCAATCGCCAGCAGGTAGGACGGGATCGGATGCGGCTGGTCGAAGCGGAAGTCGCCGTCCAGCGGATGCTGCGCGTCATTGAGCGCGCTCATCACCACGCGGATGTTCTTCGGCGCGCTGACGTGCGCGTCGTAGGTGAAGCGGATCGCCGGCGAATCCTGCAGCGGCACCCACGAGCGCGCGTGGATGGATTCGGACTGCGAGAACATGAACGGGGCTTGCTTGTCCGCCGTCTGCGCCGGGGTCAGCCACTGCAGGCCGGACGCGGTGGGTGCCGTGCTGTAGACGATGCGCACCTGCGCCGGATGCTTCGGCGCGGTGATGGTGAGCTTGCTGCCCAGCTCCTTGTCGCGCGGTGCCAGCGCGTATTTCAGCGGCGTGGCCTTGCCGTCGGCGGCCAGCGCCTCGACCCTGGCGATCTTCAGGTCGCGCGTATCCAGCACCAGCGACTGCGCCTGCGGGTTGCGCCAATCCAGCTTCAGCGTCGCCTGGCCCGCGAGCTGCTTGTGCGGGAAGTCGATGTTGAGGTCGAGATCCAGATGCGTCACCCGCACCTGGTCGGGCTGGGCGTAGGAGTTCGGATCGTTGGCCTGGGCAGCCACCGGCAACAGCAGCGTACCGAAGGCAAGAAGCGGAAACAGGCGCATGGGCGGGAGATCTCTCGGGCCGGGAAACCCCGAGTATGCCACCGCCGCGCTGGCTGCCGCCTGTGACGAAAGCTCAGGGCAACTCGCCTGCCGAATGCGGGTCGCTCGCGTACGGATGCATGGTGGCGAGAAAGCCCGGTTGTGCCTCCACTCGGGCGATCCAGGCGCGGATGGCGGGATATTCGTCGAGCGCGAAGCCCGCCTCGGCCGCGCGGCTGCCGTAGGCGAACAGCGCGATGTCGGCGATGGTGTAGCGCTCGCCGGCGATGAAGTCGCGCTCCGACAGCTCGTGCTCCAGGATCTCCAGCGTGCGCTGCGCCGCGTGGCGCTTCGCCTCCACCAGCGCGGGTGCGCGTTGCGCCAGCTTGCCGGTCAGCGTCCAGTGCCGCAGCGCGCCGAGCACCGACTCCACCCGCTCCTGCTCGAAATGCAGCCACTGCTGCACCTTGGCGCGGCCGAACGCATCACCCGGCACATACGGCGTGCCATCGGCCAGGTACATCAGGATCGCGTTCGATTCCGCCAGCGTGCGGCCGTCGTCCAGTTCGATCGCGGGCACCGTGCCGGTCGGGCTGATGCGCAGATAGCTTTCGCTGCGGCCCTCACCCTCGAAGATGCTGACCTCCAGCGTGCGATACGGCCGGCCGAGATGATGCAGCAACTGGCGCACTTTCCAGGCGTTCTGCGAAGGCAGGTAGTCATAGAGGGTCAGCATCGGCAACTCCATCGAGGTGAGGCGCGCATTCTGGCGTCACCGCGCCGGGCGCGCCATCCGCTTCTTGCGCTGACGCGGTTCCGGTCCGAAACGGCGTGCCGTCAGCAGTACCGATCGGCCAGCGCGTCAGTGGCCTCGACCAGGCGGTCGACGATGGCCGGGTCGGCCGCGCTGTGGCCGGCGAGCACGAAGTGCAGGGTGGCTTCGGGCCAGGCCTGGGCGAGGTCCCAGGCGCTGACGGCGGGGCAGATGATGTCGTAGCGGCCGTGCACGATGGTGGCCGGCAGGTGGCGGATGCGCGGCACGTCGCGCAGCAGCTGGTCCGGTTCGAGGAACAGCGCGTGGCGGAAGTAGTGGGCCTCCATCAGCGCCACGCTGACCGCATGCTGCGGGTCCTCGAAAATGCCGCCGGCGTCGGGGTCGTGCACCAGGGTGGTGCTGCCGCCTTCCCATGCGCTCCACGCCCGCGCGGCGGCCAGGCGGGTGGCTTCGTCGGTGCTGTTGAGGCGTTGCCAGTAGGCGTCCAGCATGTCGCCGCGCTCGTCGGCCGGGATGAAATCGCGGAAGCGCGCCCAGCGCTCGGGGAAGATCTGCCGCGCGCCGCCATCGACTTCGTTGAACCAGCGCAGTTCCTGCGGCCGGCCCAGGAAAATGCCGCGCAACACGATGCCCAGGCAATGCTGCGGATACGCCTGGCTGTACGCCAGCGCCAGGGTCGAGCCCCAGGAGCCGCCGAACACCACCCAGTGCTCGACGCCCAGAAAGGTGCGGATGCGTTCGATGTCCTCCACCAGGTGGGCGGTGGTGTTGTCGGTGAGTTCGGCGAACGGCGTGGACTGCCCGCAGCCGCGCTGGTCGAACAGCACGATGCGATAGCGCGAGGGATCGAAGAAGCGGCGGTGGTAGGTCGACAGGCCCGCGCCGGGCCCGCCGTGCAGGAAGATCACCGGCAGGCCCAGCGGGTTGCCGCACTCCTCCACGTGCAGGGTGTGCAACGCATCCACGGCGAGGCGATGGGTGTGGTACGGCTCGATCTCCGGGTACAGCTCGCGCATGGCGGGGTTCCTTTCTGTCTGCAGGAGCGCACCCTGTCCACAAGGGACTTCCTTCGGTCGTACGCGATTGCTTTTCGTCATGTGACGAAAAGCTCGCGCAGCGGGTGCGCTCCCACAATCGATTGTCAGCCGAAGTGCAGGGCGTTGGTCAGGTCGCCCGGCGGCGGGCCACCGGCGGCGATCATCGAGGCGTCGCGCAGTTTCAGGCCGGGCAGTTGCCTGAGGCCGAAGCGGCGGGTGAGGAAACGCAGGATCGAGCCGGTGTCGTAAATGGTGTGGTCGACGTGGGCGCGCCTTGCGTGCGGCGAGATCACCAGCGCCGGGATGCGCGTGCCCGGACCCCAGCGATCGCCCCTGGGCGGCGCCACGTGGTCCCACCAGCCGCCGTTCTCGTCCACCGTGAGCACCACCAGCATGTTGGGCCACTGCGGACTCTTCTGCAGCGCCTCGACCACCTGCGCCAGGTGCTCGTCGCCCGCCTCGAGGCTGGCGTAGCCGGCGTGCATGTTCAGGTCGCCCTGCGGCTTGTAGAACGTCACCGGCGGCAGCGTGCCGGCTTCGATCGCGGCGATGAAATGGTTGCTGTCGGCGCTGCTGCCGATGCCGGCGTCGCGCAGGTGCCGCGCGCGCGCCGCCGTGCCCGGGGCGAACTGGCGGAAGTAGTTGAGTGGCTGGTGATGCGGCTGGAAGTTGGGGATCTCGGGAAAATCGTCGTGGTTGCCGTCGCCGCGCCCTTCCAGCGCCAGCTGCCAGGCGCCGGCATACCAGGCCCAGTCGATGCCGGCCTCGGACAGCGCGTCGCCGATGGTCAGGTGCGTCTGCGCGGGCAGGGTGTTGGGGCTGGCCGGATCGGCCAGGCGCGGATCGCGCGGATCGTGGCTGAAGCCCGGCGCGTAGGCCGGCCCCAGCGTGTTGACCACCCAGAAATCCGGCGTGATGGCGTCGCGCGAGGCCCACTTCGGGCGGCCCTGCATGGCGCTTGCCGGCGAGTCCTCGGCGAACTTCGGCAGGATGCCGGTGGGGTCGTCGCCCTGCAGCTGGGCGATCTGGAATTTCGCCGGACCCTGGTCGGCGTGCGGGAAGAACGGCGGCTGCGCGGCCACCAGGTACTGGTGGTTGAGGAACGAGCCGCCGAACGCGCCCATGAAGAAGTTGTCGCACAAGGTGTACTGCCGTGCGAGTTGCCACAGGCGCAGCGAACTGGCCGTGTCGGCGTAGTGGCCCATCGGCATGGCGCCGGTGTTGCCCCAGGCCACGAAGCCGTCGTTGCGCCCGCCGTTGATCTGCAGCTGGTTTTCGTAGAAGCGGTGCACCAGGTCGCGGGTGATCACGCCGTGCGGCAGCAGCTCGCCGGTCGGCGTGCGCAGTGCGAACGGCCGGTTCGGCAGGCCGGTGATGGCCGACTCGTCGAGGCGGTAGCGGCGCCCGTCGACCATCTGCTCGCGCGGCACCATGCCGCTCCACACCGGCGGCAGCGTGGTCAGCAGGCTGCCGTCGCGATCGCGCTGGCGGTACTCGGGCGAGTCCAGTGCCTTGAGCGGCTGCGCCAGGCCGGGGAAGCCGGCGAACAGGTTGTTGAAGCTGCGGTTCTCCGCGAACAGCACCACCACGTGCCGGATGTGCTGCCGCAGCTGCGCATCGAGCGCGGCATCGTCGCGCGCCGCGGCCGGTGCCGGGCGCGCCTCGTCGAGGCGGCAGCCGCCCAGCGTGGCGG
>JBASAF010000004.1:0-77395 GCA_049650465.1 Rhodanobacter sp. | reverse complement strand
GCCCGCGGCCGGGCGGCGCGCCCAAACCCGCCCCGGCGCCGGCCAACAACGCATTCGCCGACGCGTTCGCGCGCGCCGGCAAGCGCTGAAGCAGCCGGCCAGTAGCCGCATGCGGCGGCGATGCGCTGCAGCATGCGGTTCCGTATGGAATACCGTACCGTAACGCCCAGCTAACAAGGCCATCCCGGCCGAGGAGTGTTTCCATGCTTCGTATCCGCCATCTGGCCGGCGCCATCGCCACCACCCTGTTGTTCAGCACGGCCGCCGCGGCCACCGATTTCAGCAACGTCATCGTCTTCGGCGACAGCCTGAGCGACAACGGCAACATCTCGCTGGCCAGCGCGCCGTCGATCCAGCCGCCACTGCGCTTCACCACCAACCCCGGCACCACCGCCGCGGAGAACGTGGCGACCGGCCTCGGCTTCACGCTCGCCCCGTCGGCAACCGGCGGCACGGATTACGCGTGGGGCGGCGCCGGCTTCGTCAACAACGTCGCGGCGGTGCCGACCATCACCCAGCAGCTGCAGATGTATCTGGGCGCCAACGGCGGCAAGGCCGACTCGCGCGCCCTGTACCAGGTCTGGGGCGGCGCCAACGACATCTTCTACCTGAGCGGCACGCAGACCGACCCGAACGTCATCTCGGCCGGCGCGGTCAACGCGGCGCAGACCGAGCTCGGCGTGCTCGCGGGCCTGCAGGCCGCCGGCGCGAAGTACGTGGTGGTCTACAACCTGCCCGACCTCGGCAAGACCCCGCAGGCCGCCGCCGGCGGCGCGGCCGCGCAGGCCGGCGCCAGCCAGCTCGCCGTGCTCTACAACGGCGTGCTCAACAGCGGCCTGAAGCAGCTCAGCAGCAACGGCCTGAACGTGATCCCGGCGAACACCTACGCCTTGCTCAACGAGGTGATCGCCAACCCGGGCGCGTTCGGCTTCAGCAACGTGTCCGATCCGGCCTGCGGCGTCGGCTCCAGCTCGGTGCAATGCGGGCCGCAAGGTTCGGGGCTGCCGTACACCTACGCGACCGGCGCCGACCAGAACTATCTGTTCGCCGACGGCGTGCACCCGACCGCCGCCGCCCATGCGATGCTCGGCCAGTACGTGCTGTCGGTGATCCATGCGCCGGAGCAGATCTCGCTGCTCGGCGAGGCGCCGCTTGCGGCCAGCGCGGTGCAGAACCGCGTGATGCGCGACCAGATGCTGACCACCGGCAAGGATGGCGACGTGCGCACCTACGTCAACATCGACTACGCCCGGCAGCGCTTCGACGCCAGCAACAGCTCGCCGCGCACCAACAGCGACAACCTCAACTTCACCCTGGGCGCGAACTACTTCGCCGGCGAGCACGTCACCGCCGGCGTGGCGCTCGGCGTCGGCCAGCACAACGCCGACTTCGCCGGCGGCGGTGGCTACAAGCTGCAGGACATCAGCGGCCTGGGCTACGTCGGCTACCACAACGGCGGCGGCTACGTGGGCGGCTACGCCAACTTCGGCCAGTCCAACTTCAAGGACATCGAGCGCCGCATGAGCATCGGCGCCCTGCAGCGCACCGAAACCGGCAAGACCGACGGCTCGCACCTGGGCGGCGGCATCACCGGCGGCTGGTGGTTCGACCTCGGCAGCGACCTGCAGACCGGTCCGTTCGCCACCGTGGACTGGCAGACCGTGAAGGTGAGCGGCTACAGCGAGAACGGCAGCGACAGCAGCGCCATGTGGTTCGGCCGCCAGCAGCGCGATTCGCTGCTGTCCACGCTGGGCTGGCGCCTGCGTGGGCAGTGGCAGGTGAACAACCTGGTGATGTCGCCGTACGCCGAGCTGGGCTGGAATCACGACAGCAAGGCCGACGCGCGCCTGGTCACCGCCGGCCTCAATTCCATGAACGGCAGCTTCGCCCTGACCGGCTTCAGCCCGGACCAGAGCTGGGCCACCGCCACGCTGGGGCTGTCCGCCCGGCTCACGCCCAGCGTGCAGAGCTGGATCGGCTACAGCGGCCGTTTCGGCGACGACAGCCAGAAGTACAACAGCGTCAACATGGGCGTGCGGATCGACCTCTAGATCCGGCAGATCGGCGACCCGGCCGCGCCGGGTCCGCCGCCACGAAAAAGGCCGCCCGAGGGCGGCCTTTTTCGTGGCCTCCCGCCTGAGGCGGGAGCCGGCAAACGACTTACTTGTTCTTGCCGTTGGTGGCGAGGCCGAGGATGGTCATGGCCTCCTGCTTCATCTTGTCCGCCTCGGCCGCGTCCAGCACCTGCACGTCGCTGCCGACCTGGTGCTGCTTCAGCACCAGCGTGCCGTCGTCGCTCCAGCCGGCGCGGTCGATCGAGGTGGGCTTGCCGTCGCGGCTGGCCATGTGCTGCTGCACGATCGCCCACGGCTTGCCGTCCTTGTAGGCATAGTCGGTGCTGGTGAAGCCGTCCTTGGTGTACTCGACCAGTTCGCGGATGAACTGCACCTGGCCGTCCTGACGGAACAGCTGCCAGCCGCGCGAGGCATCCTTCTCCAGCTTGGTGCCGTGGCTGACCTTCATCGCGCCGAGCTGCTTCTGCTGGTCGGAGAACTCGGCCAGCAGCTTCTCGCCGGGCGTCTGTTCGGCCACCAGCTGGATCGACACGGCGTCGTTCTTGCTGCCCTTGGCCAGCACCGGCGCCTGGATCGGCATCACGTAATGGCGATCGCCATCGGTAAGCACGGCCTGCACCACGTACAGGTCATTCGGCTTGACGTCCGCCGGGTTGAAGGTGAGCTTGAACGGCTGCGGGAACGTGCCGGCCGGGGAGGTCTTGGTGGCCAGCGGCGCGGAGCCGACGGCGCTGGAGGAGACGTCGGCCAGGTTCAGCACCAGGGTCGCCTTGTCCGAGGGCTGCGGCGAACCTTCGCGCAGGGAAATGATGCCGCTCACCTCGCTGGGGATGGAGACCGCGGCCGCGGTTTGGGGAGACGCGGGCCCGCCGTTGCCGGCCTGCTCCGACGATGAACCTTGGCAGCCGGCCAAGGCCAGCGCAGCAACCGATACCAGCGACAAAACCGTCTTGCGCATGCCAGAAACCTCTTCTACGTGAAATCGGCACGTGGTCGCTCGGGCCTTGTGGCGCCACGACTCTACGCGGGGGAGCCTGCAAGCATATAGCAAAAAAGCGGGCACGGAAAAGTCAATCCCCCGTTCGCTTACCATGCGCATGCGCACGCTGCTCAGGCACCGCTGCGTCGATGCAAGGCGCGGTGGGCGATGTCGCGCCGGCAAAAGGCGCCGGCCCAGCGCAGCCGAGCCACGGCGGCGTAGGCGCGTTCACGTGCCGCGGCAAGGTCGCTCCCCAGCGCGCAGACGGTGAGCACGCGCCCACCGGCAGTCACCACGCGGCCCTGTCCGTCGCGGGAGGTGCCGCCATGGAACACTCTCACGTCGTCCCCGGCGATGTCGTCCAGGCCTTCGATCGGGTCGCCGGTGTGCACCCGCCCCGGGTAGCCGGCGGCGGCCATCACCACGCCGATGGCGGGGCGGCTGTCCCAGCGCGCACGGGTGTGCTCGAGGCGACCGTCCAGCGCGGCATCGATCAGGTCGACCAGGTCGGACTTCAGGCGCAGCATGATCGGCTGGGTTTCCGGATCGCCGAAGCGCACGTTGAACTCGATCACCTTCGGTGCGCCGGACTTGTCGATCATCAGGCCGGCATAGAGGAAGCCGATGAACGGCGCGCCCTCGGCCGCCATGCCGCGCAGGGTCGGCTCGATCACTTCCTTCAGGATGCGCTGCTCGACTTCCGGGGTGACCACCGGCGCGGGCGAATACGCGCCCATGCCGCCGGTGTTGGGGCCGAGGTCGCCCTCGTCGCGGCGCTTGTGGTCCTGGCTGGAGGCCATCGGCAGCGCGTGGCTGCCGTCGCTCATCACGATATAGCTGGCCTCCTCGCCGTCGAGGAACTCCTCGATCACCACGCGCGCCGAGGCGTCGCCGAAACTGTGCGCACCGAGCATGTCGTGCAGCGCCAGTTCGGCGTCCGGGAGGGTGAGCGCCACCACCACGCCCTTGCCGGCGGCCAGGCCGTCGGCCTTGATCACGATCGGCGCGCCCTGCCGGCGCACGTAGGCCAGCGCGGGGTCCAGTTCGGTGAACACCGCGTAGTGCGCGGTGGGGATGTTGTGCCGCTGCAGGAAATCCTTGGCGAAAGCCTTGGAGCCTTCCAGCTGCGCGGCGATCGCGCGCGGGCCGAAGATGCGCAGGCCGGCGGCGCGGAACCGGTCGACCACGCCGGCCACCAGCGGCACTTCCGGGCCGACCACGGTCAGGCCGACCTTCTCGCGCCTGGCCAGCTGCAGCAGGCCATCGAGATCGTTCATCGCGACCTCGGCGTTGCGCACGCCCGGTTCGCGCGCGGTGCCGGCGTTGCCGGGCGCCACGATCACCTCGTCGACCTGCACGGACTGCCCGAGTTTCCACGCCAGCGCGTGTTCGCGCCCGCCGCTGCCGATGACCAGAACCTTCATGCCGCACTCCCGCACGCCACCCGGCGCAGTCGCCCATTGTAGCGGCAGTGATTCAGCCGGGTTGTTGCAGCAGGTCCAGCAGCGCCGCGCGCGGCAGCTTGCCGGTCTCGTTGCGCGGCAGCGTCGCCACCCGTTTCAGCGGACGCGGCAGGAACAGCGGGTCGATCGCGCGACGCAGCGCGTCGAGGATGGCGTGCTCGTCCAGCTCCGGCGCCACCACCAGGGCGGCGATGCGGTGCACGCCGAGCGCATCGCCATCGCCGTGCTGGAACACCACGCCGTCACGCACGCCGGGTATCGCCAGCAGGCGGCGGGTGAGGTCGGCCAGCGAGGCGCGCTTGCCGGCGATCTCCAGCATGTCCGCATGCCGGCCGCTCAAGCGGAAGCGGCGGCCGTCGCGCGACAGGCTGACGATGTCGGCCAGGGTGACCGGCGCGCCGAGTTGCGGCGCCTCGACCGCGGTGCCGTCGGGTTGCGGGTGCAGGGTCACGTCGTCGTACAGCGACCACTCCTCGTCCACGGTGGGGCGCCGGCTGGCGAACACGCAGGTTTCGGTGGAGCCGAACACTTCCAGCAGCGACGCGCCGAAGCGCTGCTCGGCGGCGCATGCCAGCTCGACCGGCAACGGCGCGGTGGCCGACACCATCGCCGCGATCGCCGGCAGGGCGATGCCCGAGTCGATCAGCGCACGCAGGTGCACCGGCGTGGTGACCAGCACCCGCGGTTCCGGCACCGCGGCCAGCGCGGCGGCTACGTCGGCGGGAAAGAACGGGCGCCCGGTGTGCACGCCGACATGGCCCAGCAGCGGCAGCAGCACCGACATCTCCATGCCGTACATGTGCTGCGGCGGCACCGTGGCCACCACCTCGAAACGCTCGCCGACCGTGGCATGCAGCCGCGCCAGGTTGCCGGCGTTGCTGGCGTGGAAACTGCCCCAGGTCTTCGCGTTGGCGCTCGGCGTGCCGGTGGAGCCGGAGGTGTAGCCGATCGCCACCACCTGGTCGGCCGGCAGCGACGGCCAGCCGGCTTCCTCCCGCAGCGGCCGGGGGCCGAACGAGGGCAGTTGCTGGTAGCAGGGTGGCGCCGGGTCCAGCGGCTGGTCGCCCAACGCATGGCAGCCGGGGTGGGCCTTCATCACCTCGTCCACCGCCTGTGGCGCGCGCGAGGACGGCAGCAGGTTGGTCTGGCCGCGCAAGGCGACCGCGCAGAACGCGACCAGGAAGGCGTAGCGGTCCTCGCACAGGTTCACCGCCGCCGCGGCGGGCGGCAGGGAGGCGGCCACCGCGCGGACATCGGCGAGGAAGTGCGTGGCGCTGATCGGCTCTCCTTCGCGCCAGGCCACCACCCGCGCGGGATCCGCGGCCGCCAGCAGGGGCAGCAGCGGCGGTAGCTCGCGCTGACACGGGTCGTGGACGATGGCCAAGCTACTGTCTCCGTGGGTCTTGTTGGATGCGTGCGGCAGCATCGCGCCGTCACGTGAACGGTGATGTGAACGCGGCGACGGCGCCCCCGCGCCGCACCGGCGTGCCCCCTGCACGATCAGGCGCGGATGATAGCGCCCGACAGGGCGTCGCGAATCACCGTGGGGCTGGACTGGCCGCCCAGCGGGGCCTCCAGCACGCCGTCCAGTGCATCGCCGAAATACCCGGCCACAGTTGCCGCCGCGCGCGCGGGCGGCTGGCCGTGCGGGTTCGCGCTGGTGGACACCAGGGCCCCGCCGAAGGCACGGCACAACGCCGCAGCCGGTTCGTGCGCGGTGATCCGCAGCGCGATCCCCGCATGCGCACCGGCCACCCAGTCCGGCACGGCGGCCGAGCGCGGGAAGATCCAGGTATGCGGACCGGGCCAGCTGGCGCGTACCTGCCGCAGGATCCCCTCCGGCACGGCGGCGAGGTCGATGTAGCGCTCGATCTGGCCGAAATCCGCGGCGATCAGCAGCACGCCCTGGGTCGCCGGGCGCTGCTTGAGCGCGAACACGCGCTCGAACGCTGCGCGGTCATGCGGGTCGCAACCCAGGCCGAACACGGCCTCGGTCGGATAGGCCAGCACGCCGCCGTCGCGCAGCAACACGGCGGCGGCATCGAGCGTGGCGAGGTCGAAGTGCTGCAGCACTCAGGCGCCAGCCTGGTCGGTGGCGGGTTTTCCCGCGGCGGTCTTCTTGGTGGCGGCCTTCTTCGTGGCGGCCTTCCTGCTCGCCGTCTTCTTCGCCGCGGTTTTTTTCGCCGCGGTTTTCTTGGTGGCGGTCTTCCTGGTGGCGGCCTTCTTCACGGCAGCCTTCTTCGCCGGCGCGGCTTTCTTCGCGGCCGCCTTCTTCGTCGCCGTCTTCTTGCCGAAGCGGCCCTTCTTCGCGGGGGCCGCCGCCAGCAGCTCCAGGCACTGCGCCTCGGTCAGCTGCTTGGGCTCCTGCTCTTTCGGGATGCGCGCGTTCTTCTCGCCGTCGGTGATGTAGGCGCCGTAGCGGCCGTTGAGCACCTGCACGCCGTTGCCGAAATCGAGGATCACCCGGTTGGCCAGCATCTCCAGCTTGTCGGCCACCAGTTGCAGCGCCCGCGGCAGTTCGATCGTGTACGGATCGTCCTCGGGCTTGAGCGAGGCGTAGGTGCTGCCCTGCTTCACGAACGGGCCGAAGCGGCCGATGCCCACGCTGACCTCGTCGCCGTTTTCCGCCTGGCCCAGCTTGCGCGGCAGCCGGAACAGCTCCAGCGCCTCGGCCAGGCTGATGGTATGCATGCTCTGTCCCGGACGCAGCGAGGCGAACTGCAGTTTTTCGTCGCTGTCCTTGTCGCCGATCGCCGCGTACGGTCCGAACCGGCCCAGCCGCACGAACACCGGCTTGCCGGTTTTCGGATCGACGCCCAGCTCGCGCGCGCCGGTGGCTTCGCTGCGGTCGACCGACTCGGCCTTCTCGTCCACCTGCTGCTTGAACGGCTGCCAGAAGCGCTGCATCAGCGGCACCCAGGCCTCCTCGCCGCGGCTGACCGCGTCCAGCTCGTCCTCGAGCTTGGCGGTAAAGTCGTAGTCGACGTAGCGGGTGAAATGCTGGGTCAGGAACTTGCTGACCGCGCGGCCGACATCGGTGGGCTTGAAGCGGCGGCTGTCGAGGAACACGTACTCGCGGTTCTGCAGCACCTGGATGATGCTGGCGTAGGTCGACGGCCGGCCGATGCCGTATTCCTCCAGCGCCTTGACCAGGCTCGCCTCGGAGTAGCGCGGCGGCGGCTCGGTGAAATGCTGGTCGGCGACGATTTCCTGCAGCGGCACCTGCTCGCCCCTGGCCAGGCGCGGCAGGCGGCGGCCTTCGTCGTCGTCCTCGGCATTCTTCTGGTCGCGGCCTTCCTCGTACACGGCGAGGAAGCCCGGATCGACCACGGTGGTGCCGCTGGCGCGGAACGCAGCGTCGCCACCGGCCACGTCGCGCAAGGCGAATTCCACCGTCACCGTGTTCAGCGTGGCGTGGATCATCTGGCAGGCGACGGTGCGCTTCCAGATCAGCTCGTAGAGCTTGCGCTGGTCGTCGTTGAGCCAGGCGGCCACGGACTTCGGCGTGCGCATGGCCGATGTCGGGCGGATCGCCTCGTGGGCTTCCTGCGCGTTTTTCGACTTGGTCTTGTAGACCTGCGGGGCATCCGGCAAGGCGTGGCCGCCGAAGTCGCGCGCGATCAGCTGGCGCAGCTCGGCCATCGCGTCGTCGCCAAGCATGGTCGAGTCGGTACGCATGTAGGTGATCAGGCCGACGTTGCCCTCGTCGCCCAGCGCCACGCCTTCGTACAGGCCCTGCGCCACCTTCATCGTGCGGCTGGTGGTGAAGCCCAGCTTGCGCGCCGCCTCCTGCTGCAAGGTGGAGGTGGTGAACGGCGCGGCCGGGCGACGCTTGCGCTCCTTCGCGCCGACCTCGCTGACGGTCAGATGGCCACGCGCGGCCTGCTGCAGGGCGTCGCGGGCGGCCTGCGCCGCGGCTTCGCTGGTGAGGTCGAACTGCTCGAACTTCTTGCCGTTGAGCCTGGACAGGCGAGCGGTGAAATCGCCCTCGGCGTGCTTCAGCCGGGCCTCGATGGTCCAGTACTCGCGCGCCTTGAACGCCTCGATCTCCTCCTCGCGCTCCACGATCATGCGCAGCGCCGGCGACTGCACGCGGCCGGCGGACAAGCCGCGCTGCACCTTGCGCCACAGCACCGGCGACAGGTTGAAGCCGACCAGGTAGTCCAGTGCGCGGCGCGCCTGCTGGGCGTCGACCAGGTCGTGCGACAGCTGCCGCGGCGCGGCCACCGCGGCCTTGATCGCCTTGGGCGTGATCTCGGAGAACACCACCCGGTGCAGCTGCTTGCCGCGGGTCAGGCCGCGCTCGCCGAGGATCTCGCTGATGTGCCAGCTGATCGCCTCGCCTTCGCGGTCCAAGTCGGTCGCCAGGTAGATGTCGTCGGCAAGCTTGGCAGCCTTGGCGATCGCGTCGACGTGCTTCTGGTTGCGCTCGATCACCTCGTAGGTCATCGCGAAGCCGTGCTCGGTGTCGACCGCCCCCTCCTTCGGCTTGAGGTCACGCACGTGGCCGTAGGAGGCGAGGACCTGGAAGTCCTTGCCGAGGTACTTGTTGATCGTCTTGGCCTTGGCCGGCGATTCGACGATGAGCAGGTTTTTTGCCATGAAGTACGGATATCCGAAAGGGAACCACCGGCGCTTCCGTGCCGGGCGTATATATAGTTGAAACCACGTTGCAGCTCGGGCTGTCAAGCCTGCACGGACGAGGGCATGGCCTGGTAGGCATTACCCGGGCGACGCTCGACGTGCCTGTCCAGCTCGAGCATCAGCAGCATCGAGGACAGCGCTCCGGCGGACAAGCCGGTGCGCTGCACAAGTTCCTCCATTGTCGCCGGTTCGTGGCCAAGTGCGGACAACACCCGCTGATAATCAGGATCCACCGCGGCCGCCGGGGTGACTGCCGCGGCCGTCTCTTGAGTCAGCCGCGCAGCCAGTTCCAGGCCCAGCGAACGGGCCGCCGGGGCCAGCAATTCGACGATTTCCGAGGCGTGCTCCACCAGCCGTGCGCCGTCGCGGATCAGCCGGTGGCAACCACTGGCCAGCGGGTTGTGGATGGATCCGGGCAGGGCGAACACCTCGCGGCCCTGCTCGGCAGCCAGCCGCGCCGTGATCAGCGAACCCGAGCGCAGCCCCGCCTCGATCACCAGCACGCCCAGCGCCAGCCCGGAGATGATCCGGTTGCGGCGCGGAAAATGGTCGGCCCGGGCCGGCGTGCCCGGCGGGAACTCGCTGACCAGCGCGCCGTGCCCGGCGATGCGTTTCGCCAGTGCGTGATGCTTGCGCGGATAGACCCGGTCCGGCCCGGTGCCGATGACGGCCAGCGTGCCGGCGCCGATGTCCAGCGCCGCGCCGTGGGCCGCGCCGTCGATGCCGTCGGCCATGCCGCTGGTGATGGCGAAACCGGCGTCGGCCAGCGCATGCGCGAAGGCACGGGCGTGCGCCAGGCCACTGCGGCTGGCGGCGCGCGCGCCGACGATGGCCACCTGCGGATGCAGCAGCAGGCTCGCGTCGCCGGCCACGAACAGCACCGCCGGCGGCTGCGGGATGTGTTCCAGCTGCGGCGGGAAATCGGCCTCCGTGCAACGCAGCAGTCGATGGCCGGGCATCGCGAGCCAAGCCAGATCCTGCGCCAGTCGCGCCTCGTCCGGGCGCTCCAGCCAGGCCCGCGCGGCGGGGTCGAGCGCGGCGTCCCGGCGCAGTTGCGCCAACGCCGCGCGGATGTCGCCGCCGGCGCGGTCCAGCCACTGGCGCAGGCCGCCGGGACCGAGGCCGGGCGTGCGCAGCGCGGTCAGCCAGGCGCGGAGGTCGTCATCGTCGGCGGGGTGCGGATCATGCATGTCCGGGAGTGTACGCAGCGGCCGCAGACGAAGACGGCGCGGTGGTGGCCGCGCCGTCGTGTAGGCAGATGCCGTTGCCGTTATTCGGGCATGGTCAGCCGGCCGCCGGCATGCACCGGGCGCAGGCTGTCCATCACCAGGCCGTAGCTGACCCGGTCGAAGGTGCGGAACACCATCACGTGGCCGACGTACTCGTCCGGCAGCTTCACCTTCTCACCCACGCCGCGGTTCCAGCTGTTGCTGGCCACGTCGTCGTGGATGGTCTCGCCCGGCTCGAAGATCGAGAACGTGGTGCCGTTGTCGACGCCGTCGCGGGAGCCTACCGAGAGCAGCACCACCTGGCGCGAACCCGCCGCGCGCAGGGCGTCGGCGAAACCGATCACCTTGGCGTCGGCCGGCAGCGACTTCGGCGCATGCGGGTAGTAGTAGGCGTCGTAGGGATGCTCGTCGAGCGGCAGGATGCGGTCGCCGCTGCGGATCTCGCGGGTGGAGTCAAGCAGCAGCATGGTGGCCGGGTCGCCGGTGCGCAGGGTCTCGGCGGTGCCGATCACCGTCACCTCGACGCCGAGGTCGTCGCCCTTGCCGTAGTGGCCGTCATTGCGCGAATCCTCGCGCCACGGCGCATTGACCATCGCCGCGTTGCTGTCCAGGCCGTGCGCCACGAGATCGGCATCGGCCGGGTCGTTCTGGTCGAAGCCACGGAACACGTGGCTGGGCCGCACGATCGCCCAGCGCTGGCCCGGCTCGCCCTGCAGGCCGCGCACGTACAGGTTCTGGCCGACGGCACCGCGCAGGCGGTTCTCCTCCAGGCCCACCACGTAGGGGGCGGAGCTGACCGTGTTGGAATCCAGCACGCGCATGTCCTTCAGGAACATCTTCAGCTGGCTGAGCGGGATCGCCGGCACCGCCTCGCCCTCGCGATGCACGCTCGGTTCCAGCCGCAGGCTCGGGCCGTTGATGAAGGACAGGTTGAGCACGTCGCCCGGGTAGATCAAATGGGGATTGCGCACCTGCGGGTTGGCCTGCCAGATCTCCGGCCACAGCCACGGCTTGGACAGGAACTTGGCGGAGATGTCCCACAAGGTATCGCCGCGGCGGACGGTGTAGCTGTCGGGGTGACTGGCACGCAATTGCGCGCCCGCGGCATAGACGGTCAGGGTGACCAGCATGCCGGCCAGCAACACGATTGTCTTTCTGATCATTGGCGGGAATCCCCCTTCCCCAGATGCTCGGTCGAGTGTAACCGAATGGTTAACCCGCGCAACCGGCGCGGGTTGGCGAAAATCGTCTGCGCTCGCGTGCTTGCCGACGTACAATGATGCACATTCTAGATCGCGTCGGGGTGGGTTTTTTACCAAATCGCCCGCACTTTCGACGCCGAGGTGATGCCATGTCCGTACTTTCCATCCTGGAGTTCCCCGACCCGCGCCTGCGCACCCGCGCCGCGCCGGTCACCGCGTTCGACGCGAAGCTGAAGCAGTTCGTAGCCGACATGTTCGAAACCATGTATGCCGCCAACGGCGTCGGCCTGGCCGCCACCCAGGTCAACGTGCACCAGCGGGTGCTGGTCGCCGACATGAGCGAGGGCCGCAACCAGCCGCTGGTGCTGATCAATGCCGAGCTGCTGGAGAAGGACGGCTCGCAGGTCTACCAGGAGGGCTGCCTGTCGTTTCCCGGCCTGTACGCCGACGTCACCCGCGCGCTGAAGGTGAAGGTCAGGGCGCAGGACGTGGACGGCCAGGAGATTGTGGTGGAGGCCGAAGGCCCGCTGGCCGTGTGCATCCAGCACGAGATGGACCACCTGGAAGGCAAGGTTTTTGTCGATTACCTGTCGCCGCTCAAGCGCAGCCTGCTGCTGAAGCGGCTGGACAAGCAGCGCAAGCAGGCGGCCAGTGCTTGAGTAGCGCCCGCCTGCGGCTGGCATTCGCCGGCACCCCCGAGTTTTCCGTGCCCTGCTTCGAGGCCTGCCGCGCCAGCGGCGCCGAGTTGGTGGCCGTCTATACCCAGCCCGACCGCCCGGCCGGCCGTGGCCGCAGGCTGGCACCCAGTCCGGTCAAGCAGGCTGCACTGGCCGCCGGGGTGGCGGTCGAGCAACCCGAATCGCTGAAGTCCGCCGAAGTGCAGCAGCGGCTCGCCGACTACCGTCCCGACCTGCTGGTGGTGGTCGCCTACGGCCTGATCCTGCCGCGCAAGGTGCTGGCGATCCCGCGCCTGGGCTGCTGGAACGTGCACGCCAGCGCATTGCCGCGCTGGCGCGGCGCGGCGCCGATGCAGCGCGCGATCCTCGCCGGCGACGCCGGGACCGGGGTCGACCTGATGCGGATGGAAGCCGGCCTCGACACCGGCCCGGTGCTGTTGTCCCGGCGCACCCCGATCCACCGCGACGACACCGGCGGCTCGCTGCACGACCGCCTCGCCGCGCTGGGCGCCGAGGTGCTGGCCGAAGGCCTGCGCCGCACGCTGGCCGGCGAGAAGCTGGTGGCCACGCCGCAGCCCGTCGATGGGGTGACCTACGCCCACAAGCTGGACAAGGCCGAGGCGAGACTCGACTTCCAGCGCCCGGCCATCGAGCTGGAACGCCAGGTGCGGGCGTTCGATCCGTGGCCGGTGGCCGAGGCGGAGATCGCCGGCGAGCGTCTGCGGATCTGGGCCGCTCGCGCGATCGACACGGACCACCATGCGGCGCCCGGCAAGGTGCTGGCGGCCGGGCGCGAGGGCATCGACGTGGCCTGCGGCCGCGGCGCCTTGCGCATCACCGCGGTGCAGCGCGCCGGCGGCAAGCGCATCGGCGCGGCGGACTATCTCAACGCGCGCCCCGAACTGCGCCAACTGCCGTGAAAACCGACACCCGCGCCCTCGCCGCCAGAGGCCTGGCCGAGATCGCCTTGCGCGGCGCCTCGCTGCGCGAGGTGATGGAGCGTTCCGCTCCGCGCCTGGCCGATCCGCGCGACCGCGCGCTGCTGATGGCCCTGCTCAGCGAGGGCGCGCGCTGGTGGCTGCGTTTCGACCCCGCCATCGACGCCCTGCTGGAGAAACCGCTGCGTCACAAGGACCCGGCCGTGCACGCGCTGATGGTGCTGGGACTGGTGCAGTTGGAGATCCTCGAACTGCAGGATTACGCGGCCGTCGCCGCCACGGTCGAGGCGGTGCGCGCGTTGAAGCGGCCGCAGCTGGCCGGGCTGGTCAACGCCGTGCTGCGGCGCTGGCAGCGCGAGCGCGCCACACGCGTGGCCGCGCTCGACGCCAACCCCGGCACCCGCCACGCCCATCCCGCCTGGCTGGCCACGGCGCTGGCACGCGACTGGCCGACCCAGGCTGCCGCGGTGATGGCCGCCGACAACGGCGAGCCGCCGCTGATGCTGCGGGTCAACCGCCGGCGCAGCCAGCGCGAAACGCTGATCGGCGAGCTGCAGGCCGCCGGCCACGCGGCCTCCGCCCGTCCATGGCTGGCCGACGCGCTGGTGCTGCCACACAGCACCGACGTCACCCGGCTGCCGGGTTTCGCGGAGGGACATTTCGCGGTGCAGGACGGCGCCGCCCAGGTGGCCGCCGACCTCGCCGACCTGCATGACGGCCTGCGCGTACTGGACGCCTGCGCCGCCCCCGGCGGCAAGGCCTGTCACCTGCTGGAACGCGCCGACATCGAGCTTACCGCGCTGGAGCTCGAGCCCGCGCGCGCCGAACGCATCCGGCAGAACCTGATGCGCCTGCGGCTGGACGCAAAGATCGTGGTCGGCGACGCCGGCGCGCCCGCGCGCTGGTGGAACGGCCGGCCGTTCGACCGCATCCTCCTCGACGCGCCCTGCTCGGCCACCGGCGTGCTGCGCCGGCGCCCGGACGTGCGCCTGCACCGGCGCGAGAGCGACATCGCCGCCATGGGCGCGCAGCAGCGCCGCATCCTCGCCGCGCTGTGGCCCCTGCTGGCCCCGGGCGGACGGCTGGTCTACATCACCTGCTCGGTGCTGCGCGCGGAGAACGAGGCGGTGGTCGGCGCCTGGCTGGCGCAGCAGGGCGACGCGCAGACGGTGCCGGTGGAGCTGCCCGTCGGCCAGGCCGCCACCGTGGGCTGGCAGATCCTGCCCGGCGACGGCGACCTCGACGGCATGTACTACGCCGTTCTGCACAAGCGCGCCTGAGCGGCTACCAGCCGCCGGCCGCACCCAACCGGCTGTGCGCGACGGTGCCGTCCGACTATGCTTGCCGTCCCTGTCCCCCGCAGTCGGAATCCCCCGCCCGTGAAGTCCCCGGTGCCCTTGTCCCGCGCCCGTCCACTGTGGTGGCGGGACGCCCGTCGGGAACTGGTCGTGTTCGGCGTGTTCGCCCTGCTGCTGCTCGGCGCCGGGTTGGGGCTGCGCGACCCGTGGCCTTCGGACGAACCGCGCTTCGCGCTGGTCGCCCAGTGGATGGTCGAGCACGGCCAGTGGCTGTTCCCGCACCGCGGCCACGAGCTGTACCCGGACAAGCCGCCGGTGTTCATGTGGCTGCAGGCACTCAGCTTTCACCTCACCGGCCACTGGCGCATCGCCTTCCTGCTGCCCTCGCTGCTGGCCGCGCTGGGTGCGCTGGCGCTGGTCTACGACCTGGCCCGGCGGCTGTGGGGCCACCGCAGCGCGCTGCTGGCCGCGGCCACGCTGCTGGTCACCATCCACTTCACCTATCAGATGCGCAACGCGCAGATCGACCCGCTGCTGCTGGGCTGGATCACGCTGGCCAACTACGGCCTGCTGCGCCACCTGTTGCTGGGGCCGTCCTGGCGCTGGTTCGCGATCGGCTGCTTCTTCGCCGGCCTGGGCGTGGCGACCAAGGGCGTGGGCGTGCTGGCCCTGCTGATGCTGGTGCCCTACGCGCTGGCCCGCCGCCGCGGCTGGCGGGCGCTGGCGCGGCCGCAGGGCGGCTGGCGCTGGGCCGGCGGGCTGGCGCTGTTCTTCGTGCCGATCCTGGGCTGGCTGCTGCCGATGCTGCTGGTCGCGCACGCCGACGGCGATCCGCAGCACGCCGAGTACGTGCAGAACATCCTGTTCGGGCAGACCGTGCACCGCTACGCCACGCCGACCGGTCATATCCATTCGCCGTTCTACTTCCTCGGCATCATCGTGGTCGACTGGCTGCCGCTGTCGCTGCTGCTGCCGTGGGCGTTGCCGGCGTGGTGGCGCCGGCTGAAACGGCGCGACGCACGCTTCCTGCTGCCGCTGGGCTGGGTGGTGCTGGTGCTGCTGTTCTTCTCGCTCAGCCCCGGCAAGCGCGACGTGTACATTCTGCCGGCGCTGCCGATGACTGCGCTGGCGCTGGCGCCGCTGTTGCCGGGCCTGCTGGGGCGGCGCGGCGTGCGCACCGCATTGTTCGCGCTGACCGCGCTGCTCGCCGCGGTGCTGACCGTGGCGGCGACGCTGGCCCTGGTGCACCCGCCCGCATGGGTGCTGAAGCTCAACCAGGGATTGGACCCGCGGATCTGGTGGATGCTGCTGGCCATCGGCGCGGCCGGCCTGCTGGTGGCCGCGCTCACCCGCATCCGTCGTGCCGCGCTCGGTTGGCTGCTGTTCGCCGCGGTGCTGTGGAATGCCTACGGCTGGTGGGGTTACCCGATGCTCAACGGGGAGCGCTCGGCGCGCGACGTGATGGTCGAGGCGCGCGCCATCGCCGGTCCGCACGCCACCATCGGCTTGCTGGCATGGAAGGAGCAGAACCTGCTGATGGCACAGGGGCCGGTGGCCGAGTTCGGCTTCCGCAAACCGTGGCCGCAGCAGTACGCCGAGGCGATCGCCTGGCTGCAGGGCGACCCCGCGCAACGCTGGATCTTCAGCCTGGACGAGGCGATGGGGGATTGCGTGGATCGCGCGCGCGCCGTCCGCGTGGGTCACGCCAACCGGCGCGATTGGTGGATGTTCAGACAGGACGCGGTAATACCGGGATGCATTCCCCGCACGGCAGGCGACGACGACGAATGAACCACGCCATCCCCACCGCCAGCCGCACGCATGGCCGCGCGGCGATGCATGCGAGCGCACGCCCGTGAGCGGCAGCCGCCTGATGCAGGCTGTCGCACGCCCCGCCCCTGCCGTGCTGGTGTCGGTGCTGGTTGCGCTGATGCCGCTGTCGTTCTCGATCGACTGGGACATCAAGGCGCTGCCCGCGGCGCTGCTGTTCCTGCTTGGCCTGGCCCTGCTCGCGGGAGCGCCATCCGTCCGGCGCGATTACCGGGCGGCCTGGCCACCGGTGGCGGCGGCGCTGGTCATGATCGGTTTCGTGATCTTCAACGTGCTGCTGCATGGCCTCGGCTGGCGCCCGCTGGACCGCTCCGCGCATGTACTGCTGTACCTGGTGGCGGCGGCATGTTTCAGCCTGCCGTTGCGGATGCGGGTGGTGTGGATCGGCTTCAGCCTCAGCGCCATCGCGCTGGGGGTGGCCACCATGGTGCAGGCGCACGTGCTGGGCATCGAACGGCCGCACGGGCTCAACGGCGGACCGTCGGCCTCGATCGAACTGGCCACCGTGCTGCTGGGATTGTCGACGGCGGCGCTGGTGCAGTTTCTGGCGCCGGGCACGCGGCTGCGGGAGCGCGGATTGCACCTGGTCGCGATGGGCTGCGCCATGTACGGCGCGCTGCTGACCCAGAGCCGCGGCCCGCTGCTTGCGTTCGTGCCGGTCTTCCTGCTGCTGGTGCTGCTGCTTGCGCGACGCTGCGGACGCTGGCGCTCCAGCCTTTGGCTGCTCGCCGCAGTCTGCGTGGTCGCCGGTGCCGCCACCTTCGGCATGCGCAACGAAATGGTGGCCCGGTTCCAGGCGATCGCGCCGGAAGTCACCCGGTTCGACGAGAGCCTGGCCACCCGTGGCGCGGTGATCGAACGGCTGGAGATGTGGCACACCGCGGCGCGCGCCTTCAGGGAGCACCCCGTGGCTGGCATCGGCGTGGGCCGGTTCGACGAATACACGCGCCGGGAGATTGCCGCGGGCCGCAGCCACGCCGCCATCGGCCGCTACAACCAGCCGCACAACGAGTATCTCGAAGCCGCCGCCACCGGTGGCGTACCGGGCTTGCTGGTGCTGCTGGGGGTGTTCCTCGTGCCGCTGCACTATTTCGGCCGGCGCATGCGGGACCCGGACGACGAGGTGGCCCTGCCGGCCGCCATCGGCGCGGGGGTGATCGGCCTGTACATGCTGTGCGCGCTCACCGACGCGGTGTTTTACCGGGTAATGACCCAATCGTTCTATTTCTTCGTGGTGCTGGGACTGGCGCTGCGACTGGCCTTTGTCCGCAGCCAGCGGGAGCGGCAAGCCGCGCCGGCCTGAGACCGCGCGGCAATTGCGACCTTACGCCGTGGCTGCCGCCTCCGACGTCGTCACGCGTTCGACCGGCACCGGCGCTCGCGGCGCTGCCGCCGTGCCGATCGCGCGCAGGTCGATCGGGGTCACGGCAAACTCGTCGCGGTATTGCGCCACGCCCTGTTCGCAACGGATCAGCCGGCGCCGGCGCGTCTCGGCCAGGATGCGGTCATTGGGATTGTCGACCAGGTGCTTGCGGGTGGGGTGGTACAGGTGCACCGCCAGCGCGCCCAGGCGCAGGTCACGCCGCAGCAGGCCGGCATGGAAGGCCCGCACCGCCAGCTCGGTGTCCTCGCGGCCCCAGCCGGTCATCGCCTCGTTGAAACCGTTGAGGGCGATCAGGTCGTCGCGCCAGAACCCCATGTTGCAACTCTTGATGCCACGCTGGCGCGTGCCCGGGTGGGCGAACAGCGGGGCGAGCAACGGCAGCCGCACGGTGTGCCGGCGCCGGTCGATGCCGCGACGGAAGAAATCCGGAAAGGTCGGCCCGCGGCCCAGCATCTCCTTCACCGAGGTGGCATCGGTGAGCACGCGCGACCCCTGGGTGAAGCAGCCACGCCGGGCGAAGCGGCGGTGATCGGCGATGAAATGCCGCTCCACCACCATGTCGCCATCGAGCAGGATGAGATAATCGCCTTGCGCGGCCGCGATGGCGCGGTTGCGCGCGCGACTCATGCGCGCGCCCTCGTCGGGCTGCCACAGGTGCACCAGCCGCACCGGGTAGTCTCGCGCCAGGCGCAGCAGCAACTCGCGCGTCTCCGGGCGTGAGCCATCGTCGGTGACGATCACCTCATGCGGCAGCTGGGTCTGGCTGGCCAGTGCCCGCAGCACCAGCTCCAGGGCCTCGGGCCAGTTGTACGTGATCACGGCAACGCTGATGCGCATGATGGTCCCCGACCGGCGGTTCACGAAGATGGGCAATGAATGCGACCTCCGGCCGCTGGCGGACATCCGCGTCCCGCCACGTTCCGCCGGGCGATTCGCGCCCGATGCTGGCCCGGACGATACCCTGACGCGAACTTGTGGGCACCTTGATGCCCGGTTGCCTTCGAAGGCAACTCCCTGAAATGCTGGCGCGTCCGGATTCCCTCCAATCGCCTTGCCAGCCGCGGTTCACTCCGCGTTCACATCATAACCCAGCCTCGGGCGGATGGCATGATTCGGCTAGAATCCCCGCCATGCCCGCGTTTCCCCTGACCCTCGCCGTGATCACCCGCAACGAGGCGGCCCACATCGCGCGCTGCCTGGACAGCGTGCCGTTTGCCGCCGAGAAGCTGGTGGTGGACTGCGGCAGCGAGGACGACACCGTGTCGATCGCCCAGGCCCACGGAGCGCGTGTCGTCCACCAGGACTGGCTCGGTTTCGGACCGCAGCGCAACTTTGCCGCCAGCCAGTGCGCGCACGACTGGATCCTGGTGCTGGACGCCGACGAGTACCTCGGCGGCGACCTCGCCGACGAGCTGCAGCGGCGCCTGCCCGCGCTGATGGCCGGCGACGCCTCCGCCGTCTACCTGCGCCGCAACACGCTGTACATGGGCGCGCCGATGCGCTGGTACCGGCCATCGGTAGGCGAGCGCATGGCCCGCCTGTACCACCGCGGCCGCGCGCGCTGGAGCGATGCGCGGGTGCACGAATCGCTGCAGTTCGACGGCCCCGCGCCCACCCTGCGCGGCAGCTTCCTGCACACCAACAACCCCACCCTGGTGCACAAGCAGCTCAAGGTGCTGCAGTACGCCGAACTGAAATGCCGCGACTGGCTGGACAAGGGCAAGCCGGCGCGGATGTGGCAGGCGCCGTTCGTCTACGCGCTGGCTTTCCTCAAGGATTACCTGTTCCGGCTGGCCTGCCTGGATGGCTGGCGCGGCTTCGTGATCGCGCAGACCGCCGCCAGCTACGCACTGTACAAGCGCATGCGCTACTACGAGATGACGCGCAACCCGGCATCCGTCGAACAGGCCGCCAGCGCGCTGCGCGCGCAGGGCGCGAGCATCGAATGAACAGTCCCAGACGCTATCTGATGTACGGCTCCGAGCGCTACGCGCTGGCCATCCTGCGTCCGCTGCAGGAGGCGGTGCGCGCGCGCGGCGGCGAGGCGGCATGGTTCTTCGACGGCCCCGGCGCCGAGGACCTGGTCGAGGGCGAGCGCCTGCTCGACGTGGCCGGCGTGCGCGCATGGAAACCCGACGCCGTGCTGACCCCGGGCAATCACCTGCCGCATTTCTTCCCCGGCGTGAAGGTCGAGGTGTTCCATGGCTTCGACGCCGGCAAGCCGCGCCACATCTACATCCGCGGCTTCTTCGACCTGTACTGCACCACCGGCCCGCGCGACACCGCGCAGTTCCAGGCGCTGGCGGAGCAGCTCGGCCACTTTGCGGTGACCGAGACCGGCTGGCCCAAGCTCGACCCGTTCATGCGCGAGATCGCCGGTCCGCTGCCGCCGGTGCGCCGGCCGCCGGTGATCCTGTACCACTCCACCTTTTCGCCGTCGTGGAGCGCCGCCGAGACGCTGTACGAGGAAGTCAAACGGCTGTCCCGCGACGGTCGCTGGCACTGGATCGTCACCTTCCACCCCAAGATGAACCCGGAGACCACGGCCAAGTTCAAGGCACTGCAGAACGACTACCTGCGGTTCGCCGAGAACGACAACATCCTGGAGCTGTTCCCGCAGGTCGACATGATGTGTTCGGACACCTCCTCGGCGCTCAACGAGTTCCTGCTCACGGGCAAGCCGGTGGTGACCTTCAAGAACCGCCGCCCCGGGCCGCAGCTGATCGACATCCACGACGCGAAGGATTTCGAGCCGGCGATCGAACGCGCGCTGGCGCGGCCGCCGGAACTGATGCAGGCGATCGCCGATTACGGCGACGCGATCCATCCGCGCCGGGACGGCCACTCCAGCGAACGGGTGCTGGACGCCATCGACGCCTTCCTCGCCCGCGGCGGCCGCAACCGCCGGCGCAAGCCGCTCAACCTGTGGCGCAAGCTGAAGCTGCGTCGCCGCATCGGCTACTGGGGCCCGGCCTAGCCCGCGCCGCCGACCGTGGGCCGCGCGGACGCACGCTAGAATCCCTCTTCCCTCCACCGCGAGCACATCCCGTGTCACCCAGCTCCTTCAGCCGTTCCGAACACCTGCGCGCGGTCTGGCCGTGGCTGCCGCTGTGGATGCTGGTGGCGCTGCTGGCGATCTTCGCGCACGGCCCGATGCCGCTGTACTCCACCCGCACGCTGGCGGTGGCGTGGGACATGTTCAGCCATGGCCACTGGCTGGTGCCGCACATCAATGGCCAGCCGTACAGCGAAAAGGCGCCGCTGCTGTTCTGGCTGATCGAGGGCGGCTGGTTCGTGTTCGGCGTCAGCGACGTGTGGCCGCGCGTGCTGGAGGTGCTGTTCGGCGGCACTCAGCTGGTGCTGGTCTCGCTGCTGGCACGGCGGTTGTTCCCGCAGCGCCCGTGGATGGCCAAGGCCGCGCCGTGGATGCTGCTGGCATTCGGCTACGCGTTCCTGTTCGCCTTGCAGATCATGTACGACGTGCTGCTGGCGGTCTGGGCGCTGGCGGCGCTGCTGTGCCTGACACCGAAGCCGCGGCGCAGCGAACCGCGCTGGCTGCTGTTCGGCGCCTGCGTGGGGCTGGGCCTACTGACCAAGGGCCCGGTGATGCTGTTGCACATTGCCTTCCCGTGGCTGCTCGGGCCGCTGTGGAGCGAGTGGGCGCGCGAACACCGCGCGCGCTGGTACGGCGCCGGCGCGCTGGCGCTGCTGCTGGGCGGCGCGATGTTGCTGGCGTGGGCGCTGCCGGCCGGCCAGGTGGGTGGCGACGCCTACCGCGAGCGGCTGTTCTTCACCCAGACCGCGGGCCGCGTGGTGGACAAGCTGTCCGAAGGCAAGGACCTGCAGAACCACGCCGAGCCGTTCTGGTTCTACGTATTGTGGCTGCCGGTGCTGCTGTTTCCGTTCAGCGGCTGGCCGCGGGTGTGGGTGGCCGTGGCCGGCCTGCGTCGCCCGCTGGAATCGGGGCTGCGCTTCGCGTTGTGCTGGCTGCTGCCCACCTTCGTGGTGTTTTCGCTGATCAGCGGCAAGCAGTTGTATTACCCGCTGCCGGAGCTGGCCGGCGTGGCCCTGCTGATGGCCGGCGCGATCGCCGTGCTGCGCGAACGCCGCCCCGCACTGGCCAACCATTACGCCCTGGGCACCTGGCCGCTGGGAGTGGCCGGCATCGCCTTCGCGCTGCTGCTGTTCGTCGTGCCCACGCTGGTGGACCACGCCCTGCTGAAGGCCGACTGGGCCAGCACGGTCGCACCCTACAGCCGCTACTTCAGCGTGATCTTCCTGCTGCTCGGCATCCTGCTGCTGATGCGCGGCCGCGGCGAACTGCGCCGCCTGGCGGTGGCTGGGCTGATCGGCGTGTTCGCGCTGAACGCGCTGTTCACCCTGACCCTGTGGCCACGCTGGGACCTGCGCCCCTCGGCCGAACTGCTGAGCCGCGCGCAGCAGGCCGGCCACCCGCTGGCCTCCATGGGCAGCTATGCCGGCGAGTTCCATTTCGCCGGCCGGCTGACCCAACCGATCACCGAGCTGTACGGCGACCAGGCGCTGGCCGAATACGCACGCGCGCATCCCGATGCACTGGTGGTCGACCGGCCGGACCGGCTCAGCCCCGCGGACCTGCGCTACGCCTTGCTGGCGCAGCCGTTCCGCTCCTCCTGGGTGGTGATCTGGACGGCCAGCTCGCTGGCCGACCTGCGCGCCGGCCACACGCCGCCCGAACCGGCGCAGCCGACCCAGCTCTATCCGGCCGACGACCGCCGCCATCGCCTGCCATGACCGCGCCGGCATGAGCACGCTGCTCGACAACCTGCGCCGGCAATGCGGTGGCCCGCGCGATGGCGCGCTGCTGCGCTACTCGCTGGGCAGCGCCCTGCTCGACGCCGGCGACGCCGCCGGCGCGGTGGCGGCCATCGAACGCGCGCTGGAATTCGACCCGGGGTATTCGGCCGCATGGAAGCTGCTGGGCAAGGCCCACCTCGCCGTCGGTGCGCCGATGGCGGCGGCGCAAGCCTGGCGCCGCGGCATCGCCGCCGCCGCCGAGCGCGGCGACAAGCAGGCGGAAAAGGAGATGACGGTGTTCCTGCGCCGGCTGGAGAAATCGTCCGTCCCGGGTGACGCCGCTCAGCCCTGACGCCCCTCGTCGTCGTAAGGGCTGACCAGGCCCACCGCCGACCAGCGCTTGTACTGCCACTGGTACTGCGCAAAGGCCTGCTCGACGCAATCCTGCACGCCGCGGTTGAGCGCCGTGCAGGCGACCTGCGGGTCGGCATCGGCGATGCCGGGCGGGGCCTCGCGCAGGTGGATGCGATAGCCCGCGCCGGCGGGCAGGCGTTCGGCGAACGCGAACAGCACCGTGGCGCCGGTGCGCGCGGCCAGCCGCGGCAGCAGCACCATGGTCAGCGCGTCACGGCCGAAGAACGGCGCCAGCCGGCCCTCGCCCGCGCGCGGCTTCTGGTCGGGCAGGATGCCCACCGCGCCGCCCGCGGCCAGGCGCTTGTACAAGGCGCGCACGCCGGCGCCGTCGGCGCGGATCTGCTCGGGCGCCAGCGCACCGCGCACCTTGCGCAGCAAGCCCTCGATGGCGGCGAGCCGCGGCGGCCGGTACAGAATCGCCATCGGCGTTTTGCGGCACAGCCAGTAGTTCAGCAGCTCCCAGCAGCCCAGGTGCGGCGCGGCGATGATCACGCCCTTGCCGGTGGCCAGCGCCGCGTCGAGCAGGGACTCGCCGCGCACCTCGCGCACCAGCGCCAGCGCGCGTTCGGCGCCGCCACCCCAGACCTTGGCGATCTCGCTGATGGATTTGCCGCTCTCGGCCATCACCTCGCGCAACAGGCCGGCACGATCGGCCTCGTCCAGCGTCGGCCGCGCGATGCGCAGGTTCACCCGGGTGTGGTGCACAGTGCGGCCGCCACGCCACAGGGCCAGCCGGCCCAGCCCGGCGCCGATGCCGTGCAGTGCGCGCAAGGGCAACAGCGCCAGCAGGCGCAGCACCAGATAGATCACGTAGATGTCGAAACGCATATCCGAAAGTGTAGAGGACCGCGCCGCCAGCAGCCGCCGCTTCGCTTATGCTTTTTGCGAATCCCCAATCCCGAATCCCGAATCCTGGCTCCATGATCGCCCTGATCCAACGCGTGACCTCCGCCAGCGTGCGCGTCGAGGACGAGATGGTCGGCTCGATCGGGGCCGGCCTGCTGGCCCTGGTCGCGGTGCAGCCCGACGACGGCGAAGCGCAGGCCCGGCGGATGCTGCAACGCCTGCTCGGCTACCGCGTCTTCGCCGACGAGGCCGGGCGCATGAACCGCTCGCTGGCCGACACCGGTGGCGGCCTGCTGCTGGTGAGCCAGTTCACCCTCGCCGCCGATACCCGCTCGGGCATGCGCCCCAGCTTCACCCGCGCCGCACCGCCCGAACACGCGCGACGCTGGTTCGACCACCTGGTGGAGCTGGCGCGTGCCGCCCACCCAAGGGTGGAAACCGGACGTTTCGGTGCCCATATGGTGGTCCACCTGGTGAACGACGGGCCGGTCACGTTCTGGCTGGATACCGCGTGACCACGCTTGCGTCTCCCACCCGGCAAGTCGGCGCCAACACTGCGGTTTGGCTCGAATTTTGCGTGCCGCCCGGCACGGCAAACGACAGAATTTTTCACTTGAAAACTGGTCAGAAAAGCAGCACATCGCTATAATGTCCGGTTCTTGCACCCCTTTGGCGGTCGGTTAATCCATGAACAGCAAAGCTCCCCACGAGCAACAGTCGGAAATCAAGGCACTCATCTCGAAGGGCCTGGAGCAGGGCTATCTGACCTACGCCGAGATCAACGACCACCTCCCCGACGACATCGTCGATCCGGAGCAGATCGAAGACATCATGGCGGTGCTCAAGGGCGTCGGCATCGAGGTGCACGACGCGGCGCCGGATACCGACACCATCTCCGACAGCGCCGCCCCCGGCGGCGGCTCCGGCGACGACGATTCCGCGGCCGAGGAGGCCGTGGCGCTGCTCTCCGCCGTCGACGCCGAAGTGGGCCGCACCACCGACCCGGTGCGCATGTACATGCGCGAGATGGGCACGGTCGAGCTGCTCACCCGCGAGGGCGAGATCGCCATCGCCAAGCGCATCGAGGAGGGCCTGGGCCAGGTGCAGACCGCGCTGGCCAGCTTCCCGCTGACCATCGAGCTGCTGCTGGAGGAATACGACCAGCACCTGGACGGCAAGCGCCGCCTCAGCGAGATCCTGGCCGGCTTCCTCGACCTGGAGGAAGCCGCCGACCTCGCCCGCAAGGAAAAGGAGGCCGCCGCCGCCGAGGCAGCCGAGCAGGGCCTGGACGAAGAGTCCGACGGCGACGAGGACGACGACGACGATTCCAGCGACGAGGAAGAAGCCGGCCCCAGCGGCCCGGACCCGGAAGAGGTCAAGCGCCGCATGGAGCTGCTGCGCGAGTACTACGCCAAGTTCCAGAAGGCCGCGCCCAAGGCCGCCAGCATCACCGACAAGAAGATCGTCAAGCTGCGCGACCAGATGGCCGAGGAGTTCCTCAAGCTCAAGCTGCCCTCCGCCCTGATCGACGGCTTCGTGCGCAAGCTGCGCGAAGTGGTGGGCGACATCCGCCACCACGAGCGCGTGCTGCTGGACATCTTCGTCAAGCAGGTGAAGATGCCCAAGGCCGAGTTCATCAAGGCCTTCCCCAGCAACGAGGGCAACCCGGAGTGGGTGGCCGAGCTGAGCCGCAAGCGGCAGAAGTGGTCGCCGAACATCAAGACCTACCGCGAGGCGATCGACGCCGAGCAGGAGAAACTCGCCGCCATCGAGCGCAAGCTGTTCCTGCCGCTGATCGACATCAAGGACATCAACCGCGCCATGGCCAGTGGCGAGGCGAAGGCCCGTCGCGCCAAGAAGGAAATGGTCGAGGCCAACCTGCGCCTGGTGATCTCCATCGCCAAGAAGTACACCAACCGCGGCCTGCAGTTCCTCGACCTGATCCAGGAAGGCAACATCGGCCTGATGAAGGCGGTCGACAAGTTCGAATACCGCCGCGGCTACAAGTTCTCGACCTACGCCACCTGGTGGATCCGCCAGGCGATCACCCGCAGCATCGCCGATCAAGCGAGGACCATCCGCATCCCGGTGCACATGATCGAGACGATCAACAAGTTGAACCGCATTTCCCGCCAGATGCTGCAGCAGTTCGGCCGCGAGGCCACGCCGGAGGAACTGGCCAAGGAAATGGAGATGCCCGAGGACAAGATCCGCAAGGTGCTGAAGATCGCCAAGGAACCGATCTCGATGGAAACCCCGATCGGCGACGACGAGGATTCCCACCTGGGCGACTTCATCGAGGACGGCAACGCCAGCTCGCCGATCGACTCGGCCACCGAGACCGGCCTGATGGAAACCGTGCGCGACGTGCTCGCCGGGCTCACCCCGCGGGAGGCCAAGGTGCTGCGCATGCGCTTCGGCATCGACATGAACACCGACCACACGCTGGAGGAGGTCGGCAAGCAGTTCGACGTCACCCGCGAGCGCATCCGCCAGATCGAGGCCAAGGCCCTGCGCAAGCTGCGCCACCCCAGCCGCTCGGAGCAGCTGCGCTCGTTCCTCGACGTCGAGTAGGCGACGCACGCCAGGGCCGCACCGGAACAGCCCCGCCTCGCGCGGGGCTTTCTTTTGCCGGCACCGTGGCGGTTTCCGACGGGTTGCATCCGAATTGCCCCGCCCGCCGTATATCGGCCAGAAGAACATGTCCGATCGTCGGCATGGGTCAGCCGCTCGCGGGAAGTTGCGTATGATGGGTCCGGACCACTCTGCCGCCGAGGTAACGCCCTTCCGGGCGACGCGAGCCGTGCCTGCCGTGAACCATGCCATGCCTGACGCGCGTTACTGGTCGACCCAGATGGCCGCCGTGTCGGCACAGCGGGACCGCGCGAGCTTCATGCGCATCTTCGACCATTTCGCGCCGCGCCTGCAGCGCTACCTGCGCAATCTGGGCGTGCCCGAGCCGATTGCCGACGAACTGGTGCAGGAGGCCTTGCTGACGCTGTGGCGCAAGGCTGCCCTGTTCGATCCGGCGCGGGCCAGCCTCGCCACCTGGCTGTACCGTGTGGCGCGCAACCTCTACATCGACCACGTGCGCAGGGAACCGCACTGGTCGCCGATCCAGGAAGGCCTGGACCAGCTCGACCAGCTCGAATCCGGGCGACTCGACTCGCAGCCGGAATCCTCCTTCGACCAGGACCTGCTGAAGCTGGCCATCGACCAACTTCCTCCCATGCAGGCCAAGCTTGTTCGCATGTGTTACCTCGAAAGCAAAAGCCACGGCGAGATCGCCCGCGAGTTGGACATGCCGCTGGGTTCGGTCAAGTCCTCGCTGCGGCGCTCGTTCGCCAAACTGCAGGGCAGCATGAGGGACGCGCGATGAAACCGAGCCGCCACCTCGATGACGCCACCTTGGTCGGCTACTCCGCCGGCGCGTTGCCCGCCGCGCTGGGGGTGGTTGCCGCGGCCCACCTGGAACGCTGCGCCGAATGCCGCGCACACCTGCGCGACGCCGACCGGATCGGCGGCGCGCTGCTGCAACAGCAACGCGCGGACATCCCGGCGGAGGACGCGCGCGCCGCGATCCTGGCCCGGCTCGATGCCGAGCCGCAGGACGAGCCGGCGGCGCTGACGGGCGAGGCCGTCGACGCACACGACCCCGATCGCCTGCCGCGCGCGCTGCAGCCATGGTTCGGCCAGTCGTTGCGTGCGTTGCGCTGGAAGCGCGTGGCGCCGGGTGTGCAGCGCATTCGCGCCAGCGGCATCGGCGGTGGCGACCTGATGCTGCTGCGCATCGCGCCGGGCAGCAAGATGCCGCTGCACAGCCATGGCGGCAGCGAGCTGACGATGATCCTGGACGGCGCCTACGACGACCTGCTCGGCCACTTCGGCCCGGGCGACGTGGCCGACCTGGACGGCGAGACCCTGCACCAGCCGGTGACCTCGCCCGGCGTGCCGTGCATCTGCGTGGCGGCCACGGACGCGCCGCTGAAGTTCTCCGGCTGGCTCGCGCGCACGCTGCAGCCGCTGTTCGGCTTCTAGAAACGTGCCCGCGCGCGACGCGATGGACACGGCGCTGGTGCTGTTCCGGCGCGACCTGCGCCTGAGCGACAACCCGGCGTGGAGCGCGGCGTGCACGGCCCACGCACGGGTGCTGCCGGTGTTCATCCACGCCGACGACGGCGCCACGCCGGCCGACGGCGCCGCCAGTCGATGGTGGCTGCATCATTCGTTGCGCGCGCTGGATCGGGACCTGCGCGATGCCGGCGCCGCGTTGCATCTGGGTCGCGGCGAACCGCTGGCCATCCTGCGCGAGCTGGTCCGCCACAGCGGCGCCCGTGCCGTCTACTGGAACCGCCTGTACGAGCCAGCCGCGATCGGGCGCGACATGCACATCAAGAGCGCGTTGCAGCGGGACGGCATCGCGGTGCACAGCCACAACGCCGCGTTGTGGTGCGAGCCGTGGCGGATCGCCACCGGGCAGGGCCTGCCGTACAAGGTGTTCACGCCGTACTGGCGCAACCTGCGCCCGCAACTGCAGCCGGTCGAACCCTTGCCGGTGCCGCGCGTGCCGGGTTGGCACGCACCGCCCGACGGCGTTGCGCTCGACGCGCTGGACTTGCTGCCGCGCATCGACTGGGCCGGTGGCCTGCGCGCGCACTGGCAGCCGGGCGAGGCCGGCGCCCGCGACCTGCTGGAGATCTTCGCCGACGACGCCATCAGCGACTACGCCCACGCGCGCGACCTCCCCGCGCGACACGGCACCTCGCGGCTGTCGCCGCATCTCCACTTCGGCGAGATCTCACCCCGGCAGATCCACTTCGAGCTCGACCGCCGCGCCCGCGCCACGGCGGCGAAGCGTCGCCCCGACATCGAGCCCTATCTGCGCGAACTCGGCTGGCGCGAGTTCGCCCATCACCTGCTCTTCCACTTTCCCCGCACGCCCACGGAAAACTTCAACCCGCGCTTCGACGACTTCCCCTGGGCCGCCACCGACGATGCGGCGATCGAACGCTGGCAGCGCGGCCGCACCGGCATCCCGCTGGTCGACGCCGGCATGCGCGAGCTGTGGCATACCGGCTGGATGCACAACCGCGTGCGCATGGTCGTGGCCAGCTTCCTGACCAAGAACCTGCGCCAGCACTGGCATCACGGCGCGCGCTGGTTCCACGACACCCTGGTCGACGCCGACCTGGCCAACAACACGCTGGGCTGGCAATGGGTGGCCGGCTGCGGCGCCGATGCGGCGCCGTATTTCCGCGTGTTCAACCCGCTCACCCAGGCGAAGACGTTCGACCCCGACGGGCACTACCTGCGACGCTGGCTGCCGAAGCTGGCCGACGCGCCGCTGGCGCTGCTGCACGAGCCGTGGAAGGACCCCGACCTGCTCGAGCGCAGCGGTTACCCGGCACCGATGGTCGACCTGGGCGCGTCACGACAACGGGCGCTGGACGCTTACCGCCACGTGAAGGGGACACCGGAAGCCGAATGACCGGCGTGGCTCGCTCGGGTGGTGCCGGTGTCAGAACGCGTACGTCACCCCGACCAGCAGCGTGCTGGCCGAGGATCCGGATACCAGCGGGCTGTTCGCGATCGTGCCGGGCAGCCGTTGATGGCGCAGCAGGCCGAACATCGCCCAGCGCCGATCCAGCGGCAGCAGCAGGTCTATCCCCACTTCCGGCACCAGTGCACTCGACACGTGATACGACGCCGGCGCCCCGCGCGCCACTTCGAAAGGCCGGATGCCGTAGTAGTAGTCGGCCATTGCGGCCGACCACCAGCGCACGCCCACCGTCGGCGTGACGCGCGCGCGACCGGCGCGGAACGGATAGCCGTAGTCGAGCGCCAATTCCTGCCCTGCACTGCGATCGAGCACATCGGTCAGCGCCGTGAATTCCAGTTTGCCGGCATCGCCGGACAGCGTCAGCACCGCACCGGCATCGATGCTGGCGCGGCGATCCTGCAGGCCCGGGATCGGGACGTCCGCGGCATCGAAACCGTCCAGCCGCGCCTGGGCGACGAGATCCAGCTGCAGCCCCTGTTGTCGGTACGCGTGCCAGCCCAGCCGCAGGCCACGGAAAAAGACCTGTTCGCTCTCGTAGCCGACGGCGGGCACCACCAGCGTGCGGTGGGCGTCCCTCAGGTAGCCGCCGTTGTGTACCAGCGCGATGCCGCCCAGGCGCCAGCCCGAAGCCGGCGGGCGCGGCGCAGCCTCCTGCGCGTGGAGAGGACAGCAGGCGATGAGGCAGGCAGCGGCCAGCCAGGATCGTCGGATGGGCATGGGCAAGCTCCGGCATGGTGGGGTAACGACATGGGTCCATCGCCGGGCCGATGACGAGGCCCGGGCGACGAGGTGCGGATATCGAGTGGCCAGCCAACGCCTGAAAGACTTACCCGAGCACCTGCGGGTTCAGCTGCCACACGGCGAAATTCAGGGCCGAGGCAAAGCTCACCCAAACCAGGTAGGGCAGCAGCAGCACGCCGGCCAGGGCCCGCACACGCCAGAAGCCGATCACGGTGGCGACGATCAGCAGCCACAGCAGCACGATGTCGGCAAACGCCCCGGCGCCGCGATGCCAGGCGAAGAACAACCAGCTCCACAGCGCGTTGACCGCCAGCTGGGCCACGAACAGGGTGAGCACGCCGCGCCGTGCCGGCCAGCCGCCGTCGCGCCAGACCAGCCAGGCGGCAATACCCATCAGGGCATACAACACCGACCACACCGGCCCGAACACCGAGGACGGCGGAGCCCACGACGGTTGCGTCAGCTGGCCGTAGAACTCGGCGGCCTGCACCGACGCCACCGCGCCGATCGCGGCGGCGGCAAAGCAGAGCAGCAGCCAGCCGGCCAGGGCGGCGGCCGCTTTTATATGTGACATGCCAGTCTCCCGAGTGTCGGATGTTGTACGGATACCGGTAATTTCCGGATTCAACCTTGTTCGCACAAGCCGCCGTGAGGGGGCGTGAACGCGGGCCCCGCCTCGCATGCATCCGCGGCACCATTCGCCCCGTATACCGCCATGAACCACCAACGGATATGTCCACGATGACCGCTCGGTCGACGCCACCCGCGCCCCCTTCGCCGCTGCAGGCTGCTGCCGTCGACAGCGTCGTGCCCCGGATGGCACGCTGCGCGGCGTTGCGCACGCTGTGCCAGTGGTTCGATACCGGCGCGGCGACGGCACCCGACCAGCGCCGCGCGGACAGGATCGACTGGCTGCGCGCCACGCCCTTCGTGGCGATGCACCTGGCCTGTCTCGGCGTGATCTGGGTCGGCGTGTCGCCGGTAGCGCTGGCCGTGGCGGGCGCTTCGTACGCCGTGCGGATGTTCGCGCTGACCGGCTTCTACCACCGCTATTTCTCGCACCGCACGTTCCAGACCTCGCGCGCGATGCAGTTCGTATTCGCGCTGATCGGCGCCTCCTGCGTGCAGCGCGGGCCGCTGTGGTGGGCGGCGCACCATCGTCACCACCACCGCCACGCCGACACCGCGCGCGACCCGCATTCGCCGCGCGTGCACGGCTTTGCGTGGAGCCATGCCGGCTGGTTCCTGACGCCGCGCCATTTCCGCACGGATCTGTCGCGCGTGCCTGACCTGGCGACGTACCCGGAACTGCGCTGGCTGGACCGGTTCGACATCGCCATCCCCGTGCTGCTGGCGGCGGCCACGTACGGGCTGGGCGTGCTGCTGCACCACGTGGCGCCGCAGCTGGGCACCTCAGGCGCGCAGATGCTGGTATGGGGGTTCTTCGTTTCCACCGTCGTGCTGTTCCACGCCACGGTAACGATCAACTCGCTGGCGCACCGCTACGGCCGCCGCCGCTACGCCACCCGGGACGACAGCCGCAACAACGTGTGGCTGGCGCTGCTGACGTTCGGCGAAGGCTGGCACAACAACCACCACTTCTTCCCGGGCTCCAGCCGCCAGGGTTTCCGCTGGTGGGAAGTGGACCTGACCTGGTACGGACTGAAGCTGATGGCGCTGCTGGGCCTGGTGCGCGGGCTGAAGCCGGTGCCGGCGTGGGTGCTGGCCAGGGCGGAGTATTGATCCATGCGCATTGCCGTGGTCGGAGCGGGCATCGCGGGGCTGGCGTCGGCGTGGCTGCTGTCGCGCAAGCATGAGGTGACGCTGTTCGAGGCCAATGACTATTTCGGCGGGCACACCCACACGCACGAGGTGGAGCAGGCCGGAAAAAGCTACCGCATCGACAGCGGCTTCATCGTGCACAACCCGGCGCACTATCCGCTGCTGACGCGGATGTTCGCGCAGCTGGGCGTGGCCTCGCAGCCGACCAAGAAGAGCTTTTCGGTGCACAGCGAGGCCAGCGGGCTGGAGTACAACGCCACCACGCTGGACACGCTGTTCTGCCAGCGCCGCAACCTGCTGTCGCCGCGCTTCCTCGGCATGGTGCGCGACCTCGCCCGCTTCTACCGCGAGGCACCCGCGCTGTTGCTCACGCCCGAGGACACGACCAGCCTCGGCGATTACCTGCTGCAGCACGGTTACGGCACCGCGTTCCGCGACGAACATCTGATTCCGATGGCCTCGGCACTGTGGTCGTCGCCGCCCACGCAGATCCTGCAGTTTCCCGCGCGCTACCTGGTGCAGTTCATGGCCAACCACCAGATGCTGCAACTGGCCGGACGTCCGCAGTGGCGCGTGGTGAAGGGCGGCTCGTCGACCTACGTGGCGGCGTTGCGCGCACACTGGCCGGTGCGCGAGCGGCTGCACTGCCCGGTGCATTCGATCCTGCGCCACGCCGGCGGCGTCGAGGTGTGCAGCGCGGCGGGCGTGGAGCATTTCGACCTGCTGGTGCTGGCCTGCCACAGCGACCAGGCGCTGCGCCTGCTGGGCGACGCGAACGAGCGCGAGCATTCGATCCTGGGCGCGATGACCTACCAGGCCAACGACACCGTGCTGCATACCGACGCCAGCGTGCTGCCGCGCCGGCGCAAGGCGTGGGCGGCCTGGAATGCGTGGCTGCCGCGCGATCCCGCCGCGCCGTGCACGGTCAGCTACTGCATGAACCTGCTGCAGGGCATCGCCTCGCCTGAGCCCTTCGTGGTCAGCCTGAATCGCAGCGAGGCAATCGACCCGGCCAAGGTCCTGGCGCGCATGCGCTACCACCATCCGGTCTACACCCGCGCCTCGGTGCAGGCGCAGGCGCGCAAGGCCGAAATCCAGGGCTGGCGCCGCACCTGGTTTGCCGGCGCGTACTGGGGCTGGGGTTTCCACGAGGACGGCATGCGCAGCGCGGTCGAGGTGGCTGCGGCGCTGGGGTTGCACTGGCCACCGGACCATGCGCCGGCGGCGGCGACCCGATCGCACCAGGCGGAGCTGATGGCGTGACGACGAAGCCGGCCAGCTCGAAGCTGCGATTGGCCAGCGCCGTGTACGAAGGCGTGGTGCGCCACCGTCGGCATGAGCCGCACGCACACGCGTTCAGCTATCGCATGGCCCAGCTGTACCTGGACCTGGACGAGGTCGAGCGGATATTCGCCGAGCGCTGGCTGTGGTCGACCACGCATCGCAACCTGGCGCAGTTCCGCCGCAGCGACTACCTGGGACCGGCGACCCTGTCGCTGACCGATGCGGTGCGCCAGCGGGTGGAGCAAGCCACCGGCACGCGGCCGAGCGGTCCGATCCGCCTGCTCACCCACCTGCGTTACGCCGGCATGGTGTTCAACCCGGTCAGCTTCTACTACTGCTTCGCCGAGGATGGCGAAACCCTGCTGGCGGTGCTGGCCGAAATCACCAACACGCCGTGGAAGCAGCGCCACGCCTATGTGCTGCCGGTCGAGGACGCACAGGTGCATGGCCGCGCACTGCACTGGAACTTTGCGAAGACCTTCCACGTGTCGCCCTTCATGCCGATGGACTGCACCTACGACTGGCGCTTCACCGTGCCGGCCGAGGACCTGCGCGTGCACATGAACGTGATGCGCGAAGGCCGGCGCACGTTCGACGCCACGCTGAACCTGCAGCGCCTGCCGCTGACCGGCGCGTCGCTGGCGCGCGTGCTCTGGCGCTATCCGCTGATGACCGCCCAGGTGGTCGGCGCGATCCACTGGCATGCACTGCGGCTGTGGCTGAAGCGCAATCCGGTGCACGACCATCCGGCGCCGCCCGCGCGCCCTGCCGACTGAAACGAACGCTCCCGAGGTTTGCCATGAACGATATCGCCAGCACCCGTACCCGCGACGACGCCGCATTCGGCGGGCTCGATCGCTTCCTGCGCCGGCAACTGCTCGAGCGGATGCGCGGCCTGCGCCACGGCCGGCTGGTGCTGAGCGACGCCTGCGGCACGGCCGAGCTGGGTGAACCCGCCAGTGCGCAGCCCACGCTGCAGATCCACCTGCAGGTGCTGGACCCGGGCTTCTACCGCGCAGTGGCGCGCCATGGCAGCGTCGGCGCCGGCGAGTCGTACATGGACGGCCAGTGGCGCTGCGACAACCTGGTCGGCCTGATCCAGCTGCTGGTGCGCAACCGCGACCTGCTCGACGGGATGGAGAGCGGCGTGGCCCGCCTCGGCGGCATGGCAATGCGGCTGTGGCACGCGCTGCGTCGCAACACCCGCGACGGCAGCCGCCGCAACATCGCCGCGCACTATGACCTGGGCAACGATTTCTTCAGCCTGTTCCTCTCGGCGGACCTGATGTACTCCTCGGCGATCTGGAGCGACCCGGCCGACACGCTGGAAACCGCTTCCGCACGGAAGCTGGAGCGGATCTGCCGCCAGCTCGACCTCCAGCCCGCCGACCGGGTGATCGAGATCGGCACCGGCTGGGGCGGCTTCGCGCTGTACGCGGCGCAGCACTACGGCTGCCATGTCACCACCACCACGATCTCGCGCGAGCAGCATGCGCTGGCCAGCCAGCGCGTCGCCGAAGCCGGCATGGAGGGGCACGTCACCTTGCTGCTGGAGGATTACCGCGACCTCGAAGGCCAGTACGACAAGCTGGTCTCGATCGAGATGGTCGAGGCTATCGGCGCCCCGTATCTGGACGTCTATTTCGGCAAGCTCGGCAGCCTGCTGAAGCCGGAGGGCCTGGCGCTGGTGCAGGCGATCACCATCGAGGACCACCGCTACGCGCAGGCGTTGAGGTCGGTCGACTTCATCAAGCGCCACGTGTTTCCCGGCAGCTTCATCCCCTCGATCAGCGCGCTGCTCGCGGCCAAGACGCGCGCCAGCGACCTGGGCCTGATCCGGCTGGAGGACTTCGGCAGTTCGTACGCGCAGACGCTCAAGGCATGGCGCGAGCGCTTCATGGCCCGCCTGCCGCAAGTGCGCGCGCAGGGCTTCGACGAACGTTTCGTGCGCCTGTGGGAGTTCTACCTGGCGTATTGCGAAGGCGGCTTCCGCGAACGCTCGATCGGCGTGGCGCACCTGTTGATGGCCAAGCCGGGCCACCGCCCCGCCGCATCGTCGCCGGGCCGGCCAGCATGAGTTTCTGGCTCAGCCTGATCGGCTACCAGGCCGTGTGGTTTGTCGCGGTGATCGGCGCAGGTCACGGGCTGGCGTGGCCGGGCGTGCTCGGCATGCTGGTCTACGCGCTGGTGCAGCTGGCCTGCGCCCGCAACGTCCGCGTCGATCTCGCCCTGATGGCCGCCGGGCTGGTGATGGGTTTCCTGCTGGACGGCACGCTCAGTCGCAGCGGGCTGGCCGATTACGCGGCCGGCTGGCCGAACCCGGCGCTGGCACCGGCGTGGATTCTCGCGCTGTGGGTGACCTTCGCGCTGACCTTCAGCCAGTCCCTGCGCTACCTGCAGACACGGCTGTGGCTGGCGGCGCTGCTGGGGCTGGTCGGCGGTCCGCTGGCCTATCTGGGTGCGGCGCGCGGCTGGCAGGTGGTGACGTTTGCCGAACCGACGTGGCGCGCGCTGCTGGCACTGGCGCTCGGCTGGGCGCTGGCGACACCGGCGCTGGCGTGGCTGGCGCGCCTCGGCAGCGCCTCGACGCAGCCGCGGCCGGCAACGCGGGGAGCCCGCGCATGAATCCCGGGTGGCAACTTCTGATCGTGTGGCTGCTGGCCGCGCTGATGATGACGCTGGGCTGGCAGTGGCAGCGCAGGCGCAGCAATGCGGGCATCGTCGACGTGCTGTGGGCGGCGGGCGTGGGCGGCAGCGCTGTCCTGCTGGCGCTCACCGGCAACGGCGCGCCGTGGACCCGCGCGATGCTGGCGTTGCTCGGCGGCGCATGGGGCCTGCGTTTGTCGCTGCACCTCTGGCGCCGCGTGCGTGGCGAAGCGGAGGACGGTCGCTATCGCAACCTGCGCGCGCACTGGCAGGGCGCGCAGTGGAAGTTCTTCGCCTTCTTCCAGTTCCAGGCCTTCCTGATCGTGTTGTTCGCGCTGCCGTTCGCGGCGGTCGCGCGCAACCCGCAGGCGTCCGCGCCGTGGCTGGCCGCGGCCGTGGCCATCTGGCTGCTGGGCGTAGTCGGCGAGTCGATCGCCGACGCGCAGCTGGCACGCTTCCGCGCCGATCCGGCCAACCGCGGACGCACCTGCCGCGAAGGCCTGTGGCGGTATTCGCGCCACCCGAACTACTTCTTCGAATGGCTGCACTGGTTCGCCTACGCCTGCCTGGCGTTCGGTTCGCCGATCGGTTGGCTGGCGTGGTCCGGGCCGCTGGTCATGTACGTGTTCCTGCGCTGGATCAGCGGCGTGCCGTACACCGAGGCACAGGCGCTGCGCACGCGCGGCGAGGACTACCGCGATTATCAACGCACCACTCCCATGTTGATTCCCTGGTTTCCCAAGAGGCCCTCACGATGACCACCCCCGCTTCCACCGAACTGGCCAGCGAGCGCCCCGCGCCAGGCCTGCTGGGCATGGCCGAACGCGGCCGCATCCCCGACGCGCTATTGCGCCAGGGCATCCGCCGACTGTGTGCGCAACGGCTGCGCGAGGAAAAGGCCGGTGACCTGGACGCGCAAGCCGAGCGATATGCGCAGCGCATCGAGATGCTGCGCCACAGCCCGGTGGCGATCCACACCGACGCGGCCAACGCGCAGCACTACGAGCTGCCGCCGGCGTTCTTCGAGCTCTGCCTGGGCCGGCGCCTCAAGTATTCGTCCTGCTACTACCCGCGCGGCGACGAGTCGCTGGACCAGGCCGAGGAGGCGATGCTCAAGCTGTACGGCGAACGCGCCCAGCTCGCCGATGGCCAGTCGATCCTGGAGCTCGGCTGCGGCTGGGGTTCGCTGACCCTGTGGATGGCCGAGCATTTTCCGAGCGCGCGGATCACCGCGGTATCCAACTCCACCCCGCAGCGCCGGCACATCGAGGCGCAATGCCGCCAGCGCGGCCTGGCCAACGTGCGCGTGATCACCTGCGACGTCAACGCGCTGCACCTCGACGCGGCGCAGTTCGACCGCTGCGTGTCGATCGAGATGTTCGAGCACATGCGCAACTACGAGGTGTTGCTGGGCCGCATCGCCGGCTGGCTGAAGCCGGGCGGCAAGCTGTTCGTGCACATCTTCGCGCACCGCACCGCGATGTATCCGTTCGAGACCGAGGGCGACGACAACTGGATGGGCCGGCACTTCTTCACCGGCGGGCTGATGCCGGCGTCGGACACCTTGCTGTGGTTCCAGTCCGCGCTGCACATCGAGCAGCGCTGGCATGTCGACGGCACCCACTACCAGCGCACCGCCAACCACTGGCTGGCCAACCAGGATGCGCACCGCGACGAGGTGATGAAGGTGCTGGCGCAAGCCTACGGCAGCAAGGCCGCGCCGCTGTGGTTCCAGCGCTGGCGCATGTTCTGGATGTCCTGCGCCGAGCTGTTCGGTTACGCCGACGGCCAGCAGTGGCTGGTCGCGCACTACCGCTTCGTTCGCCCCGCGGTCGACACCCGCCCCTCGATCGCCGCGGAGACGCCATGAAAATCCTGACGACCTTGATGCTGGCCTGCCTCATGCTTTTCAACGTCAACACTTTCGCCAGGGAGCTGCCGCCGATCACGCCGGTGGCCCATGTCGACCTGCCCCGCTTCATGGGCGACTGGTACGTGATCGCCACCATCCCCACCCGCTTCGAGAAGAACGCGTACGACGCGGTCGAGGTCTACACGCTGAGGCCCGATGGCAACGTCGCCACCTCGTTCCACTTCCGCAACGGCAGCTTCGACGGCGAACGCAAGGAGATCCACTCCACCGGCTTCGTCAAGCCCGGCACCGGCAACGCGGTGTGGGGCGTGCAAGTGTTCTGGCCGCTCAAGGCGCAGTACATCGTGGCGTGGCTGAAGGACGACTACAGCCAGGTCATCGTGGCCCGCGACGCCCGCGACTACATGTGGGTGATGGCCCGCACGCCGACCATCGCGCCGGCCGACTACGACGCGCTGCTGGCGCGGGTAAAGGCGCTGGGCTACCCCATGGACAAGGTGCGCAAGGTGCCCCAGCAAGCCCGGCAATGACCGGACAACCCGCCGCGCCTGCCAGGAAGCCCCGCCAACGCGGGGCTTCGTCGTTCCGGCAAAGGCCCGATCTCGTGGACGCGCCGCACCCTACGGTAAACTTCCACGCTCGCGGGCCTATAGCTCAATGGTTAGAGCAGGGGACTCATAATCCCTTGGTTCCAGGTTCGAGTCCTGGTGGGCCCACCATAAAATAAGTGGTTTTACGGCAACTACTTGTAAGTCCCTTGGTCCGAGGTACAGTTTCGGTACATCCCCGAATCGCGGCCAGCTCGTGGCGACCCTCGTAAAGACTCCCTCAGGGACTTGGAAAGCAGTGATTCGAAAGCAGGGGTGGCCTACCTCTGCTAAGACATTTCGCACGAAGCGTGACGCAGAGGACTGGGCGCGCCGCACCGAAGACGAGATGGTGCGAGGCCTCTTCATCGAGCGCGCCCCATCCGGGCGAATGACCTTCGGAATTGCTCTAGATCGTTACTTGGCGGAAGTCACGCCGACGAAGAAAGAGTCGACCCAGCGTGCTGAGCGTCTTAAAGCGTTGTCGCTTCGACTCTTCCTGGGCAAATATTCGTTGGCTGCAGTCAACGCGGACTTGATCGCTCGTTACCGCGATCATCGCCTGGGGGAAGGCAAAAAGCCGAACACGGTTCGGCTGGAATTGGCGCTCGCTAGCCACTTGTTCACTACGGCGATCCGCGAGTGGCGGATTGGGCTCGTGCAGAATCCCGTAGCCAATATACGGAAACCAAGTGCCGGTGAAGGTCGCGATCGTCGGCTTTCGAAAGAGGAGGAACGCCGGATACGCAAGGCTGTGGCTACGCATTCGAATCCGATGCTTCTTTGGATATTCGACCTGGCGCTTGAGACGGGCATGCGGTCTTCGGAGATCACCGGGTTAACGAGGGGGCAGATTGATCTACAGCGACGGATTGTGCGGCTAAGCAAGACGAAGAACGACAGCGCTCGCACGGTGCCTCTTACGCGGCACGCCACAGAGGTTCTGGCCGCTGCAGTTGCGAACCCTATTCGGCCCAAGGATACCGATCTAGTCTTCTTTGGAGAGCCGGGGAAGGACGGTAGGCGAAGGCCTTACAACTTCAATAAGGCATGGCTCAATATGAAGGCCGAGATCGGGGTGAGCGACCTGAGGTTCCACGATCTGCGCCATGAAGCAGTCAGCAGGCTTGTTGAAGGTGGGCTCAGTGATCAAGAGGTGGCTGCTATCAGCGGGCACAAGTCCATGCAAATGCTGAAGCGCTATACGCACCTGCGGGCGGAAGATTTGGTGGGCCGGCTCGATTCATTGAGAAAGAGGTAATCAGTCCCTCTGTTGGTCCAGGGCGGGCGTCCTAACGCATGTCGTCTCGCGGCGTCGAGTGACAATCGAGTTTGCTCTGAGAGCGCTCTTAGGCTGTTTGCGGGATCTTTTTGGACGCTAGTCATGCCCTCCTGCTGAAGCAGGAGGGTGAAAACTAAACCGACCTGGGCTAGCAAACTCACGACGGGGCCGATGTCGGCCTTCGTGTATCAAGGACCATGAAGCCTTCTGCCCTGAGCCATCCATCCAGAGTATCGATTCGGACGAAATGAGCATCGACCTTATAGGGCGTATTTCGCATCCACCAATAGATTTCGCGACTGACGTAGACATCCGCGATTGAGGGAGGCTGATCCAAAGATGGCGCCGGCCAACCCAGAAGCTTTCGCAGTTTGTCTGTATTCCCTTCGAGGAATCGATGCCGGCGTTCGATCTGTTCAAACTGGGCATGGTCTCGGCCGTCGCCAAAGATGCGATCACGAAGTCGACGCGCGTCCTTCAGGCAGAACGGCGGCTGGTTATATTTACACTCGACCGCGAGCCAGCGATTGCCCTCTGGCCAATAAGCGAGGACATCAAAGTCGCCTACGTCCTCGAAGCCTTCGTTCTTGAAGCGGCGCATGAAGTCGATGCCCTCAGCGAGGTGTGGTGCCGTACGTGCGCATATCTCGTAAGCGCGCTTCTCCAGCCCCTTCTCGATGCTGTTCTTAATATTGCGCACCTCGGCCTTGACCGTTGGCCAGCGAAAGTCGGCAGGTAGGTAACCGTCAGAAACTGAGCCGACCCAAATGCGTCCGGCTCTCTCCGCGCTCGCTGCACCCCACAATAGATCGCCGGAGCTCAGCGGAATCAGCGGGCGAATTGTGAGCCGATGAGCGCGTTTGTTGTGCTCCCAAACAGGGACATCCGATTCAGAGGCCTCTTTGCCAAGAAGTATACGGATGTGCGAGGGATCAATAGTTACAAACTTGACGATACGGTGAGCCTCGTCGTCTGTCAGGCCTTCAACAGACTCACGGAGCATTTCGACAATTTTGTCGATGGAGGCCTGGTACGACAGTGTGATCTCACCCGACCCAGTGACTGATGGCCAGCGCGAAAGTGTCGCCAAGGCCTGTGCCAGATTAGAAAGTGTGAAACCTAGGTCGGTGCTAAACGCCTGATCAATCGTTTCGATTCCTTGACCCGGTTGTAGGCCGTGAATCTCATCCGCAGGTGTAAGTTCAATGCCAAGCTTAAGATTGGCCTGCTCAAGAGAGAACTCGTGCTCCTTCTCCGTTAGACCATCGGAGAAGAATACCTCGGGCACATAGTGATGGTCTAACTCCACTCCTCCTGGATGAATACCGTTGTGGAGCACGTCGCTGGCACCGTAAAGAACGAAGAGCCAGTCGACGGTGGCAAGAAAATCAACCGTCATCTTCGTCTTTTCGGCGGCTTCATCGACGGGAGCCATGCTCAGCGCGGCCTCGATGAGGTACCGGTAGTTGCGAGCATTTCTGGTGAAGCGGTCATGCGCTTCTGCAATGGCATTCGCTCGGGAGTAGTCCACCTCGTGAGCGAGGCTGAGCTGAATGCGCGATGTGGCGCGCTGGTACTCCGCTATTAGTGCATCGTGCTGCTCGACGCAAAAGACGAGCAGTGACGTCAGGTCGCATGTGGCGATACGCTTGTGTAACTCGGCACGGTATGCGTCCCTTGCACGGTCGATGATTACTTTCGCTTCGGCAAGTTCGTGCCGGCCTGGTTCTGCTTTGATTTCGCGAAAAACCACGGCCAAGTCGCGTCGAGCGGATTTGTAGGCGCTTGGTTCTGGGAGTATCGGCTCAGCGTGATCGGGGACATCAATATCCCGCGTCATTGTCTGCATGACAAAGCGAGGCCTAGCTGTCGATGTGTTGACCAACTGGTCCACTACTTCAGTGGCGACTTCTTGGCCGGTGGCTGCGGCAAGGGAGCGCAAGAGCTCGATTGCGCACTCCGATTCAAATGAAGCATCCGTGGCATTGTGCAGGCTATTCTGGACTCGCGATAGGTTCACTTCGATGCTCAACATGATGCGACCAGCGGCATCTTGCTTTACCACTCTCAAATTGTTGATGAGCGGCTTATCAAGAGAGCCCTCCGCAATCGTCCTAGCAGTCTCGTCGACAACGGTGCTTGGTTCTTGTCGGCAAACGAAGACGATCCGTGGGCGTCCAAGTATCGGCAATGCCGCAATAATTTCGCGGCGCTGTGCCAGGGCATCTGCCGCGCAATGAACAAAGTTTTCGAGCAGATGTCCGTTGGTGGCATCCATCATGCGCGGAACAAACGGAAACACCATGTGGACGCAACAGTCTCCGATCACTGTCGACCAGGAGAGTGCGGGCCGTCCTTTGGACAACATCCTGTAGAGGTGGTTACTATTATTCGGCTCAATGGTCCAGGTTGGCCTGCCGTCGGGAAAGTCCGGTGGAGCCGATGACCAAAACTCCGTCAGCTGTTTGTAGCGCCAGTTGCTTCCCCAGTGAGGATCAAGGCTAATCATGGTCGGCTGGATCGCGCCGTCGACGAGGAGTCCATGTGAGTCACGGAAGCTGCCGAACAAATCGGTCAGCCCCGTAAACGGAGTCCAAACTAGTGCGAGATTCTTGTCCATGTAGCTGAGAAACTCCGCGAGCTCGTCGACGCCCTCCAACGTGTCAAATAAAGTTACGAAGTCCGACGGCGGAATCAGGTGTTCTCGCTCTCCGATATCAGGAAGCGTGCGCGGCTGAGCTGTAACGTCCGTTGGCACAACGATGAACGTCACATCGTCAGAAGAAAACGGTTCACCGTCCCGGCGCAACACTTGCACGCCAGTGTTCTGTCTGGCGAGCTTAAGGGCCCATTGACCCTTGGACGACACTAGCGCACGCACGTCTCTGCACATGCGCCTGATACTGGACGGATCCAGGATATCCCCCGGCGCCACAAGAAAGAGCTTGTCGCCAGAGGTGAGAGCTGCGGATAGAACGTAAGGCAACGGCTTCTCGGGAGTGCCTGGTATGAGGGGGCCAGTGATGACTTCGCCCGGACGAAATCGATCGGCCAGGAACTCGCTGAGGGTGTATGCCATCCGGCGCAGTCGTTGATCTCTGCTGCCGATTGTCCTGGTAGCCCACTTTTCCAGCACGACGCTAGGACCGCTGCGTGGCGAGAGTGGGAGCACGGTATCGTTCACCCGGACCATTAGTGCCGGAAGGGACGTCCCATTGAAGATGCTGCTGCCGAACGCGGTGCTCGATTCCGGAATTCGTAGAGACCCCGGGGTGATGGTGAGGTCTTCGCTGAACGTGCCTAGCGTTTGCGTGGTTGCCCGACCCACCGAAAGGAGCGCTTCTCGGCAGTCCTCCCAAAAATCTCGTGGCGGAACCTCAAAATGCCCGGTTTCGATGTCCAGTTGCCGAAGATGTGACTGGCTCCTGACATGAGTGATCAGATAACTCTGGATCCATAGCGCGACGTTCATGTCCTGGGCGGCGGGATCATTTCCAGCTTGGGCAAAGCGGAAGGCGGTAACGAAATCAGTGATGCGCTCAACACTGCCGCCATACATGATGGGGATGAACACATCCCTTACGTCTAAGGACACCTCGCCCCAATCTGCCTCAGGAACATAGTCCTCAAGGGTTGGGAAGCTTGGCAGGACCGCATATATGTCCCTGAGAAATGCTTGGAAGCTCTCGTACGTATCGATAGGCTGCTCGCCTCGATACGCAGTGAGTGGCATCGAAACGGCGACCCTTAGGAGTAGTTGGTGCTTTACTTGGCTGCTGATGTTCGGAAGCCAGAGTTCCGAGACGGTCCCGGCCAAGATAACGTCCTCGGCCCGATAACGGGCGAGGACTTCCTGTATTTCATGAATGACCTGGACGAACGACGTATCAGCGTTCTTGTGTTGCGAAGCAGCGTAGGCGCGAGTCCTTGCTCGCTTCTCCTTAAGCTTCCGCTTTCGCTTGTCTCGGGACTTCCTTCCCATATTTCCCCGTCCGGTATTTGTTTGACATCACGCGGCGCCTTTGGCATGAGCGATCCATGCGTTCAGTGGCCTTTCCAGAATGTCCTATGCCGGGAAGCCCCGAGATAGAAGGTGTCCGAAGCCGTCGGTTGACCGCCGAAGTCAGCCGCCACCAGGCTACCTCTAGATAAGATGACGCCGGTACAGTACCGGTACAATGCCTGTATCGATCCGCATTGACCAGGATTGACTAAGATGCGGATTTCAAAGAAGTTTAGTCTTGATCCGCATTGACTAGTATTGACTGGAATTTACTTGGCTCGGTGCGTTCGTCGCGAACTCATAATCCCTTGGTTCCAGGTTCGAGTCCTGGTGGGCCCACCATCCGGTGCGCGTGGCGCACGGCCTGCGTCTCCCTGAACACCCACCCCAGCCCTCCACGCCGCCACCACCTCGCCCTAACGCCGCCATGCGGATAGTGGTCCGCGACGGGTTGCAACGGCACGCCTGTCATCCCCATTCGCAAACGGAGTGACATGACATGAACGACGACCGCATCCAGGGCAACTGGAAACAGCTCACCGGCAGGATCAAGGCCAAGTGGGGCGACCTGACCGACGACGACCTGACCCGGGCCGAGGGCAATACCGAATACCTGGTCGGCAAGGTGCAGGAGCGTTACGGCATCGCGCGCGACGAGGCCAAGCGCCAGGTGCGGGATTTCGAGCGGACGCTGTAATCCCACCGGCATTGCGCGGAGTCGCTGCAGTCGCAGCGGCCCCGCGTGTCATTCCTTGCGCGTCAGCTGCGGCACGTCCTGCGAACCTTCCTCGCGGTCGCGGTACAGCGCGGCGCGCACCAGCAGCATCAGGGTGATCGGGGTGGTCAGGGTGAGGAACACGCCGATCAGGATTTCATTGAAGATCGGCCGGCCGTGCAGCACCGAGAAGCAGGTGATCGAGGCGGCCAGCATGAAGAACGTGCCCAGCGTGGTGCCCAGGGTGGGCGCGTGCACGCGCTGGTAGAAATTCTTCAGGCGCAGCAGGCCGAGCGAGCCGACGAAGGCGAACAGCGCGCCGAGCAGCATCAGCACGGCGACGGTGACGGCCGCCCACGGCGGCAGGGCGTCGAGGTGGCTCATTCGATCACCTGCCCGCGCATCAGGAATTTCGACAGCGCCACCGTGCTGGCGAAGCCGAGCAGGGCGATGACCAGGCCGGCCTCGACGTAGAGCATGCTGCCGCTGCGGATGCCGATGGTGAGCAGCAGGATCATCGCGTTGACGTACAGCGCGTCCAGCGCCAGCACGCGGTCCTGCGCACGCGGGCCGCGCACCATGCGGATCAGCGAGAAGGCCATCGCCAGCAGCAGCAGGATCTGCGCCGCGCCAATCGCCACGTCGAGCAGGGCATGGCTCATTGGAAGATCTCCAGCAGGGGCCGTTCGTAGCGCTGCTTGATCGAGTCGATCCAGCCCGCCTCATCGACCAGGTCCAGCACGTGGATCAGCAGGATGTTGGCGCTGGAGTCGTAGCTGACCCAGATCGTGCCGGGGGTGGAGGTGATGATGCACGAGAGCACGGCCAGGCCGTAGCGGTCGGTCAGCTGCAGCGGGATCGCCACGAAGCCCGAGCGCATCGGGCGCTTGCCGAACAGCACGATGCGCGCCACCGCGAGGTTGGAGCGAACGATGTCCAGCACCACGCGCGCGAACAGGCGCAGCAGCAGCGGGTAGTGGCGCAGGCGCGCCTTCGGTGGGTCCAGCAGGTCGAACATGCGCCCCAGCGCGATGCCGAAGGCGATGCCGAGCAGCACCGTGCCGGGCGCCAGGCTCTGGTTGAAGATCAGCCAGATGAGCAGCAGCAGCGCGCTCAGCAGCGGATGCGGCAGCCAGCGGCGGATCATGGCGCCGCCTCCGCATCCGGCAGCACCGCGTGGATGTAGTTCTGCGGCGCATGCAGCTGGTCGGCGGTGCCGCGCAGGTAGTGCAGCGGCCGCTCGACCCACACCGTCAGCAGCAGGCACAGCCCCAGCAGCAAAGCGATGGAGATGCTCTCGGTGAGGCGCACCTTGGGGAAGATGCGCTCCGGCTCGACCCAGAAGATCTGGATGCCGGCGCGGCACAGTGCGATCACGGTGCACAAGCCGGCCACCACCACCAGCACGAACAGCACCATCGCGCCGCGCCCGGCGACCTCGAGCATCGGCGAGAGCAGGGCGAACTTGGCCAGGAAACCGGACAGCGGCGGCAACCCCGCCAGCAGCACGGCGCAGGCGGAAAAGCTCAGGCCCAGCATCGCGATCGGCGCCGGGATCACCACGCGGCTCTCGTCCTCCTGCGCGTACAGGCTCTCGTTGGCGGGCGTTTCGCCGGGCTGCTCGTAGGGCTCCAGCAGCAGAGTGTCGTCGGTCTCGTCGTCGCCGTCGGAGGCAAGCAGGCCGGCCACCAGGAAGAACGCGGCGATCGCCAGCGTGGAGATCACCAGGTAGGCCAGCGCGCCGGTGGTCACCGCGTCCTGCTGCAGGCCGATCGCGCCCAGCAGCGTGCCGGCGGAGACCACCACGTTGTAGCCGGCCAGCTTGCCGAGGTCGCGCGCGCCGAGCATGCCGATGGTGCCGGCCACCACCGTCGCCGCGCCGCCCCACAGCATCCACTGGCTGCCGAAATGCGCCGAGGCGGGCCCGGCGCCGTCGCCGAACAGCAGCAGGCCCAGGCGCAGCAGCACGTAGATGCCGACCTTGGTCATCAGCGCGAACATCGCCGCCACCGCCGGCGCCGCGGCCGCATAGGTGCGCGGCAACCAGAAACCCAGCGGCCACATCGCGGTCTTGATCAGGAACGCCACGCCGAGGATGGCCGCACCCGCGTGCAGCAGCGCGCGGGTGCGCTCGGGCACGTGCGGGATCAACTCGGCCAGCGCCGCCATGTTCAGCGTGCCGGTGACGCCGAAGATCAGGCTGACGCCGAGCAGGAACAGCATCGAGGCGGTCAGGTTCACCGCGATGTAGTGCAGCCCCGCGCTGACCCGGCGCGCGCCCGAACCGTGCAGCGCCAGGCCGTAGGACGCCGCCAGCAGCACCTCGAAGAACACGAACAGGTTGAACAGGTCGCCGGTGAGGAAGGCGCCGTTCAGGCCCATCAGCAGGAACTGCAGCAGCGGCTGGAAATGGCCGCCGCGATGCTGCCAGCGGCCCAGCGCGTAAGGCAGCAACGCCAGCGCCAGCACGCTGGTGAGCAGCACCATCAGCGCGGACAGGCGATCCGCCACCAGCACGATGCCGAAGCGCGCCGGCCAGTCCCCGATGCGGTAGACGGCCGCCAGCGCCTCGCCGCCGGATACCGCGTGCATCAGCGCGGCGCAGGCCAGCACCAGCCCCGTGCAGGAGGCGATGCTCAGCGCCAGCGTGGTGCGCCGGCGCCTTTCGCCGACCAGCAGCTGCAGCGCGGCCACCAGCAGCGGCAGCAGGATCGGCGCGATGACCAGGTGGTCGCTCACGGCGTGCCGTCCTCGCCGTCGACGTGGTCGTTGCCGGTCAGCCCGCGCGAGGTCAGCAGCACCACCAGGAACAGCGCCGTGGTGGCGAAACCGATGACGATCGCGGTGAGCACCAGCGCCTGCGGCAGCGGGTCGGTGTACTGCGCGACGTCGCCGGCCACGTCGTGCAGCACCGGATCGGCGCCGGTGCGCAGGCCGCCGATGGAGAAGATGAAGAGGTTCACGGCATAGGAGATCAGGGTCAGCCCGATGATCACCTGGAACGTGCGCGGGCGCAGCAGCAGCCACACGCCGGAGGCGGCGAGGATGCCGATGGCGGCGGCCAGCACCAGTTCCATCAGCCCTCCCCTTCCGCGGCGGCGGCCGACACCTGGCGCGGACGCCGCAGCGACTGGTGCGCCAGCGCGATCAGCATCAGGATGGTCGCGCCCACCACCGTGGCGAACACGCCAAGGTCGAACAGCAGCGCCGTCGCCAGCGGCACGCGGCCGAACAGCGGCAGCGCCAGGTACTGAAAATGACTGGTCAGGAATGGACGTCCAAATACCAGCGAGCCTAAGCCCGTGAACAAGGCCAGCAGCAGCCCGGCGCCGATCCAGCGCAGCGGCAGCACGCGCAGGCGCGACTCCACCCAGCGCGCGCCGCGCGCCATGTACAGCAGGATCAGCGCCACCGCCACGGTGATCCCGGCGACGAAGCCGCCGCCCGGCAGGTCGTGCCCGCGCAGGAACAGGTGCAGCCCGAACAGCAGGATCACCGGCGCCATCAGCTGGATGATCAGGCCGGGGATCATCAGGTAGTCGGTCAGCGAATGGTCCGCCGCGCGCCCGGGCTCGTCCGCCTCCAGCGCCGTCTGCTGGCGCTGCTGTTCCGGCGCGCTGATGCTTTCGGCGGCCGGGCGGAAGCGGCGCAACAGGGCGAACACGGTCAGCGCCACGATCGCCAGCACGCTGATCTCGCCCAGGGTGTCGAAGCCGCGGAAATCGACCAGGATCACGTTCACCACGTTGTGCCCGCCGCCTTCGACGTAGGCGCGATCGAGGAAGAAGCGCGAGATCGAGTCGGCCACCGGGTGCATCATCGCCGCATAGGCCAGGCTGGCCACGCCGATGCCCACCGCCAGCGCGATCACGATGTCGCGGCGCCGGCGGAAGCGCTGGCGCCACCCCTCGGGCGCGAAGCCGGCGATGCGCTTGGGCAGCCAGCGCAGGCCGAGCAGGATCAGGATCGTGGTGACCACCTCCACCAGCAGCTGGGTGGCCGCCAGGTCCGGCGCCGACAGCCACACGAAGCTCACGCACGAGACCAGCCCGGCGCCGCCGCTGAGCACCAGCGCGGCCAGGCGATGGAACTTGGCCTGGGTCGCCGCGCCGATCGCGCAGGCCGCACCGAGCAGCCACAGCAGGGCGAACGCCGGATCGACACTCGGCCAGTGCGGACGGAAATCCAGCGGCGCCGTGGTGACCGCCAGCACGCCGGCCAGCAGGGCGAGCAGCACGATCCACAGCAGCTGCGACTGCAGCCGCCGGTTCGGATACAGCCGCTCGATGCGCTGCGGCCAGTCCGCCGCGAACACCGCCAGCGCGCGCTCGAACAGCCGCTTGCCGCTGAAGCGGGCGGTCAGCGGCGCGGTCTCGATGGTGGCGAAGCGGCGGCGCAGGCTGGCGAACAGCAGGCAGCCGGCGATGAAGGCGAACACGCTCATCAGCAGGGGCGTGGTCAGGCCGTGCCACACCGCCAGGCTGTACGCCGGCATCTCCGTGCCGAGCACCGCGCCGGCCGCCACCCGCAGCGTCGGCCCGATCACCCGCCCCGGCAGCACGCCCACCAGCAGGCAGGCCAGCGCGAGCAGGCCGATCGGGAAACGCATCCACAGCGGCGGCTCGTGCGGCTCGTGCGGCAGGTCGGTGGCCATGCGGCCGAAGAACACGCCGCGCACGAAGCGGATCGAATAGGTCACGCCGAACGCGCTGGCCGCCACCGCGATCACCACCGAGATCGCGTCCAGCAGCGGACCCTGGCGCGCCGCCAGCGTCTCGGCGAAGAACATCTCCTTGGACAGGAAGCCGTTCAGCAGCGGCACCCCGGCCATCGCCGCGCCGGCCACCAGCGCCAGCGTGGCGGTGATCGGCATCACCCGGCGCAGGCCGCCGAGCTTGCGCAGGTCGCGCGTGCCGGCCTCGTGGTCCACCGCGCCGGCGGCCATGAACAGCGAGGATTTGAAGGTGGCGTGGTTGACGATGTGGAAGATCGCCGCCACCACGCCCAGCGCGCTGCCGAGCCCCACCAGCATGGTGATCAGGCCCAGGTGGCTGATCGTCGAATAGGCCAGCACGCCCTTCATGTCCTGCTCGAACATCGCCGCGTAGGCGCCCAGGATCAACGTGACCAGGCCCACGCCGCCGACGATCCACGACCACTCCGCGGTGCCGCCCAGCACCGGCCAGAAGCGCACCAGCAGGAACACGCCGGCCTTCACCATCGTCGCCGAATGCAGGTAGGCCGAGGCCGGCGTGGGCGCCGACATCGCCTGCGGCAGCCAGAAGTGGAACGGGAACTGCGCGCTCTTGGTGAACGCGCCGAGCAGGATCAGCAGCAGCGTGGGCGTATACCACGGATGCGCGCGCACGGCGTCGCCCGCGGCGAGGATCGCGTCGAGCTCGTAGCTGCCCGCGATGTGGCCCAGCAGCAGCATGCCGGCGAGCAGGCAGAAGCCGCCCGCGGAGGTGACGATCAGCGCCATCCGCGCGCCGTCGCGCGCCGAGGGGCCGCGGTGCCAGTAGCCGATCAGCAGGAACGAGAACAGGCTGGTCAGCTCCCAGAAGAACACCAGCTGGATCACGTTGCCGGACATCACGATGCCCAGCATCGAGCCCATGAACGCCAGCAGCAGCGCGAAGAAGCGCGCCAGCGGATCGTCCGGCGACATGTAATAGCGCGCGTACACCCCCACCAGGGCGCCGATGCCGCAGATCAGCAGCATCATCAGCCAGCCGAAGCCGTCGACCCGCAGCACCAGGTCCAGCCCCAGGCTCGGCGCCCACGGAATGGTCTGGCGCAGTACCTCGCCGGCGAAGATCGCCGGCACCAGCCACAGCGACAGCGCCAGGCCGAGCAGGGCGGTGCCGGTCATCAGCCAGGCCGCGCGGTTGTGTCCGCGTTCGCGCATCAGCCAGGTCGCCAACGCCGCCGCGAAGGGCAGGCAGAGGATGGCGCTTGGGAGGGCGTGGTCGGGCATCGGTCACTGCGTTCGGTGGAAGGATCGTCGGTGTCGCCCGCCACCGGGGCAAGCGCCCCGGCCCGTCGTGTGCATCGGCCTGCCTCGCGTCATCCAGGCATCCAGTCATCCGGGCGCGCCGCACGGCAGGCCATCGTCACGATCGCCCGCATGCGCACATCTCGAGTCTGGGAGCGTGGCGGCGGAACCGTCCTGACTCCTCGCCCGATTCTATCGTTCGCCGCAAGCGGCCAGCAACGACCATGCACGGCGCTTGCACACGGGCTGTTCGTACCATGTCCGCGGGAATCAGGATGGCCGCGAATGCCCTCGGCATTCGTCACCACCCGGAGACATGGCAGATGATCCACCCCCCGACCCGTCGGCATTGGCGTGCGCTGCGCCGCGCCAGCTTCCTCCCGCTGGCGCTGGCCAGCAGCCTGGCCTGCGCCCAGCAGTCGCCCGCGCTCGATCGCGTCAGCATCTGGCTGGGCGGCTATGACGCGCACGCCGACACCACCATCGGCGCCAGCGACAAGAGCGACCAGTACCACGGCAATTTCAACCTGGAGAATGACCTCGGCTTCAGCGACCACAAGCGCGTGCCGCGCGCGCGGCTGGATTTCCTGGTCGGCGACAGCCAGGGCTTCTCGCTGGACTACTACAGCGTCAACCGCACGCGCAGCCAGGGCCTGGCCCGCTCGATCAGCTACGCCGGCAACGACTACGCCGCCGCGGCGCAGGTTCGCGGCAAGCTGAACTTCGACTTCGGCAGCGCCTCGTACCGCTGGTGGTTCGGCCACGGCAACGACGTGTTCGGACTGGGCCTGGGCGGCGCCTATTACCGCGTGCGCGCCAGCATCAGCGGCGAGGCCAGCGTCAACGGCGAGCCGGTCGGGGAAGCCTCCTCCAGCACCAGCGACAGCGCGTGGGCGCCGATGCTGCAGCTCGGCTGGCGGCACGCCTTCAACGAGCAGTGGCGGATGTACCTCGACGCCGCCGGCGTGAAGAAGAACGGCGGCCGCCTGAGCGGACACATCGTCAACGCCGCGCTCGGCGTGGAGTGGTTCCCGTGGCAGAACGTGGGCTTCGGCGCCGAGTACGGCTACAGCCGCGTGGTGCTGCACCAGCGCAAGCAGGCCTACGACGCCAACCTCGACATGAAGCTGGACGGGCCGTCGCTGTTCGTGCGCCTGCGCTTCTGAGGCTGCGGCAATGCCGGCGCCGGATAGGCACGACCGCCGCGATGGGGCATCATCGCGATGGCGGGCGCCCCGCACCGGCGGGGTCGCGGCCCAGGGGGAACGATGCCGAGACGGCTTGCGACAACCATCGCGCTGACGTTGTGCATCCTGGCCATCGTGCTGCCGATGGCGGCGGTGCTGCTGATCGCCCGCCACCAGAGCCTCGAGGAGGCGCAGGAGCAGGCCTCCAGCCTCGCCCGCAGCATCGTGCAGCGCACCGAGGGCGTGGGCCGGCAATCGGTGGCCGCCTACCAGCGGTTGAGCCGCGAGAACATGGCCGCCGGCATCTGTTCGGAGGAGAAGCGCGCGCAGCTGCGCAAGGTGCTGCTCGACTACGACTACGTGCAGGCGGTCGGCTTCGTCGACGGCGACCGCATCACCTGCTCGGCCATCGGTCCGCTCGGCGACGGCCTCGACATGGGGCCGCCCACCTACGTGAGCCCGCGCGGGACCCGGGTCTACGTCTCGGTCTCGATCAAGGGCAGCCGCCCGTTCGTGGTACTGGCCGCGGGCCGCTACGCCGCGGCCGTGCATCCCGAGGCGCTGCTGATCGAGACCCCTCCGCTGCCCGGCCTGGCCCAGGGCGTGTTCGGGTACAGCGCCGGCAAGCTGTGGGCGTCCCGCGGCCCGTTCGACCCGGCATGGATTTCCGCCGGCCGCAAGGCCGCGCACACGACCTTTCGCGACGGCCGCTACCTGGTCGCCATCGAGGCATCGGACAAGTTCGACGTGGCCGCCTACGCGGCGATCCCGCACGCCCACGTGAACGCCCGCCTGCGCGCGTTCGCCCTGGTCCTGCTGCCGATCGGGCTGGTGCTCGGCGCCGGCCTGGCGACGGCGATCGTCATGCTGGCGCGCCAGCGCGCGTCGCTGCCCGCGCTGCTGCGGGCGGCACTCAAACGGCGCGAGTTCGTGCTGTATTACCAGCCGATCGTGGAGCTGGGCTCGGGCGCCATGGTCGGCGCCGAGGCGCTGCTGCGCTGGCCGGCCAACAAGCAGATCGGCATGCGCCCGGCGCTGTTCGTGCAGGCGGCGGCCGATTGCGGGCTGACCGCCCGCTTCACCGAGTACGTGCTGGCCCAGGTCGCCATCGACGGGCCGCGCTTCTTCAGCCAGCACCCGGGCGGCTACATCAGCATCAACCTGGCGCCGACCGACCTGCTCTCGGGCGCCGTGGTGGAGCACCTGCAGCGCCTGCTCCGCACGCCCGGCATCGGCGTGCACAACATCGTGGTGGAGGTCACCGAGAGCTCCTTCATCGACCCGGCCAGCGCCAACCGCACGATCGCGCGGCTCCACGAGCTCGGCATCCGGGTGGCGATCGACGACTTCGGCACCGGCTTCTCCAGCCTGTCGCAGCTGACCCAGCTGCGCGCCGATTACCTGAAGATCGACAAGGTCTTCGTCGATGCCATCGGCACCGACTCGGTCACCAGCGAAGTGGTGCTGCACATCATCGCGATGGCGCGCTCGCTCAAGCTCACGCTGATCAGCGAAGGGGTGGAGACCCACGCCCAGGCCGAGTTCCTGCGTCAGCACGGCGTGGCGTTTGCCCAGGGCTGGCTGTTCGGCAAGGCGCAGCCGCTGGACGAGCTGTTGCGCCCGGCCGGGCCCGACTGATTGCCGGCGGCACCCGGTCGAGCACCTCCGCGCGGACCGCGCAGCCACCGGCTCTTGACGTGTCGACTGCGCCATAAGCACTTCTTAAGCCGGCACACGGATAATCCGCCGGGCCGCCGCCACACCGGAGCCTGTTCGTGCACATCATCCTGGTCGAGGACGACGCCCAGCTCGGCGCCGCGATCCAGCGCGCGCTGGAACGCCTCGCCTATACGGTGAGCTGGCTGCGCGACGGCCGCGAGGCGCTCATCGCGCTGCGCGACGAAACCGCCGACCTGGTGCTGCTCGACCTCGGCCTGCCCGGCAAGGACGGCCTCGACGTGCTGGTCGAGGCGCGCCGCAGCCACGTCACCACGCCGGTGATCGTGATGACCGCGCGCGACGGCCTGCAGGCGCGCGTGCACGGACTCGATGCCGGCGCCGACGATTATCTGATCAAGCCGTTCCACCTCGACGAGCTGTGCGCGCGCATCCGCTCGCTGAACCGGCGCGCGCAGGGCCTGGCGGTCAACCGCATCGAGGTCGGCGCGCTGGCGCTGGACCTGGGCACCTCGCAGGTGACCTGTCGCGGCGAGGCGATCGAACTGACCCGGCGCGAGTTCGCCCTGCTGCAGATCCTGCTGGAACGCGCCGGCAAGCTGGTGCGCCGCGAAAGCCTGGTGAACTCGCTGTATGGTCTGGACACCGTGGTCGGCGACAACGCGCTGGAGGTGCTGGTGCATACGCTGCGCAAGAAACTCGGCTACGACACCGTGCGCACCGTGCGCGGCTTCGGCTACATGATCCCGCGGGAGCCCGAATGAGCCAGCCCAGCCTGCGCGGCCGGCTGCGCTGGCTGATCATCGGCGTGATGCTGGCGGTGCTGCTGCCGCTGGCGGTGCTCAGCTTCCGGCGCACCATGCAGGAGGTGAACGAGTTGTCCGACGGCCGGCTGGCGCAGTCGGCCCGCACGCTGCAGGTGATCCTCGGCCAGGAAGGCCCCGACGTGTTGCGCGGCCACGGCCAGCATGGCCAGTTGGTGCCGATCGAGGCGCCCGCGGTGCAGGCCATGCGCCGGCGCGGCCACACGTTCGAGTCCGAGGTCGGCTTCCAGGTATTCGACCGCGCCGGCCGCCTGGTGATGGCCACCACCAACCTCGCCGCGCTGCCCGCGCCGCAAGCCGGCGACGGCGAATACCGCGACATCCGCGCCAACGGCTACCGCTGGCGCCTGTTCACCCTGCCCGACCCGCGCGACGGCCTGGTGATCCGCACCGGCGAGCGCTACGACAGCCGCCACGACATCCTGCGCGCGCTGTGGTTCGACCATGCCCTGCCGCTGCTGATCGGCCTGCCGCTGCTCGGCCTGCTGGTCGGCTGGGCGGTGCGGCGCGGCCTGCGCCCGCTGCAGTCGCTGACCGGCGCACTGGCCTCGCGCAAGCTGGGCAGCCGCGAGGCGATCGTGCTGGAGCGGGCGCCGCTGGAACTGCAGCCCGTGCTCGACGCGTTGAACGGGCAACTGCAGCGTCTCGCCGATGCACTGGAGCGCGAGCATCGCTTCAGCGCCGACGTGGCGCACGAGCTGCGCACGCCGCTGGCCTCGATCATGCTCAACATCGAGAGCGCGATGGCCACCCGCGATCCCGCCGAAGCGGAGGCCAGCCTGGCCGGCGCGCGCCACAACGTGGCCGCGCTGGCGCGGCGCGTCGAGCAGTTGCTGGCGCTGGCGCGGCTGGAATCCGGCACCGCGCTGGAGCAGCGCCAGCCGGTCGACCTGGTGCGCGTGGCCAGCGACGTGATCGAGGAGCTGGCTCCGGTGATCGCCGAAAGCGGCGCCGAGCTGGGCTTCAGCCACGACGACCACCCGCTGCAGGTGCAGGGCCACGAGGCCGCGCTGGCCGCGCTGCTGCGCAACCTGATCGAGAACGCCATGCGCCACGTGCCGGCCGGCGGCCAGGTGCAGTTGTCGATTGCGCAGGGCGTGGTCACCACCACCATCGACGTGGCCGACGATGGCCCCGGCATCCCGCCCGAACGGCGCGCCGCCGTGTTCGCCCGCTTCCACCGCGAATCGAGCAGCCGCGGCGAAGGCTACGGTCTCGGCCTGTCGATCGTGCAGCGCGCCGCCGAGCTGCACGGCGCCAGCATCGAGCTGCTCGATTCGCCGTTCGGCCACGGCCTGCGCGTGCACGTGAGCATCCCGCGCAACGACTGAGCGAAGCGCCCGTCACGACACTGAAACGCCAGCCTGCGCCTCCGTAAGCCGGCTGAAAGCCGGCCGCCCGGAGAATGCCGGCCGATGACCCCGGCCGATGCGTGCCGGTGGTGGGCAACCCCGGGTGCGGCGGAACAGGCATGGACAAGGCGGGAAAGGCGGGCGGCCAGATCGTGCCCGTGCTCATGTATCACAACATCGCGGCAACCCCCGCGGGCTTGCGCAGCTACCGCAGCCTGTACGTCAGCCCGGCCAGATTCGCGCGGCAGATGTGGCTGCTGCAGCAGCTGGGATACGCCGGCCTGTCGATGTCGGCGGCATTGCCGTACCTGCGCGGCGAACGCCGCGGCCGGGTCGTCGCGATCACGCTGGACGACGGCTACGTCGACAACCTCGACGCGGCGCTGCCGGTGCTGCAGTCGTTCGGTTTCAGCGCCACGATCTACATGGTCAGCGGCAGCATCGGCCGCTTCAACACGTGGGACGCCGAACGGCTCGGCATCCGCAAGCCGCTGATGTCCGCCGCGGACATGCGCCGCTGGAACGACGCCGGCATGGAGATCGGCGCGCACACGCGCAGCCACCCGCGGCTCAGCCAATGCACGGACGCCGCCCTGCACGGCGAGATCCACGGCTGCAAGGCCGACCTCGAGGACCGCCTCGGCTGCGCGGTGACCCAGTTCTGCTACCCCTACGGCGACGCCGACGAGCGCGTGGTGGCGGTGGCCCGCGAAGCCGGCTACGCGGCGGCCACCACCACGCGACGGGGGCGCGCCGTGGCCGGCGCCGACCTGTGGCGACTGCCGCGGATACAGGTGGCGCGGCACCACCTGCTGCCGCAGTTCGCCGCGCGCGTGCTGACCGGCTACGAGGATCGCCGCGCATGAAATTCCTGCTGGTCGGCACCAACCCGGAGCATACCGGCGCGGCCACCCATTTCGTCGCGCTGGCGCAGGCGCTGGTCGAGGCCGGCCACGAGGTCGGCGTGGTCACGGCCGCCGACGGACTGATCGAACAGCAGCTTGCCGACACCGCCGTGCAACTGCACCGCGCCACGTTCCGCAATGCGCTGGACCTGCGCGGCTACGCCGCGGTGCTGCGCGCTGCGCGGCAGCTGCGGCCGCACTGGCTGGTCGGCAACTTCGGCAAGGAGTACTGGCCGCTGATCGTGATCGGCCGGCTGCTGCGCATCCCGGTCGTGCTGTTCCGCCACCGGGTGCCACCGATGAAGCGCGTCTCGGCCTGGCTGCTGCCGCGGCTGGCGCACCGCTTCTTCGCGGTGTCCCGCCATGCGCGCCGCGCCTATCTCCAACGCGGCGTGCCGCCCGGCCTGGTGCAGGTGCTGTACAACCCGGTGAACATGGCGCTGTGCCGGCACGACGAGGTGCAGCGCAGTGCGATCCTGCGCAGCCTGGACATCTTCGGCGACCCCGTCGTGCTCGGCTACTGCGGCCGGATGCAGCGGGGCAAGGGCATCTTCACCCTGTTCGACGCCGCCACCGCGGCGATGGCGCAGCAGCCGCGACTGCATTGCCTGTGGCTGGGCGACGGCCCGGATGCACAGGCGCTGCGCGAGCGCGCCGCCGCGCATCCGCTGGGCAACCGCCACCATTTCCCGGGCTGGGTCAACGACATCCACCCGTACTACAGCGCCATGTCGATGCTGGCCTTTCCGTCCATCGCCCCGGAAACCTTCGGGCGCGTCTCGGTGGAGGCGCAGGCCGCCGGCCTGCCGGTGCTGGCCAGCGACATCGGCGGCATCCCGGAAACGCTGCAGCCCGGCGTCACCGGCGTGCTGCTGCCGCCCGGCGACGTCGAAGCATGGCGTGCCGCCATCGTGGCGATGTGCGACCCGTCGCGCCGACTGCCGATGGGCGTGGCGGCCGAGACCTTCGTGCGCGAGCGCTTCAGCACCGGCGTGATCGCGGCCCGCTTCGTGCACCTGCTGACCACCAGCGCCGTCCCGGTCTCCCGCGCGAAAGGCTTCCTCCGGCACCGCCGCAAGCGGCAGTTGCCGGGCTGAGCGCGTTTCGTGGCGGCTTCGGCGACGGCGTGTGCCGCGGCCGCTTGCCTGGCGACACCGGCGGGTCAGTCGCGCCTCAGGGCTGCCCCACGGTCAAGACGGCGAAGCTTCCCGGCACGATCGTGTGCCGGCCATCCGGCTGCCGCGCGCTGCCGAAACGCGCGGCGGAGAGATAGAGCCGGTGCAGCTTCGGGTCCAGTGTCAGCGTGCGCGCGCTGACCTGGGTCGCAAGGGTGGCACGGACGCGATAGTGGTCGGCGTCATCCTGATGGATCGCGGTGATCGTGCCGCTGCCGCCGTTGGCGCTGTAGATCATCGACTGCGCAGCGTCGAACACCACTCCATCCGGGCCGTCGCCGATCGGCACGCGGGCGACCTGGTGGCCGTCGCGCGCATCGGTGACGACCATCAGGCGGTTGTCGCAGACCGAGAACAGCCGCTGGTGCGCGACGTCGATGGCCAGCCCGCTGGGCGACTCGCACGGCGCCAGCGGCCAGACGTGCAGCACCGTATTGGCGGCGGTGTCGATCTCCACCAGCTCGGACTTGTCCTCGATGTTGTCGTAGATGTGGCCGGCGCCATCGGACACCGCGAACTCCGGCTTGCCGGGCAGCGCGATGGTGGCGATCACCGCGTCCCTGGCCGGGTCGATCACGCTGGCCGAATGGCTCCTGCCATTGAAGGTCAGCACGTGCTGCGAGGGGGAGTCGTAGACGATGGCGTCGGGGTTCTCGCCGGTGCCGGTGATGGTGGCCACCGGCTCGAACGTGCGCAGGTCGAACGCGGTCACCGAGGCGCCGCGGCCGTTGCTGGTGAAGCCGCGCTGCAGATCCGCGGCAATCGCGATGCCGTGCACGCCGGGTGTGTCGGCAAGCGTGCCGATCTGCTTGCCGCGGTCGACGTCGATCACCAGCACGCGGTCGCCGCGACTGACGAACAGGTGCCGCCGCGCGGCGTCGAAGCTGAGGTAATCCCAGCCGCCCGCGCCGCCCAGCCGCAGGCTCGAAAGCAATCGCGGCACCGGGACGGGCGCTGCGGCATGGCTCGCCGCAGGCGCGAGCAGCAAGGCCAGCGCGGCCGGCGCGAGGGAGCGGAGCAGCCTGGGTATTTGCATGGCGGTCACCTTGGCGTGGGGGCGGAGAACATCATTCGGCGGGCGCGGCGCGCGGCGTGTCGCGACGGCGCAGCAGCGCGTACAGCACCGGCATCACCAGCAGCACCAGCGGCAGCTGCAGCAGCATGCCGGCGATGATCGCCACCGCCAGCGGCTGCTGCATCTGCGAGCCCTGGCCGAGCGCCAGCGCCAGCGGCAACAGGGTCAGGATCGCGGCGAGGGTCGACATCAGGATCGGCCGGGTGCGGTGCGTGCCGGCGTCGTGCAGGGCGTCGTGCAGCGCGAGGCGACGCTGCGCGTCCTCGAACTCGGAGAAGTAGAAGATCGCCACCTCGGTGACGATGCCCACGATCATCGTCATGCCCATCATCGAGGAGATGTTCAGTTCGATGCCGGTCAGCCACAGCCCGATGAACACGCCGGGCAGCGCCAGCAGCGGCATCGCCAGGATCGCCAGTGCCACGCGGAAACTCTCGTACAGGAACAGCAGCAGGGTGAACACCAGCGCGATCGCCGCCAGCATCACGATGGTGAGCCCGCGGAACGCCGCCTGCTGCTGCTGGTAGACGCCGCCGAGTTGGTGGAACATGCCTTTCGGCAACAGCCCCGGGCGGGCCAGCACCTGCTTCACGTCGGCGATGGCGGCGCCGAGGCTGCGGCCGCTGATGCGGCCGGTCACCGCCACCATGCGCTTGAGGTTGTTGCGGGTGATCTCGGGCTGGCCCTGCACCTGGCGCAGCGTGGCCACCTGCGACAGCGGAAACAGATGGCCGTCCGCGGCGCGGATCGGCAGCGCCGCCACCTGGTCGAGCCGCTGGTGCGCGCCTTCAGGGAGGCGCACGCGCACGCCGACCACCTTGCCGTCCAGCGGAAACTGCGCGGCGACCGTGCCGTCGATGGCCGCCGCCACCTGGTCGGTCACCGCGACCGGGTCCAGCCCCTGCAGCGCGGCCCTGGCCGGATCGACCTGCACCGTCAGTGCATCGCCGGCGGGGTTGATGCCGTCGAGCACGCCGACCACACCGGGGATCTTGCCGATCGCCGCGGCGACTTTCGCGGCGGTGGCGTCCAGTTGCTTCTCGTCGTCGCCGTAGAGCTGCACCTCGATCGGCTGCGGCACCGCCACCAGGTCGCCGATCAGGTCCTCCATCAATTGCGCCAGGTCGATGTCCAGCCCCGGCACCCGCGCCTCGACCGCCGTGCGCACCTGCGCCATCACCTCTTCGGTTGAAGGTCGCGAACCGTTCTTCAGGCGCACGAAGAAGTCGCCCTGGTTCGCCTCGGTGAGGCCGCCGCCCAGCTGCAGGCCGGTGCGTCGCGAATAGGTGTCCACGTAGGGGTTGGCGCGGATGATCGCCTCGACCTGGTTGAGCAGGCGGTTGGTTTCCTGCAGCGAGGTGCCGGGCCGGGACAGGTAATCGAGGATGAAGCCGCCCTCGTCCATCCTCGGCATGAAGCCGGTGCCGACGCGGGCATAGGCGAAGCCGCCGGCCAGCAGCAGCGGCACGACCAGCCACAGCACCAGCACGGGTCGCGCGAGCCAGCGCGCCAGCACGCGGTGATAGCCGTCCATCATCCGCGTGGTGAAACGCGACGGCGCAGGTTCGACGAGGTGGCGGCGATCGAGCAGGCGTTCGGCCAGCAGCGGCACCGCGACCCAGGTCAACAGCCAGGAGATCACCAGTGCGCTGGCCATGGTCAGCGACAGCGCCTTGAAGAACGCACCGGTGACGCCGGAGAGGAACGCCAGCGGCAGGAAGATCACCACCGTCGCCGCGCTGGAGCCGGCGAGCGGGCGGGTGAACTCCGCCGCCGCGCCGGCGATGCGCCGGTGCAGCTCGCCGTCGCCCTGATGGAGCCGGCGCATGATGTGTTCGAGCATCACGACCACGTCGTCGATGATCAGCCCGACCGCCGCGGCCATGCCGCCGAGCGTCATCATGTTGAAGCTCATGCCGAGCACGCGCAGCAGCAGCACGGTGATCGCCAGCACCGCGGGCACCACGATCAGCGCGATCAGGATCACCCGCGTGTTGCGCAGGAAACCGAACAGCACCAGCCCGGCCAGCACGATGCCGACCAGGATCGCGTCGCGCACGCTGCCGGCCGCGCCGGTGACCAGCTGGGTCTGGTCGTACCAGTTGGCCACCTTGACGCCGGCCGGCATCTGCGGCGCGAAGTCGGCCAGGCGCTGCTTCACCGCCGCGGCGATCTGCACGCTGTTGCCGGCCGGTTGCTGGAAGACCTGGAGCAGCACCGCGTCCTGGCCATCGGCATTGACCTTGATCCATTGCGGCACGTGGCCGATGCCGACGCGCGCCACGTCGCCCAGCCGCACCACGCCGCGCGGTCCCGCGCGCAGCACGATGCCGGCCAGTGCGGCCACGCTGCGCGGCTGGTTGTCGGCCAGCAGCAGGTAGAGCTTGTAGTGGTCGGCGACGCGGCCTATCGCCTGGATGGTGGCGGCGTCGGCCACCGCCGTGGTGACTTCGGCCATGCTCAGGTCCAGCGCGCGCAACTTGCCCGGGTCGACGTCGACGTGGAACTCGGCCACCTCGCCGCCCTGCACGTCGACGTGGGCGACGCCGTCGATGCCGCTGAGCAGCGGGCGCAACTGGTATTCGGCCAGGTCGTGCAGCGCGGCGGGCGACACGGTATGCGAGCGCAGGCTGTAGGCCAGCACCGGGAAGGTGGTCGGGTCCATCCGCCGGCTCGACAGCCGCGTGCCGGGCGGCAGCTGCGCCAACACCTGCCCGGCGGCGCCGTTGACCTCCTGCAGCGCGGCGGCCATGTCCGCGCCCCAGTCGAAACTGATCGCGATGTCCGCGCTGCCGCGGCTGGTGGTGGAGCGCACCTCGCGCACGCCGCGCACGCGCCGCACGGCCTCCTCGACCGGCGTGGTCACCTCGATCGCCATCTGGTCGGCCGGGCGATCGCCCGCGTCCAGGGTCAGCTGCACGCGCGGAAAGGCCACGTTGGGGAACAGCGCCACCGGCATCAGGAACGCGCTGGCGACGCCGCCGAGCGCCAGCATCAGCGCCAGGAACAGCAGCGAACGACGATGCCGCTGCATCCATGCGCTCATGCTCACCGTGCCGACTCCCGCACCGCGTCGCCGTCATGCAGCTCGTAGACGCCCAGCACCACCACCGGCGCGTGTGCGTCCAGCGGCCCCTCGACGCCGACGACGTCGCCGTCGGGACTACGCAGTTTCACCGCGATGCGCCTGGCGTGGCCGCGTTCGACCTGGAACAGGTAATCGCCCTGCGCGTCGTGCAGCACGGCATTGCGCGGCACCGCCCAGGCCTGGAAATCGTCGGTGCGGATCTGCGCCTCCAGCGCGGCGCCGATGACGAGGCTGGCGCTGGCGCCGGCCGGCAGCTCGACCTGCGCGCCGAGCAGGTGGGTCTGCGCGTCGACCGACTGGCCGACCATGCGCAACGTGCCGACGAAGGCATCCGCCGCGCCGTACACCGGGCGCACCTGCACCGCCATGCCGGGGTGCAGCCGGGCGCCATCCTGCGGCTGCACGCCGAACACGCCGAGCAGCGCGCGGCCGGGCGCGAAGCTGAGCAGCGGCGCGTTCGCCGCCACGCGCTCGCCCAGGCCGACCTGCAGCGCGGTGACCACGCCGTCGGCCGGCGCGGCGACGGTCTCGCTTGCCGCGCCGCCGCCAAGCGCCCGCTGCGCGTCGAATGCTGCCTGCGCATCGGCCAGCGCCTTGCGCGCGGCGGCCAGCTGCGACTGCGTGGCCAGCCGCTGCGCGGCCAGCCGTTCGCTGCGCTGCAGCTCGCCGCGGGCCAGGGTCAGCGCGGCCTGCGCCTGCAGCCAGGTGCTGTGCGCGGCGGGGTCGGGGGTGATCGTCAGCAGTGCCTGCCCGCGCTTCACGGTTTGCCCCGCGGCCACCAGCAACGCACTGACCTGGCCGCCGTGGCCGAGGCTGATCGCGCGCGCGCGCTGCGGATCGCCGGCGACGCTGCCCCACGCCTCCACCGTGTCGTGGAAGGTCTGCCGCGTCGGCGTGGCGGTGGTCACCGCGACCTGGCCGGGCGGCGCGGCGGCCTCGTCGTCGTCCGGTGCGGCATGGCCGCAGGCCGCCAGCAGCGCGGCGAGCAGCAGCGCACAGGCAGCGGGCAGGAGCAGGGAACGCGTCATCGGGTGGCGGCCTTGGCGGTGGATAGATTGGGCGCGGCCAGGTCGCTGCGGCCGAGCAGGGTGTCCAGCGCGATCGACTGCCGCGCGCGTTCCTGTCGCGTCGCCAGCAGGTCGAGCTCGGCGGCCAGCGCGTTGCTGCGGATCGCGAGCCAGGTCGGCCAGTCCAGCGCGCCGGCGCGCCAGGCCCGGTCGGCGGCGTCGCGTGCCTCGTCGAGTTCCTGCACGTGCGCCTGCAACTGGTCGACCTGGGCGTCCAGCGTGGCGAGGTCGGCGTCGATGCGCCGGATGTCGCTGCGCGTGGCCAGCACGCGCGCGGTGTAGTCGTCGTGCAGTTGCGCCCGCGTGGCGCGCTCGATCGCGATGTTGCCGCGGTTGCGGTCGAACAGCGGCAGGGTGATGCCGATGCTGAAGCCGCGCGTATGCACGTTGCTGGTGTCGCGCGCGGTGTTGAAGCCGATGTTCAGCGCGGGGAACTGGGCCAGGATCGCCGCGCGCAGTTTTTCCTGCTGCGAGGCGTAGCCGGCCTGCAGCGCCAGCAGGTCGGGGCGCCGCCGCGGCAGCGCGTCGAGCGCGGCATCCCGTTCGGCCGCCGTCGGCGCGGCGCGGTAGGGCGCGCCGACCAGCGCCAGCGGCGCGTCCGGCGTCAGCCCGAGCAGCAGGTGCAAGTCGGCGTCGGCCTGGTGCAGCGCGACCGCGTTGTCGGCCAGCCGCTTGCGCAGCTCGGCCTGCGCGTTCAACCCGGCACTGGCGCTGTCGTAGCTGAGGTCGCCGGCGCGCAGCGCGGCGCGGATGTCGCCGGCCACCTCGGCCAGCGCCGGTTGTTCGCGTTCGAGCAGCGCGCGCTGGGCGCGCAGGTCGTGCAGCTGGTCGAACAGCAGCCGCGCCTGCGCCACCGTCTGCCATTCGGCCCACAACAGGTCGAGGTTCACCTGACGGACCTGCGCGCGCGCCGCGGCCTGGCGCGAGGAACGCGTCAGCAGCGCGCCGATGTCCTCGCCGAGGCCCAGGCTGTAGCCCGTGGTCAGGCCACTGGCGCGCGGGTGCGGAAAATCGGCCGACAACGCCAGCTGCGGATCGGGCAGCAGGCCGGCGGCAAACGCCTGCGCGCGCGCGATGCCCAGCTCGTCGCGCCTGACGCGCAGCTGCGGACTGTTGGCCACCGCCAGCATCGCCACCTCGGTGACGTCCAGGCCATCCGAGGGATCGAACCGATGCGTCGCCGGCAGCGGCGCCGGCATCGATGCCATGGGCGCGACGAGTTCCGCCACGCTGGCCGCGCCGCGACCTTCGTCCAGCGGCCGATCCGCATACGTGGCGCAGCCGGCCACGCCCAGCAGGGTGGCCAGCAGCAGGCCGATCCCTCTGCCGTGTATGCGCCCGATCATGGACCACATCATGCCGCGCACCGTGGGTGCTTCGATGTGAAGCCGGCGCGCATCACTTGAAACGATGGACGAAGCCGACCTGGAAGCCGCCCGGCAGCCAGCCGATGATCAGCGGCGAATTCCGGTGCGCCGCCCACAGGCCCACGCCGGTGCCGAGCGCCGCGCCGACCAGCACGTCGCTCTGCCAGTGGCCGTGCGCCTTCATTCGCGCCACCGCGTCGTAGACCGGCAGCACGGCCAGCGCGTAGACCGCAGGATGGTCGGGCCCGTAGTTCACCATGAACGGCGTGACCGCCGCCGAGATCGCCGCCACCTCGCCGCTGGGAAAACTCTGCGCGTGGCTGCCGGCGAACCAGCGGTTCGGGTCGCTGGTCTGCGAAGGGCGTTCACGCTGGAAGGTGAGCTTCAACCCCTCGCTGGCCACCGCGGTCACCGCGAGCGCGTCCACCGAGCGCCAGAAGGTGTCGCCCAGCTTGTCGTGGTCGCCGAAGGCCAGCGCGCCGCCGACCACCGTGGCGACCGTGCCGTAAACCAGCGCGTTCTGGTCCGTGCGGTTCCAGATGCCGCGGTTGTCGTAGTGGAGGCGATGGTCGATGCCCAGCGGGCCACTCGCGGCCATCGCGCCGGTCGAGGCGAGCAAGGCAAGGCACAGCAGCAGGAACGATGGCGCACGCATGGCGTTCTCCCCGACCAGGCAAGCCGGCTGGTCCGTGCCTTGCCACGCTACGCGGGCCAGCTTTCCTTTTGCTTACGGATGCGCCGATTTGCGCGGGTGCCGGCCGCGCCAGGCGACGGAAAGGCGATGGAAAGGCAGGCTGCCTAAGCTGCCGCCCCATCGTTGCCGACGTGAGTTCGTGATGCCCGTTTCCGGCTGGACCATCCTGTGCGATTTCGACGGCACCATTTCCGTCGAGGACGTGATCGACTCGCTGCTCGATCGCTTCGGCCGCCCCGGCTGGGAAGTGCTGGAGCAGGACTGGCGCGCCGGCCGGATCGGTTCGCGCGAATGCATGGCCGGCCAGGTCGCGCTGCTGCAGATGAGCCGCGCCGAACTGGACACGCACCTGGCCGGGATGTGGATCGACCACGCGTTCCCCGGCTTCGTGGCGAAGGCGCACGAACTGGGCGCGCCGATCCGCGTGGTCAGCGACGGCCTCGATGTCGCGATCCGGCAGATTCTCGCCCGCTACGGCCTGGACGACCTGCCGCTGGCGGCCAACCACCTGGCGCCGGCCACGCCGCCGCAACAGTGGCAGCTCACTTCGCCGTTCCAGGCCGACGGCTGCCGCAGCGGCACCTGCAAGTGCGCCTGCGTGGCGCAGGCCCGCGCGGGCAGCGCGAAGACGCTGCTGATCGGCGATGGCGCCTCGGATTTCTGCGCCGCCGACCGCGTCGACTTCGTGTTCGCCAAGCACCGCCTGATCGAGCACTGCCGCGCCGCCGGCATCCCCTACGTGCCGATCACCGGCTTCGAGGATGCGCTCGACCTGCTGCCGCAACTGCTCGACGGCAGCCTGTCCGGCCAGCCCGCCACCCCTGCGCCGGCGACCACGGCCTGACCGGCCGGCCCGCGCGATCCACTCCTTTACCGACCCCGGACTTCCGATGAATGTTTTCGACAAGAACGCTGCCGTCGTGATCGACGACGCCCAGCTGCTCGCCGACGAGGCGAAATACAGCTCCTTCGGCGACACCGTGCACTACGTCGACCCGCCGAAGATCTTCCGCAGCTGCGAAGGCAGCTACATGTTCGACAGCGCCGGCGTGCCGTTCCTCGACCTGCAGATGTGGTACTCGGCGGTCAACTTCGGCTACGGCAACAAGCGCCTGAACAACGTGCTGAAACACCAGATCGACCTGCTGCCGCAGGTGGCCAGCCAGTACCTGCACCAGAGCCGCATCGAGCTGGCCAAGGCGGTGGCGCTGGACGCGAAGAAGAAGTTCGGTCTGGACGGGCGCGTGCATTTCAACGTCGGCGGCGCGCAGGCGATCGAGGATTCGCTGAAGATCGTGCGCAACGCGCGCAACGGCAAGAGCCTGATGTTCGCCTTCGAGGGCGGCTACCACGGCCGCACCCTGGGCGCCTCGTCGATCACCTCCAGCTACCGCTACCGCCGCCGCTTCGGCCACTTCGGCGAGCGCGCGATGTTCCTGCCGTTCCCGTACCCGTTCCGCCGCCCCAAGGGCATGACGGCCGAAGAATATTCCGACAGCTGCGTCCAGCAATTCGCGCGCCTGTTCGAGACCGAATACAACGGCGTGTGGGACCCCAAGACCAACCAGTGCGAGTACGCCGCGTTCTACGTCGAGCCGATCCAGGGCACCGGCGGCTACGTCGTCCCGCCGATGGGTTTCTTCAAGGGCCTGAAGAAGGTGCTCGACCAGTACGGCATCCTGCTGGTGTCCGACGAAATCCAGATGGGCTTCTGGCGCACCGGCAAGCTGTGGTCGATCGAGCACTTCGGCGTGACGCCCGACATCGTGGTGTTCGGCAAGGCGCTCACCAACGGCCTCAACCCGCTGTCCGGCCTGTGGGCGCGCGAGGAACTGATCAACCCCACCATCTTCCCGCCCGGCTCCACCCACAGCACGTTCAACTCCAACCCGCTCGGCACCTCGCTCGGCCTCGAAGTCATCAAGATGGGCTACGAGCTCGACTACGAGACCACCGTGCCGAAGAAGGGCGCGCACTTCCTCGCCGGCCTGCGCGAGCTGCAGAAGAAGCACAAGGAAATCGGCGACGTCGACGGCCTCGGCCTGGCGCTGCGCGCCGAGATCTGCACCGACGACGGCTTCACCCCGAACAAGGCCCTGCTCGACAGGATGGTCGACATCGGCCTCGCCGGCGACCTCACCCACAACGGCAAGAAGATCGGCCTCGTGCTCGACGTGGGCGGCTGGTACAAGAACGTGATCACCTTTGCGCCGTCGCTGGACATCACGCATGAGGAGATCGACCTGGCGATCAGTTTGCTGGATCAGTTGCTGACCAAGGCCAAGAAGGGCTGATTTGCGCGGTGTGGATCAAAGGCCCGGCAGGCGACTGCCGGGCCTTCTCATGCCCGCGACTTTCTCCCTCTGGTTCTACCCCGGTTACGGCTTGAAGACGAAGGTAGGGCGCGCATGGGCGCGGAGCAGTTCGTAGATGGTGACCGTCTTGATCTCGCCAATCTTAAGCGCAGCGTCAGGAATCGGCACTTCTTTCTTTTTATCGGGCTGCGAGAGTTCCTGCGTGACCACGGTGTGGCCATGCGCGCGTGCATAGGCGAGCAAGAACGCATCCGCGCGCTTCGACTCTGCGAACCGTGCCAGGGCGGCGGGCTGATAGTGCTTGTCGGCAGCGGCCCAACTCATGCAGTGGGCGTACTCCTTCATCACGTCCGCATCGCCCACGTCATCGAGAAAGAACCCGTTGGGCATATCTTCGGCCCACTTGCGCGCCTCGTCGCCTTTCTTGCCTGCGAGCAACTCTGCACGCACCTTGCCGATGCTGTAGATAACGCCCTTGTCGAACCCTTCATGCACCCAGTCCCAAAACCCTTCGCAGAACGCGAAGTGGTAGTGGAAGTTCTTGCCTTGAATGAATACGTTGGAATCGATGATGTACTTGTTAGCCATTCTCGGCGCGCCCCCTTGCCAGCGACACCACCGTGTCCGGCTTAACGTTCAGTAGACTTGCAGCATCCCGAAGCAACGTCTGCCCGCTCATGGCACTGGCTACAATCGTTCGTGTGAACTTCTTGCTGTTGCGGATCGGAATGGTGACAAGGGCAGTCGGTTTGCCCGTGGACTTGACCCGCTGCGTGTTGGCAGCGACTTCATCGTAGAACGCTTGATCGACCAGCTTGTTGTCCAGCGCGCGACGTGCGATGACGAGCTTGCTCACGCGAAAGAACTTGGCGAGCTTCTCCACGTCCTGCGGGCCAGCCCATCGCTCTAGGAACGCATCCATAGGGATCAGCAGGTTTGCGGCTACCCGATTGCAAAGGCGCTCAATGGGATTCCCGAACTTGTTCGGGGTCACGTCGGAGACACCGGTCACGCCAAGCCAGATATGGGCCAGCTCGTGCATGAGGGTGAAGACGGCTGCAACTTCCGCATCGCGACCGTTGACGAAGACAAGCGGCACTAACTTGTGCGCGATTGCGAAGCCCCGGAACTCCTTTTCGGACAGTGGGCGGTGTGTATTGGACTTCACATAGCTGGTCTTAAAGACGAGTATGCCCTTCGCTTCCGCCTTCGCACTCAACGCAGAGAAATAGGTGGCAGCATCTGGACTTTTGCGCCGGTCATCGTCTGTGATACCAAGTTCACGGCGCATGTCAGCAGCTATGTCATCGGCGTTGTGCCTCTCGGTTCCGGCAAAGCGGCCAACAAAAGGCAGCTCGCCCGCGCCGGCTTCGGAGAGGTACTCGATCAGCCAATGCTGCTTCGCGAGTACATCTTCGAGCGTTTCGTAGAACGCGTCGCTCAAAGGCTCGGCGTTCTGAACCTGGCGTAGATCGGGGATGCCCGGCCGTGCGACTTCGGGCGGCTCTTCAAGAAACAGGAAGCCGAACGGGATGCGTGCTTTCTTCGCCAACTTCTCGGCTTGCGCAACGGTCAGCCGGCCTTCCGCAATGCGCTCTCGATCCTTCTCTCGCTTGGCAACGCTCTCGGCAAAGGAATGCAACGACTCTCCCGCCTTCTCGGCGGCCCAATCCAGCACTTCAAGGGAGAATACCAATGCCTCCACGTCGCCTGCCCATCGCCCCTTCACAAGCGTCTCATTAGACCATACCCACAGTCTCAAGAACTGCGAAGACAGCAACCCCGACGCCCGCGGCACTCGACGCGCGGATGCCGAGGGCTCATTACTCGTAGAGCATCGCGTTCAGGCCAAGGAAATGGATACCCTCCGCCCGGACGTAGTCGCCTTGGGACAGTCCGAACAGGGCGGTGGCAAGGGCCAGCACAAGGTCATCGTTCTGGCTTTCGCGCGTGTTGACCGTCGCGATACCGACGCCGGTTTAATTGACCCGGAACTCCTTCAGCTCGCGGCTCAGCACCTTTCATCGGGAAATACGGTCGACGAGTGCAGAAGGTCGCATTTCCCGATAGGACTTCTTGCAACTAGCCAATGGCCGCTTCGGGTCGCAAACGTTCAATCAGCAATTGATTCTGCAACTCTTGCCCTTGTGAAGGAACATGACAGTCCGCGCGCGGTGCTGCGCCTTTGCTCCCGCTTTTTCTGAAAGTGCGGGCCAGGATGGCCCGCTGCTTTACCCGGGGCCCCTGTGCGGCGGTGAGTCGGGGTCGACAGGCCGCGCAGCGGGCGAGTCCATGGATGGACTCGCCTTTTCGCGCGGGCAGGAGCCCGCTCGAAAAGCCCGGCCCCGGCTCACGGACTTGCCGGACAGGAGTCCGGCAAGCGCCAAGCGGGGTGGCCTTTCTCTTTGGTTACTTTCTCTTTGGCCACGCAAAGAGAAAGTAACTCGGCTGCCGGAGGCAGACGAAAGCTCTTGCTCTGAGATGCCGGCACGCGAAAAAGCATCGCGCGCAAGCGCGCTCCTACAAGGGCACGCGTCGTCTTGCGCGAGGGCTGAAGTGCGACTCCTGCCTGACCAGCCTTCGGCTGTTGAAAAGCGTCTCGCAGGAATGACGAGCGAGAGGCGAGCTTGTTTGAGGCGCCCCGCTCAGGGCGCCCGCTTCAACGCCAGCACCGCGTTCAACCCCCCAAACGCAAACGAATTGCTGAGCACCGCCCGCACCGGCATCTCGCGCGCCACGTTCGGCACATAGTCGAGGTCGCAAGCCGGATCGCCCTGGTCCAGGTTGGCGGTGGGCGGCGCCACGCTGTCGCGCAGCGCGCCGATGGCGGCGACCAGCTCCAGCGCGCCGGAGGCGCCCAGCGCGTGGCCGTGCATGGACTTGGTGGAGGACACCGCGAGGCGGTCCGCGTGCGCGCCGAAGGCGAGGCGGATGGCGCGGGTTTCGGTGACGTCGTTGGCCGAGGTGCCGGTGCCGTGGGCGTTGATGTAGTCCACGTCGGCGGGGTTGAGTTCGGCTTCGTCCAGCGCCTGGCGCATCGCGCTCGCCGCGCCTTCGGCGCTGGGCATCACGATGTCGCTGGCGTCGGCGCTCATGCCGCTGCCGGCCAGTTCCGCGAGGATGGTGGCGCCGCGCGAGCGCGCATGCTCCAGCGATTCCAGCACGAAGATGGCGGCGCCCTCGCCCAGCACCAGGCCGCGCCGGTTCGCGCTGAACGGGCGGCAGGTGTCGTCGGCCAGCACGCGCATGGCTTCCCATGCGCGCAGCGCGCCGTAGGTGAGGCAGGCTTCGGTGCCGCCGGTGACGGCGGCGTCGGCCATGCCACAGCGGATCATCTGCGCGGCCTGGATGATCGCGTGATTGGCCGAGGCGCAGGCGCTGGCCACGGCGAAGGTGGGGCCGCGCAAACCCCAGGCGATGCTGATCTGGCTGGCCGAGGCGTTGGTCATCAGCCGCACGATGGTGAGCGGGTGCGCGCGCTGGGCGTTCTCGCCGTACAGGCGCCGGCTCTGCTCGTCCTGGGTGGTCTCGCCGCCGACGCCGGTGCCGACGACCACCGCGGTGCGCAGGCCCAGCCCGTGATTGGCGAACTCCAGCCCGGATTGCGCCACCGCCTCGCGCGCGGCGTGCAGCGCGAATTCCGAGGTGCGGTCGAGCGTGGGCAGGATGCGCTCGTCGAGATTGGCCGCCGGATCGAAGCTGGCCGGTACCTGCGCGGCGACCTTCACGCGCAGCCGTTCGGCATCGGGGTGGCGCAGCGGGCCGATCGCGCTGCGCCCTTCGCGCAGGCCTTGCCACAGCGCCGCGGCGCCGACGCCGAGCGGGCTGATCGCGCCCATGCCGGTGATCACCACGCGGCGCAGCGGCAGAGCTTGCATCAGGCGGCTCCTTCGCCGGCGCCGGCCTTGTCGGCCAGCGCCTTGTCCACCGCGTCGACCAGGCTCTGCGCGGTGTCGCGGTCGAAGTCGGCGCCCTGCTGGTCGGGGAAGTTGATGTTGAAGTGCTCCTCGATGTCGAAGATCAGCTCGATCGCCTCCAGCGAGGCGATGCCCAGGTCCTTCAGCGTGGAGTCGGGTTTCACGTTGGCGACGTCGGTCTTGGCCTGTTTGGCGATGATCTCGAACACTTGCTGCTGGGTGGTGGCATTCATGGCATGTCCCGGGTGGCAGGCGGCAATGGAAGGCTGGCGCAAGGTGGCTGACGCAAGCTGACGGCCCCAGTCTAGGCACGCTCGCTTACTCATGCCTTTCATTGCGCAACTGGAGCCGGACGCGCTGCTGGCGGCGTTCACGGCCGAACCGCCGGCCGGTTTCGCGGTGGACCGCTCGCCGCAGGGCATGCCGGCCTTCGTGGCGCCGTTCGACCTGCTGACCACCGCCGACGACGCGCTGCGCCGCCGCGTGGCCGCGCTGCCGCTGTACCGCCACTGGCGGGCGCTGCTGCGCTGGCGCACACGCTTCGCCGGCAGCACCGTGACCGAGTACGCGCCGTTGCCGCCGGGGGTGGCGCCCGCGGCGCTGGCGCATGGCCTGAAGGCCGCCTTCGGGCGCCAGTGCCGGCTGCTGATCGTGAAGGACATCGCGCACGACTCGCCCTTGCTCGGCGACGCCGACAACGCGTATGCGCACGCCTTCGCCGGCGCCTGCGCGGCCGCGGGTTTCGTGCTGCTGGAGGGCCAGGCGCTGGCCTGGGTGCCGATCGACTTCGACTCGGAGGACGAGTACCTGGCGCGCCTGTCGCCCGGCCGGCGGAAGAACATCCGGCGCAAGCTGCGCGCGCGGGCCGCGCTGGAGGTCGAGGCGGTGCCGACCGGCGACGCGCGCTTTCGCGACGAGGCGACGCTGGCGGCGTTCCACGCGCTGTTCGACAACGTCTACGCGCAAAGCACGATCCACTTCGACCGGCCCACCGCGGCCTTCTTCCGCACCCTGCTGCAGGATGCCGCCAGCGGCGGCGTGGTGTTCGTCTACCGTCACGGAGGCGCGATGATCGGCTGGAACCTCTGCTACGAACACGCCGGCAAGCTGATCGACAAGTACGTCGGTTTTGCCTATCCGCAGGCGCGCGAGCACAACCTGTACTTCGTCAGCTGGATGCACAACCTGGAGCACGCGCGCCGGCGCGGGCTGACGCATTACGTGGCCGGCTGGACCGATCCGGAAGTGAAAGCCTTTCTCGGCGCGCGGATGAGCTTCACCCGCCACGCGGTGTACGCGCGCAACCCGCTGCTGCGCGCCTTGCTTCGTCGCCTCGGCGGTCATTTCGAAAGCGACCGCCAGTGGCGGGAGGCGAGCGCCGATGGGTGAGCTTTCGAACCAGCCGATCGTGCTGGACATCGACCACTCCGTCGGCCCCCTGCGCGACCGGCTGGTGCTGCCGCTGGAACGCTGGCAGGAGGCGATCCGCTTCGGCTGTTCGCTGGCGACGATGCGGCGCTTCGCGCGCGTGCTCGACGAGCTGCTGCCGACGAGCCACGGCACCGTGTTCACCGGCAGCGGCGACTTCCACCATCTGAGCTGGCCGCTGATCGCGCGCCTGCGCGGCAACGCGCCGTTCCAGGTGGTGGTGCTGGACAACCACCCGGACAACATGCGCTTCCCGTTCGGCGTCCATTGCGGCTCGTGGGTGCGCCGCGTGGCGCTGCTGCCGCAGGTGAGCCACGTGCACGTGCTCGGCATCACCTCCACCGACATCGGCGCCGGGCATGCGTGGGAGAACTACCTGACGCCATTGCGGCGCGGCAGGCTGAGCTACTGGAGCATCGGCGTGGATACCGGCTGGTCGCGGCGACTCGGCCTGGCGCCGGCGTTCCATGGCTTCGACACGGCGGAGGCCATGCTCGATGCCTTCGTCGAAAGCCAGCGTACCCAGACGCTGCCGAGTTACCTGTCGATCGACAAGGACGTGTTCGCGCCCGAGGTGGCGCGCACCAACTGGGACCAGGGCCGGCTGCAGCTCGACCACGCGCTGGCGCTGGTCGACAGCCTGCGTCGCGGCCTGGTCGGCAGCGACATCAACGGCGAGATCTCGCACTACCACTATCGCAGCTGGTGGAAGCGCAAGCTCTCCGCGATGGACGCGCAGCCGGCGATCGACCCCGCGCAGCTCGCCGGCTGGCAGGCGCAGCAGCATGCGCTGAACGTGCAACTGCTGGCGGCGATTGCTGTCATTCCTACGGCGCCATTCCCGTGAAAGCGCACTGCTGTTCGATGTGAATCCACGCCGTGCGTTCCGCCCCCATTCCCGCAACCCTCACGCCGTCGTCAGAGCCTCAGCGCAGCACCGCCTCCAGCACGCCGCAGACTGCCTCGAAGTCCGCCTCGTCCGTCCACGGGCTGTTGCCGACCGTGAGGCTGCGCGCGGCGAAGTCGCGCGCGCGCGGCACATCCGCGGCGGGAACCACGCCGGCGAGGTAGGGGTAGTCGGGCAGGGCATGGATGAACAGGCGGCTGACGCCGAGGCCGCTTTGCCACAGTTGCGCCAGCGCGACGTCGCGGCGGCGCTGGTCGGGCAGCAGCAGCAGGAAGAACGGCCAGGTGCCGCGGGCGTGCGGCGGGTCATCCAGCACCTGCACGCCGGGGATGTCGCGCAGTCGCGACAGCCGGCGTTGCGCCTGCGCGGCGGTGTGCGCCAGGAACGCCGGCAGGCGCGTAGCGGCATGCGCGCCCAGCGCCTGCCGCCAGCGGCCGACGCGATGCAGCGGTATCGTCAGCGGAAAATCGTCGCCCACCGCGGCGACCGCGTCGCCGCGGCGCAACGCGCGACGCAGCGGGTTGCCATAGGCCATGCGCAGCCCCCACGGCCGGTACAGCACGGCGTAGCCGAGCAGTTCGAAACACCGGCGCCATTCCCAGCCGGACTGCCGCGGCACGCGCGCCGCCGCATCGGCCAGCCGCTCGCGCAGCGCGGGATCGCGCGCGGTGAGCAGGCCACCTTCGTAGATCGACAGACCCTTGCCGGCAGCCAGGCTGAAGAAGCCCACGTCACCGGCCAGGCCCACGCTGGCGCCGTCCGCCCGGCGCGCACCCAGCGCCTGTGCGGCGTCCTCGATCACGTAGGCGCCGACCTGGCGCGCGACGACCAGCGCAGCGTCGACGTCGGCGACACGGCCGGCGAGATGGGTCGGCACGATTGCCAGCGTGCGTTCGTCGCAGGCGGCACGCAGCGCGGCCGGGTCCAGGTCATGGTGGCCGGGCGCGAGATCGCACAATTGCAGTTCCAGTCCTGCCTGCCGCACGGCGATCGCCACCAGCGGGCAGGTGAAGGCCGGCACCACCACGCGACGGCGTTGCGGCTGCAGTTCACGCAGCGTGGCCAGCGCAAGCAGAAGTGCGGCGGTGCCGGAGCAGGTCAGTGACAGCGGCGGCAAGCCCAGCAGCGCGGCGACGTCGGCGGCCAGCGTCGGCGCACCGGGACGCAGGTCGGCCAGCTGCAGCGGCAGGCCGGCAGTGGGCGGCAATTCGTGGCGGCGGCGGGGCAGCATGGGCAGCGCGTGGCCTGCGTTCAGATGACGGCCGCTTCCGGCGCGTGCTCGCGGCTCTCGGCCAGCCCGAGGCAGACGATGCCGGCGATGATCGCGATCGCGCCAAGCACGCGGGCGGCGGTGAGGTGTTCGTCGAACAGCCACACCGACAGCAGCATCACCGACACCACCTCCAGGTGCGAGGCGGCGAAAGCCGGACCGATCGGCGCGTGTTTCAGCAGCGCCATCCAGGTGAAGAACGCACCGACGTAGCCGACCACCGCGCCGTACACCCACGGCTGGCCGAACACGCGCAGCAGCCACGCCAGGCTCGCCTCCACCGGCAGCGCCTGGGTGCCGGCATACTTGAAGCTGATCTGCGCGAGGGTGTCGAAGCCCATCAGCAGCAGGAAGCCGAACAGGTAGAAGCGCTTCATGCGCCCAGTCCCACGATCGCCACGCCCAGCGTGACCAGCGCGATGCCGGCCACGCGCAGCCGGGTGAGTCTCTCGCCGAACAGGAAGCGCCCGGCCAGCATGATCGCCACGATGTTGATCGAGCCGAGCAGCACGCCCTCGGACAGCGGGATCAGCGAGAGGAAGGCGATCCACACCAGGAACTCGGCCACGTAGCTGCCGATGCCGAGCCACAGCCACGGCCGCGACGCCATGTACTTCCAGCGCGCCAGGCCGTCGCCGGCCGTCGGGTCGCCCGCTGCCGCCTTGAACGCCAGCTGGCCGCCGGTGTCGAGCACGATGTTGAGCAGCCAGAGACTGGCAACGAGGGGGGAGATGGCGCCCGCTGCCGGCATGGTCAGGCCGCCGCGCGCGATGCGGCGATGCCGTCGAAGAACGCCGCCGAGCGCTCGATCAGGGTGCGCCGCTGCTTGTCGATGGTGATCATGTGGTAGCTGTCGTCGAGCAGCAGCAGCTCGGTCGGCGCGCTGACCGCACGCACCACCAGCTCGGCGTTCTTCGGGCTGGCGACGTCGTCGTCGCTGGCGTGGGCGACCAGGCACGGCGCGGTCACCTGCGGCAGCTGGCGCCGCACGCTGGCGGCCAGGCCGTACATCTCCGCCAGCGAGTACCACGGGTTGCCGGGCAGGCCCGCGGCGGCGCTGTCGCCGCCGAGCATCGCCGCGCTGACCTGGGCGCGCAGGCGCTCGTCGCGGATGCCGTAGGGCGGCTGCTCCATGAAACTGCGGCCGCGGCCGATGCCCAGTTTCTTCAGCAGCGGCAGCATGAACGACAGCCGCGCCAGCGGCGGAATGCTCCAGCCGTCGTAGCGGAAGGTGGCGCCGTACACGCCCACGCCGGCGACCTGCCCCGGACGATCGGCGGCCAGTTTCAACGCCAGCAGCGCGCCCATCGACAGGCCGCCGACGAACAGCTGATCGACCTTGCCGAGCAGATCGTCGGCGGCCTGCTGCACGCTGGCGTACCAGTCGTGCCAGCCGGTGGCGAGCAGGTCGTCGGCGCTGCCGCAATGCCCGGCCAGCTGCATGCCGTGCACGGTGAAGCCGGCGCGGTTCAGGCCCTTGCCGAGCAGCTTCATTTCCATCGGCGTGCCGGTGAGGCCGTGGATCAGCAGCACGCCGCGGCGGCCACCCTCGAGGAAGAAGTCGGTTTGCTGGATCACGCGCAGGCCTGGCGGGACGGAATCGTGGCGGTTTGCCGCCAGCATGATCGCCGGGCGCGGTTTCCTCAGTCTTTCGCCGCACCGGCGGGCTTGTCGAAACGCACCACCACGCGCTGGCCGATGCGCAGCGACGAGGGCTGGTCGAAGGTCAGCACGCACTCCACGGTGCGTGCGTTGGCGCGCACCTGCGGGTCGTTCTCCAGCGTGGCCGGGCCGTACACCTGGCCGATGCGCAGCACGTGCGCGGCCCAGTGGCTTCCGTCGCGATCGCTGTCGGCGCTGACCTCGGCCGGCATGCCGGGGTGGACCGCGCCGACGAAGCTGTCGTTGAGCTCGGCGCGCACGATGCGCGGCTTGTCCGGCAGCAGGGTGAACAGCGCGCCGGAGCCCGGCGACACGCTCGCCCCGGGCTGCGCCGCCACGTGCACCACCTGGGCGTCGAACGGGGCGTGCAGGCTGCGCTGCTGCAACTCATAGCGGGCCTCCTGCAGCTTCTGCGTGGCGATGTCCTGCGCGGCGCGCGCGGCCAGTTGCTCGGCGTCGAGCTGGGCCGCCGCCTCGCGCGCATCGTCGGCGCTCTGGCCGTCGCCGGCGCCGGCAGCGGCAGCGGCGGTCAGCCGCTGTGCGCGCTGTTGGGCAGCGGCCAGCTTGATGCCGAGCAATTTCAGTTGTGCCTGGGCTTGTTCCTGCTCCGCCTGGGCGGCGTCGACGGCGAGTTGGGCCGGTTCGGTATCCAGCTCGGCGAGCAGTTGGCCCTGGCGGATCTGGTCGCCCTCGTGCACGGCCACGGCGGTGAGGGTGCCTTCGCGCGGCATCGACAGGTTGAGCAGGCCGCCCTCGATGTCGACGCGGCCGCGCGCCACCGCCGCGTAGGTGCTGGTGACCTGCGGCGCGGCAGTCGCCGGCACGTCGGCGGAGTTGGAGCAGGCGGCCAGCAGGCAGGCCGCGGACAGCGCGAGGCAGGTGTGCCGGATCAGCGTTGCGGTGACCACGCGCCGTGGCCGATGAGATACCGGTGCTGGCATGGTGGACGGCTTCATGGTGACGTTTCCTTGCTGTCGATGATCGGCGCATGGGTGCGCCGGTCGCTGAGAATGCGGCCATCTTCCATCGCCAGCACGCGGTCGGCGTGTACCACCAGGCGCGGGTCGTGGCTGACGCACAGCACGGTGGTGCCGTGGGTGCGGGCGATCCGGTGCAGGATGTCGATGATGATCTGGCCGTTGGCGGCGTCCAGCGCGCTGGTGGGTTCGTCGGCGAACAGCAGCTCCGGCTGCTTGGCCAGTGCGCGGGCGATCGCCACGCGCTGTTTTTCGCCACCGGACAATTCGGAGGGGCGCAGCCGC
>JBASAF010000003.1:0-94055 GCA_049650465.1 Rhodanobacter sp. | reverse complement strand
AGGCACTCGTGCGACGATGGTCGAGTACGCGCTTGAGCGAACTCGTCGATCAACTGCGACACCCGAGCCCACAACTACTGGATCAACTGGGCGCGCCGGCATGAATTCGTGGGGAAACCTCAGGGTCGGAGCCCTTCGAACTGCTGTAAGTTGGTACTCGCGCGCGGCTTGCTTGCGTCCGCCGCGTCGAACCGCAAAAGGACCTTGTGCGTGGAACATCTGCTTCGTCTTGCCGACTCGAATGCCACGTTGTACGCGGCGGCACTCCTGTTCACCGTCGGGGTGGTGCTGTGGCTTGCGTGGGCGCGGTTCTTTTACGAGCGGGAGGATCTTGAACGGGTTCCCCATTTCGTGATGGCGTTGTCGGTGCTGGTGTTTTTCGTCGGTCGCTATGCCCACGCCGCCACGAATGGCCTGGATGGGGTCGCCTGCGTGGCGGGGCGGTATTCGCTGCGCGTGGTTTGTTTCAGTCATGACGAGCGCGCGGGGATGTACTGGGCCGTGGCCGCGCTGCAGACATTGATCTCGGCGGTACTCGTGATCGCGGCGGTGCTGGTCCTTGCGCATCTCGCGCGGCCGGGCAAGTCGGACCATCGCGTGCGGGCAGCGAGTCGGATGCGCCGCGCGGATGATGCTGGCTTGCCCGTCGCAGGCCAGGCGAGGCGGGAAGGGACGTTTCGGCTATTCCTCTTCGCCAGCTGGACGATCACGCTGGCGACCCTCGCGTGGATTGCCGTGTCGCTGGACGAGGTCAGCGATGTGCGAAGACAGGTGGCCGAGGCGTTCGCGTCGGTTGCGTTTGAACGAGGCACCGTCGAAACATACCTGCAGGACCACGGCAGGCTGCCCGAAGACAACAGCGCGGCTGCGTTGCAGCCGCCTGCGGAGCTGCGCCGGCGCTACCTGAGCGAAGTCCAGGTGGTCAAGGGAAGCCTGCTGCTCAGGTTCGATGCCGCGACGGCGGATGTGCATCTTGCCGGCCATCAGGTGCTGTTGATCGCGGTGCGGGACGGCACGCGGGTGTCCTGGCACTGCGTCACCTTCGATGTCGACGACAGATATCTGCCCTTGCGCTGCCCGGCGAACCCGTGAGTTCAAACGTGGGTGCTGGCCCCGCTGCGGGACTTTTCTCATTTCCGGAAGTGGCCGCGTCCGCGTGCTGGACAATGACCACGCAGCCGGGCATTTTCCCTGTCCGGGCATCGCTGCCGTTTCGGCGGCCGCCTCCACTTTCCGGTTCAGCCATGCGCATCCGCCGGCGCGCCTGCGCAAGCGGCGGCTGTGCCACGACCTCAGGAAACCCATGACGCATCGAGCCATCTCCCTGTCCCGTCGACGCTTCAATACCGCCTTGTTGCTGCTGCCGCTCGGTGCCCTCGGCGGCATCGCGGACGCTGCCGCCGGAGCCATCGGCGCCACCGCCGGGGCACCCGACGAGGTGCCGACGACCTGGGACCTGACCGACCTGTTTGCTGATGCCGCCGCGTGGGATGCGGAGGCCGAGGCGCTGAAGGCGCTGGTGCCCTCGCTGGCGTCGGGGGATAGCGGCCTGGACAGTGCCGCCACGCTGCTCGCCACGCTGGACCGGCATGACGCGGTCACGCTGCGCACCTTGCGGCTGCAGGTGTATGCGTTGCTCAAGTCGAGCGAGGACGTGCGCGTTGCGGACAATGCGCAAAGGGCCAGTCGCGCCAACGCACTGGCTGCGCGGATCACCGGGGCCATGGCGTGGCGTGATCGGGCCATCCTCGATCTCGGCCGGGAGCGGGTGGACGCGATGCTCGCGGAGAACCGCGGGCTCGAGGTCTACCGCTATCCGCTGACGTCGATTTTCCGCAAGGCGCCCCACACGCTCGATGCGAAGGGCGAGGCCCTGCTGGCGTCGTCGCAGGCGATCCTCGCCGCGCCGCAGCGCACGCGTCAGACCCTGCTTTCCTCCGATATCGCGTTCCCCGAGATCGAGCTTCCCGGCGGCAAGCTGCGGCTCGATCTGGAGGGCTACACCACGGCCATGAACACGGCCGCGCGGGCGGATCGTGCGCGCGCCTACGACCTGTTCGCGACCACCCTGCATGGCTACGAACGCACACTGGGTGATTTGCTGGGCACCGAAGTGGCCGGCAACGCGTTTCTCTCGAAGGCGCGTGGATACCCCGGTTCGCTGGCTGCCAGCCTGGACGCGACGCACACGCCGCGGGCGGTGTACGACACGCTGCTGCGCGAAGTGAAGGCGCGCATGCCGCTGCATCACCGCTACCTCGACGCCAAACGCCGGCTGCTCGGCGTCGATCGCCTGGCCATCTGGGACATCAACGCGCCGGCCGTCTCGCTGGAGCGGCAGTGGACCCTCGCGCAGGCGCGCGAAACCACCTTGCGCGCGGTGGCGCCGCTTGGTACCGGGTACGCCGGCGAGTTCGCCGCCAACACCATGAAGCGCTGGGCCGACACGCTGCCACGCAAGGGCAAGCGCGACGGCGGCTTCGTGGTGGGCCAAGCCTATACCCACCCCTACGTGCTGCTCAACTACCGCGGCAACTTCGACAGCCTCACCACTTACGCGCACGAATGGGGCCACGCCATGCACAGCTGGCTGGCCCGCGCGCAGCCGCACCCGTTGTTCGACTTTCCCACCTTCGTGGCCGAGATCCCTTCCAAGCTCAACGAACTGCTCCTGCTGGAGCACCTCTCCGCCCACGCCGGCAGTCGCGCGGAGAAGCTCTTCTACCTCGATCGCTTTTGCGAGCAGTACCGCGGCACGCTGTTCATCCAGTCGCTGTTCGCCGATTTCGAGCTGGCGATCAACACCGCCGCGGAGCAGGGCGCGTCACCGTCCGGTCCGCAGATGAGCGAGATCTACGGCAAGCTGCTGGTGCAGTACTACGGTCCGAACGTGCAGCTGCACCGCTACAGCAACGTCATGTGGGCGCGGGTGGTGCACTTTTTCCTGGACTTCTACGTGTACCAGTACGCGACCTGCCTGACCGCCGCCACCGCCATGCTCGATGCCATCCATCGCCAGGGCGATCCGGCACGCGAGCGCTATCTCGGCATGTTGCGCGCGGGTCATTCGAACGACGCTTACAAGCTCATTGCCGACGCAGGCGTCGACCTCGCCACGCCCGACCCGTACCGCCGCGCGCTGGACCGGTTCGAACGTGCCGTCGCGGAACTCGAGTCGCTGATTTGAACACCCGGCCCCGGGCTCCGAACCCAGCTACCGTTGTCGTAAAGGAACGCGCATGAAACAGGTTCAATCGCTGGGGATCTTGCTGCTGGTCGCGGCCTTGATGGCAGGCAGCGTGGCCAACGCGCAGCAGGCCTCGCCAGATGCGGCATCCATCCGGGTCGCTGCCCTTGGGCCGACGCAGGCGCCGGACGAGGGCGCGCTCAGGCAACTGGTCGGCAGCGCCACCACGGGTTCTTCCGTGCAGTTGCTCAATTATCCGCAGATGCCCGTATCGGACCGCCTTCTTGCCGGGCTGGAAGCGGCCGGCCGGGTGCTCACCACGGCCGATGGCCAAACCATCACCTGGGGCTTCAAGCATGAGGAAGCGAATCTCCAGTCGGTGGTGATTGCCGACAAGGCCGGGCAACTGGAACTTGCCGCCGTCGTGGATGACGTGGTTCGCCTGAACCTCGGCGGCGCGAAAGCGGATGTATCGGTAGCGCAATACCGCGCGCGTGTCGCGCGTCTTGGCATGCAGCCGCGCGTTGTCGTGTTTGCGCGCGACCAGGCCCGCCTGGAAAAGGCCTACCCCTTGTTGGTGCGCTGGCTGCAAGCCAGCCTGCTGGGCTTCAACACGTCATGCGCCAGGCACGCCGCGAGCTGTGCGCTGTTGCCGGAGATCGGCCTGCCCACCGAGGCCTATCTGTCGCCGGGCGCTGGCGAGTTGCCCGCCAGGACGGCGCTGCCGAAGCTGCCGGCAGCCAGCATCCCGCTGGCGAAGTTCACGCAGTAGGGGTGCCGCGCGTCGGCCGACTCATTTCGGCGTGAGGCGATACAACCCGCCGGGGCTGGCGTCCTCCACCATCCACAACGACCCGTCCGGCGCCTCTTCGATGTCGCGCACGCGCATGCCGACATCCCAGCGCTGGGCCGCGGTGGCGCCACCCTTGCCGTCGAAGGTGACGCGGATGATGGCCTGGCTGGCGAGGCCGCTGATCAGCGCGCTGCCGTTCCATTGCGGGAACATGCTGCCCTTGTAGAACATGATGTTGCCCGGCGCGATCACCGGCACCCAGTAGATCACCGGCTTGACCAGGTCCGGTCGCGTATCGGGGCTGGGGATCGGCACGCCGTCGTAGTTCTTGCCGTAGGAGACCAGCGGCCAGCCGTAGTTCTTGCCGCGCTGGACCAGGTTCAGTTCGTCGCCGCCGCGCGGGCCGTGCTCGAGCTCCCACAGCCGGCCATCGGGGCCGAAGGCCAGGCCGTAAGGCGTGCGAACGCCGGTGGCCCAGGTTTCGGATGGCGTCAGGTTGGGGCCGGGGAAGGTGTAGGTGCTGACCACCGGCGCGGTCCTGGCCGCTTCGGTATCGGCGGGCGGATCGATCAGCGGAATGCTGCGCTTCCCGACCTTGCCGGCCCACGGATTGCCCGGCGCGGGTTTGCCGTCCAGCGTGAGCCGCAGGATCTTGCCCGCCGGCTGGTTCGGATCCTGTGCGGGCGTGAAGCGCTGGCGGTCGCCCACGGTGAGGAAGAGGTACTTGCCATCCGGCGAGAACGCCACCGCCGCGCCGGCCTGGCCGCCCTTGCCGGTGGGCATCTGGCGCCAGAGCACCTGGAAGTCGTCCAGCCGCGGCTTGCCGTCCAGCACCAGCCGGCCGCGGCCCAGCGCCAGGCCGCCGCCGTAGTCGCCCGGGGCGACATAGGTGAGATACACGTTGTGGTCGGTGGCGTAATGGGGCGAAAGATAGACGCCCAGCATGCCGTTCTGGCCCTGGAACCAGCTGGGCGGAACGCCGCCGAGCTCGGTCTTGGCGCCCTGCGGGGTCACCAGCTGGACGCGGCCGACCTTCTCGGTCACCAGCATGCGGCCATCGGGCAGGAAGGCGATGCGCCAGGGCAGGTCGAGGCTTGTCACTTTGGTGATGGTGAAGGGAAGGTCGCTCTGCGCTTTCTGGTCGCCTGCGTTGGTTTGCGCATGGACGGCGCTTGCCAGGAGGGCTGCAAGAAAGAGCGCGCATGCCAGCTTTTTCATTTGCCTGTTTCCTCGGCGTCGGATGATCGGACATCCTAATGCCTGGACGCGGCTCGGGCGTGATGCGCACGGAACGGAGAGACACCATGACGACTTATACCGGCGGCTGCCTGTGCGGCGACGTGCCTGCGGGCATCGGGCGAACCTTTGCGCGTGGGCATCTGCCACTGCCTGGACTGCCGCAAGCACCACGGCGCGCTGTTCTTCGCGGCGGCGATCTTTGCGCGGGCGGCGGTGGCAATCGACGGCGAAACGCGCGACTACGCCGGGCGGCATTTCTGCCCCCGGTGCGGTTCCTCGGTGTTCGCCCGCTCGGGCGAGGAGGTGGAAGTGCACCTGGGATCGCTGGATGCGCCCGACCAGCTCGTGCCAACCTACGAAACCTGGATCGTCCGCCGCGAAGCATGGTTGCCGCCGTTTCCGCTGGCTCGCCACTACGAGCGCGACCGCGAGGGATCGGGACCTTCCGCGGAGTAGTGGATCGAGGGCAGGGCAAGCCCCTGTGCGGGCCGGAATGCGTCCGGCCTGTTGGCTAGCCATGGGTTCCGGCGTATGGTCCGCAAGCGGCGCCGGCTCAGGGCGCGCATGGCCATGCTTCCGGGACGGCGGCAACTGCGCAGGGCGCGGATGCCGGGCACGGCATCGCCGATCAGTCAAATCCAGTCAAACAGGGGTCCCTTCATGTCTCGTTTCCTTCTTTTCCGCCGCGCCCTGGGCGCGGGCCTGGGCCTGGCGGTGGCCTGCGTGTCGCTGCCGGCCTCCGCCGCCGACGCCATCGCGGTGACGTTCCCGGCCAACAGCGTCTGGGCGCAGGAAATCGGCAACCTCTCGCATGCCGACAGTGCGGTGGATTACACCGTCGCCGTGGCGGCGGGGAAGACGTTGCAGCTCAACCTGCTCACCCGCAATCCCAACATGCGTTTCAAGGTGGAGAACCAGACCAGCGACAAGCTGCTGCTGGATACGGGCAAGACCGGCGAAACCACCTGGACCCTGCCCAACGCGACGGCCGGCACGTATGCGATCCGCGTCTACATCGACCCTGCTGCGGTGCCGTCGGACAGCACCGCCAAGTACGCGTTGCAGGTCGGGCAGTACGGCGTCGAGGACCTGCAGGTGCCCACCACCGCGATGACGTTCCAGGCCGGCAACCCGTGGACGCAGCAGGCCGTGACCTTGCTGCCCGGGGCCACCGCGCACAACTTCACGGTTGCCATCGCCGCGGGCATGATCATGAAGATCAACCTCATCTCCAGCACTCCCGGCCTGCACTTCAAGGTGACCGACCAGACCCATGACAAGGCGCTGGTCGACACCAGCACGAGCGGGGCCAACACCTGGAGCGAGTCGGTGGCGACGGCGACCAACTACGTGATCCAGGTGTATGTCGACGCGGCGGCGAAGCCGGCCGGCCAGACCCAGTTTGCCCTGCAGGTCGGGCAGTACCCGTCGGGGAACGCGCAGCCGGCCGGTGCGGGCACCGCCGCGACGCCTTCCACGCCGGCGATGTGATGGCTCCGAAGTGGCCGTGGCCGCTTCGGGAGTGGCGAGTTGAAGCGGGGTCGGCGTGCACGCCAGGCATGCCGACCCCTTTATTCGCGTGGTGCCGCCACGCTCAGTTCGTGCCCGCGCGCAACTGCTCGAAGTACGCCGCGATCTCCTGCGGAAACACGTAGCGTTCCTCCGGCAAGGGCGAGCCGGCGTCGATCAGTGCCTGCGCGCAGCCCAGCCAGTCGCCGCCGGGCGTGGTCTCGGCCTGGGAGGCGAAGCTGAGCGTGCCGTAGACGTTGTCGTTGAAACCGTGGCGCTCGTCGTATCGCGCACCGTGGGCGAGCAGGAAACGGGCGAGCGCGACGTTGCCGCGGAATACCGCCCAGTTGAGCGCGCTGCCATCGATGTCGCCGCCGCGCACCGTGATCGGCCAGCCGGCCTCGACCATCACGCGCACGGCGTCCTCCTCGTTGCCGGCAGCCATTTCCGGCAGCAGGCGCAACGCCTCTGGCGGCAGTGTGCCGAGCAGGCCGGGGTCGGCGGCCAGCATCGCCTGCACGGTGGGGCGATCGCCCCGCGCGCAGGCGCCGAGGAAGGCGTCATGCGGGCGGTCGTCGGCAACCGCACCGGCTTGCACCAGTTGCCTGGCGACCTCGGTGAGGCCGAGGCAGCAGGCCAACCGATAGGCGCAGATGCCGTGTCCGTTGCGTGCCGAAGGGTCGGCGCCGGCGTCGAGCAACAGGCCGATGGTCGCGGGCGAGCGACGGCGGCGGATCGCGTGCAGCAGGGGGTTGCCGTTGGGCCCGGGTTCGTTCGGATCGCCGCCGTTGGCGAGCAGCAGGCGCACCGTGTCGGGATGCTCATGGTCGAGCGCGCGGAACAGCGCGTTGCAGCCGGTGACGCGGGCACCGGCTTCGAGCAGCAGGCGCACGATGGTGCTGTCGGCGATCTCGGTGGCGTGGTAGAGCGATTCGTTGTCGTCCGGGTCCGCGCCGGCCTGCAGCAGGCGCTGCGTGAGCGCAACATCGTGGTTGCGGCCCGCTGCGCCGTACAGGACGCTGAACGGATCGTGCGGGAGCTCCGGGTCGGTCCAGCGTGCTTCGGGGTCGGCGCCGGCGTCGAGCAGCAGGTCTGCGCAGGCGCGAATGCCCGGCGCGTACGCGGGCAGCGCGATCAGTGCGGAAAAGGTGGTGCAGGCCAGCGGCGGCATGCCGTTGCCGGCGCGGGCGGCATTGGCCCAGGCGGGGTCGGCCGCGAGGGCGGCCTGCACCGTGGCGACGTCGCCGATGGCGCATGCCAGCACGGCCTCGCCGGCCAGCAGTTCCGGCTGTTCGCGCAGCAGGCGCTCGGCCAGTGCGGGTTTGGCCGGCTGGTAGCCGCGCCCGAAGGCCCAGTGCATCCACTGGCGTCGGCGCGCGGGCGTGTCGATCGGCGCGGCCTGCAGCGCGACGTAATCCTTCAGCTGCGGCCAGGAGCCGAAGCCGTACTCGCGGGCGATGCACGACTGCGCGTCGTGCAGGCGCAGATTCATTGCGGCGATCGCGGGGTGATCGAGCCGGGCGGCGGCGGGCAGGGCAAGGCGAACGCGTTCGAGCGCATCGGGCGCACCGCGGCGGACGTCATCGAGCAGGCGCTTGGCCTGTTTCTTCAGATGGTCCAGGTGCGGACGGGCGGGCAGGTTCTTCATGACAACCTCCATGCAATGAATGCCGAAGGTCCGCAATCCCGGCTGCACAAAGGTTGATGGTGGCCAACGATCGACAAGTGGGTTGAACCCTTCCCGCGGACCCGGAGGCGGCTTGCGACGCCGGGGCGGGAGCATAGAACAAGCGGACAGGACAGGTCGGTTCGCATGGCGCCCGGCTGTCGCTGCGCAACCTGAGCGGAGCGGCGCGCCCTCACTGCCGGCGTGTCGACGTATCGCATATCATTGCAAATCTATCGTATTGCGATATATTGCGATCTCCGAACGATAGGGGAGAGCGGCGATGGGGAATCTTGCGGTGCTGGCGCTGCGGGTGGTGATCACCGTCGCGTTGGCGGGTTCGCTGGTAGTGCAGGGCGTGATCGCGCCGCTGTTGTGGCACGACCTGGAAGCGGCGCGCGCGGACGTGCGGATTCCGCTGATGGTGATCGTCATCCTGGGCGTGTTGACGATGCAGGTGACCGCGGTATGCATCTGGCGGTTGCTGACCATGGTCCGGCGCGGCACGGTGTTTTCGCTGGCGGCCTTTCGCTACGTCGACATCGTGATCGGGGCGATCGCGGCGGCCTCGGTGCTTACCTTCGGCATCGCGGTGGTGGCCGCGCACAGCAACCGGACCACGCCTGATGACGAGATTGCGCCGGGCATGATCGCCATGGTATGCGGCGCGTCGCTGGTGGTCGCCGGGGTGGCGCTGATCGTGCTGGTGCTGCGCATGCTGCTGAAGCAGGCGGTGGCGCTGGATTCCCAGGCCAGGCATCTGCAATCCGAACTGGACGAGGTGATCTGATGGCCATCGTGGTGGACATCGACGTCATGCTCGCACGGCGCAAGATGGCGGTCGGCACGCTGGCCGAGCGCATCGGCATCACGCCCGCCAACCTGGCGGTGCTCAAGAACGGGCGCGCCAAGGCGGTGCGTTTCGCCACCCTCGAGGCGTTGTGCGAGGTGCTGGAGTGCCAGCCGGGCGACCTGCTGCGCTGGGAGCCGGACCCGGCGGACGGGACGGCGGCGATCCGAAGTGGCGGCGCGGGCGACCGGCTGCCCTGAACGAAAGCGGCACGGCGGCTTCACGTTGCCGTGGAGGCGATGTTCCTAGCATGGCCGGACCATCCCCGGGAGCATGTCATGGCCGATGAACATACCGCCCAGCAACTCGATCACGTGACGGACACGCTGGCGCAACTCAAGGAGATGCGTCACTACGCCAAGAACAATGTCGAGCACCTGACCGCGATCTGGCTGCTGTTCGATGGTGAATTGTCGAAGCTGAAGCAGACCGACAAGATCGACGACCTGATGAATCGCCAGGGCCAGCTGCATGACGCGCTGGAGAGCGTGATCGCCGATCTGGAGGCCTTGCAGCAGTCACTGCAACCGCCGCCGCAAGGGCCGGCATGACATCCCCTTCACGTCGGCATGCCCGAGGATGAACCCCGCCTGTTCGCCGGCCTGTGCGTAGACGCAAGCCCGGCCTGCGTTCGCACTGCCGCGAGGTGTGCTGTGCTACGAGATGAACCGTGTTTTGCTGCCGCAGGAGGTACCGCTTGAACGAACATCTGACCGACCATGCCCTGCTGGGGGTAGCCGGGCTCGACGATGTGCTGGCGGGCGGTTTCGCGAAAGGCCGGCTGTTCCTGCTGGAAGGCAGCCCGGGTACGGGCAAGACCACGATCGGCCTGCAGTTCCTGCTGGCGGGTCGCGACGCCGGCGAGCGCGTGCTTTACGTGACCATGTCCGAAACCGAGGCCGAGCTGCGCGCCACCGCGGCATCGCATGGCTGGTCGCTGGACGGGGTGGACATCTTCGAACTGGTGCCGCCGGAGAACCTGCTGGACGAAGCCCAGCAGCAGAGCCTGCTGTATTCCTCCGACCTGGAACTGGGCGAGACGACCGGCCGGATCTTCGAGGCGTACGAGCGCGTGGCACCGGACCGCATGGTGCTCGACAGCCTGTCGGAGATCCGCCTGCTGGCGCAGAGCTCGTTGCGCTACCGGCGACAGATCCTGACGCTGAAGCACTACTTCGCGCGCAACGACGCCACCATCCTGATGCTGGACGACCTCAGCAGCGAACTGACCGACCGCACCGTGCACAGCATCGCGCACGGGGTGATCCGGCTGGAGGAGTTGTCGCCCGACTACGGGGCCGAGCGCCGCCGCCTTCGCGTGCTGAAGTATCGCGCCCGGTATTTTCGCGGCGGCTACCACGATTTCGTGATCCGCAAGGGCGGCGTGACCGTCTTTCCCCGCCTGGTGGCCGGTCACGGCGACAGCGACACGTACGCGCGCGACAAGCTCGCCAGTGCTTCCCCCGAACTCGATGCCTTGCTCGGTGGCGGCATCGAACGCGGCTCCAGCGTGCTGGTGCTGGGGCCCGCGGGTACCGGCAAGTCGCTGCTCACGCTGACCTTCATCGCCGGCGCGGTCGAGCGTGGCGAGCGCGCGGGGCTGTTCGTGTTCGACGAGGAGCTCGGCCTGCTCTTCCAGCGCGCCCTCGGTGTCGGCATCGACCTGCGACGCATGGTCGCCGACGGCCAGCTGATCGTCGAGCAGGTGGATGCGGCGCAGATGACGCCGGGCGAGTTTTCCGCGCGGGTCCGCCAGCATGTGGAGAACGGCGTGCGCACGGTGGTGATCGACAGCCTCAACGGTTACCAGGCGGCCATGCCCGAAGAGCAGGCGCTGGTGCTGCACATCCATGAGCTGCTGCAGTTTCTCAATCGGCACGCCGTCACCACCTTCCTCACCGTCGCGCAGCACGGACTGGTGGAATACATGAAGGCGCCGGTGGACGTGACCTACCTGGCCGATACCGTGGTGCTGCTGCGTTATTTCGAGGCCGTGGGGCGGGTAAGGCGGGCCATATCGGTGGTGAAGAAACGCGCCAGCGCGCACGAGGACACGATTCGCGAATACCGCATCGGCCCCCATGGCTTCCAGCTGGGCGAGTCGCTGACCCAGTTCCAGGGCGTGCTGCGTGGCGTGCCGACGCTTTCCGGTGCCGACGCCGAAAGCCGCCTGTTCGCGGACCACGCGTGATTCCGGCCTTCTCCGAGCGGGCACTGGTCATGGCGCCACGAGGGCGCGATGCCGAGGTGGCCGCCGCGATCCTTGCCGAAGCCAGCCTGCGTTCCCACGTGTGCCCGTCGCTGGACGAGCTGGTCCGCGGCATGGAGGCCGGCGCAGGCCTGGCGATCGTGACGGAGGAGCATCTGCTGCAGGCCGACCTGCATGCGGTGGCGAACTGGCTGGCGGCGCAACCGCAATGGTCGGACTTCCCCTTCATCCTGCTGACCAGCCGTGGCGGCATCGAGCGCAACCCCGCCGCCAACCGGCTGCTGACCTTGCTGGGCAACGTCACCTTCCTGGAGCGCCCGTTCCATCCCACCACGCTGGTCAGTCTTGCCCAGGCCGCCCTGCGCGGGCGCCGCCGGCAATACGACGCGCGCGCCCGGCTGGCCGCCCTGTACGACAGCGAGCAGCGATTCCGCGCGGCGGTTCAGGCCGTGCAAGGCGTGCTGTGGACCAGCGACCCGCACGGCCAGATGCAGGGCGAGCAGGCTGCCTGGGCGGCGCTTACCGGCCAGCAGCGGGAGGAGTATCAGGGAGACGGCTGGACCCGCGCGCTGGACCCGCGGGATGTCGGCCCCGCGCTCGCGGCGTGGCAGGCCGCGGTGGAAGCGCGGCGCGTGTACCAGTTCGAGCACCGTTTGCGCGTGGCGAACGGGCAGTGGCGCATATTCAGCACGCGCGCCATTCCCACGTTCGACCGTGAGGGCGCCCTCGTCGAATGGGTCGGCGTGCACACCGACGTGACCGAACAACGCGCCACCGAGCAATCGCTGCGCGAGCTGACCGCGACCCTGGAACAGCGCGTGCGCGAGGAAACCGCGGCGCGCCAGGAAGCACTGGCCAAGCTGCACGAGGCGCAGAAACTGGAAACGATCGGCCAGCTCACCGGCGGTGTGGCCCACGATTTCAACAACCTGCTGATGCCCATCACCGGTGCGCTGGACCTGCTGCAACGGCGTTACGGCCAGGCCGACGCCCGCGCCGCCCGCCTGATCGACGGGGCCCTGCAATCGGCCGAGCGCGCCAAGACGCTGGTGCAGCGGCTGCTGGGTTTCGCGCGGCGCCAGAGCCTGCAGACCCAGGCGGTCGACATCGCGGCGCTGCTCGATGGCATGCGCGATCTCATCGGCAGTTCGGTCGGTGTCGCCATCGACCTGCGCATCAGCAGCGTGCCCGGCCTGCCCAGGGCGCTGGCCGATTCCAACCAGCTGGAGCTGGCGTTGCTGAACCTGTGCGTCAACGCGCGCGATGCGATGCCTGCGGGCGGCACGCTGACCATTGCCGTCGACGTGGCGGCGCCCGACGCCGAGGCGGCAAGGCTCCCCCTGCGCGACTACGTGCGCGTCAGCGTGGTCGACAGCGGCACCGGCATGGACCGCGAAACGCTGGAACGCGCGGTGGAGCCTTTCTTCTCGACCAAGGAAACCGGCCGTGGCACTGGGCTCGGCTTGTCCATGGTGCACGGCTTGGCCGCCCAGCTCGGCGGCCACTTCGCGATCTCCAGCACGCCGGGGCAGGGTACGCGGGTCGAACTGTGGCTGCCCACGGCTTCCGCCGGCACCGCAACGCCTTCCCGGCACGAGGCGCACGCGGATCCACTGCGCTCCGCCACCGGGGCACTGGACATCCTGCTGGTGGACGACGAGCCGCTCGTGCGCGACGGCATCGCCATGATGCTTGGCGAGCTGGGACATCGGGTGGTGGAAGCCGGTGGTGCCGCCGAGGCGCTGGACAAGATCCAGAACGGACTGCGGGTGGACGTGGTGGTGACCGACTACAAGATGCCGCGCATGGATGGCGCCGAACTCGCGCGCCGCCTGCATGGGTGGCAACCGCAGCTGCCGGTGCTGCTGATCACCGGCTACAGCGGACCGGCGGACGACACCGTAGGCCTCGCCCGCCTGGCCAAGCCGTTCCGCCAGGCGGAGATCGCCCATGCGCTGGCGGAACTGGTCCCGGCAGCGGCCGTGACTGCAGGGCAGCTCGGGGGCGCGCGGGTCTGAGGACGCCTGGCGACGCGACGCCTTCCTGATCCGCGTCGCTTCGGTTGTCGATTTCCGTCGGGCCCGTTCGTCGCCCTGGCACGACTCACCAAGGAAATCCGCCGTGGCCCGCATGATCTTCGTCAACCTTCCCGTGTCCAGCCTTCCCGCCTCGATGGCCTTCTACGAAGCGCTGGGCTTCACCAACAACCCGCAGTTCACCGACGAAACCGCCGCCTGCATGGTGTGGAGCGAGGCGATTTACGTGATGCTGCTCACCCACGACAAGTGGCGCACGTTCACCGATCGCCCGATGCCGCCCGCGACGTCGAGCGAGGTCTCGCTGGCGCTGGCGCTGGACAACCGCGAAGCCGTCGACGCCATGATCGAGGCGGCTGCCGCCCACGGCGGCACCGCCGACATCAATCCGGTGCAGGAACTCGGCTTCATGTACGGCCGCGACCTGGCCGATCCGGATGGACACGTCTGGGGCCCGTTCTGGATGGACATGGCGGCGGTGCCCGCGGGTTAGCCGCCGGCGCGGGGCCGCTTGCCGCGTGACGGTCCGCAGTCGGCGGAACGGCGGCAGCGGCTCAGCCCGCCGCCACCTCGACCCAGGTCGGTGCGTGGTCGCTGGCCTTTTCCTGGAGCCGCACCCAGCGGTCCACGCCGGCCTTTTTCAGCCGTTTCGCCAGCACGGGGTTCAGCAGCACGTGATCGATGCGCAGCCCGCGATCGCGTTCGGCGTGCTGGCGGAAGTAGTCCCAGAACGTGTAGATGCGCTCGTCGCCGAACACCTGCCGCAGCGAGTCGGTCCAACCCTGCTCCAGCAGTTGTTCGTAGGCGCGCCTGGACTGCGGCTGCAGCAGCGCGTCCTTGCGGAATGACCTGGGGTCGTAGACGTCCTCGTCGGTGGGGATGACGTTGAAGTCACCCATCAGGGCCACCGGTTGGGCCACGTCCACCATGCTGGTGGCGTGGCGGCGCAGCCGCTCCATCCATTGGAGCTTGTATTCGAATTTCGGCCCGGGCTGCGGGTTGCCGTTGGGCAGGTAGAGACCACCGACGACGATGCCGTGGATGGCGGCCTCGAGGTACCGGCTCTGTTTGTCCGACGGGTCTCCGGGAAGGCCGCGGCGGCTCTCCACCGGCGTGGTGCCGCGGCCGAGCAGGGCCACGCCGTTCCACGACGCCTGCCCGTGCCAGATGGCGCCATAGCCCGCCTTATCCAGTGCATCCGCCGGAAAGGCCTGGTCGGTGGCTTTGAGTTCCTGCAACGCCACGATGTCCGGCTTCTCTTTCCCGAGCCAGTCCAGCAGGTGGGGCAGGCGGGTGCCGATGCCGTTGACGTTGAAGGTGGCCAGTTTCAGGGTTTTCTTGCGGGGCATGGGCGGCGTCCTGCGGATGGTGATGGCGGCTCAGGTGTAGGCGAACGGACGTGCACGCGACGCGAGAGAACGGATGCAGCTTTCGAGCACAAGAGTGCCACTGCTCCCGGTCGACGGGGCGAATCGCTACGTGCGTGCTTCGAAGAGCATCAACCTGGGCCGCACCGATCCCGCCGCTCCGGCAAGCATGGTGGTGCCCATGGGGCTTGGCATCGGTTAGCCGAGTGAGCCGCTGGCGCCAGCGCATGCGCATGACCGGCGCATCCCCTCAGTGCTCCGGCGAGGGACCGAACCGCGCGATCAGGAAGTCGATGGCGGTGCGCAGCTTGGCCGTGGGATGCAGGTTCTGCGGATAGATCAGGTACATCGGCGAGGGCGCCAGCGACCACTCGGGCAGCACCGGCACCAGGCGCCCGGTGGCGAGGTCCTCGGCGAGCACCGCCTCGGGCTGTAGCACGATGCCGATGCCGTTCAGCGCGGCGATGCGCAGGGCATTGCCCTGGTTGGCGGTGAAGCGGCCCTGCACGGCAACATTGCAGGTGGCTCCGCCGGGCCCGACCAGTCGCCAGAGGTCGTGCCGTCGCCAGTACGACAGGCCCAGGCATTCGTGCGCGGCCAGTTGCTGCGGATGATCGACTTGGCCATGTCGCTCCAGGTAGACCGGTGCTGCGGCCAGGCGGCGGCGATAGGGCTGCAGCGGGCGGGCGACCAGGCCAGGCTCGTTGATGTCGCCGATGTGGATGCCCAGTTCGAAGCCTTCGTCGACGAGGCTGGGACGCCCATTGTCCAGCGTCAGTTCGACGCCGACTTCCGGGTGGCGCGCCATGTACTCGCTCAGTGCCGGCACCAGGCTGTGACTGCCGAAACTTACCGGCGACACCAGCCGCAGGCGGCCGCGCGGGCTGGATTGCAACTCCGACGCGCTGGCCTCGGCGAGTTCCACGTCGGCCAGCGCCTGCTTGCAGCGCTCATAGTAGAGCCGGCCCACATCGGAAAGCTGTTGCCGGCGAGTGGTGCGGTGGAGCAGGCGCGCGCCGAGTCGATCCTCGATTGCGCGCACGTGCTTGGCGACCATGGTGGCCGAGACCCGGCTGAGCTCGGCGGCGGCGCTGAAGCTGCCGCTTTCCACTACCCGGACGAACATTTCCATGCCGGCCAGCTTGTTCATGATTGACAACCTGATGGTTTGAAATGGGTCAAATCATGGCATGTTTATCAAGTTGCAAGCAGGGCGCACCATGGCCGACGCCTCGATCCGGGGCCTTCATCGGAGAACACCATGCCCACCTTGCACCTCGAAATGCTCCCCGGCCGTACCGTGGAACAAAAGCGCGCCTTCGTGCGCGAAGTGACCCGCACCACCGCCGAGACGCTGGCCTGTCCGCCGGAAAGCGTGGATATTCTGATCAGCGAAGTGCCTCGCGACGCCTGGGCCAAGGCCGGCAAGTTGATGGCGGATGCGTGAAGCCGGCGGGCGGAGGATCGACATGAACGAACACGGCGCGCCCTATCACGCGCACATCTACTACACGCCCGACACGCGTGCCATGGCCGAGGCCATGCGGCGTGACCTGATCAAGCGCATGGGCTCGGGTGCGATCCCCCGGTTGCTCTTTGTCGGCCAGCTCAAGGACGGCAAGGCGGGCCCGCATCCGATCCCGCAGTTCGAGATCCACTACACCGAAGAAGCGCTGCCGGCCATCCTCGAGCTGATCCAAGCCTCTGGCCTGACAGCGCTGGTCCACCCGCTCACCGACGACGACCTGGCCGACCACACGACGCTGGCGTACTGGATCGGCACGCCGATCGAACTTGACCTGAGTACGCTCGATCCGCCGGGCATGAACCAGGGTGTCGCGCGTTTCGCCAAGTCGGACTTCTGAGGCCGGGGAGCGCAGGGCGTGCCCGCGCCCGACGAAAACCTTCGCCGGAATGAGCAGAGGGAGGTGAATGGCGGCCTGGCCGCCAATCAACTTGCGCGCTTGCACTGCGGGCGATGAACAGCGGTGCCTTCACCGTATGCGAGTGGCCCGGCATGCGCACGGCCGGCGGGCTTTCAGCCGGCGGCGGTGCGTTTGCCGGTGAACACCGCCAGTTGGGCGGCGAACGCGCGCTGGTAGGCGGGACGCGCTTCGCCGCGGGCGACGTAGGCGGCGAGGCTGGGGTATTCGCCCAGCATGCCCGACGGGTTCAGGCGCAACAGCGTATGCACCATCATCAGGTCGCCGGCGCTGAATGCGCCGTCCAGCCAGTCGGCGCCATCCAGCCGCACGGCGAGCTGGTCCAGTCGATGGCGGATGCGATCCCTGATCAGCGGCAGGCGTTCTTTGGACCAGGGTTTGTCGCCCTCCGGAAATTTTGCGGTCTGCAGTTCGAGGATCGGTGGTTCCACCGTGTTGATCGCGGCGAACATCCACATGACGGCGCGCGCCCGGGCATTCGCGTCTTCCGGCAGCAGGCCGGCATGCTGCTGGGCGATGTGGAGCACGATCGCGCCCGACTCGAACAGGACCAGATCGCCTTCCTCGTAGGTCGGAATCTGCCCGAACGGGTGCAACGCCAGATGGGCGGGTTGCTTCATCGCAGCGAAAGAAACAAGGCGAACCTGGCAAGCCTGGCCGACTTCTTCCAGCGCCCAGCGCACGCGCATGTCGCGCGCGAGGCCCATGCCGCGATCGGGTGAACTTTCAAAGGCAGTGATGGTGGGGGTCACGGCGGGGCTCCGGCTGCGAATGTGATGTCGCCTCGACAGTGCATCGATTCCACCCTCTGCGCGGCCACGCCTGGCGGAAAGTCGGGGTGGCCGGTCAGGAGAAGTGGTCGGATCGTGTCAGCCACGGCGGGCCGCTTCGATAGCGGCGATGTCGATCTTCGTCATCTCCATCATGGCTTCGAATGCGCGCCTGGCCGTGGCCGGGTCCGGGTCGGTGACGGCCGCGGTCAGGGCCCGCGGGGTGATCTGCCACGACAGGCCCCATTTGTCGCTGCACCAGCCGCAGGCGTTGGGCTTGCCACCGTTGTCGACGATCGCGTTCCACAGGCGGTCGGTTTCGGCCTGGTCGTCGGTGGCGACCTGAAAGGAGAAGGCATGGGTTTGCGGCACGCCGGGGCCTCCGTTCAGCCCCAGGCAGGGGATGCCCATGACCGTGAATTCCACCGTCAGCACGTCGCCCTGCTTGCCCGCGGGGTAATCGCTCGGCGCGTAATGGACGGCGCCCACTGCGCTGTCGGGGAACGTCCGGGCGTAGAACGTGGCAGCCTCCAGGGCGGTGCCGTCGTACCACAGGCAGATGGTGTTCTTGGGGGTCATGCGGGCTCTCCGGTTTGATGGCATTGCCTACCTCAGACGAACGAAGGGCTGGCAGATCGACACCATGCTGCGGCCGGCGGCCTGCTGTTCCCCTGGTTCAACCCCTGGCCAGGCGTTCCTGGCGACGGCGCTTGGTCATGTACATCGCGCGGTCGGCGTGGGCCAGCAGCGTCTCGGCGTCGGTGCCGTCACGCGGAAAGAAGGCGATGCCGACGCTGGCATCAGGCCGGAACGGGCCATCGGGCAGGGTGCACGGCGAGCCGAGCCGGGCGCGCAGGTCGTCGGCGATGATCCGGGCGGCCCGGCTGTCACGGCAACCCGGCAGCACCGCCACGAACTCGTCGCCGCCGACGCGCGCCACCAGGTCACCCTGGCGCAGGCCCTGCTGCAGTCGCTGGCCCACTTCGCGCAGCACGCGATCGCCGGTGCCGTGGCCGCCGCGGTCGTTGACGGCCTTGAACCCGTCGAGGTCGAGATAGAGCACGGCAAGCCCCTCGCCGGTCTCCGCGGCATGCGCGATGGCGTACTGCAGTTCGGCGTAAAGCCGGTGGCGATTGGGCAGGCCGGTCAGGATGTCGTGGCTGGCCCGGTGCTCCAGTTCACGCTCGTTGCGGCGCAGTTCGGTCACTTCGTGCGCCACGCCGATGCGCACGCCGTACTCGGGCAGCCAGCGCGCCGACCACTGGATGTCCACGCTGTGGCCGTCGCGGTGGAGGTAGCGGTTGCGGAAGTGGCGTTGCGGATCGCCGGCCATGACCTGTTCGGCCTGCCGGATGGTGGCCGCGCAGTCGTCCGGATGGATCAGGTCGAAGATCCGCCGGCCGAGCACCTCGGCCGGCGGGTGGCCGAGCATCCGCTCGAAGCCGGCGTTGACGTAGAGCAGGAGGCCGTCGGCATCGACCACGCAGACGGCATCGGGCAACAGGTTCAGCACGTCGGCGAGCGGGGGCAGCTTGGGGATCATGGATTGCCGGTCGGGAGCATCCGGCCATGGAGCATGCCGGTTGGCGCAGTATGGCCAACCGGCTGTGCGGAGGCCACCCGGGCCCGCCAGCGTGCCGCCCGCGGCGGCCGGCGCGGCCCGGCGGCAATCGCCGCCTACGAACGGTCCGGTACGCTGACCACCGGCGTGAAGCCGCCGAAGATCATCCGCTTGCCGTCGAACGGGCAATTGGCGGCCGCCGCCATGCGCGGGTCCTTCATGAACTTCTCCATGCCGGCGTCGCGGGTGGCCTTGTCGGGCCACTCGATCCAGGAGAACACCACCGATTCGTCGCTCGTTGCCTGCACCGCGCGGCGGAAGTCGGTCAGCTTGCCTTCGGGCACGTCGTCGGCCCAGCACTCCATGACGCGGATCGCGCCAAGCTCGATGAAGATCGGGTCGAAAGTGCCCGCGTGGGCGATGAACTGCGCGCGGTTGGCGTCGGGCACGGCGATCACGAAACCGTCGATGTAGGACATGGCAGGCTCCTGCGGTGACACGGCCGGGATGGCCGGTCTGCCATTGTGCGACGAACGGGATGGCGCGGGATCGACGCCTGCGGCGAAGGGCGTCGATACAATCGACGGATCATTGGCGACAGGGCGGCACGACCATGCGCAGTTTCGACGATCTCCACGGCGGCCACTGGCAGGCCGCGCTGCTGGATGCCTCGTACGGCAACGTGCGCCTGGTATTTTCGCGTGCCGGCGTCGGCGAGATCCGTCAGCTTGCCCTGTCGGCGGAGAATCTGCGCGTGGCCGAGGACGAGCTGGCCGCGATGGACGATGCCCGGTTGCGCCAGCTGCTGGGCGAATCCGAGCCGTGGGCGTAGCGCCCGGGTGGCTCGGTTCCGGGATGACGAGTCCCGCACTTTTTTCGCGGGCGGTTTGCCGGTACGGTTGGCGTTCGAGGGGGACGGGGCATGCTGATGCGGGCGGGAGAACCTGGGAGGGGGATGCGGCGGCGCTTGTTGCCGCGGACCGGCACGCTGGCCGTGGCGACACTGTTCTTGTTGGCTTTCATTCTGTCCGAGGGGTGCGCCATGGGGTTGTCCAGTCCGCTGGTGCTGTTTTCCGAAGTGCACGGCACGGTGCTCAGCGACGGCAAGCCGGTGCAGGGTGCCGAGCTGGTGCAGGAAGTGGTGTGGTCGGACAACAAGAACGACGTGCCGCCCGCGCACACGCAAAGCGATGCGCAAGGTCGTTTCCATTTCCCGGCGGTGGAACATCGACCCGGCCTGCTGCGCGGGGTGCCGCACCAGCCGGTGGTGCTGCAGAAGATCACCATCCGCCACGCCGGCCATGAATACACGGCCTGGCGGCACACCAAGAACTCCTACGAGCCGAACTCCGAGCTCGACGGCAAACCGCTGAACCTGGAATGCGAATTGACTCGTGCCCCCGATTTCGAGGGCACGCATTACGGGATCTGCAAGGCGACCTGAGCCCGGACGGGCAAGCGAAGGGGGGATACCGGATGTCGAACGACCTTTCACCGGCGCAGGCCGCCGAGATCGCGGACAGCGCGTATGCCTTGCGCCTGTCCACCGACATGGTGGATGCGGCGACCGCCGCCCCGACGGCGCGCGAATCGTTCGACCTGCTGGGCGGCACGCGCCTGACCGGCTCGACCGGCCTGGGCAGTTCGCCGGTCAGCCAGCGCACCGGCTTCGGCTACGTGGCGCGCGGCAGGAATGCGCGCGAACGCGAGCGGCTGGTTTCGATCCGCGGCACCTTCAAGACCAGCGCTTACGACTGGCTCAGCAACCTGCGCATGGCCGGCGTTTCCGGGCCGAGCGGCTACACCGTGCACGCCGGCTTCTGGGCCGCGGCGCAGACCCTGCTGCCGCAGATCCGCCAGGCGATCGGCTCACCCGCCGACGTCTCCACCATCCACGTGGTCGGCCACAGCCTCGGCGGCGCGATCGCCACGCTGGTGGCCGACAGCCTCGGCGACCTCGGCTGCAAGCTGCAGCTGTACACCTTCGGCGCGCCGCGGGCGGGGGTCGAGTTGCATGCGCAGTACCTTACCCGACGGCTGGGCGCCGACGCGATCCACCGGGTCTACCACGACACCGACCTGGTGCCGATGGTGCCGGTCTATCCGTACAGCCACGTGCCCTGGCGCGATACCGCCTACCGCATGAAGGGGCCGGGCAAGCTGGTGTCCATCGAGGCGCACCTGATGCCGCAATACCGTCGCTCGGTCGGCGACGCCACCTGGCGGGCGCTGCCGGTGCTGCAGGAAGGGCCGGGCAGCTTCGAGCAGGCCGAGGCCTGGCTGGGCATGGCGGCCACGGTCGGCGGCCCCGGCATCATGCTGTCGGCAACCGCATTGCGCTGGATCCTGCGCGCGCTGGACTGGATCCTCACCGCGCTGGGTCACGGTGCGGGCCTGGCCGTGCTCGGCGGCGCCACCCTCCTGGACACGCTGGCGCGGCTGCTCTACTCCGGTGCGCTGCAATCGCTGCGGCTGGCCGCCATGATCCGCAACCTGATCACCGCGACCATGCGTTTCATGGGTCGCACCGTGGCGGCTGCGGCCGACATCACGGTGGCCTTCATCGAATACGTGCTCGGCATGCTGTTCCGCGTGGTGTCGACGATGGCCCGGCAGGCGGTGGACGTGCTGCTGCGCTGAAGCAGTCAGCGCAGGTGGGCGAACAGCATCGCGATATAGGCGGCCACCAGCGTGGCGCTGAAAATCACCAGCGCCTTGTGCAGCCACTCGCGCGAGCTCCACGCGCCCACCACGGAGGCGCCGATGAAGATCAGCTGGAAGCCTGCGTCCAGCCGGCGGGGCAGGGCGCCATGGAGCATCCAGCTCTTGCCGAGGCTGATCACCAGCAAAAGCACCAGCAAGGTGTAGAACCAGCGGTGGTTGGCGTAGTAATGCCGGCGCAGGTCGACCGACTCGCCCGCGGCGATGTCCGGCAGGACCAGCCCGGCCAGCAGGTACAACGGCACGGTTTGCGCCAGCAGCACGGAGAAGCCGAGGAAGCTCCAGTCCTGGCGCAGGCGCAGGTCGTACATCGCCCACCAGACCTGCACGTCCAGCACCAGCAGCACGATGGCCCATGCCAGCGAAGGCCAGTACATGGTGGCGCTGGAGCGGGCGAGCATCAGGCCGCGCAAACCCTGCAACACCTGGGTGATCGCCAGGCCCACGATGATCGAGAGCAGGACGGAGAGATAGCTGAAAGCATCCATGGTCGATCCGGGCCGGCGTGGAATCGCGCAACCGCACTCTGCCCGAGTGGCCCGGTTCGTGCCAGCGATCAGCGGGCTTGGGCGCTCTCTTCGCCGCGCTGCGGGAGCCTCCAGCCCGGCCGGATGAAGTGGCAGGTGTAGCCGCCGGGGTAATGCTGCAGGTAGTCCTGGTGCTCGGGTTCCGCCTCCCAGAAATCGCCCGCCGGGGCGAGCTCGGTCACCACCTTGCCCGGCCACAGCCCGCTGGCGTCGACGTCGGCGATGGTGTCCTCGGCGATCTGCCGCTGTGCCTCGCTGGTGTAGAAAATCGCCGAGCGGTAGCTGGTGCCGCGGTCGTTGCCCTGGCGGTTCATGGTGCTCGGGTCGTGGATCTGGAAAAAGAACTCCAGCAGCTGGCGATAGCTGATGCGCGCGGGATCGAAGCGGATCTCGATCGCCTCGGCGTGGTTGCCGTGATGGCGATAGGTGGCGTTGGGCACGTCGCCGCCGGAGTAGCCCACTCGGGTGGACAGCACGCCGGGCTGCTGGCGGATCAGCTCCTGCATGCCCCAGAAGCAGCCACCGGCCAGAATGGCGCGTTCGCCGGTCGGGTTCATGCGTCGTCCCTCCCGTTGTCGAACAGGTGGAGGAACTCGCCGTAGCCTTCTTTCTGCAGATCCTCCAGGGGAACGAAACGCAGCGAAGCGGAGTTGATGCAGTAGCGCAAGCCACCAGTGGCGCGCGGGCCGTCGGGGAAAACATGGCCGAGGTGGCTGTCGCCGTCGCGCGAGCGCACCTCGGTGCGGATCATGCCGTGGCTGGCATCGTGCTTTTCCACCACGCGCTCGTCCTGCACGGGGCGGGTGAAGCTGGGCCAGCCGCAGTTGCTGTCGAACTTGTCCAGCGAACTGAACAGCGGTTCGCCGGAGACGACGTCCACATACAGGCCGGGCGCGGCGTGGGCGTTGTAGAGATTGTCGAACGGGCGCTCGGTGGCGGACTCCTGGGTGACCCGGTACTGCTCGGGCGTGAGCCGGGCGAGGGCTTCGGCGGTCTTGCGATATGTCGACATGGGAGCCTCCGGGAGATTCGGTGAGGTGACGCTGCTACCTGACATGGGGTTCGCTGGAGGCGCGGCAAGGTTACGCCGCGCGGGTCAGCTGGCGGCCAGCGGCTCGGCATCCAGCACGAACGCCAGGGCATCGCTGCAACGTTCGTCGACCTTCAGGCTGAGCAGGGCGTCGGCGCGCGTACGCCCCAGCGTCACCGCCGCCACCGGCTTGCCGGCCCTGGCGGCCGCCTGCACGAAGCGGTAGCCGGAATACACCATCAGCGAGGAGCCGGCCACCAGCACGGCGTCGGCCGCGTGCAGCGCCTGCGTGGCAGTTTCCACCCGTTCGCGCGGCACGCCCTCGCCGAAGAACACCACGTCCGGCTTCACGATGCCGCCACAGCGCGGGCACGGCGGCACGTCGAAACGGGCGAAATCCTGGCCGTCCAGATCCGCGTCGCCGTCGGGCGCGACGGTGGCCTCCAGGTGCTGCCAGGCCGGGTTGCGCGCGATCAGCTGCTGCTGGAATGCATCGCGCGGCAGGTGCCAGTCGCAGGCCATGCAGCGCACTTCGTCGAGCCGGCCGTGCAGGTCGACCACGCGTTCGCTGCCGGCGCGCTGGTGCAGGCGGTCGACGTTCTGGGTGACCAGCAGTTTGATCTGCCCGCGGCGTTCGAGTTGCGCCAGCGCAAGGTGCGCGGCGTTCGGACGCGCCTGGACGAAGTGCGGCCAACCGACCAGGCTGCGCGCCCAGTAGCGCTGGCGCGTGGAGTATTCGCCCATGAAGGCCTGCAGCGTCACCGGCGGCGCGCGCTTCCATTCGCCTTCACGGTCGCGGTAATCCGGAATGCCGGAGTCGGTGCTGACGCCCGCACCCGTGAGCACGAACAACCGCGGATGGGTCTCGATGAAGTGCTGCAGCGGAGTCATGTCTGGCAGGCGGTGACGTGGCCGAAAGCGGTTGCCCCGAGCATAGCCGCACCGAGGCAGTCCCGCGGCGAGGGCGGGCTGCCTCGTTGGCCGGGATCAGGCGGCCACCGCCTCGGCTTCGGGCCGAGCCGCCACCGGGCTGCGGATGATGTGGTCGAACGCGCTCAGCGCGGCGGTGGAACCGGCGCCCATCGCGATCACGATCTGCTTGTACGGCACCGTGGTGGCGTCGCCGGCGGCAAACACGCCGGGCAGCGAGGTCTGGCCGCGCTCGTCGATCACGATCTCGCCACGCGGTGACAGTTCCAGCGTGCCTTTCAGCCACTCGGTGTTCGGCAGCAGGCCAATCTGCACGAAGATGCCTTCCAGCTCGATCGTGTGCATCTCCTCGCTGACGCGATCCTTGTAGACCAGGGCGCTGACCTTCTGGCCATCACCCAGCACCTCGGTGCTCAACGCACTGACGATGATGTCCACGTTGGGCAGGCTTCGCAGCTTGCGCTGCAGGACGTCGTCCGCACGCAGCTTGCTGTCGAACTCGATCAGCGTGACGTGGCTGACGATACCGGCCAGGTCGATGGCCGCCTCGACGCCGGAGTTGCCGCCGCCGATCACCGCCACGCGCTTGCCCTTGAACAGCGGGCCGTCGCAATGCGGGCAATAGGCCACGCCCTTGTTGCGGTACTGCTCTTCGCCGGGCACGCCCATCTGCCGCCAGCGCGCGCCGGTGGAGAGGATCACCGTCTTCGATTTCAGCGTGGCGCCGTTGGCCAGCTGCACCTCGACCAGGCCATGGGTGGCATCGCTGGCCGGCACCAGCTTCTCGGCGCGCTGCAGGTTCATCACGTCCACGTCGTATTCGTGCACGTGCTGTTCCAGTGCCGCCGCCATCTTCGGGCCTTCGGTATAAGGCACCGAGATGAAATTCTCGATCGCCATCGTGTCCAGCACCTGGCCGCCGAAACGCTCGGCCGCCACGCCGGTGCGGATGCCCTTGCGCGCGGCATAGATCGCCGCCGCGGCGCCGGCCGGGCCGCCACCGACCACCAGCACGTCGAACGCGCCCTTGGCCTTGATCTTCTCCGCTTCGCGGGCGCTGGAGCCGGTGTCGATTTTCGCCACGATCTGCTCCAGGCTCATGCGGCCCTGGTCGAACAGCTCGCCGTTGAGGAACACGGTGGGCACCGACATCACTTGGCGCTTCTCCACCTCGTCCTGGTACAGCGCGCCGTCGATGGCCACGTGCCGGATGTTCGGGTTCAGCACGCTCATCAGGTTCAGCGCCTGCACCACGTCGGGACAGTTCTGGCAGGAGAGCGAGAAATAGGTCTCGAAGGTGTATTCGCCGTCGAGGTTGCGCACCTGTTCGATCACGTCGGCCGCAGCCTTGGACGGGTGGCCGCCGACCTGCAGCAGGGCGAGCACGAGCGAGGTGAACTCATGGCCCATCGGGATACCGGCGAAACGCACGCCGATATCGGTGCCGAGGCGGTTGATCGCGAAGGATGGCTTGCGCGCCTCGCTGTCGTCGCGGCGCAGGCTGATCTTGTCCGACAGTGCGGCGATCTCCTGCAGCAACTCGTCCAGTTCGCGCGATTTGGCGCCGTCGTCCAGCGACGCGACCAGTTCGATCGGCTGCGTGAGCTTTTCCAGGTAGGACTTCAGTTGCGTCTTGAGGGCTTCGTCGAGCATGGCGAACACTCCGAAACGGAAAACGGGGGCGGGAGGCTTGTGGCAGCGGCCGGCGCCATGGGGAGGGGGGCGGCCTATCGGGGGAGGGGCAGGCCGGACGCAGGCCGCTGGCACAAACATCCCGGGCGGAGCCCGGGCGCGCCGTGGCGCCCGGGTCCGTGACATCGTTGCAGCGGAAACGTCAGATCTTGCCGACCAGGTCCAGCGACGGCGCGAGGGTCTTCTCGCCTTCCTTCCACTTGGCCGGGCACACCTCGTTCGGGTGGGCGGCGACGTATTGGGCCGCCTTGACCTTGCGCAGCAGCTCGGACGCGTCGCGGCCGATGCCGCCGGCGGTGATCTCGACGATCTGGATCTTGCCCGCGGGGTCGATCACGAAGGTGCCGCGATCGGCGATGCCGTCGGCCTCGATCAGCACGTCGAAGTTGCGCGAGATCTGGTGGGTGGGGTCGCCGACCATGGTGTAGTTGATCTTCTTCACCGCGTCGGAGGTGTCGTGCCAGGCCTTGTGCGCGAAATGGGTGTCGGTGGAGACCGAATAGATCTCGACGCCCAGTTTCTGGAACTCGGCATAGTTGTCGGCCAGGTCTTCCAGCTCGGTCGGGCAGACGAAGGTGAAGTCGGCCGGGTAGAAGAACACGACGGACCACTTGCCCTTCAGGTCGGCGTCGCTGACTTCGATGAACTTGCCGGCCTTGAGGGCCTGGGCCTTGAACGGTTTCACTTCGGTGTTGATGAGGGACATCTGCTTGGCTTCCCGTGGTGGTTGGACAACGAAACGAATGCTACGAGCCTTCGGCCAATTAATCTAATTGATTGTTGGCATGGGTTTGATTGGCTGTAGCTATCAATGGGCGGGCACTACGCAGATGCGGGCGAAGCGGTCGGCTTCAAGCCCTGCGGACGCCATCGGAAGGACTCACGAATTCGTCGCGAAGCGGCCGCGCAGCTGCTGATCCACCACCGTGGCGGTGACGATGTCGCTGCCCACGTTCACCGTGGTGCGCATCATGTCGAGCACGCGGTCGACACCGATGACGATGCCGATGCCTTCCGGCGGGATGCCGAAGGTGGCCAGCAGGCCGGCGATCATCGGCAGCGAGCCGCCGGGAATACCCGCGACAGCCACCGCGCTGAGCACCGACAGCAGCATCAGGATGGCCTGGTGGCTCAGGCTCAGTTCCACGCCGAACGCCTGTGCCACGAACAGCACCACGCAACCCTCGAACAGGGCCGTGCCGCTCATGTTCATGGTGGCGCCCAGCGGCAGCACGAAGCCGGCGGTGCTGGGGTTGAGCTTCAGCTCGTCGTGGGCCACCGCCAGCGAGGCGGGCAGGCAGGCGTTGCTGGAGCTGGTCGAGAACGCGGTAATCAGCAGGGCGCGGATCTGGCGGAAGTACGCCAGCGGCGAACGCTTCGCCAAGAAGCGCAGCCACAGCGACATGGTGCCGAACAGGTGCAGCGCCAGCGCGACGGTGCAGCCGACCACGAACACCGACAGCGCCAGCAAGACATCCACGCCGACCTTGACGATCACGCTGTAGATCATTGCCGGCACGGCGTACGGCGCGAGTTCCAGCGCGAAGCCCACGATCTTCGTCATCAGGTCGGTGATGGTGTCCAGTGCTACCTGAACCCGTTTGCGTTCCTTCTCATGCAGCTGCGTCGCGGCGGCGCCGACCAGGATCGCGAACAGGATCAGCGGCAGCACGTCGCCCAGCGCGTCGCGGCTGGGACCGGCCACCGCGCCCACCAGGTTGCGCGGCATGAACATCTCCACCAGCGTGCCGAAGCTCATCTTCGGCTGGGCCGCCTTGGTGTCGATCGTCTTCTGCGCGCTGCCGCCGTATTCCTGCATCAGCTGGGTACGGGCCTGTTCGTCCAGGTGATGGCCGGGCTGCACCGTGTTCATCATCACCAGGCCGATCGTCACGGCGATGCCCATGTTGAGGAAGAACAGCAGGAACGTGCGCCCAGCGAGCGGGCCGAGCCGGTCCAGCCGGCCCAGTTGCGCCACACCCGAGGCGAGCGAACTGAACACCAGCGGGATCACCACGAAGAACAGCATGCGCAGGAAGATCTGCCCGAACGGGTCGAACACCGCTGCCGAGATCTGCTGCATCAGCGCCAGCGTGGGCGGATGCAACTGGCCGATGCCGAGCGTGGCCACGGCGGCGACCACGCCGATCACCAGGCCCCAGAGGATGCGTTTGGCAAGAGGAGTCGATGTGTTCATCGGACCGAATGTACGGGGCCGCGGCGGATTCGTCACGCAAGAAATTGCGATCGACTGCCAGCCCGATGCCCGCGGCCGTCGCATCGTGTCGGAAGGCCCCGTCCCGGCCGCCGGCGCGGTGGGCTAAAATGGGCGTTTTCATGGAAAGCCACATGACACAGCCAGCATCCCCTGGCGCGCGTTTCCGCGCCGCGCTCGCCGCCGAACAGCCACTGCAGGTCATGGGGGCGATCACGGCCTATGCCGGCCTGATGGCCAGACGCGTGGGCTACCAGGCGCTGTACCTGTCCGGGGGCGGGGTGGCCGCCAATTCGCTGGGCATGCCGGATCTGGGCATTTCCACCATGGAGGACGTGCTCACCGACGCCCGCCGCATCGTCGACGCCACAGGCCTGCCGCTGCTGGTCGACATCGATACCGGCTGGGGTGGGGCGTTCAACATCGCGCGCACCATCCGCTCGTTCCAGCGCGTGGGCGTGGCCGCGGTGCACATGGAGGACCAGGTCGGCCAGAAGCGCTGCGGCCATCGCCCGGGCAAGGAGGTGGTGTCGAGGGACGAGATGGTCGACCGGGTGAAGGCGGCGGTCGACGCGCGCACCGACCCTGACTTCGTGATCATGGCGCGCACCGACGCGGCGGCGATGGAGGGCATCGACGCGGCGATCGAGCGCGCGGTGGCCTACGTCGAGGCCGGCGCCGACATGATCTTCCCCGAGGCGATGAAGACGCTGGCCGACTACCGCAAGTTCAAGGCAGCGGTGAAGGTGCCGATCCTGGCCAACCTCACCGAGTTCGGTTCCACCCCGTTCTTCACTACCGACGAGCTGCGCGACGCCGGCGTGGACATCGCGCTGTATTGCTGCGGCGCGTACCGGGCGATGAACAAGGCTGCGCTCAACTTCTATGAAACCGTGCGCCGCGAGGGCACGCAGAAGCACATCATCGACACCTTGCAGACCCGCGAGGAGCTGTACGACTTCCTCGGCTACCACGCCTACGAGGACAAGCTCGACGAATTGTTTGCCGGCGGCCGGAAGGGCTGACCCATGTCCGGACAACCGTCCCCCGTGAAGGCGGCCCCGCGGGATCGGCGCGACTACTGGGACGCCGTGGGCGTGACCATCGCCTCGCTGGTCGGCCTGCTGGCCCTGGTGGTGGCCGGTTATACCGCCTACATCCAGCGGCAGCAGGTGCGCGCGCAGGTGTGGCCTTACCTGATCAGCGGCAACAACGATCTGGCCCAGGCCCTGACCGTCAGCAACAAGGGCGTCGGGCCGGCGCTCGTACGCAGCGTGCAGGTCACCGTGGATGGCAAGCCGCAGATCGACTGGGACCATGTGCTGGTCGCACTGGGCATGCAGCCGCACGACTACATCATGTCGACCATCAACCATGGCGTGCTGAGTCCCGGCGAGGACATGCAGGCGATCCGATTTCCGGACAAGCGGCTCTGGAAGCAGTTCCACGACGCCACCTCGGGGCGGGTGGCGATCGACATCTGTTTCTGTTCGACCCTGGGGGACTGCTGGGTGTCGATCAATGAAAAGGTCATCGGTCCCAAGTCGATGCCGTTGCAATTGCACGTGAAGCCGATCGGAGATTGCCCGCGGCTATCGCCAGCCGAAACGTTCAACAATTGAGAGGAAGGATGCGATGAGCGACAACACACAAGTTCCACCCAAGGCCAAGAAATCCGTCGCCCTGTCCGGCGTGGCCGCGGGCAACACCGCGCTGTGCACGGTGGGCCGCAGCGGCAATGACCTGCATTACCGCGGCTACGACATCCATGACCTGGCGGCCAAGGGCTGCTTCGAGGAAGTGGCCTTCCTGCTGGTGCACGGGGTGCTGCCGAACTGGACCGAGCTGCAGAACTACAAAGCCAAGCTGAAGCGCCTGCGCGGCCTGCCGGCGCCGGTCAAGGCCGCGATGGAGCTGCTTCCCGCCTCCACCCACCCGATGGACGTACTGCGCACCGGTTGCTCCGTGCTGGGCACCGTGCTGCCGGAGAAGGACGACCACAACGTCACCGGCGCGCGCGAGATCGCCGACCGGCTGATGGCCAGCTTCGGCTCGATGCTGCTGTACTGGTACCACTTCAGCCACAACGGCAAGCGCATCGAGACCGAGACCGAGGACGACTCGATCGCCGGGCATTTCCTGCACCTGCTGCATGGTCGCAAGCCGAGCGAACTGCACGCGCAGGCGCTGGACAAGTCGCTGGTGCTTTACGCCGAGCACGAGTTCAACGCCAGCACGTTCACCGCCCGCGTCATCGCCGGTACCGGCTCGGACATGTATTCGGCGATCACCGGCGCGATCGGGGCATTGCGTGGCCCCAAGCACGGTGGTGCCAACGAGGTGGCGATGGAGATCATCGCCCGCTACCGCAGCGCCGACGATGCCGAGGCCGACATCCGCGCCCGCGTGCAGAAGAAGGAAATCATCATCGGCTTCGGCCATCCGGTGTACACCGTGTCCGATCCGCGCAACGAGATCATCAAGGAAATCTCGCGCAAGCTGTGCACGGAGGGCGGCAACCCGACCCTGTTCGAGGTTTCCGAGCGGATCGAGAAGGTGATGGGCGAGCTCAAGAAGATGTTCCCCAACCTCGACTGGTTCTCCGCCAGCACGTACCACATGATGGGCGTGCCCACCGCGATGTTCACCCCGCTGTTCGTCATCTCGCGCACCGCCGGCTGGAGCGCGCACGTGATCGAGCAGCGCCAGGACGGCAAGATCATCCGTCCCAGCGCCAACTACACCGGGCCGGAAGACCAGGCCTACGTGCCGATCGACAAGCGTTAGAAAGCACGAAGGTGGCGGGGGGCCAATTGGTGTTCCCGCCTGCTTGGTGCTCCCCCGTGGGGTACGAGTCTCGCTGTCGACCGTCGACGCTGCGCGCCCATCGCCGGATTGACACCGTGCCGTGCAGAGAAGGCTCTGGCGGAGCCAAGCCTACGCACCGGCTTGACGCAGACGGCGCCGGCGACGCTGGACCAGCCAGCCGCCGCCGCAGATGACCAGGATGGCCAGGGCGTCGAGGCCATACGCCGCCCACTCGTGCGCATCGAACCATCCGCTGAGCAGCTGGTCGTGCGCGATCATGCGCCCGGCGGTAATGGCGATCGCGGCCGCGCCGATGTACATGATGATTGGGAAGCGGTCGATGAGCTTGAGGATCAAGGTCGAGCCCCACACCACCAGTGGCACGCTGACGAGCAAACCGATGATCACCAGGCCGAGATGCCCCTTGGATGCGCCGGCGATGGCGAGCACGTTGTCCAGCCCCATCAGCGCGTCGGCGACGATGATCGTGCGGAGCGCGCTCCAGAACGTGTTGCCGGCCTTGATGTCCGGGCCGTCGTCGTCGCCGTGGTTCAGCAATTGCCACGCTATCGGCAGCAGCAGCAGGCCACCGGCAAGCATCAGGCCGGGCAGCTTGAGCAGGAACACCACGATGGCGGTGAGCGCGAAGCGCACGGCCACGGCGCCGAACGTGCCCCAGAACACGGCCTTCTTCTGCAGATGCTTCGGCAGCCGGCTGGCGGCCATGGCGATGACGATGGCGTTGTCGCCCGCCAGCACGAGGTCGAGCAGGATGATGGTGAGCAGGCCGGAGAGGAAATCGGGGGCAGCGAGGGTCATCTGGGATTCCATGCGCGTCGGACAGTGCGGCAGCCACGGACGCGCGCGGCCCGTGTCCGCCACAAAAGTCTTGTTCGCAGGTGGCTGCCGGACGACCGGAGCGATGGTTCGCTCGTGCTGACGATCGTCACACCGCGGAAAAGGGCTTGCCGCGGGAACTACTCCCTCTTGGGCTGGCGGCGATTGTCGCGGCCCGCGCGCTCCGCGGTCAAGCAACGCGTTAGGTGCCAGTCAGCTAAAATGGCGGTTTTCCCTCGCCACGAGATCCCGCCATGAGTGCGCACGACATCCGTTCCGCCGTCCGTCCCGATCCCGACCAGCCGCTGGTCGACATCGCCGATTACGTGGTCGATTACAAGATTGACTCCACGGAGGCCTACGACACCGCGCGCTACATGCTGCTGGACTCGCTGGCCACCGCCATGATGGCGATGAAGTTTCCGGAGTGCGTGAAGCACCTCGGCCCGGTGGTGCCGGGAGCCACGCTGCTGGGCGGGGCGCGGGTGCCGGGCACCAGCCATGAGCTGGACCCGGTGCAGGCGGCGTTCGCGATCGGCACGCAGATCCGCTGGCTGGATTTCAACGACACGTGGCTGGCCGCCGAATGGGGCCATCCGTCCGACAACCTCGGCAGCATCCTGGCCATCGGCGATTACCTCAGCCGCAAGGCCGAGCGCGAAGGCGGCCAGCCGCTCAGCGTGCGCGACGTGCTGGGCTATGCGATCAAGGCGCACGAGATCCAGGGCTGCTACGCGCTGCTGAACAGCTTCAACCGGGTCGGCCAGGACCACGTGATCCTGGTGCGCCTGGCATCCACCGCCGTAGCCACCGCCATGCTCGGCGGCAGCAAGGAACAGATCACCACCGCGGTGTCGCACAGCTGGATCGACAACGGCGCGCTGCGCACCTATCGCCATGCCCCGAATACCGGCCCGCGCAAGAGCTGGGCCGCAGGCGACGCCTGCCGCCGCGCGGTGACCCACGCGATCAACGCCGTGTATCGCGGCGTGGTCGGCTACCCGTCGGCACTCAGCGCGAAGACCTGGGGCTTTTACGACGTGGCGTTCAAGGGCAAGCCGTTCGAATTCGAGCGCCCGTTCGGCAGCTACGTGATGGAAAACGTGCTGTTCAAGATCAGCTACCCGGCCGAGTTCCACGCGCAGACCGCGGTGGAGTGCGCGATGAAGCTGCATGGCGAGGTGGCCGGCAAGCTCGACCAGATCGAGAAAATCGTCATCGAGACCCAGGAGGCGGGCTGCCGCATCATCGACAAGACCGGTCCGCTGGCGAACTACGCCGACCGCGATCACTGCATCCAGTACATGGTCGCCGTGCCGCTGATCTTCGGCCGCCTGGTGGCCAGCGACTACAACGACGATATCGCCGCCGACCCGCGCATCGACGCGCTGCGCGACAAGATGACCGTGGTGGAGAACACGCAGTTCACCCGCGACTACTTCGATCCGGCCAAGCGCTACATCGGCAATTCCGTGCAGGTGTTTTTCAGGGACGGCAGCAGCACGGAGAAAGTGTCCATCGATTATCCGATCGGCCACCGCAAGCGCCGGGCCGAGGGAATTCCGGTGCTCCTGCAAAAGTTCGAGGCGGCCATGCGCGAGCAACTGCCGGTGCATCGGGTCAGGGCAATCATGGACGCCACACGCGATCCGGCTCGGCTGGACGCCATGCCCCTGCATCAGTTCCTCGGTCTCTTCACATTGTAGGCACAGCCGACGTGAAAGATTCCCCCCAGCCGGAGATGAACCAGGCTCGGCGGCGGGAAGGTTTGCGCAGTCTCGCCGCCGAGTGAAGGGGGCGGTCCGGTACGATCACTTACCTGAATGATTTTGCACCGAATGGTTGCAACAGCGTGTGCGACAGGATTGGCTGCTTAACGTTTTTGCTACAATGCGTGTCGCTTGTCACAGACAAGTCAAGCGCGGGCCGCTAGGCCTTCAGTTCTGACGTGCGACTTTCTGGTATGGGTCGAACGGACTCAAATTTTAATAATCGAGGAGACACCTGATGAAACGTAAGGGCTTGTATTTCCTGATCGCTCTCGCCCTGGGCGGCGTAGGTGCCGTTCAAGCGCAAGACTCGGCCGCACCGGCTGATACCTCGAGCAGCGAGAGTGCCGTTTCGACCTATGACGGCCGCTGGTATATCGCGCCGGCCGTGGGTGGTTACTACAACGACACCGACCGCAATACGAACAGCCGCCAGTTCTATTTCGGCCTCGGCGTCGGCCGTTACTTCTCACCCAACATGTCGCTCGACTTTTTTGTCGACCACACCAATCGCCATATCGACAATGCCGTGATCGGGGCGGGCCCCGGCCACAGCAATCGCCAATGGATCAGCAATTCGGTGGGCGCCGTGGCGCGTTTCTACGCCGGTGACTGGAACGCCTGGCGCCCGTACGTGCTGGCGGGTGTGATGGGCAGCCATCACCACTCCTTCCTGGCTGACGGCTGGTCGCCTGCCGCCGAGCTGGGTGGCGGCCTGTCCAAGGCCGTGGGTCCGAGCACCGACTTCCGTCTGGAAGCTGCCTATCGCTACGATTTCGACAACAAGTCCCAGCCGGAGAAGGATGGCTACGGTGACTGGTTGCTCGGCTTCAGCGTGATCGCGCGCTTCGGTACGCCTGCGGCCGCTCCCGCTCCGGTGGCAGCCCCGGTTGCTCCGCCGCCGGCCGACTGCTCCACCCAGGATGCCGACAATGACGGCGTGAACGACTGCGAGGACAAGTGCCCGGCCACGGCGGCTGGCACGATTGTTGGCCCGGACGGCTGCCCGCAGAAGGTCGTGATCGATCTGCGCGGCGTGAACTTCAAGTTCGATCGCCCGAAGGTGGGTGAGACCGACATTTCCAAGTCGCTCGCCGAACCGACCGCCGACTCGATCTCGGTGCTGAACCAGGCTGTCGACACCCTGCAGCGCTACCCGCAGGTGCACGTGACCGTGGCCGGCTACACCGACTCGAAGGGCACCGACGCGTACAACCAGAAGCTGTCCGAGCGTCGCGCCTCGATCGTCTACAACTACCTGACCAGCCATGGCATCGACGCCAGCCGCTTGGAAGGTCCGATCGGTCACGGCGAAAACGACCCCATCGGCGACAACGACACCGATGCGGGCCGCGCGCAGAACCGCCGCACGGAGCTGCAGGTTCAGCAGTAACCGAACCTCGGTGGCAAACAGGAAAAGCCCGGCTCCGGCCGGGCTTTTTTTGGCTGAGGGCGCCCGTTCTTGTTGCCCCGAGGCCTTGGCCTATACGCTTGCACGATGTCTCGCCCATCCTTTCATTCGGCACGCCACCACGTGTCGGCACCGTCGCCGCGGTACGGCCTTGCCCGGGTGCTGTCCAAGCTTGGTGTGTGCTCGCGCAGCCAGGCGGAACTGTGGATCCGTGCGGGACGGGTCAGCCTTGACGGCCGGGTGATCCGCGACCCCCAGCACCCGGCCCCGATCGAAGGCCGGCAGATCGCCGTCGATGGCGAACCCGTGCACCGGGTAGGGCATGTCCATATCGCGTTCAACAAGCCGCGCGGTATCGTGGTCAGTGCGGCCGACGAGCGGGGTCGTGCGACGGTCTACACGGCGCTGGTCGCCGCGGGGTTGCCTTGGCTGGGTCCGGTCGGGCGGCTGGACAAGGCCAGCGAGGGATTGTTGTTGCTGAGCAATGACACCCGTTGGGCGGCAGGCATCACCGACCCGGCCACGCATCTGGAGAAGACCTATCACGTCCAGGTTGCCGGTTTGCCGGATGCCGCTGCGCTGGGAGCGATGCGGGCGGGCGTCGAGGATGGCGGCGAACTGCTGCGGGCGCGCCGCGCTTCGTTGCTGCGCGCGGGGGCGAGGAACGCCTGGCTGGAAGTCGTGCTGGACGAAGGTCGCAACCGGCATATCCGTCGGTTGCTGGCCGCGCTTGGATTCGAGGTGTTGCGGCTGGTGCGGGTGGCAATCGGACCGCTGCAGCTAGGCGAGCTCCCCAAGGGGCAGTGGCGTCACCTCGGCGCCGCCGAAGTGGCGGCGCTCGGGGCGGGTTCAAAACGGGCAGCCGATCCCCTGCAGGAGCGCAAGGCCCGAGGGTGATGCCCGGTCAGATCACGCCCAGTTGCCTGCCCACCTTGGTGAACGCCGCGATGGCGCGATCCAGGTGTTCGCGGGTATGCGCCGCGCTCATCTGCGTGCGGATGCGCGCCTGGCCCTGCGGCACCACCGGATAGAAGAAACCGGTGACATAGATGCCTTCCTCCAGCAGGGCGCTGGCCATCGCCTGGGCCTTCGGTGCGTCGTAGATCATCACCGGCACGATCGGGTGCACGCCCGGCTTGATGTCGAAGCCGGCGGCGGTCAACTGCTCACGGAAATAGCGCGTGTTCTCCTTGAGCTTCTCCCGCAGTTCGCCGGCACCGGAAAGCATGTCGAACACCTTGATCGCGGCGGCCACCACGTGCGGCGGCAGCGAGTTGGAAAACAGGTAGGGACGCGAGCGCTGGCGGAGCAGCTCGATGATCTCGGCGCGCCCGGTGGTGAACCCGCCCAGCGCGCCGCCCAGCGCCTTGCCCAGCGTGCCGGTGAAGATGTCGATCCTGTCCATCACGCCGTTGACCTCGGCCGAGCCGCGGCCGGTGTCGCCGAGGAAGCCGGTGCAATGGCATTCGTCGATGTGCACCAGTGCACCGTATTTCTCCGCCAGGGCGGTGATCTGGTCGAGCTTGGCGATGAAGCCGTCCATCGAGAACGCGCCGTCGGTCGAGATCAGCTTGGTGCGTGCGCCGGCGGCGTCGGCGGCCTGCAGCTGCCTCTCGAGGTCGGCCATGTCGCTGTTGGCGTAGCGGTAGCGCTTGGCCTTGCACAGGCGGATGCCGTCGATGATCGAGGCGTGGTTGAGCGCGTCGGAGATCACCGCATCCTCTTCACCCAGCAGGGGCTCGAACAGACCGCCGTTGGCGTCGAAGCATGCGGCGTACAGGATGGTGTCCTGGGTGCCGAAGAACTCGGCGATCTTCGCTTCCAGCTGCTTGTGCAGGTCCTGTGTGCCGCAGATGAAGCGCACGCTGGCCATGCCGAAGCCGTGCGTGTCCAGCGCGTCCTTGGCAGCCTGGATCACGTCCGGATGGTCGGCCAGGCCGAGGTAGTTGTTGGCGCAGAAGTTCAGCACCCGGCGGCCACCCTCCAGCTCGATCTCGGCGGATTGCGGCGAGACGATGATGCGCTCGGCCTTGAACAGACCCTGGTCGCGGATGGCTTGGAGTTCGCTGGCGTAGCGCGCCTTGGCTGAGTAGCTCATGGGAGGTTCCGGCCTGTGGACAAAGCGCTATTTTGACCGCTTGGTGCGATGCTGGGAAGGAAGCGCGGGCATGCGCGCGCGGCGCTGCCCGGTCAGGCTGAAATCCGCGCGCGTGCTCTTGCCCTGGTCGCCGATGCCGATGCCGATGACCGGGATCGTCGCCGCTCGGTCGCTCAGCTCCAGGAACAGACGACCTTGCCGCACTGGCCTGCATCCATCAGGTCGAAGCCCTTCTGGAAGTCGTCGATGTGGATCTGGTGGGTGAGCACCTTCTGCAGCGGGAAGCCGGTAAGCACCATCTGCGTCATCTTGTACCAGGTCTCGTACATGCGCCGGCCGTAGATGCCCTGCAGGGTGAGGCCCTTGAAGATCACCTTGTCCCAGTCGATGCCGGCGCCCTTGGGCTGGATGCCGAGCAGGGCGATCTTGCCGCCGTGATACATGCAGTCGAGCATGCCGTTGAACGCGCGCGGGTTGCCGCTCATCTCCAGGCCCACGTCGAAGCCCTCCATGTGCAGGTCTTTCATCACGTCCTTGATCGAGGCGTTGGCCACGTTGACCACGCGGGTGGCGCCCATGTCCGCCGCCAGCTTCAGGCGGTAGTCGTTGACGTCGGTGACCACCACGTTGCGCGCGCCGACGTGCTTGGCGATGCCGGCGGCGATGATGCCGATCGGGCCGGCGCCGGTGATCAGCACGTCTTCGCCGATCAGGTCGAACTCCAGCGCGCAGTGCGCGGCATTGCCGTAGGGGTCGAAGAACGCGGCCAGCTCGGAGGGGATCTGGTCCGGGATCGGCCACAGGTTGGAGGCCGGCATGGCCATGTATTCCGCGAACGCGCCGTTGCGGTTCACGCCGATGCCGATGGTGTTGGGGCACAGATGCTGGCGACCCGCGCGGCAGTTCCGGCAGTGGCCGCAGACGATGTGGCCCTCGGCCGAGACGCGATCGCCGACCTTGTAGCCGGTCACGCCCGGGCCGATCTCGACGATGCGGCCGACGAATTCATGGCCGATGGTAAGGCCGGGCTTGATGACACGCTGGCTCCACTCGTCCCACTTGTAGATGTGCAGGTCGGTGCCGCAGATCGCGGTCTTCTCGATCTTGATCAGCACCTCGTTCGGGCCGATCTCGGGCATTGGTACCTCTTCCATCCAGATGCCCTGCTCGGGCTTGCGCTTGACCAGGGCTTTCATCGTCTGCGGCATGGGGAATCCGTCGGTTGGCCCGTGTTGGGGGCGGGGAAACCGCAATTATAGAACCTCGCGCTCGGTGGCTGCTGTCGCAGGCCGTCGCCGGGCTTTCGCTGGCGATGGCACGAAAACGACGAAACATGTTTCCCGGGTCGCGAGGCGTCGATTGTCGCAACCATGACTTGCGGCATATGCCGGGTCGGTGCGAGTCGGGCATAAGTCGAAATTTCTTGCGATCTTGCGCCGCGCTATGCGGCTTTACCGGGAGATATCCGTGCGTCGTCCCTTGCTTGCCCTGGCCGTGTCCCTGGGCCTCATTTCTTCCGCCCATGCCGTGGAAGGCATGTGGCAACCCGCCCAGTTGCCCGGCATTGCCTCCACCTTGCAGCAACATGGGTTGAAACTGGACCCGGAAACGCTGACCGATCTCACCGCCTACCCGATGGGCGCCATCGTCAGCCTGGGCGGCTGCACGGCGTCCTTCGTTTCGCCCGAGGGCCTGGTGGTGAGCAACCACCATTGCGTCTACGGTGCGCTGCAGCTCAATTCCACGCCGGAGAACAACCTGATCGAGAAGGGCTTCCTGGCGAAGACCAAGGCCGACGAACTTTCCGCCGGCCCGTCCGCACGCATCTTCGTCACCGAGGAAATCCGCGACGTCACCGAGGCGATCACGGCCAAACTCGATGACGGCATGAGCGGCGCCGCGCGCTACAAGGCGATCGAGCAGGCGATCAAGGAGCAGGTCAAGGCCTGCGAGAGCGACGGCTACCGCTGCGACGTCTACACCTTCCACGGCGGCTACAGCTACCAGTTGATCAGGCAGCTGGAGATCAAGGATGTGCGCCTGGTCTACGCGCCGCCGGAATCGATCGGCAAGTTCGGCGGTGACATCGACAACTGGATGTGGCCGCGCCACACCGGCGACTTCGGCTATCTGCGCGCCTATGTCTCGAAGGACGGCAAATCCGCTGCCTTCTCCAGGGACAACGTGCCGTATCAGCCGAAGCACGTGCTCAAGGTGAACCCGCAGGGTGTGGAAGCGGGCGACTACGTGATGGTGGTCGGCTACCCGGGCCGCACCAATCGTTACCGTCTCGCCGACGAGGTGCAGAGCGCGATCGACTGGACGTACCCGACCCAGATCAAGGTCTACCAGGACACGTTGAACATCATCAACACCGCTGGCAAGGCCGACCCCAAGGTGGCGGTGAAGTACGCCAGCATGGTGGCCGGGCTCAACAACTACCTGAAGAATTTCGGCGGCCAGCTCGAGGGCCTGCGCCGCGCTGACGCGGTCCAGGTCAAGCGTACGCAGGAAGCGGCACTGGAAGCCTGGCTGAAGCAGCAGGGCGGCGCGGAAAATGCGGCGCTGGCGGCGGACATCGGCAAGCTGCGCCAGCAGATTGCCGCCAACCAGGCCACCCGCGAGCGCGACCTCGCCATCGGCCTGGTGACACGGGCGTCGATGTTCAGCACGGCGGTGCGCCTGACCCATCTGGCAAAGGAACGGCCTAAGGCCGACCTCGAGCGCGACGCCGGTTACCAGCAGCGCGACTGGGTGCGCATCGAAGCCGGCCTGAAGCAGATGGATCGCCGCTTCGATCCGGGCGTCGACCAGCAGTTCATGGTCTACGGCCTCACGCGCTACGTGGCCCTTCCGCAGGCGCAGCGTCTGCCCGCGCTCGACGCCTGGCTGGATGGCGCGAAGACCGAAGCGCAGCTCAGGCAGAAGGTCGCCGCGCTCTACGCCGGCAGCAAGCTGGACAAGGTCGACGAGCGCATGAAGTGGTTCGCTGCCGACAGCAAGAAGATCGACGCCAGCACCGACAGCATGCTCAAGCTGGCCCGCGCGGTGCAGCCGCAGCTGAAGCAGCTGGAAGACGAGGGCGACGCCCGCGACGGCGAGATGAGCAAGCTGCGCCCGCGCTACATGCAGGCGATGATCGCGTGGAAGGACTCGCAGAAACTGCCGATCTACCCGGATGCGAACAGCTCGTTGCGCGTCACCTTCGGCAACGTGCAGGGCGTGGCGCCGCGCGACGGCGTCAGCTACGCGCCGTTCACCACCGCCCAGGGCATCGTCGAGAAATACACCGGCGCCGAACCGTTCGATGCGCCGAAGGCCGAGCTTGACGCGATCAAGGCCAAGGCGTTCGACGGCTATGCGTCGCCGAAGCTGGGCACGCTGCCGGTGAACTTCCTGGCCGACCTGGACATCACCGGCGGCAACTCCGGTTCGCCGGCGATGGACGCGAACGGACAACTGGTCGGCCTGGCGTTCGACGGCAACTGGGAGTCGGTCAGCGGCGACTGGCTGTTCAACTCGGAGCTCAACCGCTCGATCCAGGTCGACGTGCGCTACATGCTCTGGGTAATGCACCACCTCGACCACGCCGACAACCTGCTGCGGGAAATGGGCGTGCCGGCAAAGTAAGTTGTTGTTACACGCAAGCCACGGGCCCGCGTCTGCGACGCGGGCCTTTTGCGTGGTGGCACCCTCTAAACTGGCAGCATGCCTGTTGACCGCCGCCCCCTCGCCATCTTCCTGATGGGTCCCACCGCCTCCGGCAAGACCGCGCTGGCGTGCGAACTGAGCGAGCGTTTCCCGCTGGACCTGGTCAGCGTCGATTCGGCCTTGGTCTATCGCGGCATGGACATTGGCACGGCCAAGCCCGACCCGGCGACGCTGGCGCGATATCCGCACGCGCTGGTCGACATTCGCGATCCGATCCAACCCTATTCAGCCGCGGACTTTCGCGCCGACGCGCTGCCGGTGATGCAGCGCATCAGCGCGCGGGGCAGGGTGCCGCTGCTTGTCGGCGGTACCGGGCTGTACTTCCGCGCGCTGCAGCAGGGGCTGTCCGAGTTGCCGGAAGCCGACCCGGCGACCCGTGCGCGGCTGGCCGCTGAGGCGCGGCAACTCGGCTGGCCGGCCATGCATGCGCGGCTGGCCCGCCTCGACCCGGCCGCCGCCAGCCGGATCGGCCGCAACGATGCGCAGCGCCTGCAGCGCGCGCTGGAAGTGATCGAGCTGGCCGGGCGTCCGTTGTCCGAACTGCAGCGCGGCGGTGGAACGCACTTCCCGTGGCGCGTGCTGAAACTGGCGCTGCTGCCGCCCGACCGGCATGTGCTGCACGAACGCATCGCCCGGCGTTTCGACGCGATGCTGGCCGAAGGCTTCCTGGACGAGGTGCGCGCGTTGCGCGCACGAGGCGACCTGCACGCCGACCTGCCGGCGATCCGCGCGGTTGGCTACCGGCAGGCGTGGCATTACCTGGACGGGCAGACGGATGCGGCCACCTTCCGGGACCGTGCCATCTTCGCCACCCGCCAGCTGGCCAAGCGCCAGATCACCTGGCTGCGCGGCGACGCCGGGGTGCGGATCTTCGATCCGGATCGCGCTGGCCTGGACCGCCGGGTGGGCGCGGCGGTGACACTGTTTGTCGCCGGTTCGACCGGCCTCCTGTCCTCGGCGTGACCCAGTCCACCCTCGCGGTGCAAAAATCTTCTTTCATCAAGCATTTGAAAGCAGTTAACATCCGGTCATGTTGGGCCGGGGCGCCAGTGGCGTCTTTTCCCTGGTCTGGTCGTGGAAAGGGGAGAACAAGAAATGTCCAAGGGGCAGTCGTTGCAGGATCCGTTTCTCAATGCGTTGCGGCGCGAGCGCGTGCCCGTGGCCATCTACCTGGTCAATGGCATCAAGCTGCAGGGCACGGTCGAGTCGTTCGACCAGTTCGTGGTGCTGTTGCGCAATCAGGTCAGCCAGATGGTGTACAAGCACGCCATTTCCACCGTGGTGCCGAGCCGCAACGTGCGCATCGGCAACGGTCACGAGGGCCACGAGCACCAGGGCGACACTTCGGCGACCGTCGAAGCGGGGACTTGATTGAGCGGAGGGCGGTCCACATGAAGGGGGATTGTCCCCGCAGGATTCTGCCCTACCGTGTTTGATCGGCAAAAGAGAGGCGACCGCGCCGTCCTGGTGCTTCCGCATTCGCGCGGCGAAGGCGATGCCGCGCGCCGCGCGGAGGAATTCGCCGAGTTGGCCAGGTCGGCCGGCGCGGAGGTGCTCGGGACCATCGGTGCGCGCGTCGACGACGCCAACCCGCGCTACTACATAGGCAGCGGCAAGGCCGACGAGGTCGCCGAGGCGGCCCGGGCACTGGAAGCCGACCTGGTGCTGGTCGACCACCTGCTGACTCCCGTGCAGGAGCGCAATCTGGAGAAGCACCTCGGCGTGCGCGTGGTCGACCGCGCCGGCCTGATCCTGGACATCTTTGCCCAACGCGCCCGTTCCCACGAGGGCAAGCTTGAAGTGGAGCTGGCCCAGCTCAAGCACCTGGCGACCCGGCTGGTGCGCGGCTGGACCCATCTGGACGCCCAGCGCGGCGGCGCGATCGGCAACCGTGGTCCTGGCGAAACCCAGCTGGAAACCGACCGCCGTCTGCTCGCACTGCGGGTGAAGATGCTCACCAAGCGGCTGGAAAAAGTGCAGACCCAACGCGGCCAGCAACGCCGTTCGCGCCTGCGCAACACCGTGCCGCGGGTGGCCCTGGTCGGTTACACGAACGCCGGCAAATCCACCCTGTTCAACGCCTTGACCCGCGGCTCGGTCTACGCCGCCGACCAGCTGTTCGCCACGCTCGACCCCACCGTGCGCAAGATCGAGGACCTGGCCTGCGGCCCGGCGGTGATCGCCGACACCGTAGGTTTCATCCGCGAACTGCCGCACGATCTGGTGGCTGCCTTCCGCGCCACCCTGGCCGAGGCCCGTGACGCCGACCTGCTGCTGCATGTGGGCGATGCCTCCGATGAGGAGCGCGCACGCCTGCATCGGGTGGTTGATACCGTGCTGGAAGACATCGGCGCAGGCGAGGTCCCGCAGTTGCAGGTGATGAACAAGATCGACCTGGCTGGCGCGGAACCGCGCATCGAGCGCGACGCCACGGGCAAGCCGGTGCGGGTATGGCTGTCCGCCGCCACCGGCTCCGGGATCGACCTGTTGCGCCAGGGGCTGGGCGAGCTGCTGGGCGGGGACCGGGTGCAGTCGCCGCTGCACCTGCCGCTGTCAGCCGGCAGGCTGCATGCGCGCCTGAAGGCGGCCGGGGCGATCAGTGCGGAACAGGTGGACGAGCACGGCTGGAGCTTGCGTATCGATGCGCCGCGCAGCGTGATCGCCCCCCTCAGCGGTGGCGAAGGCGTCGAGGCACGTCTGCTGCGGGAATTGCTGAGTGCGACGGGTTGATCGGCCGAGGCCGGACGGTTTTCGGCCTGCTCTGCTAGAATGCACAGCGTTTGTGCGGACCATGGCGGCATGGGTGGTCCGGTGGTCGCCTCGCCGCGTGCGGGGTGGAAAAAGGCATGTTCCGGCCGTCGTTGCCGGCCTCCCGACGGCTTCAAGGAGACTGACTCGTGGCGTGGAATGAACCCGGCAAGAACGGGCAGAACGATCCGTGGAACCGCAAGCGTTCCACCGGCAAATCGCCGCTGGACGAGCTGCTGTCCAAGCTGAAGAACCGCGGCGGAAAGTTCGGTCAGGGCTCCGGCGGCATCCTTACCGGCGTGCTGGTGCTGATCGTGGTCGGACTGCTCTTCAGCAGCTACACGATCATCGGGGCGCGCCAGCAGGGGGTGGTGCTGCGATTTGGCCAGTATTCGCGCACGTTGCCGCCAGGCTTCCATCTGAAGTTTCCGCAGCCGATCGAATCGGTCACCAAGGTCGAGGCCACGCGCATCCGCTCGGTCACCGACAAGGTGGCCATGCTGACCCGTGACGAGAACATCATCACGATCGACTTCACCGTGCAGTACCAGGTCGATGATTCGCGCAAGTACCTGTTCTCGCTGACCGACCCCGACGGCACGATCAGCGCCGCGGCCGAAGCCGCCGTGCGTGGCGTGATCGGTGGCAGCGACATGGACCAGGTCCTGTCGGCGGCCGGTGCCAACCTCGTCACCCAGGCGCAGCAGGCGTTGCAGCAAACCCTGGACGGCTACGACTCGGGCTTGCGGGTGACCGAGGTGAGTTTCCAGAACGTCGCGCCACCCGATGAGGTGAAGGACGCGTTCGACGACGTCAACAATGCCCGCGAAGACAAGCAGAGCATCGAGAACTCCGCGTTGGCCTACGCCAGCAAGGTGGTGCCCGTGGCGCGCGGCGAAGCGGCCCGCATTGCCGCCGAAGCTGCCGGTTACAAGGCCGAGCGCGTCGCCCGCGCCGAGGGCGACACCGATCGCTTCAACCTGCTGCTCGCGCAGTACAAGGCCGCACCCGAGGTCACCCGCAAGCGGCTGTGGCTGGAGACCATGGAAGAGGTGATGGCGCACAACACCAAGATCGTCGACGACGCCAGCGGCCGCAACATCATCAACCTGCCTTCGGCGCCGGGCTCCGCGCCCGCGGCAGGGACGACGCAGGTTGGCGCGATCGTGCCCACGGCGAGCAGCGCCAGCGACAAGGGAGGCCAGCCATGAACCGGATCGTCGCCGCATTCGTCGCTGTCGTGGTGATCCTGCTCGGCCTGAGCAGCATGTTCGTGGTGCGGGAAGGCCACAGCGCGCTGGTTCTGCAGTTCGGCCGCCTCGTTCACACGGACTACCAGCCCGGCCTGCATTTCAAGCTGCCGGTGATCCAGCAGGTGATCCATTTCGACAAGCGCATCCTGTCGCTGGAGGCGCCGCCCGAGCGCTACTTCACCTCCGAGAAGAAGAGCGTCAACGTCGACTTCTACGTCAAGTGGCGCATTGCCGACAACGCGGCCTACTACCGCGCGACGGGCGGCGACCAGTTGCAGGCCGCCCAGCGGCTCACTCCCATCGTCAAGGACGCGCTGCGCTTCGAGTTCAATGCGCGTACCCTGCCGGACCTCATCTCGGGCGGGCGCAAGGACATCACCGAGCGCGTGCGCGCGCAGACCGACGCGTCGGCCCGCAAGAACCTGGGCATTGCCGTGGTCGACGTGCGCATCAAGCGGATCGACCTGCCCAACGAGGTGAGCGAGTCGGTCTACAAGCGGATGCGCGCCGAACGTCTGCAACTGGCCAACGAACTGCGCTACACCGGCCAGGAATCGGCTGCCCGTATCAAGGCCGACGCGGATCGCCAGGCCCAGGTGCTGGAAGCCGATGCCAACCGCGATGCGGCCAAGGTGAAGGGCGAGGGCGATGCCAAGGCAGCCGGGATCTACGCGGACTCCTACAGCAAGGATCCGGAGTTCTACGCCTTCTATCGCAGCCTGGCGGCCTACCGTGCGTCGATGGAAACCGGCAACGGCGTACTCATCCTGAAGCCCGACTCGCCGTTCCTGCACTACTTCGACGACCCCGCTCCGCGGAAGTAGGCGGCATCGATCCGGCGCGGGCGTTCATCCTTGCCGCCCCCTGGCGGGGCGGCAAACAACGAGACGAGAGTTCACATGGGCAAGTCAGTCGTAATCCTGGGCGCGCAGTGGGGCGACGAAGGCAAGGGCAAGATCGTCGACCTGCTGACCGAGCGGGTCAGCGCCGTGGCGCGTTTCCAGGGTGGCCACAACGCCGGCCACACGCTGGTGATCAAGGGCAAGAAGACCGTGCTGCACCTGATCCCCTCGGGCATCCTGCGCGAAGACGCGCTGTGCCTGATCGGCAATGGCGTGGTGTTGTCGCCCGAGGCGCTGATCAACGAGATCAGCGAACTGGAGGCCAACGGCGTCGAAGTGCGTTCACGCGTCAAGATCAGCCCGGCGACGCCGCTGATCATGCCGTACCACATCGCAGTCGACAAAGCGCGTGAGATCGCCGCGGGCGGCAAGGCCATCGGCACCACCGGTCGCGGCATCGGTCCGGCCTACGAGGACAAGGTCGCGCGCCGCTCGATCCGCGTCGCCGATCTGATGTACCCGCACGAATTGCCGGCGCTGCTGAAGACGGCCGTCGATTATCACAACTTCATCCTCACCCAGTGGCTGAAGGCCGAGCCGGTCGATTACGACGCGGTACTCAAGGACGCGCTGGCCTGGGGCGAATACATCCGCCCGCTGGTCGACGACGTCGCGACCATCCTGCATGACGTGCGCAGGGAGGGCGGCAACATCCTGTACGAAGGCGCCCAGGGTGCGTTGCTGGACATCGATCATGGTACCTATCCCTATGTCACCTCCAGCAACACCACCGTCGGTGGTGCGCTGGCCGGGACCGGCGTGGGCGCACAGGACATCGACTACGTGCTGGGCATCTGCAAGGCTTATGCGACGCGCGTGGGCAGCGGTCCGTTCCCGACCGAGCTCAACGACGAGATGGGCGAGTTGCTGCGCAAGAAGGGCAACGAGTTCGGCGCCAGCACCGGTCGTCCGCGCCGCTGCGGCTGGATCGACCTGGTTGCGCTCAAGCGCGCCACCCAGATCAACGGCATCAACGGCCTGGCGATCACCAAGCTCGACGTGCTCGACGGCCTGCCCACCATCAAGGTCTGCATCGCCTACGAATACCGGGGCAAGCGCCGCGAACTGGCGCCGCTCGATGCGGACGGCTGGGACGAGTGCAAACCGGTCTACCTGGAGTTCCCCGGCTGGGAGGAGTCCACCGCCGGTATCCGCGACTGGAACAAGCTGCCGCCGGCCGCACGTGCCTACCTGCGCGCCGTGGAGGAGCTTTCCGGTTGTCGCCTGGCCCTGGTCGCCACCGGCGCGGACCGGGAAGACACCATCGTGCTGGACGATCCGTTCGCCTGAGGCGCGCACGCCCCGCTTCGCGCTGGCGCAAGGCGGGGCCTGCTGATCAGGCGCGGTTGTGCGAACGCATCGTGCGCTGCTTCTCGATCTGCCAGTCGCGCTGTTTCTCGGTCTCGCGCTTGTCGTGCTCCTGCTTGCCGCGGGCCAGGCCGATCTCGACCTTGACCTTGTTGCCTTTCCAGTACATCGCCGTGGGTACCAGGGTGTAACCCTTGCGTTCGACCGCGCCGACCAGCTGGTCGATCTCCTTGCGGTGGAGCAGCAGTTTGCGGCTGCGCCGGTCTTCGGCGATGACGTGCGTGGACGCGCTGATCAGCGGCGGGATCGAGCAGCCGACCAGGAAAACCTCGTTCTTGAGCACCACCGCGTAGCTGTCGCCGAAGTTGATGCGCCCGGCCCGTAGCGCCTTCAGTTCCCACCCCTGCAGTGCCACGCCCGCCTCGAAGCGCTGGTCGACGTGGTACTCGAAGCGTGCGCGCTTGTTCAGCGCGATCGTGCCGCCGCCCTTGTTGTCCTTGTCCTTGTCCTTGTTCTTGGCCATGTCCGCTAAACTTCGGGCCTCTGGGCGGCCGCATTGCCCTTCGCCCCGTCGGAGCGACGCTTTTGTGGAGGAGTGCGTCCGCGAAGAACGCTCACTTGATCTTCGCATTCACGGCTGAATGCACAAGCCCACGAGGTGGTTGTGATTGAAATACGTCGCAGCGCGCTGGTGAAATACTCGCCGGCGCAGATGTTCGAACTGGTCAACGATGTGGAAGCATACCCAAAGCGCTTTGCCTGGTGTGCGGGCGCCGAGGTGCTGGAGCGCGGCGACGACATGGTGGTGGCCAGGCTGGATCTCAAATTTGCCGGCTTCCGTCAGAGTTTCACCACCCGCAACCGCCTCGATCCACCGCGGCGACTGGAGATGAATCTGGTCGAAGGACCGTTCCGCAGCCTGCATGGCGTGTGGGATTTCACGGCGCTGGGCGATGCCGGCAGCAAGGTCGCCTTCGCGCTCGATTTCGATTACGCCGGCAAGCTCGGCGGTGCCGCCCTGCGACTCGGCTTCCAGGGCCTGGCCGGGCGCATGGTGGATGACTTCTGCCGCGAGGCCGAGCGTCTCCATGGCTGAACCGCGGATCGCCGTCGAGGTGGTTTTCGCCGATGGCGGGAGCGCGGTGGTGCGGCGCCGTGCGCAGGTCCCGCGTGGTTCAACCGTGGCCGAGGCGATCACGGCCAGCGGCATCACCCCTTCGTTGCCGCAAGGTGCCGTGGACCCTGCACGGCTCGGCATTTTCGGACGCAAGGCCACGGCAGATCAGATCGTGCGTGACGGCGACCGCATCGAGATCTGCCGACCGCTGCTGTTCGATCCCATGGAAGCGCGCCGCCGTCGTTCGCGCTGAAACCTGACGGGACAACCGCCGCGTTCAGTGGCCGCCGTCGGCTCCCTGGCCCAGGCCAGCATCGTCTTTCTTGTCCTCTGGCGACTTGCTCTTGTCACCCTCGGTTTCGGTGGCGGGGTAGCCCGAGTTGTACTTGCGGCTTTCCTTGATCAGCTGCTGCGGATCGCGGGCGAAGAAATCGCCTTCGGTGCGGACCAGGGTGTCGTTGTTGAAGGTCAGCTGGAAGGTGCGCACCTTGGGTTTGCTGCCGCGGCGGGACTGGGTGGAGACGTAATCCCAGCGGCTGTTGTCGAAGGGTGTGCGTACCGACGGCGTACCGAGCAGCACCAGGACCTGGTGTTTCGTCATCCCCGGCTTCAGTTGATCCACCATCTTTTCGTCCAGCAAATTGCCTTGCTGCACGTCCGGCGTGTACGCGATGTGGCAGCCGGCGACGGCGAATGCCAGCAGTGCGACAACCGGCAGGATGATCAGCTTTTGCATGCGTGTTGCGTCCAGGGTCGTGAAGTCGTCGGATGATACACTACCGGCTTGAGCTCGCCGTGTGCGGAGAGAGGCTATGGAACAGGAAACCAGAGAGCTGCGCCGGGTCGGTCTCAAGGTGACCCATCCGCGCATGCGCATCCTGCAGGTGTTCGACGAGCAGAGCGAGCGCCACCTGACCGCCGAGGACGTGTACAAGCAACTGCTTGCCCAGAACGAGGATATCGGGCTGGCCACCGTGTACCGGGTGCTCACCCAGTTCGAGGCGGCGGGGATCATCGTCAAGCACAATTTCGAAGGTGGCCAGGCGGTCTACGAACTCGATCGCGGCAAACACCACGACCACATGATTGACGTGGACAGCGGCAAGGTCATCGAGTTCATCAGCGACGAGATCGAACGCCTGCAGCACGAGATCGCCGCCAAGCACGGCTACGTGATCGAGGACCACAGCCTCGTGCTCTACGTGCGGCCCAGGCAGCGGGTCCGCAAGGACTGAGCTGGGCGCCCGCCCATGCTCGCGTTCTGCACGAAAAAAACCGCAGGTGGACTCCTGTCCGCCTGCGGTTGATGCCTCGCCTGGCGGGCAGCGCATCGCGAGGATCGCGAGCGCGTCCATGGCCTGGCAACAGCGAAACGGCATCCTGCCGTTTTCTCAGAACCACCGTCCCCACGGTGACTCTGATCCGCCATCTCACGACGGCGGTTCCCCCACATCGATGACGACATCGTAACGGCCTCTTCACGTTACGCATATCGGAAAAATTCCTAGTTCGGACGCTCGCGCTCCGCGCTGCTCTTGTTGCTGCGCAGCAAAATACGCAGGTGCACGCCCGGATGGTCGGTGCGGAGCCGGAACTGGCCCCCGAGCGACGTGACCCGGTCGCGCATGCCCTGCAGGCCTCGCCCGCCTCGCGGCAGGCGGTTGGGCAGGCCGCTGCCATCGTCCCGCAGGTCGAGCAGGGCGATGGCCACGCCATTGCGCTCGCCGATGCGCAACCGCAGCCGGAATTCGCTGGCGCAGGCGTGCTTGACCGTATTGGTGGCGCTTTCCTGGGCCAGCCGGTAGATCGCCGTACGGGTGTCGTCGTCGAGCAGTCGCGGGTCGCCATGCAGTTCCACGCGGTAGCGCATGCCCGCGCTGGTCAGCAAGTCGCGGATCGGGCCTTCGTCCAGCGCCCGCAGCAGGCCGAACTCGTCCAGGATCGCCGGTCGCAGGTCGTCCAGGAGCCGGTGCAGGGCTCGCCGCATATGACCCAGGATGGTGTTGATCGAGGCGCTCACGTCGTCCAGGCCGACCTCGTGCAGGCGGGCCTGGGCCAGCTTCACGTGGGTCTGGATCGCGGTGATGTTCTGGCCCAGTTCGTCATGCAGCTCCGCCGCGAGGTGGCGCCGCTGGTTCTCGTCCGCCTGCAGGTTGCCGCGCGCCGCGTCGCGCAGCTGATGGGCGAGATGGTCCAGGCGGCGGTTGACCGCGCCCAGGTAGACGTTCTGCTCGGCCACCCGTTCACTGCTGCGCCTCAGCGCGTCCGTGGCCGAGCCGAGCATCAGCGCGCCGGTGCCGGCGACGGCGAGGAACAGGTAGGCCGCAGCCGTGGAAGGCGTATGCCCGAGGTGCACGTCCACCATGGTCATGCCCACGCTGGTGATCAGCATGGCGAGGCTTGCTCCGCGCCAGCCATGGCGGAAGGCAAAGAACAACACCGGCGCCAACGAGAGCACCCGCGCGAACTGCGGTTGCGGCGCCGCGCGCTCGGACAGCACCAGCAGGATGGCCATGGACGGCGCCAACACCAGCACCACGTCCATCAACAGGCGCATCACCGAAGCACGTTCGAGCCGGGTGTGCAGCAGCATGATCAGTACCGGTGCCACCAGCAGGATGGCCAGGTAGTGGCTGAGCAGCTCCTCGGCGATGACGCGGACCATCAGCTCGGAGGTCTCCGAGTCGCCGGTGAGTGCGAGCAGCCCGGCATCCACGGCGGTCGTGACGGTGACCACCAGCACCACCGAGAGCAGCAACCGGGTCACGTCCTGCGGGCTGTGCAGGCTGGGGTGCAGATGCAGCCGGCGCAGCAGCCACATGCAGGCCATCATCACCAGGAACGGGGGCAGCACGTCCGCGAGCAGGGTGACGGGGGCAGGCGGTGCCCCCCGCCACCAGCCGATGCCGGCCGAGGCGAGCAGCTCCGCGCCGAGCAACCAGCCCCAATGGCGCATCGGGACCAGCAGGAGGGCCGCGAAGCGCAGGCCGTAAGGCAGCATCCAGTAGGGTTGCGTGTTGGAGCCCAGCAGCACCCACAACACCAGGTAGCCTGCACCGATGACGAGTCCCGAGTCGGGCAGGAGAGAGGGCTTGAATCGCATCCGGCGATGGTACATGCGCCGTGCGCGGGACGGCACGCCCGTGCGACATGCTGTTGCGGACGCACCTTCCTGTGTCAAAGTACGGCGATGCACAGCATCGTTCTGGTCGACGACCATGCCATCGTCCGAGAGGGCTTCAAGCGCCTGATCGAACTGGAACCGGACCTGGAAGTGGTCGCCGAGTGCCGCAACGGCGATGACGCCGTGGAAGCGGTGGGTCACTGGCGGCCCGACCTGGTGGCACTGGACCTGTCGCTCCCCGATGGCAGCGGATTGCCTCTGATCGAGCACCTGCTCAGCGTGCATGCGGCCACCCGCGTGGTCGTGCTGAGCATGCACGACGGTGATCCCTATGTCTCCGAGGCACTGCGTCGGGGCGCAAGTGGATTCGTCACCAAGGGCGTGGCCCCGGAGGAGCTCGTGGCGGGCCTGCGTGCCGTGATGCAGGGCGAGTGTTTCCTGAGTTCGGACCTGCGCCAGCGGCGCACCGAGCGGCCCAATGACGCGCTCGACCCGGTCAACCGGCTGACGGCCCGGGAACGCGAAGTGTTCCTGTTGCTGGCCGGCGGGCGCACGCCCAAGCAGGTGGCCGCCGATCTGGGCATTGGCCAGAAGACCGTCTACATCCATCGCGCCAGCCTGATGGGCAAGCTCGGCGCCGGGTCGGAGCTGGACCTCTACCGCATGGCGACCGAGCGCGGCCTGCTGCCGACGACGGTGTGACGGGAGCCGCGCTCAGGCTGTCTGCGCGCGGTCGAGCATCTGTTTCGCATGGGCCCGGGTCTCGCGGGTGATCTCCACGCCACCGAGCATGCGCGCCAACTCGTCACGTCGGCCTGCGGCATCGAGCTGTTCGATACGCGTGCGGGTGCTGTCGCCGTCGCTCTGCTTGCTCACCCGCAGGTGGGCATGGCCCTGCGCAGCGACCTGGGGCAGGTGGGTCACGCACAGCACCTGGCGGCGGGCTCCCAGCGCACGCAGCTTCTGGCCGACCACTTCGGCGACCGCGCCACCGATGCCGCTGTCCACTTCGTCGAAGACCATGCTGCCGATCGAGTCCTTGCCGAGCGTGGCCACTTCGATGGCCAGGCTGATGCGGGCCAGTTCGCCGCCCGACGCGACCTTGCGCAGCGGCCGGGGCGGCTGGCCGGGGTTGGCGCTCACCAGCAGTTCGCAGCGCTCCCGTCCCTGGAGGTCGGGCTCCTCGGTGGCCGTGCCTGCCAACTCGACGCGCAGCGTGCCGCCGGCCATGCCGAGCTCGCCCATCAGGACGGAGACTTCCTCGCCGAGCCTGGCCGCTGCGGCCTCACGCGACCGGCTCAGCAGGTCCGCCGTGCGCAGGTAATCCTGCCGCAGGCGCTGGAGCTCGCCGTCGAGCTGTTCCAGGGCGTCGCCGGCCCCTTCGAGCTCGGCATGCTCGGCGCGCAGTGCGAGCAGCTTCTCGTGCAAGGCTTCAGGCGGAAGCCGGTGGCGGCGGGAAAGCGCATGCAGGTGGCTCAGGTGCTGGTCGAGCACGGCATAGCCGGCAGGATCGAGGTCGACGTCCTGCGCGTAGCGGCCCAGGCCGTCGGCGGCTTCGCCCAACTGGATCCCGGCGTTGTCGAGCAATTCCAGCCACGGTGCCAGCCGGTCGTCCAGGACGGCGAGCTTGCCCAGCTCGGCATGCGCGCGACCCAGGGCCCGGCGCAGGGCGAACTCGCCCTCGCCATCTAGCAGTTCCACCACGCCGGCGCTGCCTTCCGCCAGGCGGTCGGCGTTGGCCAGGCGCTTGTGGTTGGCTTCCAGTTCGGCCAGCTCGGCGGGGGGCAGGGCCCATTGCTCCAGTTCCGCCAGCTCGTGGCGCAGCAGTTCCAGCCGGAGTTCACGGTCCTCGCCACCACTGAGCCGGTGCATGCGGCGGTTCAGCTCATGCCACCGATCCGACTGGCGGCGTACCTCCGCGAGCAGCTCCTCGTGGCCCGCGTAGGCGTCGAGCAAGGCCAGTTGATGGGGACGCGAGAGCAGCGCCTGGTGTTCGTGCTGGCCGTGGATTTCGATCAGCATGGCGGCGAGCTCGCCAAGCTGGCGCGCATTGGCGGGACGACCGTTGATCCACGCGCGCGAGCTGCCCTCGGCGCGCAGCACCCGCCGCAACTGGCAGCTGCCGTCTTCGTCGAGTTCCTCCCGGCGCAGCCATGCCTGTGCGTCGGGCAGGTCGGCCAGATCGAACTCCGCGGCCAGTTCGGCGCGGTCGCTGCCGGCCCGAATCATGGTGCTGTCGGCGCGGGCACCGGTCAGCAGCATCAGCGCGTCGACCAGCAGCGACTTGCCCGCGCCGGTTTCGCCGCTGACCACGGTCAGGCCTGGCCCGAACGACACCTCGGCGGCCTCGACGACGGCAAAATGGCGGACATAGAGCGAAGTGAGCATGGGCGGGTCGGTGCCGGAAGGGGAGGATTGTAGCGGGAGCCCGGGTGCGCAAGACACCGCGTTCGCTTGCAAGCCGGGCGCGCAGACCTTATTTCTGTCGAGTCTCAGGAATTGCTACGGACATGATCCTTTCACACGGCCATGACCTCGATGCCCGCACCCGCCGCCTGCTGCGCGCGCTGATCTCCCAGTACCTGGCCGATGGCGAGCCGGTGGGGTCGCGCACCCTGGCGCGCTCGTCGGGACTGGATGTCAGCCCGGCGACGATCCGCAACATCATGGCCGATCTGGAGGATGCGGGCCTGGTGGCCTCGCCGCATACCTCGTCTGGCCGCGTGCCCACGCCCCGCGGCCTGCGTCTATTCGTGGACAGCCTGATCGAGCTGCAACCCTTGCCGCGTGCCGAGCTGGCCCGCCTGCGCAGCGAACTGCCGCCCGAGCCCTCCACCACCCGCGACCTGCTCGGCAACGTGTCGAGCCTGCTCTCGGCGATGACCCGGTTCGCCGGCGTGGTGACGGTGCCGCGCCAGGCCGATTTCCCGCTGCGCCACATCGACTTCGTGGCCTTGCCCGATGCGCGGGTGCTGGTGATCCTGGTGTTCACCGACAACCAGGTGCAGAACCGTATCGTGCAGCTGCTCAAGCCGCTGGCTGGTGGCGAGCTGGAGAAGGCCGCCAACTACCTCAACACCCACTTTGCCGGATTGCGCGTGGACGATATCCGCGCGCACCTGCTGACGGAGGTGCGCGAGACCGGCAGCGAACTCAACCGGCTGCTTGCCAGCACGGTGGAACTGGCCACCGCCTCGTTCGCGCCGCAGGCCGGCGATGCGGACATGCTGGTCAGCGGGCAAACCAACCTGATGGCGTGTGCCGAGCTGGCCGACCTGCAGCGGCTGCGCGACCTGTTCGACGCATTCCAGCAGAAGAACGAACTGCTCCAGCTGATGGAAGTCTGTGCGAAAGCACCGGGCGTGCGGCTGTTCATCGGCGAGGAGTCCGGCTTTGCGGCCCTGGATGGTTGCAGCGTGGTGACGGCCAGTTATGGCGCGCAGGGGCGGATGCTCGGCGCGGTGGGCGTGATCGGGCCCACGCGCATGGCCTACGAGCGGGTGATCCCGGTCGTCCAGGCCACTGCCGGATTGCTCAGCGACGCCTTGAATCGCGTCTCGGTGACCCTATAACCGGCGACGGAGGCGGGATTTCTGGTTGATTGGATGGCGGGCCATGGTGCCGGCCGCGAACTTTTTTGTTGGGAGTGAGGCATGCACAACAACGACACCCAGCCGCATGACGAGGCTGTGGACCCGGGAGTGGCCGAGGGCTCCCCTGCCGCTGGCGACCTTGCCCGGTTGCAGGAGCGCGTGGCCGAGCTGGAAGCGCTCAACGCCTCGTTGCAGGAGACGGTGCTGCGCGAGAAGGCGGAGATCGAAAACCAGCGCCGCCGGCTGCATCGGGATCTCGAACAGGCCCGGCGCTTCGCCAACGAGAAGCTGCTGAACGAACTCCTGCCGGTGTACGACGGGCTGGAAAGCGGCCTGACGGTCGAGAGCGGTGACATGGCTGCCATGCGCGAGGGGCTGAGCCTCACCCTGAAGGCCCTGCTCAAGGTTGCCGAGAACCACGGCATGACCCAGGTCGACCCCGTCGGCCAACCACTGGACCCCGAACGTCATCATGCGGTGAGCATGGTCGAGGCGCCCGGGAAAGCCCCCGGTACGGTGGTCAGCGTGCTGCAGAAAGGCTACGTGCTGAACGATCGCCTGCTGCGCCCGGCGCTGGTCGCCGTGGCGAAGGACTGAGCGCGCCGCGCGCCGCCGCCGGCATTGAATCGCCGCGGCAAACACCCCATCTGGAAACCATCGCGGCCGCCGGGCCGCCAATAGATTCGGAGCATGAACATGGGCAAGATCATCGGCATCGACCTGGGCACCACGAACTCCTGCGTGTCCGTGATGGACGGCAGCACGACCAAGGTCATCGAGAACTCGGAAGGCGATCGCACCACGCCGTCCATCGTCGCCTTCACCAAGGACGGCGAGGTGCTGGTGGGTGCCTCGGCCAAGCGCCAGAGCGTGACCAACCCGAAGAACACCTTCTACGCGGTGAAGCGCCTGATCGGCCGCAAGTTCAGCGACGCCGAGGTGCAGAAGGATCTCAACATCGTGCCGTTCGGCATCGTGGCGCACGACAACGGCGACGCCTGGGTGCAGACCTCCGACGGCAAGAAGATGGCGCCTCAGGAAATCTCCGCCAAGGTGCTGATGAAGATGAAGAAGACCGCCGAGGACTATCTCGGCGAGACGATCACCGAGGCGGTGATCACGGTGCCTGCCTACTTCAACGACAGCCAGCGCCAGGCGACCAAGGACGCCGGCCGGATCGCCGGCCTGGAAGTGAAGCGCATCATCAACGAGCCGACCGCGGCCGCGCTGGCCTATGGCCTGGACAAGAAGGGCGGCGACCGCAAGATCGTGGTGTATGACTTGGGCGGCGGCACCTTCGACGTGTCGATCATCGAGATCGCGGAAGTCGACGGCGAGAAGCAGTTCGAGGTGCTGGCCACCAACGGCGACACCTTCCTCGGTGGCGAAGACTTCGACATGCGCGTCATCGACTACCTGGTCGAGGAGTTCCAGAAGGAGCAGGGCATCGACCTGCGCAAGGACCCGCTGGCGCTGCAGCGCCTGAAGGATGCGGCCGAGCGCGCCAAGATCGAGCTGTCCTCCAACCACCAGACCGACGTGAACCTGCCGTACGTGACGGCCGACGCGTCCGGCCCGAAGCACCTCAACATCAAGCTGACCCGGGCCAAGCTCGAGGCGCTGGTGGAGGATCTGGTCAAGCGCACCATCGAGCCGTGCCGCACCGCGCTGAATGACGCCGGCCTGCGCGTGTCCGACATCAACGACGTGATCCTGGTCGGCGGCCAGACCCGCATGCCCAAGGTGCAGGAGGCAGTGAAGGACTTCTTCGGCAAGGAGCCGCGCAAGGACGTCAACCCGGACGAGGCCGTCGCCGTGGGCGCGGCGATCCAGGGCGGCGTGCTGGGTGGTTCGGTCAAGGACGTGCTGCTGCTCGACGTGACCCCGCTGTCGCTGGGCATCGAGACCATGGGCGGCGTGATGACCAAGCTGATCGAGAAGAACACCACCGTGCCGACCAAGGCGGCGCAGACCTTCTCCACCGCCGACGACAACCAGACCGCGGTGACCGTGCACGTGCTGCAGGGCGAGCGCGAGCGCGCCAGCGCGAACAAGTCGCTGGGCAAGTTCGACCTGCAGGGCATCGAGCCGGCGCCGCGCGGCATGCCGCAGATCGAGGTCACCTTCGACATCGACGCCAACGGCATCCTGCATGTGTCGGCCAAGGACAAGAAGACCGGCAAGGAACAGAAGATCGAGATCAAGGCCGGCTCGGGCCTGTCCGACGAGGAAATCCAGCGCATGGTCGCCGATGCCGAGGCGAACAAGGAAGAGGACAAGAAGTTCCACGAGCTGGTCGCCACCCGCAACAAGGCCGACCAACTGGTGCATGCCACCCGCAGCGCGCTGAAGGAACACGGCGGCAAGGTGCCGGCCGACCAGCTGTCCACGATCGAAGGCGCGTTGTCGGATCTGGAAAAGGCCAAGGATGGTGACGACAAGGCGGCGATCGAGTCCAAGGTCGAGAAGCTGGAACAGGTGGCCCAGGCGCTCTACGCCGCGGCGCAGGGCGGTCCGGCCGATGCCGGCGCGCAGTCCGCGCCGGGCGGCTCGGCGCAGCCGGACGACGTGGTCGATGCCGAGTTCACCGAAGTGAAAGACGACAAGAAGTAAGCGGCATCGTCATCGGCACGGCCCGATGGCCAGCCCGCGCCAGGAACGTTCCTGGCGCGGGCGGTTTTGCGGATGGTGCCATGGGGCGGACGAGCATGTGGATGCATGAATGAGCAAGCGTGATTACTACGAAGTGCTGGGTGTGGAACGCACCGTCACCGAAGTCGAACTGAAGAAGTCCTTCCGTCGGCTGGCCATGAAATACCACCCGGACCGTTGCCCCGACGATCCGACGGCGCAGGACAAGTTCAAGGAGGCCAAGGAGGCTTACGAAGTACTGTCCGACGGGCACAAGCGTGCCTTGTACGACCAGCACGGGCACGCGGCCTTCGAAGGCGGCATGGGCGGCCGCGGCGGCGCGGGCTTCGGCGACGTGGGCGACATCTTCGGCGACATTTTCGGCGACATCTTCGGCAGGAGCGGCGGCCGGGGCCGTCCGCGGCGCGGCTCGGACCTGCGCTACATCATGGAGCTCGACCTCGAGGAAGCGGTGTTCGGTGTCGCCAAGCAGATCGAGATTCCCACCCAGGTCAATTGCCATCATTGCAACGGCAGCGGCTCGGCCGATGGCAAGGTCGGCAAGTGCGCGACCTGCCATGGCCACGGCCAGGTACGCATGCAGAACGGCATCTTCTCGATCCAGCAGGCCTGCCCGCATTGCGGCGGTACCGGCCAGGCGATCGAGAACCCTTGCCGCAAGTGTCACGGCGAGGGGCGCATCGAGGAGACCCGCACCCTCTCCGTGCAGATTCCCGAGGGCGTCGACAACGGCGACCGCATCCGCCTGAGCGGGCAGGGCGAGGCCGGCCCGGCCGGTGCGCCAGCCGGCGACCTCTACGTGGAAGTGCGCGTGCGCGAGCATGCCATCTTCCAGCGCGACGGCAGCGACCTGTATTGCGAGCTGCCGATCCGCTTTTCCCAGGCTGCGCTGGGCGCGCAGCTGCCGGTGCCGACACTGGAAGGCGAAGTGCCGATCAGCATCCCGCCGGAGACCCAGACCGGTGCCCAGTTCCGCCTGCGCGGCCGCGGGGTCAAGTCGGTGCGCAGCAGCCGGCACGGCGACCTGATCTGCCGTGTCGTGGTGGAAACGCCGGTGCGCCTGACCCGCCAGCAGCGCGAACTGCTGGAATCGCTGGAAGCCACTTTCACTGGCAGCGACGCCGACAAGCACACGCCGCGGGCCAAGGGCTGGGTCGACGGCGTGAAGAAATTCTGGTCCAAGGTGACCGCCTGAGTCGGGCAACCCGCCCGACGCCAGCAGCGTCATCGGCCACGGGGCCGCTCGCGGGGTGGCAGCCGGTTAGGATGTATGCCGACTCCCGAGGAATGCAACGCCGATGACACCTCCCCTGCGACTCGCCGTGAACGGCGCCTCCGGCCGCATGGGCCGCGCCTTGCTCGAACTGCTGCATGCGGACGAGGATGCCGAGCTGGTCCATGCGGTGGTGCGGCCCGGGTCGGATGATGACGGCCAACTGGTGCCCGGTGCGGCCAGCGGCTCGCTTCGATACGCCCATGACTGGATCCATGCCCCGCCGATCGACGTCGTCGTCGATTTCAGCGGCGCTGCCGCGCTCGAGCAGGCGCTCGACCATTGCCTGGCGCACGGCATTGCCCTGGTCAGCGGCACCACCGGCGTGGATGACGGCCTCGCGGCCCGCCTTGCCGATGCCGCGGGCAAGATCGCGATCCTGCGCGCCGCCAACTTCAGCATGGGCGTGGCGGTACTGACGCGGCTGTTGCGCGAAGCCGCGGCTGCCTTGCCGGCGTGGGATCTGGAGATCGTCGAGGCTCATCATCGCCACAAGCGCGATGCGCCCTCAGGCACCGCCCTGGCGCTGGGTCACGCCGCCGCGGCAGCGCGCCAGACCACGTTGGATGCTTCGGCGGCGTTTGAGCGCAGCGGCGAGCGGGTCGATGGCAGCATCGGTTTCGCCGTGGTGCGCGGCGGTGACGTCGTGGGCGAGCATCAGGCCCTGCTGATCGGCACCGGCGAGCGCCTGGAACTGGTCCATCGCGCCACCGACCGGTCGATCTTCGCGCGTGGCGCCCTGCGGGCCGCGCATTGGCTCGCCGGGAAGCCAGCCGGCGAGTGGCATCTCGATGACGTGATCGGCCGCCTGGGCTGAGGTGGCCCGCGGCGGGCCGTGCCGCCTTGGCCGGGGTCAGCGGTGCGACGCGTTGCGGTCCCGGCCTGCGCCGAGCTTCCGGTCCAGGTCGCCGAAGATCTTCTTGAACGCACGCGAAAACTTGCCGCGCCGGGTCTTGCGCAGCTTCTCTTCCTCGCTGGTGAGCCACGCGACCTGGATGACGCGCCGCTCGCCCTCGAACGGCAGGTGGCCGTGGAAGGAGTTGTCGCAACGCTTGAAGACCGCCAACTCGCCGTACAACGGGATCAGTTCGGGCATCACCATCGCGTCGATGTCGTCCACGCCGCGCAGGAAACGCAGGCATCCGGCGCTGGTGTCCGGCCATCGCTCGTTGAGGTAGAGCAGGGCGGTGGCGACCTTCGACTTGCTGTCGGTGTGGATCGTGCCGTGACGTTTGTTGAGCATGCGGCACAGCGTGACCAGGGTCGGATACTGATCCAGGTTCTCGACACCGAGGTGCTTCCCGATGGCGCGGGCAAACTCGGGCGAGGTCAGGTTGTCGACCAGCACATTGACGCTGGGGCCGCAGTCGGCAGGCTCGTAGGGGAAGAAGCCGGCGCTGGCGTAACGCGGAAAATCGCGATCGAGATCCGGGCGTACCTCGTCGGGCAGTTGTCCGTGGGCAACCATGAACGGGAAAGGCTCATGCTGGATGACGGTATCCGGTCGATCGAGACGCGCGGGATCCAGCAGTACGACGGCACCCATGGGACGTTCAGCTCCATTGAAATGGGCTCTAGTGTACCGTTCGCGTGGCCTTCACGGGCGTCGCGTATGGTTCGGTTCATGAAGCCGCAAGGTGGACAGGAACCCGCCTGCAGCCTATCATTGCGACCCGCCCGGAAAGCTTCCCCTTCCAAGATCCACAAGCCAGCAAGACTGCGGCTTGCGGACTTTGCTGCATCAAAAAGGCGGTCCCCCTATGCCTCATCCTGCCCTGCTGGCCCTCGAAGACGGCAGCGTTTTTCACGGCCACGCCATCGGTGCCGTCGGTGAAACCGTCGGCGAAGTGGTCTTCAATACCGCCATGACCGGCTACCAGGAGATCCTCACCGATCCCTCCTATGCCCGCCAGATCGTCACGCTGACCTATCCGCACGTGGGCAGCACCGGCGTCAACGAAGAGGATGTCGAGTCGAACCTGGTGCACGCCGCCGGGCTGATCGTGCGCGACATGCCGCGACGAGCCAGCAACTGGCGTTGCACGCGCAGCCTGCCCGAGTATCTCGCCGACCACGGCACGGTGGCCATCGCCGGGATCGACACCCGGCGGCTGACCCGCATCCTGCGGGAGAAAGGCGCGCTTGCCGGCTGCATCGTCGCGGGAGAACAAATCGACGCCGAGGCGGCCCTGGCCAAGGCGCGCGGATTTGCCGGCCTTGCCGGGATGGATCTGGCGAAGGTGGTGGGCACCCGCGAGCGCTACGCCTGGAACCAGGGCAGCTACGACCTCGATCGCGTCGCGTTCAACCAGCCCGCAATGCGCTTCAAGGTGGTGGCCTACGATTTCGGCACCAAGCTGAACATCCTGCGCCTGCTGGCCGAACAGGGCTGCGACATCACCGTGGTGCCGCCGCAGACTCCTGCCGCCGAGGTGCTGGCCATGCACCCCGACGGCGTGTTCCTCTCCAACGGACCGGGCGATCCGGCGGCGTGCGACTACGCGATCGAGGCAACGCGCGCGTTCCTCGACGCCAGGGTTCCGCTGTTCGGCATCTGCCTTGGCCATCAGCTGATGGGCCTGGCATTGGGCGGACGCACCCTCAAGATGAAATACGGCCATCACGGCGCCAACCACCCGGTCAAGGATCTGGACGACGGTCGGGTGCTGATCACCTCGCAGAACCACGGTTTCGCGGTCGATCCGGCCAGCCTGCCTGCCAACGTGCGCTTGACCCACCGTTCGCTGTTCGACGGTTCGCTGCAGGGTTTTGCGCTGACCGATCGTCCGGCCTTCTGTTTCCAGGGCCACCCCGAAGCCAGCCCGGGGCCGCACGACGTGGGTTATCTGTTCCAACGTTTTGCCCAGCTGATGCAGGAGGCCCGCTGAGATGCCCAAGCGCAACGACATCAAGAGCGTGCTGATCATCGGCGCCGGTCCGATCGTGATCGGCCAGGCCTGCGAGTTCGACTACTCCGGCGCGCAGGCGTGCAAGGCGCTGAAGGAGGAAGGCTTCCGGGTCATCCTGGTCAACTCCAACCCCGCCACCATCATGACCGACCCGGACACCGCCGACGCGGTGTACATCGAGCCGATCAACTGGCAGACGGTGGAGCGCATCATCGCCAAGGAGCGCCCGGACGCGGTGCTGCCGACCATGGGCGGCCAGACCGGCCTCAATTGTGCGCTGGACCTGGCCGATCACGGCGTGCTGGAGAAGTACAACGTCGAGTTGATCGGCGCCCGGCGCGAGGCCATCCGCATGGCCGAGGACCGCGAGCTGTTCAAGCAGGCGATGACCGAAATCGGGCTGGACAGCCCCAAGTCGGACGTGGCCAAGAACTTCGAGCACGCGGTCGAGATCCAGGCCCGGCTCGGCTTCCCGGTGATCATCCGGCCCAGCTTCACGCTGGGCGGCACCGGCGGCGGCATCGCCTACAACAAGGAAGAGTTCGAGATCATCGTCAAGCGCGGACTCGACATGTCGCCCACCCACGAGGTGCTGATCGACGAATCCGTGCTGGGCTGGAAGGAGTTCGAGATGGAAGTGGTCCGCGATACGGCGGACAACTGCATCATCATCTGCGCCATCGAGAACCTCGATCCGATGGGCGTGCATACCGGCGACTCGATCACCGTGGCGCCGGCGCAGACGCTCACCGACAAGGAGTACCAGCGCCTGCGTGACGCCTCGATCGCGGTGCTGCGCAAGATCGGCGTGGATACCGGCGGTTCCAACGTGCAGTTCGGCATCAACCCGGACGACGGTCGCGTGGTGGTGATCGAGATGAACCCGCGCGTGTCGCGCTCCTCCGCGCTGGCGTCGAAGGCCACCGGCTTCCCGATCGCCAAGGTCGCGGCCAAGCTGGCGGTGGGCTACACGCTGGACGAGCTGAAGAACGACATCACCGGCGGGCTCACGCCGGCCTCGTTCGAGCCGACGATCGACTACGTGGTGACCAAGATTCCGCGCTTCGCCTTCGAGAAGTTCCCCGCGGCCGATGCCCGCCTGACCACGCAGATGAAGTCGGTCGGCGAGGTGATGGCGATCGGGCGTACCTTTCACGAATCCCTGCAGAAGGCCTTGCGCGGACTGGAGACCGGCAAGACCGGCCTCAACCCCACCGGTCTGGACATCGGCACCGACGACGGGCTGGCGGTGCTCAAGCGCGAACTCCGCGAGCCTCGTCCCGATCGCGTGTTCCATCTGGCCGACGCGTTCCGTGCCGGGCTGTCGCTGGAGGAGGTGTTCGACCTCAGCCGGGTCGATCCCTGGTTCCTCGCCGCGTTCGAGGACATCGTGCAGGCCGAGGCGGAAATTACCCGGCAGGGCATCACGGCGCTGGACGCACCGCGCCTGCGCGAACTCAAGCGGCTGGGTTTCGCCGACGCGCGCATCGCCGAGTTGCTGGGCACGGACGAAGCTTCCGTGCGCCATCTGCGCCACACCCTGGGCGTGCGCCCGGTGTACAAGCGGGTGGATTCCTGCGCCGCCGAATTCGCCACCAGCACCGCCTACATGTACTCGACCTACGAGGAAGAGTGCGAGGCGCTGCCCACCGACCGCAACAAGATCATCGTGCTGGGCGGTGGCCCGAACCGCATCGGCCAGGGCATCGAGTTCGACTATTGCTGCGTGCATGCGTCGCTCGCCCTGCGCGAAGACGGCTACGAAACCATCATGGTCAACTGCAACCCGGAAACCGTGTCGACCGACTACGACACTTCGGACCGGCTGTATTTCGAGCCGGTGACGCTGGAAGACGTGCTGGAAATCGTCCACCTCGAAAAGCCCAAGGGCGTGATCGTGCAGTATGGCGGTCAGACCCCGCTGAAGCTCGCGCGGGCCCTGGAAGCCGCCGGCGTGCCGATCATCGGCACCAGCCCCGATTCGATCGACCTGGCCGAGGACCGCGAGCGCTTCCAGCACATGATCGAGAAGATCGGCCTGAAGCAGCCGCCCAACCGCACCGCGCGCAATGCCGACGAGGCGCTGGCGCTGGCCCGCGAGATCGGCTACCCGCTGGTGGTGCGACCCAGCTACGTGCTGGGCGGCCGCGCGATGGAGGTGGTGCACGACGACGCCGACCTTTCGCGCTACATCCGTGACGCGGTGAAGGTGTCGAACGATTCGCCGGTGCTGCTGGACCGTTTCCTCGACCACGCCGTGGAAGTCGACGTCGACGTGATCGCTGACGCCGAGGGTCACGTGCTGATCGGCGGCATCATGGAACACATCGAGGAGGCCGGCGTGCACTCGGGCGATTCCTCGTGCTCGCTGCCGCCGTATTCGCTGAGCGCGACGATCCAGGACGAGCTGCGCCGCCAGGTCACCGCGATGGCGCGCGAGCTCCAGGTGGTCGGCCTGATGAATACCCAGTTCGCGATCCAGGGCGACACGGTGTACATCCTCGAGGTCAATCCGCGCGCTTCGCGCACCGTGCCCTTCGTCTCCAAGGCCACTGGCGTACCACTTGCGAAAATCGCCGCCCGCGTGATGGCCGGCCGCAGCCTGGCCAGTCTCGGCGCGACCCGGGAGGTGATCCCGTCGTACTACTCGGTGAAGGAGGCGATCTTCCCGTTCCTGAAGTTCCAGAACGTCGATCCCATCCTCGGTCCCGAGATGCGCTCCACCGGTGAGGTCATGGGCGTCGGCCGCAGTTTCGGCGCGGCCTTCGCGCGCGGGCACGAGGCCGCGGGGATCAAGCCACCCTCGCTGGGCAAGGTGTTCCTGTCCGTGCGCGACGGCGACAAGGAGCGGCTGTTGCCGGTGGCCACCGAAGTCATCGCGCGGGGCTTCAGCCTGGTGGCGACGGCCGGCACCGCCAGCTACCTGACCGCGCATGGCGTGCCGTGCGAGCGCATCAACAAGGTGATGGAAGGCCGCCCTCACATCGTCGACGCAATCAAGAACGGCGAGATCGTCTACATCGTCAACACCACCGAGGGGAAGCAGGCGATCGCCGATTCCTTCTCGATCCGCCGCGAGGCGCTGCAGCATCGCGTGACCTACTCGACCACGGTGGCCGGTGCCCGCGCGCTGGTCCACTCGCTGGATTTCCGTGGCAATGGCGAGGTCCACAGTCTGCAGGAACTGCATCAGGAGCTGAACGCATGAGTCGTGCCCCCATCACCAAGACAGGTTCCGAACGCCTGCGCGCGGAACTGGAACGGCTGAAATCCACCGAGCGCCCGCGCATCATCGCGGCCATTGCGGAGGCGAGGGCGCATGGCGACCTCAAGGAGAACGCCGAGTACCACGCGGCGCGCGAACTGCAGAGCTTCACCGAAGGCCGCATCGCCCAGCTCGAAGGCCTGCTGTCGACCGCCGAGGTCATCGACGTATCCCGGCTGAACGCGGGCAAGCGGGTGGTTTTCGGTGCCACCGTGGACCTGGAGGACGAGGACAGCGGCAACGCGGTGACCTACCAGATCGTGGGTGACCTGGAGGCGGACATCAAGCAGAACCTGATCGCGGTTTCCTCGCCGATCGCCCGTGCGCTGATCGGCAAGAGTGCCGGCGACAGCTTCGAGTTCACCGCCCCCAACGGCGTCAAGCATTACGAGATCATCGACGTCCGGTATCTCTGAGCGGCCGTGACTCCCTCGCTCCGCGGGCTCAGGGCTGGACGCCCGGGCGGCGCATGCAGGCGGAGAGGGCGTTCGGGATCCGCAGGGATTTTTCCGCGAGCCCGGTCCGGCGCTCCGCTTCCAGGCACAAAAAAGGCCGCGCGAGCGGCCTTTTTGCTGGCACGTGCGCGATGGCTCAGCGCTGGCGGGCCTTGAAACGGGGGTTGCTCTTGCAGATCACGAACACCTTGCCACGACGGCGCACGATCTTGCAGTCGCGATGCCGCGCCTTGGCGGACTTCAGAGAATTAAGCACCTTCACGGCCGGCTCCTGACACCAAATGGAAAAAATCAAGCTCCCAAGTATAGCCAGACCTGCGGCACGTCACAAGCCCGGTGCGACGGCCACTTCCGTCACCGTGGCCAGGAACTGCTGCAATGCCGGCGAGGGATCGTTCGCCCGGCAAGCCACGGCCAGCAGCAGGAACGCGTCGGGGTCTTCCAGCGGCACATAGACCACCCCGGGCAGTCGCACGGCGCGCAGGCTCGCCGGGACCAGCGCCAGCCCCAACCCGGCGGCAACCAGGGCCAGCAACCCGTTGATCTGCTGGGCATGCTGGACAATGGCCGGCTGGAACCCCGCGCGTTGGGCCAGGGCCACCAGGCGGTCGTACAGCGTCGCGGCCAGCGCGCGGGGCTGCGCCACGAAAGCATCTTCAGCCACTTCAGCCAGCCCCAGGCTGCTGCGCCCGGCCAACCGGTGTCCCGCCGGCATGGCCAACAGCAACAGCTCGCGGTCGATCACGCCGAGCCGCAGATTGCGCGCGTCCTGCAGATGCACGGGTTCGCCACGAACAAAGCCGGCATCGATCTCGCCGCCGAGCAGGGCGGCAAATTGCGGCTCGGTGTACATCTCGTTGAGTTTCAATCCCACCTTGGGCGCCACCTGCCCATAGCGCAGCAGAATCCGGGGCAGGGCCGGGTGGAACGAGGCCGATACCGTATACGCCAGCCGCAGGTGGCCGCTGTGGCCGGCCGCCGCCGCGACGACCTGGCTGCGCGCTTCGTCCGCCTTGGCGAGGATCTGCCGGGCCTGTTCCAGGAACACCCGGCCCGGTTCCGTCAGGGCGACGTGGCGTTTGCTGCGTTCCAGCAGGCGCACGCCGAGATCCTGTTCCAGCGACTTGATCTGTTGCGAGAGGGGAGGTTGCGACAGATGCAGGCGCAGCGCTGCCCGAGTGAAGCTCAGCTCCTCGGCGACGGCCACGAAATAGCGCAGCTGGCGGAGATCGAACATATAGCCAAATCGAATAAAAACGACGCTTAATATATATTAGATACTTTAATCGGTCGATCATAAAATGCTCGCGTCACCCCACTATCCCCTCCCCCAGTGGTGGTGGCCCTCGCCCCGCAGCGACGCTAAATACGACATCTGGTTCAACTCCCCCCCTGAACCCATGTTGATGCGTCGCACCTTGCGGGGCGCTTTCTTTTGTGGCGCCGCGCGGTCATGGCCGCAGACGATTCAGAGTCTCGCCGCCAGCGCCGTGCCCTGGGCTATGGCGCGTTTGGCATCGAGTTCGGCGGCCACGTCGGCGCCGCCGATGACGTGCACGGTCATGCCCGCGGCGATGAGGGCATCCGCCAGTCGCCGCTCCGGTTCCTGACCGGCACAGACCACGACGTTGTCCACCGGCAGGATCTGCGGTTTGCCCCCGAGCGTGATGTGCAGGCCCCGCTCGTCGAAGCGCTCGTAGCCCACCTGGCCCAGCATGGTCACCTGCTTGGCCTTCAGGGTGGCGCGATGGACCCAGCCGGTGGTCTTGTTGAGCCGGGCGCCGGGGCGTCCCTCGCTGCGCTGGAGCAGCCAGACTTGTCGCGCCGGTGCTTCCGGCTGTGCGCCCAGCAATCCGCTGCGTGAGCGCAAAGCCATGTCCACCCCCCATTCGCGTGTCCAGCGGGCGATGTCGGTCGTGGGCGAGGGCGGTGGCTGGACCAGGAACTCCGCCACGTCGAAACCGATGCCGCCCGCGCCGATGATGGCCACCTTTGCGCCCACCGGCCGATGGTCCCGCAGCACGTCGAGGTAACCCAGCACTCGCGGGTCGTCGCTGCCGGGGAAGTTCACCCGGCGCGGCGTGACGCCGGTGGCGACCACTACCTCGTCGTAGCCGCCGCTGCGCAGCGCGGGCACGTCGACGATTTCGCCCAGGCGCACCTCGACCCCGCTGTCGCGCAACTGGTGGCGGAAATAGCGCAAGGTCTCGTGGAACTCCTCCTTGCCTGGGATCTGTTTGGCGAGGTTGAACTGTCCGCCGATCTCGTCGGCGCGGTCGAAAAGGGTGACCTGGTGGCCGCGTTCCCCCAGCGTACTGGCGCAAGCCATGCCGGCGGGGCCGGCGCCGATCACGGCGATGCGCTTGCGCACGCTGGCCGGCTCGATCCTCAGTTCGGTTTCGTGGCAGGCACGCGGGTTGACCAGGCAACTGGCGCGCTTGTTCTGGAACACGTGATCGAGGCAGGCCTGGTTGCAGGCGATGCAGGTGTTGATGCGCTCGCTGTGGCCGCCCCTGGCCTTGTTGACCCAAGCCGGGTCGGCCAGCAGCGGCCGCGCCATCGAGACCATGTCGGCTTCGCCGCTGGCGAGGATGCGCTCGGCCACCTCGGGCATGTTGATGCGATTGGTGGCGATCAGCGGAATGCCGACTTCGCCCTTGAGCTTTTGCGTGACCCAGGCAAAGCCCGCGCGGGGCACGCTGGTGACGATGGTGGGTACGCGCGCCTCGTGCCAGCCGATGCCGGTGTTGATGATGCTCGCGCCTGCCGCCTCGACGGCCTTGGCGAGGGTGACGATCTCGCTCCAGTCCTGGCCGCCCTCGACGAGGTCGAGCATCGACAGCCGGTAGATGATGATGAAATCGCGTCCGACGGCCTCGCGCGTGCGCCGCACGATCTCGATCGGGAAGCGCATGCGCCGGCCCGCGTCGCCGCCCCAGGAGTCGTGGCGCAGGTTGGTGCGTGCAGCGACGAACTCGTTGATCAGGTAACCCTCCGAGCCCATCACTTCGACGCCGTCGTAGCCCGCCTCCCGCGCCAACTGCGCGCAGCGGACGAAGTCCTCCACGGTGCGCTCGACACCGCGGGGCGACAGCGCGCGCGGGGTGAAGGGCGTGATCGGCGACTTGATGCGGGACGGGGCCACCGACAGCGGGTGATAGCCGTAGCGCCCGGCATGCAGGATCTGCATGCAGATGCGGCCGCCTTCGGCGTGGACGGCCCCGGTCAGCTTGCGATGGCGCGGCTTGTGCCAGGGCATGGTGAGGCGGCCACCGAAGGGTTTCAGCCAGCCTTCGATGCTGGGCGCGATGCCGCCCGTGACCATCAGGCCCACTCCGCCGCGGGCGCGTTCGGCGAAAAAGGCCGCGAGCTTGTCGTAGTCGCGGGCGCGATCCTCCAGTCCGGTATGCATCGAGCCCATCAAGATGCGGTTGGGCAGGGTGACGTGGCCCAGATCGAGAGGGGCGAACAGGTTGGGATAATTCATGCGATCCACGCGACTTCAAACGATCGTATGAATGTGCCGGGTTCGGGCCTGCAAAAGCAAGCGCGAAGGAGGGGCGAGGTAGCGGACCGCCGAACTCAGGCCAGGAGTTGGCCCACCAGTGCGATGTAGCGTCGCATCGCCTCTTCGGCGGGCACGCCGTTCAACTGTGCCCATGCCTCGTGCTTGGCGGTGCCCACGAAATCGAAAAAACCGGGCTGGGTTCGCTTGAGGTCGCCCTCGGTACCTTGTTTGTACAGGGCGTAGAGCTTGAGCAGGGTGTCGTTGTCCGGGCGCTTGGCCAGGCCCTTGACGTCCCTGGCGGCTTGCTCGAACTCGCGGCGCAGATCGTTCATGGGGCAAGGAGCCACGGCGGGCAAGCGAAAACGGGTTGATAGCACGCGAGGGAGGGAGGGTCAACGCGTTAGACTGCGCGCTCCTCATGCCACCTGGATGCTTTCGATGACCAACGCCCCAGCCGTTCCCGTGCTCACCATCGACGGGCCGTCCGGGTCGGGCAAGGGGACGGTCAGCGCCCTGGTGGCCGAGCGGCTCGGTTGGCGCCTGCTGGATTCCGGGGCGCTCTATCGCGCGGTGGGTTACGCCGCGGGCATGGCCGGGCTGGACCTGTCCGATGCCGAGGCGATGGCCCGGTGTGCCCGGGGCACGAAGATCCAGTTTCGTGCCGGCGAGGCCGGCAGCGGCACCCGGGTACTGGTCAACGGGCACGATGCCACCGACGAGCTGCGTACCGAGACGGCCGGAGCGGCTGCGTCGGCGATCGCCTCGATGCCCAGCGTCCGGGAGGCCCTGGTCGCGTTGCAGCTGGGCTTTCGCCGCGCTCCCGGCCTGGTCGCGGACGGGCGTGACATGGGCACGGTGATCTTCCCCGATGCGGCGTTCAAGGTTTTCCTCACCGCGAGCGCCGCGGAACGGGCGAAAAGGCGCTATAAGCAGTTGAAGGAAAAGGGGCTCAGCGTTACACTTGCCGGCCTTCAACGCGAAATTGAGGCGCGTGACAGCCGCGATGCATCGCGTGCGGTCGCGCCACTCAGGCCCGCCGATGATGCGGTGCTGGTGGACACGACCGGCATGCCTGTCGACGAGGTGGTTGCGAAAGTGCTTGCCGTCGTGCAGTCCTGAGGGATTGCACGGCGGCTTTTGTGCCCCTGCCGCGGCAGGGGGTTTGACCCACGGTGACCTCGTTCGGCCCACAAGGCCGTCGCGACCACCCCCAACCGGTGGACCGGGAAGTTCCTGCGCGACAACCAACCCAGCGCAGCGGACCCAAGGTCCTTTCCCACTATGGAATCAACATGACTGAAAGTTTTGCCGAACTGTTTGAACAGAGCCAGCAGGCCATCTCCAAGCTGAAGCCCGGCGCCATCGTCACCGGCATCGTCGTGGAAATCCGCAACGACGTCGTCGTGATCAATGCAGGCCTGAAGAGCGAAGGCATCGTCCCGATCGAGCAGTTCAAGAACGAGGAAGGTGTGCTGGAGGTGCAGGTTGGCGACGAGGTGAAGGTGGCCCTCGAAGCCCTGGAAGACGGTTTCGGCGAGACCAAGCTGTCGCGCGAGAAGGCCAAGCGCTCGATGGTGTGGGACGACCTGGAGCAGGCGTTCGACAAGGAAGAGACCATCACCGGCATGATTTCCGGCAAGGTCAAGGGCGGCTTCACCGTCGACATCAAGGACGTGCGCGCGTTCCTGCCCGGTTCGCTGGTCGACGTGCGTCCGGTGCGCGAGCCGACCTACCTCGAGGGCAAGGAACTCGAGTTCAAGATCATCAAGCTGGACCGCAAGCGCAACAACGTGGTGGTCAGCCGCCGCGCCGTCGTCGAGACCGAGTTCTCCGAGGAGCGCGAGAAGCTGCTGGAGCGCCTGGTGGAAGGCGCCGTCGTCAAGGGCGTGGTGAAGAACCTCACCGACTACGGCGCATTCGTCGACCTGGGCGGCATCGACGGCCTGCTGCACATCACCGACATGGCGTGGAAGCGCGTGCGCCATCCGTCCGAGGTGGTCAACGTCGGCGACGAGCTGGACGTGCGCGTGCTGAAGTACGACAAGGAGCGCAACCGCGTTTCGCTGGGCCTGAAGCAGCTGGGCGACGACCCGTGGGTGAACATCTCGCGTCGCTACCCGGTCGGCAGCCGCATCTTCGGCAAGGTCTCCAACGTCACCGATTACGGCTGCTTCGTCGAGATCGAGCCGGGCGTGGAAGGCCTGGTGCACGTGTCCGAGATGGACTGGACCAACAAGAACGTCAACCCGGCCAAGGTGGTGCAGGTCGGTGACGAGACCGAAGTGACCGTGCTGGACGTGGATGAAGAGCGTCGCCGCATCTCGCTGGGCATCAAGCAGACCCGCTCGAACCCGTGGGAAGCCTTCGCCGCCATGCACAAGAAGGGCGACAAGGTTTCCGGCCAGATCAAGTCGATCACCGACTTCGGCGTGTTCATCGGCCTGGAAGGCGGCATCGACGGCCTGGTGCACCTGTCGGACATCTCCTGGCAGGTGTCGGGCGAGGATCTCGTGCGCGACTTCAAGAAGGGCGAGGAGATCGAGGCGGTGGTGCTGGCGGTGGACCCGGAGCGCGAGCGCATCAGCCTGGGCATCAAGCAGATGGAGCAGGATCCGTTCGGCCAGTTCATGGCGGCGAATCCGCGCGGCAGCATCGTCAACGGCACCGTCAAGGAAGTCGACGCCAAGGGCGCCGTGATCGACCTGGGCGAGGGCGTGGAGGGTTACCTGCGCGCCAACGACATCGCCAAGGAGCGCATCGACGACGCCACCCAGCACCTGAAGGTGGGCGACAAGGTCGAGGCCAAGTTCACCGGCATGGATCGCAAGGGTCGCCAGCTGGCGCTCTCGATTCGCGCCAAGGACGAGGAAGACGCGCCCGAGGCCGCGGTGGACTACTCTTCGGCCGCCAGTGGCACGACCAAGCTCGGCGCGCTGTTGAAGGAACAGTTCAACAAGGCCGACTGAGCCTTTCGTTGCAGGCACGACGCGGGGCGGCACCAGCCGCCCCGCCGTTTCACGTCACGGACATTGGGGCCCATGACCAAATCCGAATTGATCGAAGCACTGGCCAGGCGCCAGACCCACCTCGCGTTTGCCGACGTCGAGATGGCCGTCAAGAGCGTCATCGAGCAGATGAGCCTGGCGCTGGCCCAGGGCGAGCGCATCGAGGTGCGCGGTTTCGGCAGCTTCGCCCTGCATTACCGTCCGCCGCGGATGGGGCGCAACCCCAAGACCGGCGAGGCCGTGGCCCTGCCGGGCAAGCACGTCCCCCATTTCAAGCCGGGCAAGGAATTGCGCGAGCGGGTCAACCTCGACCTGGAGAAGAGCTCCGGTTGAGCCATCCCCCAAGCGCTCCGGAGGCAGGCGGCGCGAGCCGGTCTGCCTTTTTTTTCGGACCATGCGGGCGCTGCGACGCCTGTGCCGGACTGCGCCAATCGGGTAAAGTTCGGGGATGCGATTGCTTGCCCTCATCATCCTGGCCGTTTTTGTCGTCGCCGGCATCGTGCTGGGTGCCCTCAATGCCGAAATGGTCAGTTACGACTTCGGCTTCGCGCAGTTGCAGCTGCCCAAGGGTGCCGCCCTGCTGGGATCCCTGGTGGTGGGCTGGCTGCTCGGTGGCATGACGGCGTGGCTGGGGCTGCGGCCCCGACGTTCGCAAAGGGTTCCGGCCGCGGATCGAAAGCCGCCAGCCAAGCCATGAATCACCTGTATGTGCTGGCCGCATTGCTCCCCGTCGCCTTCGTGCTGGGTTGGTGGGCCTCGCGCCTGATGGTTGCGCGTCGGGCCGGCGTCGACGTCAGCACCTTGTCGTCGGACTATTTCCGCGGCCTGAACTACCTGCTCAACGAGGAGCAGGACAAGGCCATCGAAGTCTTCCTGAAGCTCGCCGAATACAACCGCGACACGGTCGAGACGCACCTTGCCCTGGGCAACCTGTTCCGCCGGCGTGGCGAGGTGGACCGCGCGATCCGCTTGCACCAGCACCTGGTGTCGCGCCCGGGCCTTTCTGAGGCGATGAAGACGGTGGCCCTGCTCGAACTGGGCGAGGACTACATGCGCTCGGGTCTGCTCGATCGCGCCGAGGCTCTGTTCGCCGATCTGGTGGCCATGAACTCGCACGCCCCTTCGGCGTTGCGGCATCTGATCGCCATCTACCAGCACGAGCGCGATTGGCACAAGGCGATCGAGCACGCGCGAAGGCTGGAGGTGATGACGGGCGAGGACGAGGCGCCGATGATCGCCCAGTTCTATTGCGAGCTGGCCGAGCGCGCGCGCCAGCATGGCGCCCGCGCCGAGGCGCGCGAGTACCTGCACCAGGCCTTCGAATGCCAGCCCGACTGCGTGCGTGCGTTCATGATCACCGGCCGCCTGCACGCCGAGGATGGCCAGCACGCCGAAGCCATCGATGCGTTGGAGGCGGCGATCAAGGCCGACAGCGCCTTCACTCCCGACATCCTGCCGCCCCTGCTCAACAGCTATGCCCGCGCGCAGCAGATGGACCGCGCCGAGGCCTTCCTGCGCAACATGGTCGGCCGCTACCACGGCGTCTCGCCGATCCTGGCGCTGACCAACCTGTATCGTCAGCGGGACGGTGAACGGGCGGCGGTGGACTTTCTCACCGCGCAACTGCGCCAGCGGCCGTCGGTGCGCGGCCTGATGACGCTGCTCGATGCCACGATGGACAAGATCGAGGGCGAGGCGCGGGAGAATTTCCTGATCCTGCGCGACCTCACCCGCAAGCTGCTCGAAGGGCAGGCGATGTACCGCTGCAACCGCTGCGGGTTCGGTGCCAAGGCTCACCATTGGCAATGTCCCAGCTGCAAGAGCTGGAGCACGATCCGGCCCATTCACGGAGTGGCCGGCGAGTGACATGACGATGCTGATGACCATCGGATGGTTGCTGGCCGCCTTTCTGATCACCGCGCTGCTGGTTCGCGGCGCGATCGGGTACGCGCACCGCCGGGGCATGCTGGACCTGCCAGGACAGCGTCGTTCGCACCATCTGCCGACCCCGCGCGGCGGCGGCGTCGGTATCGTCGTCGCCATGCTGGTGTGCCTGCCCGGCGTGACATGGAACCTGCGGGCCGTGTTTCCGACGCCGGGATTGCTCGGCCTGTCGTGCCTGGCGCTGTTGCTGGTTGCGCTGGCAGGCTGGTGGGACGATCATCGCCCGCTTCCGGCCTGGCCGCGGCTGGCCGTGCAATTGCTGGCCTGCGCCTTGCTGTGCAGCGGATTGCAGGCATGGTCGGTAGCCTGGTGGTGGATGCCGCTGCTGTTGATCGGCGGGGCGTGGAGCATCAACCTGCACAATTTCATGGATGGCATCGATGGCCTGCTGGCCCAGCAGGCGGCTTTCGTGGGGTCCGGCCTGGCGATACTGGCATGGGCCGCCAACCTGCCCGCGGTGGCACTTGCCGCCGCCTGCCTGGCGGCATCGGCGCTGGCGTTCGGATGCTTCAACTGGCCGCCGGCGAGGATCTTCCTCGGCGACGTGGGCAGTGGCAGCACGGGCCTGCTGGTGTTTGCCTTCAGCGCGATGCTGTGGCGCGTGAACCCGGCTTGGCTGTGGCCGGCGCTGGTGCTTTCCTCGGCGTTCGTGACGGATGCCAGCCTCACCCTGCTGACGCGGATATGGCGAGGGCGCCGCTGGTACAGTGCGCATCGCGAACACCTCTACCAGTGGATTGCGCGCCGTACCGGCAGCCACGCCCGGGCAGACGCGGCCTACCTCGGCTGGAACCTGCTGGTGGCGGCGCCGCTGGCCTGGTTGGCCGGCAGTCATCTGCAGGCCGCGCCTCTCATTACCATGGGGGTTTATGCAGGCGCGGCGCTCATCTGGTTGTACCTGAAAAGCCGCCTGGTGCGGCGCCATCCGAGCAAGGACCTCCATGTCACTGCGTAAGCTTGTCGGCTTCATTCATCCGCGCGTGGCGGTCGTGTTCCACGACTTGCTGATGGCGGCGCTGGCGTGGTGGATCGCCAAGTGGTTGCGCTACACGCTGCGCCCTGACGAGGTGTTCAGCTTCCAGCTGCTCGAGTTTCCGCTGGTGTTGCTGGTGCAGGGCCTGATCTTCCGCTGGACCGGGCTGTACAAGAGCGTCTGGCGTTTCGCCAGCCTGCCGGATCTGTGGAACATCGTGCGCGCCGTGGCCATCGGCGCGCTGGCGATCGGACTGTGCCTGTTCTTCTACAACCGCCTGCTGGGAGTGCCGCGTTCGGTGCTGGTGCTGTATCCCGGCCTGCTGGCCGTATTGCTGGGCGGGCCGCGGCTGGCCTATCGCTACTGGAAGGACAGCCGCACCGATCTGTTCAAGGGGAGCGACGCGAAGCGGGTATTGATCGTGGGCGCCGATCGCGCCGGCGAGGTGCTGTCGCGTGACCTTCGCCGCGACAACCGGTACGCCGTGGTCGGTTTTGTCGACGACACGCCCAGCCTGAGGGGGGCCAGCATCAACGGTCGGCCGGTGCTGGGCCGGCTCGATCAACTGCCGGAGCTCGTGCGCAGCGCGGCGGCGGACATGCTGCTGATCGCCATGCCCGGTGCCACCACGGCCGAGATGCGGCGCGTGGTGGCCTTGTGCGACAGCACCGATCTGCCCTACCGCACGGTGCCGCGCATCGAGGACATCGTGGCGGGCCGCGCGCAGCTGAACCAGATCAAGGAAGTGGCGATCGAGGATCTGCTTGGCCGCGACACGGTCGAGCTGGACTGGACCGCGATCCGCAACACCCTGAGCGGACGGCGGGTGCTGGTCACCGGCGGTGGCGGTTCGATCGGCTCGGAACTGTGCCGGCAGGTGGCGCGGCTGGGTGCGCAGGCGCTCACGGTGGTGGAGTTGAGCGAGTACAACCTGTATCGGGTCACGCAGGAGCTGCGCAGCAACTTCCCCGAACTGATCCTCGACGGCGTCCTGGCCAATTGCTGCGACCAGGTGGCGATGCGCAAGGTGTTTGCGGAAACGAAACCCGAAGTGGTATTCCATGCCGCCGCCTACAAGCACGTGCCGATGCTGCAGGGCCAACTGCGTGCAGCCTTCTGCAACAACGTGCTGGGCACGCGCACGGTGGCCGATGCCGCCTGCGCGGTGGGGGTGGCCTGCTTCGTGCTGATCTCCACCGACAAGGCGGTGAATCCCACCAGCGTGATGGGCGCCTGCAAGCGCGTGGCCGAGATCTATTGCCAGAACCTCGACGCGCATGCCGACACCCGCTTCATGACCGTGCGCTTCGGCAACGTGCTGGATTCGGCCGGCTCGGTGGTGCCGCTGTTCCGCCGGCAGATCCGCGAAGGCGGCCCCGTCACCGTGACGCACCCGGAGATTTCCCGCTATTTCATGACCATCCCCGAGGCCTGCCAGCTGATCCTGCAGACGGCCAGCATCGGCGTGGGCGGCGAGATCTTCGCGCTGGACATGGGCGAGCCGGTGAGAATCCGCGACCTGGCCGAGCAGATGATCCGCCTGGCCGGCAAGAAGCCGGGCAGCGAGATACCGATCGTGTACACCGGCCTGCGGGCCGGCGAAAAGCTGTTCGAGGAACTGTTCCACCCGCTGGAGAACTACAGCGCCACGGCGCACGCCAAGATCTTCCTGGCGCAGCATCGGGAGGTGTCGTGGGAGTTGCTGCAGGCCCTGCTGCACAAGGCTGCCGAGGCGGCCGATGTTTTCAACGAGGAAGAACTGCGCCGCTGCGTGTCCAGCCTGCTGCCTTCGTTCCGCTGGAGCGAATCGGCGCAGCCGGACAACGTGGTGTCGATCCGTCGCGCCAACCCGGAGATCAATGAGTGAGCAAGCCCCTGCGCAAAGTGGTGTTTCCCGTCGCCGGACTCGGCACGCGCTTTCTTCCGGCCACCAAGGTGGTCGCCAAGGAGATGCTGCCGGTCCTGGACAAACCCCTGATCCAGTACGCCGTCGACGAAGCCGTCGATGCCGGGGCCGACACGCTCGTCTTCGTCACCAACCGCTACAAGCATGCCATCGCCGACTACTTCGACAAGGCCTACGAGCTGGAGTCCAAGTTGCACGAGAAGGGCAAGGCAGAACTGCTTGCGCTGGTGCAGGGCACCTTGCCGCGGAACGTGCGGGCGATCTTCGTGACCCAACCCGAAGCGCTTGGCCTGGGCCACGCCGTACTGTGTGCCAGGCCGGTGGTCGGCGACGAGCCGTTCGGCGTGATCCTGCCCGATGACCTGATCTGGAACGGCACCGGCCGCGGCGCGCTGCGCCAGATGGCCGAGCTGGCCGAGGCCCAGGCTGCCGGCGTCATCGCCGTGGAGGAAGTCCCGCACGAGGACACCGACAAGTACGGCATCGTCGATGCCACGCCGGTCGACGACCGCAGCGCGCTGATCCGCTACATGGTCGAGAAGCCGAAGCCGGCCAACGCGCCGTCCAACCTGGCCGTGGTCGGCCGCTACGTGCTGCCCGGGCGCATTTTCCAGTTGCTGGAGGAGACCACGCCGGGGGCGGGCGGCGAGATCCAGCTCACCGACGCGATCGAGGCGCTGCTGAAGGAGCACGGCAAGGTGCTGGCCTATCGCTTCGAAGGCACCCGCTTCGATTGCGGCAACAAGGCCGGACTGGTGCGGGCCACCATGCACATGGCGATGCAGGATCCGAAACTCGCGCCTACCGTGCGCGAGTTTCTCGGTCGGCTTTGAGCCGCGGGGCGCCTGAAGCTTATGCTTGCGCCCTTGCCTGAGGCGGCGCCGGCCCGAGCAGCATGAAATCCTCGCCCACGTCCTATTACCGCGCCACGGCGACGGCGTACCCCGCATGGGAGCCGCTGCAGGAGCGTGTCCACGCCCGCGTGGCCGTGATCGGCGGCGGTTTCGCCGGCCTGAACACGGCGCTGGGGCTGGCCGAGCGCGGCGTGCGCGAGGTGGTCCTGCTCGAGCGCGAACAGATCGGCTTCGGCGCCTCCGGCCGCAACGGCGGCTTCGTGTTCGCGGGGTATTCGCTGGGCGAGCAATCGCTGCTCGACCAGTTGGGCCAGGCGCGTGCGCAGGCCTTGTTCAAACTGACCACGGAGGCCGTGGGGCGCATCCGCCGGCGCGTCGCCGACTACGCCATCCCCTGCGACGCGGTCGACGAAGGCGTGATCTGGGCCAACTGGTTCCGCGATCCGGCAGTATTGCGCCGACGCCAGCAATTGCTGGCCGACCATTACGGCGTGAACTGGCAATGGCTGCCCGAATCCGAACTGCGCGGACTGGTCCGCAGCGAGCGTTATCACGATGGCCTGTACGAGCGCGATGCGCTGCACCTGCACCCGCTCAACTACGCGATCGGCCTGGCTGCGGCGGCGGCCGGGCGGGGCGTGCGCATCCACGAACGCAGCGGCGTGCGTGGCCTCACGCGCGAAGGCTTGCAATGGCGCGTGCGCACCGCGCAGGGCGAGGTGCTGGCCGACCATGTGGTGCTGGCCTGCGGCGGCTACCTGGCCGGCCTGCGCAAGTCGATCGACCGGGCCATCCTGCCGATCGCCACCTACGTGATGGTCACCGAACCGCTCGGTGCGCGGCTGGACGAATGCCTGGCTACCCGCGCGGCGGTCTACGACAGCCGTTTCGCGTTCGACTATTACCGTGCGTTGCCGGACACACGGTTGTTGTGGGGCGGACGCATCTCGGTACTCAACCGCTCTTCGCATGGCGTGCAACGCCTGCTGATGCGGGACCTCTCGCGGGCATTTCCGCAACTGCAGGGCGTGCGGATCGATCATGCCTGGTCGGGCCTGATGAGCTATGCGCGGCACCAGATGCCGCAGATCGGCGGCGAGGACGGGCTCTGGTGGGCGCAGGCGTTCGGCGGCCACGGCCTGGCGCCGACCTGTGCCGCGGGCGAACTGCTGGCGGCAGCCATCGCCGAGGGCGATGATGGCTGGAAACGATTTGCCGACTACGGCCTGGGCAGCACCCATCGGCCATTCGGTTACCTCGCGGCGCAGGCCAGCTACTGGTGGCAGCAGGGCCGCGATTGCCTGAAGACGAGGTTGGAAGGATGAGTGCAAGCATGCCCCCCGATATCAGCTGGGCCGATTTCGAGAAAGTGTTGATCGTCGCCGGCACGGTGATCCGGGTCGAGCCGTTTCCCGAGGCGCGCAAGCCGGCGTGGAAGGTATGGGCGGATTTCGGCCGCTACGGCGAGCGCAAGACCAGCGCCCAGATCGTGGCGCTGTATGCTGCCGAACAACTGCTCGGTCGCCAGATCGTGGGCGTGATCAACTTTCCGGAAAAGCAGATCGGCCCGTTCCGCTCGCAGTTCCTGCTGACCGGGTTCCCGACCGACGAGGGCGTGGTGCTCACCGCGGTCGAACGCCCGGTGCCGAACGGCACGCGGCTCGCCTGAGGCCGCGTGCCCGCAATTTGACAGCAACGCGCCCGCGCGAGCGCCGCAGCGCCGCCCACCATGGCGGTCCCTTTTCCATGGAGTCCCGGCATGAATCCCTTTTTCCGCATGCTTTGCTTCGCTGGCGGCCTGGGCGCGGCGGTTTTCGCACAGGCGCATGACGCGCGCTGGAGCGCGCCGCAGCAGCCGTTCCACATTTACGGCAACAGCTGGTACGTGGGCACGCAGGGGCTGGGCGCGATCCTGATCACCTCGCCGCAGGGTCACGTGCTGATCGACGGCACGCTGGAAGGCAACGCGTCGCAGATCGAGGCGAACATCCGCGCGCTCGGGTTCCGCCTGCGCGACGTCAAGCTGATCCTCAACTCGCATGCCCACTTCGACCACGCCGGGGCGATCGCCAGGCTGGCGCACGACAGCGGCGCCGCGGTGGCCGCCAGCTCGGCCGGGGCAAAAGAGCTGCGATCCGGCGGCAACGACCCGGACGACCCGCAGTACGGGATGGCGACGCCGTATCCGGCGGTGGCCCCGGTGCAAGTGGTCGCCGATGGCGCGGATGTGCGGGTGGGGCCGATCGCGGTCACGGCGCATTACACGCCCGGCCACACGCCCGGCAGTACCTCGTGGACCTGGCGGTCGTGCGAGAAGGAGCGCTGTCTCGATCTGGCCTATGTCGACAGCCTGACCGCGCTGAGTCGCGACGGCTTTCGCTACGGCGACGACCCGGCCCGCGTGGCGGCGTTCCGCCATTCCTTCGCGACCGTCGCCGCCTTGCCGTGCGACATCCTGATCACCCCGCACCCCGAGGCCAGCGGCTTCATGCAGAAGATTGCCGCGCGCGACCGCGAGCATTCCGCCGCGGCCCTGGTCGACACCGGCGCCTGCCGCGCGTATGCCGCGGCGGCAGAACCTCGCTTCGAGGCGCGCCTGGCGAAAGAGCGGCAGCAGGCGGGCCAGTGAAGCCGGTGCGTGGTCAGCGGTCCAGCCACACTTCCAGCCCCTGCGCGTTCAGCTCGATGTCCGTGTCGAGCAGTTGGCGCAGCGCTTCGCGGCCCTGGTGCCAGCCATGCGCCTCGGCGCGGGCCGCGTAGAGGCCGGTGAGCGCTTCCACCAGCACGTCGTGCCGGTCGGGCCGGCCATGGGCGTCGCGCGCCAGGGCGACCATGGCGTCGATCTGCGCGTGCAGGTCGGCGGCCAGCCGTTCCACCGACTCCACGCGGCCGTAGTGGGTGAGGTACATGGCCTGCGGTCGCAGGGCGACAAGCCGCTCGATGGAGGCATGCAGCGCCTCCGGGTCGAACTGCACCGGCGAGGTGGTGGGCAGGATGAACGGCCCCTGCGCCGTGTCGAAGTCGTGGTACGACAGCCCGAACACGTCGCCGGTGAAGCAGACGTTGGCGCGTGCGTCGTGAATGGCGATGTGATGGCGCGCATGGCCCGGCGTATCGAGGCAGCGCAGCTGGCGGCCGGCAAGATCCACGAGATGGCCGTCCGCGGCCTCGACGACGCGCTCGGCGGGAATCGGCCGCAGCCGTCCGTACGCCTGTTCCATCACCGACTCGCCGTAGACCGCGCTGGCACCGGCCCACAGCGCCGAAGGGTCGATCATGTGGCGTGCGCCGCGCGGGTGCACCACCAGCTTCGCGTTGGGCAACCGGGCGATCAGTTCGCCGGCGCCGCCGGCATGGTCCAGGTGCACGTGGGTGAGGATCAGCCAGTCGACGTCGGGCGGCGCGATGCCGGCCTGCTGCAGCGCCGCCAGCAGGTGCGGCACGGCGAAGTTCGTGCCGCAGTCGATGAACGCGCCGCGGCCCTCCTCGACGATCAGGTAAGCCGCGTCGAAGCGCGGCCGCACGAAGCCGGTGTCGATGGTGTGGATGCCGTGGGTGTGGGTCATGCCTGCCTCGCGAACCGGGTGATCCGACGAGGGTAGCAAGCGGCGAGGTGACGGGCACTAGGTCGCATGCCCCTGTGTGGTCGGACGACTGGACGGCGGACGCGTCTACCGGCACCGGCCGGGTATCAGCCCGCGCGGCGAAAGGTCAGGTTGATGCGGACATCGCCGAGCAACGCGTGATGATCCGGTTTCACCGCCAGCACGCCGTGATGATGCAACCGGGCCGTGCCACCCCACACCACGACGTCGCCGTGCGCCAGCGGCACCCGTCGCACCGGGTCGGTGCGGCGCGCGCCGCCGAACAGGAACACCGCGGGGATGCCCAGCGACACCGAGACGATCGGATGGTTGAAGTCGCGCTCGTCGCGATCCTGGTGCAGGCTCAGCCGGGTGCCGGGCTCGTAGCGGTTGATCAGGCAGGCATCGGGCACGAAGCCGGCAAACCCGGCGCGGCCGGCCGCGGCGGTGGCCAGCCGGCGGAACACTTCGGGCATGGGTGGCCATGGCCTGCCGCTGTGCGGATCGAGCGCCTCGTAGCGATAGCCGCGGCGATCGCTGAACCAGCCCAGCGCCCCGGCGTGGGTCATCGCCACCGACATGCGCTGGCCGCCCGGCGTGAGCAGATGGCGGAACGGCGCCAGCGCCACGATCCGCTCGATCGCCCGGAGCAATGCCGCCTCGTCGGCCAGCGCAAACCCGCGCAGCACGACGGCGCCTTCGCCCAGTGGCTCGTCCGCCACGTTGGCGATGGCGGGAAACAGGTCGCCGGTGATCATGTCGCGTCGTGGAAAATGATGCCCAGCGTATGGCGCTGGCCGCTGCGTACGCGGCTGACGCCGTGGCGCAGGTTCACCCGGTAGCTGCCGCGCGTCCCTTGCACGGGACGCTGGTGCACGGCGAATGCCACCGCGTCGCCCTGGCGCAGCGGCACCACCTCGACGCGCGACTGCATGCGTGGGCGCTGCTCGGTGAGCACGAACTCGCCGCCGCGGAAATCGCGCCCGGGTTCGGACAGCAGGATGGCCATCTGCAGCGGAAACACGTGTTCGCCATACAGGTCCTGGTGCAGGCAGTTGTAGTCACCGGCGCCGTACTGCAGCAGCAGGGGCGTGGGGCGCCGCTGGCCGGCGGCGTGGCAGCGCTCGATGAACTCGGCATGCGTGTCGGGATAACGCACGGCCAGCCCCATCGCGGCATTCCAGCGGTTCGCGACGGGTGCGAGCCGGAGGTAGGCCAAGTCGCGCAGGGCGGTCACCAGGGCGGGCAGCGGGTAGTTGAAATAGCGGTATTCGCCACGGCCGAAGCCGTGCCGCCCCATGACCACGCGGCTGCGGAACCGGTCCTCGTCCCCATACATGCGCGCAAGCTTCGCGCACTCCGGCGGCGAGAGCACGGCTTGCAGCAGCGCGCTGCCATGCGTGTCGAGTTCGTCGGCGATGCCCGTCCAGTCGAACGCCTGCAGCCGCGCCTCCACGCCGGCGGGCGCCTGGGGGCGTGCATTCATCCCTGTGCCTCGCGCTCCAGCAGCGCACGCTTGCGCGGGACGCCCCAGCGGTAGCCGGACAGGGCGCCGTCGTTGCGCACCACGCGGTGGCAGGGGATGGCCACGGCCAGCATGTTCGTGGCACACGCCTGGGCGACGGCACGGGTGGCCTTGGGCGAACCGATGCGCCGCGCGATCTCGCTGTAGCTGGCGGTGCTGCCGGCCGGGATCTCGCGCAGCGCCTGCCACACGCGCTGCTGGAACGCGGTGCCGCGCACGTCCAGCGGCAGCTCGAGGCCGATCGCCGGCTTCTCGACGAAACCCACCACCTGCGCCACCAGTCGCTCGTACTCGTGGTCGCCGCCGATGAGGCGCGCCTTCGGGAAGCGGTCCTGCAGCTCGCGCGCCAGCGCATCCGGGTCGTCGCCGAGCAGGATCGCGCAGACGCCGCGCCCGCTTTGCGCCACCAGGATCGCGCCCAGCGAACACTGGCCGATCGCGAAGCGGATGTCGTTGTCGGCGCCGCCGGCGCGATAGCTCGAAGGCGTCATGCCGAGCACGTGGTTGGCGCTTTCGTAGAACCGGCTGCTGGCGTTGTAGCCCGCGTCGAAAATGGCTTGCGTCACCGAGGCGCCGTGTTCCAGCTTGTCGCGCACGCGGCGCGTGCGGTGTGCGGTGGCGTACTGCTTCGGTGTCACGCCGGTGATCGACTTGAACACGCGGTGGAAGTGGAACGGGCTGAGCCCGCTTGGCTTCGCCAGCTGCTCCAGCGTGGGCGTTGCCTCGGCCTGTTCGATGGCCCGGCACGCGGCGGTGACCATGGCCGCGTGCTGGCTGGCCAGCGACAGCTGGTCCGGCTTGCAGCGCTTGCACGGGCGAAAGCCGGCGCGCTCGGCGTCGGCGGCGGTGGCGTGGAACGCCACGTTCTCCGGCCGCGCCGGTCGCGCCCCGCAGGATGGGCGGCAATACACGCCGGTGGTGCGCACCGAATAGAAGAAGGTGCCGTCGGCGGCGGCATCGCGCGCCTGCAGCGCGGCCCAGCGCGGGTCGGCCAGGATGGCGGCGGCGGGGCCGCCTGATTTGTGCGAGGTTTTCATGGCTGTGCTCCCGTGGATTATCGCGCAAGGCTCAATCTACGGGTCGGCAGCGGCACGCACACTCCGCGCCTTGCGCTCGAATTCGCTGCCCGCCCTGCCCGGCGACGGGGCATGGCGGGCGGCGGTTCAGGCAGCGGTGTCGACCAGCACCAGCTCGGCATCTTCCAGTGCCGTGACGGTCAGTCGCGATTCGTCGCGAATCGCCGCGCCATCGCGGGCGTGCAGCATCACGCCGTTGAGCTCCACCTTGCCGGTGGCCGGCACCAGGTAGGCGTAGCGGCCCGGGGCGAGTGCGTATTCGGTGGATTCGCCGGCCTTGAGCGTGGCGCCGAGCACGCGCGCGTCGGTGCGCAGCGGCAACGCCTCGGTATCCTCCTTGAAGCCGCTGGCCAGGGTCACGAAGCGGCCCGAACGCTCGCCCTTCGGGAACGGCCGCGCACCCCACGACGGCGGCTGGCCGCGGGTGTCCGGGATGATCCAGATCTGGAAGATGCGCGTGGTGCCCGGCTCCACGTTGTACTCGGCGTGGGTGATGCCGCTGCCGGCGCTCATCACCTGCACGTCACCGGCTTCGGTACGGCCTTCGTTGCCGAGGCTGTCCTTGTGGCTGATCGCCCCCTCGCGCACGTAGGTGATGATCTCCATGTCCGCGTGCGGATGCGGCGGAAAGCCGGTCTGCGACGCGATGGTGTCGTCGTTCCACACCCGCAGCGCGCCCCAGCCCATGCGCGCGGGATCGTTGTAGCCGGCGAACGAGAAATGATGCTTCGCCTGCAGCCAGCCGTGGTCGGCTCCGCCCAGGGTTTCGAAGGGTCTGCGTTCAATCATGGCGTTGCTCCTCAGGCTTGATCGCGCCGGATGGCGCCTGGCTGCAACATAAGGCCATGCGACGGTGTCCGAAACCGGCGCGAAGGAAACGGATTGTCGCGCGCAATGCACCAACCGTGCGTCGGCTTCCGGTTCCGGCGAGGAGGGTGGCGCCGGCGAGCGGAGCCCTACCAGTCGGTGGGGCGGTAGTCCTTGAGGAACTGCCCCCACACGTGCTCGCCGGTGTTGATGCCGCTGATGATCGGGTCGACGATGCGGGCGGCGCCGTCGACGATGTCCAGCGGCGGATGGAAGCGCTCCTCGCGGACCTTCCTGGCGGCCAGTTCCGCCGGGTCCTCGTCGGTGACCCAGCCGGTGTCGACCGAGTTCATGTGGATGCCGTCGTTGTGGTAATCGGTGGCCGAGGTGCGCGTCATCATGTTCAGCGCCGCCTTGGCCATGTTGGTGTGCGGATGGCGGGTGGTCTTGAAGTTGCGGTAGAACTGCCCTTCCATCGCCGAGACGTTGACGATGTGCTTGTCGCGCTCGTCCGTGCGCAGCATCAGCGGCTTCAGCCGCGCATTGATGATGAACGGCGCGATCGCGTTGACCAGCTGGACCTCCAGCAGCTCCACCGACGGCACCTCGGCCAGCAGCAGGCGCCAGGAATTGCGCTGGCGCAGGTCGACCTGCTGCAGGTCCTGGTCGAGTCGCCCCTCGGGGAACAGGTGGCTCTGCGCCAGCAACTCCTCGGGCAGCAGCGGCACCTGCGACAGCTCGGCGGCGCGGGTGAGACCGGGCAGGGCGGTACCCCGCTCGGCGAGCGCCGTGCTGCCGGGCAGGATCTCCGCGCCGCGCAGGCCTTCGTAGTGCCCCACCAGCTGGCGCACGTGTTCGGGCAGCTCGTGCAGCGCGGCCGTTTCGCCCGCCATCATGTGCGCGTAGAAATCCGGCGGGCGGCGCACCGTCTGGCAGGCGTTGTTGATGATGAAGTCCAGCCGCGGGCGGCTCGCCACCAGCTCCTGGCAGAACGCCTCGACGCTGGGCGTGTGGCGCAGGTCCAGTCCGTAGATCTGCAGGCGGTGTCCCCATTCGGCGAAGTCCGGTTCCGCGGCGTAACGCGCGGCCGAGTCGCGCGGGAAGCGCGTGGTCACGATCAGCTCGGCACCGGCGCGCAGCAGCTTCAGGCCGGCCTGGTAGCCGATCTTCACCCGCCCGCCGGTGAGCAGGGCCACGCGCCCGCGCAGGTCGGCCAGCTCGCCGCGCTTGGCGTAGTTGAAGGCAGCGCAGGCCGGGCAGAGCTGGTCGTAGAAGAAATGCACGGTGCCGTACTTCTGCTTGCACACGTAGCAGTGGCGTGGCTCGACCGACTCGCGCGGCTGCGCCGCGTCGCGCTCGGGCGGGATGTCGTGGGCAACGAATCCCTCCGGCGCGAAGAGGTTCGGCGTGGTGAACACCGGCCGCCGCCGCAGTGCACGGATGCCGGTCTGTTCCAGCACGCGGTCTTCGGCCTGGATGCGCGCGGCGTGACGCTGTTTTTCGGCGGCCTTGAGGCGGATCCGGCGGGCACCCGGTTCAGGGTGGTACATCCGCGCCACCACCTGGTGCAGGTGCTGGCGTTCGACCGTGGGCAGCCGATCGAGCAGGGTGCGGTCGTCGGCGATCGTCTCCAGCAGCTGCGTGGTGGCGCGCACCTGCGCCAGCAGTTCGGCATCGTCCAGGTCGGCGGGGGGCGGGCAGGTCGTGGTCATGGCAGTGGTCAATGAGGGTCGGAGGCGGGGCGGCGCCGCGGTGGCGGCCGGCCACGCGGTGATGCCGGCGGCGAGCCGCCCATGATGCCTGCTTTTGCGCGGGCGGCGGTAATGGCTCGTTCACGCGCGGGGCTCATCGCGGGAGTGCGTGCCGCGCCACATTTCGCGCCTTCGGCGTGTGCCATCGTTGGCGCGAGGCCGCCCGGTGAGGGCAGGCAGTCCATCGGTTCCAGGCCGTCGCGGCAGGACAGTCGCGGCAGGTCCGGCAAACAGGTCGGTTCGTGCGCGCGTCCAGAACAGTTTTTGTCGCCCCTGTCGGGCCAACGGCGATCGGCAACCCGGGTGCCCGCCTTCGTTTCCTCTTCCTGCCGACCCGCGAGGCCAGCGACCGCCACGCGGCCTACCACGGGCAACTGGTCAGGGCCGAAATCCTGCTCGATCGTATCGTCGCGGCCCAGGCCGCCGGGCTGCGGGCCGTTGCGCCCACACTGGACGACGCGGACGAGGCCCGTGCCACGGTCAAGCCGCCGCGCGGCCTGTTTTCCGCCGCCACGCTGGAATATCGACGCTGGTACGCGGCGGACGGCAGCGCCCGGGCGCAGCCGCTGACGCGCGAGGCGCTGGCAGAGCAGTTGTGTGCCGATGGCATGGCCCCGCACGAGGCGATGGACCGCGCCACGCACCGCTCGCACGCACTGCCGGCGGTGGACCAGGCATGGCTGATCGGTCGACGCGGCTTGCCGCTGCAGCAGCGGCCGCTGAATCGCCGGGAATTCCACGCCCTGGTGGCGGCGATCGACGCTGCCTGGCACGCGCCGGCGGGGGCATCGGTGGTGGCGCGCCACAACCGGCGCCTGGCCTTGCGCGTGGCGACGCTGCTGGCCGGCATGCTCGACGAGTACGTTGCCCCGCCGTTCCGCACTGCGGCCCTCAACGATGCCTTCAGCGAGCGCCTGCTGGCGCATCTTCGCCAGAGCATCGACGAGTTCCGGCGGACCGGTGCGGTCTGCGGCGTGCTGCTGGCCGGGCCCAAGGCCTGGTTCGCGGCCAAGGCCGCGCGCATGCGCGTCGAACACCAGGTTGCGCTGATGTTGTCGGCCCCGGGAGCGCCGTGCGCGTGGCCCGGGCCGCACGTTGGCAGCGTGCGGGGCCCGGGCATGTCGCAGCTCGCGGCCGGTTGAGCCGGCCTTGCCGGCTCAGGCTTCCGCCGCTTCCTTGTAAGCATCCACCGGGATGCAGGCGCACATGATGTTCTTGTCGCCGTAGACGTTGTCGACGCGGGCCACCGGCGGCCAGTATTTCTGCAGCTTCAGGCTGGCCAGCGGGAAGGCGGCCAGTTCGCGCGGGTAGGCGTGGGTCCACTCGCTGGCGCTGACCTGGGTCGCCGTGTGCGGGGCGTTCTTCAGCGGGTTGTCCTCGCGGTCCAGCTTGCCTTCCTCGATAGCGCGGATCTCGTCGCGGATCTGGATCATCGCGTCGATGAAGCGATCCAGCTCGTAGCGCGATTCGCTTTCGGTCGGTTCCACCATCAAGGTGCCGGCGACCGGGAAGCTCAGCGTGGGCGCGTGGAAGCCGAAGTCGATCAGCCGCTTGGCCACGTCCTCGGCGCCGATGCCGGTGGCATCCTTCAGCGGGCGCAGGTCGAGGATGCACTCGTGCGCCACCAGTCCGTTGCGACCGGTGTACAGGGTGGGGTAGTGCGCTTCCAGCCGCTTGGCGATGTAGTTGGCGTTGAGCAGCGCCACCTGGGTGGCCTTGCGCAGCCCCTGCTGGCCCATCAGGGTGATGTACATCCAGCTGATCGGCAGGATCGACGCGCTGCCGAACGTGGCGGCGCTGACCATCCCTACGGAGCGGCTGTTGTGAGGAGTGCGGCCATGGATGGCCGCTTCTTGATCTTTGCCAGCAGGGAAGCTGGCAGGCAAAAAACCCGCGAGGTGCGCCTTCACCGCGCACGGGCCGACGCCAGGGCCGCCGCCGCCGTGCGGGATGCAGAAGGTCTTGTGCAGGTTCAGGTGCGAGACGTCCGAGCCCCACTTGCCGGGCTTGGCCACGCCGACCAGCGCGTTCATGTTGGCGCCGTCGGTGTACACCTGGCCGCCGTGCTGGTGGACGATGTCGCAGATCGCCACGATGTCTTCCTCGAACACGCCGTGCGTGGACGGGTAGGTGATCATCAGCGCGGCGAGGCGATCCGCGTGCTTCGCGGCCTGCGCGCGGATGTCTTCCACGTCGACGTTGCCGTTGGCGTCGCACTTGGTCACCACCACGGTCATGCCGCACAGGTGGGCGGAGGCCGGGTTGGTGCCGTGGGCGGATTCCGGGATCAGGCAGATGTCGCGGTGCGCCTCGCCGCGCGAGCGGTGATACGCGCGGATCGCCAGCAGGCCGGCGTACTCGCCCTGCGCGCCGGAGTTCGGCTGCAGGCTGACCGCGTCGTAACCGGTGCATTCCACCAGCATCGCTTCCAGCCCGTCGATCAGTTCCCTGTAGCCCCGCGCCTGCGCGGCCGGCGCCAGCGGGTGGATGTTGGCGAACTCGGGCCAGGTCACCGGGATCATTTCGGCGGTGGCGTTGAGCTTCATGGTGCACGAGCCCAGCGGGATCATCGTGCGGTCCATCGCCAGGTCCTTGTCGGCCAGCGCGCGCAGGTAGCGCAGCAGCTCGTGTTCGCTGTGGTGGGTGTTGAACACCGGATGGGTGAGGAAAGTGCTCTGGCGCAACAGCGCACGCGGCAGCGCGTCGTGGACTTCGGCGTCCAGCGCCTCGATGTCGGCTTCGGCGCCGAACAGCCCCGCCAGCGCGACCACGTCGGCGCGGCTGGTGGTCTCGTCCAGGCTGATGCAGAGGCTCTGGCCATCGACGTGGCGCAGGTTGATGCGTGCGGCTTCGGCCCTGGCATGGATCGCGGCGGCGTCGATGCCGGTGACGTGCAGCGTGTCGAAGAAATCGCCGTCCACCTTCACGCCGGCCCGGCGCAGCGCGACAGCGAGGATCACCGCCAGGCGATGCGTGCGGCGTGCGATGCGGGCAAGGCCTTCGGGGCCGTGGTACACCGCGTACATCGAGGCCATCACCGCCAGCAACACCTGGGCGGTGCAGATGTTCGAGGTGGCCTTCTCGCGACGGATGTGCTGTTCGCGCGTCTGCAGGGTGAGGCGATAGGCGGGCTTGCCCTCGGCGTCGATCGACACGCCGATCAGCCGGCCCGGCATCGAACGCTTGTACGCGTCGCGGCAGGCCATGAAGGCGGCGTGCGGGCCGCCGAAACCGAACGGCACGCCGAAGCGCTGGGTGTTGCCCACCACGATGTCCGCGCCCCATTCGCCGGGAGCGGCGATCAGGGTCAGCGCGAGCAGGTCGGTGGCCACCGCGACCAGGCCGCCGCGCGCATGCACGGCGTCGGCAACGGCCTTGTAATCATGAATGCCACCGAAGGTGTCCGGATATTGCAGCAGCACGCCGAAGGCCTCGGTGCCGGCGGCTTCCGCATCCGCGCCGACCACCAGCTCGATGCCCAGCGGCTCGGCGCGCGTGCGCACCACTTCCAGCGTCTGCGGATGCACGCCGTTGGACACGAAGAACACGTTCGACTTCGACTTGCACGAGCGCTTGGCCAGGGTCATCGCCTCGGCCGCGGCGGTGGCCTCGTCGAGCAGCGAGGCGTTGGCGATCTCCATGCCGGTGAGGTCGGCGCACATGGTCTGGAAGTTGATCAGCGCTTCCATGCGGCCCTGCGAAATCTCTGCCTGGTACGGCGTATAGGCGGTGTACCAGGCCGGGTTCTCCAGCACGTTGCGCAGGATGACGTTGGGCGTGAAGGTGCCGTAATAACCCTGGCCGATGAAACTGCGGAACACTTCGTTCCTGTCGGCGATCGCGCGGATCTTCGCCAGCGCTTCTTCCTCGGTGACCGCTTCGGGCAGGGCGAGCGGGGCGGGGGACTTGATCGAGCCGGGCACGATGGCGTCGGTCATCGACTCCAGCGAGTCGTGGCCGAGCACGCGCAGCATCTGCACGATCTCGGCGTCATCCGGCCCGATGTGGCGTTCGATGAACGCGCCGTGGTGTTCGAGGTCGCGCAGGGAGATCGGGTTCTTCGAGGTCATGAGAGGCATCCGCAGACAACGTGCCGTGCCGCACGCGGGGCGCCCCTCTGTCCTTTTGCCTGAGAGTTTGGAAACGCGGCGGCGTTTCGTGCCCCTTCGGCGGCGGATTCAACCGCTCTCTCCAGAGTGTTGACGCGTGGTGGTGTGGGGCCTGAGCGATTACGGGCGTTGCGTCTTCGGCAGCCGGTTGCTCCGGTCGGGAGCGTGCGGCTTCTCCCACCATGCGCTTACCCCGGCGATTATACAGGTCGGGCACTTGCGCGGCGGGCACGGTTCAGTTGGAACCGGCATCATGCCTGGCTACCGCCCCATGGAGGAACCCGCATGCTCCGCATCGGCGAGATCGACCACGTGGTCTTGCGCGCCATCGACCCGGTGGCCATGCAGCGCTTCTATTGCGACGTGCTCGGCTGCCGCGAGGAGCGACGCCAGGACGAGATCGGCCTGGTGCAATTGCGCGCCGGCGCCTCGCTGATCGACCTGGTGGCGGTAGACGGCAAGCTCGGCCGCCAAGGCGGCGCGGCGCCGGGCGCGCAAGGCCACAACATGGACCACCTGTGCCTGCGCGTGGAGGATTACGACGAGGCGGCGATCCTGGCCCACCTGCGCGCGCACGGCGTGCGCATCGGCGAGTCGGGTTCGCGGTATGGAGCACGCGGCGAGGGCCCGTCGATCTACCTCTACGACCCGCAGGGAAACATGGTCGAGTTGAAGGGGCCGGCATTCGCCTGAAGCGCGAGGGCTGCGTTTCCCGGGTGAGTGGCACGCACCGGAGGGCTTCCTGAACCCGCAAAAAGACGAAGGCCGCCTTGCAAGGCGGCCTTCGTTTACAATTGGTGCCCAGAAGAGGACTCGAACCTCCACGGAGTTGCCCCCGCTAGCACCTGAAGCTAGTGCGTCTACCAATTCCGCCACCTGGGCAAGGTGTCACACCGCTCAGTGAGCTGCGTGAGCCGCGTAATGTAGGCATCGGCCGCAGGCTTGTCAACTTCTTTTTCACTCTCATCGCGTGCGCCGTGTCATTCTCTGCGCCGCGTGATGCCACAAGGATATTTGGTGACCAGAAAGACTCCCCCCACCTCCGGCCGTTCCCCGGATGCGCGCCCCGCGAAGAAAACTGCCAAGCGGTCCTCGCGCGGGCCATCCGCGCCGGACAAACGCAACAAGGCTGCCGCTGGCACCGTGCGCGACCCGCATGCCGAGCGCGAGGCGCAACGCTATGCGCGTCCCATCCCCAGCCGCGAGGCGATCCTTGCCCTGCTGGAAGAGCGCGGCGAACTGCTGACCGAAGCGCGCATCGCCGACGCGCTGCAGATCCACGACGAAGTCGACCTCGAGGCGCTGCGCAAGCGTCTCGCGGCGATGGTGCGCGACGCGCAGTTGCTGCTGGGCCGTCGCGGCGGCTATGCGCCGACGCGCAAGCTCGACCTGATCGCCGGCCGCGTGCTGGCCAATGCCGAGGGCTACGGCTTCCTGCGGCCGGACGAGGGTGGCGAGGACCTGTACCTGTCGCCACAGCAGATGCGCACCGTGCTGCATGGCGACCGCGTGCTGGCCAGCGTGGTCGGCATCGATCGTCGCGGCCGCAAGCAGGGCGCCATCGCCGAAGTGCTGGAGCGGCGCTCGCCGCGGCTGGTCGGCCGCGTGCTGATCGAGGATGGCGTCACCCTGGTCACGCCCGACGACCGCCGCCTGAACCAGGACGTGATGATCAAGCCCGGCCAGGAGCAGGGCGCCCGGTCCGGCCAGATCGTGGTGGTGGAAATCACCGACCCGCCCACGCCGTACCGCGGCCCGCTGGGCGAGATCCGCGCGGTGCTGGGCGATCGCCTGCAGCCCTCGCTGGTGGTGGAAATGGCGATCGCCAGCCACGACCTGCCGCACGAATGGCCGGCCGAGGTACTGCGCGATGCGGCGCAGGTGGAGGCGGAGGTCACCGCCGCCGAGCGGGATGGCCGTACCGACATCCGCAAGCTGCCGCTGGTCACCATTGACGGCGTCGACGCGCGCGATTACGACGATGCGGTATACGCCGAGCCGCGGCGCGGCGGCGGCTGGCGGCTGATCGTGGCGATCGCCGATGTCTCGCACTACGTGCAGGTCGGCAACGCGCTGGACCGCGAGGCATACGAGCGCAGCACCTCCACCTATTTCCCCGGCTTCGTGGTGCCGATGCTGCCGGAGACGCTGTCCAACGGCATCTGCTCGCTGAACCCGAAAGTGGATCGGCTGTGCATGGTCTGCGACATGGCGGTGAACGCCGATGGCGAGGTGACCCGGTCGAAGTTCTACGACGCGGTGATGCTGTCGCATGCACGGCTCACCTACGACAAGGTGTGGCAGGCGGTGGGCCTGCGCGACAGGGACGCGCGCCATGAAGTGGCCGACGTGCTGCCGCAGCTGGAGAACCTGCATGCGCTGTACAAGGCGATGGCCGCGCAGCGCAAGCGCCGCGGCGCGATCGACTTCGAGACGCCGGAAGTGAAGTTTCGCCTCGACCAGACCGGCAGCGTCGAGTCGATGGGCGCCACCGAACGCAACGACGCGCACAAGCTGATCGAGGAATGCATGATCGCCGCCAACGTGCAGGCGGCGCTGTTCCTGGAAAGGAAGAAGATCCCCGCGCTGTTCCGCGCGCACGAGCCGCCGCCGGCGGAAAAGTACGAGGACCTGCAGCAGTTCCTGCGCGAGTTCAAGCTGCGCATGCCATCGGTGGACGAGGTGACCCCGGCGGATTTCGCCGAGATCCTGACGCTGGTGCGCGACCGCCCCGAGCGCGAGCTGATCCAGAGCGTGCTGCTGCGCTCGCAGAGCATGGCTGCCTACCAGCCGGACAACCGCGGCCACTTCGGCCTGGCCCTTTCGGCTTACGCGCACTTCACCTCGCCGATCCGGCGTTACCCGGACCTGCTGGTGCACCGTGCGATCCGCTATGCGCTGACCGGCGGCAAGCCGGCGGACTACACCTATACCTCCGCCGAGATGGCGGCGATGGCCGTGCACTGCTCGCAGCGCGAGCGCCGTGCCGAGGAGGCCGAGCGCGACGTGGACGAGCGCTTCAAGTGCGCGTGGATGGCCAAGCACGTGGGCGAGGAGTTCGACGGCGTGGTCACCGGCGTCACCTCGTTCGGCCTGTTCGTGGAACTGGACGAATCGAAAGTCTCCGGCCTGGTACACATCAGCCAGCTCGCCAACGACTATTACCACTTCGACGCGATCCGCAAGTTGCTGAAGGGCGAGCGCACCGGCGCGCAGTTCCGCCTGGGCGACCACGTGCGCATCCAGGTGCTGCGCGCCAGCCTGGAGGATCGCAAGATCGACTTCCGGCTGGTTTCCCCGCGCACGCCGGCCACGCCGCCTGCGGGCAGCGGCAAGGCGTATGACTATGCGGCCGCCGGAGAGCGCTATTCGCTGCCGAAGAAGGCCGCGGCCGCGACCGGTACGCCGGGCATGTTCGGCCGCGCCGCCAAGGCCATCGGCCGCGCGTTTGGCCGCAAGCAGGCTCCGGCGCCCGTGCCGGCCCCGGCCCCGGCACCGCGCAAAGCGGGCGATAATCCACCGCCCCGCGCGCAAC
>JBASAF010000002.1:0-15712 GCA_049650465.1 Rhodanobacter sp. | reverse complement strand
GCGCTCGATGGTGGCGCCAGCACCGCGCTGAAAACCACCGCCGGCAATCTGGCGATCAATGGCGCGGTGAAAGGCACGACCACGACGCTGACCTCGGCGGGTGCGATCAGCGAAGGCGCCGCCGGCGTCATCACCGCCGGTACCCTCACCGGCAGCTCGGCGGGCGCAACCACGCTCAACGGCGCCAACCAGATCGGCACGCTGGGCAGCTTCACCGCGGCGAGCTTCGCCCTCACCAACGCGCAGGCGCTGACGATCACCGGTCCGCTCGATGGCGGCGCCAGCACGGCACTGAAAACCACCGCGGGCGACCTGGCGATCAACGGCGCGGTGAAGGGCACGACCACCACGCTGACCTCGGCCGGCGCGATCGCCGAGGGCACCGGTGGCACCATCACGGCGGACACCCTGACGGGAAGCTCCAGCGGCGCGACCACGCTCAACGGCGCCAACCGCGTCGGCACCTTGGGCAGCTTCACGGCGGCGGGCTTTGCCTTCAGCAACGCCCAGACGCTGGCGGTGACCGGGCCGGTGAATGGCGGCGCCAGCACCACGCTGACCACCACCGCCGGCGATCTGGCGATCGACGGTGCGGTGAGCGGCACCAGCATGATGCTCAATTCCGCCGGCAGGATCACCGAGGGCGCCGGCGGCGTGATCACGGCCGCCACGCTGAGCGGCCACGCCGCCGGTCCCACCGTACTGGGCAGCGTGAACTCGCCCAACAAGAACATGGTCGACACGCTCGGCAACTTCACTTCGCTGGCCGGCTTCAGCATGACCAACGACAAGACGCTGACGCTGGCTTCGGTGGCCGGCAGCGCCTTCACGGTGAACGCGGGCACCTCGCCGTTCTACCTGTCGGTGACCCATGGCGACCTGTTCCAGCTGGGTACGGCGCCGGTGTACGACGGCGTGGGCGTCTGGGGCTCGACCGGCCGCATGGGCACCGGATCCAGTCCGATCTACGTGGTGGGCACGGGGCCGCAGACGATTGCCAACGTCGGCCTGCCGCCCGCGTATTTCTACGCGGTGGACAGCAGCGGCAACCTGCTGCCGTTGAGCGGCGGCTTCGCCATCAACGTGCCCACCATCACGGGTGCCGGCAGTGCGCAGAACGGCATCCACGGCGACTCCTACATCGATCCGAGCGTGATCACCGCCAACTATCGTTCGTACGGCATCGTGCCCTCCGGCGTGCGGTTGCCGCCCGACCAGCAGAGCGGCTGCGATCCGGATCAACCGGACCAGGCTGCCTGCCAGGATCCGGACGCGCTGGGGATGGTCATGCCATGGCCGAACGCGCCGCGGTGACGGGTCCGGCAAAACTTGGCGCCGGCATCGCGATGGCGCTGCTGGCGCTGGGCCTGGCCGGTTCCGCTCCCGCTGCGGGCCAGGCGGCGCCGCAGATCGCGCCCCGGCTGACCGGGGAACTGATCGTCGCGCAGCTGGACGCCGCGCAACGCGATCTTGCAGCGCGCGCGGCGGCGTCGCCCGGCTCCAGCCTTGCCGCGACCAGCCAGAAGCTGGCCGACCTGGGCCAGGATTTGCGCAAGGCGCTGGGCGGCGACCTGGCCAAGCCGATCGACACGCTGGGCAACGACGACAAGGCGCAGGCCTACCGTGCCGAGGCCGTGGTGCTGCGCGCGCAGGCCTTCCTGGAGGCGAGCAAGGGTTGCCTGGGCCAGGATATCGTCGCGATGGCCGATGCCCTGGCCCGCACCGTGGCACTCAAGGCAACGGCTTCCGGCGGATCGAAACTGCCGCCGGTGATCAATGGCGTGGAGACGCTGGATCGGCGGCCGCTGTTCGTCCTGCACGGTGACGGCAGCGAGGCGGCGTTCGCGCTGACGGGCGAAAACCTGCTCGACACGCAGTGCGCCAGCCCGCTGGTCAGCGCGACCGACGCGCAAGGCAAGCCGCAGGCGGTGCAGCCGCAGGTGACCGGCGTGCTGCCCAACCGCATCGAGCTGAAGTTGCCGGCCGGTCCGTTGCCATCGGGCAGTTACGTGCTCAACGTGGTCGCGCAGCGCAAGGTGTTCCTGCTCGGCTGCACGGCGCAGCCGCCGGCATCGGCCGTGCTGGAGGTCGCGCCGGCGCCGAAGGTGTCGGTGAGTTACTCGGTGACCCAGACCTGCCCGGCGCCCGGCGGCGGGCAGGGGCGCGCCATGGCGCCGGTCACCGGCGAGATGCCGGCCGGCGTCGGCACGGGTACGGTAGCGGAATACGTCGCCGTCGACGGTTGCGCCGATCCGCTCAGCTACGCCATCAGCGCCACGGTGACGTTGGGCGACGGGCACAGCAGCACGGTCGGCCCGATCAGCCAGATCGCCTCCGCCGGCATCACGGCCGGGCTTCCCGGCGGCTTGTCGCTGAGCTGGGATCCTTCCGTGCACCAGCTGGTGGTGCGCCCCGCAGCCAGCAGCTGCAAGGGCGCCTACTGAGTCTGCCCAAGCGGGCCGGGCACTGCGGCTACTCGTCTTCCGGCGTGCCCGAAACCACGCGCAGCTCGGAGATGCCACCCGGGGCCAGGTCGCGCAGCAGGTCCATGAAGTCCATGCCGACCAGTCGCTGCGCGCGCCGCAGCAGCAGCGGCACCGGGCTGGAGGGCTCGCAGCGCGTGTAGTAGTCGCAGATCTCGTCCAGCCGGCGCATCACGTCCTGCGGCCCGGCGATCGGGCCCGAAGCGCGGGCGGCGCCCGGGGTTGCGCCCTCCGTCCCGCCTTCGCCGGCCTCCTCGCCAGCGGCTTCGGCCGGCAGCCGGCGCGCCAGCTGCGGGTCGAGGAATTTCTTCAACTCGTAGATGTCGCTGAGCAGGTTCTTGAAGTCCGGCCCCATCGTGCCGACGTGGTCGGTGAACAGGGCGTCGATGGCCTTGGCGTGCTCCAGCGATTCGCTGACCGCGGCGGTGGTCTGGACCAGCTGCTCCTCGTCGCAGTCCATGCAGCAAGCTTCCATCTCGGTCAGGCTGGGTTCGGGGCCGTCGGACGGAGTGGTCAGCTTCAGCGTGCCGTTGGCGATGCGCAGGTCGCGCAGGGTGAAGCGGCCCATGCGCGGCGATTGCACGAACGGGGTGGTGCGGAAGTAACCCAGCACGCTCTGCAGGTTGCCCAGCGGCACCACCGCGTTGACGCGCATGGTCGGGTCGTTGTCGTCCTCGGCATCAAGCTGCGGGTGCACGCTGTCCCAGAATTGCTCCAGCAGGCCGCGGACCAGCGCCAGCCCCGCGCTCCAGCCGGGTATGCCCGAGCTGCGCATCCACGCTGTGGTCAGGTGCACCGCCGGACGCAGGTCTTTCGAGCGCAGCAGGATGGCCTCGGAAAGCTCGGCGACCTTGTCCCAGTCCGGTTCTTCGGCGGCCTTGACCGTGTCGCCCACGGCGCGCTCGGCCTTGGGCGCGGCGGCGCGCTCGAGGGCGAGAAACTCCGGGTCGTATTCGAGATCCGGTCCGGCCGGCGAATCGTCGGATACCGGGGCCAGCAGCGGCTCCAGGTTGTATCGCGCCATGGATCTCCCCCCGTGGTCGAATGGTCCCCGCATTATCGCCCATTGGCTGGACAAAACCACAGGCCGGGAGCGTGCCGGCGGCGCGCCAGATCAGCGCGTGAAGCGGCGCACCCAGGCGACGTAGTTGTCGACGAAGCCCTGCACGAACTTGCGCGTGCCGTCGCTGGCAATGCTGCCGTCGTCGGCGATCAGCTCGTCCTTGAAATGGATGAACACCTCCGGCTGGGCCAGCGTGGGCACATCCAGGTAGGCCAGCACGTTGCGCAGGTGCTGTTGCGCCATCGAGGTGCCGGTCGAGCCGATCGAGGTGCCGATTACCGCCGCCGGTTTGCCCGCGAAGGAGTTGGTGCCCCACGGCCGCGAGGCGATGTCGATCGCGTTCTTCAGCACGCCCGGGATCGAGCGGTTGTATTCCGGCGTGACGAACAGCAATCCGTCCGCGCCCTCGATGTCCTTCTTCAGCCGCGTCGCATTGGCCGGGTAGGCGGCGTCGAAATCCTGCGAGTACAGCGGCAGGTCGTTGATCTGGATGTGGCGGAACGCGAAGTCGTCCGGGGCCAGCTTCTCCACCGCGCGGGCCAGCCGGCGGTTGAATGAATCCGCGCGCAGGCTACCTACCAGCACGGCGATCTTGATCTGGCTCATGTTCGGCTCCTCGTCGGGATGTGGAAGAATGGACGTCCAGCCAATGTACTGCGGTAGCGGGTTAAAAGTGCATGAACCGCCGGTGCCGCGCTGGCAGCCTGTACTCTTTGCCGTTCGCCATGGCGGCCATCTTCCATCGACCCCATCGAGTCTCCATGCAAGCCATCGAAACCCTGATCGACGACGCCTTCGAACGCCGCCACGCCCTGACCCAGGCCGAGGTCGAAACCCATCTTCGCCCGGCCGTGGGCCAGGTGCTGGACCTGCTCGAGTCCGGCGAGCGTCGCGTGGCCGAGCCGGATGGCCACGGCGGCTGGACGGTGCACCAGTGGATCAAGAAGGCGGTGCTGCTGTACTTCCGCATCAACGACAACCGGGTGGTCGACGGCGGCCCGGCGCAGGCCTTCGACAAGGTGCCGCTGCGCTTCGCCCACGGCAACGACGCGGAACTGCAGCAGCTCGGTGCGCGCGTGGTGCCCGGCGCGCTGGTGCGCCGCGGCGCGCACGTCGCCAGGGACGCGGTGCTGATGCCCAGCTACGTCAACATCGGCGCATACGTCGGTGCCGGCAGCATGATCGATACCTGGGCCACGGTCGGCTCCTGTGCGCAGATCGGTGCCGGCGTGCACCTGTCCGGCGGCGTCGGCATCGGCGGCGTGCTGGAGCCGCTGCAGGCCAACCCCACCATCATCGAGGACAACTGCTTCATCGGCGCGCGCTCGGAAGTGGTCGAGGGCGTGGTGGTGGAGAAGGGCAGCGTAATCGGCATGGGCGTTTTCTTAAGCCAGTCCACCCGCATCTACGACCGTGCCACCGGCAAGGTCAGCTACGGCCGCGTGCCCGCCGGCAGCGTGGTGGTCGCCGGCAGCCTGCCGGCCAAAGACGGCTCGCACAGCCTGTACGCCGCGATCATCGTCAAGCAGGTGGACGAGAAGACCCGCGGCAAGACCAGCATCAACGAACTGCTCCGGAGTGGCGAATGAACCCCGTGCTGTATGGACTCCCGAATTGCGACACCTGCCGCAAGGCGCGCAACTGGCTCGCCCGCTTCGAGGTGGCGCACGAGTTCGTCGACTACCGCGCCAACCCGGTGCCGGCGGCGACGCTGAAGGACTGGGCCGCGCAGCTCGGCGGCTGGGGGAAGCTGGTCAACAAATCCTCCACCACCTGGCGCAACCTGCTGCCGCAACGCAAGAACCCGGGCAGCGATCCGGAGTGGACGCTGTTGCTGAAGGAACACCCCGCGCTGATCCGCCGCCCGGTGGTGGTGCAACCCGATGGCACGGTGAGCGTGGGTTTCACCGACAACGGTTTCAAGAAGCTGTTCGGGGGCTGAGATGCCGATGCGGCTTTCGAAGATCGGGCTGGTGGCGACGATCGCGCTGTGGCTGGCGCTGGTCGCCTTCGGCAACCTCACCGACTACGGCAGCAACCTGGTCTTCGTGCAGCACGTGCTGGCGATGGATTCGATCTTCCCCGACGCCACCATCCGCTACCGCGCGATCCATGCGCCGTTGCTGCAGCACGCAGCGTACGTGCTGATCATCGCCACCGAAACGCTGGCCGCCGTGCTGTGCACTGCCGGCGCCTGGCGCATGTGGCGCGCGCGGCGCGCATCCGCGACGGCGTTCCGGCGCTCGGCTCGGCTCGCCGTGGCCGGCCTCGGCGCCGGCGTGCTGCTATGGCTGGGCGGCTTCATGGCGATCGGCGGCGAATGGTTCGGCATGTGGATGTCCAGCCAGTGGAACGGACTCGCCAGCGCCTTCCGTTTCGTCGTGGTGCTGCTGCTTGCGCTGGTCTACCTGGGCCAGCGCGACGACGAACTTGACGAGTGACGATGAGCAAGCACCGCGTCCGCCGCTTCCGCAACAACCTCCGCATCGAGCGCGACAATGCCGCCCTGTATGCGCGGCTGGCCGAGCTGGCGGGCGATGCGGGTCTGGGCCAGGCCTATCGCCGCATCGCGGCTGGCGAGCGCGGCAACGCGCGGTTCTGGGAAGCGCGCCTGCGCGAACTGGGCGAGGCCGTGCCGCCGCCGCGGATCGGCCTGCGCGTGCGTACGCTGAGCTGGTTTGCCCGGCACTTCGGCACCGAGTTCGTGATGCCGACCGTGGTGCGGCTGGAACATGCCGATCACGCGACCACGCCGGTCGACCGCAGCGGCCATCGCGACCATTTTCCGTTGCCTCGTCCGACCGGTCCGCATGGGCTGCGCCATCGCGCGCAGAGCGGCAACACCTTGCGTGCCGCCGTGCTCGGTGCCAACGACGGGCTGGTTTCCAACGTCAGCCTGGTGATGGGCATGGCCGGCGCCGCCACCGGCGACCGTGCCGTGCTGCTGGCGGGCCTGGCCGGCCTGGTCGCCGGCGCGTGTTCGATGGCGCTGGGCGAGTGGCTCTCGGTGAACAGCTCGCGCGAGTTCTACCAGGCTCAGATCACCGAGCGCGCCGAGCGGCTGGCGGTGGCGCCGGAAGAGGGTCGCGAACACATCGCCGGCATCTACCGCGACAAGGGGCTGGAACCGGCGGCGGCCGAACACCTTGCCGAGCACGTGGCCGAAACGCCGCGCGCCGCGCTGGACATGCTGGTGCGCGAGGACCTGGGCGTCGACCCGGCCGAACTGGGCGGCTCGGCCTACGGCGCGGCGATCTCCTCGTTCTGCCTGTTCGCCTGCGGCGCACTGTTTCCGGTGGCGCCGTATTTCTTCCTCGGCGGGCAGGCGGCGCTGCTGGCCAGCGCCTGCTCCACCGCGGCCGGACTGGCGCTGATCGGCATCGGTACCTCGCTGTTCACCGGACGCGGCATGCTGTTCTCGATCGCCCGGCAATTCGCCATCACCAGCGTCGCGGCGGCGATCACCTTCGGCGTCGGGCATCTGCTGGGTGTCGTGCTCACCTAGCTTGGTATGCTGCGCCATCGACCGCCACGCCACGCACATGCCATGTCCGACGTCCTCGAACTCGCCTGCGAGCTGATCTGCCGCCGTTCGGTGACACCCGAGGACGCCGGCTGCCTGCGCTTGATCGGCGCGCGGCTGGAGCGTGCCGGCTTTCGCGTCGAACACCTGCGCTACGGCGCGGTGGACAACCTCTGGGCCACGCACGGTACCGGCGGGCCGACGCTGGCGTTCCTCGGCCACACCGACGTGGTGCCCAGCGGTCCGGAAGCCGCGTGGCAAAGCCCGCCGTTCGAGCCGACCATCCGAGATGGCCGTCTATACGGCCGTGGCGCGGCCGACATGAAGGGCTCGGTGGCGGCGATGGTGGTGGCGCTGGAGCAGTTCGTGGCGGCGCATGCGGAACACCGCGGCCGCGTCGGCCTGCTGCTGACCAGCGACGAGGAAGGCCCGACCAATCTCGACGGCGTGCGCCGCGTGGTCGAACATTTCCGCGAGCGCGGCGAGCGCATCGACTGGTGCGTGGTGGGCGAGCCCTCCTCCAAGGAACGGCTCGGCGACCTGATCCGCGTCGGCCGCCGCGGTTCGCTCTCCGGCACGCTCCAGGTGCGCGGCGTGCAAGGCCACGTGGCCTATCCCGAGAAGGCGCTGAACCCGATCCACGCCTTTGCTCCCGCCCTGGCCGAGCTCGCCGCCGAACGCTGGGACGAAGGCAACGCAGATTTTCCGCCGACCTCCTTCCAGGTCTCCAACCTCAACGCGGGCACCGGCGCCAACAACGTGATTCCCGGCGACCTCGTCGCGCTGATCAACTTCCGTTACTGCACCGCCAGCCGCGCCGACGACCTGCGCGCGCGCACCGAGGCGATCCTGGATCGCCACGGCCTGGACTTCACCCTGGGATGGAACCTCTCCGGCGAACCGTTCCTCACTCCGCCCGGCGGCGTGCTGCGCGAAACCGTGGTGGCCGCGTGCCGCGAGCTGTGTGGCATCGACCCGGAACAGAGCACCGGCGGCGGCACGTCGGACGGCCGCTTCATCGCACCGATGGGCGCCGAAGTCGTCGAGCTCGGCCCGGTCAACGCCACCATCCACAAGGTGGACGAGTGCGTGGAGGTGGCGGAACTGGAGAACCTGCCGCTGCTGTATCGGTCGGTGGCCGAGCGGTTGCTGGGCTGAGCATCCAGCCGCTGCGCGCCGTGGCAGGCACCACGCGGCGCCGGGCCTGAGCCGTCAACCCAGCCGCGCCCACGCCCTGACCGGGAACGTGCCCATGCCGGCCATGCGCATCGGCACGGCGGAGAAGCGCAGGCCTTCGGCGGGCAGGGCGGCGAGCGAGGCGAGGTTTTCGACGATCGGGATGCCGGCGGCCAGCAGGATCGAGTGAACGGGGCGTTGCGGGTCGCTGGTGTCGTCGATGTTGAGCGCGTCGATGCCGACCAGCACCGCGCCCTGGTCGCGCAGGTACTCGGCGCCATCGCGGCTGAGGAAGGGCTGGGCCTGCAGGTAGGCGGGCGTGCCCCAGTGGGCGGCCCAGCCGGTGTCGAGCAGTACGGCGCGACCGCGCACGTCGAGCGCCGCCAGCGCGGCGCGGTCGATGCTGCGGCTGTGCATGCCCTGCAGGTGCACGACCACCGCATCCACGTCGGCGATGTCGTCGAGTGCCAGCCGGGCCACGTCGGTCGCACCCGGGTAGCGGTGGGAGGGTGCGTCGATCGCGGTGCCGGAATTGGCCACCATGTCGACGCGCGCGATCTGGAACGTGACGCCTTCGGCATAGCGGCCGACGCTGGCCTGGTGGCTGAGATGGTCCGACACGCGCGGAGCAGGCAGGCCAGGATAGACCTCCTCGCCGCTGTGCACGACGTGGCTGAGGTCGACGAGGTCGGGTCGGCGGGTGTGGCCCTGCGCGGCCTGCGGCATGCGCTTGTGGCGTTCGCGGATGATCCTCTTGTTGCGGATGCGCACGGCGCCGACCATCAGCAACCGCATGTCGCGCACGATGCAGTCCGCCAGCGCCTGGTCGTCGATATCATCGCCGTCGATGTCGAGCCGGAATCCCTGGCCCTGGATGCCGCCGCCGTTGGAGAAATCCACCTCGAAGTCGAAGCAGACGCGCCGCTCGTGGATGGGATCGTTCATGGGAATGGCCTCCGGACCGATGCGGAATGTGGTGCTGGCGCGAGATTAGCGGCATGCCGGCGCAGGGCAAAGCGAAACCCGGCGATGCGTGCACCGGCCGTTGCCCGAGCCGGAACCTCCGCGCGCATCCGCCGGGCTGCGCTTTGCCGCGTCCCCTGGCGGAGCACCGGGTTGCCTACATCCTGCCGTGCTCCAGCGGTCGTGTGCGCCAGCGCCGCCAGCAGGATGCTCAGGTGCGCGTCGATATGTGAAGGCGGCCTAGACATGTGCTCTCGCCGCCGGCGGCATAATGGCGATCGGCCTCTGGAGCCCGGGGTAATCCAGATGTTTCGGGGTGGGGTGACTTTCATGCGTCGATCGGGTGGCGATGGCACGAGGGCGTTCGGGTGGACGCGGTGACGCGTGTGGGCGGGAGGGTCTGCGCGGGCTTCGTCCTGCTCCTGCTGGCGTTGTCGACTGGCGTGGCCCGCGCCGATGACGTACCCCAGGACCTGGGGTCGCTATCGCTGGAGGACCTGGGCAGGGTGGTGGTGTCCTCCGTGGCGAAACAGCCGCAGCCTCTGGGCGACGCCGGCGCCGCGGTGTACGTGATCAGCCATGACGACATCATGCGATCGGGCGCCACCGACCTGCCGGGCCTGCTGCGGCTGGCGGCCAACCTCGGCGTGTTCCAGACCAGCCCGAGCGGCTACGTGGTGACCGCGCGGGGCTTCAGTGGCAACGACAACGCACAGAACTTCCCGAACAAGCTGCTGGTGCTGATCGACGGGCGCAGCGTGTACTCGCCGATCTTTTCCGGCATGTACTGGGACGACCAGTTCGTGCTGCCGGAGAACATCGAGCGCATCGAGGTCATCAGCGGCCCCGGCGGTGCGCTGTGGGGCGCCAACGCGGTGAACGGCGTGATCAACATCATCACGCGCAAGGCCGGCGACACCCGGGGCGGCGTGCTGCGGCTGGCCGCGGGCACGCGCGAACGCGGCGCGGCGGTGCAGTACGGCGGCGCGCTGGGGCCGCACGCGCACTACCGGGTCTACGCGCGGGATTTCCACCGGCGCTCGTTCGACGACAGCGCCGGCCGGGACGCGCATGACGGCTGGAGCAACCCGCAGCTCGGTTTCCGCGTGGACTGGGACGCCGGCGCGGCGGATGCCGTGATGCTGCAGGGCGACCTGCACGACGGCCGCGTGCAGCAGGTCGGCGCACCGGATTCGCGCAGCACCGAGGGCGACGTGCTGGCGCGCTGGCAGCACGCGATCAGCGACACCTCCAGCTTCCATGTGCAGGCCTACTACGATTACGTGCATCGCCGCGACGACGCCAGCGGCAGCGGCTTCGTGCTCCGGACCGGCGACATCGAACTGCAGCACGGCTTCGCGCTGGGCGAACGCCATCGCGTCGTGTGGGGCGTCGGCGATCGCCTCTACCGTTACGAGATCCGGCCGCGCATCAGCCCGGCCAGTTCGCTGCTGTGGGACCCGGCGGTGAACACGCAGAGCCTGGCCAATGCGTTCGTGCAGGACCGCATCGCACTGGGTGCGCGCACGCAGCTGACGCTGGGCCTGAAGGCGGAGGACGACCCCTACTCGGGCATGTCGTACATGCCCAGCGGCATCCTGTCGTTCAAGCCGAGCGACGATGCCCTGCTGTGGGTCTCCGCCTCGCGCGCGATGCGCACGCCCACGGCGTTCGACCAGGACGTCATCGAGAAACTCGGCACGCTCACCTTCCTGGTCGGCAACCCCGATTTCCGGCGCGAGCGGCTGACCGCGTACGAACTCGGCTGGCGCGCCCAGGTGGCGCGGCGGGCGACGGTGTCGGTCTCGGCCTTCTACAACGTCTACGACGACCTCAAGACCATCGAGTTTTCGCCCACCTTGCTGCCGCTGCGGTGGGGCAACGGCATGGAAGGCCACACCTGGGGGCTGGAAGCGTGGGGCAGCTATGCGGTCAACGAGTCGTGGCGACTGGACGCGGGCGTGGCCACGCTGCGCAAGCGGCTGCGCTTCAAGCCGGGCGCCAGCGGCTTGCTGGGCGTGGCGCAGGCCGGCGACGACCCCGCGCATCACGGTTTCATCCGCTCGGTGATGAACCTGTCCGAGCGCTGGATGCTGTCGTTCGACCTGCGCCAGGTCGCCGCGTTGCCGGAGCCGAAGGTGCCGGGTTACGTGGAGCTGGATGGGCGGCTGGGCTGGCGGGTCAACGACAGGCTGGAGCTTTCCCTGTCCGGCTCCAACCTGTTGCATCCCTGGCATCAGGAGTACGTGTTTCCGGCCAGCGACCGCATCGGGCGCGCGGTGTTGCTCGATGCCCGCCTGACCTTCTGACGTCATGCCGCCGACCCGCCAGGAAACGCCCGGAGCCTGCCGCAACCCGCGGTGGCAGCGGCGCTGCCCGTGGCCGGCATGGTGGCGTTCGCGCGCGGCGTGCGGGTGCGCCGCGCTGCTCGCGTGCGCTCTCGGTGCCGCGCCGGCGCGGGCCGCGCAACCGCCGCCTGCCGCGCCGTCGTCGGTGTCGCTGGAGTACGCGGTCAAGGCGACCTACCTCTACAAGCTGGCGCCCTTCGTCACCTGGCCGCCCGGCGAATTCCCCGCGGCCAACTCGCCCTTCACGATCTGCGTGGTCGGCGACGATCCCTTTGGCGGCTACCTGGAGACCGCGGTGGCGGGGCGTGGCATCGGCGGCCATCCTTTCGCCGTGCGCCGGCTCGACGTGCTTGCGCCCGAGTCGCGCTGCGAGATCGCCTTTCTCGGCCGCCTGCCGGGACAGCGCCTCGCACGCGCCCTGGCGGCGGTGGACGGCAAGCCGGTGCTGACCGTGGTCGATTCGGGCGCGCCGGCCCGGCGCGGCATCGTGCAGTTCGTGATACGCCGTGGACGGGTGGGGTTCGAGATAGACGTCGGCGCCGCCGCGCGCAACCATCTTGCGATCAGCTCGAAGCTGCTGAGTCTCGCCCTGGCGGTGAGGGGCCAGCCATGAACGCGCGACCGGATCGCAAGCCGCTCCCGTTTCGGCCGGCCATGATGGTGGTCGCGGTAGGCCTGCTGGTGCTCGCCGGCGCACTTGCCACGGCCTACCAGTACCATGCGGCCCGCATCGAGCACCGCCGCCAGCTGGTCACCCAGGCCAACATCCTGGCGGCCAGCGTGACCGCGGCCATCGCGTTCGACGATCGCGTGGCCGCGCAGGAATACGTCAACGCGCTCAAGCTTGATCCGCGGCTGGACGCGGCCGCGGTGTACAACGAAGCGCATCGCCAGGTGGCGGGCTTCCACCGCGAGGGCAGCGCACCGATCGCCGATGGCGGGTCCGGCGCAGGCGACCCGCGGCTGGTGGCCGTGCCGGCGCGGCAAGGCAGCACCACTGTCGGCCGGGTCTATCTGCGCGCCGCGGAGCTGCCGCTGATCGTGCAGTTGACGCGCTACAGCGGCGTGGTGCTGCTGACGATCATGGCGGTGCTGATGCTGTCCGCGCTGGCGGTGGCGCAAGGCGTGCTGACGCGTGCGCATGCCTCCCTGCGCAAGCGCGCGGAGGAGCTGGTCGAAGCCAACCGGCGGCTCAGTGTCGAGATGGAGCAGCGCGCGCACCGAGGAGGCGCTGCGGCAAAGCCAGAAGATGGAAGCCATCGGCCAGCTCTCCGGCGGCATCGCGCACGACTTCAACAACCTGCTGATGATCATCAAGGGCAGCCTGACCCTGTTGCAGGACAAGTTGCTCAAGGGCGACCCGGGCGGCGCGCAGCCCGACCTGGCGGGGCATGAGGGCATCGTCGCGGACGAGGGTCTCGCGGTCGAACCGCGGGAAGCGCGACGGCAGCGGATCAGCCACCACCTGGAAGTCGCCCAGGAGAGCGTGGACCGCGCCACCAACCTCACCCAGCGCCTGCTGAGTTTCGCCCGGCGCCAGCCGCTGTCGCCGCAGTCGTTGCAACTGGATGTCCTGGTGCGCGACATGCAGCCGCTGCTGGAGCACTCCGTGGGCAGCGGCGTGACGATCGACTACCGGCTCGATGCCTGCCGGCCCGTGCTGTGCGATGCCAACCAGATGGAGAACGCGATCCTCAACCTCGTCGTCAACGCACGCGACGCGATGCCCGATGGCGGACGCGTCACGATCCATCTCGACGATCTGCGGATCGACGTCGAGCATCCGATGGGCGGCCTGCCCGAGGGCGACTACGTGCGACTGCGCGTGATCGACAGCGGCACCGGCATGAGCGAGGAAGTGCGCGGCAAGGCCTTCGACCCGTTCTTCACCACCAAGCCGGTCGGCAAGGGCACCGGCCTGGGGCTCAGCACCATCTTCGGCTACGTGGTGCAGTCCCGGGGCGTGGCCAGCATCGACAGCGAGATCGGCCGCGGCACGACGATCAGCATCGTTCTGCCGCATGCCCCCATTCCCACGACTTCGGAGGTGGCGTGATGCTGCCCGGCGACCCAACCAGGCCCAGCATCCTGCTGGTCGAGGACGAGGCATTCCTGCGCGAACTGCTCGTCGAAAACCTGCACGACGCGGGGTACCACGTGATCGAGGCCGGCAACGGCAATGCCGGGGTCGACGTGCTGCGCTCGGACGCGCGCGTCGACCTCCTGCTCAGCGACATCAAGCTGCCCGACATCGACGGCTACACGGTGGCCCAGATCGGCAAGCGGATCCGCCCGGAGCTGAAAGTGGTCCTGATGACCGGCTACGCGCCCTCGCCGTTGCCCGAGGCGCTGCGCGCGCTGGTGTATCGCGTGCTGCAGAAACCGTTCTCGCTGAACAGCCTGCCGGACGTGGTGGCGGCCGCGCTGGAAAGCTGACCGGAACCGCGTGCGCGCGCCTGCGGGGCCGGGTGCGCTTCGCTCAGCGCGCGGCCGGCTGCAGGGTCAGCGTGTGCCGGGACGGTCCCGGCAGCAGCGGCGTCGGCCGGCCCTCGACCCAGTCCTCGTGCCCCGCGCCGAAGAACGGCGACAGCGGGTTGTCGCTCTGTCCGCCGGGCATTTCCAGGACGCCGCGGGCTTCGTGGCCGGGAGCCACGTCCAGCCGCTCGGAGGCGCCGAAGCCGGGGGCGGCCACGCGCGGCATGTTGTTGTCGCCGGGCAGCGGCTGGTCCGGCATGTCGATGAAACGTGCCAGCCAGGCGGGCAGGGCGGGGGCCAGCGGGTGGCGGATGTCGCTGCGGTTGATCTCGCCCCAGCGGCGCGCCGCCAGGCCGCCGGGCTGCGCGTCCAGCGCATGCGCCACCTGGCGCGCGGCATCGGTGAGCAGGGCGTCCCAGCTCGGGTATTTCGGATCGAGCAGCCAACCGGGGCGCGCATGCAGCAGCATCCACACCGCCGCCTCGGCGCTGTTCTGGCCGGGCCAGCTGAAATCCGCGTGGCGCTGCTTCACGCGTGCGGCGAAGGGCGCCAGCACGGCCTGGCTGACCTGGGTGCGGAAGGCGCGCACCAGGCGGTAGTCGACGCTGTCGACGGCGGCGCGGCCGCGCCACGGCCGGGTGAGCTGCTGCAGCTGCTGCAGCGCCGGGTCCTGGCTGCCGGCCAGCGTGCGTTGCAGCAGGCCCTGCCAGCGGGTGAGGAATACCGCGCGGTCGTCGAGCTGGATGTCGAGCAGGTCGCCCGGCGTGAAGCTGGCGCGCGCGTGCAGGTCGTCGCGGATCTGCTGCGCACGCGCGCCGAGGTCGTGGCCGCCGTTGCCGAGCAGGGCCAGCGCGGCGCCGTCGACGGTGCGGTTGTTGGCGGTCCACAATCGTCCGTCGGCGGGATTCTCGATGCGCGGATACTGTGCCGGCGTGGCCCAGCCCTGCCAGCCGCTGCCAGGGGCGGACCAGTCCGCCGGCCGTTGCGGATCGAAGCCGGTGCGCAGCGGGATGCTGTTGCCGGCGATGGTCCAGCCGATGTGGCCGCCGCTGTCGGCCACCAGCAGGTTCTGCGGCGGCATGCCCACGGTGGGCGCCAGCGCCAGGGCATCGGCCACGCTCGCTACCTGCTCCATCCGCATCAGGCCGAGGTTGTAGCCGCGCGGCTGCTGCGCGATCCAGGCCAGTGCCAGCGGCGTGCCGTCGGTGTCGGCGGCCATGATCGGGCCCCAGCGGGTGTCCTCCACCTTGAGGACGGTGTCGGGCCGGCCCTTGACCTTGATGTGCTCGTCGTGGCTTTCCAGCGTGGCCCAGCCGCCGGGCACCTTGTAGCGCGCCGGATCGGCCGGATCGCGCTGCACGCGCACCCAGTCGGCCCAGTCGCCGTAGCTGTTGGTGAAGCCCCAGGCGACCTGGCCGTTGGAGCCGGCGATGATCGCCGGGGTACCGGGCAGGCTGACGCCGTTGACGTCGCGCCTGCCGTCCGGCGCACCGGCGTCGGGGTAGCGCAGGCGGGTGCGGAACCAGATGTTGGGCACGCGCAGGCCCAGATGCATGTCGTTGGCCAGCATGGCTGCGCCATGGCCGGTGAGGTGGCCGGCCACGGCGAAGTTGTTGCTGCCGGGGCGCGGCGCGTCCAGTGCCGGCGCCAGCGCCGCGGCGAGGCCGGCGCTGCTCGCGCG
>JBASAF010000001.1:0-30895 GCA_049650465.1 Rhodanobacter sp. | reverse complement strand
CGCATGGTGTGGTCTCCTCTGGCTTCGTAACCCGTGAGGAATGACCGCATCATGCGTGCACTGTTCCCTCAATCCACGCGCAAGGTGTTGATTGAGTGGGGAGATTTGTGGGGAAACCTCAGGGTCTACTTAGCGTTAGGGCGCAATATGAACGGGGATCGCATTCTTGTGACTGATATTGGCGGCGAAGTCGACCGGCTCTTTGACGACTCTTCGTTAGCTCATGATGGAAAGCCGAGAGCAGTCATACTCATGGGCGGCGTGGCCGCCGGAAAGACGACACTTCGTCAAAGCAAATACTCGCACGGCTTCGTTCTGATTGATGCTGCGGAGATGTTTCACCACCTGAGTGGTGACGCGTTCCTTGAGTTCCCTGATGCGCTGCGGGAGCAGCTTGAACTGATTGGGCCGTTGGCCGCACAGCGTGCAGTCTCAGAGAGGCGGCATATCGTCACGGAGATAATCGGAGCAGAGCCAGAACCAGCCGAGCAGCTTCTCAAAGCACTAAAGTCTGCTGGGTATTATGTCGAGATGGTCGGCGTAACGTGCGACCTAGATGAGTCAATAAGGCGAAATCAGGAGCGCGGTGACAATATCTCTGCATACTATGCGGAGCCGTTTCAGCGGCGGTGGCTCATTGATGCTTGCGCGCAAGCATCGCCCAAGCAGCCCAATTCAACGTCCCTCCATCAGTCGCACGCCAGCACACGCGGCGGCGAACAGCCGAGGCCAAAAGGCATGTTCAGCATCTTCAAACGCAAGGGCCAGAAGCAAGGGGCGGCAGCCGGGCACAGCATGCCACCCCTTTATTTCAAAGACGGCAACGCCGCGCTCGAATATGCATGTGAGTACATGGACTGCGATCTACGCGAAGGCGCTCTGCTACCTGCCGTAGTCATGGACGCGCGTTCAATGTTCGGCACCACTACAGCAGTGAAACGCCAAGATGACGGCAACCAACTCGCAACTCTTCGCATTCCGTCGCGCGACGGTGGCTTCCTAGCTGTGGCAACGACGGCCAACCCCAAGGGCCCGGTGCTTCAAGTTGGTCAATTGGTGGCTTGGCAAGCCATGCAATACTCGCCTGCGTTTGCGAAGAGCGCGAAAGACAAAAGGTTCGGGTGGGTTGGGCTTATCCTCGGCACGCTAAAACCTGAGTACGCCAACGGTAGCTGGGCGGGTGATGCTCGGTTTGCGCCCTAACAGTTCGGTCAAGCGGACGCAAATCCCGCTACGCGGTCTTTGCGCCGCTTACCTCAAGCGTTAGGCAACCAATGAAACATTTCCGCATCTTGTTGATAGCTCTTGTCGCAGCATCCTGCTCGACGACCGCCGGAGATTTCTCTCCCAAAGACTTCATTGGGGTTTCGTGTAGCTCAAAGGATGGCGGCAAGACCTGCTTTGGCTACGGGGAGAGATATGAAAACGGCACGGAAGATGCCTGTGGCCGCATTCCAAACGGCGGGCCTGAGTTTGCCCTTAAGCTCACTTATGAGATCTCCGGATCTACGGTATGTAGCACCGTTGTTAAAACATCAGACTCCCGCACCATGCCCGTTGGAGATAAGTTCTGCTCCGTTTATCTTCAGAAAAATGTTGACGGCATGACTTATCGCTTCACTGACGACGACTCCACTAGAATCAGGCAAGGCTATCTGGCAAAAAGGTCTGACAAGTGGTGCCAGCACTTGATCGACGCACTTTAATGCCTTGGTTGCCTAACAATTCATTCAAGCCGACGCCGCTTCGCGGCGCGGCTTAATTCAGGTGTTAGAGTCCCACACGACCATGTACTACTTCGTTCGAATACCAAAGCTTCCATCAGATGTGTCACATCAAACGGGTAGCGTGGAGATCAACGAATACCCCATAAAAGAAGGCAGCAGGGTAGTGCCAGGCCAAGCAATTGCTGTCGTAGAGAACTGGTGGGCACGCACGGCCCTTAGGGCTATCGGTCCAGGGTACGTCAGCAAGACCTTTTTTGAGCCTCATGCACGAGTTCTGGAAGGCGATCCCATTGCGATCGTCGTCTGTGATCCTGAAGATGCCCCTAGGAGCGAAGCAACATGCGAACTGGAGGTCATAGCCTCCATTCGCCAAAAATCGGGGCCGCAAGGCTCTAACTAGTCATTCAAGCGGACGGCTACGCCGCCGCTTAACTCCAGCGTTAGGCCTCATATGGAAGATTACGAAGATCCTGAAGTAGAGGCGCGCTGGTTTGCGGAGCAGCGCAACGAGGTGCTGACGTACCTGCATCGTGAGGGCGTCCAACACGGCGGCGTCGGTGAGAGTCCGGCCTGGTCGGCATCGCCATATGTCTCGGTGTGGTCGGTTGACAGCAAAGCCTCACCAGGTTCCATCGGTTGGTGGGCCATCTGTGGCGACTGCCCTAGTGACTACGTTTCGGCAGCGGATGCTCGCAACCCACGCGAAGCAGTCAAAGCCATTGCGTCACTTTGGCAAGAGAAGGCGACTTGCATGGAACGCGGCGAAGCGCATCCAACTTTTGTTATCGGCTCCGGCCAAAATGATGAGGAGCTTGCACCGTTGCTAGCGTCCAGAGCCGGGTTGCTTCTAGAGTGGGTCGAGGATGATGAGGCGTGGAGCGATGAGGCCTAACAATTCGTTCAAGCCGAACTTGCTTCGTTACACCAAAGCCATGGCCAAAAAGCTTGCCATGGCTTTGGTTCCACTACGCAAGTCGGCTTAACTCAGGCGTTAGGTGCCGCTGGAAGATTTCGCGAATGAAAGTTCGGCTACTTATAGCACTCTGCTTCCTGCTGTCTGCCGCGCTACTCGGCTGTGACGACGGTTATCTGCGTGGCTCTGTTGCCCCATCAAAAGATGGTCGCACGTATCTGGTCGTTGCTGATGACAATGGAGGCGCTTGTGGCCCGCTGCTCCTTGACGGAAAGCCATGGCCTTACAAGATCAATCAGCCTGGTCTCGTATCGTCTGGGCGGCACAGGATTGAATGTGGTGGCTGGATCGAGTTTGATATCCCTCAGGGTGTTGTCTTCAGGTTCGACTATTGGGGGCCATGAGGCGGCACCTAACAATTCATTCAAGCCGACGCCGCTTCGCGGCGCGGCTTAATTCAGGTGTTAGGACTCAGATGACGCTTCTCAGCTTCTTTAAAAAAAAGCCTCCCGCTCTCCTGAAGGTCTTCGTGGATGGCGCTCCGCTATGCACAGTCACAAGTGACAGCCTGCCTTGCGAGCTGACGCCGGCTGCGGCTGTTCGACCCGATTCCGAGGTTTTATTCCTCGCAGCCGATGGCACCGAGCACAGACACTCACTTGGTGAAGCCCAAGGCTGGGCCCACTTTTCTGTACGCGTGCACGGAAACCTAGCGTGCCAGTCAGACTGCGTCGTCACTAACTCGCCGCAGTTCGACGCAGACGCTTTCAGCCGGGGTGAGGCTCTTGGGATCCGCTTTCAGCCCTTCTTTCTGCCTGGCGGCAACGTTACAAATTCGGAGCTTAGGGGTAAGGGTCTTTTCGCACGCGGCTTGCACTTTAATGGCAGGGTTACTCCCGGCAACATTCTTCTCTCGTGCGAGTGTGACTGCTGTCACCGTAGCTTTCTTATAAGGTCGTATCACGCCGGCTTTAGCAATTCTGGCTACTTCTATTCGGGGTCTGGCAAGTACACCCTCACCGTGTCTTCGTATGTGGCGGGAGCGCCAGCAGCCCTCGCTGAGCCGGAGCCTGCTGCGCTGGCCGCACTTGAGGCACTCCTGCCAGAGGCGCCAGACGGCTCACGCTTTGCTTACCTAAATCCATTCCGCTGTCCCCATTGCAGTGCTCCTTACATCGACTTCGCTGCTCATCCCGAGTCGCGGGCTAGCGAGTACTATGGCAACTACTTTGCTGGGTCCGAGTTGCTCCAGTATGAGCCAGCTGAGTCCTAACAACTCGTTCGAGGCGGACGGCTACGCCGCCGCTCAACTCCAGCGTTAGGCCGCATGAAATACTCAATCGCACGCCTACTTGATCACTATGCAACAGTCACAGATGGCTCAAGTGCACTTCTGCGCGCTGATCTTCTCGCCTTTTGCCAAAAGCACGCGGTTTCTGAATCGCAGTTCTGTGACGCGTTCGCCCAAGAGCTTGCGTTGCGTTACGCATGCGGCGACCTGGATGCAGACCGCGCTGCCTTTGCGGCGGACGACCTACACGCGGCTGCGGACTTTGCCTTGCCGTCTTTTGCTGCGCGCGTGTTCGACCTTCTGGAGTATCGTGAGGCGTCGCCGGCGGATGCTCGGCAGTTGCTAGCAGGTCACAGCTATGGCAGTGCGGCCTAACAATTCATTCAAGCCGACGCCGCTTCGCGGCGCGGCTTAATTCAGGCGTTAGGCGAACAAGGAGAGTTAGGTGGCAGTCGAGCAAAAACCCAGAGCATGGCTTACAGCAACCGCCGAGCATGAAGGCTACCCCATCTACTTCCGTCGCCCGGATATGCGGGTTACGGAAGCTTCGATGCTACGGGCATCGTACCCACGCCTGCTCGTTGTAACGCACCAGCTCACGCGGGTTACCGGCAATGGGTTACCTGAGGCTGAGTACAATGCCTCGCTGACGAGCTTGGACTCTGCGCTAGTCGGCCCGTTTCGAGATGAAACCAGTGGGCTCGTAGCTATCATCGAGACTTTCGCGGGAAAGCGGACCTACTACGTGTACCTCTGTCCCAGATTCAACGAGCAGCAGTTCATGGACGGAGTAATCGCTCGGTTTCCTTCGGAGAAGCTGTCCTGGAAGCTGCACGACGACCCGTCTTGGAAACTGTTCAATGGCTATGCCGCGGATTTCGGGTTCGCCTAACAATTCGTTCAAGGCGGACGGCTGCGCCGCCGCTTAACTCCAGCGTTAGCCTTCAAGTGAGGGAAAGATGCGACTTCTGATAGCCACAATATTTCTTCTCTTCACTGGCAGCGCCCTTGCGCAGCTTCCGGCTCCGGTTCCGACCAAGCTTTATGCGGTTGTGTTTCACGCAACGGTGAACGCTTCGGGCAAGATCGATACGCTCAAGGTTTCCAAAGTCCTCGATCCAAGTTCGGGCACCACGAATCCGGTCGATGTACCCGTTCCCCAAAGCTACGTCGCTGCTGCAAAGGCCTTTCTTTCAAAACGCACGTATTCCACCGATCCGAAACAGTTTTTCACTTACACCTTTTACGACCCATCGCAGCCAGGCCGCGCAGACATCGACCCCAAAGCGGGTCGCCAGTAACGGCTAACAAATCGTTCAAGGCGGACGGCTTCGCCGCCGCTTAACTCCAGCGTTAGAGCGCAATGACAGATCACCAGGACCTGCAAAAAGAACTAGAAACACTCTTCGCCGTCCTTGAGGACGCGACGGAGACGTTCAATATTTGGCAGGCTTGCCAGCAGTCCCATGGCGATAAGGAAACTGTCGAGATGTTCAACAGCGCCTACCCTGGGTTGTTTGTATGGGTCGAACACGCACTGCTCGCAAACAGTATTAGCTGCCTCTGCCTTCTCAACGAGAAGCGAAATGACACACTCAACTTTGGCGCGTTGCTATCGCGCTTCAAAGAGTCGTTGTCGGATACATCGTATGGCGAGCTTGAATCAAAGCTCGCAGAGCTAAAGCCCGTGTGGGTAAAGCTCGCAGTACTCCGCAATGAGATTTTCGCTCATCGCACAAATAAGCGATCCGTCACAGATTCCTTTAACAAGGCCAGCATCTCGTCGAACGAAATTGAGTCATATATCAAAGCTGCACAGTTTATTGTGCGACGCCTTGGAGTCATCCGTTTTGGCATCACTTACCACTTCACATCCGGCAGCAGCGCAACGATGGCCAAACTCATACAGGACTTGCGCTCTAACAACTCGTTCAAGGCGGACGGCTTTGCCGCCGCTTAACTCCAGCGTTAGGGCGCATTGATGCCGTCATGCATTCTCAGAGTTTCGGGTTCAACTGCCAAAGTCCGCAAGTTCCTCGCAAGTTCATCCATTGAGCCGCGACGAGTCTTCTGGAAAGGTGAGCCGCGCAATCCGAAAAGCCGTGTTCTCATTAAAGTCTCCGGCTTCAACATCGAACTCTCTACCGCTGAAGGCTTGGAGGCTCAGTCAAAGCAAGCTGTTCGCTTCATCCGTAAGCACAAAGACGACTTGTTGCTCATCAAGAGCCTTAGGTTCTCGTCAACAGCAATTGATTTCGGCTTGTATGACTTGGCAACCGACGATCGCCCCTGGCCGTCCTATCGGCTTCCTTCAAGCTTCATCCAGCTAGCTAGCGATCTGGGTTGGGAGATTGAGCTATCGTTCTATGGGGTGCCGCCCGATGCGCCCTAACATTTCGTTCAAGGCGGACGGCTACGCCGCCGCTTAACTCCAGCGTTAGGCGCCAAGAAATGAATTCCGGCAGCGACCAACCAATTGCAGGCATGACTGTCAACGAGCGCCTGTATCACTTTGGCCTGATTGGGGAGTTTGATGCAGCCATAAGGGCCTGTAATGCGGAACTAGCTATTTCAATTCTCATACGGGCTAAGTTCACACGCGAGCAGGCTACGCCCACGGTGGGCGCAACCCTGTCAGACCCAAAGCGCTATGGCTACTGATGGATGTTTTCTTATCCGGTAAAGGGTGCTGCTTTGGCGTCTAACATTTCATTCGAGGCGGACGGCTCCGCCGCCGCTCAATTCTAGCGTTAGGCCGCATGAAGCTAAGCACACTGGCGAGTCTCATTTCCGGCAGGACTTCCGCTGCTGAATATTCCGCCGGAATCGCCGAAGAGTTGGCCGAGCATGTGCGCCACCTGCGGCGCGGCGCTTCCGCGCCCGTAAAGGTAACGGAGGATGTTGATCTCCTTCTCGATTCAGCTGGCTTGGCCGTCCTCTGCCGATACTTCGCCAACGGCAACCTCACGGCCGAGGAGCTCGCGTACACAGCGGACGCCTTGCAACTGGCTGAGCGGGTGGACGTCTCCGACGCCCAGGTAGCTGACGACCTTGACTCGTGCACGGATCCTGAGGTCAATGGACCCATGTCGCCAGAGCGGGCCATGGAGATTGCGGGGCGAGGCAATGCGGCCTAACAGTGCGTTCAAGCCGAAATTGCATCGCTACGCCGTCAGCATGGCAGGTACAGCTTGCCATGCTGCCAGCTACGCGCTGCAATTCGGCTTAACTTAGGCGTTAGCGGCCATGGGGATGGATCAAGGCGAGCAATTCAAAGAGCTGTGCGCGCACTACGGCGCGGCCATGTATTTCGCGCAAGTGCTTGAGCACGGCATCGCCAACACGCTGATGTACCTTGATCTTATTCCAAAAAGCGGAGCTCGGTACACTCCCGCGGAGCACGATTCGTTCTTTGAGGGGCAGTTTGCAAAAACACTGGGCAACCTCATCAAATCGCTCAAGGCGGTTACCGAGCTTCCCAAAGATCTCGAAGCGGCGTTGCTGCAAAGCAAAGAGCGAAGAGCCTATCTGGCTCACCACTTCTTTCGCGAGACGACAGACGATCTACACCGCGGCAAGTACGAAATGTTGCTGGCTCAGCTTGAGGAGCATCGGGCCTTCTTCCAAAACACAGACAGCAAGCTTCAAGAGTTCGTCAAGCCGGTTATGCTGCGGTACGGGTTCACGGAGGCGTGGCTAGAGCGCGCGGTGCAAGAATATTCGCGGCACGTTCGGCATGGCCTCTAACTATTCGGTCAACCGGACGCAAACCCCGCTACGCGGGTTTTGCGCCGGTTACCTCAAGCGTTAGGTGGCCATGGGGAGTGATTCGCAAGTGCACGTTTCCACGTCCAAGGAGCAATGCTCTGCGAGTCTTACTCGCTTGCTTGCGGGTGCGTGGATAACGCGCGTGGAATACTTGCGTAACGCATGGGAGGTTTCGTTTAGTCTTGGTGAAAACAGTGCGGCCGTTTCTTCAGGCTTCCTCGCCGAGTTGAACGACGTTGTCCTCAACGCGGAGGCCGATCCTGACAGCAATCTGCAATCAGACGCTGAGCTAGCCAAGGCACTCGTATTAGCCACCTCTTGCACGGTTCAGTGCGTCGAAGTGGACAATTCTTCGAATCTGACGTTTGTGTTTGGCAACGGCGCGAAGGCGAAATTTCCAGGCGTCGCGGGACCAGTCGACGAGGTGTGGGGTATCTATACTCCTCTTGCCCCCGGTCGTAGGCGCCAGTTTGGGGAGCCCGTGTTTGTGCAATCGTACTTCGGCGACTTAAGCATAGATCCGGTGTTCGCGGCTTTCGGAGCGTCCACCTAACCACTCGTTCAAGGCGGACGGCTTCGCCGCCGCTTAACTCCAGCGTTAGACCCTTAGAGAGTGATCGTGAAGTCGTCGAAGATCCAAACGCACCCGCACTGGACTTACTTTCTCTGCCTAGAGGAAGACGTCATCAGACTCTCGCGCTGGATCGAGTTCGCTGAAAGCAACTTTCATTGTTACTCCATCGAAATTGCCCGTCTGTTGATGGCGGCTTCCTCAGAGGTCGACGTTCTTGCAAAAATTGTTTGTAGAAGCATTTCAGATTCGTCGAAAGCAGCGAGCATCGGCAAATATCAAACAGAACTTACGGCCACGTATCCGACCATTCATAGAGCTCTTACCACCATCCCCAGGTTCGGGATAGAGCTTCACCCGTGGTCTAGCTGGGAAAGCGCTCAGAATCCACCTTCTTGGTGGACCGCAACGAATAAGGTGAAGCACCATCGTTCTGAGCACTTCGAAGAAGCCACGTTGATAAATTTGCTCAATGCAATGGCAGGACTGATCGTACTTATAACTTTGCTCTACAAAAACCGGATGAATGAACTCCAACCTCTAAGTCAGCTATTCATTCCAAAAGCCTTCCTTCTAAACATGGGCGACGGCCGTGTACTCTTCCGAGATCGGGCCTAACCAATCATTCGAGGCGGACGGCTACGCCGCCGCTCAATTCCAGCGTTAGGCCACAGGGAGAGTGTCCGGAAAATGAAATGCCCCCACTGCAACATGTCGGTCAGCGTTTTCTCCAAAGAGATGAACCAATTTGGCAAGAGCAAGAGATGCCCTCACTGCCGGAGAGGTGTCAAGCTCGGTGTGTCGCCGGTGTCCGCAGCCATCCTATTCATACCAGCAGTCGTGCTTTCCTTGGTGCTTCACAGGTGGCTTGGTAGCTTTTCGACGGGCGCTTCAGTCGTTCTTCTACTGCTTCTGTCCTTTCGCCTAAAGCCAGAGGCCTAACAACTCGTTCAAGGCGGACGGCTTCGCCGCCGCTTAACTCCAGCGTTAGGCCTCATGCCATATTTCCGTGTGCGTGTCGAAGGTAAGGACATTTCCGTCCCAATGGACGACACGATTGCAGTCGGGTTCTTCACAACTCGCGCAGTACGCGCGCAGTCGCCCGTGGAGGCAGTTGAGAAAGTACGCTCCATGCTCACCGCAGCCTGGACTACTGGGCCGTATGGAGCATGGAATAACGGAGCCGCTCCAACAATCCTTGTCGAAGAGGTCTGGCGTTCACCGTGGTACAAGAACATATTCTTCAAGAATGAAGGCCATGTCTTCTATCCAGACGGAGATGAGGAAGATGAGGCCTAACAATTCATTCAAGCCGACACCGCTTCGCGGCGCGGCTTAATTCAGGCGTTGAGGTTGTAGAAAAAGTCGGTTTGCCAAGTTGATCGCGGCGGCGCCGAAAATCGCCCTCACAGGAGGCGCTAGAATCGACGCGCAGCACCTTGGGAGGGGTCGAAGTACCCCCGGAAATCGGCAAATTTCTTGACCAAGGACTTTTTCTACAACCTCGTTAGGGCCCACTTGGGGAGACCGTGGATGACTCGCCTTCCGGAAATGTGGAGCTGCATCCGCTCCGGCTTGCCGCGCGGCAAGTGGACCAGCTTGGATGATATTTACGCGCTAGTCTCTTCCAGCGTCGAGCTCGACCATGAAGATCATCTCCCACAGTCGCCCTCGTCTGACATCCCAAAGTGGAAGCGCAACGTCCGCAACGTCCTGCAGTACCGCAAGGGAACCGGCGAAATCCAGTGGGTCGGCAATGCCCGTTATAAGGTCTGAGGGTTCGCGCGCCGTGAGCCCTAACATTTCATTCAGGCGGACGGCTCCGCTGCCGCTCAACTCCAGCGTCAGACACCAATGCTCAGCAAAATGGCCAACCTGGTAGATCGCGGAATCTCCCATGGCTGCTTCGTGGCGGTTCTGCTGTTCGCCTGGCTCATGCTTGCACCGCTGTCGCTGCTGGCACTCCTGGGCCCTCCGGTATCTTTCTTGCTCGGCTTCAGTGGTCTGGCTGGACTGCTGGGGGCATCGACTCGCATTTTTCTCGGCCCACGTTTCTTCCTGCTGTCACGTGGGCGCCAACGACTCCTGGTTGGTTGTCTGGCCGTGGGAGCGGCAGCCACTTTTCTCGCGTTCGCTATCCTGCCCGCACGCATCTATTGGGCTACGCCCATCTGGTTTGTCAGCCTCGCCGGCATACTGGTGCTCCTGGGATCCATCACGGGCTCCGAGTCGGGGTCCAGCTCATCCTCCAAGCGGACGCGCTGTACGCGCCGCTGAATTCAAGCGTCAGGCCACAAGACATGACTCTATCTTTTTCCGTACTTCCCCAAAGCTTCGCGGTCGCCAGGTTGGAAGCGGGTGCTGACGTGCCGAACGCCGTCCTGACTTCACGCGACTTCATGTCAATCACCCGGACGGATGAGGAGCTTTCGATCGTCTGCTCGGAGAGCATTGCAAACGACTTGACCAAAGTGGATCGACCATGGCGTGCGATCAAGGTGCATGGCCCATTTGCCTTTGATCAGACTGGAGTCCTGGCTGCATTCCTCGGCCCTCTCGCCAACGCCTCCATCGGCATCTTTGCAACCAGCACTTTCGACACGGACTACATATTGGTCAAGTCGGAGAATATCGAGCTCGCAGTACAGGCACTGCAAGCGGCCGGCCACCGCTTAGTGGCCGCCTGACAGTTCGTTCAAGCCGCCGCCGCTCAACTCAGGCGTCAGACCTCAGCGGGAGAATTTCTTGAGTACTGGATTCTGGGTCAAACGCTTTTTTACAGTCCTCGTGGGCGCGTTTGCGATCATCTGTGTTACCCAGCTGTTGAAAGGCCATGACGTAGATTATTCCGCAACGCAAGGAGCCATCTGGGGCACGCTCTGCGCACTTGTCTTCACTGTCGCCAGGTTCTTCCAGGCCAGACGCGGCCAGCACTGCGCGATCTGCAAGGACACGCCCGAGATGCAGCAAGACCATGGCGGCGAGGTCTGACATTCGTTCGAGGCGAGCGGCTTCGCCGCTGCTTGCCTCAGGCATCAGGCTCCCCAACCGGGACAAGACATGACACACCACTCTCGACGCTGTGCCGTCCTGATCGACTGCAACACTGCGGATGCAGGTCAGGCCGCAACCTTCTGGGCCGCGGCGCTTGGCCGTCCGATCGATCGCGAGCATCCCGGGACGCGCGGCAAGTACTGCATGCTCGAGACACCGCCTGACGAGCCCATCGTCCAGATTCAGTGCGTGGAGCACGAGAGTCGCGTCCATCTCGACATCGAGACAGACGACATCCCCGCGGAGGTAAGCCGCCTCGAGAAGCTCGGCGCTGCCGTGGTCCAACGGCTGGAGCGCTGGGTGGTCATGCAGGCGCCCACGGGTCAACGCTTCTGCGTCGTTCGGGTCCAGCGTCCCGGCTATCCGAAGAACGCCAATCGGTGGGACTGACGTGGATGCCGGCGCCGCCCGACGCGCGCGTGGGTTCGGCGTACGCACGATGGACGACCATCGGCTCGTGTTCGGCTTGAAGCCTTGAGCGCACGGCGTATCGGTGTACGCACCACGTGCGGTGACGCTCAGCCCAGGCGCAGCCAGCGACGCACCGCGGCGAGGTTGCGGCGGCTGATCTCCGGGCTGTGTTCGCTGCCGTCGAGGCGGGCCAGCACGCGACCGTCGGGCAGGCTGCGCAGTCCGACCAGGCGCGTGCGTGGCACCAGGCAGTTGCGATGCAGGCGGATCAGCTGGTCGGGCCAGGCTTCCTCCAGCTGGCGCAGCGATTCCTCGATCAGCAGCTCGCCGCCGGCGTGCTGCACGACCACGTACTTTTCCTCGGCCAGGAGGCACACGACGTCGGCCAGCGCCACGCGGATCTCCTCGCCGCGCTGGCGGCCGCGCAGGAAGGCGCCTGATTCGCGCGGGGTCTCGTCGAGACGCCGCCGCGCGCGCTGCAGCGCGTCGCGCAGGCGCTCGAGGCGCACCGGCTTGAGCAGGTAATCCGCCGCGCCCAAGTCGAACGCCTGCAGCGCGTGCGCCTCGTAGGCGGTGCAGAAGACCACCTGGGGCCGCGCGCGCCCGGCCAGGCGCCGGGCCAGCGAAACACCGTCGATGCCCGGCATGTTGATGTCCAGCAGCAGCACGTCGGGCTGCAGCTCGTCCAGCGCGGCCAGCGCGGCTTCGCCGTCGGCGAGCGTGCCCACCAGCTGCACGTCGCTGCATTCGCCCAGCAGCGCGGCCATGCGTGCGCGGGCCAGCGGTTCGTCGTCGACGATCAGCACGCGCATCACGGCGTTGCCCTCGGCAGGCGCAGCAAGACGACATAGTGGCCGCCCTGCGGCGCGGCTTCGACCACCGCGCGCGGCCCGTAACGGAACGCCACGCGCTGGCGCACGCTGCGCAGGCCGTGGCCGTTGCCCGCCACGCCTGGCTGCGGCGGCAGCGGGTTGCGGATCTCGATGCGGATGCCGTCACCGTCGCGGGCGCCGCCCAGCATCACCTCGCCGCCTTCGCGCAGCGGCTGGATGCCGTGGCGCACGGCGTTCTCCACCAGCGGTTGCAGCAGCAGGCGCGGCAGCGGGAAATCCGCCGGCAGGTCGTGCAGTTCGCGGCGGATGCGCAGGCGAGGGCCGAGCCGCAGCTGCTCGATCGCGAGGTAGCGCTCGATCAGTTCGAGCTCCTCGCCCAGCGTGCCGTCGCCGCGATCGGGCGAGCCCAGCGCGGCGCGGAACAGTTCGGACAGATCCTCCACCGTGCGCTCGGCCGCGGCCGGGTCGACGCGGATCAGCGCGGCCACGGTGTTCATGCTGTTGAACAGGAAGTGCGGGCGGATGCGCGCCTGCAGGGCCTCCACCTGCGCGCGCGTGACCGCGGCCAGGCGCGCCTGCCACTGCGCCAGCACGTAGAAATAGCGCAGCATGGCGGCACCGAGCAGGGCCGCGATGATGGTGTTGTCGCGCACGAAGGCGATCATGGGGCTGCCGATCAGGCCGGTCTGCAGCGCGCCGTCGAGCCAGCGCGCGGTGGCGCTGGCGAGCAGCACGATCAGCACGATCAGCAGCCACACCGCAACGTACGGCATGTGTCCGGGCAGGCGCTGCAGCAGGTGGCGCAGCTTGCACAGCGCCAGCGCGACCACCATCGCCAGCCAGGTGACGAAGAACATGCTGACGCTGTAGGCGGGCCAGTCCTGGCGATCGTCGCGGGCCAGCCACATCACGGTCACCGTCAGCGCGCCCACCACGAACAGTGCGAACAGCGCCGGCAGCTGGCAGAAGTCCGGCAGCGGGCTGTGTTCGGCGCGGCCGCGGACGTCGCTGGCGGGCGTGGATTCGGGCATGCGGCAAGTATGCCGCATGCGTCCGGGCGAGAGCCGGCGGGCGGTGCCCGCCCTACGCAGCGCGATGCAAGGCAGGCGCTCCCGCCATGGAGCTGCCTCAAGCGGTCAGCCGGGTGCCCAGCCAGTGGCGCAGGTCGGCGATTTCCTCGGCGCACACCGCGTGGGCCATCGGGTAGCTGTGCCAGTCCACCGTGCAGCCCAGCGCCTGCAGGTGGTCGCGCGAATCGATGCCGCGTTGCATGACCACCACCGGGTCGGCGTTGCCGTGGGCCTGGAAGATCGGCGTGGCGGCATTGGCGGGGCTGCGCTCGCGCGCCACCACCTCGGCGATCGGCAGGTAGGTGGACAGCGCCACGATGCCGGCCAGCGTCTGCGCGTGGCACAGCCCGGCGGCCAGCGCGATCGCGCCGCCTTGCGAGAAGCCCGCCAGCACGATCCGCCCGGCGGGCACGCCGCGCGCGTGCTCGCGCGCGACCAGCGCCTCCACCGCGGCGATCGAGGCACGGATGCCGGCCTCGTCCTGCGGCGCGCGCGCGTCGAAACCCGCGATGTCATACCACGCCCGCATCGGCATGCCGTTGTTGACCGTCACCGGCCGCACCGGCGCGTGCGGAAACACGAAGCGCAACGCCGGCCAGGCGGGGTCGACCAGCTCCGGCACGATCGGCGCGAAGTCATGCCCGTCCGCGCCCAGGCCGTGCAGCCAGATGACGCTGTGGGTGGGGTTGGCGGCGGTTTCGTGTTCGACGGCGGGGAGGGTCATGGAGTGAGTCGGCGATGGAAGACGGAACTCCATCGTAGCAGTCGTGTTCCGCGCCTCGGTGCGCGGGAGCGGGCTCCTGCGGCGGCAGGCTATTTGTCGATCGGCAGCCCCAGCTCGTGCGCGAAGAAGGTCAGGCCGATCGCGGTGTCGCCGACGCGCTGGCTGAACGGGGCGCCGATGCCGTGGCCGGCGTGCATGCGGGTCAGCAGCAGGATCGGCTGGTGCGAGGAGCTGGCGTTCTGCAGCGCGGCGGTGAACTTGCGCGACTGCCACGGCGCCACGCGCGGATCGTTCTCGCCGGTGGTCATCAGCACCGCCGGGTAGGCGGTGCGTGGCTTGACGTTCTGCAAGGGCGAGTACGCCAGCGTGGCCTTGAACTGCGCGGGGTCGGCGATGCTGCCGTACTCGGGGATGTTGTACGGGCCGTTGGCGAAGTCGGTCTCGTGGCGCAGCATGTCGTAGATGCCCACGCGCGCGACCACCGCGCGGTAGTCGGCCGGGTGCTGCACGATCTGCGCGCCCATCAGCAGGCCGCCGTTGCTGCCGCCGAGAATGCCGAGGTGCCGGCGGTCGGTCCAGCGCGTGTCGAACAAGGCCAGCGCGGCGGCGTGGAAGTCGTCGAACACGTTCTGCTTGTGCAGCTTCTGGCCCTGCGCATGCCACTGCTGGCCGTTCTCGTTGCCGCCGCGGAGGTTGGCGTAGGCGAGCACGCCGCCGCGTTCGAGCCAGGCCAGGTTGGCGCCGATGAAGCCGGGCCTGATCGGGATGTCGAAGCCGCCGTAGCCGTAGAGGATGGTCGGGCGCGCGCCGTTCGGTGTGACGCCGGGCATCGACAGCACGGTGACCGGGATCTTCGTGCCGTCCTTCGAGGTGCCCTCGATGCGCTGCACGACCACCTTCGAATAATCGGCGGCCGGCTGCACCGCGAACACCGTCTTCAGCGTGCCCCGGTTGCCGTCGTATGCCACCCAGCGGGTGGGCGTGGTCCAGCCGCCGTAGCTGATCAGGGCGTCGGGCCGGCCCGACTCGGAGGCGATGTCGCCGATGCCGATGCCCTGCGCCGGCAGCGGCACGCGTCGCACGACATTCGCGTGCGCGTCGTACTGCTCGATCCACCAGTCCGGACCGTGGCTGCGCACCACCAGGAAGCCGTCGCCGAGCGGGGCGATCTGCTGGATCGCGCCGTCGCGCTGGGCCAGCACCGGCGTCACCTTGCCGTCATCGCCGATGGCCACGATCCGGCCGCGCGGCGCGTCGTCGAACGCGGCCGCGTACAGCCGTCCATCCACCCACGCGGCGGTACGCACGTTGGCGTCGCGACCGAGCACGCGGGTGAACGTGCCGCCGCGGCGCACGAACACCTCGGCCGGGCCGCCATCGCCGTCGTAGGCGAGCACGGCGGCCTGCGCGGTGGCGGGGGAATCGACCAGCACGTATTCGGCGGTTTTCGAATAGCCGCGGCCGAACACCACGGTGTCGGCGTCGGCGGCCTGGCCCAGCGCGTGATGCACCAGGGTGGCGTCGAACTGCACCACCTCCTGGCCGGCGGCCGGCGGCGCGAAGCGCACGTAGGTGAAGCCGGTTTCGTCCGCGTCCCAGGCCACGCCCTGCGGCGTGGTGCCGCCGCCGGCCCAGGGCAGGGTGTCGGGCAGGGTCTTGCCGCTGGCCACGTCGAGCACGTGGAGCGTGGTCAGTTCGCTGCCGCCTTCGGCCGTGCCGTAGGCCAGGTAGCGTCCGCGCGGCGAGGGCCAGTAGCCGGTGATCGCGGTGCCGCCGTGGTCGGCGTTCGGATCGACCAGGGTCTTCGCCGCGCCCTCCGGCCAGGCCTGCGCCACCAGCACCGGCTGCGCCTGCGGCGGCGTCTGCTGCAGGTAGAACAAGGTGCCGCCGGCCAGCATCGGGCCGGAACGCGTGGTGGAGGTGATCGCCAGCTGCTGCACGCGCGCGGTGAGCGCCTTGCCTTGCGGCATCGCCGCCAGCGTCGCCTCGGTGTAGGCGTTCTGCGCGGCGATCCACTGGCGCACGGCCGGGTCGGCGGGGTTTTCCAGCCAGCGGTAGGGGTCGGCCACGCGCGTGCCGTGGATGGTGCTGGACGCGCTGCGCTGCGGCGACGGCGGCGGCAGGAGCGGCGATTCGCCGATCAGTGCCTGCTGGTGCGGCGCCTGGTGCGGCACGGCTTGCGTGGGCAACTGGCTGGCGACGGCGCCGTCGGCAACAAGCAGCAACAGGGCGAGGAGCGGGGCATGGCGCATGGCGAGGATTTCCGGGGCAGGACGCGAATACCTGCGAGGGTAGCGCCAACCGCGGCCGCTGCGGCGGCGCTCCCCTGACTTTCGGCACACTCCCCGTCTCGTGGCGAACGCTAGGTTAGGGTGCTCTCTTGCCTGGGGAATGAAGATCATGCATCGCTTGCTGCTCGCCAGCCTCGCCGCTCTGCTGGCGCTTCCTGCCGCGGCGGCCACGCCGAACACCGGCGCATCGGCTCCGCTGGACCTGGAAACCATCATGGCCGACGCGGACTGGATGGGCCAGCCGGTGGAGAATCCCTACTGGAGCGTGGATGGCCGCAGCCTGTACTACGAACTGAAGCGCGACGGCAGCTCGGTGCGCGACCTGTACCGCGTCGACCCGGCCAGCGGCAGCAGCGTGAAGCTCGACCCGGCGGCGATGGCCGGCGCCGACGGTCCGGCGGTGTTCGACCGGGCGCACCGGCACGCCGCCTTCGTCCTGCACGGCGACATCTTCCTGGTCGACCTCGGCAGCGGCCGGCGCCAGCAGGTCACGCAGACCACGCAGCGCGAATCCTCGCCGCAGTTTTCCGCCGACGGCCGCGCGCTGCAGTACCGCTCGGGCACCGACTGGTACCGCTACGACCTGGCCCGCGGCGTCAGCGCGCCGGTGGCCGAGCTGAAGTTCGCCGACGACCCGCAGGCGAAGCAGCCCGACGAGCTGGGCCAGCTGCAGCTGGACCTGTTCAAGACCCTGCGCGCGATCAAGGCCGACAAGGAGGCGGTGCGCGAGCACACGCAGGCGCTGGAGGCGGCCGATGCCGGCCGCGCGCCGCGGCCGTTCTGGCTGGGCGGCAAGATCAAGGCGGTCGACAGCACGCTGTCGCCGAACGGCCGCTGGCTGCTGCTGGTGACCGAGCCCAAGCAATACAAGGCCGGCAAGGCCTCGGTGGTCAACCACTACGTCACCGACAGCGGCTACACCGAGGCGGAAGACGCGCGCAGCTACGTCGGCCGCGTCGATCCCGCGCCGCAGTCGCTGCTGCTGCTGGACCTGGCGCAGCACCAGAGCTACCCACTGGCGACCGACACGCTGCCCGGCATCACCACCGATCCGCTGGCCGCCTTGCGCAAGCAGACGGTGGCCGCGCTGGAGAAGGCCGGCAAGAGCGAGCAGGCGAAGGCGCTGAAGGCGCCCGACGTGCGGCCGGTCACGGTGAACTTCCGCGGCTTCGCGTGGAGCGATGACGGAGCCAACCTGGCCGTGCAGCTGCGCGCGATCGACAACAAGGACCGCTGGATCGCCAGCGTCGATTTCGCGCGGCACGCGCTGGTCAGCCAGCACCGGCTGACCGACCCGGCGTGGATCAACTGGAGCTTCAACGACTTCGGCTGGCTCAAGGACGGCCGCACGCTGTGGTACCTGAGCGAGCAGGACGGCTACTCGCGGCTGTACGCCAAGCCGCTCGACGGCAAGGCGCGCGCGCTCACCGGCTCCGGCAGGTTCGAGGTCAGCGCGCCGCAGCTGAGCGAGGACGGCCAGTGGTTCTACGTGCTGGCCAACAAGGTCGCGCCGTACAGCTACGACGTCTACCGCGTGCCTTCCGCCGGTGGTGAGCTGAGCCGGCTGACGCAGCTCCAGGGCGTGGAAAGTTTCGTGCTGTCGCCGGACGACCGGCAGCTGGCCGTGCTGCACGGCTCGCCTTACCGGTTCGACCAGCTCGCGGTGGTGGATGCCGCCGGCGGCGCCGCGAAGGAGCTCACCCAGACCATGAAGAGCGCCTACCTGGCGCACGACTGGATCGCGCCGAAGATCGTCCAGGTGCCCTCCTCGCACGGCGCCGGGGTGGTTTATGCCAAGTACTACGGCCCGGCCGACGAGGCCGCCGCGCCGGCCTCGCGCCCGGCGGTGATCTTCATCCATGGCGCGGGCTATCTGCAGGACGTGACGCTGCAGGCCACGCCGTATTTCCGCGAGCAGATGTTCAACAACCTGCTGGTGCAGCAGGGCTACGTGGTGCTGGACATGGATTACCGCGGCTCGGCCGGCTACGGCCGCGACTGGCGCACCGCGATCTACCGCAACATGGGCCACCCGGAACTGGAGGACCTGCTCGACGGCAAGGCCTGGCTGGTCAAGCATCACGGCGTCGATCCGCAGCGCGTGGGCCTGTACGGCGGCAGCTACGGCGGCTTCATGACCGAGATGGCCTTGCTGCGCGCGCCCGGCGAGTTCGCCGCCGGCGCGGCGCAGCGTCCGGTCACCGACTGGACCAGCTACAACCACGAGTACACCTCCAACATCCTCAACGACCCGCAGCTCGACCCGGAGGCGTACAAGACCAGCTCGCCGATCGAGTACGCCGCCAACCTGCGCGACCCGTTGCTGATGCAGCACGGCCTGATCGACAACAACGTGATGGCCAGCGACACCATCCGGCTGTACCAGCGCTTCATCGAGCTGCACAAGAAGAACTTCTGGATGTCGCTGTACCCGATGGAACGCCACGGCTTCGTCCACGCCGATTCTTGGTACGACGAATACCGCCGCATCGACGAGCTGTTCGACACCTACGTGAAGCCGGTGCGCGAGCGCGCGCACTGAGCTACTGAACGCCACCGCCCGCCCGCGGCGGGCGGTGGCGCCGGGATCGCGTGCCGTGGCGGGCTACAATGGCCGGCCCTCCGCCTGCCCGGTACCGCCCGATGCCCCGCCTCCGCCTCGCCGAACCGCTCGTGATGCTGGCGACGGTGCTGCAGTGGCTGGTGCTGTCGATCGTCACCGGCGCGGTGATCGGGGTGGGCTGCAGCCTGTTCCTGCGCGCGCTGTTCGCCACCTCCGGGCACACCTATGCGATCTCGTGGTGGGCGCAGGCCGGGCTGCTGCTGGCCGGCGGCCTGGCCAACGGCCTGCTGCTGCATTACGGCTACCGCCTGCGGCGCAGCACGTTCGACGACTCGCCGATCGTGGCGGTCAACGAGCAGCGCGGCAAGATGCCGTTCCGCACCTTGTGGATCAAGCCGGTGGCGGCGCTGATCACGCTCGGCTGCGGCGGTTCGGCCGGCAAGGAAGGGCCGTGCTCGCACCTGGGCGCCAGCCTCGCGGCGGGCATCGGCCGGGTGCTGCACCTGAATCCGGAGCTGCGCAAGCGGCTGCTGGCCTGCGGCGTCAGCGCCGGTTTCGCCAGCGTGTTCGGCACCCCGATCGCCGGCGCGATCTACGGCGTGGAGATGCTGGCGATCGGCCGCATCCGCCACGATTTCCTGTTCCCCGGCATCGTCGCCGGGGTCACCGCGTTCGAGGTCAGCAAGGCGCTTGGCGTGCCCTACCCGGCCTACCACATCGCCTTCGTCGGCGATTTCACCGAGCTGCTGTTCCTCAAGACGGTGCTGATCGGCATCCTCTGCGGCGCGGCGGCGTGGGTGTTCGTCGAACTGTTGCAGACCATCCGCCGCGCGTTCGTCACCCTGCGCGAGCGCCGGGCGCTGTGGCCGCCGCTGTTGCCGATGGCCGGCGGGGCGGTGCTGGCGCTGCTGATCCTGGTGGTGCCGACCGATTACCTGGGGCTGAGCCTGCCGCTGATGGAGCGCGCACTGGACGGGCAGTCGATGCCGACGCTGGGTTTCCTGTGGAAGGCGCTGCTGGTGGCGATCACCCTGGGCTCGGGCTTCTACGGCGGCATCGTCACGCCGCAGTTCGTGATCGGCGCCGTGCTGGGCGGCGCGTTCGCCCCGATGCTGGGGTTGGCGCCCGCGCTCGGCGCGGCAGTGGGCCTGGTGGCGGTGGTGGCCTCGGCCTCCAACGCGCCGATCGCGGCGATCCTGATGGGCGTGGAACTGTTCGGCGCCGACTCGACCCTGTACGTGGCCGGCGCCTGCGTCGCGGCGTATCTCATCATCGGCCATCGCAGCGTGTACCCGGCGCAGCAGATCGCCTTCAGCAAGTCGTCGTGGATCTTCGCCCGCGCCGACCTGCCGGTGGGACAGGAGAAGGTGCGCCTGTCCTACGGCCTGCTGCGCTGGTGGACCAAGCGGCGGCGGCTGCTGGGGCGACGCGACGACGATCGCCGGCTGTGAGCCGCAGGCTGCCGGGGCGGGCATAGAATCGGGGTTCCCTCCGCGCTTCGAGCACCGCCATGTCACGCCGCAGCCTGAACCTGGACGACACCTTGTATCGCTACCTGCTCGACCACTCGCTGCGCGAGCATCCGCAGCAGGCGGCGCTGCGCGAGGCGACGCAGGCGCATGCCCGCGCGCGGATGCAGATCTCGCCCGAGCAGGGGCAGTTCATGGCCCTGCTGGTGAAGCTGACCGGCGCGCGGCGCTGCATCGAGGTCGGCGTGTTCACCGGCTACAGCGCGCTGTCGGTGGCGCTGGCGCTGCCCGCGGACGGCTACCTGCTGGCCTGCGACGTCAGCGCCGAGTACACCGCCATCGGCCAGCCGTACTGGGCGCGCGCCGGCGTGGCCGCGAAGATCGACCTGCGCCTGGCGCCGGCGCGCGACACGCTCGATGAGCGCCTCGCCGCGGGCGATGGCGCCACCTACGACTTCGCCTTCGTCGACGCGGACAAGACCGGCTACGACGACTACTACGAGCGCTGCCTGCACCTGCTGCGCCCCGGCGGCCTGCTGGCGATCGACAACGTGCTGTGGAGCGGCGCGGTGGCGCAGCCGGCCGCGGATGAGGACACGCGCGCGCTGCAGGCGCTGAACGACAAGCTGCACCACGACGAGCGCATCGACCTGTCGATGCTGCCGCTGGGCGACGGCCTCAGCCTGGCGCGCAAGCGCTGAGCATCGTGATTTCTTTCGACCGCCCGGCCAGCCGGCGCCGCGCCGATTTTGCACCGGCTTCACCCGCGCGCAGGCAGACTTGCCGCGATGCGGCTTTCCGATCGGAGCGCATCGAACCACCGCCGGCCCTTCCCGGGCCCCGCGACTGATCGGCGTTTCGATCCACCCCGCCCCAACCGGAGACACTCCCGCGATGGCAACATCCCGCTCGGACGCATTGGTCTTTTTCGGCGCCACCGGCGACCTGGCCTACAAGAAGGTCTTCCCGGCGCTGCTGGCGATGACGCGCGACGGCGACCTGGAGGTGCCGGTGATCGGCGTCGCCAAGTCGGGCTGGACGGTGAAGCAGCTGCGCCAGCGCGCGCTCGGCAGCGTGCGGCAGGCGGCGAAGGAGCACGGCGAGAAGCTCGACAAGGCGGTCTTCGACAAGCTTGCCGCGCGGTTGCAGTACGTCGACGGCGACTACGCCGACCCCGACACCTTCGCCCGCCTGCGCAAGGCGCTGGGCACGGCGAAGCGGCCGCTGCATTACCTCGCCATCCCGCCCGGCCTGTTCGGCACCGTGGTCAAGGGGCTGCAGCAGGCCGGCTGCGCCGATGGCGCGCGGGTGGTGGTGGAGAAGCCGTTCGGCCACGACCTGGCCTCCGCGCGCGCGCTCAACCGCACGCTGCGCTCGGTGTTCCCCGACGAGGCGATCTTCCGCATCGATCACTTCCTGGGCAAGGAAGCGATCATGAACCTGCTGTACTTCCGCTTCGCCAACTCCTTCCTCGAACCGATCTGGAACCGCGACCACATCGCCAGCGTGGAGATCACCCTGGCCGAGCAGTTCGGCGTGAAGGGGCGCGGCGCGTTCTACGACGGCGCCGGCTGCCTGCGCGACGTGATCCAGAACCACCTCATGCAGATCGTGGCGCTGCTGGCGATGGAGCCGCCGGCGTACCAGGGCTTCGAGGCGGTGCACGCGGAGAAGGCCAAGGTGTTCCAGGCGATGCGCCCGCTGAAGCCCGACGACCTGGTGCGCGGACAATACCGCGGCTACCGCAAGGAGCCGGGCGTGGCCAAGGGCTCGGACGTGGAAACCTATTGCGCGCTGCGCCTGTTCATCGACTCGTGGCGCTGGGGCGGCGTGCCCTGGTACCTGCGCTCGGGCAAGTGCCTGGCCGAGACGGCGACCGAGATCATGGTGGTGCTCAAGCCGCCGCCGCAGCAGCTGTTCGACGACGCGGCCACCAGTCCGGCCCGCGCCAACTACCTGCGCCTGCGCATCTCGCCCACCACCGCGATGGCGCTGGCCGCTCGGGTCAAGCGCGTGGGCAAGGATTTCGTCGGCGACCAGCGCGAGCTGTTGCTGATGGACGAGCAGACCGGCGAGGAGCTGCCCTACGAGCGCCTGCTCGGCGACGCCATGGACGGCGACGGCGCGCTGTTCACGCGCGAGGCGGCGGTCGAGGCGGCGTGGAAGGTGGTCGACCCGGTGCTGACCCGTCACCATCCGGCGATCCCGTATCGCCCCGGCAGCTGGGGCCCGAAACAGGCCGATGCGCTGATCGCCGCCGACGGCGGCTGGCACAACCCGGTGCTCGACGGGCACGCGGAGCGCACGTCATGAGCGAGGCCGCCGCGCTGGTGTTCCTGCTGGACGTGGACAACACCCTGCTGGACAACGACCGCTTCGGCGCCGAGCTCGGCGACACCGTGGCCACGGCGTTCGGCGCCGAACAGCGCGATCGCTACTGGGCGATCTACGGCGAGCTGCGCGCCGAGCTCGGCTACGCCGACTACCTGGGCGCGCTGCAGCGCTTCCGCAGCGGACTGGACAACGAACCGGCGCTGCTGCAGATGTCGAAGTACCTGCTGGAGTACCCGTTCGAGCAGCGGCTGTACCCGCACGCGCTGGAGACCGTCGCCCACCTGCGCTCGCTGGCGCCCACGGCGATCCTCTCCGACGGCGACATCGTGTTCCAGCCGCACAAGATCCGCCGCGCCGGCCTGTGGTCGGCGGTGCGCGGCGAGGTGCTGGTCTACATCCACAAGCAGCGCATGCTGGTGGCCACGCAGCAGCGCTATCCGGCCGCCCACTACGTGATGGTCGACGACAAGCCGCAGCTGCTGGCGGAGATGAAGCGCCAGCTCGGGCCGCGCCTCACCACCGTGTTCGTGCGCCAGGGCCACTACGCCGCCGCCGGTGAACACGAGCGCATCGAGCCGCCGCCGGACCACACCATCGCGTGCATCGGCGAGTTGCGCGGGCGTAAGCTTGAAGACTTCCTGCCGAGCGCGCCCGTCATCGCGCTCGCGGCCGATTGAACGCGCCGGCGGCAGGGCGATCGACACATCGAACCGGAATCCCTGGAGCAAGCATGAAAGCGACCCGACAACTGCACGATCTCGGCCAGAGCCTGTGGCTGGACAACATCACCCGCACCCTGCTCGACGACGGCACCCTGGCGCGCTACATCAACGAGGATTCGATCACCGGGCTGACCTCCAACCCGAGCATCTTCGACAAGGCGATCGGCGACGGCGACGCCTACGACGCCGGCATCCACGCCAAGACCCTGGCCGGGCTCTCCGGCGAGAAGCTGTTCACCGAACTGGCGCTGGAGGACCTGCGCCGCGCCGCCGACCTGTTCGCGCCGGTGTACCAGCGCACCGGCGGGGTGGACGGCTGGGTCTCGATGGAAGTCTCGCCGCTGCTCGCGGCCGACACCGCCGGCTCGATCGCCGCGGCAAAACAGATCCACGCCGCCGGCAAGCGCGACAACCTGTTCGTCAAGATTCCCGGCACGCCCGAGGGCGTGGGCGCGATCGAGGAGTCGATCTTCCTCGGCATCCCGATCAACGTGACCCTGCTGTTCTCCTGCGCGCAGTACGAGGCCGCGTCGGAGGCGTACCTGCGCGGCATCGAGCGGCGCATCGAGGCGGGGCTCGACCCGCGCGTGCGCTCGGTGGCCTCGCTGTTCGTCAGCCGCTGGGACGTGGCCGCCAACGCGCAGCTGCCGGAGGCGATGCACAACCAGCTCGGCATCGCGGTGGCGCGGCAGGCCTATCGTTCCTACCGCCGGCTGCTGGCCTCCGACCGCTGGCAGAAGCTCGCCGGCGCCGGGGCGCAGCCGCAGCGCCTGCTGTGGGCCAGCACCGGCACCAAGGACCCGAAGGCTTCCGACACGCTGTACGTCGGCACGCTGGCGGCGCCCAACACGATCAACACGATGCCGGAGAACACCCTGCACGCGTTCGCCGAGCACGGCCAGCTGGACGGCGTGATGCCGCTGGACGGCGGCGACGCCGACGCGGTGGTGCGCAAGATCGCCCAGGCCGGGGTGGACGTCGACGCGCTGGCGGACAAGCTGCAGCGCGACGGCGCCGAGGCCTTCGTCAAATCGTGGAACCAGCTGCTGCAGCGCATCGCCGACAAGGCCGCGGCACTGGGCGACAAGGGCCAGGGACCGACGATGTCATGAACCAGCCCCTGCCGACCACGTTGCCGGCCTGGCGGGCGCTGCAGCAGCACGCCGCCGTCATCGGCCGCAAGCATCTGCGCCAGTTGTTCGCCGACGATCCGCAGCGCGGCGAAACGTTCGCGCTGGCGGACGTCGAGCTGTACCTGGACTATTCCAAGCAGCGCGTCGACGCCGACACGCTGCGCCTGCTGCGCGAACTGGCGCTGGCCTGCCACCTGCCGGAGCGCACCGCGGCGATGTTCCGCGGCGAGCGGATCAACCGCACCGAGGACCGCGCCGTGCTCCACGTGGCGCTGCGCGCGCCGCGCGGCGAGCGCATCGAGGTGGACGGCCGCGACGTGGTCGAGGACGTGCATGCGGTGCTCGACCGCATGGCCGCTTTCGCCGACCGCGTGCGCAACGGCGAGTGGCGCGGGCACAGCGGCAAGCCGATCCGCAACGTGATCAGCATCGGCATCGGCGGCTCCGACCTCGGCCCGGTGATGGCCTACGAGGCGCTGCGCGACTACAGCCGGCGCGACATGTGCTTCCGCTTCGTCTCCAACGTCGACGGCACCGATTTCGTCGAGGCCACGCGCGACCTGGATGCGGCCGAGACGCTGTTCATCGTCTGCTCCAAGACCTTCACCACGCTGGAGACGCTGACCAATGCGCACGCCGCGCGGGCCTGGTGCCTCGCCGCGCTGGGCGACGAGTCGGCGGTGGCGAAGCACTTCGTGGCGGTATCCACCAATGCCGCCGAGGTGGCAAAGTTCGGCATCGACACTGCGCAGATGTTCGGTTTCTGGGACTGGGTCGGCGGGCGCTACTCGATGGATTCGGCGATCGGCCTGTCCACCATGCTGGCGGTCGGGCCGGAGCATTTCCGCGAGATGCTGGCCGGCTTCCATGCCATGGACGAGCATTTCCGCCACGCGCCGTACGAGCGCAACCTGCCGGTGCTGATGGGCCTGCTGGCGATCTGGAACAACAACTTCCTGGATGCCGCCACGGTCGCGGTGCTGCCGTACGAGCAGTACCTCAAGCGCTTCCCGGCCTACCTGCAGCAGCTCACCATGGAGAGCAACGGCAAGCGCGTCACCCTCGACGGCACGGCCGTGGACTACGCCACCGGACCGATCTACTGGGGCGAGCCGGGCACCAACGGGCAGCACTCGTTCTACCAGCTGATCCACCAGGGCACGCGCCTGGTGCCGTGCGACTTCATCGGCTTCGCGCAGACGCTCAACCCGCTGGGCGACCAGCACGACCTGCTGATGGCGAACCTGATCGCCCAGGGCGAGGCGCTGGCCTTCGGCAAGACCACCGAGGAAGTGCGCGCCGCCGGCACCGACGCGGCGCTGGCGCCGCATCGCACCTTCCCCGGCAACCGCCCCAGCAGCACCCTCCTGGCCCGGCGCCTGACCCCGCGCGTGCTGGGCAGCCTGATCGCGCTGTACGAGCACAGCGTGTTCGTGCAGGGCGTGATCTGGAACATCGACTCGTTCGACCAGTGGGGCGTGGAACTGGGCAAGCAGCTGGCCAAGACCACCATCGCCGAGCTGACCGCCGCCGACGAGCCGAAGCTCGCCCACGACAGCTCCACCAACACCCTGATCCGCCGCTACCGCCAACTGCGCGACGGTCACACCTGACGCTTTCCTTTGTAGGAGCGCACTTGTGCGCGACGCCTTTCGTGACGTGACGAAGAGCATCGCGCACAAGTGCGCTCCTACGGGCATTCGCATTCCCATCGCAAGATTCCCGAGACCCCATGAGCCAGAACATCAGCCCGCTCGCCGGCAAGCCGGCGCCGAAGTCCATCCTGGTCGACGTGCCGAAGCTGCTCGCCGCCTACGCCGACACCCGGCCCGATCCGTCGGTGCCCGCGCAGCGCGTGGCATTCGGCACCTCCGGCCACCGCGGCAGCTCGCTGCAGGGCAGCTTCAACGAGTGGCACATCCTGGCGATCACCCAGGCGATCTGCGAATACCGCACCTCGAAGGGCATCGACGGCCCGCTGTTCATCGGCTTCGACACCCATGCGCTGTCGCAGCCGGCGTTCGAGAGCGCGCTGGAGGTGCTGGCCGCGCACGGCGTGCCCACCCTGATCTCCAGCGGCGGCGAGTTCACCCCCACGCCGGCGATCTCGCACGCGATCCTGGTGCACAACCGCGGGCGCACGAGCGGCCTGGCCGACGGCATCGTGGTCACGCCCTCGCACAACCCGCCGGACAACGGCGGCTTCAAGTACAACCCGCCCAACGGCGGCCCGGCCGACACCGACATCACCAAGTGGGTGGAGAACCGCGCCAACGCGCTGATCGAGGGCGGCCTGAAGGACGTGAAGCGCATGCCGTTCGCGCAGGCGCGCAAGGCGGCCACCACGCGCGAGCACGACTACCTCGACCGCTACGTGGCCGACCTCGCCAGCATCGTCGATTTCGACGTCATCCGCGGCGCCGGCGTGCACATGGGCGTCGACCCGCTGGGTGGCGCCGGCGTGCACTACTGGGCGCCGATCGCCGAGCGCTACCAGCTCGACCTCACCGTGGTCAGCGACGTGGTCGATCCGCAATTCGCCTTCATGAGCGTGGACTGGGACGGCAAGATCCGCATGGATCCGTCGTCGAAGTACGCGATGCAGCGGCTGATCGGCCTGAAGGACCAGTACGACGTGGCCTTCGCCTGCGACACCGACCACGACCGCCACGGCGTGGTCACCCGCTCTGCCGGGTTGATGGAGCCGAACCACTACCTGTCGGTGCTGGTCGACTACCTGTTCCGCCACCGTCCGCACTGGAGCGCGGACGCCGCGGTGGGCAAGACCGTGGTCAGCACCGCGCTGATCGATCGCGTGGTCAAGCGGCTCGGGCGCAAGCTGGTCGAGGTGCCGGTCGGCTTCAAGTGGTTCGCCGAAGGGTTGTTCGACGGTTCGCTCGGCTTCGGTTGCGAGGAAAGCGCCGGCGCCTCGCTGCTGCGCCGCGACGGCTCGGTGTGGGCCACCGACAAGGACGGCCTGGTGCCGTCGCTGCTCGCCGCCGAGATCACCGCGCGCGAAGGCCGCGACCCCGGCGAGCTGTACCGCAGACTCACCGACGAACTCGGCCGCCCCTGCAGCAACCGCGTCGAAGCCGCCGCCACGCCGGCACAGAAGGCGAAGCTGGCCAGGCTCTCGCCCGACCAGTTGCACATCGACCGGCTGGCCGGCGAGAAGATCGAGCAGGTGCTGGACAAGGCGCCCGGCAACGGCGCGGCCATCGGCGGCATCAAGGCGGTCGCCGCCAGCGGCTGGTTCGCCGCGCGCCCGTCGGGCACCGAGGCGATCTACAAGATCTACGCCGAAAGCTTCAGGGACGAGCAACACCTGCAGGCCCTGCTCGACGAGGCCCAGAAAATCGTCGACACCGCCATCGCGTAGGGCGGGCACTGCCCGCCGGCTCTTGGCTGCCGTCGACCCGGTGGCGGGCGGTGCCCGCCCTACGAACGCATCCATCGGAGAAAGCATCATGTCCCACGACCTCGACCAGCAATGCATCGACACGCTCCGCTTCCTGTCGGTGGACATGGTGCAGAAGGCCAACAGCGGCCACCCCGGCCTGCCGCTGGACGCCGCGCCGATGGCCTACGTGCTGTGGACGAAGCACATGAAGTTCCATCCGGCCGATCCGCACTGGCCGGATCGCGACCGCTTCGTGCTTTCCGCCGGCCACGGCTCGGCCCTGCTCTACAGCCTGCTGCACGTCACCGGCTACGACCTGTCGCTGGACGACATCAGGCAGTTCCGCCAGTGGGGCAGCAAGGCGCCGGGCCATCCCGAGTACGGCCACACGCCGGGCGTGGAGATCACCACCGGGCCGCTCGGCCAGGGCCTGGCCAACGCGGTGGGCATGGCGATCGGCGAAGCGCAGCTGGCGGCCACCTACAACCGCGACGGCCACACCGTGATCGACCATCGCACCTGGGCCATCGTCAGCGACGGCGACCTGATGGAAGGCGTGGCCTCCGAGGCCGCCTCGCTGGCCGGCCATCTCAAGCTGGGCAAGCTGGTGTGCCTGTACGACGACAACTACGTCACCCTGGCCGCCGGCACCGACATCACCTTCTCCGAGGATCGCGCCAAACGCTTCGAGGCGTACGGCTGGCAGACGATCAAGGTTGATGACGGCAACGACATCGCGGCGATCGACCAGGCATTGAACGACGCCGTGGCGGAAACCTCGCGGCCCAGCCTGATCCTGGTGCGCACCCACATCGGCTACGGCTCGCCCAAGCAGGACAGCTACAAGGCGCACGGCTCGCCGCTGGGCAAGGACGACGTCAAGGCCACCAAGGAAAACCTGGGCTGGCCGACGGAACCCGATTTCCTGGTGCCCGAGCCCGCGCTGAAGCATTTCCACCAGGCCGGGCAGCGCGGCGCGCAGGCGCAGTCCGAATGGAACAGCCGTCTGGACGGCTATGCGAAGGCCTTCCCCGAACTGGCCGCCGAGCTGCGCGGGCGCCTGCGCGGCGAGCTGCCGGACGGCTGGGACGCCGACATCCCCGGTTTCGACGCCGACCCCAAGGGCATGGCCACGCGCGAGGCCGGCGGCAAGGTGATGAACGCGATCGCGCCGCATCTGCCGGCGCTGGTGGGCGGTTCGGCCGACCTCGATTCATCCACCTTCACCAACCTGAAAGGCTTTGGCGATTTCAACCCCGCCGCCACGCCGGACGAGGACACCCAAGGTTCGGATGCCGCCGGCTGGAGCGACGCCGGCCGCAACCTGCACTTCGGCGTGCGAGAGCACGCGATGGGTGCGATCGTCAACGGCCTCGCCGTGCACGGCGGTTTCATCCCGTACGGCTCGACCTTCCTGATCTTCTCCGACTACATGCGTCCGGCGATCCGCCTGGCTGCGCTGATGGGCGTGCACGCGATCCACGTGTTCACCCACGACAGCATCGCGCTCGGCGAGGACGGCCCCACGCATCAGCCGGTCGAGCAGCTGGCCAGCCTGCGCGCCATCCCCAACCTCACCCTGATCCGCCCGGCCGACGCCAACGAAACCGCGGTGGCGTGGAAAGTGGCGGTGGCGATGAAGGGCCAGCCGGTGCTGTTCGCCCTGTCGCGGCAGAAACTGCCCACGCTGGACCGCAACCGCTACGCCAGCGCCGACGGCCTGCGCCAGGGTGCCTACGTGCTGCGCGATGCGAAGGACGGCCAGAAGCCGGCGCTGATCCTGATCGCCACCGGCTCGGAGGTCAGCCTGATTGTGCAGGCCGCCGAGCAGCTAGAAAGCCGCGGCATCGCGGTCCGCTGCGTGTCGATGCCGAGCTGGGAACTGTTCGAGGCGCAGTCGCAGGCCTACCGCGACGAAGTGCTGCCCCCCGACGTCACCGCCCGACTGGCGGTGGAACTGGGCGTGGCCCAGGGCTGGCAACGCTACACCGGCGCGCACGGCGACATGCTGGGCATCGACCGCTTTGGCGCCTCCGCCCCCGCCGAGGTGCTGCTGCGCGAATACGGCTTCACCGTGGACAACGTGGTGCAGCGGGCCAAGGCCTTGCTGCAGCGCTGAGCGAAGGACGGCGCCGTGGCGTCGCCTTCGGCGAGCGGAGGCCGAGCGGATCAGAGCAGCGGAATGTCCTTCGGATCGCTGGCCACGCCGAGCTTCTTGCGGTAGTCGGCCCAGACGCCCATCTCGGGCGTGCGCTGGATGCCGTGGTCGCGCAGCCAGTGCTGGCAGCGACGCTGCCACTCGATGCCGTCGGGCCGCACCGGCGCGTAATAGATGTCCTCGACCATCGGCATGCGGCCGTAGTTGAACGTGCCGGGGTCGGCCTTGATCTTGCGGGTCGGGTCGGCGCCGTGTTGCAGCAACCAGTAGGCCTGCTCGAAGTCGGCGTACTTGGTGTACCAGTTGAGCACGGTGTTGTAGCCGTCGGTGGTGTACAGCGGCTGATTGATGTTGGCGCCGCGTTCGATCAGCAACTGCACGTTGGGCCAGACGTGATGCAGCGTGGCGACGTAGGTGAGCTGCTCGTTGTTGGAGCTCATCGTGTTCGGATCGCCGCCGCGAT